>CBFIDY010000040.1:0-1083 GCA_965661495.1 Pseudohongiellaceae bacterium | reverse complement strand
AGCAGGCCAAGGAGATGGCCGCGCCGGCGGATCCGCCGAAGCGCGCCGCCAGGCTTCAGTCGCTCTCGTCGATGCTGTCGTTCGATCCGGAGTGAGTGGGGGCAGGGGGTGACATTTGCCCCACCACTCACCCTCAGCCACACTCTGATGCCCTGGACCCCTCTCCTCCTGCGCACCCCTCGCGGTTCAACTGTCTCACCCCCCTCCCGCCCCTCTCCCGCCAAAGGTTCGGTGTGTGGTACGAAGCCGTCGACCGTGGCCACCGCCCGTCGGGCCGCCTGGGCCACTCCGCAGTCACCCACGACTTCAACGGCGGCGGCGCCAAGCTGCTCGTCTTCGGCGGCTATTCGCACGGTGCGCGGGGGCCCAACGATGCACGGGCGCCATGTACACACGGTAGCCGGAGCTGCGCCGCCACTGAGGCCGGCCGTGCTTCCGTTCCTCTGGCAGGACGCACTAATCACCCAGCCACTCGCGCAGTCTCTGCCGTCTTGCTCACGCCCCCGCCCCCCTTTTGTTCTCAAGGGGCCCGCCGGTTTGTGGAGCCCGAGCTGCACGAGCTCCTCCCATCGGCGGACTGGGCATGGCGACGGCCCCTCAGCGGCGGCCGGCCGCCCCCCGGCTGCGCCTACCACAGCGCCACCCGCCTCTCCCGCGGCCGCGTGCTCGTCTTTGGCGGCAACGACGCCGAGCGCTCCTTCGCCCAGCCGCACGTGCTCGAGCTGTCCTCGATGGAGTGGTCGCATCCGTCGACCACAGGAGACGCCCCCGCGCCCCGCACCGGTCACGCCACCGTCGGCCTCGACGGCACGCGCCTGCTGGTCTACGGAGGCTGGGACTACACTGCTCACGGGGACGGCTTCGACTTCCGCGACGACGTGGCTGTTCTCGACACCGAAACGTGGGTGTGGACACGGCCGGCCGTGGCTGGCGTGCCCCCGGCGGCGCGCGTCGGTCACACGATGGTGGCGCTCGAAACAGGAAAGGACCAGCACGCGCTCTTCCTCTTTGGCGGGAGGAGCGAAGATGATACTGTGCTGGGCGATCTGTACATGCTCCGCCCCGTCGCGTGATGTCGTGTGG
>CBFIDY010000039.1:0-1091 GCA_965661495.1 Pseudohongiellaceae bacterium | reverse complement strand
ACAATGAGCAGGAGAGCGGACGGATGGGCCAAGCCAGACTGTCGCACCTTTGTCAGCAGCGCGAGCGCGTGCTCCAGGCTGAGTGCCTTGTCGGGCAGTCGGAGCGTCGCCACACGCGCGCCCGGCGACCCCGCCTCCTCCAGGTAAGTTTCAAACACCTCAAACGCGGCCAGAGGGCGTGAGGAGCGCAACAGCGCCACCACCACCTCGCCCACGTGCTTGGCCGACAGGGGCTGGGCGTGCTCTGCCATCGCCTCGAGCACCTGTGATGCCTGCGGACCCATCCCTCTGGAGCAAAGCCGCTCCAGAAGGGGAGAGAGGAGCGACAGGGACGGAGGAGCGCCCGCACCCACCAGGTCTGTAAATAGACGGCAGGCTTGCGGGAGCTGGAGAGAGGTGGTGTGAGCGCGGAGGAGGTCCGACGCCACGCGCCGGTATGCCTTCTCAGCCTCGGCTGCCTCGCGTACAGCATCGGCGCTGGGCGGGGGCTGCTTGCGCTTGCCTCCGCGTCCCGGAGGGGGAGGGGCCGCCGCCGCGCGCGCCGCGTCTCGGGCGGAGGCGACCTGGCCTAAGATCGCCTGGGCGTCGGAGAGCATGCCGGCGCGCAGGGCGGCACCGCTCAGCGCTACAAGAGTGGGTAGGGGCACTTCCTCCCCCGCGGCCTCCATCCCCGCCACCAGCGTCAGAGCCTGCACCGTGTACTGGGTGGCTCGGCAGGCGAGGAGACCACCCACTGTGGCGAGGCTCAAGGCAGGGGTGGCGGCACCGGCCGTGACTGCCCCTTCAAGCACCGCCACCGCATGCCCGGCCTTGCCCGCGCCGAAGAGCGACGAGGACAGCCTGAGTAATGTCGCCTCCTCCAACCCCTCCCCGCTCTCGCACAGCTGACGAAATGTCTCCATGGCGCCGTCCCACCGACCCGCCGCGATGCCCTCGTTCAGCAACCGAAGGAGGGTCAGCTGCTGCGCGCGAGCCTCGGCGGCAGAGGGGGAAGAGGGAGCGGCAGGGACGGGGTGGGTGGGAAGCGCAGCCTCCCCCCCTCCCGCCGGCCCTCCCGACGCCTGGCAGGTGGTAACGTCGTTTGGAGCGGA
>CBFIDY010000038.1:0-1095 GCA_965661495.1 Pseudohongiellaceae bacterium | reverse complement strand
GACTGTGCCTGCCTCACAGTTCCTCTGCATGCACTGCCAACCGGGCGATCCGCTTGTAGAGCAGCTACCTGTCCGGGTATGATGATGACGGGAGCGCTCCCGTCGCAGGTGACCACTCTGAAGAACGGCATGAAGGTGGCGTCGGCAGACATGACTGTGCCATCGACGAGCATCGGGTTGTACATCGACACAGGCAGCCGCTACGACGTCGTGTCCGGCACGGCGCACATGCTTCAGCACATGGCTTTCAAGGTGCGCGCTCTGCACGCCAGCGTTGCGAGCTCGTTGGCTGCGACGCCGCGCCCAGGGCGGGTGCGTGTGCGGCCGCCTCTAGAATGCCCTTCTGCGGCTGCTTACGGTCCCTGACCCTCCGCCCACTCGTCGCGCGCGCAGTCGTCGGCCAACTACTCGCACCTGCGCGTTGTGCGCGCCTCCGAGCTGCTGGGGGCGCAGCTCACAGCCATCGCCGGCCGCGAGTCGATGGTGTACCAGGTGCGGCCGCACGCAGCTGGCGATGCAGTCGTGGAGGGAGGGCACCACATGAGAGAGGACTATCGGAGGGTCCCCCTGCTGTGGCTTCGCGGAATCCATTTCGGTGTGCGGTCAGTCCGGCGGCGCCGGCCCCGATTCAAGACCTCGCGGCGTGCAGGCAGTCCTCTGCTCAAACCACCTCGTGGCAGCCTAATGCGCAGTCCGCCGCCGCTGGCGAGCTCAGTTCTCCATGACGCACCGCCCCTGAGCCACTTCCGCACTCCCGGGCGATCGCAGGCTGATGCGCTCAAGGAGTCGGTCCCGGCGGTGGTGGACATGCTGGCCGACACCGTGCTCAACCCCAAGTTCCTGCCGTGGGAGCTCGAGGAGGAGAAGGCCGCCGTCAAGGCTGAGCTCGACGATGCGGCCAAAAACCCGCAGGTGCCCAACCGCATCCCGTGCCAAAGGTGCCCCATGTTTCACGAGGATTCGGAACCGCAACCGGTCACAACTGTGGGCAGCTCGACAGGCCCGGCGCGCCTCTTCACACCCGACCCACATGCTAACCCTCCCGCAGCGTAGTTGCGGTGCCGAGGCGCTCTGGCTGAAGCGCTCTTCCTCCCT
>CBFIDY010000037.1:0-1165 GCA_965661495.1 Pseudohongiellaceae bacterium | reverse complement strand
TTCATGATTATATGGTCAAGCAATTAAGCGTACGTGGTGGATGCCTTGGCAGCTAGAGGCGATGAAGGACGTGGTAGGCCACGAAAGTCTTCGGGGAGCAGTCAAACATGCTTTGATCCGGAGGTATCCGAATGGGGAAACCCAACCAGTTTACTGGTTACCTTGCACTGAATACATAGGTGTAAGGGGCGAACGCGGAGAACTGAAACATCTAAGTACCCGCAGGAAAAGAAATCAACCGAGATTCCCAAAGTAGCGGCGAGCGAAATGGGATTAGCCCTTAAGTTACAGTGGATTTAGCAGAACGCTCTGGAAAGTGCGGCGATAGAGGGTGATAGCCCCGTATGCGAAAGGTCCATTGTAGTGAAAACGAGTAGGTCGGGACACGTGAAATCCTGACTGAACATGGGGGGACCATCCTCCAAGGCTAAATACTCCTAGCTGACCGATAGTGAACTAGTACCGTGAGGGAAAGGCGAAAAGAACCCCGGTGAGGGGAGTGAAATAGATCCTGAAACCGCGTACGTACAAGCAGTAGGAGCCTCTTCGTGGGGTGACTGCGTACCTTTTGTATAATGGGTCAGCGAGTTATTGTCAGTAGCAAGGTTAACCGTTTAGGGGAGCCGTAGGGAAACCGAGTCTTAATAGGGCGTTTTAGTTGCTGGTAATAGACCCGAAACCGGGCGATCTAGCCATGGCCAGGTTGAAGGTGCCGTAACAGGCACTGGAGGACCGAACCCACCTATGTTGAAAAATGGGGGGATGAGCTGTGGCTCGGAGTGAAAGGCTAATCAAGCCCGGAGATAGCTGGTTCTCCTCGAAAACTATTTAGGTAGTGCCTCGTGAGTGACCACTGGGGGTAGAGCACTGTGTCGGCTAGGGGGTCATCCCGACTTACCAACCCGATGCAAACTCCGAATACCAGTGAGTTTTATCACGGGAGACAGACGGCGGGTGCTAACGTCCGTCGTCAAGAGGGCAACAACCCAGACCACCAGCTAAGGTCCCTAATATCAGTTAAGTGGGAAACGATGTGGGAAGGCTTAGACAGCTAGGAGGTTGGCTTAGAAGCAGCCATCCTTTAAAGAAAGCGTAATAGCTCACTAGTCGAGTCGGCCTGCGCGGAAGATATATCGGGGCTAAACTGATAACCGAAGCTGTGGAT
>CBFIDY010000036.1:0-1230 GCA_965661495.1 Pseudohongiellaceae bacterium | reverse complement strand
CGGTACTCGCTCGCAACGCCCTCGATTGCGCCCTCGGCGATGGCCTCCGTCACGACTACAGGCCTTCGCTGCTTCTCTCTCTCTCTACTTTCTACTTCTAGTGGCTACTGGCTACTGGCTATGTGCTGGTGGGTGTCGGTGTGGCCCCTCTCCCCTCTCCCCTCTCTCGGCTTGTACTTATAAGCGCGCTAGCGCTAGCGCGCGCAACGACGCTTGCTCTTGCTCTTGCTCTTGCCGCTTTCGCTTTCGCTTTTCGCGCTTTGGGCGAGTGGGCGAGCCGCTAGATGGCAGCCGCGCCGCTAAATTCTGCTAGCATCCGCTAGCTGACCTAGACCTAGCTGCGCTCTAGCCTAGCGATACCCGATACCCTGCTCCGCGCAGATGAGAAATGATGATGAGATGATGATACGGCGCAGCGCGCGCTGCGGCCGCTCGCGACCCGCAGGCCGCAGGCATCGCCCAGATCAGCGCTGTGCGCGGCTGTGCGCTGTGCGCTGTGCACAACACTGCAACCAACTGCCAACTGCATCACAATGAGAGACACTAGCACAAAGAAGCACACGAGCGCTCACCAAGCAGAGAGCGCAGCGCGCTAGAGCGAGTAAAAACTGTGTGAGAACATGAGCGGGCTGGGAGAAAGAGGGCGTGCTGCAAGCTGAAAGCACCCCGCTTGCGACGCGCACGCCTCTGCTGAGTGGCGGGGCAGTGGGGTTGGGAGCTCGAGAGCTCCACTCTGCCCACACACCCGCAGCAGCGCGTCATGGCGCGCACAGGCCTCAGGCCAACTGTGGAATCTCGTCCGGCATTGAGAGCCCGTGGTCCGCACACGGTCTCGGATATCCGCTCTCTCTATCGATGTATCCGATGTATCTAGACCCCACCGTTTCAGCCGCGTCTCTGGCTGCCGGCCCGCACACATAGACAGATTGATTCCTCTGTCGCGCTCTGGCCCAGAGGTCGCGCTCCGCCCCCCCCCTCAAATAACCGGCCGGCTTCAAGCGTCCCCTGTTAGGTACGCATGGCGGAGGCGACGAGTGGTGCAACCACTCTGTGCGTTGTGTTGGCACCAGGTTTGCATAAGGTTGCCTCCCGGCGCGAAGCCTCGGCGTCCGCACCCGCCCGGCCTAAAGCCTGCTGCTATACCCCTTCCACCTCTCGCCCCTGGGTGTGCCGCTTACTCCGGTGCCGCCTCCTCGACCCTGCCCTGGCACCCAGCCGCGGCGCTCCCTC
>CBFIDY010000035.1:0-1515 GCA_965661495.1 Pseudohongiellaceae bacterium | reverse complement strand
CCGTTGGCGATCGACTCGTCCGCGCTGCCTCCGAAATGGAGCGTGGCGTCAGGCATCGCCGCCGCTATGGCTGCCTGCATGCACGCCATCCGGCATCCACCACCTGCCAGCAACACCTCACTCACGAGGCACGCCCCGGCCCTCGCGCGCTCGGCAGCCGGATCAGCACCCCCTGCAGGTGGTGCGCTGCCCGCGGCCCCGAGCGCAGCGAGAATAAGCCGGCGCACCGCCTGGCACAGCGGCTTGGCCAGCTCGTCCAGATTGGCGCGGTTGAGAGATACAAAGTAGTCCACCCCGTCAGCCTCGACCGCAATCTGCGTCTGAGCTCCGCCCGACAGAGAGCGCTTCCCCGCTTCACACGCGGCGCGGAGGCGTGCGAGTGCACGGGCGTTGTCGGCCAAGTCGACGCGCGAGCGCCGCTTCAGGTCGCGCAGCGCGTGGTCCACCAATATTTCATCGACCAGTTTGCCTCCAACGTCTTCCGAGACGCACAATGCGAGGCTCAGCCGTTGAAGCTGCCTGCGCACTTGCGCGGCATGGGTGCCGTCTGAGGACTGCGCCGAGTCGTCGCCGTCGGCATCGCAGTCGACGACGCAGACCGAAGTGGTGGAGCCACCCACGTCCACCACCAGCACGCGGCGCGCGGCTGCGGCCGGCTCGTGCTCTGAAAGGTAGAGCAGAGCCACCGCGAGCGGGGACGGCAGCACGCTCTTGACGCGCATGCCGCCCGCGCGTGCGGCCTCGACGAGTGCGTCGGCTCTCGCGGGAGAGAAGAATGGTGGGACGGCGAGCACAACCTCCTTTACTGGAGAGCCGATGTACGCGTCGGCGGCGGCACGCAGCTCGGTCACCAGCGAAGACAGAAGCCGCAGTGCACCCACAACCTTTCCGGCGGCAACCTCGACCGCGACCGTCCCGTCCTTTTCAGCGGCGCACGCGGCGAAGCGCCAGCGGCTGAGGGCAGTCTGAATGACTGGATCGTCGAAGGCCCGCCCGAGCATTACCAGCAGATCGACCACTGTGTGCCGAGGATTCCGAGCCATCTGCCCGAGCGCAGCTTCTCCAACCAGCGTCTCCCCATCGGAAAATGCGACGCAGCTCGGCGTCGAGCGGCTGCCCTGCTCGTTGGCGATGACGTGAAGGGCGCCCTGCCGCATTACCGCCATCGTGGCGCAGGTGTTCCCCAGATCCAGGCCTAGGGGTGCCGACATGGCGCGGGCGACGTGCGATTCGGCGCGTCCGAGCTGGGCTGCCAGAAATAGATTCGTTCGGACGGAAGTCATGTTGGTAGCGACGCTGCTGCTCAGCGGCTCGATCAGCGAACTCGATGTGCACATCGAGCGTCCGACAGCAGCGCGGTGGTCACGCACACAATGCGGCGGGCCATCGGGTGCTGCAGACCTGCCCTCTGTATGGGCGAAGCACGTGTCGCCAATCCCCATCCCGCTGCCTGAGTACCCTCGCCCAATGATGGTGCGCTCCTCCACAAGACAGCTGAGTAAGCCAGTGGATCGG
>CBFIDY010000034.1:0-1558 GCA_965661495.1 Pseudohongiellaceae bacterium | reverse complement strand
CGCGCGCCGCGCGCCGCCGCGCGCCGCGCGTGAGCAAGCCCCCGACAAGCCGTGGCGGGTGGGCGGCAATTATTTCGTACATGTACATTCTAATCACTAATCTAATACAGATATAACGCGCTTTCGTACGTGTCTCGACAAACGGTCCAAATAAATTAAAAATTATAATATGAGAAATACAATACATATATTTCAGCATCTTTCTTTGCACAAATAAAGCTGCGCCCACAACCCACATACATAACAGCCGCGATACAGCTCACAGCTCTTTTTGACTTTGATGGGTGCTGATGGTGATCTGGTGACTATAATATATACTACGTGCATTTGCCCGACGCCCATGTGATGTGTGGAGGGAGCTGTCGTGGAGAAGAGAGCTGAGGCCACAAATCGTGGTCGGGGTCGGCGTGCCCATGCGAGAGAAGAGCTGACGACGGGCTGCGGATCGCTCATTGCTGATTGCTGCTGACAACACCGCGGCGAATCCACCTCAGCGGCTGCTATAGCACATCTTCATCCAGATCACTCTCCTCATCAAAGTCGTCGAACGCAGTCGTGTACGAGACGCCCGCGGCGTGGTCGTCTTGGTCCTCGTCTCGAGCTGGTGCAGCTCCGGCTCGCATCGGCTGCCCAGGGGCCTGCCGCGGCTGGACCTCCTCGTCGAGCTCGGGCAAGTCGAGCCCATCGTCCGAGCCTGCTGCGCCGTGGCTCCCCAACCTCGACGAGGGCGCAACCTGTCCCTCGCCGCGCCTGCTGCCGCCCGCCGCCCCCGCCCCCCCGGCTGGCTCCGTGCCCGTTACAGGGGGGCTCTCCGCGGCAGCCGCCTTGCCTCTGCCAGGCCTGATGGTCGCTCCACCCGGCTTGACCCCTCGCGGGTTGGGGCTCAAAGCCGCCGCCCTAAGCAGCGCCGCAGCGTGTGCATCCACCGCATCCGCCTCGGCTCTCTCCGCCTCCGTGGCTGCCCGCCCTGCCGTCCGCGCGTCTCGCCTGGCGCGCTCCCTTTGCTTCTTCTTCAGCTCCAACTCCCGCAGCTCCTCATCCACGGCTCGCGAGATGCGGGCCGCAGCCTCCACCCGGCCGCGCTCGTGCTTGATCTGGCCCACGAGATCATTCAGCCTGGCACGCTGCTCGGCCTGCTCGCGCACAGCCGCCTTTTCCTCCTCCGCCGCCTGCCGCTCCAGCTCCCGCAGTTTGAGCCCCGTCTCCCCTTCCGCCACCGCCGTCTCCCTAGCCACTGTCTGCTGCAACCGCAGCTGCTCCGTCATCTCGGACAACCTGCGCGTGTACTCATCAACTTCGGCTTGCACCTCCGCCATCCGCGCCTGGTGGTTGCCGACATCCTTCTCCAGAATCTCGGCCTGACCACGCACCTTGCCGTGACGCTCCCGCAGCACCCGCACCTCCTCACGAAGCAGAACCAGCGCGCGTCCAGGGTCCTCCCTACGCGGAGCGCCCAGCTCCTTTTGCACCTCCTTCTGCGCGCGCGCCAGCTCCTTGCCCTTCTTGGCCGCCGCCGCCAGCGCCTCGGCGCGTGCCGCCGCCACCGCGGACAGAGACT
>CBFIDY010000033.1:0-1627 GCA_965661495.1 Pseudohongiellaceae bacterium | reverse complement strand
CCGTGCGGCGAGGGGCTATTAATGTATTAACAAGCTACCAGTGCAAATACCCCCAGCATCAGCCACTAACACTATCTAACATATTGGCAGCAGTGACTAATACTATCTACCATGTTAGCTCTGAGGCACTAATAGCTTTTAACATGTTAGCTCCGATCGCACCCCTGTTCACAACCTTAATTTACCTTAATACGTACACGTACCCTGTGTCTGTGTCGAGCTGTGTCGTCTGTGTGTCTTTGTTTATTGTCTGGCTGTCTGTGACGAGTCTCGGCCTGTGATCTGTGATGAGCTATGATGAGCCGCGCCGTAACACCTACCGCTGTATACTCGAGACTCGAGGCTGAGGCTGTGCTGGAGAGTATATATTGAGTACTGAGCACATACACATTATTATTATAGTCGTGTAGAGTGTATAGAGATAGAGATTAGAGATACAGAGTGTAGAGTTGGTAGTGTAGTCGTCGGCGGTACTTAGTACTTATAGTAGTACTCGTAATTAACTTGCTTGTGTACTGTAGTACAGTACACATACACAGTACTAATACTGTGTACTGACAGTGCGGCACTTTTTTTTAATCTTGTGTATAGTGTATAGTCGCGTAGTCGGACGACTAACTATTTGTCGCAGTCGCGCCGCGCGCCGCGTAGGCGTAGGTACTGTTGATGTAGTTAATATTTATATTAGTGTACGCGAGACGAGTACGCCCACGCCACCGTGTCACGCCCCGCCCCGCCGCCGCCGCCCCCACCGCCACCGCGCGAAGCACAAGCGAAGCAAACCACACACAGACACAAGCACACGCCGCCGCACATCACACAGCCTGTACACAGCACACGGGCACGGGGCACAGCGCACATCAACATCAACGAGTAAAGATATTTACTATTTTCAGAATATTAGTTTTTATATCCGTAGGCGCCTTAGGCCCACAATGGCCGTACAACCGTACAACTTGTTCTATAACGACGCGCACATACATGGCACCCACTGACCCTCCTGCCCTCCTCCCCACGCACCAGCAGGCGCTAGCTAGCACTAGCAGCAGCCACGCCCCAAGCCGCCCATTTGTAACACGTTTGCTGCCTGCCTGGTGGCAGTGTATGCGCCATGCCTCCATCACCCACGCGACGTGGAGCGAGGCGGACGTAGGCGGCGGTTTCGACTCTCTCACTCTGCGGCCATGCTGTGCCGGCCGTGTATACCATATGCAAACGGCGCTGCCTTTGCCTGTACACGACAGGGAGCCGCGCACAGCACATCGCCTGCGCAGAGCAGCCCCAAGTACCTTTCCCAACCTTTCCTGAACACCTTTGACCCCCCACTCGTTTGAGCCCACTAGAACTTGATGTCTGTCTTGGCCAGCCTGGCCGTCTCTTCCCACAAGCGGCGGGCCAGCTGCTCGTCATCGGTCATCGGGTTTGGACGCACCGACGCGAGGTCGTCGTAGTAGAGCCCGCCGTGCGCGGTGAGGTCTCCGCCGGCGTCGCCCCCCGCGGCCAGCCACACCTGCGGGTGGGAGGATCCGGCATCGTCAGCGGGGTATGTATACCGGGCAGATGGTGGGACAAGGGCGAGAGAACAGGGCGGGGATGGGGCACGGATAGGCAGATACCGCTGATGGTA
>CBFIDY010000032.1:0-1807 GCA_965661495.1 Pseudohongiellaceae bacterium | reverse complement strand
CGGCATGGCCTTCCGCGTCCCGACCCCGGATGTGTCGGTCGTCGACCTGACCTGCGTGATTGGCAAGCCGGCCACGTACGCCGAGATCTGCGAGTTCGTCAAGAAGAGCTGCGAGAAGCCCGAGTACAAGGGCATCATGGCCTACACCGACGAGCAGGTCGTCTCCAACGACTTCATCTCGGACCCGGCCTCGTCCACCTTCGACGCCAAGGCCGGCATCGGCCTTGACGACACCTTCGTCAAGCTCGTCTCGTGGTACGACAACGAGTGGGGCTACTCCAACCGGCTGGTCGAGCTGGCCATGCACGTGGACTCGTGCGGCTACTAGACGCTAGGCGGAGGGCTGTGGCTAGCCGTTAGTGGAACCCACCTTGGTGAATGGGCGTCTTTCCTCGGCCAGGCTGCTCTCGCCGGCCGTGGAGCACTCTCCTGATGTGGAGATTGAATTCGTTAGATCGTGAATGAGATTCGTGCATGCTGTCGTCGTGGATGGTCGTGTGCCTGCTGCGGTAGATGATTTGATGAGATTTGAACATAGAAAAGATGCAGTTCTATTCTGGTCCCGCACTTAAAACAAAACCGGCGAGTCCGCCCCGACGAGCTGTTCGCATTTCGCCAACCAGCTGCTCTCGTTCAAGAGAGTTGCCTCTCCAATGACCCCCGTCGCTGTGGGTATCAACGGTTTCGGCCGCATCGGCCGGCTCGTCTGCCGGGCGATCTGCGCTTCGGATGACGCGCAGGTTGTGGCCATCAACGACCCGTTTATTGATGCGGCGTACATGGTGTACATGTTCAAGTACAAGCTCCTCCGGCCCATCCACACCGTTAGCAGTCTCAGATAGCTGCACCAACCTTCTGTGACAGCAGATGCACAACTCAAACAACGACCCGTACTCTTACCTGGCCCTGTGCATGTTGTCCACACGCAGGTATGACTCGGTCCACGGCCAATACAAAGGGACTGTGACACATCAGGACGGCAAGCTCATCATCGATGGTAAGCCCATCGTCATCACGTCTTGGTGCGCGCCTCACCTTTGACTGCCCGTGCGGTGGTGCCCGTCGCCGATTGCGCCCAGCGGCACAACCCCTTGCTGCGCCTTGCCGTGCGCAGCCGTGATCCCAAGGAGATACCTTGGGCTGCCCACGGGGCGAGCGCGGTGGTCGAGGCGACAGGCATCTTCACCACCATAGAGAAGGCCAAGGTGCACAAGGAGGGCGGGGGCGCCAAGGTGGTCTTCATCTCGGCTCCGTCTGCTGATGCCCCCATGTACGTCATGGGCGTCAACAACACTGCGTGAGTGCTCCAGCCGTGTCGCATTGCCGCGTCACATTGCCTCTCGCTCTGCCGCTCGCTCTGCCGCTCGCGCCATGTGCCGCGCGATGCGAGCTGGGAGCTATGCGCGGCGCACCATACATGCACCCGAGCCACGGGCGGTCGACCAATGCAGTGTATCGCCGCCCACGCAGGTACGCGGGTGCTCCGATTGTGTCCAACGCCTCGTGCACCACCAACTGCCTGGCGCCGCTCGCCAAGGTGATCGACGACAAGTTCGGCATCCTGGAAGGCCTCATGACCACCGTGCACGCCACCACCGCGACCCAGAAGACCGTCGACGGCCCGTCCGGCAAGGACTGGCGCGGCGGCCGCGGCGCGGGCCAGAACATCATCCCCTCGTCCACCGGCGCCGCCAAGGCGGTCGGCAAGGTCATCCCGGCGCTCAACGGCAAGCTCACCGGCATGGCCTTCCGCGTCCCGACCCCGGATGTGTCGGTCGTCGACCTGACCTGCAAGCTCAGGACGCCT
>CBFIDY010000031.1:0-1903 GCA_965661495.1 Pseudohongiellaceae bacterium | reverse complement strand
GGCAATAACACCGATCGCTTCACCCACGTTGACCGCGTGACCGCGCGCAAGGTCGCGACCGTAGCAGGCAGAGCAGATACCAAAACGTGTTTCACAGGTAATAGGTGAGCGCACGTAAACTTTATCAACGCCGCCAGATTCGAGCAGATCAACCATGCGCTCGTTCACTAGCGTGCCACGCTCGGCTATAACTTCGCCCGTCGCTTCGTTCACCGCATCGGCTGCAAGCGTTCGGCCCAGCACACGATCACCGAGAGGCGCGATGATATCGCCGCCTTCGATGATTGGCGCCATAGTGAGGCCCTCTTCGGTGCCACAGTCTTGTTCCGTAACCACGAGGTCCTGCGAAATGTCGACCAAACGGCGCGTCAGGTAACCTGAGTTCGCGGTCTTCAAGGCGGTATCTGCCAGACCCTTACGCGCACCGTGTGTAGACGTAAAGTACTGTGAAACGTTCAAGCCTTCGCGGAAGTTCGCGGTGATCGGCGTTTCAATAATCGAGCCGTCTGGACGCGCCATCAGGCCGCGCATACCGGCCAGCTGACGAATTTGTGCGGGGGAGCCACGAGCGCCTGAATCGGCGTAAATGTAAACCGAGTTAAAGGACTCTTGCTGCTCTTCTTCTCCGTCTTTGTTGATCACGGATTCAGTTGACAGCCCTTCCATCATCGACTTCGCGACGATGTCGTTCGCACGCGACCAAATATCGATCACTTTGTTGTACTTCTCGCCCTGAGTCACAAGACCCGAAGCGAACTGGCTCTCGATCTCTTCAACTTCAGAGTTCGCCTGACCGATGATTGCCGCTTTCTCGTCAGGAATAACGAAGTCATTTACGCCGATCGATGAACCCGAGCGCGTCGAGTACTTGTAACCGGTGTACATGAGCTGGTCAGCAAAGATAACAGTCTCTTTTAGGCCGACGTTACGGTAACAGGCATTCAAGATACCGGAGATTTGCTTCTTGGCCATCTTCACGTTGACCATCGAGAACGGTAGGCCATCAGGAACGATATTGAATAGCAAAACGCGACCCACTGTCGTATCGACAATAGACGTGTTGGCTTCAAGTTCGCCTTCCTCGTTCTTCGTGTAGTCCGTAATACGAGCCTTAATGCGAGCCTGCAGGTGGGCGTTACCCGACTCGTAGGCGCGCTGAACTTCTTTCGCATCGGCAAAGGTCATGCCTTCGCCCTTGGCGTTAACGCGGGCACGAGTCATGTAGTACAGACCCAAGACCACGTCTTGCGAAGGCACAATGATCGGCTCGCCGTTGGCAGGCGCCAGAATGTTGTTAGTCGACATCATCAGCGTACGCGCTTCAAGCTGAGCTTCTAGCGTCAACGGTACGTGAACGGCCATTTGGTCGCCGTCGAAGTCGGCGTTGTAAGCGGCACACACGAGTGGGTGCAGCTGAATCGCCTTGCCTTCAATCAGAACAGGCTCGAACGCCTGGATGCCGAGTCTGTGTAGTGTAGGCGCACGGTTGAGAAGCACTGGGTGCTCGCGAATGACTTCGGCAAGAATATCCCACACCTCAGCCGTCTCACGCTCGACCATCTTCTTCGCCGCTTTGATAGTCGTCGCGAGTCCGCGGCGCTCAAGCTTGCCGAAGATGAACGGCTTGAACAGTTCGAGTGCCATTTTCTTTGGCAGGCCACACTGATGTAGACGTAGCGTTGGACCAACAACAATCACCGAACGGCCAGAGTAATCGACACGCTTACCGAGAAGGTTTTGACGGAAGCGGCCCTGCTTGCCTTTGATCATATCTGCAAGCGACTTCAGTGGGCGCTTGTTGGAACCGGTGATGGCACGACCGCGACGCCCGTTGTCTAGCAGCGCGTCGACAGCTTCCTGCAGCATACGCTTTTCGTTGCGCACGATGATGTCAGGCGCGTTC
>CBFIDY010000030.1:0-2026 GCA_965661495.1 Pseudohongiellaceae bacterium | reverse complement strand
AGAAGAGAAGCTCCTGCGTGCAATCTTTGGTGAGAAGGCTTCGGATGTAAAAGATACCTCACAGCGTGTGCCTACAAGCGTGACTGGCACAGTAATCGATGTGCAGGTATTCACCCGCGACGGTCTTGAGAAAGACAAGCGTGCGATGGATATCGAAGAAGCGCAGCTCGACAAGGTTCGTAAGGATATCGCTGACGAATATCGCATCGTCGAAGGCGCCACTTACGAACGTCTGCAAAAAGCGCTGCTCAACAAAGTCGTTGCTGGTGGTCCTAAATTGAAGAAGGGCCAAAAAGTCACGGCAAGCTACCTCGCTGATCTGCCACGTGAAGACTGGTTCAAGCTGCGCATGTCAGACGATGCTGCCAACAAGCAGCTGGAACGTGCAGAAGCTCAGCTTAAAGAGCGTCGTGAAGAGCTCGACGCGCGCTTCGAAGACAAGCGTGGCAAGCTGACGCAGGGCGACGATCTTGCGCCGGGCGTTCTGAAAATCGTCAAGGTTTACCTTGCGATCAAGCGCCGCATTCAGCCGGGCGACAAGATGGCAGGACGTCACGGTAACAAGGGTGTTATCTCGGTCATTATGCCTGTCGAAGACATGCCTTATGACGAGTTTGGCGAGCCGGTAGACATCGTGCTCAACCCGCTAGGCGTGCCTTCGCGCATGAACGTAGGTCAAATCCTTGAGACTCACCTCGGTGCAGCTGCCAAGGGTCTGGGTAACCGCATCGGTGAAATGGTCGACGCGCAGAAGAAAGTGGCGGATGTTCGTAAGCTGCTCACCGAGATTTATAACAAGATCGGTAACAAGCAAGAAGACATCAAGAGCCTGAGCGATGAAGAAGTGCTTGAGCTCGCAAACAACCTGCGCGCTGGTGTGCCAATGGCAACCCCGGTGTTCGATGGCGCTGCAGAAACTGAGATTAAGGGCATGCTGGAGCTCGCGGGTATCGACGAAAGCGGCCAGGTTAGCCTGCGCGACGGTCGTACCGGCGAAGAGTTCGACCGCAAGGTCACCGTGGGCATTATGTACATGGTCAAGCTCAACCACCTAGTCGATGACAAGATGCACGCCCGTTCAACAGGCAGCTACAGTCTCGTTACCCAGCAGCCGCTGGGCGGTAAGGCGCAGTTCGGCGGACAGCGCTTTGGAGAGATGGAAGTGTGGGCGCTTGAAGCCTATGGCGCTGCTTACACGCTTCAAGAGATGCTCACTGTGAAGTCGGACGACGTAGCAGGCCGCACGAAGATGTATAAGAACATCGTCGACGGCGATCATCGTATGGAGCCGGGTATGCCTGAGTCCTTTAATGTTCTCCTGAAAGAGATTCGATCTCTTGCAATCGACATGGAGCTCGATGTCAGCAAATAAGCTGGCATCGGCGTCGGTTCATCAGGCGAGCTAGATCAGGGCTCATAACGCAAGAATTAGTGAATTTTAAGCCAGCGCAGAGACTGCGTCGGTGGAGGAATGAGAATGAAAGACCTACTAGGGTTGTTGAAGTCGCAGTCACCTTCGGATGAGTTTGACTCTATTCGCATTGGTCTCGCCTCTCCGGAGATGATCAGAGCGTGGTCATTCGGCGAAGTGAAAAAGCCGGAAACAATTAACTATAGGACATTCAAGCCGGAGCGCGACGGTCTCTTCTGTGCCAAAATTTTTGGCCCGATGAAAGACTACGAATGCCTCTGCGGTAAGTACAAGCGCCTCAAGCATCGCGGTGTAATCTGCGAGAAGTGTGGAGTTGAAGTCTCGCTGTCAAAAGTGCGTCGCGACCGTATGGGCCATATCGAGCTTGCTAGCCCGGTTGCGCATATCTGGTTCCTTAAGTCGCTGCCTTCGCGCATCGGCTTGCTGCTAGACATGACGCTGCGCGACATCGAACGCATTCTCTACTTCGAGTCTTTTGTTGTGACCGACCCGGGCATGACCAATCTCGAAAAAGGCCAGATGCTCAACGACGAGCAGTACTTCGAGGCGATGGAAGAGTTCAGCGATGAATTCGATGCCAAGATGGGTGCGGAA
>CBFIDY010000029.1:0-2275 GCA_965661495.1 Pseudohongiellaceae bacterium | reverse complement strand
AGCTTACCTGGCCTTACTCTCTCTCATCCGAGCTGTGATGAGACGCGCATCCTTGCGCTTGTATGGAGGCGATTACAATCGCCGCCTAAGCTCTTATTTCGTCCTACGGCGAAGGCGCCGACGACAATTAGCCGTGGGCGCCTTCGCTGCGAACTCAATTCTTTGCGTTCAGGCTTACGACTTAGGTCGCTTAGCACCGTACTTCGAGCGGCCTTGACGACGGTCTGCAACGCCCGAAGTATCGAGGCTGCCGCGAACCGTGTGATAGCGCACACCTGGTAGATCCTTTACACGACCGCCGCGAATGAGCACAACCGAGTGCTCTTGCAGGTTGTGACCTTCACCACCGATGTAAGAGGACACTTCGTAGCCGTTGACTAAGCGCACACGACACACTTTACGCAGAGCCGAGTTCGGCTTCTTGGGTGTTGTTGTGTAAACGCGTGTGCACACGCCGCGCTTTTGTGGCGAACCCTGAAGAGCCGGTACATCGCTCTTAGAGATCTTGCTTTTACGTGGCTTGCGGACTAGCTGGTTAATCGTTGTCATTATTTGTCTTTCCTAAATAAGGTAACTGCCGGGCTAACCCAAGCTAAGCTACTGAAATATCTCTCTTAACGTCAGTTCAGCGACATCCAAGAGCGAACTTGAATTGCCTATTCGAACGACGCGCTCGCGTGGCTTTGGAAGCTTTACTCGCAGCCCCTAGCTCACGAATGTCTACCGCTGTCTTCGCGGTGACTCGAAGGAGCGCGAATCATAAAGATCGCACTTGCCCGAGTCAACCGCCAAGCTGCGGGTCTGGCAGTCTTACTTCAAGCGTCTTACGCGTCGGCGCTAGCTTTTAGCGCTTCCTCGCTTAATGCTTCACTCAGCGCGGCCTCTACGTCGCTCGCGCTTACTGAATCAGAATCTTCGCCTTCCACGTACGCCTTCTTGCGCGCAGCGTGATAAGCCAGACCAGTACCTGCTGGGATCAAACGTCCCACCACCACGTTCTCTTTCAGACCGCGCAAGAAGTCGCGCTTGCCTGTAACAGCCGCCTCGGTGAGTACACGGGTAGTCTCTTGGAACGAAGCCGCTGAGATAAACGACTCGGTAGCCAGAGAGGCCTTAGTGATACCCAGCAGCATGCGATCGAAGCGGACTTCCTGCTTGTCTTCCGCACGCAGCTTGTCATTGACCTCGAGAACCTGTGTAAACGTGAGCTGCTCGCCCTTGATGAGATGCGACTCACCTGGGTGCGCAATTTCCACCTTACGCAGCATCTGGCGCACGATCACTTCGATGTGCTTATCGTTAATGCGCACACCCTGCAGGCGGTAAACATCCTGCACTTCGTTGACGATGTACTGCGCCAACGCCTCTACACCCTTCAGGCGCAGAATGTCGTGAGGTGCGGGTGGGCCTTCGGAAACGATTTCACCTTTCTCGATGTATTCGCCTTCGAATACTGTCATGGTGCGCCACTTCGGAATAAGCACTTCGTAGTGATCGCTGCCGTCGATTGGGTTCACGCCGTCTTTCGGTGTGATGACCAAGCGACGCTTGCCCTTAGTCTCCTTACCGTAGCTCACGGTGCCTGAAATCTCGGCGAGTATCGCCGGCTCTTTCGGCTTGCGCGCTTCGAAGAGGTCGGCAACCCGTGGCAGACCACCTGTAATATCACGTGTCTTTGAGCCTTCCTGCGGAATTCTCGCAACCACGTCACCGATGTTCAGCGTGGCGCTGTCTTTGAGCGACACAATTGAGCCGGCGGGCAGGAAGTAGTGCGCTGGGTGTGTAGTACCCGGCAGGCAAATTTCCTTACCCTTCTTGTCGACAACCGTTACTGCGGGACGTAGTTCCTTCGCAGACGACGAGCGCTCATTCGGATCGATCACCGAGATGCTAGACAGACCAGTAATCTCGTCCATCTGCTCGCGTACGGTAATGCCCTCTTCCATCGCGCTAAAGGCAACCACACCGGCCACTTCCGAAACGATCGGGTGTGTGTGCGGATCCCAAGTAGCAACGACCTGGCCGGCTTCAACCGCAGTGTTCTTACCAATGGTAATCACGGCGCCGTAAGGCAGCTTGTAGCGCTCGCGCTCGCGGCCTTGAGTATCGTCAACAATGAGCTCGCCCGAGCGAGACACAACGACGAGTTCGCCTTTGACGTTTTCTACTGTCTTCATATTGTGCAGGTGCACGGTACCCGTGTTCTTCACCTGAACGCTGTCGTTGGCTGTCGCACGTGATGCAGCACCACCAATGTGGAAGGTACGCATCGTGA
>CBFIDY010000027.1:0-2760 GCA_965661495.1 Pseudohongiellaceae bacterium | reverse complement strand
CGTCTTACCGTGGTCAACGTGACCAATCGTACCGACGTTTACGTGAATCTTACTTCTTTCGAACTTTTCCTTAGCCACAATAATACCTCTTTCTTACTAATTTGAATGTTGGGTTAAGCCCAGAGTCTCACTCTAGGCTTTAATGATTGCGTCAGCGACGTTACCGGGAACGATGGCGTACTTATCGAATTCCATCGTGTACGTTGCACGACCCTGCGTAGCAGAGCGCAGGTCTGTTGAGTAACCAAACATCTCCGCCAGAGGCACCTCAGCGCGAACGACCTTGCCCGATGGGCTATCGTCCATACCTTGTACCATGCCGCGACGACGATTCAGGTCACCCATTACGTCACCCATGTAGTCCTCAGGTGTAACAACTTCCACTTTCATGATCGGTTCAAGCAGCGCCGCGTCGGCTTCTAAAGCACCTTTCTTAAGCGCGAGAGAGCCGGCGATCTTAAACGCCATTTCACTTGAGTCGACGTCGTGGAACGAGCCGTCAAACAAAGTGACACGCATTGCGAGCAGTGGGTAGCCGGCTAGACAGCCGTTCTTCATCTGCTCTTGCACGCCCTTGTCTACCGCAGGGATGTATTCGCGAGGAATCACACCACCGACAATCTCGTTAACGAATTCGTATTCTGCATCCGGATCCAAAGGCTCAAGACGAAGGACAACATGTCCGTATTGACCCCGACCACCGGACTGCTTCACGTGCTTACCGTGAACTTCAACAGTCTTACGAATAGTCTCGCGGTAGGCTACCTGCGGCTTACCGATGTTCGCCTCAACGCTGAATTCGCGGCGCATGCGATCTACCAGTACGTCGAGGTGAAGCTCACCCATACCAGAGATAATGGTCTGACCCGACTCTTCGTCTGTCTCTACGCGGAAAGAAGGGTCTTCCTGCGCGAGCTTACCAAGCGCAATACCCATTTTCTCTTGGTCGGCCTTTGACTTTGGCTCAACCGCTACCGAGATTACTGGATCAGGGAATTCCATCTTTTCTAGCGTAACAATGCGGTCAAGCGCGCACAGCGTCTCACCTGTTGTTACATCCTTCAGACCAATCGCTGCGGCGATATCGCCGGCGAGAACTTCTTTGATCTCTTCACGGGAGTTCGCGTGCATCTGCACCATACGACCGACACGCTCTTTCTTGGTTTTGATTGGGTTATAAACCGAATCGCCCGAGCTGAGCTTGCCTGAGTAGACGCGGAAGAACGTGAGCGTACCCACGAAAGGGTCCGTGGCGATCTTGAAAGCAAGTGCCGCGAAAGGCGCATCGTCTTCTACTTCACAAGTTACCTGGGAACCGTCTTCCAGCACGCCTTCGATAGCTTTTACTTCGGTAGGTGCTGGCATGTAGTCGACAACAGCGTCTAGTACAGCTTGTACACCTTTGTTCTTGAACGCCGAACCACAGAACGTAGGAACAATCTCGCTCGCGAGTGTGCGTATGCGAATACCTTTCATGAGGTCCGCTTCGCTCAGATCACCCTCTTCGAGGTATAGATCCATCAGCTCTTCAGAGGCTTCCGCTGCGCTCTCGACCAGCTGCTCGCGCCAGTGTGCGGCATCGTCAGCCATGTCGGCGGGGATATCTTCGTAGGTGAACGTCGTGCCCTGATCGTCTTCGCTCCAGCGAATCGTCTTCATTTTCACGAGATCGACGACACCCTTGAATTCGTCCTCAGCACCAATTGCAAGCTGCATGGGCACAGGGTTGGCGCCTAGACGATCCTTAACCTGTCCGACAACCTTCAGGAAGTCGGCGCCGGCGCGGTCCATCTTGTTGACGAAGATCATGCGCGGAACTTCGTAGCGGTTAGCTTGACGCCATACCGTTTCGGTCTGCGGCTGCACGCCTGATGAGCCGCAAAGGACAACAACAGCGCCGTCAAGTACGCGCAGTGACCGCTCTACTTCAATAGTGAAGTCAACGTGTCCCGGGGTATCAATAATGTTGATGCGGTGCTCGTCGAACTGCTGACCCATGCCGCTCCAGAAACAGGTAGTTGCAGCAGAGGTAATCGTAATGCCACGCTCCTGCTCCTGCTCCATCCAGTCCATGGTTGCAGCGCCGTCGTGTACTTCACCGATCTTATGTGAAACGCCTGTGTAGAACAGGACGCGTTCGGTCGTCGTTGTTTTGCCGGCGTCAACGTGCGCGACAATGCCGATATTGCGGTAACGACTCAGTGGATGCTTTCTAGCCACAGCTTTTGCCCTCTAGATAAATTTGGTTTTAGAAACGGTAATGCGAGAACGCACGGTTGGCTTCAGCCATACGGTGCACGTCTTCACGCTTACGTACCGCGCTGCCGCGACCTTCTGAGGCGTCGAATATCTCGCCTGCTAGGCGCAGATCCATCGACTTCTCACCGCGCTTGCGCGAATGCTCAACGAGCCAGCGCATAGCGAGTGCGTTGCGGCGCTCTACGCGCACTTCAACGGGCACCTGGTAAGTCGCACCACCTACTCGTCGCGATTTTACTTCGACCATTGGCGCAATCGCTTCGAGTGCTTTTTCAAACACTTCTAAGGGGTCGGCATTGGTTTTTGTAGCAACGACATCAAGCGCGCCATAAACGATCTTTTCGGCAACAGATTTCTTGCCGTCAACCATGACGTGGTTCATGAACTTTGCGAGGGTTTTGTTTCCGAACTTTGGATCAGGCAGAACTTCGCGTTTTGCCACTTCTCTTCTTCTAGGCATAGTAGACCTCAGTGTTTATTCAGGGAAATCCAGGATTCAGC
>CBFIDY010000026.1:0-2947 GCA_965661495.1 Pseudohongiellaceae bacterium | reverse complement strand
TTAAATCCGTCGGCGGATCTTGAGTCCTCAACCGATTACTACATTCAGGTCGCCGCTACGGCGATCGATGACGCCGCGGGCAACAGTTTTGCAGGGATCGCTGACGCCACGACACTTAACTTTACCGCAGCGAATGTTGTCGCACCCGTCGTTACCAGTGTGGATGTCCCCGCTAGCAATAGCTACGGCGTTGGCGCGACTCTCAGTTTTATCGTTAATACCTCTGAGAACGTCACCGTCACCGGCTCGCCGCAGATTGCGTTCACCATTGGCGGCATCGTCCGCCAGGCTGCGTATGCCTCAGGCAGCGGTTCCTCCGCGTTAGTATTTAACTACGTCGTGCAAGTAGGGGATAACGACGGCGATGGTATTACTATGGGAGAGTTGGGCCTAAACGGAGGAACACTGCAAAATAGTACGGGCACCAATCTTACGTTAGCGCTTGCAGGCGTCGCTTCGACCGCCAATGTACTGGTGGATACAGCGGCTCCGAAAGTTGTAAGTGTTGCAGTGCCTACTAGCGGCTCCTACCGAGGGGATAGCAACTTAAATTTCTCAGTCAGAACTTCTGAAAACATTATCGTCAATACGGCTGGCGGAACGCCCAGTATGATAATCACTGTTGGCAGTACCGTTCGCAATGCCAGCTATGTTTCAGGAAGTGGATCTACCACGTTGGTCTTTCGCTATGTCGTTCAGCGTGGCGAAACCGATGTAGATGGCATTGTGGTCGATGGTTTAGTTTTAAATAGCGGAACGCTGAAAGATAATGCCGGCAACAATCTGGCGCTGACTCTTTCTAGTGTAGGTGCAACGACAGGCGTATTAGTTGATGCCAGTGTGCCAACTGCGGCCACACTAACGACGGCAGATACTATAACGACTTCTGCCGCGTTCGAAATTAATGGCATCGCAGAAGCGGGCGCAACGATTGAAGTTTACGTCGGGACAACGAGGATTGGGACGTCTATCGCAGACGGCGCAGGGGGCTGGAGCTTCACCTTTGCGGCAGGCGATCTGAGCGAAGGTGACAATAGCGTCTCTGTGATAGTGGAAGACTCTGCAGGTAACCGTTCCGCAGCTTCCACGGCAATTATCATCACTTTACGGAGCGTGATTGAGCCGCCAATAGTTATCCCTCAGCCCACGGAAAGAGTGATCAAAGACGATTTGCAGCTTACCGGGCTTCTCAATGATCCTGAGATTCTTGCAGGGGTGTCCGTCTCTGGCGGTACGCTTTGCGGCACCATTGCCAACGAAGGAAGCATCATGAATTCGAGGCTCTGCGCCGGTGCCACTGTTGAAGGTAATCGCATTGGCGGAAAAATCGAGGGTGAGGCGAGTGCGCCAGCACGTATCAATGCAACAATAGAGTCGGGCAGTACATTAAGCCATGTCATCATCGACAAGAGCGCGAATCTGGAGCTTGGAGTCGCTTTTGGTGATGGAATCACCCTCGAATCATTATCGAGCGTTCCCGCGGGTATGGATCTTTCAGCGCTTGCTAAACACAGCAGTGGTGCCATTGCCCTTGAGAGTAGAGTGACTCAGAGCGGCGACTTCGAAGCCCTTACGCTGTTAGAGCGCATCCGCAAACTTGAGACACTGCAGGGGATAGGTGGCAGCATGAAGCAAGATGCTGAGAGCGGAGCCCTGTTGCTTAGCCTGCCTCCGCTGCAATCACGAGTAATGCCGTTCAAGGTTTTCAAAGCAGTAAGCTCAGCTACTCCCGGAATCTTTTATGACGAAGATGGCAATATACGCATTGTCGTTGAAGGCCCGCTGGAAATAATTGCCTACCCGTTGCTTACCGATGAAGCTGCTATGAGGGCGGCCGTCGATGCTTACGATCAATCTCTAGAGATGACGCGTTTCAGTGACGGTAACCTTCAAATTCGTCGCAGCGTGAGCGGCGATGAAAACAACCGCTTTAGTGTTCGTCCAAGTCTCTTGGCCGAGGACGTTACTGGCAGAGCAAGCGAGGGTTGGGTATTCGATGCTTCACGTTTTGTAGACAATCGCGAGTTAGTTTCTTTAGTCCGAACTTCTGAAGAACAGCGTCTATGGGAGCAGGGCCTCATACCGGTACCTGAAGACTGGGGAGACTTTAAAGAGACACTACTTACTAATCCACGCATTAAACGTGTAGCGATTGGCATCGACGGGCTCATCGAAATTACTTTCGACAGAAAGCCCGTGTGCGCCGTTGCCGACTATCTGGTTGAGCCATCGCTGGCCGGGCCAAATCCCAATAGGCCCGTTGTGTTCATTCCTAGCGGCGACCGCAATGGCGATGGCGTAGGTGATTACCATGCTTATTTCCCCAGCGGAGGGCGGCAGCTCATCTATCTTCTTCCAAGCAGCTCCGCTGTTGATTTTTGCCAGAACTAGCGGTTTTGCTGAACTTGCATCATGAAGGGACTGTGACTTGTTGAGGGAAGTGCACTTCGCTTTTTAGCTCGTCTTCGAGTCTTGTCAGTGCGTACTTTGCGACATTCTTGAACTTGCGTGTCGTCTGAGGGAGGCGATTCTTCTCTTTGTAGTCAGCAGTATAGTAAGTGCGATTAGCGATGTCTCTCGCTGCTTCAAAGTCAGTTTCACGAGAGCTGAGTTGATACCAGTCGCCCGTCTTGAGCTTGATGCGATAGTGCCAAACACCGCCTTCGACACGCTGATACATCGTGAGCTTGTTGGGAATGATGTTAGTAGATTTTGCCATGAAAGGCAGTCTACTCGGCCTAGATCAGAAGGAAAAGTGTGCTGCGAGTGCGCTGTGGGATTTTCGGGCAGGGGAAATTAAAACTTAATATATATCAGTAAGTTATAGATCCCAGAGGCGGAATCGAACCACCGACACGAGGATTTTCGATAGGGTTTGGTAATTTTAACTTATTGAATTCAAGTAAGTTCCACGGCCCCACTCTATTTCACATAGGTTCTGATAAAC
>CBFIDY010000025.1:0-3261 GCA_965661495.1 Pseudohongiellaceae bacterium | reverse complement strand
TTCGCGAAGGTGGCCGTACCGTAGGTGCTGGCGTCGTAGCCAAGATCTTCGAGTAAACCTTTCTAGGTTAGTACTGAGCCGAGACCTCCGATCGGGCGTCTCGGCTTAGTCGTCTTTATAAGAATAAGACGACGCATTGGATAAAAAGCGCGGCCATGCTGAGAAAGATCAGCATCTAGCGACTGCTGTGTTAAGCGGCAACAGAGTTTAGGCCAGTAGCTCAATTGGCAGAGCAGCGGTCTCCAAAACCGCAGGTTGGGGGTTCGATTCCCTCCTGGCCTGCCATTTTGGCGTGGTTCTCAGCTTTGGTGAGGCACGACAAAAGGCAGGAATATCACGCAAGTGGGCGTGAATATAAGAACGACAACACGTGAAGACGTTGGTGGTAGACCAGCTTCACGTTTTTGAGTCATTTATTCGAGATTAGCGGACAGCATGTCGGAAAAAATAGAAAGCTCAGGCACAAAATTAGACGGCGCGAAGTGGCTTGTAGTCATAGCAATCACGGCCGCGGCGATTTACGCCAACTCTTATTTTGCGACCCAGTTGTTGCTTGTACGCGTTGTCGGTCTTTTGATTGCCGCCGCGTTAGCAGGCTGGATCGCTGTGCAAACGGCAAAAGGACGCTCGTTCCTCGAGCTGTGTCTAGAGGCGCGCACTGAAATTCGTAAGGTTGTATGGCCGACAAGGCAAGAGACAACCCAGACTACCCTCGTGGTACTCGTGGTGATTTTTATCGTAGCCCTGATTTTGTGGTTACTAGATTGGGCGCTGAATAGCGCCGTCTCAACGATAATCGGCTAAAACCGACCTTTTAGAGGTCGGCCAGGGGCAACAATGGCAAAGCGCTGGTATGTAGTTCACGCCTTCTCAGGCTACGAGAAAAAAGTCATGAATTCCCTGCGCGAGCGTATCGCGCTGGAAAAGATGGAAGAGCACTTCGACGAAGTGCTAGTGCCGACCGAAGAAGTCGTAGAGATGCGCTCGGGTCAGAAACGCAAAAGCGAGCGTAAATTCTTCCCTGGCTACGTGTTGGTCAACATGGAGTTGAACGACGAAACATGGCATCTAGTTAAAAATACGCCTCGCGTGATGGGCTTCATCGGCGGCACCGCCGATCGACCTGCGCCTATTACTAGTAAAGAGGCTGAAAAAATTCTACAGCGCATGGAAGCTAGTGAAGATACTCCGGCGCACAAGACAGTCTACGAGCCCGGTGAAATGGTGCGCGTAACCGATGGGCCGTTTAACGACTTCACCGGTACCGTAGAGGAAGTTAATTACGAGAAGAACCGATTGCGTGTGGCCGTACTGATTTTTGGTCGTTCGACACCGGTAGAGCTCGAATTCGGTCAGGTCGAAAAGAGCTAATCGAAGAAAATTTTCTGGGTGAAAGCTCAGATCACGGTGGCGCAGGTCATGCCTGCGCTTTAAGACGAGCCCCGAAAACACTGTTAACTGTTAATAGTAGGCGGGGTACGCAGGGGAGTCGGAATGGCCTAGGCCTAATTCGACGCTTGCACCCAAGGAGATAAACATGGCTAAGAAAGTCCTAGCTTATATCAAGCTACAAGTGGGCGCCGGTAAGGCTAACCCTAGTCCCCCTGTTGGTCCTGCACTAGGTCAACACGGCGTTAACATCATGGAATTTTGTAAGGCGTTCAATGCGGCGACCCAAAGCATGGAGCCCGGCCTACCTATTCCTGTAGTGATTACGGTCTACGCGGATCGTAGCTTCACTTACATCATGAAGACTCCCCCCGCTTCGGTCTTGCTACGCAAGGTTACCGGTATAGCGAAGGGCAGTGGCCGTCCTAACACTGAAAAGGTGGGCACAGTAACTCGTGCGCAGCTCGAAGAAGTGGCTACTCAAAAGATGCCAGACCTGACAGCCGCGGATATGGACGCAGCTGTGCGTACACTGGCGGGCAGCGCACGCAGCGCGGGCCTCATCGTCGAGGGAGTAGAATAAAATGGCTAAGCTAAGCAAAAAGAAAAAGGCACTTGCGGCGAAGATCGAGCCCGGCAAAACCTATTCGGTAGCCGAAGCGGTAGCGCTGCTCTCTGAATTTGCGACTGGGAAATTCAAAGAATCACTCGACGTGTCGGTAAATCTCGGCATTGATGCACGTAAATCGGACCAGGCTGTACGCGGCTCTACTGTGCTTCCAGCAGGTACCGGTAAGACTGTCCGTGTCGCTGTATTCGCCCAAGGCGACAACGCTGAAAAAGCGAAAGCAGCCGGTGCGGACGTAGTTGGTTTCGATGACCTGGCCGAGAGCATTCAAGCGGGTAATCTCGACTTCGACGTCGTCATTGCTACGCCAGACGCTATGCGCGTTGTGGGTAAGTTAGGTACGGTTCTGGGTCCTCGCGGCCTCATGCCTAACCCCAAGGTTGGCACTGTAACTCCCGATGTGGAGACAGCGGTCAAGAACGCGAAGGGCGGCCAAGTGCGCTACCGTACGGACAAAAACGGCATCATTCACGGCGGTATCGGCAAAGTCGATTTCGATGTGGCTGCCGTGACTTCTAATCTCGAAGCGCTGCTGCAGGACCTGAAGAAGGTCAAGCCGGCTTCCGCTAAGGGTGTCTACATTCGCAAGGTTGTGTTGTCTTCGACAATGGGACCTGGCCTGCAGATCGACCATTCGTCGCTCGCAATCTAGAGAATTAAGTGTGGGGCGCTGACTTAGTCACGCCCCCGCGTCGTTGGGACGCCGTTCAGCTTAAAGCTGTGATAGCGGAATCTCAGCAACAGACTTTGGGGTTTTATTGGCTAGTAGCGTTGCTGCGAACCGATAGGGCCGTCAAAGACCGTAGGTGCAACAGCGCTTTGCGTGCGACTTGGCCAAGAAGGTTTTGGTTATAGCTGCACATCGGCATTTAGCTGCAAAGAGCTTGCTGCTTAATTTCCTACGCAGATGGTGATACCCGGCCGAAGGCTGAGACGCTTTGCTTCACGATATTCGTGAGGTCTTTGCCCTTAGCTTCAGCTACTCACCGAATGAAGGAGAGCAGGGATCAGGATTTAAAAGTCCTTACCTTGTTTTCGTCCAAAGCTCGAAAGAGCTTAAGGATTACTTGCAGAAAATGATCTGTTTGACGTCTCGCACTGTCGAAGCGGCCTACGGAAAATGAACTGAAAGTATTCACAACTATATGGAGTTGAATTAGTGGCTATTAGATTGGAAGAAAAGAAACAAATCGTTTCCGAAGTCAATCAAGCTGCTAGCAGTGCTTTGTCTGCGGTTCTTGCCG
>CBFIDY010000024.1:0-3279 GCA_965661495.1 Pseudohongiellaceae bacterium | reverse complement strand
TTTTATAAATTTTTATTAGGAGATAAGAGTCATGGCTCTATCTAAAGAAGACGTACTAGAAGCAATCGCTGAAATGTCAGTAATGGACGTTGTACAGCTCGTTGAAGCAATGGAAGAGAAGTTCGGCGTATCTGCCGCTGCTGCCGTTGCTGCTGCTCCTGCAGCTGCTGCAGGTGGCGACGCACCAGCAGCCGAAGAGAAGACTGAGTTCGACATCGTTCTTGCTTCTGCAGGCGAAAAGAAAGTGAACGTCATTAAGGCGGTTCGCGGAATCACAGGTCTTGGCCTGAAAGAAGCGAAAGAGCTCGTCGACGGCGCGCCTTCAACGCTGAAAGAAGCTGCGCCTAAGGGTGAAGCTGAAGAAGCGAAGAAAGCTCTCGAAGAGGCTGGCGCTACAGTTGAGCTTAAGTAATCAGCTTAAGCTAAAAGCGAAGCTCACCGGATGCGATCAAATCGCATCCGGTGTTCGTCGTTGTAAGACCTTTACACCCAGAGTAATACACTAGGGTTTTCCACTAGTTCGCAACGCTAGGAACACACAGCAATGGCCTATTCGTATACAGAGAAAAAACGAATCCGTAAGAACTTCGGCAAGTTGCCGAGCGCTATGGATATACCGTACCTCTTATCTATACAAGTCGATTCCTATAGACAGTTTACACAGCTCGACAGCCCGCTCGATGCGCGCAAAGACCAAGGTCTTCACGCCGCGTTTAAGTCTGTTTTCCCGATAGTCAGCTATTCCGGAAAAGCAGTACTCGAGTACGTGAGCTATGAGTTAGGTAAGCCGGTATTCGATGTCAAAGAATGTCAGCTACGTGGTTCCACTTATTCCGTGTCCCTGCGGGTGAAAGTGCGATTGATCCTTTACGATAAGGAATCAACCACTCAGACCATCAAGGACATCAAAGAGCAAGAAGTCTACATGGGTGAAATCCCATTAATGACTGACTCAGGTACCTTCGTCATTAACGGTACCGAGCGTGTAGTTGTATCCCAGCTGCACCGTTCACCAGGCGTATTCTTCGACCACGACCGCGGCAAGACCCACAGCTCAGGTAAGCTGCTGTACTCTGCCCGCGTGATTCCCTACCGTGGTTCATGGTTGGACTTCGAGTTCGATCCGAAGGATATGGTGTACGTGCGAATCGACCGCCGCCGCAAGCTTCCTGCTACGGTGCTTATGCGCGCGCTCGGCTATTCGTCGCAGGAAATTCTCGAGAGCTTCTACGAGAACAACAGCTTTAACATCAAGACCGTCAAAGACGAGACAACTTTCTCGATGCAGCTAGTGCCTTCGCGCCTACGCGGTGAAGTGCTCAGCTTTGATATTACTGACAAGAAAGGTGCGGTGATCGTCGAGAGCGGTCGCCGTATCACGAGTCGCCACGTGCGTCAGATGGAAACTGCGAAGATCAAAGATCTCGCGGTAGCCGAAGACTTCCTTGTGGGTGAGGCGCTTGCAGCCGACGTCGTTAATCAGGAAACCGGTGAGATTCTGTTCGCTTGTAATGCCGAGATCACCGCAGAGATGCTGGCTGAACTCGTTAAAAACGGTGTCACTGAATTCCAAACGATTTACACAAACGATCTCGACTGCGGTCCATTCATTTCAGACACGCTGCGTATTGACTCCACGACCTCGAAGCTCGAGGCGATGGTTGAGATCTATCGCATGA
This sequence comes from Pseudohongiellaceae bacterium, assembly GCA_965661495.1. Classification (GTDB taxonomy): domain Bacteria; phylum Pseudomonadota; class Gammaproteobacteria; order Pseudomonadales; family Pseudohongiellaceae; genus UBA9145. Next base: position 1,600 of record CBFIDY010000024.1, on the reverse strand, counting down.
TGCGTCCTGGCGAGCCGCCGACGAAGGAATCAGCGGAGAACCTGTTCTCGAACCTCTTCTTCTCGCCTGAACGCTACGACCTTTCAGCTGTAGGCCGCATGAAGTTCAACCGCCGCCTCGGTCGCCCTGAGACAGAAGGCTCAGCGGTTCTAGATCAAGACGACATCGTTGACGTGCTGAAGACGCTGGTAGCCATTCGTAACGGTTTCGGTTCGGTCGATGATATCGATCACCTCGGTAACCGTCGCATCCGCTCGGTTGGCGAGATGGCAGAAAACCAGTTCCGCGTTGGTCTCGTGCGCGTTGAACGCGCCGTGAAAGAGCGCCTAAGTATGGCCGACTCTGAAGGCCTGATGCCGCAAGATATGATCAATGCAAAGCCCGTGGCTGCAGCGATCAAAGAATTCTTCGGCTCTAGTCAGCTGTCGCAGTTCATGGATCAGAATAACCCGCTGTCTGAGGTGACTCACAAGCGCCGCGTTTCAGCGCTCGGCCCAGGCGGTCTAACCCGTGAACGTGCCGGCTTCGAGGTGCGCGACGTACATCCGACACACTACGGTCGTGTCTGTCCGATTGAGACACCAGAAGGTCCGAACATCGGTCTAATTAACTCTCTGGCGACTTACGCGCGCACGAATAATTACGGTTTCCTTGAAAGTCCGTATCGCAAGGTCGTTAAGAACAAAGTAACTGATGAAATCGACTACCTGTCGGCGATCGACGAAAGCGATTTCGTTATTGCTCAGGCGAGTGCGGCCCTAGATAAGAAAGGCAGCTTTGTAGACAACCTCGTTACTGTGCGCTTCAAAGGCGAAACAACGCTTAAGCCGCGTGAAGAAGTGGACTACATGGACGTTGCGCCGCAGCAGATGGTGTCTGTAGCTGCTGCACTGATTCCGTTCCTCGAACACGATGATGCGAACCGTGCACTCATGGGCTCGAACATGCAGCGTCAAGCTGTGCCAACGCTCAAGACCGAGAAGCCGCTAGTCGGTACCGGTATGGAGCGCAATGTTGCCTCTGACTCCGGCGTGTGTGAAGTCGCGTTCCGCGGTGGTGTTATCGAAAGCGTTGATGGCGCCCGCATTATCGTACGCGTCAACGACGAAGAAACCGACGCGGGCGAAGCCGGTGTTGATATATACAATCTCACTAAGTACACGCGTTCTAACCAGAACACGTGTATTAGTCAGAAGCCTCTCGTGAAAGAAGGCGACGTGGTGAGCCGCGGCGACATTCTCGCTGACGGTCCTTCCATCGACATGGGTGAGCTCGCGCTTGGACAAAACATGCGCATCGCTTTCATGCCTTGGAACGGTTACAACTTCGAAGACTCAATCTTGATCTCGGAGCGCGTGGTCAAAGAGGATCGCTTCACTACGATTCACATTCAAGAACTCACCTGTGTGGCTCGCGATACCAAGCTGGGTAGCGAAGAGATCACAGCGGATATTCCTAATGTCGGCGAAGGCGCACTGAGCAAGCTCGATGAGTCCGGTATCGTCCACATTGGCGCTGAAGTGAGTGCAGGGGACATCTTGGTAGGCAAGGTTACACCTAAAGGTGAGACACAGCTCACACCAGAAGAGAAGCTCCTGCG
>CBFIDY010000023.1:0-5871 GCA_965661495.1 Pseudohongiellaceae bacterium | reverse complement strand
TGCCGACCATCGATCTCACTGGCAGCTTCGCTCACAACGTGACTGAGCCAATTATCCAGCAGGGTATTACAATTGGCGGCGGTGCGTTTGACCGCACAGCGCTTGCGCTGAATCTGACTATTCCGCTTTACTCTGGCGGCGCAATCAGCTCGCGTCGTCGAGCAGCCGAGTACAATGTCATCGCAGCAAAAGAGTCACTAGAGCTAACCAAACGTCAGCTCACGCAGAATATTCGCAACTCCTATCGCCGGGTGAATACCGACGTCATGGTAATCGCTCAGCGTCAGCAGTCTATTCTGTCTGCCCAGACTGCATTGGAAGCAACCGAGCTAGGGGCTGAGGTGGGTACACGCAACATCGTTGAAGTCTTACGCGCCCGCGAGAACCTGTATCGCGCCCTGCGTCAGTACGCCGATGCGCGCTACACCTACGTAGTCGATAGCCTGATGCTTAAGCAAACGGCAGGGATTCTTACGCCGCAGGATATTATTGAGCTGAATGAGTGGCTGGGTGCTGAGTAGATCAGGATTCTAGCCAGCAAATAAAAAGGCCGCTAATGCGGCCTTTTTTGTGCGCGTCTAGCTGGCTCGAGGCATTAGCCTGCCTGAGATTTCACGAGGAATTTGCCCAGCGTCTCGTAGTATTTCTGTGCCAAGGGGGTAGGCACGACATATTTAATGCGTGCGTCGTAGTCATCTGGCTCTACCGACACCATGCCCTTTTCGGCAAGCTGCTTCAATCGGGTGTGTTTGGTGCGCTGGGATATCTCGGGCATCGCCTCCAACGCTTCCATTGTGGCGAGCTTACGCCCTTCATACCAAGAGATTGAACAGGCGTTTAACAGCCCTGTTTCAACAGCGTCCAGATTAGGGAATTTAGGCATATCTTCTAGCGCGCGAGCTAGGTTAAGAAACCGCAAGTAGGGGAGATCTTTTTTCATAGGAGACCATGCAATGTAAGTTTTTGTAAGTCTTACTCTCCGCGCAGTTTAGCACAACCGTAAGAATATCTCATATCCTGAGTATCGTGGGAGGCTTAACGACCAAAGCCTTGTCGCTAATTTTGATCTTCTTTCCTGTTTCGAAAAGCACGCAGCAGAATCGAGACCAACCAAAGCAGCATAAAGCTGCCTATCGTATCTCCGACGATCATAGTGCCAAGTTGGGCAAATGAGTGCTGCATCTGAGGGATGTACCAAAAAGCAACAAAGTGTGCGATCGCATTGAACAGAGAGCTGATTAGGGCAATGACAATGATGGTCTGAGACTGTATCCCGGCTAGATCTTGCCCAAGCTGAGCTGATAATGGCTTCGTCTGCCTCATCAGTGTTATCGCCAACCAGGCAGGCAAAGAGCCGGCAGCGGCAACGCAGGTCAGTGATAGTAGCGATAAAGAGCTCATGGGGAAGGTAATCATAGAACCAATAAACAGTCCTATCACTCCCGCCCCGCCGAACAACAATACGGCAAGAGGCCGCAGGAGGGCAGGTAAAAAAATGAAATTTGCGAACAGCGTGAGCTGAGCGCCAGAGAAAACCGACTCATTGAACTCAACAACTGCGATCCACGTTAAGGCTACGATTAGCGCATAGCCTAACTGATGTCCCGCGTCTCTCAGCATAACTCATTACTTCCCATTGGCTAAAGCCGTAACGCCTACGAGTCACTACCCTCAACAGCTTTCCTCGCTAGACGAAGCAGGCTGGCAACCGCATACAGCATAATGAGCGATCCGACCGCATCGCCAGCAAACATCGCGATGGTCTGCGCAAGCGGCGTCGAAGTTACGCCTGTCAGCGCATAAACAAGTTGATGGTTAAAGGCGCTGAATCCAGCTGTGAGTACGCAAACAAAGACGAGGGTCGACAGGCGAAAGCCTGCGAGTTCACCGGACAACTCCGAAGAGAAAACCGGTAGTTTCCTCATCAGACCAATGGCAAGCCAGCCTGATGACGCGCTGGCGACTGCGGCGGCAAACATGGCAGAAGGCAAAGCCGGGCCGAGGTTAAAGCTGATGAGCGAGCCAATAAACAGACCGATGACGCCTGCTGGGCCAAACAGCAAGACAGCGATGGGACGCAGCATCGCCGGCAGGAAAATCAGATTTGCCGCGTCGTTGTAAAGCGAGAAGTTAAAAAAGAAATCGTTGATTGCGTACAGGAGCGTCCACGCAATAGCTACACCGCAGACATAAGCGAAATTCTGAGCGATACATTTTGGCATAGCTGAAATCCGAGTAGATTCTTTGATGTCTAAGCTACAGAGACCCTTACTCGATGTCTATTCTAATTTGGTGGCAGGCTGTATCAGCTACGCTAGAATAGGCGTAAGTTACAGAGGAATCACAGGTGAAAGAGTCTAAGCTACCCAATGTGGGCACCACTATTTTTAGCGTTATGTCTAAAATGGCGGCGGAATACGGTGCAATAAACCTTTCGCAGGGCTTCCCGGACTTCGATTGTCCACCGAGGCTTCGCGAGCTGGTTGCCCAGCATGTGAACTCTGGCAAGAATCAATACCCGCCTATGCATGGCATTCCAGAGCTGCGTGAGGCCATCGCCGAGAAAGTCATGCGGCTTTATGACTATGCCGCGAACCCAGAGACAGAAGTCACCGTGACCTCTGGAGCAACTGAAGCGTTGTTCGATGCCATTCAAGCCACCGTCGGTCCTGGCGACGAGGTCATAGTCTTCGATCCTGCGTACGACTGTTACGATCCTGCAATTCGCTTAGCAGGAGCCAAAGCAATTCATCTACCCCTGACTCTGCCCGACTACAAAATCGATTTCGCCAAGCTGGCTTTGGCGCTTAACGCCCGCACTCGTCTATTAATCATCAACACCCCTCATAATCCCTGCGGCTCAGTCATGAGCCGCGAAGATCTCGACGCGCTCGCCGCGCTCTTACGAGATCACGATATCCTGCTGCTAAGTGACGAAGTCTATGAACACATGGTTTTCGACGGGGCCCAGCACATTAGCGTGCTTAGCCATGCGGAACTGCGTGAAAAGAGCTTCGCCGTGTTCTCTTTTGGTAAGACCTACCATGCAACCGGATGGAAGCTCGCCTACTGCGTGGCGCCGCCCAGTCTCACCGCGGAATTTCGCAAAATTCATCAGTTTGTTACGTTTACCAGCGTGAGCTTTGTGCAGTATGCCATTGCCGACTATTTACGCGAGTGCCCACAGCACGCCGATGAACTGCCGGCTTTTTATGAGTCCAAGCGCAATACCTTTAACACACTGCTCGCGCCTTCTCGGTTTAGTTTTACGCCGTCGCCAGGCACGTATTTTCAGCTGGCGGACTACAGCGCTATCAGCGAGCTGAACGATGTCGAGTTTGCTAACGAACTGACTCAGCGCCATGGAGTCGCAGCTATTCCGCTTACGCCCTTTTATGAAATACCGCCTGAAACGCGTATCGTCCGCTTTTGCTTCTGCAAAGACGAAGCAACGCTATCCGCTGCAGCTAAGATTCTGTGCCAACTATGAACGAACTTGCGGGCCAGATTAAGCACTGGGGCAAGGAGCTCGGTTTTCAGGAAGTGGCGATCACCGACGTCGACCTAAGCGACTATGCGGGCCATTTAGACGAATGGGTGGCACGTAATTTCCACGGCGAAATGGACTATATGGCGCGCAACCGCGACCTGCGTCTGCAGCCAGAACTCCTGCATCCAGGAACCCTACGCGTTGTGTGTGTCCGCATGGATTACGCACCGCAGCGCGACAACACCCTCGACTTTATCGACAAGAAAGACACGGCCTATGTTGCCCGCTACGCGCGCGGGCGCGACTACCACAAGCTTGTGCGCAAGCGCCTGCAAAAACTCGCAGATAAAATACAAGAAACCGCAGGCCCCATGGGCTATCGCGCGTTTGTCGACAGCGCCCCTGTTTTGGAGCGTGCGCTGGCGGAAAAATCGGGACTTGGATGGATCGGCAAAAACACGATGCTGATTAACAAAGATGCGGGATCGTGGTTCTTCCTTGGCGAGCTGTTTACCGATCTACCGCTGCCGGTGGATACCCCGGACCTACCGCACTGCGGCAGCTGTCATGCCTGCATCGACGCCTGTCCAACGAATGCGTTTGTGCAACCAAACCAAATGGACGCGCGCCGCTGCATTTCTTACCTTACTATCGAGCTGCGTGAATCGATACCGCTGGAGTTTCGGGGCGCAATGGGTAACCGCGTTTTCGGCTGCGACGACTGCCAGCTCGTGTGTCCTTGGAATAAGTTTACCGAGCCAACGCAGGAGCCAGATTTTTCACCGCGTCACCGCCTAGACGATGCCTCCTTAGTCGAGCTTTTCGCTTGGTCAGAGGAGGAGTTTTTGCGTAACACCGAAGGCTCGGCGATTCGTAGAATAGGTTACGAATGCTGGCTCAGAAATCTTGCCGTGGGACTAGGCAATGCGACTACCGCGCCAGACGTGATCGGCGCGCTGACCGCGCGAAGCGAGCACCCGTCCGCCCTAGTAAGAGAGCACGTGAGTTGGGCGCTGGCACAGCATGAGTAGTTTTCTTTAGCTTTGAATAAAATGCTCGCGGTAGTAGCGCAGCTCTTCAATCGATTCGCGAATATCATCCAGCGCCTGATGAGTCGCTTTCTTCTTAAGGCCGCCCATAATCTCGGGACGCCAACGCTGAGCGAGTTCCTTAAGCGTACTGACATCTAAGTTGCGGTAGTGAAAAAAGGCCTCGAGCTCGGGCATGTAGTTAGCCATGAAACGGCGGTCTTGGCAGATGCTATTGCCGCATAGCGGTGAGGCATTCGCCTGGGAGAATTCTGCGAGAAACGCCAAAGTCTGGCGCGTCGCTTCGTGTTCATCTACCTGACTTGCCTTAACACGCTCGATAAGTCCTGAGCGCCCGTGGTGTGTCTGGTTCCACTCATCCATCGCATCGAGCTCGGCATCACTTTGCTTAATGGCCAACACAGGCCCTTCGGCCAACACCTGAAGCTGAGAATCGGTCACGATGGTGGCGATCTCGATTATCTTGTGCCGATCTGGAAGCAGACCCGTCATCTCGAGATCTATCCAAACTAAATTTGTGCTTTTATCCATGGCGAAGGCCTATCCTGTGAAAGCGCTTGTCGCAAATTAGAGAAGAAGATCTATGTCGCGCGCGTAACAATTGAAAATCAATATTTTAGAGCATTATTCTCGGCAGGTCTTTTGGCCTGCGCAAAATGTTTCTGAACCTTGGTGCAGGGAGTGTAATAATGCGCACCTGACCACAGGGCATAGAGAATGGCGCGATCAGATGGCAAAACGACGACTTAGTAAGCAGCAGCTTGGCCGCATCGCCAAGAATCAAGAGACTGATTCGCTCGTCAACGGCGTGATTATTCGTCACTTTGGCAAACAGCTCGATGTCGAAGTAGTGGATGACGCGGGTAAAACAGGCTCTACCCCTGCAATCGTGCGCTGCCACCAGCGTGCGAATCTGCCTACGCTTGTCACAGGTGACCGCGTGACGTGGGAGCCAGGCGACGACGGCGTGGGGGTTATCACCGCACTGGCGGAGCGCCGCAGCGTCTTCGCCCGCCCCGGCTTCGCAGGCGTGGTTAAGCCCATGGCATCGAACATCGATGTGGTCTTGGTCGTCATCGCGCCAACACCCATGCCCCATGCGAATCTAATCGATCGCTATCTGGTGGCTATCGAGGCCTTGAACCTAAAGCCTCTCCTCCTACTCAATAAATGCGATCTACTCGACAGCTGTGAAGACCCCCAAGCGATTGCAGAATTGGTCGATCTTTACCGCCAGCTTAACTATCCCGTTCTCGCTGTCTCAGCGCTTCAGAGTGACAGCTTAGAGACGCTGCGAGAGCAGCTGCAAGGCCATACGACCGTGCTTGTGGG
>CBFIDY010000022.1:0-9486 GCA_965661495.1 Pseudohongiellaceae bacterium | reverse complement strand
CCCTGTTTCCGCCTGAAATGAGGGGTGATCCCTAAATTTAGCGGCGTCTAGGTCTGCTCAAGGGGCTTAGCCAAAGCGCTTATTGGGCTGGATGTCTAGGCGAGAGCAATCTAAACTTAGTAGAAATCATTGAGGGTAATACGATGGGCTTTTCACTTCGTTCATTGCGACAGCGGCTTACGGCGCTGCTAACCGCAAGTCTTTTCTCGTTTGCTGGCTTCAGCGCCAACGCTGCCGCTCAAACTTCGACCTTTATCGACAATGTCTTGGCAATCTCCTATGTCGAGGTGGGCGCTGCTGCCTACACGCTGGAGTTTGGTCTCAGCGTTTCCGGTGACAACTACGATTTTGGACTGCTCGCCGCGGCAGAGACCCCGTTGACTAGCCCTGAGGGCGCGCCGACCTTCGATGGCAGTGTGCTGCGCGTACCTTCGGTGGAAGTGGACGGAACAGACTTCTCGCTAAACTTGGTACTGTTAACTGACTCACCGGTAACCTTCCGACTGCAGAGTTTTGCCGAAGTTGTCGATCCAGGACCGACGAGCCTTCAGCAGGCCACCACGCTGTTTAATGCTTCGATAGAGACGCAGATAGTCCAGCGCCGCTGTGTGACCTGTCATATTGCAGGAGGCGTCGCCAATGGTTCTGGAATGCATTTCCTTCGCAGCTCAGCAACGTCAGCCGGAACTAACCTCGATGTGTTCTCGAATTACATAGACCGTATGACTTCAAAGCGCGATAGAATGCTGTCGATGGTGCAGGGCATTGGACATACTGGCGGCCAGCAGTTAAGTAGCAGTAGTGACGACTTCGCAAAGCTCAGCGAATTCCTTCAACTTCTTTTAGACCACGCAGCGGAGCAGTAGGCGTTATGCGCTTAGTCTTTCTTCCCTTTCTAATTTTGGCTTTGGCATCCTGCGAAGCCGTTCCCGCCTACCAGCGCGGAGACCTTGCGCGGCAGGAAATGGCATTTGACGCCGACCCATTGGAGTCTCGTCTTAACCAGCATATTTACTTTAGCAAGGAAGCGTCCACGGGTGGCAACGGCGTCGCGGCCGGCGGCTGCGGGTGTAATTAGTTTGCGCTCAAAGGCATTAATGACCCTGACAAGCTCTGCGCTGGCTTTGCCGGGCGTACTGGGTAGTCCGCAGGTCGCAGCGGACACCCCGCCGGCGGCAAGTGTGCTGTCTTACCGCGTGTCGAGTTATCAAGAAGATGATCTTGCGCAAGAGGCGCTGCTGATCGGCAGTCCTGAGCGCTACGATATCGATATTCATCAGCTGCGTTTTTCGGCGCCGGTGGGCGAACGCCACAGCGTAGCGCTGGAATCCTCCTATGAGAGCATGAGCGGTGCCTCGCCCTGGTACACGCTTGAAAGCGTCAACGGCGACACTCAGGTAGCGATGAGCGGCGCGACTATTTACGAAAAACGCCGCGATATCACCGCGTCGGTCCGTCGCTATTACGACACTGCGAACCTTGGGATTAGCCTTACGGTGTCCGACGAGAATGACTATCGCTCGAACAGTATTGCGATAGATGGCAGCTACACACTGGCGAACAATTCGACCACGATCAGCGGCGGCATTGCGCATTCCGACGACGACATCACGCCTACCGATGCGCTGCTGTTCAATCGCGTCGAACGGGAGCAGCGCAATAATACGTCGGCTTTTGTCTCTTTTACGCAAATCATCAATCAGTTTTCCATTTTGCAAACTGGCATGAGTAGCGCGCGGGCGGGGGGGTTTCTTAGTGACCCGTATAAGCTCGCTGATCGTCGTCCGCAAGAGCGGAATCAGTTTACTTGGACCACCTCGTGGCGCCGTTATTTCCGCGATCAGCGCGCGGCGTTTCATGCCAACTACCGGCTTTACGACGATGACTTTGGCGTGCGTTCGCATACCTTAGATTTTGCTTTGCATAAGGCCGTGTCGCGGCGCTTGACCCTGGTGCCAAGCGTGCGGGTGTACAGGCAGACGGCGGCGGACTTTTTTACACCGGCGACAGACTTTGCCTTGGCTGCGGAGTTGAATTCAAGCGACTATCGACTCAGCGATTACGATGCAGTGAGCGCCGGGCTTAAAATGAATCTGCAGCTTGGCGACTACACTGTGGTGTTTAGCGGCGAGCGCTATACAACTACCGGCTCGCAAAGCCCGGCAATCGTCGACTTCACTCGTCTATCCGCCGGCGTAGATTTTACTTTTTAGGCTGACTAGCCCTCTATGACAGCCGATCTCACCCTATTCGAACTCGAATTCGCGGCGATGGGGACGCGCTGCTCGGTTAGCGTCTATGCGCTTACTCAGGAAGCGGCACGCGAGCTCAGCGAGCCGCTTATCGCTGACGTTGCCCGACTCGAAGAAAAATACTCACGCTACAAAGAAGAAAGCTTCCTGTCAGAGATCAATCGTGTCGCGGAACGCGGCGGCAGCCTTGAGGTCGACGAGGAAACCGCAGCGCTGCTGGACTATGCCGATGCCTGCTACAAAGAGAGCGACGGCTTCTTTGATATCACCTCAGGGCTTCTACGCCGCGCTTGGAATTTTCAGCCAGAAGGGCAGACCGAGCTTCCCAATGCGCAGCACTTGGCCGAGCTACTTACACGAGTGGGGTGGGACAAAGTTGACTGGCGCTCACCGACGCTGAGCTTCGTGCAAAAAGGCATGGAGCTCGATTTTGGCGGCATTGTTAAAGAGTACGCGGTGGATAGAGCCTGTGGCCTGTTACAGGCGAGCGGCGCTGTGCATGCACTAGTCAATCTGGGCGGCGACATTGGCGTGACTGGCGCAAAACCCGACGGCAGCCCTTGGCGTGTCGCGGTAAGCGATCCCTCGCACCCCAGCAGCGCTTTGACGAGCGTTGAGCTGAGCGCGGGCGCGCTTGCGAGCAGTGGCAGCTACGCCCGAGCTTTGAAGATAAACGGTGAGACCTACGGCCATTTGCTGAATCCAAAGACAGGCTATCCTTTCAAGGGGCTGCAGGCCGCCTCGGTGATAGCGGATCAGTGTACGGTTGCCGGCAGTCTGGCTACTATCGCGCTGCTCAAACAAGATCGCGGCCAACAGTTCCTCGAAGAGACCGGGCTGTGGTATTTTCTGCTCTGAGAAACTAACCGGAGAAACACCAATGCTTTCTATCCACTCGTTGTTTAAACCGTCGCTGCTCGCTAGCGCGTTGCTGCTGATTTGTCAGCCGCTGCTAGTACAAAGTGCTGACGCCCAGCCTGACTGGGACGCTATCGAAGAAGAGACGCTGCGCCATTTCCGTGCGCTGCTTCAGTTCGACACTAGCGATCCCCCCGGCCGCGAACTGCCCGCTGCGGAATATTTGCGCGACGTACTGGAAGCCGAAGGCTTTGAAGTTGAGATGTTAGCGAATAACCCCGAGCGTCCAAACGTCGTAACGCGACTTAAGGGCAATGGCAGCAAAGAGCCTCTCCTTATCATGGCGCACACCGACGTGGTGAACGTCGATCCTGAGAAGTGGACCTTCCCTCCGTTTAGCGCCACCGTTGACGGTGGCTATGTCTACGGACGCGGTGCGGTTGACGATAAGGACAATCTTGCCGCTGCGCTAATGGTCATGCTCGAGCTCAAGCGTCAAAATATTCAGCTCGACCGCGACGTCATTTTTCTGGCGGAGTCGGGCGAAGAGGGCGCAACGGAATTTGGCATCGAGTTCATGGTGAACGAGCACTTTGACAAAATCGAGTCGGAGTTTTGTCTGGCCGAAGGCGGCTCCGTTGCGCGTGTTAATCGCGAGGTGCAGTACGCGGGCATTCAGAGTGTTGAGAAAATTCCCTATCGCATAGATCTCACGGCGCGCGGCGTCGCGGGCCATGGCTCGGTACCGCTGCAGACCAATTCGGTGGTTCGTCTGGCCAAGGCGATGGCGGCGATCGCTGACTGGGTTTCGCCCATTCGATTGAACGAAACAACAGCTGCTTACTTTGAGCGCCTTGCCGGCATCTCGCCTTCCGATGCGGCGGCGCGCTATCTTGCAGTGCTCGATCCTGCTACGCAGGCCGAAGCCGACGCCTACTTCCGCGAGTTCGAGCCACGCCATGCGTCTATGCTGCGCTCGTCACTGTCGCCGAATATTATTGATGCCGGCTACCGTATTAATGTGATTCCGTCGGAGTCGAAAGGCAGCGTCGATTTCCGCGCGCTACCTGACGAAGATATCGAAGCGTTCTTGGACGAAGTGCGGGCAGTAGTGAATGATCCTGCGGTTGAAGTGGCGCTGGGTCCACGCAACACTCGTCCAAGGGGCGAGGCGCGTCTGAATACGCCGGCGTTCTCGGCTATCGAAGAAGGCATTACTAAGCACTACGGCGTCGTGACTTTGCCAACTATGAGCACGGGTGCGACTGATATGGCCTACCTGCGCAACAAAGGCATTGAGTGCTATGGCATTGGACCGGCGCTAGACCGCGAAGATGCAGCACTGGGCTTTGGTGCGCACAGCGACCAAGAGCGAATCTTGATTTCTGAGCTTAACCGCTTCGTGAAATTTAACTGGGATATCGTGCTGCAGATCGCAGGCGAATAGCTCAGTTAGCTGGCTGCCTCTGCGTTGGCTCGCAGGTGAGCGGGGTTGATCGTGCCTACGATCGCCGCGCTCACTCCGCCGAGACCCAGCGCAGTCTGCAGCGCAGTCGCCGCGCTTGTAGGTGCGCCCAAGGCATCGTGACCGCTGTTCAGCGCCTTTTTAATCAGCACACCCTTGCCGCTTTTCTGCGCGGCTTCAATGACCGGCAGGTCTTCGGTATACGACGGATTGTACGTCGCCATTACTACGTCTAGCAGCTCTACCGCCCGCAAGCCTCCCGCAACCGTTTTGGTCGACATGCCGATGGCTTTTATATGTCCAGCGTCGCGCATGGCCATGAGGGTGGATAAACAGTCCGTTTGTTCCAGAATCTTCAGGTCTTCGCCATCGGAATGGATTAGCACAACATCTAACACGTCGGTTTTCATGTCGCGCAGGCTGCGTTCGACGCTGCGCCGCGTATGCTCAGCGCCAAAATCAAAGAACGACTTGCCGGTAGTGAATTCTTCGCCAACTTTGGTGCATAGCACCCAGTCGTCGCGATTGCTTAGGAGTCTGCCGAGGCGCTGTTCGCTGCTGCCGTAGGCAGGCGCGGTGTCTAGTAAATTAATACCTAAAGACTGTGCCTCGGCCAACAGCTGTTCGATTTCGCGATCGCTAGGCAGGGCAAAATGGCTCGGGTATTTCACTTCCTGATTGCGACCAAACTTCACCGTGCCTAGGCCCAAGCAAGAGACCTCGATACCGGTGCTGCCTAGGGCTCGTTTCGCTATTGTCATGCGAGTCTTCCTAAATTCTTCGGCGCGCTCATCGGCGATCCCAGTGGGCTTGCGCAAGTGTGGCTGGGGCTAAATGTTCGCCAAGGGACTGTAAAGCCGAGCTGTCGTTCGTCGACGCGATTACGTCTTCTGTTTTGACTGTTGCTAAGATGCCGTCGGCTAATGCGGGCGCAAGCGTTAGCTTAGTTGGCCATGCCGCAAAGCAGTTGGCTTCGCTGACAAACAGCGCACCGTCGGGGCGCTTGCCGTCGACCATCTTGGCTTCGGCGCGATCGATGGGCAGGCAGCCCCATTCGGCGTCGCTCAGATCTACCCAGGGGAATAAAGAGCGCAGCAGTTTCTGCCCGCGGCCAATGAGCTCGGCGTCTGCCACGTCGACGCCGCTCTCGGCTATCTCGCCCCCGAGGTACCACAGCGTGCGACCATCGCTGCTGGGGTGTGTGGTAATGGTGAGTTTTGGAGTCAGACTAAAATCATCGCCTATGCAGTGGGCAAACACGCTGCCGAGCTTCGCCGATTTCAACCACAGCATTTTTAGCGGTCGCAGCTGTGCCTGCGGACGCGTGAGCCCTGCGCGGGTGATCAGTTCGGCGTTGCCCTTGCCTGCACTAAACACAAAACGCTGGGCTTGGATTTTCAGGGTCTCGCCGTTGGCGCTTTTGCAGAGCAGTGAACGCACCTCTTTGCCTTCCTCGTCGCGCTCGAAGGCAAGAGTCGATGGATCAATCCGAAACACCGCATCGCTGTGGCGCGCGAGTAAGGTGCGCAGGAGCGAGGGCGTATCGACGGCGAAATCCGGCAGCGCATAGAGCGAACCGGCGACGGTGGCGTCGACAAAAAACGGAGGGTAGTCCGCCTTGGCCACCGGCTCTACCCGTCCCTGTAGGCTTTTGCTACCAAAGAAGGCCTTAATCTTGGAACGGACACTGGCGCTAGACCACATGTAGTAGCGCTCGCTCAGCACCGGGCAGTCGCTAAGGTCTATCTCGCCGCTGCCGGCAAAGCAGGCCCGCCAACGCGCGGGCAGCTCGGCGATGGTGTTGGCCGCATCGGTAACCGAACCCCCGAGGGCATATTTCAGGCCGCCGTGAATAATGCCTTGGGAGGCGAGGGTCTGCTCGCCGCCTAGCTCATTGGCCTCAAGCAGCACCGCGCTGTAGCCGCTGTCACGCAGACGATTGAGCAGCCACAGGCCGGCGATACCGCCGCCGAGGAGGACAATGTCAGTGGAGCAGGATGCGGTCATAGATGGCCTAGAGTGCAATTTAAGGAGCGATCAAGTAACCGCTGGCTTAGTACCCGTGCGCAAGATGTAAAGAAACTGAAATACAACGCTTGGAATTGATACACACTTCCTACAAAAAAGTGCGGTGCAAGGTAGATAGCAGCACGCGTTTTTCTGTAGGATGCGGGCATTGAGTATATCGACCGCTTTGCGGATTTCACAACCGGACGCTGCCGCAGGCTTAGCAGTGATCATACCTAGTCTGCCGCCTAGAGCTGACCCGCATGCTACGACTCCTCTACTCATTACTCTTTCTCTTACTACTGCCGGTGGCCTTCGCTCGCCTAGCGATGCGCTCAATAAAAGCGCCCGCGTATCGTCGACGCTGGGGTGAGCGCCTTGCGCTGCAGAGCCTGCCTGCGCAGCGCGATCTTGCTACTCCGCTAATTTGGATTCACGCGGTGTCGGTGGGTGAAACAGTGGCGGCTACGCCGCTAGTGAAGCAGCTACGGCACGACTACCCCGGGCATCAGATTCTTATTACCACTACAACGCCTACCGGTTCTGCGCGGGTACTGGAGTTGTTCGGCGACACGGTGCTGCACGCCTATCTGCCTTACGACACGGCGGGTGCGATGCGCCGGTTTGTGAATAAGTTTCAGCCGAGCCTTCTTATTCTAATGGAAACCGAGCTGTGGCCTAATTTGATACACACTTGCCATCGCCGCGAGGTGCCGGTGGTGCTTGCCAACGCGAGACTGTCGGCGCGTTCTGCTCGGGGCTATAGACGTTTCGCAGGTCTTACGCGGCCGATGTTGGACAAGCTAGAACTAGTGGCCGCGCAGTCAGCGGAGGATGCCCAGCGTTTAATAGAAGCGGGCGCCGATTCTGCGGACGTGCGGGTAACAGGCAGCTTGAAGTTTATCGTTGAGGTCGATTACAGCGCGCCCTTAGCGGCGGGTGTTTTTGATGTGATTAACGAGGCCGACAGACTCGTGATCATTGCATCCAGCACCCGTGCCGGCGAAGAGGAGAAAGTGCTGAGCGCGTTTGAGCGCGTGCTCATTAGCCACCCGTCGACACTGCTTCTTCTCGTGCCTCGACACCCCGAGCGTTTCGACGAGGTGGCCAAGCTGGTGCAGGCACGGGGTCTGAGCTTGGGGCGCCGTAGCAACAACGATCACCTGACTTCTGCTATGCAGGTTTACCTGGGCGATTCGATGGGTGAGATGATGAGCTATTACCGGCTAGCGAGCATTGCTTTCGTTGGTGGTAGCCTTGTCGATACCGGCTGTCAGAACGTGCTCGAGCCCGCCGCCTTCGGCATACCGGTAGTCACCGGCCCTTCGCAATATAACTTTGCTAGCATTTGCCGCCAGCTTGAGTCGGAGTCCGCTCTGCATACCGTTGTTGACGAGCAGGCCCTAGCGGATTATCTCATCGATCTGATTCCAGACTGGGCGCGACAAGCCGAAATGGGTCGTCTTGGCAAGGCGCTGGTCGAGCGCAATCAGCAGTCTTTGCCCGCCCTGCTGAGCCTGCTTGAGCCGCTTCTTAAGCCGACTGACGCGTAAGATTCTCTGCCCCCGTCGCCGTTACTCGAATATTGTCTTCAATACGAATGCCGCCTACTGGGATGAGCGCGTCGATGAGTTTCCAGTCGAAGTTGCTCGCCGCCGCGCCGCCGCGCAGCGGGTCTAACAACATGGGAATAAAATACAGCCCCGGTTCGATAGTGAATACCATGTTTTCGGTGAGCGTGCGTGTGCAGCGCAGCGCCGGCGAATGAGCAGGGGGTTCGATACGGCCGCCGCTCGCTTGCGCCTGATGCCCGCCCACATCGTGCACCTGCACGCCAAGCAGGTGGCCGACACCGTGGGGCATAAATTTCTGCACCAGTTCGCGTTCGATGAGTTCCTGCGCGCTGAGACTAGAGATCCCGTGCTCGGCGAGCAGGGCAGCAACGCCGGCCAGAGCCTGTGTATGCAGCTGCGGGTACTCCATGCCAGGCTTCACGCTGGCGACGATGTCGAGTTCGAGTTGAGTCATACCTTCAATGAGCGAGGCCATGACGGGGTGACAGCTAGCTGACGCAGTGGTGCGGGTAATGTCGGAGCCGTAGCCGTTAACGCGACTGCCGGCATCGATAAGCAGCAGCTGCGAATTGTCGGGCGCCCGCCGCGCCTTATGCTGATAGTGCAGGATAGCCGCGTTCGCATTCAAACCGACGATGTTGGTGTAGGGCGTTTCGTATTCGAGCAAGCCGCAGGCCTCTAGAAAAGCCGAGTGAATAGCGAATTCGCTGCCACCGCCCAGGAAGCTGTCCACCGCAGCCGCGTGGCCCGCAAGACCCTGACGATTCGCAATACGCAGCTGTTCGAGCTCGTATTCAGACTTTTCTGCGCGCGCGAAATCTAGGGGCGCGAGCAGCGCAGGGTCGTTGCAGCTGTGCAGGCCGGCGCTCTGTGCCCACTTTGTTTCGGGGCCGATATAGTCTGTAGTGGCCGCCTCGAAATGCTGTACCACCTGGCTTAGAGAATGCAGTGCGATGACCTCGAATTCTTCATCTATGGCGTCTTCAATTGCGGGATCAATTTGCAGGCTTTGGTCGTACCAAAAATCCTGCGGCACCACCTGCAGGTAGCTCGGCTTGCAGCCCTCACGAATCAGTACGAACTGATCGGGGCGATTTATCGGCAACCAGTGCAGAAAGTGGCCGAAGCTTTGGAAGTTGATGCCGCGATCGTCGCCAAAATAGTGTTGCTCGCTGCCGCTGTGTATTAGCAGGCTGCGTCCCTCGATGAGCAGGGCGCTGCTGCGAGTGTTGAGAGCACGGACGTGGTCGATGTAGGCGGCGCGAATGTCGGTCATTGTTACTATGTCCTTGGCGTTGGAAAAGGGGTCAGAACCCTTTTTTGAATTTTC
>CBFIDY010000021.1:0-15751 GCA_965661495.1 Pseudohongiellaceae bacterium | reverse complement strand
CGCCTTGTAAGGGCGACGCTCTCCCAACTGAGCTAATCACCCGTGTCACAGAGAGAGGCGCATTTTACCGACAATCGGTTGTATGTCAATAGAGGGCAAACGATATACAGTTAAATGCGAAATCGTTAGAATTCTCGCCTTATTTTACGCAGCTTGAGAGCCCTATGCGCTTGTTTAAGGAATTCACATTCGAGGCCGCACATCGCCTACCCAATGTGCCCGAGGGGCACAAATGCGCTCGCCTGCACGGCCACTCCTTCGTCGTCCGCCTAAGCGTTGATGGCGACGTGGGTGAGCAGTCTGGGTGGGTGATGGACTTCGGCGACATTAAGAGCGCCTTCAAACCGCTCTACGACCGGCTCGATCACTACTATCTAAACGATATCCCGGGTCTAGAGAATCCGACAAGCGAGAATCTAGCGCGTTGGATATGGAGGGAACTGAGCCCCTCGCTGCCGCAGCTCAGCGCGGTAGAGATACGCGAAACCTGCACCAGCGGCTGTATTTACCTCGGAGACTGATCAAGCTGGGGCAGTCGTGAATAGCTAAGCTGAAAGAGCGGCGGCTTCGACAGACTCATCTGCCAACCGACTAGCCGCAACCGCCTGCTTCTGCGCAACCAGCTTTTTCGCCGCCATAAACTCTTTTGGCCTGCCCACACAGTCCGCCGCTATTACCACTCCCGCTTTGAGGTAGAAAACAGCAAACCCGCCTTCCGCCCCAACCTCAGGCGTACCGCGCACGGCCAGCTCGTCAAAGCCCTCGCTCAGGCCAACCATCTGCAATTTGATCTCATATTGATCTGACCAAAACCACGGCACAGAATCATACACCGCCGTTTTGCCACAAATATTGGCCGCAGCCACTCGCGCCTGATCCGTGGCATTCTGGACAGACTCCAGCAGTAGCGGCCTTTGATAGAGCGCGCTGGGATGACGAGCGCAGTCTCCAGCGGCATAGATATCCTGGTCAGTAGTCTGCGCGTTTTCATCGACCAAAACGCCACGATCGGTAGCAAGCCCCGCGGCCTCGCACAGCGCCACGTTTGGAGTCACGCCGATACCGGCGATAACGAAGTCGGCGGGAAATTCACTGCCATCACTGCAGATCACGGCCTGCACACTGCCCTCTCCTCTCAGCTCCTTAACAAGCGTGTTTGTAACCACCTTGACGCCCCGGCTTGCGTGCAGCTGGGTCATGTAGGCTGAAAGGACCTCGCTGGTGACTCGCTCAAGCACTCTGGGAGCTGCTTCGATCACGGTGACATCGAGTTCCATTTTGCGCAGCACAGCGGCGGCTTCAAGCCCGATATAGCCACCCCCCACTATAACCACCCTCTTGCCCGCTACTGCGTAGGATCGAAAAGCCTCGATATCCGCCGCATCGCGAATAGTAAACACATTGTCGAAGCCTTCGCTTCCAGGAAGATCACGCACTTTCGCTCCAGTGCACACTGCGAGCTTGGTATAAGCCAACACCGAGCCATCTTCGAGCACTACCGATTTACCCTGCCGATCTATAGAGGCAACCCGCGTGTCTAAAAGAAGATCAACGTTGTTGTCATCAAACAACTTTGCAGGACGCAAACGAATATCGTCCAGGGTTTTGGCACCCGCAAGAAGCTCTTTAGACAACGGCGGACGATGGTACGGCAATTCGGACTCTTCACTGATGAGCGTAATACTGCCTTCCCAACCTTCGCGCCTTAGCTGCAGAGCAAGAGTTGTGCCCGCGTGACTCGCTCCAATAATTACACAGCTGTCGTTAGTCATTGTGTTGTCCTTCCGATTAAAGTCGAGTGGCAGTTAGCGTGCCCAATCGATTGTTGTGAGTTGTTTCTGCTGTAAATAGGCGTTGCAGCGTGAAAAAGGTTTGCTGTCAAAAAATCCGCGATAAGCCGCCAGCGGTGAAGGATGCGCGCTCTTAATAATGAGCTGCGACTCGTTAAATATTAGAGACGCTTTGCTGCCCGCGTAGGCGCCCCAGAGCAGGTAAACCATTGGCCGCCCGCTTTGCGCCAGAACCTGAATAATTAGATCGGTGAACGCCTGCCATGCATAGTGAGCGTGTGACCCCGCCTCCCCCGCCGCCACGGTCAGAACGCTATTCAATAGTAAAACACCCTGCTTCGCCCAGGCGTCTAGATTGCCGTCATCAGCCGTGCGGACAATCCCGACATCGCTTTGGAGTTCACGAAAAATATTGCGCAGTGACGGCGGTAGGCGAGTGCCGTTCGCCACAGAGAAACTTAGCCCGTGAGCCTGTCCGCCGTGATAAGGGTCTTGGCCAAGAATGACGACTTTCGCCTGCGCTGGCGGAGTTAGCTCTAGCGCGCGGAAGATATTCTCACGCGGAGGATACACTTCCCTACCCGCCTCAATCTCGCCAAGCAGGCGCAGATCAATCGTATCTAATTGCGCTTTCAACGCCGGCTCGCTGAGGCCAGGCAGCATCGCTAGCTCCGCCAACCATGGCTCAGGCAGCTGGGAGAACAGTGTAGCCAAGCCCTAGCTTATCTCGTTAAGTGGTCGCATATGCGGAAACAGCAAGACGTCTTTTATCGAAGCGCTATCGGTAAACAGCATCACCAGACGATCGATGCCTATCCCCTCGCCCGCCGTCGGTGGCATGCCATACTCTAGAGCGCGAATGTAATCGTCGTCATAGTGCATGGCTTCGTTGTCTCCGGAATCTTTTTGCTCGACCTGCTGACGGAAACGCTCGGCCTGATCTTCGGGATCGTTCAGTTCGGAAAAGCCGTTAGCCAGCTCTCGACGCCCGATAATAAGCTCGAAGCGATCTGTGATCTCCGGATTGTCTTCATTGCGGCGCGCAAGCGGCGAGACCTCAATAGGGTATTCGGTAATGAACGTCGGCTGATCTAATTCGTGCTCGACCTTCTCTTCGAAAATCTCCATCAGAATTTTACCTTTGCCCCAGGCTTTGTCGTAGTGAACGTCCAAACGATCAGCGAGCGCCATGAGCGATTCCTTGCTCGCAAACTCGGCGTCATTGCTTACCGCACAGTACTTTTTGATCGAATCGACAACAGAAAGCCTGTCAAAGGGTTTTGAAAAATCGTATTTAGAACCTTGGTATTCGATGATCGTAGTGCCCAACACGTCCTGCGCGATGGTCTTGAACAGATCTTCCGTCAAATCGATAAGGTCGGTATAACGGGCGTAGGCCTGATAAAACTCAAGCATTGTAAACTCAGGGTTGTGACGCGTAGACAGCCCCTCGTTGCGGAAATTTCTATTGAGCTCGAATACGCGATCGAAACCGCCCACGACGAGACGCTTGAGGTAAAGCTCAGGAGCTACGCGTAAATACATCTCTTGATCAAGTGCATTGTGGTGAGTCACGAACGGACGCGCTGTCGCACCGCCTGGGATCACCTGCATCATCGGCGTCTCGACTTCCATAAAATTATGCGCTTCGAAATAGTTACGAATGCAACGCACGATCTTGGAGCGTACCGCAAACACACGGCGCGACTCTTCGTTGACAATGAGGTCGACATAACGCTGCCTATAGCGCATCTCGGTGTCAGCCAACCCTTTGTACTTATCCGGCAGCGGCCTCAGAGATTTAGTTAAGAGCACAAAGCTAGACACTCGCACTGTCAGCTCGTCTTTACCCGTTTTAAATAGCTCACCTTCGACGCCGATGATGTCGCCGAGATCGAGTCCTTTTAGCTCTTCCGCGAGCTCATCGGTCAAAGACTTGTTGTTCAGGTATAGCTGCATCTGCGCTGAACCGTCTTGAATGACGGTAAAAGGTCCGCGCATACGGACGATGCGACCGGCGAGAGTGACACTGAGCGCTTCTTTCTCTAACGACTCTTTGTCGAAGCTGTCGAACTTTGAGATCAGCTCCCCGGAATCAGCATTCGGCGTAAAGTCGTTTGGGAAAGCAACACGCTTGTTTCTAATTGCCGACAGCTTTTCGCGCCTGGCGGCAACCAGTTTATTCTCATCCTGCGAGTCCTGCGCGCTTGTCGCGACTTGTTCTGGGCTACGCTGTGAAGTCATTCTGAATCCTTTTGTTTTCTCTTGTCTGTTGCTTGGCAAGCCAGTGGGCGTGAAGCGTACTAAAGGCCCATTTTGAGGCTCGCCTCTATAAATTTGTCGAGGTCGCCATCTAACACCGCACCGGTATTACTCGATTCGATATTCGTTCTTAGATCTTTGATTCTAGACTGATCGAGAACGTAGGAACGGATCTGACTACCCCAGCCTATGTCGGCTTTATTGTCCTCCGCCTCCTGTGCTACTTCTTTCCGTTTAAGCTCTTCCATTTCATACAGCTTTGCTTTGAGCTGCTTGATCGCCGCGTCCTTGTTCTTATGCTGCGAACGCTGACTCTGGCATTGAACGACAATACCGCTTGGCTCATGGGTTAAACGAACGGCGGAATCAGTTTTATTTACATGCTGGCCGCCCGCGCCGCTGGAGCGATAGGTGTCTATACGAACCTGACTCATATCCAACTCCACTTCTATATCGTCATCGATTTCCGGCGAGAGAAACACCGAGGCGAAAGAAGTGTGCCGCCTGCTGCCCGAGTCGAAGGGCGACTTGCGCACTAAGCGGTGAACGCCGGTTTCGGTTCGCAGCCAGCCGAAGGCGAACTCTCCGCGAATATGCAGCGATGCACTCTTGATACCCGCCACTTCACCACCTGACACTTCGAGCACTTCTGCATCGAAGCCCTTAGCTTCGGCCCAGCGCAAATACATACGTAGCAGCATGTCGGCCCAGTCTTGCGCCTCCGTACCACCGGAACCCGCCTGAATTTCGAGAAAAGCGTTGTTCGCATCCATTGTGCCGGAAAACATGCGACGAAATTCCAGCGTCTCTAGGCGTGAGGTGTGCAAAGCGAGATCAGACTTAGCCTCTTCAAACAGCTCTAAATCGTCTTCTTCGCCGGCCAGAGTCAGCAGTTCTTCGATATCCCCCAGCGCCGAGTCTAAGCCCTCGATCGTTTTTACGACGCCCTCTAGGGCAGAACGCTCTTTACCCAAAGCCTGCGCATACTCTGGCTTGTCCCAGACGGCAGACTCGCCGAGCTCTAACTCAACCTCTGTCAGTCGTTCGCGTTTGGTGTCGTAGTCAAAGATACCCCCTCAGCGAATCGGCTCGCTGACGCAGGTCTTTTAACTGAGAAAGAGGTGCATTGATTTCTAGCATTGTGAGGATCCACTTAAAGGGGCATGAGGGCTTGCCCCTAACCGATAGGCTGCGCATTTTACTTGAATTCGAGGCCTATGACGAACCCTGAGCCTGACCTTAGCCTGCCGTGTTAGGCTTACATCCCTGTTTAACAGCCAACGAATTGCAACAGACGAGTCGCGTAGGGACCGCCATGATAAACACAGCAGCAGCGGATCGGCGCGCACAAACGCTCAAGGTAGACAACGCGAGCATCACTTGGCTTGAGTCCGGGATGCCCTACTCCCAAGACTTTAACGACACCTATCATTCCTCAGCTGGAGCCCGAGAGGAGAGTCGCTATCTGTTCATCGAGGGGAATGAGCTCGAAGCCCGTTGGGCCCAGTCTCAGGCGCTCGGATTTACTATTGCAGAACTTGGATTTGGCTGCGCGCTAAATTTCCTCCAAACCTTGGCATGCTGGCGTCAGAGCAAGAGAAAGCCCCGCAAGCTGCACTACATCGCCTTCGAAAAACATCCCCTCCGCACAGAGGACCTAGCACGCGCTCTAGCGCTTTGGCCGGATTTAGCCCCGCATGCAGACCAGCTGCTCACACAATATCCTGAACATAGCGTGGGCTGTCACCGATTGTTCTTTGACGATGTATGCCTCGACTTACACTACGGCGATGCTTGCGAGCGGCTTCAAGCATTGGATTTCAGCCAGTGTGCAGGCGTAGACGCTTGGTATTTAGATGGCTTCAGCCCCGCACTAAATCCCGAGCTGTGGGACGACTCGATAGCGACGGCACTGCGCGCCCTCAGCGCACCCGGAGCTACAGCAACAAGCTACAGTGTTGCCGGCAGTGTTCGGCGCGCACTAACGCAGAGTGGCTTTAGCGTCAGCAAACGCGCAGGATTCGCACACAAGCGCCACAGCCTCTTCGCCTGTCTTGGTGCTGCAGAAAGCACCCGCAGCGCTGAGACCTTAGGACTACCAGCCAAGGCTCGCGTCCTCGTTATAGGCGCTGGACTCGCCGGCTGCACGACAGCCGCGTCGTTTCTCAAGAGAGGCTTCTCCGTTCAACTCCTTGACGCCGCCGAAGAGCCGCTAAGTGCAGCTTCTGGCATCTCACAGCTGGCTTTGAGGCCTCGCATTTTTCAACTCGCAAGCCCGCAGGCTGCCTTTTTCCTGCAAGCCTTTAGTAACGCCCAACGGCTATGGCGGCGCTGTGCCGACAGCTGGCATGCAAGCGGCGTCCTACAGTTTGCGCAGGCCATGAATAAAAAATCAGAGCAAAGCGCAGACAGACTCCTCGAGATTTACGACGAAAGAGTCGCAGCGTGGCTCAGCGCAGACGCTGCAAGCGAAGCTGCCGGCATACACCTAAAAGAAGCTGCCCTCTATTTTCCTGAAGGCGGCTGGGTCGATACAAAGGCACTTGCCAGCGAGATACTAGCGCCATGGCTAAAGGGCGACACACTGACGATAACTAACAATACCGAGATCAATCAGCTCTCACGAAATGATTCAGGTCAGTGGGAAGCAAGAAGTGTAGATAAGTGCTTCACGGCCGATTATGTCGTGCTTTGTAACTCTCAGGCCGCTAGCTCTCTGCTCGAGCGGTCTCACCTACCTGGACAATTGCGAATACAGAACACTCGAGGCCAGACGAGCGTAGTGGCGCCTACGAAGACAAGTGCAGGCGTCTCGGCGGTTGTTTGCGGACCTCGCAGTCTCTTCCCGGCGCTGAGTGGAAGCCAGACGATCGCTGCAAGCTATAGCCGGGACGAGGTCACAGCCGAAGCCCAGCTGTCTGCCCAAGAGGAAAATCTCGCGGGTGCTAACACGTTATTCGATACCCCTCAGTTCACCCAAGAGCTTTACAGCGAAAGCGCCATGCGCAGCGCCGGTGAAGACTTCCTGCCTATCATTGGGCCGGCACCCGATGTCGAGCAGATCGAGAGCGACTTTGCCCGGCTTCGGCGCAATGCTCAGGCCAATCCCGACAAAGCGATCAGCAGCCATCGTGGTCTGTATCTCAATATTGGCCATGGATCTAATGGACTAGCCAGCACACCGCTGAGCGCCGAGTTCATCGCAAGCCTCGCCTGTGGCGAACCCTCACCGCTGAGCAGGGCTGAGCGCGAATGCCTAGAGCCCGCTCGCTTTATTTTGCGAGCGATGAAGAAACAGCGTAACTAACTAGACGCCCTATCGCGACGCGAGAAGAACGCAGTAACGACATTAGCCATCGCTGCAGCGTCCTCGCTGCCTGCGAGTTCGCGTATCGAATGCATGCCAAAAGTGGGGACACCCACGTCGACGGTTTCCAGGCCTAACGACGCCGAGGTAATAGGGCCAATCGTGCTGCCGCAGGCCATATCCGCGCGCATGGCGAAGGACTGCGAAGTCACTCCAACAATCCGACAAAGCTGTTTGAACAGCGCAACAGTATGTGAGTTGCTCGCATAGCGCTGGTTAGCATTGATTTTTATTACAGGACCGCAGTTGAGCATCGGCCCATGGGCTTCATCATGCCGATCGGCAAAATTAGGGTGTACGCCGTGGGCATTGTCGATAGACAGCATGCTCGACACGCTCATTAAACGATCAAAGCCGTCCAGTGACGCCTCTTCTGCTTGCAGCAGCCGATCAACGACAGCGCGCAAAAAAGGCCCTTGTGCACCAGAGCTCGAGACACTGCCCACCTCCTCATGATCATTACATACCACCACCGAGGTGAACTCATCACCGGCATCAATAAGCGACTCGATCGCAAGGAAACAGCTAAGCAAATTATCCAGCCGCGCCGATGCGAGGAAGTCCTGCTGCAGACCCACTACAGACGCGCCTTGAGTGTCATAAAACATAAGCTCATGGGAAAGGATCACTTTAGGGCTCAGGCCCTGCTTCTTTAGGCTCTCAGCTAACAGCGTGTCTAAGTCAAAATCACTTTCCTTCCCAGCTATCGCAACAATAGGCGCCATCTCGGATTGAGGATTTATTTTCCTACCCTCATTTGCTGTGCGGTCGAGGTGAATTGCCAAGCTGGGAATAAAGGCGATGGGCGCCTGGGCATCGAACAAGGCAGTCGCGACAGCGCCATCTTGAGTTTCGTAATCCACCCTTCCGGCCAGGGATAGATCGCGATCAAACCAGGGATTGAGAAGCGCCCCGCCGTAGACTTCAACGCCGAGCTGAACATAGCCCTTTTTATGTATAGAAGGCGTGGGCTTGAGCTTTAGGCAGGGGCTGTCTGTATGCGCCCCCGCGACACGAATTCCGTCGTTAAAGAGGCTGCCACGGCCCTTGGTGAAGGCAATGATCGCCGAGTCGTTACGGGTAACAAAATAGCGGCCGCCCTCTTCTAAATCCCAGCTCTGAGAATCCGACAGCTGCTCGAAACCCGACTCCGTAAGCTTTCGACTCATGGCCGCAACGGCATGAAAAGGAGTTGGGGATTGGTCTAAAAAATCGGTAAGACGCTGAACGAAAGAAGCAGACATTGCGAGGTAACTCTCCCAGGAATCGTCGCTCTCAGCATTGAGCCGAGAAGCAAGGTGTACGAACTGATAACGCTGTCAGTATAACGCAAAAGGGCCCCCTGCTAGGGAGCCCTTCGATATGCAATAGGCATCGCCGCAAGCAGTCGATACCCAATCCAGCTGCGCTGACTAGCGGATCTCTAGCAATTCTACTTCGAAAATTAACGCAGAATTTGGCGGAATCGCCGGCGTTGGCGACTGCTCACCGTAAGCGAGCGTAGGCGGCAGGAACAAGCGCCATTTGTCACCCACTTTCATGAGCTGCAGTGCTTCGGTCCAACCGCTGATCACCTGCGACAGACCGAACTCTGCGGGCTCTCCGCGGTCAACTGAACTGTCGAATACCGTGCCGTCTATGAGCGTACCGTGATAGTGCGCCAGAACGGCGTCGCTCGCCGTTGGCGAGGCGCCTCCGGCAGGCCCGCTCGCGATAACCTCGTACTGCAAGCCCGAGGCTGTGGTAGTGACGCCCTCTTTCGCACCGTTGTCGTCAAGGAAAGCCTGCGTAGCTGCGGCGTTTTCCTGCATCTCGGCCTGCGCTGCGGCAGCCATGCGCTCTTGGAACAGCTGAATAGCGGCAAAAATTTCTTCATTGCTCAGCTGAATGGTCTCGCCTGCAGCGTCACGCATGCCCGCCACAAAGCTATCCATCTCGATGCCATCGATAATGCCCTGCGAAACGAGGTTTTGACCAATGTTGACACCAATGGAGTAGCCGATGCGCGCGTCTTCATTGCTGAGATCAATGTCGCTTTGCGCTAGCGCTGGAGTCGTGAAGGCTGCGAGAAGCAGTCCGGCTGTCATGCCGCGAGCACGCAGGCTTGGTTTAGAAAAAATAGACATTATTAGGCCTTTTGTTGAAGGGGGTTATTATGTGCGTGCTTACTACGAGACGAAAACGGGGATGATATCACTGACAGAATCACTATTTGCAGAGACCACGCTAAGACTCATCAAAGCTCACATTACAGCATCAGGTAGCGACGCTACAGGCGCTCGACGGGCAGTCTAGCGAGGAAATACTGGAATTGCCACCCGCTGCTTCACCTTGGTGTTACACTCATCTAACGCGCGATCAACCAGCCAGGAGACTTAACGACGATGCTGCCAATAGCCCGCAATGCCATTCAGTTTCTCTGCGCTTTCACTCTGAGCGCGATCCTTGGGAGCTGCTCAACGCCCTACACGGTATCGGTAAACAACAACGCTGTTTTCGACCCCGAAGACCGCCTCTACACCGGCGAAGTTCGCAGCGCAGATTTGCAAGGCTGTATCAATTTTGCGGTGCGGCAGCAAAAATTAGCGAGCGAAGAAGCGCTTGAGGTGTTGGCCTGTGCGAATTCCGAGGTCGGCGATTTGGGCAACATCGCCCGCTTAGGGAATCTACGATTCCTCGATCTCGGGAATAACCGCATTAGCGATCTGTCGCCTCTCACACAGCTGAGCAAGCTCAGCGGCTTGAACCTAAGCAACAATCAAATCACCGATGTCTCGCCGCTGCTGCGCATATCTACGCTGCGCTCCCTCAATCTGAGTGGCAATCTAGGCATCCCCTGTAGAGACATTGCGACGCTGCAGGCGCGGCTTGAAAGCAATTTCACGCCGCCGACTTCCTGTCTTAATTAACCGCTCAGGCTGTATTAACCGCTCAGGCTGTATTAACCGCTCAGGCTGTATTAACCGCTCAGGCTGCATTAAGAGCTCAGCTTGCATCAACTGCTTAGGCTGCCGCGGTAGCCGGTGCGCCGGAGTGAAATCGGAACTGTCCGTCCTCTCCACAAACGAGCTGTGCTTCCGCGTCCAGTAACTCGGCAAGGCGCAGGTCGACCTCTACACCGGCCGCAGGCCCATAGAGTCTAGCTAGCGCTAAATAGTCCTCGAAGTGCCGTGCCTCTGACTTCAAAAGGCTGCGGTAAAATTTGGCGAGCTCGGCGTCGAGCAGCGGCGCAAGCGCAGCAAATCGTTCACAGGACCGCGCTTCGATGATCGCGCCAATTAGCAGAGTATCCACAAGTTGCGCTTCACCCGAAGCCGTACTCAGAGCGCGCAGCGCAGCCGCATAGCGAGATGCGCTCACGCTCTCGTAGCGCACCCCCCGGGCCTGCATAATTTCAACCACCTGCTGGAAGTGCAGGAGTTCTTCGCGGGCGAGTTGTGACATTTTCTTAAGCAGCTCAGGCCTATCCGTGAACTTATACATGAGATTCATCGCTGTCGATGCGGCCTTCTTCTCACAGTTAGCATGATCGACAAGCAGAAGCGATTGATTCGCGCAGGCAGCCTGCAGCCAGGACTCTGGGGTGGCGCAGCGTAAGAAATTGCGTATTGGCTGTAAAAGCTCGGCTTCTTTATTAATCACCTTAGTAGTTCCTGCTAATCGTCTGTTTCTTGGCTTTCATCTAACAACAAGGATAGGTCATCGCCGTCATCCTCGTCAGCAAGCGCCTCTTGTAACACTGCTGACTTGTGCTGCTTGGCCGTTTTCGCGCCAAGAAGGCGTAGTTTCTCGGTGCGAGAAATGAGATTGCCTCGTCCGCTTTTTAATTTGTTATAGGCTTTGTCATAGCTAGTATTCGCAGCTTCCATTTTCTTGCCGAGTTCTTCGACGTCCTCGCTAAAGGCAACGAATTTATCGTAGAGCTTGCCAGCAGAGTCAGCGATCTGTTTCGCGTTTTGGTTCTGCTGCTCAAAGCGCCAGAGATTCTGCACAGTCTTCAGTGTCACCAGCAGCGTTGCCGGCCCAACAAAGATGACGTTGCGCTCGAAGGCATCCTGATTGAGGTCTGGGTCTTCCTGTATCGCCACCGAGTAAGCTGCCTCGATCGGCATAAACAAAAATACATAGTCCAGGGCATTCACCCCAATAAGATTCTGATAATTCTTAGATGAGAGCCCGCGGACATGAGCTCGGATCGACTGAACATGAGCTTTGATATGTGCCTCGCGCTCGGCTGCGTCCTCTGCACTTGTGAAGGCTTCCCACGCCTTCAAAGAAACCTTGGAGTCGATAATAAGGTCGCGCTGCTCAGGCATATGCACAACAACGTCGGGCTGCAGTCGACTGCCGTCTTCGGCGTTCAAACTCACCTGCACCTCATATTCCTTGCCCTTGGTCAGGCCAGAACGCTCAAGTAGCGTGGTGAGAATCATCTCGCCCCAGTTACCCTGTGACTTATTGTCGCCCTTAAGCGCGTTAACCAAGTTCGCGGCCTCGACACCCAGGCGGTCATTAAGTTCGTGCAACTTCTTCAGCTCACTACTCAGCGAAAAGCGCTCTCTTGCTTCTGTGCTGTAGCTGTCTTCAACCCGTTTCTCGAAGGTCTTGATCTTCTCCTGCAAGGGATTGAGCAAACCGGACAGGGCAACACTATTGCGCTCTTCGAAACGCTTGCTTTTCTCGTCAAAGATCTCATTGGCCAAATTTTTAAACTGTAGGCTCAGCTCCGCTTTTGACTCTTTCAACAGCGCAAGCTTTTCTTCGAACTGGTTCTTTTCAAGCTGCAGTGTCGTTTCCAACACGGCGTTTTTTTCACCGAGCCTCCGCATCTCCGCTTGCAGCCCTTCCAAGCTTTGCGTAGCTTCCTGCAGCTGCTCTGCCTGCTTCTGTCCCTGCGTCACAAGCGCAAGCTTCTCTGCTTCTTGGCTGTCTAGCTGTCGCACGCTTGCTTGGCTGCGAAGAAATAGAAAAACGCAGAGCCCGCAAGTAAGTAGGAACAGTACGAGAAAGAGGCTGTCTGCAGAAAAACTCATTAAATTGTCTCGTGGGCTTTATTGAAGCTATTGAGCGTGCTGTACGTTGCTCCGCTATTTTCTTAACGCGTTTTACTTTCAACATGCAAGAAGCTGACGGATGGAGTTCGCTCTTTAAACAGCATGTCTAAAGCTGCAGCAAACAACAAGGCTACATGAGGTTGTCGTAAATAAGCCGCAGCAGCTGTTCGGAGAGTTCGGCGTTTTGCTGCTCAGCGCTAGCTAGCGCCTCAATAGCCACGTCGATCGTCGTGCCGTTGTCGAGCAGTCGCACCGCGAAGTTCTGCGCCTCTGCTGCTTCGTCATTGCGGCCGCGCCTAAACAGTCGACCCACAAAACCCGGCTCATCAGCTTCTTCACGCAGGCCCGCAAAACGCACGCTGATCACTGATTGATCACGGTTAGCCTCGAGAATTTCAACCTCTGCGCGTTCGATAGACTGCCGCACCTGCACCCAGGCGCGCCCGTATTTCACGCTCAGAGCAAGGACCTCGCCCAAGGAGGGGCTGCTGATGAAATTAGCCTTGCGCGCCGACTCGATACTGCCCGCTAGCAGGCTCGAGGTCGAAGACTGATAGACATCATTGCGGTCTGCCAAATACTGCGAAAGCGCCGTAAGGATCTGCCGTTCGCGGTCCTCAGAATCCGATGTTTCTGGCCAGGTCACCACGATGGGTATGGGATCGGTGCGCAAATCTGACTGATGCGTCACATAGATTTCCGAATATCCCGAGTGCAGGCCCGGTTCGATGCCGATACGGTACTTATGCCGCAGGGTTGGCTCAGCATTGACCTCTACCCACGCCGTTTCGGCGATGCCGCTAGTGGGGTTCTCGTAGTCTAGCGCCACATTCAGACGCGACCAGAAGTCACGAACCAATGGCCATACTTGGGCAGGCGTAGCATCCAGTAGGATCCAGCGGTCATCTCCCAGGTTTTGAATAATAACGCCTTCACGACGGCGCGTTTCAATCGGCTTAGGGAGTGGAATATCATCGAAGGCTTCAGCTGGATCGGCGCCAGCGACGACCTGAGGGATCACATACAGCTGGTCAATCGTATAGCTATCCAACTCCGGCGGCACTGTCATTGGAGGCAGAACCGGCGCTTCGCGGTAGTCCCCTACTCTATCCCTGATCAGTCCGTCTTCGCCCGTTAGGCCAATTTTATCCATGCCAGGTATAGAACAGCCCACCAGCAATAGAAAGCCGGTCATCAAGGCAGCTATACGCGACCTCGCGAGTGTGAGTGTCATTGAATAGCGATTGCTCATATCAGTCCTAATTTTGCTCATCCTTGCTGCCGCCGCGGCGGAGCCCCATCTAACGAAGTTCTTCAAGATTGGCGCTGCGCAGCGCTGCTTCCACTTCGACGTGATATTCACTCGCGAGTTCCACAAGAGGTAGGCGAATACCGGAGTCAATTCTGCCGAGCCGCTGCAGCGCCCACTTAACAGGCACAGGATTTGCCTCAACAAAAAGCTTGCTGTGCAAGTCCCGCAGCTGCAGATCAGCAGCGCTCGCCGCTGCCGCGTCGCCAGCCAGCGCGTATTCGCAGACTTTGGCCATTTGCGCGGGGGCTACATTTGCCGTGACGGAAATAGCACCCTTTGCACCGGCGAGCATTAACTCACAGTTCAGAGCGTCCTCGCCGCTATAGACGGCAAGCCGGTCGCTGCAGCGCTCTATCAATGCCAAGCCTCGGGCTTTGTCTCCGGTGGCATCTTTAATGCCGACGATGTTGTCTATGTCAGCCAGTCTATCAACAGTTTCTAGCTCAAGATCGCACATCGTTCGACCCGGTACGTTGTAGAGAATCTGCGGTATAGACACACCGTTCGCTATCGCTTCAAAGTGCGCAAACAAGCCTCGCTGCGAAGGTTTTGTGTAATACGGAGTCACGAGCAGGCAGGCGTCGGCCCCTTTGTGTTGCGCCTCCTGTGTAAACAGAAGAGCTTCGGCCGTATTGTTGGAGCCTGTTCCGGCGATAACTGGAATGCGGCCTCTAACCTGAGCCACGCAGTGCGCGATAAGGTCTATGTGCTCTGTGCTACTGAGCGTCGCCGACTCGCCCGTGGTGCCCACAACGACAATCCCATGAGTCCCTGCAGCGATATGCCACTCGACAAGTTGATCGAATGCAGCCAAATCTATGCTGCCATCGGCCTGCATTGGTGTGACCAAGGCGACCAGACTTCCTTGCGGGGCTTTATACTGTGTTTGCGACATTCTCTTCCCTTTACTCGTTAGCCGAAGTAGGCACTGCTTAACACACCTGCTCAGCTTGCTTGATTAGCGATCTCGTTATCCAGCTCGGGAGTCGTTTCCGTCTGTCCTGCAACCTTGCTTGGCCAGGAGTTAATGACCGCTTTCACGAGTGTGGCTAGTGGAATAGCAAAAAATACGCCCGCCAGTCCCCAGACGCCGCCGAACACTAGTACCGAGGCAATAATCGCAACCGGATGCAGATTCACCGCTTCAGAAAAGATCACTGGTACAAGTACGTTGCCATCGAGCAGCTGAAGCACGCCATAGGCGATCACAGCCGTGTAAAACTCTGCGCCAACACCCCACTGCACGAATGCGATCGCAGCCACTGGCACAGTCACTACCGTGGCGCCTATGTAGGGCACGACGACCGACAGCCCAACCAACACTGACAGCAGCAAGGCGTAATTTAAACCAAGCACTTCGAACATGAGGAAACTGGCAAGCCCGACTATCAAGATTTCTAAGCCCTTGCCGCGCACATAGTTTGAAATCTGCTGATCCATCTCTTGCCAGATTTTACTCATAAGCGGTCTGTTGCGGGGCAAAAAATTGCCAGCCCAATCTATCAGTTGCGATTTATCCTTCATCACGAAGAAGACTAGGATAGGCACTAAAATCAGGAAAACCAGCCAATTGATCACGCCGGGGATACTTGCCAGTGAGTACTCGAGAATGACTTGGCCATAGCCGCCCAGCTCACCGCGCACACCGAGTATAAATTCCTGTATCTGCGCCTCTGAAAACAAGCTCGGGTAGCGCTCAGGAAGGAGCATGAGCGCCGCTTGACCTTGACTGAGGAGATTAGGCAGTTCATCGATAAGGCGCCGTAACTGCTCCCATGCGCGCGGCAAGAGGAACACTAGCGCGATCAAAAACAGCCCCATAAAGACCGAATACACAAGAATGAAAGCGAGCCGCTGGGAGAGTCCATACCTTAGCAAGACATTAACCAAACCCTGCATGAGGTAGGCCACGATGACAGCCGTAAGCAGCGGCGCCAGGGCGCTGCCGAGATTTAGCAGTACAACG
>CBFIDY010000020.1:4263-20848 GCA_965661495.1 Pseudohongiellaceae bacterium | reverse complement strand
GCTGAGTCTTTTGAGTAGTTTGGTCCAGAGCATCGTAGTATTACTAAAGGGGTTGCTAAAGGGGTCAGACCCCTTTTCCCGAGACCGACTCCACTGCCATCGAATCGATGCGCGCTCTTGGTGAGCGATGCGGTCAGAGCGCTGGGCAGCAGCAAAACTCTGCAGCTGACCTCACTGAGCTTACGGTGTATCTGCTTCGGGTAACGGTTGTTGACAGCTGCGTTCATCTCGCCAGCAACGACAAAAAACTATTGCTTACTTTATGGAAGACTCTCGTATTCTCAGCATGAGTTAGAGCCAGACAACCTAGTAGAGGAATATCCTCAGTACCTAATCGCCTGACCCGGCAGCGGACCTTTTCCTACTTTTTCAAGTAGCACGCGGTCATTCTCGAGCATTAGCTCGCCGCTCACCAATACTGCGGCGAAGCCGGAAGCAGGCAGAGTGCCTTTTCTAAAGGTAGAGTTATCGGTCACACGCTCGGGGTCAAAAACGACGATGTCGGCTACGGCTCCTTCGGTTAATCGGCCTCGTTCTGCCATGGCGCTTAAACCAGCGGCCGCAAAATGCTGAGCTGTGGTGTAGCTCGTCTGCTTGAGCACTGCCATCAATGACAAATTATTCTCTCTAGCCATTCTCAATGCTTTGGCATAGGTGCCTGTTGCGCGAGGGTGTGCGTTAGGCAATGAGGCAAGATCGGTATCAATGGGTACCGGTTGCAAATCGGGCAGGCCATCGCTTGCGATACTAATCCCTTCTAGGCCCAACCACTCTACGACTTCTTCCTCGGGGCTTTTAAAAACGATCACCACTCGCGTCGGGTCAGATTCGCGCAGCTGTAGATAGTTTGCTTGGGTGAGAAACTCGTTGGTCGATGGATCAAGCAACGTGTTTTCATAGCGATTACCCAAGCGATCGACCCAGTTCCGAGGCTCGAAGAAAACGGCGTTAATCGTTGTAGCCCCAGCATGGTACGGGTAGATCTCGCCCCACACATTATGGCCGTTGTTTTGCATGCCACGAATGAGTTGATACACCGTTCGCCAGCCACGATTATTAAAGTGATTGATCATCGCTGGGGCGCCGAGCGCTGCGGCGTTGGCGAGCACTTCCTGTGCGCCTGTTATCTCGTCGGTATCGTTGCCGGGGGTGTGGCGTAAATGCACCGAGACCTGCCGACCGAATTCTGCGCTTAGCGATTGCACCGCGAACAATTCGTCTGTACTCACCCCCGGCATGTAACCCAACGTTGAACCGATGCCTATCGCGCCAGAGTTGAGCCCCTGGCGGGCAATAGCGAGCAGGGCCTCGTGTTGCGGCGCAGTCGGAACCGCCCGACTCCAGTTGGGCTGCGGCCGGCTCTTATAAGCCTCCGACGTATCGATAGCATCGACACCGTCGAGCACGCTAGCACGAGCGAGCTCATGGCTTACGCTCGTGCCGAAATTAATAAGGCTGCTGCCTTCGCGCTGCGCGTACCATTCGTCGATGCGGTTACCCGATGCGCCAAATTCGAGGTCCATCGCCGTTGTGACTCCCATGCGCAAAGCCATTCGGTAATGAATAGGCAGCGTTCCATGGAAATGAGTATCGATGAAGCCAGGCGCCACGACCTTTCCGGTAGCATCTATCGTCTTAGTGCCAGCAAGCACCTCGGTGCTTATTGCAGCAATGCGTCCGTCACGCACACCGAGGTTCACGATGCGGTCGGTGCCTGTACTGGGATCCATAACTCGCCCGTTAGCGATAACAACATCGAAATCCGATTGAGCGACAAGGGCTGAGCAGTGAAATGCTGAAGTTATAAACAGCAGTCTTACGAGAGTGGTATGCATAAAGATCCGCTGTACTAGGGAGGCAAGAAAGGGTCGACTAATATCATGGCATTAATACACAGAAATAACCTACGGAAAAGGGGTCAGACCCCTTTTCCCGAACTCACTGATCCACCAAACTCCATAAAGCATTAATAGTAGTTCTTAGAATTAAAAAGGACTTTAACCTATGCGCACATTCAACATCCCTTTTAAACTTATTTAAACTACGCTTGTCGCATTGGCTTTAAGCGCTTGGGGTGGCGCTGTCGCTGCTATTGAAGACGGTCTTTACGTTTTCCCAGATGCGCCGAATGAGTACGGCGTAATGTTGTCTAATGGCGATCTGTATAAGAAAAAGGGGTCAAACCCCTTATTCTCAGACCCAAAACTTATAAGTACTCGTATCTACTTGCAAAATCCTCTTTAAACGCCAAAATAAGCGCTATACAGTAAGCCTGAGAGAATGGCCGCATGAACAAACTAATAACAGTAGTTGCAGCCGCAGTCCTGCTGACTAATACGGCCCTCGCCGCCCAATCTAGCAGCGTGATAGCAGACATCGCGTCTGCAAGCACCGATGGCTCGCCTAGCGACAGCAGCTTTCAACTTTCTGTCACCGCCTCGGCGCTGCCGAATGCGTTGACTACGTCTAATCGCTTAGAGCTAAACGTAAGCCTTGCGCCGCAAACCTCGCACCGCGGACTCGAAGCCGATATCTATACGGTTACCATTGCCGGTGGCCAGTACTACAAACTAGAGCCGTCGGGCGACTTCGCTCCTTGGGATGGCCGTGTTGAAACGCTAACGCCTTTTGTCATGGGCCAGACTCTGGAAGCGATGAATGAGTTCACTCTTCTCGATGGCAAAATGTCCGAAGCCGGCAGCTATCAGTACTTCACTGCCTACAGCCTGGAAGGTGAAAACCGCCTGCACTACACGCCAAACCCGGCGCAGCTAAACATCGCCGAGAGCACGACGCCGCCCGACGAGACTGATTCGCAGGCAGCGGCAACATTCGAAGCCGAGATCGAAACAGCCGTGGTGCAAGAGAAATGCATTCTCTGTCACGTGGAGGGCGGCCTAGCCCGCAATTCCTCGCTGCAATTTCAGCGCACGAACACGGCTTCGGCGCTGAACAACTTCGCTTCGTTGACTGACTATATAGCTGACCAAGGCGCAGAGCGACTGCTAGCCAAAGTGACTGGCGGTGAGGGGCATGCTGGCGGGTTGCAGCTAGAACAATCCAGTGCTGAATACGAAGCGCTCGAGAAAGTGATTGCCGAAATCACTTCGCTTGAAGAAGTAACTTACTACGCGTTCGGCCAATCTGAATCGGCTGTGACACCCCGGCAAGCGAGTTTCTTGACCGAAGTCACTTTGGAATCAAGAGAGGCCACCTTGCGCCGCGCCACACTGCTTATGCAAGGTCGGCTACCTACTCAGCGCGAGCAAGACACAGTAGTGTCAGATGCCACTTTAAAGACAGCGCTACGAAATTTAATGCAAGGGCCCGCTTTTCGGGAATTTGTAGTGACTAGCGTCAATGACCGTTTGTTTACAGAAGGAGCGCAAGAAACAGTCAACATAGCTTTAGAAAACTTCTTAGTTTTGCATAACAAGAAGTCCGAGGAATTTCGCGAATTAGTAAACACCCGAATAGCTGACGAAGTGGTCTCTACACTGAAAAGAACAAGCGGAGAGTTGGTCGCTCACGTTATAGAGAACGAGCTCGCCTATTCTGAAATTTTGACCGCTAATTATATGATGATGAACCCATTGCTGAACAAATGGCTAGAGGGAACGGCGACATTTGCATCTAATGAAGGCAATGATATCTATAAGCCATCGGTTATCGAAGGGTATTACTACAGTCCGGCATTGCGAGAAGTTGAAGTCCACGAAAACTTCAACAGTATCTATGAGCCAATATCAGACGCTGTCAAAAATTTTCCGCATGCTGGATTATTGACCGACATGGGATTCCTAGGCAGATATCCGACTACAGCGACAAATCGAAACCGAGCACGCGCTCGCTGGACGTTTTATCATTTTCTGGGAATCGACATTGAAAAATCATCTCAAAGACCCACAGATGAAGCTTCATTAAGTGATCGGAATAATCCTACTTTAAACAATCCCTCTTGCACCGTCTGTCATGCACTACTTGATCCGGTTGCGGGCGCATTTCAAAATTGGGGCGAATTCAATTTTTATCGTCGCAATAGTCATGACAGTCTAGATGGCTTCTACAAGTACCCCCCTGATGGTTCGCCTTCTCCATATCGAAACGGTGACCTCTGGTATCGCGATATGCGGGCACCTGGGTTATTCGACAGCACAATTACTGAAAGAGACACGACGTTGCGTGCATTGGCAGAGCTGATCGTAGCGGAACCTGCATTCAAGACGGCGTCTGCAGCCTTTTGGTGGTCTCCGGTATTTGGTAAACCATTGCTTGATAAACCAACCGTCGAGGCAGACAACGGCTACGCAGAAAAGTTAGCGGCATACCGTGCTCAGCAGGACGCGATCGAAGTCTTTGCCTCGACGCTGGACACGCAAATGAATGCGAAGGACATGTTAGTAGACATGTTCATGTCGCCCTGGTTTAGCGCAGAATCTGTAGCCAGCTATGCATTCGACGGTGCGCATTATGAATCTAAGTTCGGAAGCGACCAGCTTCTGACTCCCGAACAACTGGCCCGCAAAACCCGAGCTCTTACGGGCGTAGGTTGGCGTACTAACGTTAGGCCAAGCGGTATTGTAGATTCCGACTACGATCAGCTGTCGGTATTGCTAGGTGGTATCGACTCCGAAGCTGTGACAGCTAGAGCTATGGAACTCACGCCCACGATGGCATCCATTCTCATGACACACGCTACTGAAACCGCGTGTATTGCTGTGGCAAGACAGTTTGGGGTGCCGAAGAATGAAAGATCTTTACTGACGCTGGTCGACGAAGCGACTCAGCCACAAATAGATGCTTTCTCACAGCTCACGCTGCCTTCAAACGCTGAGAACGATCTTCAGACATTGGCCGTGAACGCAAACCTAACTCCTGGCACAAGAGATGTCTCATTTACCTTTAGTAATCCTGAGTGCAATTGGGATGGGTCGAACTGTGTCGAGCAGCGAGTTCTTTACACTTCATCGGTTTCAATTATCTCACCATCAGGTAAGCGAACTACTTATCAAGGAAATGACTCGCGATTATTCGCAATACCAAACTCTTGGAGGGATGGAGGACCACAAAATTGTCACCCACATGGGAATAGTCAAAGCCTATGCTACGGGGGTGCCGTAAACTTCCAGCTGAATGCTACTGAATCCGGCACCTATCGATTCGAGGCCGTAATGTCAGCTCAACTTATGCAAAGCGAACCTGATCCTTTGGAAATAATGTTTGCGGTTAAATCAACAGAAAACGTACTCTCATCGAAAACTCAAAACGCGCTGCTGATTAAGCGGCAGATAGCCGAGCTTTATGAAAAGCTCCACGGCACCCGCCATGCACTCGACTCCGATGAAGTAATACAGGTTTACGAAATATTTGCCTCTGCATTAGCCTATGAGCAAGGTGCTGACGGTTCAGACTGGGAATTCGAAAACTGCAACACATGGAGAGACGGCTACTTCGAATGGGACTTACTCAGCACCGAGCAGATTGACTCGTTCAGGTCTGTGCAACCGGGTAATGACTGGTATGAAGACGACTGGAGTATCAAAGGTTCACTTGTGCGTGAATTTACGCGAGACCCCATAGGTACAAAATACGCATGGACCGCTGTGATGATGTACATGCTCAGCCACTACGACTATTTGCACGAATAGCCTGGCTTCAAAGCGTAACAGGAAAATTATGAAATCAAGGCGTGACTTTTTAAAGCTGGCAGGGCTCGCACCCTTTGCGACAACCTTCCCGATGAGCGGCAATGCTGCGACGGCGTTTAGTGGAAAATTTGTCGTTACCGTTCAGGCTCGCGGCGCTTGGGACGTGACTTGTTTTTGCGACCCTAAAGAGAATCAGCGAGGCGAACCCGATATCACAGCGTGGTCGAGAAACGGCGAAACGCAAACTGCTGGCAATATCAAGTATGCCCCTTTTGCTAACAACGAAGCCTTCTTCAAGAAATACGCTGATCGCATGCTGGTCATCAATGGTGTCGACTCTTTAACCAATTCGCATTCAATTGGCGAAACGGTTAACTGGAGCGGTCGCACAGCATTGGGTTACCCCACTCTCACTGCTATGTACTCGGCGGCGTATGCACCGAATCTGCCGATGTCATACGTGACATTTGGTGGCTTCAACCGCACCGAAAATCTGATTCGAGCGACACAGCTTGGCTGGTCTGTAACCAATATAGGCGAACTCCTTAGGCCAAATTACGACAATTCTCGCCCAATGATGAATTCAGAACTGTGGTCTTTGGTTAAGCAGCTTCATAAGAACGATACTCAGAACCTCATTGACTCTGCCCCTCTAACTGCCGGCAACCGCAGTGCCCGCGAAGCCTATCTGGCCTCGCTGAGAAATATGGCTCCCCTGAGCGACTTCGCAGATATGTTACCAGCGGAAAATGAATGGGAGCCGAGCAGCATGAACGGTAACCTTAGACAGCAGGCTCAATTCACTATTGCCGCCTTTAAAGCTGGTGTCAGTGTCACAGCGGATCTTTCTCAAGGCGGTTTCGACAGCCATGAGAACAACGATGCCGAGCAAATCACAAACCTCAACGAATTAACTGCCGGAATCGATTACTTGTGGGAAGCAGCCGAAGACGCGGGCATTGCAGATCGCCTACTCGTTATCGTGGGCAGTGACTTTTCCCGTACGCCTTACTATAACTCTGCTCAAGGCAAGGACCATTGGTCAGTCGGCAGCTATATTGTTATGGAGAAAGGTAAGCGCTACACGAATCGATACGTTGACGGTTCCGACGAAGGCCAAAACGCCATAAAAGTTGACCCAGAAACTCTAAAACCCTCCGGCTTTGGAACCAAGATGGTGACTGGCCACGTTCACTCGGCTCTTCGCAGATATTTAGCCTTAGATAACAGTGAATTCGACCGAATATTCCCCTTTAACGGTACAGAGAAATTCAATTTCTTCGACGGGGTCTAAAAGGGTCAGACCCCTTTTACGCGCCGGTTTGTTGTGCGTGAATAATTGGCGTCTAGTCTGGACTGTTCTATAACAAAGA
Source organism: Pseudohongiellaceae bacterium (assembly GCA_965661495.1). Classification (GTDB taxonomy): domain Bacteria; phylum Pseudomonadota; class Gammaproteobacteria; order Pseudomonadales; family Pseudohongiellaceae; genus UBA9145. The sequence continues at coordinate 13,827 of CBFIDY010000020.1, read as the reverse complement.
ACATGCCCCGAAAACGGCGTCTTTACATACCCGGTCTACCCCAGCACGTAGTTCAGCGCGGAGTCGATCGCCAAGCTGTATTCTTCTCCGAAGCAGATTGCGCACGCTATCTCGATACATTTCAGCTCTACGCGGAGCCACGCAATATTGCATTGCATGCCTACTGCCTGATGACCAACCACGTGCATCTTTTAGTAAGCGCTAGGGAAGAGGGTGATCTCAGCTGCTGCATGCAAGATCTGGGTAGAAAGTTTGTCGCAACAACTAACCGGGCCTACAAGCGCACTGGCGGTTTGTGGGAAGGTCGGTTCTACTCGAGCTATCTAGAGCCCAATGGCTTCTTGCTTAATTGCATGCGCTATATTGAGCTAAATCCCATTCGTGCGAACATCGTTACGAGTCCTGAAAGATACCGATGGAGCAGCTTTTTAGCGAATGCAGGCACTCGTACAAACTCACTAGTTACACACCATCCAGCTTACTTAGCGCTCGGCGATAACCAAGCCTCCAGAGCAAAGGCTTACTTGAATACGTTCAATCACGAGCCTGAGGGTTTTACTACGAAAAACATCAACCAGCAGATACGGACAGCCACCCAGCAAGGTGCGCTGCTTGCGGGTTCTGCGTTTGCGAAACAGGTTGCTGATAAACTTGGGTACAGCGTTATACCTAGCCCTCGAGGTTGGCCTCGAAAAAGTGCCTGACCCATCAGGTTCGCTCTTAATTTGGATCTAATGTTAGACTTGTATTTTACGCATTACATAGATTTACGATAAAAGCACCCGGAGCAACGTCATGAGTGATACCGTCAAAGCGGCTGCACTATTTTTGAGTCTGTCCACCGCTTCAAGCACGGAGGATTTTATTAAGCTACTCGGCGACGTACTCGATACGTCACCTGATGACATCGCGCTGCTTAGCGAAGAGCAGGTAGGCATTATCGAAGGTTTGTTCGGCGCAGAAGATGATGTGGTCGACTTTCTAATCGAACGCGGGATCATCAGTGGTGATCAAGACGAGGAATTCGATCCCGAGCGAGACAGCGAAGAAAATGAAGAAGTTGACACTATCGGCAATGGCGGGCCGCTGTTCGATCAGCTTCTTGGCGCTTCAAGCGCAGCTGATTTGGTCGACAAAATTCTCGCTGCCGGCGCAGAAGTTGTCGCGTCACAGCTAAGTGCGCAGGAAATCGATCTGATCATCGGGCCGTTTGCCGGTGACACGTATTTCTTGGGTTTCCTCGAAAGCAACGGCGTGAGCTCTCTCGATCAGCAAGGCCCTATTGCCCGTGAGCGCGCCCTTGCTATAGTGAACACTGATCCAAACCTCACTCTGACAGATGAAGGCAAAGTGGTTAACGGCCTCTCAGAGCTAATGGTATTTACACCGGCTGGAGTTTTCGCGAAAGCGCCAGCTGCCTCGCTGAGAGTTCTTGGACAAGCTGTTGATTCACCTGACGAGCCGTTGCCGCCTTTTGCAATGGATGAAGACGAAGAGGCGCCAATTTTCGATGACCCACTAGACGATCTAAAACCTGGCGATCCGCGTCCGGGAGACACGCCTCTAGAAGAAGGCACAGAGGAGCCGACTGATGATGACGACACAGTCTTAGGCGACGAAGAAATCCCCGACGACCCCGGCTCCGAGAGAATCACACCAGATGAACCAATAGGCGATGGAGATTTGCCTTCTGACTCTTCGTCACTGATCTTGGTCGGAATACCGCCCGAAGCGGTGATTTAAGTGACCAGAAAAGGGGTCTGACCCCTTTTCCTACTTACCCATTCCCGCTACCACCACGACTCTCCGCGGCGCAGGGTGACCTTCAACGCTCTTTGCCGAGTCATTTGGGTCCAGCGCGTCTTCCAACGACGCATAGGGCATCCAAGAAGTAGCGCGTTGCTCTTCTGTCGTGGTGACTGATTCGTCCACGACTTTAATGCCAGTGAATCCCGCTTTCCTCAGCCAGGACTCGAGCGTAGGAATACTTGGTAAAAACCAGATGCCTTTCATTCTGGCGTAAGCCCCTTGCGGCGTAAGGCTGTAACCTTCTTCGCCCTCAACCACTAAAGTTTCCAAAACTAACTCGCCGCCGCTCGCTAAGCAGTCGCGCAGCTGAAGTAAATGGTCGATGGGAGAGCGGCGATGATAAAGCACGCCCATGGAAAAGACGGTGTCGAAAGCGGCGCAGCGTTCGGGAAAGTCATCTAGCGTAATGGGCAATACGTCTACGCTAACCTCAGACAAATATTTCTGTAACAGTAGGAATTGAGTAACATAGGGTATGTGTGGATCGATACCGAGTACCTGCGCGGCTCCCGCACCCGCCATGCGGTAGCTGTAGTAACCGTTGCCACTGCCCACGTCTAACACTCGTTTGCCGTTAAGTGGCGTAATCGCTTCCGCCAGTCGCTGCCATTTAAGGTCGCAGCGCCACTCAGTGTCGATGCCAGTGCCGAAAATCTCGAAAGGGCCTTTACGCCAGGGAATAAACTCTTCTAGCTGTGCTCGCAGTGCGAGGGGTGACATAGCGCTCGCCGCAAGATTTTCCTCGGCGCCAATGATCAATCGTGGCGAGTTCAAATCAACTTGGCTCGGCGCAAGCGCAGGCAGTGTTGAAAGCGCCGCTAGCCAGCGCTTAGGATCGCCTTGATTTAAAGCCTGCGGACAGATTGCGGTGAGCGCCTCCGCAAGTTTGCCCATGGCCTTGCTGTCGCAGCGCGCGGTAAAGCGAGCGAGTTGCTCATCGAAAAAAACAGCTTTAGCAGCCTGCGCCGAATCGTTGCTTGTTGAAGACATAGGATTAAAGTTCTCGACGAAAAAGGGGTCTGACCCCTTTTTCGATTATTTAAAAGCAACCATCGATGCAAAATTAAAACACTGAAACCAAGCGTCGAACGAATGAAAGCCAGCTTCGGTGAGCCGCTGCCGATGCGCAGCCAGCGTTTCAGGGATTAACACGTTCTCAAGCGCAGCACGCTTTTGCGCGATCTCGAGCTTACTGTAGCCCTGCGTTTCTTTGAAGCGATGATAAAGGTCGATAAACAGTTCGTTCAGCTGAGGGTCGGGGAACTGAATCTTCTCGGAGATCACTAGCAGGCCACCGGGGCGCATGCCGTCATAAATTTTTTGCATAAGTGCCACGCGCGCGGCTGGGTCGATAAACTGCAGTGTAAAATTTAAGATCACCATTGATGCGTCCCGTATCTCACTGTCGCGTAGGTCTTCGTGCCGACACTGTATTCGGTCGCCGAAAGGTGTAGCTGCAATGCGCGTCTGCAGGCGTGAAGTCATGGCTTCGGAATTGTCGATCGCAATAAGTTGGAAGTCTTCGTGGGGCAGCTGATGTGCGACGGCAAAGCTGGCACCGCCCAGACTCGCGCCAAGGTCATAAATGCGACTGCCAGCGCCGCAGTAGCGCTCGGCTAGTACTCCGATCATCGACACGATTGTGCTGTAGCCAGGTACAGAACGATTTATCATATCGTCGAATACACTAGCTACCTGGTCATCAAAGGCAAAAGCCGTGGGTAGCCGCTCGGTGGCAAAGACTTTGTCTGTGCCCGCCTGTGGGTGATCGCTCTGATTGTCCTGTGTGGTCATGCAGGATGTCCCTTGGGTATCGCCGCTTTCGCACGACTAATTGCGCCCGCTAGCGTAGCTTCAGGGGCGTATTGTAAACGTAATAAAAGACTCGCGCCCTATTCAGAAAAGATTCGCTCTGCGGGATACTCATTGTATGTCAGAAACCATCCCTCTCAACGCTCCTCGCAGCCCTGAATCGAGCGCAAAATTGCTGGATCAGCTCGGAACAGTGCGTAGCGACATGTCTTTTCACTGTGAAGTGCTGCGGCAGCCGCGCAAGACCTTGGCGCTACACGTAAGGCATCAAGCGGTTGAGGTGCGGGTGCCGCTGCGCGTAAGCCGACGTGAAGTAGAAGCCTTTGTGGCTGAGCACCACGACTGGATACAGGCGCGGCTAGAAGCCGAGGCAAAGCGCGATGCCGAGCGGCTGCGGTTGGAGAACGGCGCTATGATTCTTTATAAAGCGCGTGAGCTAACACTCAGCTTTCGCGAAGCTCATGGCGACGGAGTGTACGAAGAAGACCGCCAGCTCATCTTACAGGGTCGTGGTCTACGTAAGTCACCCGAGCAGGCCGAGCAGCGAGCACGCAAGATACTCGAGCGCCATTTAAAGAAGCAGGCTGAGGAGGAGCTTTTTCCTCGCGCCCGTGCCCTAGCGGCGCAGATGGGTCTGGGCGATAAGCTCACGGAGGTTTGCTTGCGCAAAACCAAACGCAAATGGGGCCACTGTACGTCCGGCGGCGTGTTGCAGCTGAACTGGCTAATTATGCTCGCGCCTAATGCTGTGGTGGACTACCTCATTGCGCATGAAGTGTGTCACCTGCAGCACATGAATCATTCAAAGCAATTCTGGGCGCTAGTAGACAGCGTTTGCCCCGATAGCAAACGCTATGTTGAATGGCTTAAAGCAAACGAACATAGGCTGTTTTTCTAGAGGGGTGAAAAACGGGCGCGAAAAAGGGGTCAGACCCCTTTTAGGGTGTGGCGCGCAGTCTAGCTAGTAGAGAGAGCTAAAAGGGGTCTGACCCCTTTTTCGACCCCTTTTCGCCCTAGCTTTTAATGTAAAGCAAATCCCAAACTCCATGCCCCAGGCGAATGCCGCGTCGCTCGAATTTTGTTTCGGGCCTATCGGGTTCTTGCCAAAACTTGCCTGCACCGTTGGCATTTTTTATTCCCTCTACTGCTTCCATCGCCTCCACCATGTGCTCTGCGTAGGGTTCCCAGTCCGTGGCGAGATGAATGCGGCCTACACTGCTCAGTAGGGGGAGCTGCTGAGTTATGAAGTCGGTTTGTACAAGACGGCGTTTGTTGTGGCGTTTTTTATGCCAGGGATCAGGAAAGAAGATGAGCAGCCGTGCGATGCTGGCTGGTGCTAGACAGTGCGCAAGAATATCTTTGGCGTCGTGGCAGAACACTTTTACGTTGCTGAGATTCTGCTCGGCAAGACCGTGAAGCAATTTCCCTACGCCGGGTTTGTGCACCTCAATTCCCAAAAAGTTTAATTGCGGATTAGCTGCTGCCATCTCTAACAGAGAATCACCCATACCAAAGCCAATCTCTACTGTGAGCGGATTGCTGTTACCGAATAACTCTTCGGTGGAAAAAAGACGCGGCTCGTAAGCTACAACAAAATCGTCCCAGTGCTGATCGATAGCGATTTTTTGCGCATCGGTATAGCGACCCGCGCGAATGACATAGCTGCGAATGGGCCGATGCTCTTCACCTGCGGAGTTGCTGCCTGCAAGGTCATCGGTATTTGTGTCAGTAGCTGGAAGATCGTTCTTGGATTTGTCGTTCATGGTTGTTCTCGGTTACAAGAGAAAAAGGGGTCAGACCCCTTTTTGAAATGGAGCGGGTGGTCTGGCTAGGAGAAGTGCGCCAAAAAGGGGTCTGACCCCTTTTTTCCTCCTTCTTTCCTCAACCCCTAATGCTGCGTCGGCAGAGTAAGGGCGAACCACGTGAGCAGTGCCCATGCCGCTAGGAAACAAAGTCCGCCCAGCGGTGTGATAGCGCCAAGCCAACGGACACCGCTTATGGCGAGCGTGTACAAGCTGCCCGAAAACAAAAAGATCCCGGCCAAGAATAAATAGCCGCTGGTGCGGGGCAACGTAGCCTGTGGCATCACCATCACAAGCAGTCCGACTCCGAACAATGCAAGTGTGTGAATCAAATGATACTGGACTCCGGTCTGAAAAGTGGCGGCGAGCTCAGGCGTAAGCTTGTCTTTCAAGGCATGGGCGCCGAAAGCGCCGATACCAACACCCAGAAAGCCGCTCAGGCCAGCTAGTGCGAGGAAGAGGTTAGGCATGGTTATCACTCAGTAGTTGTGCAGGCGATCATTCTACCGTGTTGGGGGAGAAAAGGGGTTGGAGAGAAAAGGGGTCTGACCCCTTTTCTCTCCCCTTTTCTCCCAGCCCACAAAAAAGCCGCACTGAGCTGCGGCTTTTTTGAGAGTCAGATTGAGAATTGTTGGAGCTAGGCTTTGTTCGCCAGTCCTAGGCCACCATCTTCGCTTTAATCTTATTCATTGCGTTCTTTTCGAGCTGGCGAATACGCTCTGCGGACACGCCGTATTTGTCGGCGAGCTCGTGCAGCGTTGCTTTGTCGTCGCCCAACCAGCGGCTGGCGAGGATGTCTTTGCTGCGCTCGTCTAGCCCTTCCATTGCAAGGTAGAGGCTGTTGTTAGTGGTCTCTTCCCATTCTTCCGCTTCGATCTGAGCGGCGAGATCGGAGCTTTGGTCCTCGAGGAAGTAAGCCGGCGCCTTGTAAGCGGCTTCGTCGTCGCTGTCGTTGTCGGCGTCGAAGGCCATGTCGTAGGAGGCCATGCGGCCTTCCATTTGCTGTACTACCTTTACATCAACGCCGAGGTCTTCGGCGACCGCGTCGGCTTCCGCGCTGCTGAGCCATCCCAGGCGCTTCTTGGAGCTGCGTAGGTTGAAAAACAGCTTACGCTGCGCTTTGGTAGTAGCGATTTTCACAATGCGCCAGTTGCGCAGAATGAACTCGTGCATCTCGGCTTTAATCCAGTGAACGGCAAAGGATACTAGGCGCACGCCTACTTCAGGGTTGTAGCGCTTTACCGCTTTCATTAGGCCGACGTTGCCTTCTTGAATGAGGTCGGCCTGAGATAGGCCATAGCCGGAATAGGATTTGGCGAGATGAACAACGAAACGAAGGTGCGCAAGCACGAGTTGGCGCGCGGCGTCCACGTTGTCTTCGTAGTAATACTGTTTTGCGAGTTCCAGCTCATGCTCAGGTGACAAAATAGCGATGCTATTCACCGAGGTCATGTAAGCGGAAAGATCTCTGCCCGGCGTGTTAGGGCCGAAAGAGGGGTCGAATGCCTGAAGGCTCGTCCCGCGTGTTTGGGTCTCTGTGTTGATCTCTGCGCTTAGGTCGTTAGCTAGTAAGGCAGTCATTGTTACCATCCTTTGTGTCTGAATCTCAGCCCACGGTTTTGGTGTTTGTCGCCAGTTCTGGTGATGCACAGTGCGTGGTTTCGAACCCTCGCTCTGAGCTGGCTAGAGTTCATACTCGCTAGCCCTCACCAATATCTACGTTGCATCCCCCAAGAGCGATTACTGCTGGCAGCGCGCTGCTGATTGGATGCTATGTGCAGTCATTCGGCCGCTGCTTAATGGCGCCCCGATACTCTGCTTTATCTTATTTGGCCGCATAGTTTAGCACTTTGCGGGCCTGCAAACATCTTTCTCCTACAGCACTAGTTTAGTCGAAGTAGCGTGAAAGCGTTTGATAATGGTCAATTTGGGGGTGGGATTCGGGAATTCAAGTGGGAGAGGGGGCAAGAGGAGGCGGAAAAAGGGGTCAGACCCCTTTTTGAGGTGGTCCTGTTTGGTTATGGGGGCCAAAAAGGGGTCTGACCCCTTTTTCCCCTGTCCGTGCTACCCCGCCGCAATCGCCCGCCTTACGGCGATCTGCGCTGCAATCCAGCCCAGCGTCGCCCCTGCAGCCACCAGCCACTGCTGGCCGGCAACTGCCAGCGCCAAAGTGGTTTCATTCGCCGAGCCGTAGAGTGCAAGCAGCTGCGCCAGTTCGCGGTTAAGAAGCCACACCATAAGGCTGGCAAGGAGCCAGGCGAGTAGGCCCCCGCAGGCGCCCAGATACAGGCCGGTGTAGAGGAAAGGCCTAGCAAGATAGTCCGGCTCGGCACCAATCAGCTGGCTCACGCGAATCTCGTCCTGCCGCGCTAATACCGCCTGCTGCACGCTCGCGCCGACCACCGCCAGTAAGCCCACGCTGACTAGCAACATGAGCAGCTGTGAGCCCCGTGCGAGCAGACCAGACAGGGCTTCGAGCCGCCGCAGCCAGTCGCCTTCGATGCTCACGCTGTCGACACCATCGAGCGCTGAGATGTCTCTGGCAAGCGTGCGCGCTGCAGCAGCGGGCGCCTGCTCGCCGGCTTCGATCTCGACGATAAGCGTATAGGGCAAGGGGTTGGCCTGCAGTCCGGCCAGGGCCTGGTCTAGGCCAATAGCCGCCGTTAAATCCGCCAACGCCGCGTCCGGTGACAGCGTCTGCACCTGCGCCGCGTTGGGCATTGTAAGTATGCGCTTACTTATTTCAGAAGCTTTCGAATCACTGGCTTCTAAGTCTAGGAACACGCTCACCGACGCCTCTGCCTCCAATCGCGCAAGGCCAGTAGACAGCGCCCCCTCGACGCTCAGCAGCAGGCTAGGCAAAAGTAGCGCAATGCCAATAATCAGCACGGTCATCGCGGTGCTTGCCCGCGCGGCCACCAGTGCTTTGCCGGCGCGCACCAGGTCGCGGCGATGTTCTGCGAGGCGCGAAAGTCGGCGTGGCCCACCGCTGACCTTGGTTCTACTCACGGACGCCTCCGGCAGAATCCTGCGCGAGCTTGCCCCGCTCGAGGGTCAGGATGCGGTGGCCCAGGCTGTCGATGAGTGAGCGGTCATGGCTGGCCACTAAAAGAGTGACGCCCACGTTCATAAACTGCGCGAACAGCGCCATGATCTCCGCCGAGAGCGCGGGATCCAGATTGCCAGTGGGTTCGTCCGCCAAGATGAGTTTTGGCGTGTTGACCACGGCGCGCGCTATGCCGACTCGCTGCTGCTCGCCGCCAGACAAGGCAGTCGGGTTGAGCTTTTCCTTACTCAGCAGACCTACTTTGTCCAAGGCCGCACGCACGCGGCGCTGACTCTCTCGCGGGTCCAAACCGGAAATTTCCAGCGGCAAAGCGACGTTGTCGAAGACGCTGCGGTCGTTGAGAAGCTGATGGTCCTGAAAAACCGTGCCGATCTGGCGGCGATGGGCGGGCAGGTCTTTCGCTGCCAGGGCGCCAAGGTCGGCGCCGTTTACGCTCAGGCGCCCGCCGCTAGGCTTTTCTAGGCCCAAGAGGAGTTTGAGAAGAGTGCTTTTGCCTGCGCCTGAGTGGCCGGTAATAAAGGCGAACTCACCGCGCTCGAGGGAAAAGCTGAGGTTAGCGAGTGCCTGCTGACCTCCTGCGTAACGCTTGCCTACCCTATCGAGAGTGATCATTCACTATTCCGCTGTCGCTTGAGAGCTTTCCTGTTCCTGTTCGCCAAGCAGCGCAGCAACAAAATCCGCCGCGTTAAATTCCCGCAGGTCATCGATCTGTTCGCCCACGCCAATGAAGCGCAAGGGAATGCCGAGGCGTTTGGCCAGTGCAAAAGCGACGCCCCCTTTGGCGCTGCCATCAAGCTTAGTGAGCGCTAGCCCTGTTAACTGAGTCGACTGATGAAAACTGTCGGCCTGACTCAGCGCATTTTGGCCGGTGGTGGAGTCCAGCACGAGAAGCACTTCATCTGGCAGGCGCTCCTCCTGTTTCTTAAGCACCCGCACGATTTTCTCGAGCTCGGTCATGAGATTGTCTTTGGTATGCAGACGGCCAGCGGTGTCGGCAATCAGAATGTCGACGCCTCGCGCCTTGGCGCTTTGATAAGCGTCGAAAATCACCGAGGCACTGTCGGCGCCGGTAGC
>CBFIDY010000020.1:0-4244 GCA_965661495.1 Pseudohongiellaceae bacterium | reverse complement strand
GCATTGCGTTCGCCCCAAACCTGCAGCTGCTCCACCGCGGCGGCGCGGAAGGTATCGCCCGCGGCCAGCATGACACTGTGGCCCTCGGCCTGATAGCGCTTGGCAAGTTTGCCGATGGTGGTGGTTTTACCAACACCGTTGACCCCTACCATTAAAATGACGAACGGCTTGCTGCTGGTGTCTATGACCAGGGGCACATCGCAGGGCGCGAGGATGCCGCGCAGCTCGTCGGCGAGCGCACTCATAAATTCGGCGCTGTCATTTAACTGCTTGCGGCCGAGCTTGGCGCGCAGACCCTCGATAATCGCGTCGGTCGCCTCGAGGCCGACATCGGCGGAGAGCAACTGAGTCTCAACTTCTTCAAGCAGCTCGGCGTCGACTTGCTTGCGCCCAAGTACCACAGCGCCAATGCCGTCGCTGAGTTTGCTGCGTGTGCGGCTCAGGCCGTCGCGCAGGCGTCCAAAGAAACTCTTGGGGCTGTCTTCGGCAACTGCCTGCGACTGCGGTGCCTCTTCGCTTGCCGCCTCTTTTTTCTTACCAAAGCCAAACATTGCTTGTCCTTTTTACCGATCACGATGGCGCTAAGCAGCGCTTCGCTCTGATGCTCCTACGAGCGAGCAGTATGCTACCACTTTCCACTAGCCTCAGGCAGCGCGAAGCTTGTAGACAGCTGCGGCGCGGGTACACTACGCGCCATGAATAAACCAAGTAACACAGGCACTGGCAGCGTCCGCTTAATTGGCGGCGAGTGGCGCAGCCGCAAACTGAGCTTTCCCAACGCCGATGGCCTGAGGCCTACCGCCGATCGCGTGCGGGAAACGCTGTTTAATTGGCTGCAGTCACAGGTGCCTGCAGCGCGGGTGCTTGACCTGTTCGCGGGCAGCGGTGCGCTGGGATTCGAGGCGGCTTCCCGCGGGGCGAGTCAGGTGCTGCTGCTAGAGCGCAGCGCCGCAGCCGCGGCGAGCCTGCGGGCAAACCGTGAAGCGTTGAATGCGGCCCGGGTAGAGGTGATTGCCGTCGATGCCTTTGCCTGGCTAGAGAAAAGCGGCCGAAGCGACCAAGCAAAGTTTGATGTTGTCTTCATCGACCCCCCATTCGCCGACAACTGGCACTACCGCGCTGCGGCGGCGCTAGACAGCAGCGGCTGCTTGGCATCCCATGCGTGGGTCTATATTGAATCCTCAGCGCCGCTCGATGCCGCGCAGCTGCCAAGTCACTGGCGTGAGCATCGCTGCAAGCGCGCCGGCGCGGTGTATTCCACGCTTCTGCAATGTGGCGACAAAGCCGGCAACTAACGCGATTGTGAGCAGCAGGGCGATTCGCTATGATGCGCAAAACTTACCGAATCAGCGCGCCTGCAGCGCCGCACATTGGCTGCTGCTCCCACAGACCTACTAAGAACTCGCTAGCACGAGGCAGTTCAATAAGAAGCGCGTCCCAAGAGAGCCTCCTATGAAAACCGCTGTTTATCCCGGAACTTTTAACCCGATCACCAACGGCCACACCGATTTAGTGGAACGCGCTTCGCGTTTGTTCGACCACATTATCGTCGGCGTTGTGGGATCTAATCGGCAAAAGGCCGGCGGAATGCCAACGCAGCAGCGCGTAGAATTGGCGCAGGAAGTGCTCGCTCACCTGCCTAATGTTGAGGTGCGGCCGTTCGAGAATCTTCTGATTCAATTCGTGCAGGAAGTCGACGCTAAGATCATTTTGCGCGGCCTGCGCACGGTGGCGGATTTCGAATACGAATTCCAGTTAGTCGGTATGAACCGCGTGTTGGAGCCCAGCATCGAAACGGTGTTCCTCGCGCCTGCCGAGCATCTTTCCTATATCTCTTCCACGCTCGTGCGTGAAATTTCTTCCTACGGCGGCGATATCTCTAAGTTTGCGCACCCGGCGGTTGTTGAAGCGATGAAGAGCTACTCTAAGGTTTAAGTTAGCGCTGGCAGGCCGTGCAGTAGACGGTGCTGCGCTGGCCCAAACGAATTTCCTTTAGCGGTTTCGCGCAGCTGCGGCAGGGTTCGTCACCACGCCCGTAGACCTGTAATGACTGCGCGAAATACCCTGGCTGACCATCGCCGCCCACAAAATCCCGCAGTGTTGTTCCCCCTACCTCTATCGCCTGTGCGAGTACCCGCTTGATGCAGGCGACTAGCACCTCGCAGCGCGCGAGTGACAACTTACCCGCGGCACGCTTGGGGTGAATGCCGGCAAAGAACAGCGCCTCGTTGGCGTAAATATTCCCCACGCCCACTACCACCTTGCTGTCCATCACGAAGGTTTTGATCGGCGCTTTGCGCCCGCGGCTGCGGGCGAATAAATGCTGGGCGTTAAACTCTTCAGCTAAGGGTTCCGGGCCCAGCGCGGCGAGCAGTGGGTGTTCGCTTACCGGATCCGCCTGCCACAGCGCGCAGCCAAAACGGCGCGGGTCGTGGTAGCGCAAACGCGTACTGTCGGCCATAACAAGGTCGAAGTGGTCGTGGGTTTTCAATGCGTCGTCGCTGCCGGCGGCGATGACCCGCAGGCTGCCGCTCATGCCCAGATGAACGATAAGGCTGCCGCCTTTAATGCGCAGCAGTAAATACTTACCACGGCGCTCCACGCCCAAGATTTTTTGACCCGCAAGCTGTTTTTCCAAGGTTGCGGGAATGGGCCAACGCAGCCGCCGCTCGCGCACGACGAGTTCGCTAATGCGTTTGCCATCGATGTGGGGGGCGATCCCGCGGCGGGTGGTTTCTACTTCGGGTAACTCAGGCATAGCTGAAGTATAGTCGAAAAAAAACGGTTATCCTCGCCCTATGACAAGCCAAACTTCCTCACCATCACACAGTGTCGCGAGAATCCTCCTGGGTATTGATGCCGGCGGCACCTTCACAGACTTCGTCGCGCTGCATCCCCCAGCCAGTGGTAAGCCGGTGCAGGTGCACAAGACCCTGTCGAGCCCCGATGCGCCTGAACGCGCGATCCTGCGAGGCATTGCCGAGATGGGATTGCAGCAAGCGCTCACTGACGGGCAGCTGAGTATTGTCCATGGCAGCACCGTTGCAACCAACGCGGCGCTCGAGGATAAAGGTGCGCGCACGGTATTCGTCACTAACCGCGGCTTCGCCGATTTACTTGAGATCGGCAGACAAACCCGCCCCAAACTCTATGCCCTGCAGCAGCCACCGGCGCGCACCAAGGTTCCGCGAGAGCTGTGCGTCGAGGTGCCTGGACGGATAGACGCCAAGGGAGACGAGATCGAAGCGCTTAGCGACGCCGCGATTGCTGAAGCGGTCGCAGACATCGTGGCACTGCAGCCCGATGCCGTGGCGATTAACCTGCTGTTTTCTTTTCTTGCGCCTGCCAGCGAGACGCGTCTGCAGGCGGCGCTGCGGGACGCACTGCCCGACTGCTTTATAAGCCGCTCGTCGGAGGTGTTGCCGGAATACAAAGAATACGAGCGCGGCATCGCAACGTGGCTTAACGCATCGCTCGGGCCGGTGGTCTATCGCTATCTGTCGGCCTTGGCCGCGGCGCTTGGCGACACGCCGCTGCAGATCATGCAGTCCAGCGGCGAGACTATCGCCGCGCGGGAGGCAGCGCTGGCGGCGGTAAAGCTGCTGCTTTCTGGCCCCGCCGGCGGCCTCACCGCGCTCCACCGCCTAGGTGAGGAGCTGGGCACACAGCGCTTCATCAGCTTTGATATGGGTGGCACGTCGACCGACGTCGCGCTGCTAGACGGAGCGCCGGCAACAACAAATGAAGGCATGATCGCCGGGCTGCCCGTGGGCGTGCCCATGGTCGACATGCACACAATAGGCGCCGGAGGCGGTTCGATTGCCTACCTCGACGCCGGCGGAATGCTGCAGGTTGGGCCGCGATCGGCGGGCGCCGTGCCTGGACCTGTCTGCTACGGACAGGGCGGCACCGAAGTGACTGTCACCGACGCCCATGTCGTGCTCGGGCGCATAGAGCCAAGCGCCGCGCTCGCGGGCAATCTGCGACTCGACGTGGCTGCGGCAACGCAGGCAATGGCGTCACTCGCCCGGGCGATGGGCGTAGACGTAAAGACCGCAGCCGAGGGTGTGCTAGCGGTCGCCAACGAGGAGATCGCTGCGGCCATTCGCCTCATCTCTGTTAATCGCGGCTTCGACCCCGCGCAGTTCAGGCTCACTAGCTTCGGCGGAGCGGGTGGTCTGCACGTCTGTGCGCTGGCCGAAGCGATGAACATGACCCGCGCGCTAGTACCCGCCAACGGGGGT
>CBFIDY010000019.1:0-21079 GCA_965661495.1 Pseudohongiellaceae bacterium | reverse complement strand
GGATCGAAGCGAGGAAATAGCACCACCCCGTCTTCGTCCCGAAGGAAGAGTGACAGACGCTCTGCAGCGAGATCCACTTGGCGCCGCGCTTCAATCACCAATCCCTCGCGCTGCAGTACCGCCTGATCGTTCTCTACTACGAGTATTTCCGCAACGTCGCCTGCTTCGGCTTGGCGCCTTAGAGCGGTTCCGCGCACCACGGCAACATTCAATAGACTCTCGTAGGCCGCTAATATTTCTGCCGAGATCAACCACTGTGCGTAGGCTACGTAGGCTTGCTGCAGCGTGCCAATCTGCTCTGCGATGAAAGCCGACTCTGCCAGCTCCACCTGTAATTCTGCCTTAGCGACTCCGAAGCGGCGGTCATCTATATCCCTGTCGCGCAACAGCGAAAGTGCGACCCCTACCCTCGCCTGACCAAAATCGGAGGTGACTAAGCTGTCTTCGTAAACAGGAAAGCTTCCCGTAGACACCGTATAGTCTGCGAAGATCTCAGCTCCCATAAAGGGCATGTTTTGGAAGAATCCGACATCCCCGGCACTGCCGTCGTAGTAACCGCCCAAGCGCGAGAATAGACCACCGTCTACGCGCGGATCGAAGGCGCCATTGGCAGCTAAGGTATCCGCTTTTTTCTCGGCGATTGCGGCCTGCGCCGCAAGCACGCGCGGAAAATTAGCAGCGGTGCTTTTAAGAACGTCATTGAGGAGCGTCGCACGCTCAGCGCTCGCTCTCAGCGGCTCGAGTGTGGAGTCCTGTGCCTGCAACGCTCCGGATAGATAAAGCAGACCAAGCAGTAGCAACGTGCTGCGGATCACGAACTGCCCTCTGCACTAGTTGACTCTGCGTTGGTCGAGTTCAGCGGGGGGAAGCTGTTCAACCTACGCCAAAGCTCGAATCCTAACGGTACAGTCTCGAGCAAAACCCAGCCCCGAACGCTCGCCCCGAGACGCACAAAGGTCTCTGGTGGCCAGCCGCATTCTCCCATTCGAGGCAGACCGTTAACCACGTTTGCCTCAAGGCACCCTGGCGTTCTCTCGGGCTCTTTGACCAACACACGAAAACGGCCGTCTAAGCGGGCAGAAGGTTCAACGAAAACCACCTCGCCCTTAAAGGTACCTACTGCGAGATCCGGCCTGCCGCTAAACTGAAATGCCGGCCAGCCTTCGAACTGTAAGCGCACCTGCCGGCCAGGATAAACTAAACCGATATCACGGCCGTCTACGGTGATCTCAACCGCGCGCTCGGTATCTGCCGGCATGAACGTCGCCAACGGCTGTCCAGCGCTCACGACGGTTGCGGTGTCACCGGCTTCAACGTGTATGATCGTGCCGTCGCGTGGCGCCACAACAAGTTGACTGCCCTGGCGCGAGAGCGCGGTTTCCGCCTGGTTAAACTCACTCTTCGCCTCTTCTAAAGAGACGGTGAGCTGCTGCACCTTGATTCGCGCCTGTTCGAATGCGAGCTGCGAAGCGAGACCTTCTTCAAACAGCGCTTTCTGCCTCTCGTAATCAATTCCAGCAGTAGATACAGCCTCTTGCGCCGCGTCGATCTTGCGGCTCGCAGCATCTAATTGCGCCCGCAGGCGAACAACGAGCTGATCATCGATATCTTGAATCCGGACAATGGGATCGCCAGCGCGAACAAAATCGGCATCTTGAACATACCATTCCGCAATCCGTCCGGTGACGAGTGCGCTAATGCTTTGCACCCTATCACTGGGATTTAGTGTCGTAACCTGACCGCTACCCGAGGTTGTTTGCACCCAAGGAATCCAAAGCCCTGCGATAGCTACGGCAAGGGTCACGCAGATAATCCAACAGCTAACCTTTAGCACGCTGGGAATATGCACGCTGGCTAATGAGTTCAGGTTCTCTAGCTGATCGCGTTGGTAGGGTTTGCCAAAGGAGAAACTTTGCGGCTTGCTCATGCGCGGTCTCCTCCTGTCGTCGCCTCTAAGACTCTCACTACCTGCAATTCGGAGTCGATCTCCATAGCGTGAGTGAAACTCGATAGATCGTGGCTATTGCTGTAATACAGCACCGTGGTTCCCTGCTGCTCCAGTAAAGACAGAATCGACTGCACTAAGCCGCGCTGCACGGAATCAACAATATCGCCCAGCACCAGCACCTTCGGACGCGCTAGCAATGCCGTAGCTAATTTCAGGCGAATGGCTTGAGGCTGCGTTAGCGGCCAGCCGCTTCGACTCAGCTTCGCCTCTAAGCCGCCGTGTAACCTTGCGATATCGTCGTCGAGTTGAAGCGCGGTCAGAGCCTGTTGTTTCGAGTAGGCGGAGTCAGACGACACGAATAAGTCGAGGTAGGTTTTGATCGACATCGGTAGCAAAGTCACTCGATCAATCACCTTGATCGACTGACGTAGAGACTGCCGATCGATTTCAAGATTATCGACTCCGCCCAAGGTAATCAGGCCACCTTCAGGCTTGTAATTGCCGCGCATAAGTTCTGCGAGCCATTTGAGGCTTAGCGGATTACCGCTTACGCGAACTATGGCACCAGCAGTGAGCTCAAAATCGAAGCGCTTCTCACGCCCAAAGCGAGAAAAGCTGACCTCTTTAAATACGATGTCTGGCCTTTCTGGCATAGAGACAGCTGAGGGCTTAGCTGGCAGCTGGGTCTGCACTTCGCGGAATCGAGAGATTTCTTCGACCGCAGCACACACTTCATAAAAGGATTCCAAGTAGCCCGCGAGCTGAGGAAGTCCCACAAGAATAGCCAACATAATGAGTTCTGCGGCAACGAGCTGGCCGAGGGTCAGCTCGCCGGCTATGACCAACCAACCACCAACACCCAAAAGCACTGCGCTAGCAGAGGCGTACAGAAACAGGAAACTGACGAGTTGCGAAAACGTGTGCTTGAAATGCCGCTTTTGACATTCTATGTGTTCGCCGACGAGCCTGTCGGTTTCTTCAATCGCATAGGTAGGGTCCAGCGTTGTTCGGTAAGACTCATTCGTAACAGCCAGAGATTGCAGCCACGCTGCCGTATCGTATTTCGCCTGAGAGAGACGAAACGATGTGGTAATCGCCGACCAGCCCCAAATGCGCCAGATGAGCCAGATCAGGGCAATGAGCACCAAACAATAGATTAAGAAGTAGAAATGATAAAAAGACACCACCGTGAAGCCGATGATCGCCTGCAGCAGCAGCGTAAAGCCGTCGGTTAAAATCGAAGGCAAAGCCTTCTTCAAGGTGACAATATCGAAGTAACGGTTGAACAGGTCAGCTTGTTGGTGCTCTTCAAAATAATCTGATTCTGCCAACATCGCAGTCATCGCTATTTCACTAGAGATGCGCGCATAGATTCGCCGCGTGAAAAGCTCCATCGCATAGGTGCGCAGCGCGTACATAACTCCCGAGGCAAACAGCAACGCGAATAGAAGCCCGGCTATGATAAACACAGCGCGTGGCAATGCGATGTTTGCCACCGTGTCTACTAGGAGTTGGACGGATAAGGGGACAGCGAGGGTTAGGAGACTAATCGCCACGCTGTAAATTAGAACGACCTTATAAAAGCCGCCTTCGGGTTTCAGCAGAGTGAAAAACTGCTCTTGAAATTCCTTAACATCCGGAAAGTGGTTTGCCATCTATGCAGTCCCTTAGCTCTCACGCCCCGCCCAAATCGACGGATATTACGTGCATCACTCCATTGGTCTTCAGTTTAGCGGTCTATATTCTAAACGCTTATCTGCCCTTGGCGGATGCGCAGCGCAGGAGAAGCAGCACTTAAGTAGTGAAAACCTATCAGCGGTCAGCTAGTTGGCGCGCCCGGCAGGACTCGAACCTGCAACCCCCGGCTTAGAAGGCCGGTGCTCTATCCGGTTGAGCTACGGGCGCGTGAGACGAATTTTACACGATAACGGCATACTAAGAAGCTTTCTGTCTATTTCAGGCTCGAGTTTGGCAAATACGATTCTCTGTCAGCTCACTCGCAGGGTGAAAACTCTATCAAGGCTGGAGAGCCGGTGGTTAGGGACAAACAATCAGAGCAAGGAAACGGAAGAACAGCGCGAGAAAGCGGATGAGTAGCGCGAGAAAGCGAATGAGTAGCGCGAGAAAGCCGATGAGTAGCGCGATAAAGCGAAGAAACAGCGCGAGAAAGCGCAAAAAAGAGTGGGGTGACTGACGGGGTTCGAACCCGCGACCACCGGAGTCACAGTCCAGGGCTCTACCAGCTGAGCTACAGTCACCACTGTTTGGAGTGGCCGGCGCCCTGCTGCTGCAGTGGCGAGGCACGCATCTCGAGACCATGAAACACTGAACTCTCGATGTTGACGGCAGGAGACGGCTAAGAAAAGCGAGCGTCCTGCTATCGAATTGGTCGGGGTAGAGAGATTTGAACTCCCGACATCTTGCTCCCAAAGCAAGCGCGCTACCAGACTGCGCTATACCCCGATTGGGTTCTAACTGAGGGGCGCATGATACTGATGTCCCTCAGGCTCGTCAATATATTGCGTCGCAGCGGTTGAGAACTATTCCGGCTTCTCTACTCGCCACGCACTGCCTTTCGCGCCACCGTCCTCAACCACAACGTTGAGAGCACTGAGCTCATCGCGTATCTGATCCGCAAGCGCCCAGTCGCGATCACTACGTGCCTGCGCCCTCGCGGCAATCAACGCCTCTACATGAGCCGCATCAACACCGTCCGCAATACCTCTGCGCAGGAAGTCTTCAGGAGAGCGCTGTAGCAAGCCCAGCACCGCACCCAATCGAATGAGCAAAGCGCCAAGCTGGTTCGCTCGCTCCAGTGCATCCGGCGTCGCCTCGAGTTTAAGCTGATTGATCTCTTTGACTATATCCATCAGGGCGCTAATCGCGCCAGCAGTATTAAAGTCGTCGTCCATCGCAGCCGTGAAGGCCTTCTCGTGGCGGCTGTTTGCAAGGCTCTTAGCGCTACTCGTCTCCAGCCCTTTAAGCGCATTATAAAAACGCTCTAGCACGCTTTCAGACTGCTTCAAGCTCTGCTCTGAGTAATTAATGGCGCTGCGGTAATGACTCGCAATCAGGAGATGGCGCAGCACCTCAGCATCATAGAGTTTCAACACCTCACGTACAGTGAAGAAGTTGCCAAGGGACTTCGACATTTTCTCATTGTCTATGCGCAGAGGGCCGTTGTGCATCCACAGGTTGGCAAATTTTACGCCGTTGGCGGCCTCGCTTTGTGCCACTTCATTCTCATGATGAGGAAACAGCAAATCGGAACCGCCACCGTGAATATCGAAGTTCTCACCAAGGCAGCAGCCAGACATCGCCGAGCATTCAATGTGCCACCCTGGGCGCCCATAGCCCCAAGGAGAATCCCACCCTACAGCCCCCTCCTGCGCATGCTTCCAAAGGACAAAATCTCTCGGGTCGCGCTTCAGCTCCCCTACTTCGATTCGCGCACCATCAAGCAGTTCATCCATCTTCTTTTTAGAGAGCCTGCCATAGTCAGCAAAGCTGCTGACGGAAAAATACACATCGCCATTGGCGGCGGGATAGGCGTGGTCTTTTTCGACCAGGGTTTGAATCAGGGTAACAATCTCGTCTATGTGCCCTGTTGCTCGCGGCTCCTGATCTGGCGGCAACACACCCAGCGCCGCCTCGTCTTCATGCATGGCATCGATAAAACGCGCAGTGAGATCTGTGTACAGCTCTCCGTTTTCGCCCGCGCGATTAATGATCTTGTCGTCGATATCTGTAATGTTGCGCACATAGTCCACATCGTAGCCGCTTGCCCGCAGATAGCGGGTCACAATATCGAAGGCCACTAGCATTCGCGCGTGGCCAAGGTGCAAGTAATCGTAAGTGGTTATGCCACACACATAGATACCGACCTTGCCAGCCTCGCGTGGTACAAATTCCTCTTTTACACCGGTAAAGCTATTGTAGATTTTCATGTCAATCCTATCTTTGTTCCGCAGCCCGCCAGCTCTCGGAATCGCGCCCGCAAACAGAACACCGCGCCTTTAGTGAGCAGTTTGTTTAGTCTTGCCTTAGTGTGACCCGCGCAAGCTTATCGTCTGGTTGAATACGAGCATCTCTTGGCTAGAGTCTTCGCTATCGCGCGTAAAATAGCCCTCGCGCTCAAACTGAAAACTCCTCGCAGCATCCGCTTCCGCGGCTGCCGGCTCGATAAAACAGCCGCTGAGCACTTGCAGCGACTCAGGGTTAATATGCTGAGTAAAATCCTCCACCTCTTTGGCTTCGGGATTCTCAATCGCAAATAAACGATCGTATAGCCGAACCTCGACGTTCACTCCTTGAGTTGCAGACACCCAATGGATAACGCCCTTCACCTTGCGCCCCTCCGGCTTCTTGCCCAGAGTATCCAAGTCAGCGCTACAAATAAGCTCACTGATCTCGCCACTGTCATCACGCAACACCTCATCGCAGCGAATCACATAGGCTCCGCGCAGGCGGACTTCGCCTCCGGCGACTAGCCGCTTAAACCCGGGCTCAGCTTCGGCGCGAAAATCATCGCGATCGATAACTATCTCTCGTGTCAACGGGACGACTCTTTGGCCCATGGCTTCGTTTTTAGGATGATTAGCCAGTGACAACTCAAGAGCCTCATCGATATTACTTAAGGTCACACGCAGCGGCCTCAGGACACACATTGCTCGCGGCGCGTTGGCATCGAGGTCTTCGCGCAGCGCATGCTCTAGCATCGCCAAATCGACCTGACTTTCGCTGCGAGCTACACCGACTGATTCGCAGAAATTGCGCAGCGCTGCCGGGGTATAGCCCCGTCGACGCATACCGGCAAGCGTCGGCAGACGCGGATCATCCCAGCCGGACACGAGTTTTTCGTCAACCATCTGCTTAAGCTTTCGCTTGCCAACCACCGTGTAATTGAGCTTCAACTTCGCAAACTCAGTTTGCTGCGGAAGCACATAGTTTGCCGTGGTGTTCGCAAGATCGCTCTGCTGCTTGATCGAATCAATATCCAAACTATTAAGGATCCAATCGTACAGCGGGCGATGGTCCTCGAACTCCAGAGTGCAAAGTGAATGCGTGATACCTTCGATCGCATCGCTAAGGCAGTGTGTATAGTCATAGGTTGGATAAATACACCACTTATCTCCAGTTTGATGGTGATGGACGTGGCGAATCCGATACAAAACGGGGTCGCGCATGTTGATATTCGGCGAGGCCATATCGATCTTAGCGCGCAAACTGCGCTCGCCATCAACAAATTCCCCGGCGCGCATGCGCGCGAACAGAGCTAAGTTTTCCGCGACAGAGCGATCTCTGCTGGGGCTATTGCGCCCAGGCTCGGTTAGCGTGCCACGATATTCTCGCGCCTCGTCAGCGCTAAGCTCGCAAACATAAGCCAAGCCCTTTTCTATGAGCTGTACAGCAAAGTCGTACAGCGGCTCAAAATAGGACGAGGAATAGCGCACATCCCCAGACCACTGAAAGCCGAGCCAGCTGATATTGTCTTTAATGGCATCGACGAACTCCTGGCTTTCCTTGGCGGGATTCGTGTCGTCGAATCGAAGATTGCACTGACCGCCATTTTCAGCGGCAATACCAAAATTCAGACAAATGGATTTTGCGTGGCCAATGTGCAAATAACCGTTCGGCTCAGGTGGAAACCGAGTCTGCACTCTCCCCTCATGCCTCTTGGTAGCTAGATCCTCAGCTATCATCTGGCGGATGAAGTTAGAACTTGGTGTCGCGTCGCTGTTGGCCATGTGCCATTGTTTCCTGTCTATAAATGAGCAAAGTTTTTACTTCGAATCTCGGCTTGCTACCACCCAAGCTGCAGCAAAAGTTCAGTGATAGTCCGAGAGCCTGTGGAGCCTCGAACAAACGGCAAACCGCTTATGAAGCCCCAAGTTCAGCGCCGCGCATCGATTGCCGCGGCCTTTAGACCGCTACGACCATGCGCGCCATCACAAAATGACATAGAGTCGTGCCTGTATAGAGTCGTACCTGTGAAGCG
This sequence comes from Pseudohongiellaceae bacterium, assembly GCA_965661495.1. Lineage (GTDB taxonomy): Bacteria > Pseudomonadota > Gammaproteobacteria > Pseudomonadales > Pseudohongiellaceae > UBA9145. The sequence goes on along the minus strand of CBFIDY010000019.1, from coordinate 13,133 downwards.
CCTGAGAAACCGAGTATTATAGCCGATTAGCCAAGCGTCACGCGATCTTCGTGCACGCTTTTTCGCACCTGCCAGCGACAGCAATAGCTGGGCGCGCAGCCCGCGAGTACCCAAGCACTAACTGCCACAGAAGAGACACTTCACTATGATCGTATTGAACACGAACCACGGCGCAATCACCCTTGAACTCGATTTCGACAAAGCCCCCAAGTCGGCAGCAAACTTTCTCGACTACGCCAAGAGCGGATTCTACGACGGCACAATATTTCACCGTGTAATCGATAACTTTATGATTCAGGGCGGCGGCTTTGAGCCCGGCCTCAGCCAGAAAGCCAACGGTGAGCCTATCCAAAACGAAGCCGACAACGGCCTACCCAATGTCATCGGCTCTGTCGCCATGGCGCGCACCTCAGACCCCCACTCGGCAACTTCGCAATTCTTCATTAACGTCGGCGACAACGGCTTCCTCAATCACAGCGCCCCTACACCCCAGGGATGGGGCTACGCGGTGTTCGGACGGGTGACTGAGGGCATGGAGGTCGTCAACAGAATCAAGGGCTGCCAGACAGGCTCTTTCGGCGGCCACCAGGACGTGCCGGTCGAAGACATCGTGATCGAGTCGGTAGAAGTGAGCGAAGACTAAGCGCCCGACATGAGTTTACCGACGCTGCTCATCTCTGACCTGCATCTGGAGCCCTCGCGCCCAAAGCTGACGCAGGGGCTGATCGACTTTCTCGAGCAGCACAAAGGCGCCTGCGCGCGTCTTTTTATTCTCGGTGACCTGTTTGAGGCGTGGATAGGCGATGATGACGATAACGCTTTGAGTGACGCGATCGCTGCGGCACTTAAGGCGTTTGCGGACGAGGGAGCGGAAATAGGCCTCATGCATGGCAACCGCGACTTCCTCCTCGGCGAGGCCTATGCAGCTCGCTGCGGCGCGCGGCTCATGCCAGAGACCGAGATAATCGAGAGCGACGGCGAGCGCTTCCTGCTGATGCACGGCGATTCGCTGTGTACCGACGACACTGATTATCAAAGCTTTCGCAAGCAGGTGCGGCAGCCGGCTTGGCAGTCTGCGTTCCTAAGCCAGAGCCTCGATGCGAGGCGCGCCTTCGCCGAACAGGCCCGCTCGCAGAGCAAATCGGCAACTGCAGGCAAATCTCAGGAGATCATGGATGTCAACGCCGCCGCGGTTCTTGACTGCCTTAGGCGTTTTGAGGTCACCCAGCTAGTTCACGGCCACACCCACAGACCTGCGACTCACTCTATTGACGACCCTGCGTTGGCACTCAGCGCGACGCGCAGTGTACTCGGCGACTGGGGTGACACGGCCGTCATTGGCAGGCTTTCCGAGGGTAGCTTGGATCTTATAGAAATAAGCCTTTAAACTTAGATGTTTAAAATGCTTTGTTTAGGCGATTTGTCACAGAATTTTTCTACGTGACGCGGTAGCGCTCGGCATGCGCTTGAGTGAGCGCCAAGATCTCGCCTTCAACGCGTTGCTCGAGTTCGCCAAGTTCGATTCCTGCGTATTCGGCTCTCACGCTTACCCCGAAAGATTCCAAAGAATCAATTCGATGATGCGCTTTTTTTAGCAGGTTATGCAGCCAGCAATAGGGCGACAAATTAGGATCGAAAGGCACGCTCATTCGCCTCATACCCGCCTTCAGCTCGTCCTCTGAATCAATTTGAAATTTGCCTGACAGGATTTGCGTGTTGAGCTGCTCAATCCGGCGCATCACAGCGGCCTTTTCCTGCTCACCATAGCTTATCCAGCCTATGACCTCTGTGGAGTAGCGCTTGCAGCCCCGGCACACCCAGTCTCCAACCGAAGTTGTTGAGCAGATACCAATACAGGGAGTTTTAACGGGTGTGGCGGCGGGCATGGGACTCCTTAATTTTTTCTACCGCTGCAAAGACCGCAGCGCGGGGTTTTTGTTAACGCGAGCACGGTATGTCTCTCTCGATTATGCCTTTTCAGTCCGTGCCTCGGAGAGGGTTGGGTGCAGCGCGTATCACGGCGAGAAATTCAGCGTTATGCTGTGATAGGTGCGTTCTAAGACTGCCTACGCACTGGGACACCGTATGGATTCTAACCCAGAAAAGCGGTAAACTGCGGCCCGAGTTTTTAATCAAAACAGCATCCCCAGCGCGCGCTCTAGCGCCAGTCTTTTGCCAAGCGCAGCCGACCCGCACAGGGCTGGGAATTCCAGCATAACCCCCGAAGGAATGACTATGTTAGAAGCCTATAGAGCCCACGTCGCCGAACGCGCGGCAGAAGGAATCGTCCCTAAGCCGCTGTCAGCAGAACAAGTTGCCGAGCTGATCGAGCTGCTCAAAAACCCTCCCGCCGGCGAGGAAGAGTTTATCCTCGACCTGATCTCCAACCGGGTCCCCGCAGGGGTCGACGAGGCGGCCTACGTAAAAGCAGGCTTTCTCTCAGCCGTTGCGAAAGGCGAAACGCAATCGCCGCTTATCGATCGCGCTCTGGCCACTAAACTACTCGGCACCATGCTTGGCGGATACAACATTGCCACGCTGGTAGAGCTGCTTGACGATAGCGAACTCGGCAGCAAAGCCGCTGACGAACTAAGCCATACTCTGCTTATGTTCGATGCTTTTCACGACGTGGCAGGGAAGGCGAAATCCGGCAACGACAACGCAAAACGCGTAATGCAGTCCTGGGCCGATGCAGAATGGTTCACTAGCAAGCCTGAGCTGCCAGCCAAACTCACCGTTGCCGTGTTCAAGGTGCCTGGCGAAACCAACACTGACGACCTTTCACCTGCGCAGGACGCATGGTCGCGACCCGATATCCCTCTTCACGCTAAAGCGATGTACAAGAATCCTCGCGAAGGCGTAACCGACGCCGCCAAGCAGATCGAAGAACTCGAAGCCACCGGCCACCCCGTTGCGCTGGTGGGCGATGTAATGGGAACTGGTTCGTCGCGTAAATCTGCCACTAACTCTGTGCTTTGGTATATCGGTGACGATATTCCTCACATTCCAAACAAGCGCGATGGCGGCGTTTGCATAGGCGGCAAAATCGCACCTATCTTCTTTAACACCATGGAAGATGCCGGCGCGCTACCGTTCGAATGTGACGTTGACGATCTTAATACAGGCGACATCATCGACATCGATGTTTACGCCGGCAAGATCACGCGCCACGGCACGGACGAAGTCATCACGGAATTTGCGCTAAAGACAGAAGTCCTTCTCGATGAAGTGCGCGCAGGCGGCAGAATCCCGCTGATCATTGGCCGCGGACTGACTCAGCGCGCACGCGAAGAACTCGGTCTGGAAGCCTCATCAATATTCCGCTCGATGGTGCCCGCCGCCGCTTCAGAAACCGGCTTTACGCTGGCTCAAAAAATGGTAGGCAAGGCCTGCAACGTGCCCGGCGTGCGCCCTGGAGACTATTGCGAACCTCGCATGACAACAGTAGGCAGCCAAGATACTACTGGCCCAATGACTCGTGACGAGCTGAAAGACCTAGCCTGTCTCGGCTTCTCCGCCGACCTCGTGATGCAGTCTTTCTGTCACACCGCAGCTTACCCTAAGCCTGTAGACATCGAGACTCAGCACTCGCTTCCAGACTTCATTCACACCCGTGGCGGCGTCTCACTGCGTCCTGGCGACGGCATTATTCACTCGTGGCTAAACCGCATGTTGCTGCCTGACACAGTCGGCACAGGCGGCGATTCACACACGCGCTTCCCTATAGGCATCTCTTTCCCCGCCGGTTCGGGGCTCGTCGCTTTCGCCGCAGCAACAGGGGTAATGCCCCTCGACATGCCTGAGTCTGTGCTCGTGCGCTTTAAAGGCGAAATGCAGCCGGGCATCACACTGCGCGACTTAGTCAATGCCATTCCCTACGCTGCGCTACAAAGCGGCGACCTCACGCTAGAGAAGAAAGGCAAGAAGAACATCTTCTCAGGGCGTATCCTCGAGATCGAAGGTCTTCCCAACCTCAAAGTTGAGCAAGCCTTTGAGATCTCCGATGCCTCTGCTGAGCGCTCAGCGGGCGGCTGTACCATCCGCCTCGGACGCGAGCCTATCGAGGAATACTTCCGCTCGAACATCACGATGCTGCGTTGGATGATCGAACAGGGCTATCAAGACGCTCGTACGCTAGAGCGTCGCGCTCAGGCGATGGAAGCGTGGCTCGAGAATCCAGAGTTGATGGAGCCCGATGCCGATGCAGAGTACTACAAGATCATTGAGATCGATCTCAACGAGATAAAAGAACCCCTACTCGCCTGCCCTAACGACCCTGATGACGTGAAGCCGCTATCTGAGGTTCAGAATACGAAGATCGATGAGGTATTTATCGGCTCGTGTATGACCAACATCGGCCACTTCCGCGCTGCTAGTGAAGTCCTCAAGCAGGTTGACGGCGGTTTGCCAACCAAACTTTGGATCGCACCGCCGACCAAGATGGACGAGCACCAGCTGACAGAAGAAGGCATCTACAACATCTTCGGAGTATCCGGTGCGCGCACCGAAATGCCGGGTTGCTCCCTGTGCATGGGTAACCAGGCTCGAGTAGCACCCAACTCTACCGTCGTGTCTACTTCAACACGCAACTTCCCTAATCGCTTGGGACAGGGCGCGGACGTTTACCTCGCCTCCTCGGAGCTCGCGGCGGTGTCAGCCGCTCTGGGCAAAATCCCGACTATGGAAGAGTACATGTCCTATATGGGCAGCATCGACACGCTCGCAGACAGCATTTACCGCTACCTCAATTTCAATGAGATTCAGTCGTATATGCAGGCTGCAGAGCGCGCCAAGAGCATTCCCTTGACGAGTATTCAAGAGGTCGCGGTGTAAACCCTCATACAAAAACCCTACACAAAAAAGGCCCCGACGGATTACACCCTCGGGGCCTTTTTTGTTTACACGCTAGAGTAAGCGGAAAGAGGAGAAAACGTTCAAAAGAGGGACTCGCTACCCTCTACGCCATACTCCTAAATGACTGCCATTAAACCGCCAGCGTACTTTTCTCAACCACCTCAAATACATCGCGCGAGAGCCCATCGCTCGCTTTAAGGCGCGCTAACTCAGCCTGCATTAGCGCCCTCTTCTCAGCCGGGAATTTAGCAAACCGTGTTAACGGCGTAAGTAAACGCGAGGCGATTTGTGGGTTAAGCTTGTCGAGCTGCAAAACCTGATCAGCAAGGAAACGATAGCCACTGCCATCAGCAGCGTGGAACCCCGTATGATTCTGGCCGCAGAACGCACCGATGAGTGAGCGCACTTTGTTCGGATTCTTAATATCGAAATCCGCATGTCCCATAAGCCCCTCAACTCGCTTAAGCGCTCCGGGAACTGAGCTTGTCGCCTGAATTGCAAACCACTGATCAACCACCAAAGCTTCGTGTTGCCACTGCGAGTAGAAGGCGGCGAGCGCGCGCTCACTGGCTTGTTGTCCGAGCGACGAGTCGCTGTTAACAAGACAACGAAGAGCGGCAGCCTGATCAGTCATATTGCCCGCTGCAGAAAACAGCTCTTCACAGCTGCGCAGCCACTGGTCTTTGCCCGTGCGCACGAGATAGCTGAGCGCAAGATTCGCGATAGCACGCTGGGCAACCGCCTCTGCACTGGCGCTAAAGGGAGAAGATGCCTGCGTCTTATGAGATTCATAAATTTCCGCAAATTCATTCTCCAAAGCGGCAGCAAGCTGATTCGCAAGCGCCTCACGCACGGTGTGAATACCCTGCACATCTGCCTCAGACGCTCGCTCTATCAAGAACGCTGTGCTGGGTAGAGCGAGCAGATGCGCAGCCATTGCTTTGTCAAAACCGGGATCGGCTTTAACAAGCTCGAGAACTCCAGCGAAAGCTTGCTGCAGGCGCGAAGGCAAGACAACCGCCTCGCCAGCCGCCAACGTTTCTAACTGCTCATCGATTGCGCCTATTGCGAGCTGCTGAACCGCATTCCAACGATTGAAACCGTCACTGTCATGCACCGCCAAGGTCTGCAGTTGAGCTGGAGTGTAGTTATAGTGCAGTCTGACCGGCGCGCTAAATCCCCTCAGTAGAGAAGGCACCGCTGACTCACAGATGCCGGCGAACACAAAACTCTGTTTTGCCTGTGTAAGCTCAAGCACTCTATCGGTGCTGCCCGCTGCGCCCTCACCGTGAACCTCCCCTTCAAGAACTAACTCGAAAGGAGTCCCATCTTCGGCGAGCAGCCCCATAGCGAACGGCATGTGAAAATCTTCTTTGTTCGGCTGACCAGGAGTCGCAGGACAGCTTTGCTCAACCTGCAGCGTGTAGGTTTTGGCCTCTGCGTCGTAGCTATCGCTAACATTCAACACCGGCGTGCCGGCTTGGGAATACCAGCGGCGGAACTGGCTAAGATCGATTCCGGAAGCGTCCTCCATTGCTTTGACAAAATCCTCGGTGGTAACCGCCTGACCATCGTGCCTGCTGAAATACAAGTCTGAGCCCTTGCGGAAATTCTCGTCTCCAAGCAGCAGATTGATCATCCTCACAACCTCCGCCCCCTTCTCGTAGATGGTGACCGTGTAAAAGTTGGAGATCTCCATGAAGGACTCTGGACGAATCGAATGCGCCATCGGGCCGGCATCTTCGGCAAACTGGACAGTCTGGAGGAAAGCGGCATCTTCGACTCTCTTCACAGCCCTAGACCCCATGTCGGCTGAGAATTCGGCGTCGCGATAGACCGTAAAGCCCTCTTTGAGGCTTAGCTGAAACCAGTCGCGACAGGTAACTCGGTTGCCAGACCAGTTATGAAAATACTCATGAGCAACCACCGCCTCGACGCGCTGAAAGCCTGCGTCGGTTGTGGTTTTAGGATTCGCAAGAACACAGGAGGTATTGAAGATATTCAGCCCCTTGTTCTCCATAGCGCCCATATTGAAATCGTCCACCGCGACTATCATAAAGATGTCGAGATCGTATTCGCGGCCGTAGACTTGTTCGTCCCAACGCATGGCACGTTTAAGTGAATCCATCGCGTGGTCACACTTATCTAGATCCTTACTTTCAACGAAAATTCTCAGCTCAACCTCGCGGCCGCTTGCTGTAGTGAAAGTTGAATCCACACTCTGCAAGTCTCCTGCGACAAGGGCGAAGAGATAACTTGGCTTCTTGAAAGGGTCTTCCCAGCTTACCCAGTGACGCTCACCGTTGCTGCCAGCCACCTCGCCTTCGTCAATCTTATTGCCGTTAGAGAGAAGGACCGGATAGCGCGCTTTGTCGGCGGCAATACGCGTAGTAAAGCTGGACATGACATCTGGGCGATCGTAGTAATAGCTTATGCGGCGAAAGCCCTCGGCCTCGCACTGAGTACAAAACATCTTCTTGGACTTATAGAGACCTTCAAGCGCCGTATTGTTTTGCGGCTCGATGCGTGTATGACAGCGCAGCTCGAAGTGGTTCGGCTCACCACCGAGTAGAGAAGACAGTGAAGGGATAGTGAGCTCATCGCCACTGACATCATATTGCGCCGGGTCTAGCACAATCAGCTCGGTGCCCTCGCCTGCAATTTCTAGTTTACACAGCTCGAGTTCTTGACCTTGCAAGGTAAGAGAATCGCTTTGCTCAGCCTCAGCATTGCGAGAGAACCGCAGCACGGAGAACACATCGGCATAGTCCTCGTAAAGATCGAAACTAAGCTGCGTCGATTCAATAAGAAAAGGGGTTGGAGCGTAGTCTTTAAGATAGATGGTCTTCGCAGCAGCTTCTTTCATAGATAAGTTCCGATCAAATGCTGAGTGGTAAAAACGGCTTAGGCATTGTCATGATTAAGGATATGCAGTGCCCACAGATTAGGATTCATTTGTTAAAAATACGCACTCACTTCGTAGCCTGAAAAGCGGCGCAGATTAATGACACCGGTATCGAAAATCAGGTACTGCCCTTTTATGCCAAGCAGAGTTCCCTCGACGACGGGGTCTTTATCGAAATTATGCGAGACGATTTTCTCGAGATATTCGTTGACCGGATAGCGAATAGAAAAAGTCTCCACTCCGTTTATCTCGCTAATGGCAAAGTCACCGTAAACCGAACGCAGCTCCGTAAGCTCCTCTCGGCACGCGGCGATGAGACGCTCGCGTTCTGCGGCCATGTCCAGAGGTGCCGCATCGCCTTTGAGCAATTCACGCCAGTTTGTTTTGTCGGCGACATGCTGTTTGAACGCGACTTCTACGGCTCCAGACTGCAACCGAGAATTGACCCGAAAAATCGGCAGCGCCTGACTCGCTCCCTGATCGATCCAACGTGTCGGCACCTGCGTCGCCCGTGTGATGCCTACCTTTAAGCCGGAAGAATTTGCCAAGTAAACGATATGATCCTGCATACAGAACTGCTCACCCCATGCTGGCTCCCTGCAGGTTCCTTGGTCGAAGTGGCAGCGCTCTGGATGCACGATACAGCTGTCACAAGCGGCCAACTTTTGAAAACAGGGATAGCAAAAACCCTGATTAAAGCTTTTGTTAGTCTTGCGTGAACAGTTCACGCAGTAAATTGCCCCGCTGAACTCGAGTTTGAGAGCTGATCCGACCAGAGGATTCGCTGCTACCGACTCATCGCCGAGTCGCAATGCGTAGGCCACCGTGGGCTCAAGTCTAGAAGCCATTTTGCGAACGATACCGCGCGCCTGTTCCTGCATAACTCTATCGCCTTACTGAAGTGTGTCGTTGTCTGGCATCACGGACGGCTCGGCATCTTTCGAGCAGCCGGTGGGCATTGTCGCTTCGATGCGAGCGGCCTCATCTACATGCTTTGCTTCATAAAGAATAATGGTCTGCATGCAGGACTCGATCTGTTCTTGAGTGAGCCGTTTACCATCACCCCATTTTCCAAGTTCCACAGCTGTCTTAAGATTTTCATAGATCGTCGGCGTCATGGCGTCGATGAGCTCATCGATACTCTCTGGGCGCTCGAAGGGAATTTTGGGGATGTCTTCACTCATAAGTCAGATCTCTATCTCAACGTTTCTCAGTCTCCAGTCGGCTAGCGCTAACGGAAACTGACTACTAAACTACCAACTAATTGTGCTTTAAGCGCGAATAAGTGCCTACAACAAATGCGTAAGCTAAGCCGGCTAGCAGACCACCCAAGTGGGCAGCCGACGCGATGCTGTCGCCGGCGAATATTTCCATCGCTACCAGCGCTATAGCAAAGGCGGCGAACGTGCTCACCCGCAAGTTTATGCCTAACCGTGGAGCCAATACGCCTAGCAGCCAGCAATAGCCTACCAAACCGTAAACTAGGCCTGAGAGCCCGCCAAAGGCGTTCGACATAGACGTGTAATACTGTAATACGTTGCCACTGAATGCGGTCAGAATGTAGAGCATGAGTACTACTAATGGCGGCTGCGTCCTCTCCAAAAGCGTGCCGAAATAAAACAGCCAAAGTAGATTAAACACCAGATGCAATTCACCAAAGTGCAGGAGCACGGGCGTGAGGCTGCGCAAAAAAGTCATCGGCGCAAAGAGTTCGCCCACTAGCTGCGGAAAGCTTGTGATCGGGATTGGCGCAAAGAACAAACCGAGCACAGGCATCACGTCGCGGCCGTTTTTAGACAGCAAAGCGACGGTGAGACAGGCGAGCGCCAAAGCAGTCGTTAGTGGGCATCTACGTAAAAACAGACCTAGCTTCCATAGCGCAGCAACAAAAGCATTGATTCCGCTTGGACGCGCAGCCCGTGCCGCTTCGTTCAGCGCTTGGGCGCGCTGCAAGACAGAGTTGAGCTCGCCGCGCTCGAGGGAATCTAAAGCCTGACGCACCGCAGTGGCCTGCCCTTCCGAGCCCACCCAAATTACCTGCTCACCCGCTTCTTCACTAACCCGCACACCTAAACCTTGCGCTTGCAGTAACCCTAATAAAGGACGCAGGTCGAACTCAATTGGAACACTGGCGGCTCGCAGCATCGCTAGTCTTCTTTCTCAAGCCTATTGCCCCAGCCGAGCTTCGATCGGCAAGCGCCATAAAATGAGTGCTCGAGGGGGTGGATCAGCTTGAGGGAGTTGGGCGACTTACGAATGAGGATTTCGTCTCCCGCTTTTGCTGAGAACACTTCTTGCCCGTCGCAGCTTATCTTCGGATTGAGAGCCTCGGTCGCCGCCACGACAAGTTTTATTTCGCTGTCGCCGTCGACCACAATCGGCCGGCTGTTGAGACTGTGGGGATACATAGGAACAAGCGCGATGGCGTTTAGGGTCGGATGCATGATCGGTCCCCCAGCGGACAGCGCGTAGGCGGTGGAGCCGGTAGGTGTCGCAACAATCAGCCCATCAGAAGACAGACTGTAGACAAACCGACCGTCAACAAAAAGCTCGAACTCAATCATCTGCGCGGCATTACCAGGGTGGAGCACCACGTCGTTCAGCGCTGCGCCCAGCTCACGTTCTTCAGCGTTTCCTTGCGGCTGAGTCACTTCTAGCAGAAAGCGTTTGTCGACGCTGAAATTACCGCTTAACACTTCGCGCAGCCCGGCCTCGATCTTGCTCGGAGGTATATCGGTGAGAAAACCGAGCTTACCTCGATTTATCCCGATTACGGGCAGCTGCGCTTCGGTGATTGATTTGGCAACGTGCAGCATACTGCCGTCACCTCCAACCACAACAACCAGATCGCTGCGCTCGGCTAACTCGGCGCGCTCACAGATCACATCGCCGCCACCGCCAATCAAACCAGAGGTTTGCGTATCAAGCACTGCCGTTAGCGATGCCTGTTTAAGGAAAGCGAGCACGCGCTCGAGACTGTCGACGACGCCCGCGTGCCCGGGCCGGCCGATCACGCCTATATGCTGAAATGGAGTCATCTGTTCACGCTTCCTGAGTAATTACAGCGGAAGTATAGCACGCTGAGCGGGCTGCTTGCTGTCCCAAACCGCCTGTAAGCCTTTGAAATACGGCAGCTCTGCCGCGTTGCCGCTCTAGACTATGCCGCCGGTGTGCACGGCGATTATCTGTGTCCCGACGGGGTATTCATCCCGGGCTATTCGCCGCCAAAGAGCGTAAAACAGTTTCCCCGTGTACACAGGCTCAATCGGAATGCCCGTTGCCCGCTTGAATCGATTCGTAAAGCCTCTTAGGCGCAGGGGGCGTTTTGCATACCCGCCAAAATCGAAACGCTCATCAATATCCCAATTGCAGGCGCCGCCAGCCGAGCTCAGCTTGGCGTTCAGCTCCTCGTGCAGATAACCCTTCGAACGGAGAACCGAGATGCCTTGGACGAAGGGACTACGCTCACTAGGCACTGCACGTGCAGCAAAGCCATTAACCACGCCCGCCATAGTCGTTGCCGTTCCACAGCAGAGTGCTACCACTCGCTTTTTCGGCAAGTCGCAATGCTCGATCGCATCAAACACCCCCCAGTCGCAGTAGTCAGCGATCTCTTCACAACCAAGCGCTGCTAAACGATTGCCCCCACCTTCTGGGATAACTGCGAATTCACCGAAGCGGCGCCGCAGGTCGTCAATAAATTGCCGCGCCTCTGAATGGATATCCAAAGCGTCCAATGCATTCGAGAACAGCAACTCCTCGGGCAGTTCGCGCAAGAGCCGATACCGAGCCCGTGACACGGCACAAAGATGCATTCCCCGAGTGCGCGCAGAACGCAGCACTGGGTTTAAAGGCTCGATAATCTCGCCGCGCACGGCGCCAATGGTTTCCAAGCCCAACGCCTCCCCTGCTGCTGCTAAGGCATAAAGATGATTAGAAAATGCCCCGCCAAAACTCAGCACCCGAGTCACCCCCGCCTCACGCACGGCAGCGAGATTGTGTTTTAACTTGAACCACTTATTTCCTTGCACCGCAGGATGGATCAGATCCAAACGCAGCACCGCAAGCTGCACACCTTTGTCGCTTAACAATGGATGAGCAAGCATCTGAACTGGCGGCGGTCTGAGAACGAGCGAAGGCATGACAATCCTCAAGCGAAACAGGAAGTAATTATCGGGTATAACAGATAAACAGAGGAAGCGCAGTCAGATGCAATAGCTGTGCAGGAACTGCCGAGATGATCTGCGACAGATTCACGCGCTCATGACGTGGGCGCGCGAAAAATACGAGATAAAGTGCGGAACGAGGCAAATTCGATGCCGGCCGTTTGGAACTTTGAGTTCGATCGGACGTGAACGTGGGAAACGTGGAAAAAGGAAGGCCGATCAGAGGGAAAGCGAAAAGAAGAGCGAGTAAATGGCGGACCGGACGGGACTCGAACCCGCGACCCCCGGCGTGACAGGCCGGTATTCTAACCAGCTGAACTACCGGTCCGCATAACTCTTTTTACTGCTGCCTTGGGGTGCCTTTCGATGGTGACGAGTTGTTCGGCTCGTAACCGGCATGTCCCAAGCATCTGCTGCAACTTACTCACTTCCTAGCCATTCGGGGTTTGCCAATCCGACAGAACCTGAAGGTTAAGAGTGGTGGGTGATGAGGGATTTGAACCCCCGACATTCGCCTTGTAAGGGCGACGCTCTCCCAACTGAGCTAATCACCCGTGTCACAGAGAGAGGCGCATTTTACCGACAATCGAATGTATGTCAATAGAGGGCAAACGATATACACTTTAACGATGAATCGGTAGACTTCGCATCCTCTTTTATCCATCGCTTTGACAAGCTAAGCCGCTCAATATGGCTGCCTAGCCTTACTCGAGAGTCCTATGCGCCTGTTCAAGGAATTCACATTCGAGGCTGCTCATCGCCTCCCCCATGTGCCCGAGGGTCACAAATGTGCGCGCCTGCATGGCCACTCTTTCGTGGTACGCATCAGCGTCGACGGCGAGGTTGGCGAGCAGTCAGGCTGGGTCATGGATTTCGGCGATATCAAGGCTGCGTTCAAACCCCTTTACGACAGGCTCGATCACTACTACTTGAACGAAATCCCGGGACTCGAAAACCCAACTAGCGAAAACCTAGCGCGCTGGATTTGGCGCGAGCTTAGCCCCTCTTTGCCGCAGCTCAGCGCTGTGGAAATACGTGAGACCTGCACTAGCGGCTGTATCTATCTCGGGGATTGATATCCGCCCGGCTACACTAAGCGCAAGCACCTAGGGTTTGAGGTTAAATTGTTAAGCCGCTAGCGCTGTAGCCTCAACCGACTCGTCAGCCAAGCGTCTAGCAGCCACTCTCTGCCTTTGAGCTACCAGCTT
>CBFIDY010000018.1:0-21890 GCA_965661495.1 Pseudohongiellaceae bacterium | reverse complement strand
GCAGCACTGCTGAGCTCCTGCGCCGCGCTCGACGGCGAGCGCCCGCTTGGGCCGTTCAGCGGTCGGGCTGACGACGAAGGCAATGCGCGTTACAAAAGCGCCGCCGAGGTTGCCGCAGAGGAGATTGCTGAAATCGCTAGCCCTGGATCGCAGGAACAGCAGCGCTTGATCGGCGAGATCAATCGCGTGGGCGCGCAGCCGTCAGTAAACGGCTACCGCGAGCCCGTACCCGCGCCAAACCCAGAGCCAAGCAGTCTTAGTGAAGACGACATCGTGGAGTTGAACTACGAGCAGGCAGACCTAAGTTTGGTGCTAGAACAGCTCGCCGACTCGCTCGATATGAGCGTGGTGATGGATCCCAGCTTAGACATGAAGATTAGCCTGCGCACCTCGACTCGCGAACCCCTAAGCCGCGACGATATCTGGCCCGTGATGCGCCTGCTTGCCCGCGATGCTGGCGTGCTAATCGACCGTGTGGGTAGCGTATTCAATGTGCGCCGCGGAGCCTCCAACCTACCGCTAGAGATTGCGACGCCTGCGACCCTAGGCGATGGCACGGCGCCGACTATTATGCAGATCACGCCGCTGGTGCATGTCTCTGCCGACGCTGCGATCGAACTTATACAGCCGCTGCTCGAAGGCGAGGGCACAGTGCGACGCCTGATCTCTGGCAATTCTCTCGCGATCACCGCAGGGGAATCTCAGCTGCGCCGCATCAACGAGCTGCTGTTCGTGGTCGACACCGATCCCTTCGCCAATCAGGGCATTAGTCTGTACCCGCTGTCTAATGCCAGCGCGACTGAAGTTGCAACGGAGCTGGAGGAAATCCTAACGCTTATCGAAGGCGCGACGCCCGCGTATCAGGTAAAAGGCATAGAACGCATCAATGCCATTATGGTAACGGCGCCGGCGCGGCGCGGATTCGATGAGATAGCACGCTGGATTGAAATACTCGATGCAGCAAGCCAAGAGCAGGTAGAGCAGCTGTTTCACTACCGCGTAAAAAATCTGAGTGCTAAGGAACTTGGCGACACGCTGTCGAGCGTTTTCGAAAGCAACGACAGCCGCAGCGATGACGACGAAGCAAACTCGCGTGTGCGCAATAATCGCGATCAGCAAGAAGTAGTGTTCGAACCCCCAAGCGGCAATCCTGATGCGCAGGGCGATAACGCCGACGCAGCGCCAGCTGGCAACGACGGAGGCAATCGCGGTCCAAGCCCTAGCAACGCTATCGCGGCTAATCTTGCGGTGAAAATTGTAGCGGACGAAGCCACCAACAGCCTTTTAATACGCAGCACCGCACGCGACTACCGACAACTGCTCACTACGATTAATCAGCTCGATGCCGTGCCTCTGCAGGTGATGATCAATGCGGTGATCGCACAAATCACGCTTACCGAGAGCAACGAGTTTGGTGTCGACTGGAGCCGTGTCGCCGTCGACAGCGCCGTGCAGCCGCTGTCGACCTCGACGAGCACGAACTACACACCCAACGGCCTCGGGGGTTTGATGTTCAGTAAGTCATTCATCGATGGCGCGGCGCAGGTAGACGCGACGCTCGAGGCGATCGCTGTTAACAACGACGTGCAGCTATTAGCGCGGCCGTCGCTGACTGTGATCAATAACCAAGAAGGTGAGATTCAGATTGGCTCGCAGGTACCGGTGGAACAAGGCCAGGCGATTGGTGGCGCTGGCGTGTCTACAACCAACATTCAGTATCGCGATACCGGTATTGTGCTTTCAATAACGCCGCAGATTAACGACGACGGCATCGTGAATCTGATTATTCGTCAGGAACTGTCTTCGGTAGACAGCGGCGCCGAGGGCGTAAACAACAACCCGGTGTTTAATAATCAGGAAATCAATACGACGGTGGTAGTGCGGGACGGCGAGAACGTAGTGCTGGGCGGTTTGATTCAGGCTGACACCGAAAACCTGAATTCAGGCGTGCCTGGGCTTAACCGCGTCCCTCTGCTCGGCGGACTGTTCTCTTACCGGCAGCAGACGCAGCAGCGCAAAGAATTGTTCATCGTGCTAAGACCGGAGATTGTTAATCTGAACGCCGAGACGAGCCTGCAGTACCGCGCCGTGCTCGAGCGTTTCGAACTCGCCACACAAATGATAGAAGAAGCAGGAATTTAATTAAATGCTCTGCAGATCGTTTTTCACCACACAGCTCAGACAAGAGGAAAAGGTATGAAATCATTTTATCAGCAGCGCGCGACGCAGCGCCGGCCGATCAACTCAGCACAGGCCGGCTTTACGCTCATCGAAATTCTCGTCGTGATGGCGATCATCGCGATGCTCGCGGTGATGGTGGCGCCAAATATATTTAACCAGCAGGCCGGCGCGATGCGCGATATGGCGCTGTCGGAAATCTCTACCCTCGAAGCGGCATTGGACACCTACCGACTCGACGTGGGTGAGTACCCCGACTCACTAGACGGCCTAGAGGACGACGACACCGGTGGAGCACGCTGGAACGGACCGTATTTGCGCCGTGGTGTGCCTAATGACCCGTGGGACAATCCGTATGCCTATGAGTCCAATGGCCGCGAGTTCACACTCGAGTCCTATGGCGCCGATGGCAGCCGCGGCGGCGAAGGCGATGACGCCGACATCTCGCTCTAAATCACAGGGCTTTACACTTTTAGAGCTGCTGCTAGTGCTAGGTATTATTGCGCTAGCCGCGGCGCTTATTGCGCCCAATTTAGGCGGCGTGGCAGCCCGCAGTTTTTCAGCGCAAATGCGCGAAGTCGGTGCGCACCTCAATTATTCTCGCCGTAATGCTGTGGTTAGCGGTCAAACCACGGTGCTCACTCTAGGCGGCGCTGAGTCCGACATGCAGGGCTCGCAGAACGCCGCGCGTAACTATTGGCACAGTCCGACTATTGCCCTGGCGTATAGCGAAGACTCAGTCGATGTGACTAACTACGCGTTCCGCGACAGCGACTTTGAAGAGACGCCGCAAATTCAGGTGAGCTTTTATCCAGAAGGCGGCAGCAGTGGAGGCACTATTGCTTTCATGCAGGACGACGAGCGGGCTTGGGCAATCATCGATCCTCTTACCGGCCGTGTGACTGTGACACGCGACGAAGCGGCGAACTAAAATGATTCGCTTCTCGAATACACAGAGACGACATGGCCAGCGCGCGCGAGTTCACGCCCGCGGCTTCACTTTGATCGAAGTCATCGTCGCTCTCACAATTACCGGCTTTCTCCTCGGCGGTCTGTTCGCCCTCGTTGCTGGCAGCAAGCGTTTGTCGTACCGCGCCGAGAACGCGCTTGCGCAGTCAGTCAATCAGCGCGCTGCCTATAATATGGCTCTGTTGGACAACGACTTCGCAGAGCTAGAGGAAAGTCTCTCCACCGACAGCGCCAACTACCGCATCAGCGTTTTGGAAGAGCTCGAACTTCCAGATCGGCAGGTGCAGCCGCTCCCATTTGCACTGCAGGCAATCGAAGTACAGTCGCCAGAAGGCGATACCGAAGTGATAGCCACGCGCTGGGTGCGGCTTGAAGTCGGAGCCGGTCAGCTATGATGGGTCAAAAGAAAAATAGTGCGAGCCATGGGACGAGACGGCGGGCTCTCAAAGGCAAGGGGAAGAATCAGCAGCGGGGTTTCACCTTAATCGAAGTGCTGTTGGCACTCGGCTTAACTGCGATGCTGCTTAGTTTGCTCAGCGCGGGCATGTACGTGGTGGCACGGGATTGGAATGACGAGACCAATGCCCTTGACGCACAGCTCGACGAGGCCATGACCCTGCTACAAATCGAGCGCGCACTGTTGGCCGCCGTGCCCCACAGCTTTAACAATCTCGACACTTTAATTCGTGAAATTTACTTCGAAGGCGAAAGCGACTCGCTACGCTGGGTAAGCACGCTGTCGCCGCAGCGCCAAAGCGGTCTAACCGCGTGGTCTTTAGAGGCAGCGGGTAACGCAGGCATAGAGCTGCGCCTTGCCGGCGCCTACAGCGACGACCCTACTCAGCGGCTAGATGATGCTGACTCGCGGATCGTGCTGCCCGGTTTTGGTCTAGAAGTGAGCTATCTGCGCGAGCCCAATGAAAATACCCGCGAGTGGACAGACGAATGGTTAGGCAGCGAACAAGCTGCACTGCCACTCGCGGTAAGACTATTACTCACGCGCCGCGACGGCGAAGATCTAGAAGTCGTCGCCCCGATCAAAGCCTGGCGCCATCGCTCGATTATGCCCACGGGATTGGGCGCGGGGCTCGGCCAATGAGGCGATACACAGCGAACAAAAGACAGCAGCGCGGCTCGGTGCTGCTAATCGTGCTGTGGACAGCGGCGCTTCTTACTATTCTAGTGACAGCTATGGCGAGTCAGGTGCGGCTTTCCGCGCGTACAGCGTTTAACAATCAGCTCGCCGCAGACGATCATGCGCAGGCACTAACGGCATTGCACGCAGCCGAGATGGAGGTGCTGCTAGAACTACTGCCGCCGCCCATCGATCTGCAGATAGAAACCGATGCCGAAGGCAGGCCGCTTAACCGTTTGCACCGCTTCGACGGCAGACCGCTGCGCTTAAGCTACCCAAGCCCCGACGAGTGGGTTGTACGCATCGTTAATCATGCAGGCAAGATCAATCTCAATCGTATTCCCCGCGCCAATATGCAGCTGCTGATTGAAAAGCGCCTCGAAGACATTCGCGGCGAAGAGCCAGATCCCGACGAAGTACAAGACCTGCTCGCGGCATGGACCGACTGGACTGATCTTAATGACATCGAGGGCATTAACGGCGCTGAGAGCGCTTATTACGAAGCCTTAGATACGAACTACCTACCGCGTAATAACCCCGAGCTCGATAGCGTGGAAGAGCTCATGCACATTCGCGGATTCGACGAGCTATTCGAAGGCATAAATCTCGAAGCCGCGTTCACCATCTACGGCAGCAACCGTCAGCTCAATCTTAATCTTGCCACTCGCGAGGCAATGGCGCTGCTGCCGGGACTGAACGACGATCTGGTGGGAGAACTAGAAGCAGCACGGCGTGTGAGCGCCTTCGATGATCGCGGTGAAATAGGCGAAGTGATTCCCTTCGAAAACCTTACTGAGCTTTCGCCGTGGCTGAGCAACGAGGTCAGCAATTTCTACACAATTTATGTGTATCGGCGTCCCGAGAAAAGCGCTGAGCCCGATGCCGAACTTGAAGGCTCAGTGCGTGGCGATGGACGCCGCCGCAGCGCCGCAGACTTTAACCCTGCAGGCTATCCCTTGGCAGTACCGCTAATGAATGAAGCACGCGCGGATGGCGAGCAGATTGTAAGCAGCGAATTAAACAGTGAGCGCATTGCCGAAATGAACGCAGTAGCAGCGGAGAGTGACCCCTGGGAAATTGCGCCGGGTGTGGGGCGACAGGGGCTGGCGGAAATCATCGAGGTGACTGGCGTGAACTCGCCGCCAAGGGTGTATCAGTTAATCCCCTATGCAACGCTGCCGGCCTACTAGGCCTTCGATTAGATCGTTACTAACAGACCATTGCTAACAGACCGTTACTCATACCGTTATTAACAGACCGTAAGAGTTAGCAGCAGATCGAAAACAGCTAAGCGTCTAGCTCCCAGCTTGCCTTCATGGCCATAGGCCCCACGCCCTTATTATCTGCCATGCGCAGCTGTGGGCTGAACTTGGTTTCGTACCATAAAAGCCCGCTTTCATCGGCGAGTCCGCCCAAGGCATAGAACTCCCCTACTCGCATCGCTACTTTTTCCACCGTCAGGCGAACTTTAAACACTTCGCCCTTGTGATAACTGCGGCGTTCAACGTCGTCATAGTTGGTCGTAAGAAATGAAGCGATAGGCTCTTCCGCCGAGCGCATAAACGCGAAGCCGAAATGCCCTTCCATGTTGTCGTTAAGTACTTCGACCTCCATCTCTAAGACTACATCGCTTAGCGGTTCGATCGTTGTCAGCGGCTGTTCATCTAGCGACATCACTTTAAGCGAATTGATCTTACAGTCTTGCAGCTGGGGTGCGGCGTCCTCTACAGCTTCTTCATCTGGTGGAACGTCTTCCTGCACCGAGCTGTAGGATTTTTTGCCATTGCAGAAATCTTCGTAGTGCCCGACCACCGCATGGCTGTCACCGATCTCGCGGATCTTGCCTTTGTCCAGCCAGATAGCGATGTCGCAGAGCTCTTGAACATGAAACATAGAGTGGCTGCAGAACACCATCGTCTTCTGCTGCGCGCGGAACTCGTTCATGCGCTGCACGCATTTTTTCTGAAACGCCAGATCACCCACCGACAGCGCTTCGTCGATGACTAGAATGTCAGGCCGCACCATGGTCGCGATCGAAAAGGCTAAGCGCACATACATACCTGACGAATAAGTTTTTACCGGCCTGTCGATGAATTTGCCAAGCTCAGAGAAGGCAATAATTTCTTCTTCCAACGCCTTAATGTCGTCGTCCGGAACGCCCAGTAGCGAGGCATTGAGAAAAATATTTCGTCTGCCAGAAAACTCAGGATGAAAGCCCGCACCTAGCTCAAGCAGCGCTGCAACCTGACCCTGCGTGCTAATGGAGCCGGCACTGGGCTGCAGCGTGCCGACTAACAGTTTTAGCAGCGTGGATTTACCCGCGCCGTTGTCGCCTATGATGCCAAGGCTTTTGCCCTCAGGCACGGCAAAGGATATATCCTGCAGTACGCGGTAAACCTGATGTCGGGGGCGGCGTAAAAGAATCTCGGCGAGTCGGTCCTGTGGACGCTCGTAGATCTTAAATTCCTTATGCAGGTTTTCAACGACGACTCTGGGCGGTGTTTGAATCAAAATACTTTCCTCGCCTCTACAGTACGTCGCCGAAGGCGTGCTTTATGCGCATGAATAGCCAGCCGCCGAACAGATAGCTAACCAGCGCTACTCCAATGGCGATTTGTAAGTTGAGCAGCGGCAGTTCACCGCGCAGCACTATTTCGCGGTACAGATTAACGAAACTGTGCATGGGATTGAGCAGGAAATAACCGCGCACCGTTTCGCTTTGAATTAGATTAATTGGATAAATAATCGGCGTGAGGAAGAACCAAATGTTTACCCCCAGAGCAACAAGCTGCTGCAGGTCCCGCAGAAACACGCTAAGCGATGACAGTATCGCTACCACGCCGGCAGTAAACAGCATCTGCAGAAAGAAAATAAAAGGCAGCAGTAGCCATAGGGTATTGAGGTAGCCCTGAGTCGCAAGGTAGAGCAGCAACAGGGCAAAACCGATTGCGTGCGTAATATAGGGCACCAGCGTACCGACCACGGGAATCACCTGCACCGGAAACTTTACTTTGGTGATGAGCGGGGCCTTGTCTATAAGCAGTGAGGTCGAGCGGCCGATAGCGTCGGCAAAGGCGAACCAGGGCAGGTAGCCAATCATCATGAACAAGACAAACGCCGTTTCACCAAAGCCCGCTGCGGCGCGCACCTGAAAAATATAGCTGAACACGAAGGCGTAAATAATAATATTGGCGACCGGCGTAAGAATCAGCCAGAGGAAACCGCCCATAGACGCTGTAAACTGCGCGTAGAATTCCTGGCGAGCGAAATTACCGAGCAGTCGGCGCTGGGTGAAAGACGTGAGCACCCATTCTTTTATTAGGGCGATTAGCGCGATACGGCTCATTAAGGAAGAAGGGGCTTGTGACATGGCTAGTCCAGCTGAACAAAAACGCGGCGTAGCCTTAGCCTCCGCAAAGGTATAATTGTACACTAACAGCCACGCTGCGTGAGTGCGACGCGACGAGCAACCCCTTAGCCGCCAGCTTGATTAGCAAAGGAACACCCAGTGACCGTGACTTTTAGGCAACGCCTCGGCAATTTTATGCAGCGCCTCGGCGATCTTCTCGGATTGCGCCAAAGTGGCAATATTCGCAATAAGCCGGCGGACGCTGCAACCAGCTCTACTAGTCTCAATCCCGAATCGTCGCTTCTGCCCTACGCCGTCGGTGAACTTCCCCCTTCCCCGTGGTTAGTCTTTGCTCCCCATGCCGATGACGAGACCTACGGCATGGGCGGCGCCCTCCTCCTTGCCAAGACTCAGGGCATCGAGACGCATGTGGTAGTGCTCACCGATGGCGCATTGGGCGGCGCGGCAGAAGGGCTTGTGGCCACGCGCCAGGCTGAGGTGCAGCACGCGGCGCGGGAGCTTGGGCTTGCTAGTCTCACCCTATGGAACGAGCCGGACCGCGGACTTACGGTGAGTGCAGCGCTGATCGATAAACTGTCGCAGCAGATCGCGCAGAGTCAGCCGGCCTCGGTGTTCTTCCCTGGGCCGCTAGAGGCGCATCCTGATCACCGCATAACGGCGCAGCTCGTGTGGCGTGCGCTACAGCAAATGCAGCAGGCAGACGAGGCGCAAGCGCAGCCGCTACCGCAGGCCCTCTCCTACGAGATAAGTAATCAGAGTCCGATTAATTTGATGTTAGACACTACCGGGGTCATAGCAGACAAGGCGCGAGTGATGAGCTGCTATAACAGCCAGAATAGCGAAAACAATTACGAAGATCTCGTGCTGGCGCTAGACAAAGGCCGCACCTTCACCATGCCGCCGGAGGTGCAGCACTGCGAGGGCTTCTATCGCTATAGCGCCGCGCAGCGCAGGCAATCATTAGAGACGGTAACGCAGGAACTCATCGGGCTGTACTTTTAAGCCTAATGGCCCGAGCGCATCGACAGCCCCGACGCTTACGCACTCCCCACCGAGTTAAAGCGCCGGAAAAGACTACTTTTCTGCAAGCGCCAAACCGCTGCAAATGGCCTAGTGCAGACCCTTGGGAGCTTGCTGCCCCTGCTTCGGCGAACTGTCCACCCATTCCGGCCACAGGTCCTGCGGCCACTGCGCTTCCTGCCACTGGCTGTGCAGAATAATCAGCCACTGCCGCAGCTCAACGGGGGCCATGCCCAGCTGTACGCCGCCACCGCCATTGCGTTTAAACGTAAGGGTAAGAACGCCGTTAGAGGATTTGGTGATATCAACTTCGTGCACGAGCCAAGAGTCGTCGCGGATAGCGCTAGCGCCGGTTTCTATAGGCGCATCGGCTGCCGGCATAGGCGGCACAGGTACCGCTGCCTGTGGCTCGAGTCGAGCCTTAGCAGCCTGTTGAGCAAAGTCTTGCATAACCTCTGCCTGCCCAAAATCCTGCTGAGCGTCGCCGCCCTCGGCCTTGGCAATCTCGCCAAGCCATTCCAGCAAATGTGGAAGCAGCCGTCGCAGCAGACGCTGGGTTAGCCAAAAGCAGCGCGTGTCATCTGTGGCCACTTCTCCCGTTAGGCGGAAACGATCTTCTGCCTGGGAGTAAACGCTGGTTACGCGCTGGATTTTCGCGAGTTCTGCCATGGCGGCTAGCGCGCCGTGGTCGGCTCGAGCCAACCGCTCACTTCGATGAGATCGTCGGCGCTGAGTAACCCAGCCTCGCGTTTCAGAATGAGCAGAGATTTTACGTGTTCGTAGCGCACCTGCTGCAGATCGCGCTCGGCGGCAAACTGATCGCGAATTGCGTTGAGGACATCGACGCTCGTCACGGCGCCAAGCTCGAAGCCGCGCTGCATAGCCGTGGCATTCAGCTGCGTCGACTCAACTAATTTTTCTGCCGCGGAAATAATTTTCTCACTGGCCTGAACCTGCAAATAAGCACTGCGTACCGACTCACCGGTTTCCAGCTGCACACCGCGCAGCTCGTTTTCAGCGATTAATGACTGGCTATTGGCTTCGCGCACAGCCGCACGGTTGCTGCCGCCGGCAAAAATAGGCACCGACACGTCGACACCCACGTAGGTATTGTCTGTGCGCTGTAGGGGAATATTATCGAAGCCCACGTTCGAATCCTGACGCTGCAGAACCAGTGAGACCTGAGGCATATACGCGCCGCGGCGCTGGGAAATCTGTTTTTTCGACGCTTCAAACGCTAAGCGCTGCGCCTTAATAGCGAAGCTGTTTTTTTCCGCCTGATCCACCCAGTAGTGAAGATTGTTCTCAAGAGGCGGAACCTGTACGTCTTCGGCCAAGCGGAAAAGTTCGCCGGGTTCAACACCGCTTACCGCGCGCAGAGATTCGAGCTGAATGTCCAAGCGGCTTTCTAGCTGTATCTGCTGAGCCTCGACAGCCGCAAGGCTCGCCTGTGCCTGGTAGAGGTCGGTAACCTGAGCGAGTTGACGCTCGTAGAGCGATTCAATCTGCTGCAGCTGATTGTTTACGGCTTCGTACTCTGAAGCGCTCGAATCCAAGGCGTCCCGTGCCTGCAGCGTGTCGAAATATTTTTCCGCCACTTCGGTCAGCAGCACGGCGAGCTCGCCATAGTACTGCGCCTCAGCCTGATCTTCTCTTAGCACCGCCTGCGCGCGGGCGGCGAAGGCCTGCCAGTTAAAGAGCACCTGAGTGAGCTGCAGCGAATAGCGGTTACCGTCGAAGGTTGTTTCTTGCCCGCCCTGATTGCGCGTGTTGTCCGACAGACTCGCGTTAGCGCGTACCTGCGGCAAAAGCTGACCGGTAGCCGCACTACGTCGCGCTGCGCCAATGTTAAGGTTCTCTTCGGCGATGCGTAGACGTGGGCTGTAGTCTAGCGCGGCGCTAAAGAAATCCTGCAGGGTTTCGCCGACAACAGGCGCATCCGAAGAACCCAGCGCCGGTAATTCGGCTGCCTGTGTAAACGGCGCGCAGAGCAGACTGGCAGTGAGCGCGATCGCCGTGTGCAGTCGGCGCTTTGTGGAAACAATCGGGGTAGTACTCAAAATTATCATCCGTCGCAGTGCGAGCGCTCAAGGCGCTACACACTAGTCTTCTATGAAACTGCGGGCCAAAGCATTGGAGAATGGCTTGAAGAGATATTGCAGCAGCGTGCGTGAGCCGGTGGCGATAAACACCTCCGCGGGCATGCCCGGCAGCAGCTCAAGCTCGCCAAGATCGTTCATGCCTTCGGGCGTCACTTCAACGCGAGCTAGGTAATAGGACATGCCGGTGGTCTCATCGACCATTGCGTCGGCGGACAGGCTCAGCACGGTGCCAAAAATAGTCGGCGTGCGGTTACCAAAACTGGAGAAGCGAATCGTTGCCTCTTGGCCTTCGAATACGCGATCGATATCCAGCGGAGACACTCGCGACTCGAGTATTAATTCTTCGGTAAGCGGCACGATTTCAGCAATCGGTGTGCCGGGACCAATAACACCGCCCTCGGTATGAACCTGCATGCCGTTAACCACGCCGGCAACAGGTGCGCGCACCGTAGTCCGGCTGACGATATCCCGTAGCGCGGTGGTGCGTTCTTCAGAGTCTTTGAGACGAGTCTGCACTTCGCCGAGTTCGTTCACTACTTCGTTTTGGAATTCACGGTTGAGCTGAAGAATTTGCATGCGTGTCTCGCCGATCTGAACCTCGGTTGAAGCAATGTTGGCTGACAGATCAGCGGCTTCGCCTTGGTAGGTGGCAAGGTTACGTTCAACGGAGCGCAGACGCGCTTTGTCACTAAAGCCCTCTTCTAGCAGGGCGCGGGTATCGTCGAGTTCGTCTGCGAAAGACGCAGCGAGTGTCTGCTTGCTGTCTTTAAGAGCAGCCAAGCCAACGAGCTTGGACTGTAGTTGACCGATGCGCTGTTCAAGTACATCAATGCTGCCATCGCGAGCTGCTTTGCGCGCGGCAAAGATAGACTCCTGCGAGGCTTTCTCTTCTGCAGCGGCGGCGCTTGTTAGCGACGCGGGAAACTCGATGGCCGCAAGATTGTCGCGCTCGGCGAGTAGGCGGGCTTCGCGCGCCTGTAATGCAATGAGCTGAGAATTAGCGATCTCGAGCTGGGCAACGGGCTGTGTCTTGTCCATCTCTAGCAGCGCTTCGCCCTGTTCTACGATGTCACCGTTCTGAGCGAGGATCGACCCGACAATGCCGCCTTCTAAATGCTGGACCGTCTTCTTATAGGTTTTAACTGTCACCTGACCAGGTGCGTGCGCAGCGCCGTCCAAGGGCGCAAAAGCTGCCCAGCCGCCAAAGACGACAAACACTAAAATGAAGATAGTGAGTCCGACCCGACGCGGCATATCCATGCTGGTCTCGATTAAATCGTCGGCTTGTGAAGCGCGTGGCTTTTCCTGCCTAGTAGGCAGCACTGCCTTGGCCGCGGATTCTGCTTTGGCCGTTGCGGCGTCGTCGACAGCGGAGGCGGGCTTCGCTTCGCTGGCTGGCACTTTCGCTACCGGCACGCGGGCAAGAGCCTGCTTATTGTCACTGGCTTGATTCTTTTCAGAGGCGCTAGTTGAAGTACCCTTCGACTCGCTGCCTTCTTGCTTCTCTTTATCGTCGCTCACTGTAATTCTCGTTTTTAGCGCAGAGTTTCTGCGTCAATGAATCAATTTGTCGCCGTCATTCTTCACGGCGCCTAAATACTTAAGCTGGGCGTAGCGCCGGCTTCTTGTCCTGCGGTGCGGCTAGCGCTGCTAACACTTGGTCCCGAGGACCAAAGCTCTGCGCTGCGCCGTCGCGCATGACCAAAATCTTGTCGACACACTGCAATACCATGGTGCGGTGGGTAATCACGATGACTGTTGCCCCTGCGGCTTTGATGCGACGAATCGCTTCAACCAGTTCGCGCTCGCCCTGATCGTCTAGGTTCGAGTTAGGCTCGTCCAACACGAGGTATTTAGGTGAACCGTAAATGGCGCGGGCGAGGCCGATGCGCTGACGCTGGCCGCCTGACAATACGCCACCGGCGCCGCCGATTACCGTGTCGTAACCCTTAGGCAGATTGAGAATGAGCTCGTGCACGCCGGCCATTTTTGCCGCGGCAACCACTTTTTCAGGATCGACATCGCCGAAGCGGCTGATGTTTTCGGAGATCGAACCGTCGAAGAGTTCGATGTCTTGGGGCAGGTAGCCAATGTAGGGGCCAAGCTCGGTACGGTTCCACGAAGAAATGTCGGCGCCATCAAGACGTACTTTGCCGCTGTAGGTCGGCCAAATACCCAATAGCGCACGCGCAAGGCAAGACTTGCCGGAGGCGCTGGGGCCCACAATGCCAAGCGCTTCACCGGGGTTTAATTCCATGGTGACGCCGCGCACGACGATGTTCTTCGAACCCGGTGGAACAACCATCGCCTGCTCAACGCTGAGCTTGCCGGTGGGCTCAGGGAGGGTCATGGTGTCGGGGTCTTTAGGAATCTGTGCGAGCAGCTGGCCAAGGCGATCGTATTGACCGCGTGCAAGGGTGAAGCCCTTCCACGTGCCCACAAGCATGTCGATCGGCGCGAGTGCGCGGCCGAGTAGTAAGGAGCCGGCGATCATCATGCCCGGTGAAATTTCCTGCTGCAGCGCGAGCAGCGCGCCAAGGCCAAGCAGCAGCGACTGCATGACCATACGGAAGGTTTTAGACAGGCTTTGTAAAACACCTGCCCAACGGCTGGCGTCGGTTTGTAGCGTAAGCACTTTATCGAAGCGCGCTTCTTGGCGGTGACGCAGATCGTCGGCCATGCCCATGGCCGCGATGACTTCAGAGTTCTTAATTGTGCCGCTGACCTGATTGTTAATCCATGTGGACTGGTTGTTAGCGTCTTGCAGTTTCTTGCTGGTTACTTTTTCTGTTGTGTAAGCCAGTGCCACCATCACGGTGCCAGCGAAGATCGCCGCGTAGCCAAACATCGGATGGAATAGGAACATGACAAAAACGTAAATGGGGAACCAAGGCGCGTCGAAGAAGGCGAATAGCCCGTTGCCAGTGAGGAACTGACGCAGGCTTGAGAGATCATTCAAAGGCTGCGCGTTGCTGACCATGCCGCCAGTGATAAGCGCACGCTTGAACGTCGCGTCAGAGACACGGCGGCGCAAGTTTTTCTCGATGCGATTGCTCGCCGAGATGAGAATCATAGAGCGCACCCATTCGAAGCCGCCGAGCGCAGCGGTGAGTGCGACCATCAGCAGCGTGAGCATGGCAAGAGTTGAGTAGCTACCGCTTGAAACGACGCGGTCATACACCTGCAGCATGTAAATCACAGGCACGAGCATAAGCAGGTTTACTGCGGCGCTGAAGAAGCCGGCGTAGATAAAGTAGCGCTTCACGTCTTGGAACGCGGCGGCAAGTTCAGGGTATTTCGCTGGAGTCTGCGTGCTCATAATTTACTGTCTAGTCACTTTCGTTGATTTTATTCATTGTTGAGCGCTCTGATTTCCGCTCGCTTTTATTCACTTAGTCTTTCACTGTACTTTTTCTTTCTCTGTACTTTATGTCGGCAGCTCTTCTACAGAATGCGCCTTGCCACCGACTTTCTTTGAGTCTTGCCCCGAGCTTTTCGCAAGCCTGCTACCTAGGTTCTTTAAGACAGCCGCCTAGTGTACGCGAATGAGCAGGCCTTGAGAGAAAAAACGCTTTTTCAAGCGAGTACCCCTTTGTGGGGGCGTCGCTGTTTTATTCAACGGCGCTAAGCCCGTGCTCTTGCCTAAAGCTCTTTCTCGCCCTCGGCAAAGGCACGCAGTTCGTCGACCTTGCTGACGATCAAGGCGCTCGTTCCATCGCGCCGCACGATCTCTCGATTCTGCAGCGACTGAAACACGCGAGTGACAGTCTCTCTACTAATGTTAAGCATGATCGCAATCTCCATATGCGTTGGTGGATTGCGTATCAGCGCTTCTTGTTTCTGTTTTTCCTTCTCTGGCACCAGCAGCCACAGCTGACAGCACACCCGCTGAGCTATATTAGGCAAGCCAAGCAGCGAACGCTGAAAAGTCATCTTGCGCACATTCGCGGCTACCTTTGCGTTGAGCACAGCGAACAGCTCGGGATGCTGTTTGAGCAGCGCCTGCATTGCCTGTAATGGCACGCTGACGATGACCGACGCGGTAAGCGCCATAACAAATTCGGGCAGCGTACCGCCGTCAAATAGGCACAGTTCGCCGCAATACTCGCCAGGTTCGACGAAATAAAGCCCAACTTCGCGCCCGTCAATGGTGAAATCAACACCCTGAAGGCGGCCTTCAAATAAAAAGCACAGCTGCTCTTCGTTCTGGCCAGCATTGAGCACAATGGCCCGTCTAGCCGCTTTGCGCACGCTGCACTGCTCCGCGAGCGCAGCGAGCGTCGCGTCCGGCAACCCGCTAAGCAGCGGGAAGGTTTTGAGCAGTTGTGGTGTTACCACCATAGCAAGCGTGTCCTGGGAGCTTAGCTCCCTTAGTTTTTGCCAGCATTACTCGGCTTTACTAAGCATTTCGCTAATTTTAATAACAAATAGTTAAATTAAGCCGAACTTTAGCTAGTATTTTTTGCAGACATGCCTGCAAAATTTGTAAGAACCCACTAGCACAGCGGCCACGTAGACCTTAACTTAAGGCATCATTCCCGCTGCGGAGCGCAAGTATAGAGGGCTTAGCTGCTGCCTATAAGGGCGATTAGAGACCTGTGTGACCGCAGTCACGCGCTGTCGTCAGGGATTCAATTATCTTTAGCATCAACACGTAGCGCCTTGTCTGAGGACAGTAGGCAGCAGGTGGCCGCCAGTAATAAGCCAGTAATAGTAGGCAGTCAAAGCAAGTACGCCAGCAAGTGATGAAGGCATTTATGTTCAGCAAGCGAAACACAGCAGTGATCAGCTCCCTCACAAGGTTCTCCTTGGTGTGGGCGCTTTGTGCTGCGCTTGCCTCTCAGACCGCCAGTGCGGCGGAAAGTGCTCAGCTTTCGCAGGCCGATGCTACGGTTGAGGTCGGAGCCGTGAGCTTGGTCTTGGGTCGAGCCTATATAGAGCGCGGGAATTCGCGTCAGCGACTCGAAGCCGGTGACTCGGTTCGTGTAGGCGATCGGCTGTACACCGAGGCCGGCGGCCACGTGCACGTGCGCTTTGTAGACGAAGCCTTGGTTAGCGTACGCCCAAGCAGCACCCTCGATATACAGCGATACGACTTCGACGCCGAGCGTCCAGCCGACTCTGCGGTCAAGTTTGAACTCAGCGAAGGTGTTGCTCGCGCCATTTCTGGCGAGGCGGCCAAATCGGCCCGCGATCGTTTCCGCCTGAATACACCCATTGCAGCGATTGGCGTGCGTGGAACTGACTTTGTTGTGAGCGCCGACGCTCTCACAACCCGAGCACTTGTTAACGAAGGCTCAATCGTCGTGGCGCCCTTTTCCAGTGAATGCGCGATCGACGCCTTAGGCCCCTGCGCTACAGACGCTGTTGAGCTGACTCAAAATACCTTACAGGCGGTCGAAGTCGACCAGCTTGCTAGCACGCCACGACTGGTGGCCAGTGCCTCAGCGCGAGTGCGCACTGCTCTGCGTGGGCCGGGTCAGCAGGACGACGCTTCTAATCTAACAACGAGTGAGGTCGCTGGCGCGGAAACCGCAGCGGGTAATGAGTCTGGCGAATCCACAGATGTTTACGTGGAAAGCGTGGCAAACGACAAAGTGGTCGACGCGGAAACTGCAGTCGCTACTGCCGTCGCGGCTCCACTCGATTTCACTCCTGATGCACCTCTGAGCCTCGCCGATACTGCATCAAGTCAGCTTGTCTGGGGCCGCTGGGCCGACGCCGATCCTGCGCAAAACATGTTCGCAATAGATCGCACAGAGGCGCGAGTTGACAGAAAGCCAACGATTTCAGCGCTAACAGGTGGCTCCATCCTCTATCGCAGCGAACCCAACGGCGCCCGCATTGACAGCGAGTTAAGCCAGGTAAGTTTCGCGCTCTCCTCCGCGCAGGCAGTCTTCGACTCAGGCAGTGGCAATCTCACTATGCGGGTCGGCGGTGGCGAGTTATCACTCGACTTTATTGACCGCAGTTTTAACACCCTGCTCAATCTTGATCATGCGGCTACCGGTGCTATCGACTTCACCGCTGCGGGCCCTCTCATCGATGGTGGCTATTTACGTCTGCGATCAGCTTCCACCAACGTACTCGGTGCGGTCTCTACTGACGGGGCAGAAGCGAGTTACTACTTCGACCAACAAATTACCGGCGGCACGATTCGCGGCTTCACGCTGTGGGGTGCGCAATAATGACTGCGTCTAAACTCACCCTCGGCCAGCGACTCGCTGCACTGCCAGTGCTGCGCCAGCTCGTTGCGATGTCGCCTATCCGCAGCCGCATTACCGTGCTGGTGCTCGCCGCCGCGGTGACGGCCCTCCTATTTTCTTTGCCGGCTACAAAAGCCCAGCTCATCGCACTTGAAGAGCGTGTTGGCTCATTGGCTTGGACATTGGCGCCAAACACTGACATAGAGTCGCGTCTGGTGATCGTGTCCATCGATGAACGCAGCTTGGCAGAGGTAGGCCCTTGGCCGTGGCCGCGGGAGACGATGGCCGAGTTAAGCACAAAAATTACCGAAGCAGGCGCGCAGCTCCAGCTTCATGACATCCTTTACGCTGAAGCTAAAGAGGGTGATCAGCAATTAGTCGCCGCGCTGAATCGTGCTCCTGGCGCTGTGATTGCGCAAATTCCTGTGCTCGATGTCAATCAGTCTCCAGACTTGGCGCCACAGACCGTCCGCGCAGGCCAGCTGAGTGGTGGACTTACCGGTATAGAGTGCTCGCAGCAGAGCGGGCTAATGAGCAGCGCGAGCTTCCTCGCCCCGCATGCTGGATTCGCCGGTGTAGCAAAAGGGCATATCGCACCTGTAGTCAACGGCGACGGCTCAATATCAAAGCAGCCGGCGGCAGTTTGTATCGACGGCGAAGTCTACCCTGCACTCGCGCTCGCTGCGTTACTTGAAGCGTCGAGCCTGGGCATGGCACAAGACTTAGCTCAGCGCAGTGGGGCGCAACTGCGGGCAAGCGGTTCGCTATTTAGCGCAGCACAAACACTTAGCCTCGATGCCTACCCTGGCCTTAGCGTGCCGCTAGACGCAGAAGGCAATCTCCGAATTTCTTATAGCCGTGCGCCGAGCAGCTACTTGGCGGTACCCGCGGTAGACGTGCTCAATGGCAACGTCGACAGCGATCTTTTTGATAACGCGTGGGTTCTCGTTGGCGCTACTGCGTTCGGCATGGGCGACGTCGTACCGACTCCTTACAGTGGCGCCACGCCTGGGGTTGAACTGCAAGCGCGGATTCTAGGCAGCCTTCTAGATGTTGAAGTGCCTTATTCTCCAGTCGGCGCGCCGGTCATTCTATTTGCAATCGCGCTCGTCTTCGCGCTTGCGCTGCTCCAGCTTCCCGCATTAAAGAACGGCCGTTTTACATCGGCTATTCTGCTGTGTGCGCTTATTGCCCTGCCGCTGGCTGCATTGACGGTTCACGCACAGCTTCTGCGTAGCGCCAATCTTTGGCTCGGGTGGGTGGCGCCGTCGCTCTTCGCGCTGTCAGCAGCTCTTGGTTTATTTGCCCTAGAGCAGGCTCGAACCCGTAGTCAACGCGATCGTGTTTTCGCCAACTTGGCGAGCTATCTTCCCGGCGATGCGGCGGCACAAATTGCCTATAATTTGCCGACTTCAAACATTAATGCGCAGCGTCGTAACGTGACGCTGCTTAGCGCTGATCTGCGTAATTTCTCGGCGTTCAGCGAAGCACGCACGCCGGAAGAAACCGCGGCGGTTTTACACTTTTTCTTCCAAAAAGCGACTGAGATTGTCGAAGCTCATGGCGGTAAGCTGCATGAGTACAAAGGCGATAGCATTCTTGCCCTGTGGGACGCTCAAGACGCCCAGTCGGCGTCACAGGCTCTCGACGCAGCGCAGCAGCTAGTGGCTGAAGTTGACGCCGTGTCACTGCAAGCTAAAACGCCCTACGGCTTAGAGCCTCTTGCGCTGGGAGTTAGCATCGAGCAAGGCCCCGCGTTAGTAGGGTCTATTGGCCCTGCGCATCGTCGCTCGCATACGCTTTTGGGCGACACAGTCACCGTTACTCTCCGCATGCAGGAACTAACCGCTGAACTGGCGCAGCCTATCCTTATAGGCGAAAGCGCTGCTCGTCAGCTAGACCCAGCTAAGCTGCAGTCTCAAGGCAGCTTCCTTCTAGACGGCTTAACCATTCCGCACGTGCTTTTCGCGCTGCAGCCAACTCGTGAACAAGACTCTTCTCTGACGCAGTCTTTGCAGGCTCAGGGTGACGGTGGCGAAGTGCAACCAAAACTTCGACTGCTGTCTGGCGGCAGGCGCTAAGACGCCAGTCGGCTGAGGGCGCGCTTTTGAGCCTGAGCCGCACGTTTGAGCCTCAGTCGAACTCTGCAAGTAGTTGCAAAATCCTACTGTTTATACTGCCTTCAATGAAGCCAAAATCCAGTGCCTATGTTAGTCTGCGCTTCTTGTTTCTCTCCGCTAATAACTAGACTAATTTAAGAGCTTCGGGGTATGCCCAATCTGTCCGGCATCAATGATGATTTGCTCATCTTGTCGAGAAAAGACTCTCATTGCGCACTTAGCGCCGGCGCCCGGTTGAGGAATTTAACTGCTCGTGCTGCTGGGCATTTGGCTTTGCTGCTTCTGGTTGTTTTGAGCCTACCTACAACTGCCTTATCGCAAACTGCCAAAGTGGACAACGACTCGAGCTGCCCAGCACTGGCCCCCTTTTATCCTGGTGTCTATTTCGGTTCATCAGAACCCCCTGCAGAACCCTCTACAGAGACGCAGCAATGGCAGCGTTTAAGCGACGAACTTGTTCAGCTACAGCCTAACTGCCTACGATCGTCTGAATACTACGCACTACTCGGCGCGGCGCAGCTCAATTCCGGCGCGCTGGATCTTGCCGGCGAAGCACTGGAATGAGCGCTGCTTCTCTATGCGAACAACGGCGCAGCGCAGATCGACTACGCCGAAGTGCTATTTCGACAGGGTCAGCTATTTCCGGCGCTACAGCTGAATGCCATTCTCGAAGAGCGAGAAGATTTGCCGACCGAGCTTAGGCAAAGCGTCATTCAGCGCGGCTCGCAGTGGCGAGGGCTAACCAAGCAAAATTCGGTTCAGTTAGATGTGTCTGGTGGCTACGATACTAACCTTAACGGCGCGCCTGACTCTGGCCAGTTAACCCTGACGCTATCCGGCGAGCCTGTGGTGTTAAACCTCACCGAAGACTTTCAGCCGGAAGCTGGAGCCTTTAGCAACCTGCGGGCGAGTACGCGGGCGGCAACCCTTACCGAAGCGGGACGCCGCAGCTGGGATAGCGAGATTCGAGGCAGAGTGAGCGAGGACCCCGAGTCCGACCTACTGCAGTTCAGCTCGCAGTTCTCCCAAGCCACCGCAACCCGGCGTCGCAGTGTGCTGATGGAAGCCGGCGTCTCGAGTCTATTTTTCGGCGGCAGCGCCCTCTACTCAGCGACTCAGGCGCGATTGCGCGTTCAATCGAATACAAGCAATCGCTGCGCGCCCTTATACGATATCGCGACCCAATATCAGCGTTTTCACGCTCAGGCGGCGCTCGATGCGTGGGAAAGCAAGGCGACCGTGGGGCTCAACTGTCTAAAATCACGAAGCCGTGTGACAGATGTCGTGCAGCGCTACGGCTTTGAGGCGAGTTACATAGTAAGCAAAGCGCTCAGCGCTAACAGGCCAGGCGATGATAGAGATGGCTTCCAAGTGAGCGCTAGAGTTCAGCGCCCCCTAGGAAGCGGAGAGCTGCTGGCCCAGGCAACAGTGACTCGGCTGAAAGATGAAAATACCTATAGCGCGCTGCTGGCAGAGGGCGCGCGCCGCTGGCAGCGCCGCAATCAGATTCTGATACAACACCGCACCCCTCTATCTCTGGGCTCTAAGCCCGCCCTGTTCACAGTTGCCCTGTTCTACCAAGACCAGGCAAGTAACATTGCGCTGTTTAACATGGACGACGCTTCTATCGAGTTAGGCCTTAGCATTCCTTTTTAATACAGTAGCTTATCTAAATTTCAGGGCGCTATGCCCTGTGTAAAGCAACCGCTAGCAACACTCCCGCACCCATCAAAACCCGTTCCGCAAAGGGTGCCGCCCCGCTGCCTTCTATCCCACACAATATCTTGTGCCATTGCTCAAGAACAGACACTGCCAAATATCCATCAAATACAGAAATTTAGCGCAGGCTGATCAAGTAGTACTTTGATACATAAAGTTGTACAACGACTCTGAATTTAGTAGCATTCATCGGATATCTGCTTGCATCGTTGGTTTTCCATCGACTTCAGGCCTGATGGAACGGCGTTTTCCAGCCGATTGTGGGTGCGTGTGACTTCAATCACAGGCCAAAACAGTGGCGCTGGCTTATGCTCGTTTTCACGATGGTAAACCGCCGGCCTAACTTTGTGGGACGGGCCGGTCAAAGTCGTCAAGTTTGACGGACATGTTTAACAGATATGTTTGACAGTTATTCTGAAAAGCAAGACACGTTTAAACGTTAGTAAATTATTAATTGATCTCTAGGAGATACACCACAATGGCTTTTATTACTGCTGAAACACGAAGCGATATCATCGCACTCGTAGTTACAATGCTAGACCGCGCTCCAGACAACGCGCTGCTCAACGACCTCGTTGAAGCTTCAACTTCAGGCAAGAACCTGGACGAAATCGCTGAGATGATCGCAGAAACAGAAGAATTTGCGGACGCGAACCCTTCTTCACAAACTGCTCGCGAGTACGCAACTGATGCGCTAGATCGCGTTCTTGAAGGCACTGGCGTTTCTGCTGCTGCGCGCGAAGATGCGATTGATCTCGCTGTTAGTTATCTGAATAACGGCTTATCGAAGGCTGGCCTCGCGCGCGAAATCAACAAGTTCCTCGCCAAGCCTGAATCACTCCTAGACGATAACTTCGCAGCTGTTGCGCAGACTTTCGTTAACAAGAACACAGTAGCTGAGTACTACGTACTCGACGCCGATCTCGGTGATCTAACTGCTGCTGAGCTAACTGCCGCTCTAGCAAGCGTTACTGATGAAGCTGACAGCGTAACTGCTGCAACTGACGCCGCTGACGCGACTGCTTCTGAAGAAGCTGTAGTTCCTGGCCAGACTTTTACGCTCACTACAGG
>CBFIDY010000017.1:0-23950 GCA_965661495.1 Pseudohongiellaceae bacterium | reverse complement strand
GGTCGGCAGGTGGTCCGATCTTCTCGCACGCAGATTATTCTGCTGCGACTCGAGTGTTAGTTTAGCCGAAGCAATGGCAAGGCTGTTGTCATCGGCCTGATCTTCCCATTCGCTCAGCGTCCCTTCCGCGTCGACTACTGGAAACTCTTCGTCCAGAGGTTCGATCATCGGGTGGGGTTGGCCGGTGATTGCCTCAAGCGCTTCGTAGCGCGAACGTAGAAAGTCTTGCTGAAGGATCGTCGTGTTACGGGCAAGGTCATACGCGGCTTGCGCGTCGAACACATCGGTAATCGGAACCAAGCCGACTTCTTCACGCTGCTGGGTTTGCTCGAAAGAGCGTAATGCGGCCTCTTCTTCTTGAACGTTTGTCTCCAGAAGATCGATAGCGCGTAAAACGTCAAAGTAAGCTGTCGCGACACGCATGATGAGGTCTTGCTCTTGCGCCGCAAGATTCACCGCTGCTGCCTTGTCGGCCGCGCGAGCGCTTTGGAATCCGTACCACTGCGCGAGATTCACAAGACTTTGACTTAGGTTGACGCCCCAGCCGTGGTTGTTGATGCCCGGACGAAAGCTGTGTGCGGGTTGGACTTGCTGCTGGCCGGTGAACGGATTCACTGCAACCACTTCGTCGGTGGGTCCACTAGTCAGGCGCGTGGTGTTAGCGTTGGCGCCAAGGCTCGGCAGGAGGTTTGCGCGGCTTTGAATCATGTTCTCGCGATTCGCGCGGTAGTTTGCTTCGGCCTGGCGCAGAGTGGGGTCGTTATCTAATGCGAGTTCCAAAATGCCATAAAGATCATCTGCCGCGTGGCTGATCGAGGCGCTGAGGCTCGTCAATGCAACGACGCCCGCGAATTTCGCTATTCTTCTCATAAGAGCTTGCCTTAAAAATTGAGAGGGGTCTTGCCGGGAAGAGGAGGGCTCCTCATGCCAGCGGCATTCTACACAGTGTAACCATAGGTGACAAATTAAGGCCATCACCTAAACGTAAGGATTTATCACAGGGCAGCGCCTTACAAGAACGGCTAGAGCGGAGATTTGTTACAGCGCTGCCTGGGACTTGCGGGGTCCTGCTATCTGATCTTTAGCATCCCAAGAAGCAAATTCAGCTTACTCTTTTGGCAGGCAGCGTTATCGAATTGCTGCGTGTTCAAAGCCGCAGAAGCTCAATTAAAGCTCCGCCGCGAAATAGTCGGCAATCACCTCGAGACAGGAATGCGCTAACGTCTTGCTCCTAGCACCACTCCATCCATGCTCTGTGTCTGGCGTGGCGGTTGTATCTTTAAAGGGCATCTCCAGAGTCATAGCCAAGCAGCCAAAGCGGCTGCCCACGAAGCCGGTACTCATACTCAGATTCGCCTCGCCCGGTGCTTTGGGCTCATAGCCCACTTCCGTTTGGAAATCGGCATTGCGCGCGGCTAAGCGATTCTTATAAAAATCGAGCTGCGCCTGCTTGTTGCTATCCCAATCGGCAAGGCCCTCTACCCCAGCGATAAAGCAGTAGGGCAGGGATTCGTCGCCGTGTACGTCGAGGAAGAAATCAACGCCGAAGTGAGTCATCGCTTCGCATGTAAGATAGACCTCCGGCGAGTTTGCCAGGCTCGGTGACGCCCATT
The DNA here is from genome assembly GCA_965661495.1 of Pseudohongiellaceae bacterium. Classification (GTDB taxonomy): domain Bacteria; phylum Pseudomonadota; class Gammaproteobacteria; order Pseudomonadales; family Pseudohongiellaceae; genus UBA9145. The sequence continues at coordinate 22,337 of CBFIDY010000017.1, read as the reverse complement.
CGCGGTTCAAGTTCCGTCCCGCCGCGTTGGTGCGCAGGTGACCGCGGCGACTGCCGTCGGGGTTCATATTGGGGATAACAAAGAAGTTACAGCGCTGTAGCAGCTCGGTGTTGAAGGCATCGTTTGGGTCAAGCAGCCGCTCTAGCGCGCCCTCCATCCACCACTGCGCCATGCTTTCACCCGGATGCTGACGGGCGATGAGCCAGCAGTTTTTGCGCTTACTGCTGTCACCGGCCCCGGTGATTTTGAGCAGATCGAGATCTTGGCCGTCTAGGCTCTGGCCGAGCACCTCGAGGCGGCACAGGGGTGAGCGCAATGAGCTGGCGATAAGGTCGGCGTGCTGCTCCATCGAATACGGCGTGAAGTAAGCAAAGTAGATCGAGTCCTGCTCAGGAGTGATGTCGATGTGCAAAACCCCCTCGGTTAGACAGGTGGGATGGCGTTTCCAAGTCTTGCGGTCGTAGGAGTACACGACTCGGTAGTCTTCGAAGCCCGCGGGGTAGGCTGCACCGGCCGCATTTAGCAGTTTCAGCGTGCAGGCGGTGTCGCGAGCGCCGCTCAGCCGAAAGTAGAACCATTGATAAAAGTCGGACTGAGCGTCTTTACGGATACGCAGCTGAATGTCGCTTGCCTGGCTGGCACTGACGACCTCAATGTTGCCGGCGTCGAAGGCTTGGCTGATGTGCACGGGGAGTCCTCTAGTTGAGCGGCGGCGATGCGCCTGATTAGTTTTTCGGTAGGAAGCGCCAAAGCTGAAAGTGAGAACACAGGCGGCACACATCGGATAATGACGTTGCGGACCCGCGCGACTTTGCTATTATTGCTGACCGATTTTGCGAAACCTAAATTATCTCGATAAAACAGACGCTTCGAGATAGTTTTATCATCAACAATCGTGACCTCAATAAGCCGTAAGCCATAAATCAAAAGCGACAAGCCATGAAAAGCGAAAACCAGAATATAGAATCCAATACGCCCCTCATCACGCCTACGCAGCTGAAAGAGGAGCTGCCGCTGGAAGGCGAGGCTCTAGAGTCGGTGCTTGCCGCTAGACAGACGATTTTCGATATCCTTGACCGCAAAGATCCGCGGCTCTTCGTTGTTGTTGGGCCCTGTTCGATTCACGACACCGAAGCGGCGCTAGACTATGCCCGCCGCCTGAAGGGCTTAGCGGACAAGGTCGCAGACACGCTCTATATTGTTATGCGCGTGTATTTTGAAAAGCCTCGTACCTCGATTGGCTGGAAGGGACTGATAAACGACCCCTACCTAGACGACTCCTTCAAAATTGAAGAGGGCCTGCGCAAAGGGCGTCAGCTGCTTCTAAATATCAACGAGATCGGCCTGCCGACATCAACCGAAGCACTCGACCCTATCTCGCCTCAGTATATGCAGGACATTATCGCGTGGTCTGCGATCGGCGCGCGTACGACTGAGTCACAAACTCACCGCGAGATGTCCTCGGGTCTTTCCAGCGCGGTGGGTTTTAAGAATGGCACGGACGGCGGGCTGACCGTGGCAGTGAACGCAATGCAATCGGTTTCCAACCCGCACCGCTTCCTAGGCATTAATGGCAAGGGCAAGGTGTCGGTCGTCGAGACCAAAGGTAATCCCTATGCCCACGTGGTTCTGCGCGGTGGTAGCAAGGGGCCGAACTACGATTCGGTGCACGTTGCGCAGTGCGAACACGCGCTGCTAGAAGGCGGGGTGACGAACAACATCATGATCGACTGCAGTCATGCCAACTCGAACAAAGACCCAAATGTGCAGCCGCTAGTGATGAAGGATGTGACGCATCAGATAATGGAGGGCAATCAGTCGATCGTTGCGCTGATGGTTGAGAGCAATATAAACCACGGCAATCAGAGCATTCCCAAGGATCTTAGCGAGCTAAAATATGGCGTCTCAGTAACTGACGCCTGTATTGACTGGGCAACAACCGAGCAGGCGGTTCTCGATATGGCCGCCAAATTGCGCGATGTGCTGCCGGAAAGGACTAGTTAGCCCACGCTTTGTAGCGAAGTGCGGTTGAGATCTTCGCGCTCTTCGGCCTGCCCTTGACGCATCCAGCTTTGCACAAAGGGATTGTCTAGCAGCGTATCGCAGTAGGCCTGGGCCTCGGCGCTCAGCTCTGCTCCGTAGGATTGGAAGACGATAGCCATAGGCGCCATAAAGCAGTCGGCAATGGAGAAACGGCCAAATAGATAGTTGCCGTTTTCACCATAGCGGCGACGGCAGCAGCTCCAGATCGCATCGATTCGAGCAATCTCGTTGTGCAGTTCTCGGGAAGGCTTCATTGCCACCTTCGCCGAACAATTCATTGGCCAGTCGCGGTGCAGGAGCGGGAATTCAGAATGCATCTCCGCGCACACCGAGCGCGCCGTGGCTCGGCGCTTTGCACCGGCCGGCCAGCCCGCTCCGCGAAGTATTTCCTCTGAAAGGTATTCACAGATCGAAAGGGAATCCCAAACCGATACATCGTCGTCATGACGAAGCGCAGGGACTTTGAGCGATGGTGACAGGGGGCCTAGTTTCTCAGCGGTGTTGGCCTGATAGAGAGCCACTTGGATTTCGTCGAAGTCCACGTCGTACATCTTGAGCAGCAGCCAAGGTGCGAGGGACCACGAGGAATAGTTTTTGTTGCCGATTACGAGCTGTAGGTTATTTGCTTTCGACGATTTCATCGCTGTTTTTCACCTCGTGCTGGGGAATTCCGATGAAGTCATTTAACCTAGCAATTGTCACTTCGCGCTGCTTGGTGCAGGGCTAGGTGCTGATAGATCGTGGCAAAAAACTGGCAATCACTGCCGATAGACAAGGAAGACTAGCGAGACGGGGCGAATGGCGTATAGTTCGCGTCGTGCCCCAGGCGAAACCCAGTAAAATAAGGCCTTCACGCAAAGGAAAACCAGAATGAGCAGGCGCATAGCCATAGTGGAAGACGAAGCAGCCATCCGCGAGAACTACGCAGACGTGTTACGCAAACAGGGCTACGAGGTGCAAACCTACGCCAACCGCAAAGAAGCGATGGACGCCTTCGATACGCGGCTGCCTAATCTAGCCATTATCGATATTGGCTTAGACAATGAAATCGACGGCGGTTTCACCCTGTGTCAGGCGCTGCGTTCTATGTCCGAAACCCTGCCCATTATCTTTTTGACCGCCCGCGATAACGACTTCGATACCGTGAGTGGACTGCGCATGGGTGCGGATGACTATCTAACCAAAGACATTAGCCTGCCCCACCTGACCGCGCGCATCGCGGCGCTGTTCCGGCGACAAGATGTTATCGATCAGCCCCCTTCGCCCGAGAGCCTACTGCACCGAGGTCGCATGACCCTCGACGTTGGCCGGCTCACTGTGAAGTGGGACGACCAGCCGGTTGCCCTCACGGTTACCGAGTTCTGGATGGTCCACGCGCTGGCGAAGTATCCAGGGCATGTAAAAAGCCGTCAGGTACTTATGCAGGAATCAAAGATTTTCGTCGACGGCAGCACGATTACCTCCCACGTAAAACGCATACGTAAAAAGTTCATCGCCCTGAGCGAAGACTTCGACTGCATCGAAACGGTGTATGGCATGGGCTATCGCTGGAACATCGCCGAAGAGGCCGCCTAGCTTGAACGTGCAGGTCAGCCGCAATCCCTTCGGCATTCGCTCTAAGCTCGTCTTCATGTCGGCCTTTCTGCTGGTCATCCCTTGGTTGGGCTACCAATACATTCTGGAAATGGAAGAGTACCTACGTCGCGGCCAGGAGCAGACAGTTCTAGGTACAGCGCAGGCGCTAGCCACTGCGCTAAACGAGCGCCCGGAACTGTTCGACGAAGGCAGCTACGAGCCTGCGCGCCGCACCGAAGATCTTTATGTCTATCCGATCTTCTCTGCACTCTCGCTTAACGACGGTTCACTCGTAGACTGGGGCGAGTACCAGCGCTACGAAGTGGCCTATGACAACAGCGCCTACCTGCGCACCGCTCTTACCCCGTCGCGCTACTACGACCGCGAAGACACGCTGAGCTATCGCACCATGGTGGGTTCACACAACGGATCGCTTTACGCCTATTTTAAGGTGCGTGACGACGCGATCGTTTATCGAAGCCGCGACAGCCTGCGGGTTAATCGCTCGGATTTTCTGCGCATCTCTATGCTGAATAGAGAAGGCACAGAGGTGCGACACTACATCGTTGCGCCCCACGAACCGGAATTCCTTTACCCGTTTAGCGTTGATGAGGATTTTGGTAATCCCGTACACGAAGAACGAATAAGCGGGCAGTGGTACGAAACCGACGAAGGCTATGAGATCGAACTGCAGATCCCCTTCGATATGCTGGGCTCTCGGCTTGGTTTTGCCCTGTTCGACGTTGACGATCCCGAGACTCGTGCGATGTCGACTGCCATCGCAACCTACGACACAGCGAGTATTCGTGACCTGGGTTCTTTAAGATTACCGACACCCGAGATAGATCGCATAGTCGCGGGTATGGGCAATTCGAATTCGCGCATTCAAGTGGTGGATCGCAGCGGACGCGTACTCCTCACCGCAGGAGATATTCAAACAGCAACCGGATTAACGCTGATTCCACCGACCCAGAATACGACGTCCAACCGCGCCTTCGCTTTTATACAAGAGAAAATTCTGAACCCTGTCTATTACCAAATACTCAGCAAACCCAGCAACGACTTTTTTGACGAACTCTACTCTGGCGTAACCCGCGAAGGTGCGCACATCGATTCCGCTCTACAAGGCCAAGCACTCACGCAGTTCCGTACGCTGTCGGATACACAAACGCGGCTCCTAGAAGCCGCGCATCCTATTCTCGCCAACGGCGAAGTGCTGGGCGCCGTGGTTGTCGATCAAAACATGAACGGGCTACGCACGTTTCGCAATCAGGCGTTAGAAACGCTATTCAATACGATTCTAGCCGTAATGCTTGTGGTTGTTCTGGGTCTGTTCTTATTCGCCTCAAGGATTTCAACGCGGATTCGTGGGCTGCGTAATCAGGCGGAAAGTATTATCGACGAGTCGGGTCGAGTAAAAAATACGATCGTGCCGTCGCGTAACTCTGACGAGATTGGCGATCTGTCGCGCAGCTTTGCCAGCATTGTTGACCGGCTCTCTCAATATACTAGCTACCTAGAGAATATGTCGTCGCGGCTTTCCCATGAGCTGAGGACACCGGTCACTGTCGTACGCAGCTCGATTGAAAACCTCGCCTTAACGAGCAAAGACGAAGACACGGCGGTTTATGTGGCGCGAGCCGAGGAAGGGATAAGCCGTTTGAATCTCATCCTTACTAGCATGAGCGAGGCGACGCGTCTTGAACAAATGCTGCAAACATCCGAGAAAGAAAAGATCGACGTGAACGCGGTGGTGTACGGCTGTGTTGAAGGCTACAAACTGGCTTACCCCGACGCCGTATTTGAGCTAGCGACAGAGGAAGGTCCGCTATGGATTAACGGTGTGCCGGAGTATGTGGCGCAGCTATTGGATAAACTTGCTGCTAACGCCGTTGAGTTCTCTTACCCGGAGCAGCCGATCGTATTTCAATGCCGCACGTTAAGAGACCATATTCTGATTCGCGTATCTAACGCAGGGCCCTATCTTCCAGAGGAAATGAAGGACCGAGTGTTCGAATCGATGATTTCGGTGCGTCCGCAGGAGAAGCAGAAAGAGCCGCATTTAGGTATGGGCTTACACGTTGCTCGACTGATTGCCGAGTATCACGGAGGGTCTATCAGAGCGGAGAATAGAATCGACACCGAGGGCGTTACCCTCGGTGTCGTCTTCCCGCGTTTCTATCGCTAGTGTTCGTCTAGCGCGCTGAGATGTTTTTCGTCTATGTAACGCGACAGGATTTGGCGTAGCGGAACCAGCATAGCAATGAGCAGCGGGAATAGAATCCCTAATGCGCTGCTCTTAAGTACCCACAGCAAACCCAGTGCGCCGATCTGAATGGTGGTAAAGGTTCTCACCACCTTCATCGGTACATGTTTCATATAGCCTTCTTCTGGAATGAGGTGCTTGTCCATCAGCCACAGCTTGGTGCGGGCGAAAAGATCGGTGCCGTTCAGGGTTGAGACGCCCATGAATAGGAACAAGCCAAACAGCACTTCCATCGGGATGGCACTAACAAGTGGCAAGAGGAAAATAGAGCAGCCGATGAGCGAGTGGATAAGCAGACCCGACACGCGATTTTCCGTGACAACTTCCGCCGGTGCGGCTGCGCTGCCCTCGGCTTTCTCGGCAGGGGATGACAGGCTCTTCACGTGATTGAGAGAGTGTACTGTCGCAGCCACAATCCAGGGTAAGCCAAAGATCGAAGCAACCAGAACAAGCACCCCTACAACGGTAAGGTCTAGGTGGTAGCCGCCGCCTTTGCGCAGCGAGTAGGCGGGATTGTTCACCAGACGCGTCGTTATGTTCTGATCAAGGAACAGTAAGACTGTGACCAGAATGGCTGGGCCGATGCAGAATAGAATCATCCACGTGGGAATCGAGAACAGATCGATCATCCAGGCGCGACCGGTAGTTGTACCAAAGGTCTCTGGAATAGCAGGCACTGAAAGTTCAACCGACGGCATTGATAGAGCGAAGAGCGTCATAATAGCGATCGCCAGCGCTGGTCCGAAATCCGATACAAAGCCACGTACCTGACCGTTGAAGAAACGCGTATTAATGAAGCCCTTAAACGTCTTCGCGAGGAAGAATGTGCCGAACGACAAGATGATCGTCATTAAGGCTGTGGCGGTGCTCGCCTCGACAGAAATGAGCGGTGTGATAACCGAAGTGAGTGCTTCCACTAAAAAAATTACTGCGACTAGGGCCGCAAAAATCTCATCGGTGAATTTTGTAAACAGCCGCATCAGTGCGCTAGCGTCAGTCGCGACGAGTATGATGAGCAAAACACCAGACCAAATGCCTACCCAGGCGTATACCGGCAAAAACGGCAGTCCCTGAGCCTGACACAGCTCATAAAGCAGTGCGGTAAAGATCACGATGGGTCCAGTGCCGCCTAGAATGGTAAGAGGCTGACCTGAGAATACCGCAAACACGATGCCGCCTATGGCAGTCGCAACGATCATCTCGACAGTGCCAATCTCTCCACCGGTTAGTACGCTCGTTAGCGCGCCGAACGCGATGGCGTTCGCAAGACAGGCAAAGAACAGGAAGCTCACTGAACCTAGTACTTTGGTGCTGATACCGTCTTTGTAGTCGCTGAAATAATGCGGCGCCTTGCGCGCGAGGTCGTTACGAAGTCCCCCAAATAGTTTGCCTGTGAAGGCAAGAGGATCGACTTCTTGACCGCTGGCCTGTGGTTCTGAACTCATAATGAACTCCGTTGATCTACTATGATGACTTTTGCAATTTATGATGCCGTTAATGGCGATTTTGAATTGCCGGGCAAGTAGAGTTGCCTCTCCTTAAATTTGCCTGCTTACGATGCCGCTAGTTTGCGTTCAGCTATCGGGACATCGCTCTCGATGAATTCCACAGAAATATTGCGATCACCAGCGGTGTCTGCAAATTCTTGTAAGAACTCTTGCACATCGTGATTAATAAATACGCAGGGTGTCTTATCGATGACCACCACACTGCCGTTTGGCACTCTGTCGAATTCTTTTTTGATTGCACCTTTGTTGAGGAAAGTGACTTCCTCAGCGAGGCGCATAGTGATGACGTTACGTCCCTCAACCGACTCTGTTTCTTTGATGTGCAGAAAGTGAGAGTTGAGGTAGTTGCGCTGAAGCAGCATCACAATGGCGGTTGCCATGCCAAGGGCGACCCCTGTAAGCAGGTCGGTGAATACGACACCAGAAACTGTGACGATAAACGGGAGGAACTGTTCAAGGCCATGGCTCCACATTGTGCGGAACAGCTGCGGCTTGGCGAGTTTATACCCAGTCACAATAAGCACAGCGGCGAGCACGCCGAGTGGAATCATATTGAGCAGCGTGGGTACGACGGCAATGCAGACGAGAAGGAGCACACCGTGCAAAATGGCGGAAAGCTTCGTCGCCGCGCGCGCCTGCAAATTTGCGGAGCTGCGGACAATAACCTGAGTTAGCGGCAGACCGCCGATCAGACCGGATACAGAGTTGCCCACCCCCTGCGCAAGCAGTTCACGATTTGTGGGTGTCGTGCGCTTTTGCGGGTCGATCTTGTCAATCGCTTCAACGCAGAGCAGGGTTTCGATGCTGGCGACGATAGCGAGGGTAAAGGCGACCGTCCAAATAGCCGGATTGGCGATCTGGGTGAAGTCGGGAAGAGTGAACAAGCCGATGAATTCAGAGGCGCTCGTAGCGATGGGCACGCTAACCAAGTAATCCGGAGTCAAGGAAAGGACGGCAAGGCCACTGAATCCTAGCTGCAGCGCTACGGCGGTAAGCACCGCAACAACCGGCCCTGGTAGTGCGCCTAGCACTTTGTTCTGTTTGACGAAGGGGCGCTCCCACACGATGAGCAGAACCACCGATACCAGCGAGATAAGCATTACACCGGGGTGTATGAAGTTTAAGGTATCAAACAGCGCTGCAATGGTACCGCTGCCGTCATTAGAGAAGGGCAGCATATTGCTATCGCTCGGCGCTAAAAATCCGAAGGCGTAGGGAATCTGCTTAAGAATGATAATAAGCCCAATGCCGGTCAGCATGCCGTTGATGACTGAGGAGGGGAAGAAATAGCCCAAGACCCCGGCTTTCAACAAACCCAGACCAATCTGGATCAATCCCGCCAGAAACACAGCGAGCAGGAAATACTCATAGGATCCCAGTGATTCGATTGCCGTGAGCACAATAACGGTTAAACCTGCGGCCGGCCCAGACACGCCGAGTTGTGCCTGGCTCAGGGATCCGACCACAATACCGCCGACGATACCGGCAATGAGACCCGCGAAAAGCGGGGCACCGGAAGCAAGGGCAATGCCGAGGCATAGGGGTAAAGCCACAAAAAATACGACCAGGCTGGCTGGTAGATCGCGTTTTAAACTGTCGATGCTAAACATTGCCGTTCTCTCATTGGATTCCGTGATGAAATTGCTAAGATCAGCTGTCTCGATAGTGCCTTGGCCTTGCCGTTAGAGGCTGCTTTAGCCGAATTCGAAAGCCATTAGGGCTTCAGGGGCGTGGAGAAACAGCTTTACAAGTTAGAGCCTAACCACCTTAGCTTTCAAAAACCTTTCATTAGCGGGTTATTACTTATCCTTATCACTTGTAGATCGGTAATTTGTCGCCTTTGGGGTTTACTCAGCGCTTTTTTACACCGACTATCCGTTTTCTTATCACCCGTTTGACTGGGTTTATTGGGATAAAAAGAATTGGCCACGCGATTTCTCACCGGGCAAAGACAGACGCTATGAACGTGCTCATTGTTGAAGACGACAGCTTGCTCGCCGAGGGGCTATCGACAGCCCTGCGCCGCGCTTCCTATGGCGTCGTGCACGCGCCTGACGGCAAAACAGCGGATCAGCAGCTGCGCGCAGGTGAAATAGATCTCGTGGTGCTGGACCTTGGGCTGCCCGACATGGACGGTTTGGACGTGCTGCGGGCACTGCGACAGCGCAAGCAGCCGGTCCCCGTGCTTGTGTTGACCGCGCGCGACGGCATGGATCAACAAATCGAGTCGCTAGATGCCGGCGCTGATGATTATATGGAGAAACCCTTCGACCTTCGTGAGCTGGAAGCGCGAGTGCGCGCCTTGCTGCGACGTGGCTATGCCGAGATGCGCGACAAACTCACCTTGGGGCCACTGGAATTAGACCCGTTCGAGAAAACGGTCAGCTTGAAACAGGAGCGCCTTGATCTTGCCCAGCGCGAGTTCGAAATTCTGGAAGCGCTGCTTAGTCAGGCGCCTCGGGTTGTTGGTAAGGCACGACTCAATCAGCGCTTGGCGCTGCAGTCTGAAGACATCGGACCCAACGCAGTGGAGGTGTATGTGCATAGACTAAGACGGCATCTGGACTGCAGCGGCGTGCTGATCCGCACCGTGCGCGGCGTCGGCTATTCCATAGAGTACATCGAATAATGAACCCTCTCTCACTCCGGTCTCAGCTGCTGCTGTTAGTCGGCGGCCCCTTTGTGATTCTGCTGCTTGTTGAGGCCATAGTCTCCTATCGCATTGGCCTGCATTCGGCGAATCAGATTTACGATGAGTGGCTAGTCGATCGCGCAGAAAAATTGCTGGTGGGCTACTCAGAAGGCCACGACCTCACGGCGGAACTTCCGGCCCTTGGTATCACTAACGATCAGTACGAAATCGTCGACTCCGAAGGCGCCCTGCTCTCGGGCGCTGTGCTAGCACAGGAACGGCCAGATGCTGCCGGCGGCACGCCGGTGTTTCGTTTGCTCACCGTGCAGGCCAGCCCCGTCCGCGCAGTGAGTATTCAACGTGACACCCAGGTTGGGAATTTGACCGTCACGGTAACAGAAGAAGTCACCAGCCGTAGCGAGAATAACTACACCCTGCTAGTGGACGTTCTGATTAGCAATTCGCTTGTGGTATTGCTTGCCCTATTAATGATCGGCTCGGCTTTTGGTCGCGGCTTGCGACCGCTGACACATCTTAGCGACGAGCTGGCTCAGCGGAGTCCGCAGGATCTCACGCCCATTGATGTTGGCACTGTTCCCGTTGAGCTGCGCGGCGTTGTGGAAAACACCAACAGCCTGCTTGCCCGCATCGATACTGCGATCAGCACGAGAGAGCAGTTCATAGGAAATATCGCGCATCAAATTCGCACGCCGCTTGCCGGCATCAAACTCCAAGCACAATTGGCTGAGGGCGAAGTCGCAGAGAAAAACCCTGCGCTGCTGGCTACGCTGCAACGCATCTCTGACGCCGCAGACGCCATGACTCATGTGAACTCGCAGCTGATGAAACTCGCTCGGGCCGAGGCTGCTATGGGCAGGGGACTGCGGCGAGAGCCAGTCGATCTGGGCGAGGTCAGCCGCCAGAGCTGCACGGCGCTGAGTGCGCTTGCCAAGAGCAAAGGGATCACTTTGCACGTCGCAGCGCCAAGCGCCTGCTATGTTGCTGGCGAGCTGACTCTGCTATCTGAGATGGTGAGCAATCTAGTCGAAAACGCGATTCTCTACACTCATAACGAGGGTAATGTGTGGGTTACCGTGGCGGTCGATCAACAGGGCTTAGAGTTTAGTGTTGAGGACGATGGCCCGGGCATCGATGAAGCGGAAAGGCAGCAAATATTCGAGCGCTTTTTCCGTTCCCCCTCGCAGTCGGTGAGTGATCGTGAAGGCGAAGGCTGCGGTTTGGGACTCGCGATTGTGCGGGAGATTGCTCGTGCACATGGCGCCACTGCTAATGTCGGCGAGGGTCGTGGTGGGCGCGGTGCGCGCTTCGCCGTCCGTTTCACCGCAGACAGCGAGCTAACGTCGAGCTAGTCTTCGCCCGTATAGAATTTAGGCGCGTTCATTTTCACCACCGGCGAATCTGCCGCCCACGCGTGGCAGGTATCAATGACGCCGGGCTTCTTGTCCGTCGCCTCAATATGCGAGTCGGCTTTGTTCTGGCGATGCTTCATTAGCGGCCAGATTGTCTGCATGGCTGCGGTGGCCATGGGATAAAGAAGCTCGGTGAGGTGGGTACAGCCGTTAGTGCCGCCAACTTTCTTGCGCACTTCCTGACGCCAGCCCCGACCCATTTGAATCCCGATGCAGGCTTTGTAGTTCGGCGTAATGCTTGGGCACATCTCGAAGGGGCTATGTTCTGTGGCCGCCTCGATATCGATGATCGTGAAAGTGCTGTCTATCGTTACCCGCAGCAGCATTTCATGCAGCGGCTCACCCACCGGGACCTCTCCGCGCCAGTCGTTGCGGAACTGGTAGGTCTTGGTGTCGGTCATATGCGCTTCTATGTCCCATAGCCCGTCTTCGCGCTCGTAGCCGCGGTAATCTATCGCGCGCGTATGCACGTGCCTGCGGGGTGCGGGTTCGGGAAATGCCATTCAGAAGTCCTGCGATGATCGGAAAAAGTCGTGCGCAAGTATAACTCACTCAGCGTTAAATGGGACGCCTGTACATAGTCTAGGCGCGTCCCTACAATGGCTGCCTCGTTTAAAGAGCCCATAAAAAGCCGCTCTGCGGCAATCAAGGAATTCATTATGACTACAGCAAGCGCCCGCCACATCCTCGTCCAAACAGAGCAGGAATGTTTAGATCTCAAAACTCGAATCGACGGTGGTGAAGACTTTGCCGACGTGGCCAAGGCTCATTCTTCATGCCCTTCAAAGGCGCAGGGCGGTGATCTCGGCTCTTTTGGCCCAGGTATGATGGTTAAGGAATTTGACGAAGTTGTTTTCAGCGCACCGGTCGGTTCTCTGCAGGGTCCTGTGCAAACGCAGTTCGGCTTTCACCTGCTCGAAGTCACAGCACGCGACTAGTTAAATGAGCCTGAAGGTAGAGGTCGAAGCGCGCGAGAGGGTATTTGATACCTTTTTGCGCGTCGACCGCCTGAAGCTGCGCCACGAGCTCTTCGATGGCGGCTTCAGCAATACGATGACCCGGGAGCTGCTTCTGCGACCGCGTGCGGTCGGCGTGCTGCTGTTCGATCCGGTACTCGAAAAAGTCGTGCTGGTACGTCAAATCCGCATCGGCATGCTCGACGAAGACCAAGATCCCTGGCTTCTCGAATTGGTCGCCGGCATGGTCGAACCTGGCGAGCAAACTCACGAGGTTGCCGCGCGTGAAAGCGTGGAAGAAGCTGACTTGGCGCCGCAGAATTTGGTGCAGATTAGCGAGTATTACAACAGCCCTGGTATCAGCAACGAGCGTATTACCTTGTTCTGCGGCCGCGTCGACGCAGCCGAAGCCGGTGGTGTGTTTGGCCTCGCCGATGAACATGAAGATATCGAAGTTGTGGTGCTGGATGTTGAAGAGGCTGTGAGTCTCATGGACGCCGGCAAGATTCACAATGCCATGACAATCATTGCACTGCAGTGGCTGCAGCTGCACCGCCGCGAGTTAGAAGCGAGCTGGCAGGCTGGAAGCTCGCTAGCGTCAAAAAATTGATAGAACACTGACGAAAGAAAAAATCAACGACGATGCCGAAAAATCACTACAGCATAGATCTCATCAAGCAGATGGCAGAGTGCGACGCGAACTATATTCGTCTCCTGCGTCTTCTGCCTGTGCTGGCCGCCCATCGTCAACGTGATTACTCGCAGCTGTCTCCGACTCACTCGCAGCAAACGGAGAAAGATGCGCCGGAAAAAGCCCTAGAAGGGCTGAGCTATCTATTCAAACTCGCCGAACTCGAAACCGAACCGGTTAGCGTAGAGATAAAAATTCTCGAGGCGTTTAAATATACAAGCACGCTCGAAATTGTGCAGCGCCCGGTGGTACGTGAGTGGATGACAAATCCTTCCATGCTCATTCGCGTCTATCATGACGCGAGCACGGCGGAGGTCGTGTCCTACCAAGGCCATCGCAATCTGGAAGCGCGCTATGCGCAGCCGAATCCAAAGATGTATCAGAGCGACGAGAAAAGTCAGGTTAATCGCTTCCTTGGCGAGTGGCTGACACACTGCCTGGACGCGGGTCACAGCGCCGAAGACATTTGGCAGGCGCAAGCGCAGAGCGATGCCTAGCCACACCGTCTTACAGATTACCGACACCCATCTCAGTGCGAGCCCGGAGGCGCAAATGCAGGGCATAAACACTACCGCCTCGCTTTCTGCCGTCGTCGCTCACGCCAAGGCGCGCGCCATCACTTTCGATGCGGTTCTAGCCACCGGAGATATTTCCCAGGACTGCAGCGCCGAGTCCTACGCCCGTTTTCTTGAGCTCACTCAGCCTTTGCAGCCTGCGCCGCTTCTGTGGCTGCCGGGCAATCACGACAGTCCGCAAGCTATGACGGCAGCGCGTGTCGACTCGCCGGACTCAATTGCGCTGGGTAACTGGCTGATTCTGATGCTGGATTCGACCGTAGTCGGATCGCCTCACGGCGAGCTCGGCGTGGGGCGTCTAGAAAATCTTAAGCTGCGCTTGAGCGAAATCGAGAGTCAGCAAGAAATAGAGTCGGTGATTGTTGCGGTACATCACAACCCTCAGCCTAACGGTGCACGCTGGATGGACGAGATCGGCCTGCACGATGGCGCCGAGCTTTTAAGTCTGCTCAGTAAAACTAGCAAGGTTAGGGCTCTACTCCACGGTCACTGCCATCAGGCCTTAGACGAAGACATGGGGCAGCTGCGTGTGCTCGGCGCGCCATCGACCTGCGTACAGTTTGCTCCTATTGCCTTGGAATTCGCTGCGGACTCAGCGCCGCCGGGCTATCGTTGGCTGCGGCTGCATGACGACGGCAAGCTCGAGACCGGGGTCGTGCGAGTTCCCGCAGCCTTACAAAAGACTTAAGCGCCATGGCTTCCCAGCCCTATCTTCTATACCTGCATGGCTTCCTGAGCTCACCCGACTCCGCCAAGGCGCAGCAGGCGCTGGCCTATTGCCGGTCTAGAGGTCTTGAGCTTGATATCCCGCTAATTAATCAAGCGCCGGCGCAGGCTATGAAGATGCTGCATCGCAGGCTTGGCGAGGGGCTTGCGCGCCATGGTGAGGCGGCGCTGATTGGTAGTTCTCTAGGCGGCTACTACGCAACTTCTCTTGCGCAGGCTTACGGACTGCGCGCGGTATTGATCAATCCGGCGGTAAAGCCCTATCTGCTGCTGCAGGATTACTTGGGTGAACAGCGCAATGTGCACAGCGGTGAGGTGCAGCTGGTTACCACGGCGCAAATTGAAGAGCTGCGCAGTATCGAAGTTACTGAGCTGCGCCAACCGGAAAATTTTCTGCTTATGCTGCAAACCGGCGATGAGACGCTAGACTACAGACAGGCCGCTGAAAAGTACGCCCAGGCCGAGCTCTTCATTGAGCCTGGTGGTGACCATAGTTTTCAGGGGTTCGACCGCCAGCTGCCACGAATCTTGGACTTCTTGCTATCAAGAAACGAGGCAAAAGCGCGATAGAATACTATTCACCCCACTGCGTCATTTGGGCCGCCCATCGGCTAGTTTTCATCGGCGTGAACGCCTGCGCTTAAGCCTTGAAAAAGCTCTTGGCCTTAAAAAGCCCTTAGCTATAAAGAAGCCCTTAGAAGCAGCCCATACAGCTAGACCCACTATTGAGATTTTAGAGACCATCGCATGAGCAACACCTACAACGCCGACGCCATTGAAGTGCTATCCGGGCTCGACCCGGTGCGGAAGCGGCCCGGCATGTACACCGATACGACGCGCCCTAACCATCTCGTGCAAGAGGTTATCGACAACAGCGTCGACGAGGCGCTGGCCGGCCATGCCAAGACCCTCACCCTGACTCTGAGCAAAGACGGCACGGTAGAGGTAGAAGACGACGGCCGCGGTATGCCGGTTGATATTCACAAGGCCGAGGGTGTGAGCGGCGTCGAGCTGATTCTGACCAAGCTTCACGCCGGCGGTAAATTCTCCAACAGCAACTACGAATACTCAGGCGGCCTGCACGGCGTTGGCGTCTCGGTAGTGAACGCGCTGTCCAAGACTCTCGAGGTTATCGTGCGTCGCGGTGGCAATGTGTATTCCATGAGCTTTGCCGACGGCTACAAAGCGACCGAGCTTGAGCAGATCGATACCGTTGGTAAGCGCAATACCGGCACCACCGTGAAGTTTTTGCCCGACGAGCAGTATTTTGATTCCCCCCGTGTCTCTATTCCGCGCCTAAAACATGTACTGCGCGCGAAAGCGGTTCTGTGCTCGGGTTTACTGGTTAAGTTTATCGACAACACCGTTGCCGAGGACAAAGCCCAGAGCGAAGAGTGGTGCTTCGAAGACGGCCTGATCGACTACCTGCGGCAGGCGACGGGTGAATACGAAACGCTGCCGGCGGAGCCTTTTTCAGGCTCGGTCAGTCAAAACGGCGAAGGGGTGGACTGGGCCGTGCAGTGGCTGCCAGAAGGCGGCGAGATCATGGGCGAGAGCTATGTAAACCTCATCCCGACGGCGCAGGGCGGCACCCATGTTGCCGGTCTGCGTACTGGCCTGTTGGAGGCGCTGAGAGAGTTTTGCGAATTCCGTAATCTGCTGCCCCGCGGCATCAAGCTAACGCCGGACGATATTTGGGAGCGCTGCTGTTTCGTGCTGTCGTCGAAGATTCTCGATCCGCAGTTCAGCGGCCAAACCAAGGAAAGGCTGTCTTCAAGGCAGACCGCGAGCTTCGTCTCGGGTGTGGTCAAAGATGCCTTCAGCCTGTGGCTCAATCAGCATACCGCCGAAGCCGAGGCGCTGGCCGAGCTGTGCATCAGCAACGCTCAGAGCCGTCTTAAGGCGAGCAAGAAAGTGGCGCGCAAGAAGATTACCTCGGGCCCCGCGCTGCCGGGCAAGCTCGCGGACTGTTCAACGCAGGACGTCATGGCCGGTGAGCTGTTCTTAGTAGAGGGCGACTCTGCGGGCGGCTCCGCTAAGCAGGCGCGCGATCGAGAGTTCCAAGCGATCATGCCACTGCGCGGCAAAATTCTGAATACTTGGGAGGTCGATTCCAGCGAGATACTCGCCTCTCAGGCGGTACACGATATCGCCATTGCGCTCGGTGTTGACCCGGCAACGCCAGACATCAGCGGCCTGCGCTACGGCAAGATCTGCATACTCGCCGACGCCGACTCAGACGGCCTACACATCGCCACGCTACTCTGCGCGCTGTTCGTGCAGCATTTTCGGCCCATAGTTGAGGCTGGCCACGTGTTCGTTGCTATGCCGCCGCTGTTCCGCATCGACATGGGCAAAGAGGTGTTTTACGCCTTAGACGAAAGCGAGAAAACGGCAATTCTCGATCGCCTGGAAAAAGACAAGAAAGGCGGCAAGGTAAACGTCCAGCGCTTTAAGGGTCTGGGCGAGATGAATCCGATGCAGCTGCGCGAGACCACGATGGCGAGGGACACGCGCCGCCTAGTGCAGCTCACCCTCGAACCTGGGGAAACCAAGACCGACAAAGGCGGCACGTTCGAAGCCATGGATATGCTGCTAGCTAAGAACCGTGCCGCCGATCGCAAGTCCTGGCTAGAGACCAGCGGCGATGCGGCGGATCTGGCGGAGTAGGTAAAAGAAATTTGCGTCCTGCGAGAACATGACAGGCAAGAACAAAGAGACAAGGCATGAACGAAGAAATCATTATCAACGACGACGGCATCGAGCAGATACCGCTCAAGAGCTACACCCAAAGCGCGTATCTCAACTATTCGATGTACGTTATCAATGACCGCGCTCTGCCGAATCTTGGCGACGGGCTCAAGCCTGTGCAGCGCCGCATAATTTATGCGATGTCCGAGCTAGGTTTGAAAGCCTCTGCCAAATTTAAAAAATCAGCACGCACCATTGGCGATGTCATCGGTAAGTTCCACCCCCACGGCGATTCGGCCTGCTACGAAGCGATGGTGCTGATGGCACAGCCGTTTAGTTACCGCTATCCGCTAGTCGATGGGCAGGGTAACTGGGGCTCGCCCGACGATCCTAAATCCTTCGCCGCCATGCGTTACACAGAGTCGCGTTTGCAGGGCTATGCCGACGTACTGCTTGGCGAGCTCGGGCAGGGCACGGTAGATTGGAAACCTAACTTCGACGGCACGATGGACGAGCCGGAGATGCTGCCTGCGCGTCTGCCCAATGTGCTGCTCAACGGCGGCAGCGGTATCGCCGTGGGTATGGCAACAGATATTCCGCCGCATAATTTGCGCGAAGTGGCGAACGCAGCGATTCATCTGCTCGACCGCCCCAAGGCCACGCTCGAAGACATTTGCGAAATTGTTCAAGGGCCCGACTATCCAACGGAAGCCGAGCTAATAACTCCGCGCGAAGAGATCGCGGCGATGTACCGCAACGGGCGCGGCTCGCTTAAAGCACGTGCGGTTTATGTAAAAGAAGGCGACGAGCTTGTCGTCACTGCTCTGCCTTATCAGGTCTCCGGCGCCAAGGTGCTCGAGCAGATTGCAGCGCAGATGCAAAAGAAGAAGCTGCCGATGGTAGTGGACCTGCGCGACGAGTCGGACCATGAGAATCCCACGCGCATAGTGATCGTGCCTAAATCGAATCGTGTCGATGTCGAAGCGCTTATGTCACATCTTTTCTCCACGACCGACCTAGAAAAAAACTATCGCGTTAACTTCAATATGATCGGCATTAATAAGCGCCCGCAGGTAAAAGACCTGCGCTCGCTTTTGGTGGAATGGCTGCAGTTCCGAACTGCAACTGTGCGTCGACGTCTGCAGTTTCGCTTGGACAAAATCCTCGACCGATTGCACATCTTAGAAGGCTTGCTCGTTGCTTATCTGAATATCGATGAAGTGATTCGCATCGTGCGCACGGAAGACAAGCCTAAGCCAGCGCTGGTGGCGGCGTTCAAGATTAGTGAGCGCCAAGCCGAGGCGATACTCGAACTCAAACTACGGCAGCTCGCCAAGCTCGAAGAAATCAAGATTACCGGCGAGCAGGCAGAGCTTGCAGAAGAGCGCGAAAAGATCGAGCGCCTGTTGGGCTCGGACACGCGGCTTAAGACTTTTATCAAGAAAGAGATTCAGGCCGACGCCGACAAATTTGGCGACGACCGCCGCACACCGCTAGTGGAGCGCGAAGAGGCGAAGGCTTTCCTCGCCACCGAGCTCGTGTCTGCGGAACCTGTAACGATTGTGCTGTCTGAGCGCGGCTGGGTGCGCGCGGCGAAAGGCCATGAGGTTGACGCTGCGGGTCTGGCCTATAAGTCAGGCGACAGCTTTAAGCAGGCGGCGCGGGGTAAGAGCAGCCAGATGGCGATTTTCCTCGACTCTACCGGCCGCACTTACTCGCTGCCGGCGCACACGCTGCCTTCGGCCCGTGGCCAGGGTGAGCCGCTGTCGGGCAAGGTGAACCCGCCTTCCGGCGCGACCTTCGAAGGAGTGCTGACCGGCGACGACAACAAGGATGTACTGCTTGCTAGCGACGGCGGCTATGGCTTCGTCGGTAAGCTCGGCGACTTCGTCAGCAAGAACAAAGCCGGTAAGGCAGTGCTGAAGCCATCGAAGGGGGGACTCGTGTTGCCGCCCATTGAGATCGCCAACTACGACGAGGACCTGATCGTTGCGATCAGCAATGAGGGCCGCATGCTGATGTTCCCGCTGCAGGAGCTGCCGCGGCTTGCTAAGGGCAAGGGTAATAAAATCATTGGTATTCCGCCGGCGCGCGTCGCCGATCGACAGGAGTTCGTGGTTGCGCTTGCGGTGCTCGGACCGCAGGACTCGATAACCATTCGCGCGGGCAAGCGTCACCACAATCTCAAGCCGGCAGACCTGGAACACTACGCCGGCGAGCGGGGCCGTCGCGGGAATAAACTGCCCCGCGGTTTCCAGAATGTCGATGGGATCGAAGTCGTGCCGAAGGCCGTTAAGGGCGCCGCACTGGCGAGCGGCGAAACAGGCGATCTGCTGAACTAGCTCGCTTCGCGTTCGATAGGCGCCTGCGACCACAGGCCAATAAGCTGATGGGCTTGGCGGTCAAGGAGCAGGCGGTAGTCCGATAGGGGCTCGAGGCTCAAATAGGCTTCGAAATCGAAAGGGCTCGCCTGTGCATCGAGATAGGCGTGGGCGTCGAGTCGTGATCCGTCCCCTGCCGCTTCGTAGCACGGCTCGCTAATTAGCAGCGAATTGTCAGGTGCCTCATTTCCGAGTGCGCGCGTCTGATCCAGTGTTGCACCGCTCAGCGAGTTCGTGGCGTGGGTAATCGGCGAGTAGATACCCCGCAGCATCGAGCCGCTGTGGGCGGCGAGCGTAAACTTCGCCCCCAAGGGCCCAATCTCGGCGGCTAGTCTTTCCCGCTCTGCCTGCGCGGCTTCCCTCTCTCGCGTGAGCGTTCGCTCCGGCTTCCAGTTAAGCGCCTCGTCTTCTTTGTCGTCGTCGAGTGCTGCGACTGCCGGCAATGAGGGTTTGTTGATCTCCTCAACTAATCGCAGAAAAAGCTGACCGGCGCAGATCGCATAGAACGCCTGCTCCTCTTCGTGTTCGGAATCACCGAAGTGAATGATCACTTCTTCTTCAGTACACGAGCTTACTACACCGTTGTACAGCTCGCTGACTTTGCCGGCGAAGAAATAGAATTTATTTCGCAGATTGATAAACAGATCTTCGGGCAGTGTGGAGCCAAGGTAGGTGAAGTTAGACATCTTCAAACACAGCACTGCAACTTCTTGGCGGCCTGGCTCTGTATAGCGTTCTGGTTCGAACTCGGGCAGCTGATGGGAGAAGCGGTCGAGGAAGGTGTTCTGCACGAGGAACTCGGCGGTTTGATTGTACTCGCGAATCGCCCGCGCGATCTCATCGTCGCCCTCGGGTTCGAAGCTCGCCTCCACGACTCCGTTGCGAATATTCGCGAGCGCCTGCGCAAGCAGGTTTACTGGGAAGCTGACCAAGTAGTTGAAGTAGGTGGTAGTAAGGGCGAAAGCGACGAGAACCAATAAGGCGGCCAGCCCCAGAACCATCAGCAGGTTGTTAATGATGGTGACTTCAACCGAGCTAAGGTCTAACACTAAACGGATAGAGCCCGCAGTTGCACCGCGCAGGCTGATTGGCTTTAGGTATTCGGCCTGCTCGCGGCTCAAGGCGAAGGGCAGGGGAATGAAAGCACGCGGCTCTGGCAATGCCTGACTGGCGAAAGCGATCACCTCGTTGTCGGTGTTGATCACCGCCAATTCGGCGATAGACGTACCGCGAATGAGCTCATCCAACACCACGTTCATGCTGATGCGGTCGTTGGCGAGCACGAATTCCGTCATCTGCAGTGCGGTTTGAGTCGCTACAGTGTCGCCCAGCTGGTCGGCCTGCTGCCGCAACAGGTTCTGCGTGTTGTAGTTGCTGATGAGCCAAAATGCGCACATCGACAGTGTCAGCAGCAGACACACCGATAGCGTGAAGCGCGAGCCGACCTTCTCTCCCTGGCCGCGGTGAGTTAGCAGTTCGTCATTGTCGAAGGAATCGGTGTCGCTCACTTAGGGTACTCGTTTTAGCTGAATTGGCGTGCCAAAGTGGCGGTGCGGTGAGCAGGTAGCTCCTCAGCAGCGGCGCAGTTGGCGGTGTCTACTATGTCGGCCACGCTGGTGAGTTCTCAACGTTGCTCGAGGCTTATTAAAACTGGAAAAGAAGCCGATCGAGCGCGAGCGGTCTTTGCCTGTGATGGCCCTGTGTAAGAAGCCACAGATTGCGTCACCAACGTGCTAGGTAGCCGCGATTGAGCCTCAGCCGTAGGGAGTCTTCGACGATTCCCCGGGCTCTTCTCGTACCAAGCGTGGCACCAAATAGCCTGGTAACTCGGTGCGCAGCTGGGCGACCAGGGCCTGAGCCCGAGACAGCGCTACATCGAAGTGAGCGGTGCCGGCCACGGCATCGGGCAGGTGCAGGTAGTAGGGCAGAACGCCCTGCTGGAAAAGCGCCTCACTAAGGGCTTTCAGCTCGTCAGCGCCGTCATTAACTTCTCTCAAAATCACCGATTGATTGAGTAAAATAGCGTTAATTCGCCTTAAAGCGTCGAAAGCTAGCAGACTTTCCTTCCCCAGCTCCTGCGCGTGATTACAGTGCGAGACAACAACACATTTGAGTCGCGAGCTGGCGAGGCGCTCGCACAGTTCAGCATCGATTCGCTGCGGCAGCACCACCGTCATGCGCGTGTGAATGCGCAGCGTGTCGATGTGCTCTATAGATTCGGCCTGCTCGATGAACCAGGCAAACTGCTTATTCGACAGCGCCAAGGGATCGCCACCGCTTAGGATGACCTCGCGAATGCGTGTATCCGCAGCGACGTGGGCGAAGGCTGCCTGCCAATCGTCGCGACTTGGCGCATTGCCGGCGTAGTCGAAATGGCGGCGGAAGCAGTAGCGGCAGTGCACCGCGCAGTGCGGCGCGGCGGTCAGCAGGACTCGGCTGGTGTATTTGTGCAGCAGTCCTGGCACGGGATTGAACTGTGCCTCTTGCAGGGGGTCAGTGATGAAGCCCTCCACTTGCGCCTCTTCATCGCAGTGGGGCCAGAACTGCCTCAGTACCGGATCATTAGGGTCGCCCTGCCGAATACGTGACACAAACCAGCGCGGTATCTTCAGCGGAAACTGCCCAGCTGCCCTCGCGCTAGGCGCCAGTTTGGCTTCGGTCAGCTGAAGAAGGGAGAGCAGCTCTTGGGGGTCGGTGACGAGATCGGATAACATTTGCTGCCACGCCGGCACATCGGTCTGGATTATTGATAAACTAGGCGCTGGCATTGAGTTTCTCGGCAAAGTAAAAGGGCTGGTTGGAAAACGGGTAGGCAATAGAGGGAAAGAGGGAAAAAAGCTGGGAAAGGGGTTGGAAAAGGGGT
>CBFIDY010000016.1:0-29047 GCA_965661495.1 Pseudohongiellaceae bacterium | reverse complement strand
TTCCTGGCCGAAAGTCAGATTAGCAACGAATAGAAACGACAGAAGTCTTAGGAAGTACTTAGGTGGGGATAGGCGCATGAGAATTTACCGCTCGTTCTTTTAGCGAAATTGTCTCGACATTTTGCCTTATATTGTGGTTTTTGCAATAATTTCGCTGTTGAGGGTGAAAAAAGGGGTTTGACCCCTTTTTTCAGAACCGGATCCAACATTCCAGTCAGAATATGTCAGCCTAAGTTTCTAAACGACAACTCCAGCGATAACGTGAGCGATTTTATGTTCGGTGGAAGAGCGCTAGCCGCTGATAGCGCGGTTATTTCCAACGCCAAGGATGAGCTTCAAAAGCTTCAAGACGAAATGGCGAGCCTTGTAGCCAGCAACGCTCAGATGCGCGACATTGCCAGCATTCTCCAACTTATGCGTAAGCGCCGAGAGCAGCTCTAGAAAAAAGGGGTCAGACCCCTTTTCTCGTGCGCTGAGTTTGGCTAAATAGAAAAGGGGTCTGACCCCTTTTTTCTAAACCCGTTTAGCCAAACTCACAGCAAACGCAGAGCCGCTCCCCACTGCTTTGCACCACAGTCTTAAAATTGGGCCGGGCGTGGCCGTAAGATTGTCCCCAGCTTCGTCACGATGAGCGACTTCATCGAGACGACACTGATTGAGGATGGCGCTCTATCTGCGCGGCATAATGCAGATCGACGAAAGTCTCTACTGCTTGGATGGTTGCGTACACCGCTTTAGAGCCAAAGAGTGCAGGCAAAGCGCCGGTAAGAAAACCTGCTATGCGCCACAGCGGCAGTAGACGGCTGCGCTGCGCAGAGGGAAGTAGCGCGTTAATCTTGGCGAGATGTTGCTTTTCTGTTTGCAGATGATGGCGCGCGAATTCGCGCACAGACGTGTCACGAGAAACTGCCAAAATGCCATGGTAAATAGTGACGGCACCAACTTCACCCGCGTGATCAGAACGCAGCTCCTGTACCAGCCAGCGTGGATAGTCTAAGGGCAGCTCGGGCTTTAGTACTGACATAGCGGACACCAGTACAGCCGTCGTGAGGCGATAGCTTCCTTAATGATTGCCTCCCCGCAGCGGTGGCAGTGCTGATTTTCGCGGCCAAAAACCCAGTGCCGATATTCACGGCGCTTGAGACCCTGCTTCTTCAGCGCCTTCACATTGGCATCGGAGTTGGTGATACCACCTGTGCGGTAGGCGCGCTGAGAAATTTCGAGAGTGCTGCGCGCGAGCGCGTTCAGCTGTTTGGTACTTAGCTCGCCCGGTTTTTTGCGCGGGTTTACCCCGGCTTCGAAAAGAATCTCCGACCGCAAATAGTTGCCAATGCCGGCCAGAAAAGATTGATCGAGATAGAACGCGCCAACACCGCGCCGAACAAAACTTTCGGAGCTTAGGATCTTGGCAACCTCGCGCCAGTGCAGGCTCGGGCTCAAAATGTCGGGGCCGATGCGCGCTAGAAAAGGATGCTGCGCAAGGCCGTCGCTGTCCAGCACGGCAATATCCGAGGCGCTGTACAGGAGTGCGCTGTGGGTTTCTGTATGTAGAGCCAGCCGCAGAGAGCGACGGGTCGCCGGCTCCTTGCCCCGCTTCACCACATACCAGCGTCCATAGAGCTGATTGTGAGAATAGATGCTGAGGCCATGGTCGAAATGCGTCAGCAGCGCTTTGCCGCGAGTTTCCAGCCACGTGACACGCTGGCCCGTAAGCTGCTCGTCGTATTGAACGAGGTCAGGAAGGCCGAAGGAGACCTGTTCAATTACGCGATCTTCAAGCACGGCGGCGATCTTATCCGCTGCTCGGCGTATCTCTGGTCCTTCGGGCATAGCGTTCTCGGTGGCGTTGCTGAGCTAGGTTAAACGCTCAAAGCCCTGCCTAGGTTTTGCCTTGATGCAATTGTCCCGGTCCTTTATTTGCTCCGTTTTGGCACTGAAACGCAGCGCAGGGGCCGGTCTTGGCGCTATCTCCACGTCGCTTACGCCCATTCACGCTAACCCAAAGCGCAGGGCCAAGCGTTAATTAGAGCAGATGCCTACCTAGGCAGACCAACCCGAATCCCGTAAGAGCCGCGCATCATGAGCCACTTAGCACTCGAATCTGTTAACAACTATTGCCCCTACTGCGGCGAACCCATCGAGCTGCTGATCGACTGCTCGGTTCACAGTCAAGAGTATGTCGAAGACTGCCAGGTCTGCTGTGCACCCATGGTGATCACCACCGAGATCGATAGCGACGGCTTCCCCAGCGTAGGCGTGCGCGCTGAGGATGAATAGCGGCACCGCAGCGCTGACGAATGCCGTTATAATATAAAGCTAGCTTTCACACACAGGCTCGCGAACCCCACGGCATGTCCCATTCCTCTACTACACATTTTGATGTCGTCGTCCTCGGCGGAGGCGCCGCCGGGCTGTTTGCCGCTTTCACTGCAGCTAAACGCGGTCGCAGCGTGGTCGTATTAGAGCGCGCCAATAAAATCGGGAAAAAGATTCTGATGTCCGGCGGCGGCCGCTGCAATTTCACCAATCTGTTTATCGAAGCGCAGAACTTCCTGTCGGCCAACGAACACTTCTGCAAGTCGGCATTAAGCCAATATACGCAGTGGGATTTCATCGCGCTCATGGAACAGCATGGCCTGGCCTATGAAGAACGCAAACACGGCCAGCTATTCTGCCAAGACTCCGCCAAAGATTTGCTCGCTATTCTGGAAGAGGAATGCCAGCTTAGCGGCGTGGCTCTGTGTACGCGCTGCGATGTGATTAGCGTGACAAGCCAAAACAAGGACACTGCGCGCTATACGGTAAGCTACGAAACGCCCGCGGGTGAGAAAAAGTTAAGTAGTGAATCAATTGTCGTAGCTACCGGGGCGCTATCGGTCCCCACACTAGGCGGCAGCGATCGCGGCTATGTGTTAGCTAAAAACTTTAACCTAGCTCTAGAGGAGCGCAGCGCCGGGCTTGTGCCTTTTATGTTTAGCGACTCCACACTCGAGCTCTGCAGCACTCTTGCAGGCTGTTCAACACCGGTAGAAATTCACTGCGCAGGCCATAGCTTTACCGAAGACATGCTGTTTACTCATCGCGGCCTGAGTGGGCCTGCGGTGCTACAGATCTCAAACTACTGGTACCCCGGCGATACGCTCACAATCGATTTATTACCGGGCATTGCGGCAAGCGAATTTCTACTAGAGCAGAAAAATAACAGCAGCAAACAACGGCTGCGCAGCGTGCTCGCACAGCGTTTGCCCAAGGCCTTGGTGTTGGCACTCGAGCCGCTATGGTGGAATGACATAGCAGAGCGCCCTCTCGCAGAATGCAACGATGCTGCGCTACGGGAATTAGGCGCAAAACTTAATGCTTGGCGATTAAAACCCTCGGCAACGGAAGGCTATCGAACAGCAGAGGTCACGCGCGGGGGGGTCGCCACCGCAGGGGTAAGTTCGAAAACAATGGAAGTAAGCGGACACCCAGGCTTGTACTTCGTTGGCGAGGTATTAGACGTCACGGGGCATCTTGGCGGCTTCAATTTTCAATGGGCGTGGTCGTCTGGCTACGTGGCGGGAATCAACGCCTAGGTCTCGCGCATTTTTTCCACGATGGCAGAAGTCGAACAGTCGTCAAGAAAATCTAAGGATTTCACTTCGCCTCCGTAAGACAGCACGAACTCCCCGCCTACGACCTGCTCGATAGAATAATCGCCGCCCTTTACCAACACGTCGGGCTTGATCTCGTGCAGCAACGCTTCCGGAGTATCCTCACTAAAACTCACCACCCAGTCCACGGCCTCAAGGCCGGCGAGAACGGCAAGCCTGCGCTCTACCGGATTTATCGGACGACCCACGCCTTTTAGACGATGCACCGAGGCATCATCGTTAATCGCAACCACTAGACGATCGCCGAGCTTACGTGCCTCGGCTAGGTAGCCGACGTGGCCCGCATGAATGATGTCGAAACAGCCGTTGGTGAACACAATGCGTTCGCCGTGCACTTTGGCTTCTTCCACTGCGCTACGAAGCTGTTCGGCGCTCATCACGCCGCGACCGCTAGCACTGTCGCTATGCAGGGCTCGGCGTAGCTCAGGCCCGCTAATCGCTGCAGTGCCCAACTTACCCACCGCGAGACTCGCAGCAAGATTAGCGAGCGCAGTGGCATCGGCAAAGTCTTCACCAGCGGCGAGGCTTGCGGCGAGCACCGAGATCACCGTGTCGCCGGCGCCCGTGACATCGAAAACTTCCTGTGCACGGGCAGGCAGGTGTAGTTCGGCTTTATCGGGCCGCAGCAGTGTCATGCCGCTTTCGCCACGGGTTATTAAGATGGCCTCAAGCTCCAGCTCGGTCATCAGCGCGCGACCCTTAGTGATCAGCTCTTGTTCGCTACTGCAGTGGCCAACCACGGTTTCGAACTCAAGAAGATTTGGCGTAATGAGCGTGGCGCCGCGATACTTTTCAAAATCGCTGCCCTTAGGATCGACGATCACCGGCTTGCCCGCGGCGCGCGCCGCGCGAATGAGCGCAGGAACATCCTGCAGCGCTCCCTTAGCATAGTCGGAAACAATTACTACCTGGGCGGTATCCAGAACCGACTCGTAGCGCGGCTGTAATTCGGCTACGTCCTGCGCATCGAAGGTCTGTTCAAAATCCATGCGCAGCAGCTGCTGGTGCTGACTAATCACACGCAGCTTGGTAATAGTCGGCTTGTCGACGGACTGCAGGAATTCACAGCGCACACCCGCCGCGCTAAGTCGGGCGCTAAGATCTTGCGCCGTCGCATCGGTACCCACCACACCGACTAGCGTTGCGGCGCCGCCGAGGGCCGCGATGTTCAGCGCCACGTTGCCAGCGCCGCCAGGTCGATCCTCTTGATTGCTTACACGTACAACGGGCACCGGCGCCTCTGGCGAGATACGGTTGGCGCTGCCGTGGTAGTAGCGGTCGAGCATAACATCGCCAACCACGAGCACGCGCGCCTGCTGAAATGGGGGCATAGACTGTGGCATGACAACATTCTCCGTTCCGCCGAGGATTAGGGACCGGCGCATTAGTTTTTCTGATGAGGACGCAGTTTACCATAGCAGCGATTGGTGGTGGTGCTGACGAGCTCTGTTACACTTATTCCTTAAATGCTTGGGTATCAAGCCTAGTCACAGCTGAGCCCCTAAACTGACAACCGGCAACCCATATCGACCTCGGCTTCTCTATGCGACCACTATTAAAAACCCAGAGCTCTTGGCTACTTTCCCATCCGCGGCTGCTCGCGGCGGTAGCTTCTCTGCTGGCTGCCGCATTGGTTTTTGTTCAGGGCGAAGCGGTGAACAACGACGCCTATACCTACGTGCGCGTTGCCGAGCTGTTTTTGCATGACGGCGTAGGGGCCGCCTTCGCACACTACCCCTGGGCCTCCTACTCCGCCCTGCTTGCTCACTTCGTACTTTTGGATATCGATCTGTTCAGCGCGGGCCTTTTACTCAACGCCTTTTTCTATGCGCTAAGTGCGGTCGCCTTTGTCGGACTTTGCTCCGCACTTAGCAGCAAATGGCCAGAGCGTGAAAGAAACCGCGCCTTGTTATTTGCTGTCGCGGTTATTTGCGTCTACCCACAGCTCAACGAGTATCGCTCGATGCTGCTTCGGGACGTTGGATTTTGGGCGTTTACGCTCCTGGCCCTGCAGCAGCTAATCACTCTGTCTCGACTGCACGTTGGGCTTGCTTACTGGCGATGCGTAGTGGCTTTTGTCCTTTTTCTCGGTGCAGCGCTGTTGTTTCGAGCCGAAGCGATTATCTATCTGCTCTGCAGTCCAGTCTTACTCCTCGCTTTGCGTGATTCTGAGGGTAAGCCCCGCTACGCAGATGCAGGCAGGCTTGCGGGCTTCATCGCTGCCACGGGGCTCGCGGTCGCTGTGATTGCGGTGTTAGCGGGTTTAGATATTGGCGGCGCGTTTGCTCGATTTATTGCCAATTACCAGCCGTTCATCGATGCCTTGTTCAATGGCGACACGGCACAGCGCAGCGCCCTAAATGCATCGGTTCTTGCAGACCACGCGCTGCTTTTCTCGCAGAGCGATTCGTTAATTCTACGCGGCGTTGGCGCTGTTTACTCCCTGGGTCATGCGGTCGTCGCAGCGATAAGTCTGCCCTTCTTTTTCGCGCTTACCGCCGCATACCTGCTTCGGCGTCGAACAGAACAAGCACACATCAATACTTCCCGAGATGCGCGAATTCTCATTCTAGGCTACGCCCTCGTCAACCTAGCTATCCTGTGTGGCTTTGCTTTGGTGACGCGCTTCGTTTCCGGACGCTACGTGATGCTTTTAGGTTTGCTTGTGGTCCTTTGGTTGCCACTTGTTTTAGCTCGCTGGCAGAGCGAACGCGCGAGCGGTCTAAGCCGCAGTTTTTTTGCTTTGTTTTTTATTTACTGCGCCGTCGATTCTTTTATCAGCTTTGGGCGCGACAAAGCCTATCTCAGCAGCGCCGAGGCGTGGGTCTCTCAATATGGGTCCGAATATCCAAGTACAATGCTAATCAGTAATTCGCGGCGGCTGGCGTATGCGAGTGATCTGGTCGAAGACTACGACCTTGTGCCGAGCATCATCGCCGACTCAGATCTTTCCAGTGCGCCCGCTGGTACACTTCTGGCGATCGAGCTGAATCCGCAGATGCGCGCCCGCGCAAATGGTCTTTTAAGCACAGCAACAGCAGAAACGATTGCCGTTTTCCCACCCTCTGCGCGCGCGGAAAACCAAGCTGCGTTAAACGAGTCTGTTCGTGTGGCTATTCTAATTAAGCGCTAAGAACGTAGTCTGAGCGACTAGTGAGTTTGACGTGATACCGGATTACCAGTCGTCGGTTTCGGGTCGTTTGCTGACCAACAGATCGCCGAGAATCAGATGATTGAGGTCGGTGCCCATAAATACCGCAAGCGCTTCTTCGGGCGTACAAACCATCGCTTCCCCAGGCCGATTGAGCGCGGTATTCACAATCACACCGTGGCCGCTGAGCTTCTTGAATTCACTCAGTAGTTGATGAAGCGTGGGGCAGCGGTCTTGGGTGACCAGCTGTGCTCGCACCGTGCCGTCTACGTGGACTAGCGGCGCGAAGCGTGCTTTAAATTTCTCACCGGCCTGCGTGCTTACGCACATAAACTCATCAGAAAATTCGGGGAAGTCGACACTCCGTGCTCCGTCTTCAGCCAGGATGCTTGCCGAATAGGGCCGCCATTTTTCTCTAAATTTCACCTGCTGATTAATTTTGCTCACGACATCTTCGCGACTCGCATCTGCGAGAATGCTGCGATTACCTAAGGCGCGGGAGCCGAATTCCATTTTGCCTTGGAACCAGCCGATGACCTCACCCTTCGCTATCAGCTGCGCTGCGCGCTCAGCAGGATTCTCCAAAACCTCCGCAAGCGGTTTGTCGCGGTGTGACTCTACTGCGAGTTCGCATTGCCGGCGCGTATAGCGCGGTCCAAGAAAAAGATTTTGCACAGGCGCCAAGCGCTCGCCATCACTTCGCGCGGCGAACGCTGCAGCGCCGATTGCGGTACCTGAATCACTGCAAGCCGGCGTAACGATCAGTTCGTCGACGTCGGGGATTGCAGCGAGTCGGCGGTTGAGTCGGATATTCATCGATCCCGTGCCCGCTACTGCGAGGCATCTACTGTCCGCGATATGTTCGCCCAGAAACCTATCGATCATCTGCAAAGCAAGGTCTTCGTAGAGCTTCTGAATTGCCGCTGCGTAGTGCACATAGGGATCGTCTGTCAGATTGCCAACACGACGGGGACCTAGCAGCTCGACCAATTTTTTGCTGAAGTAGTGGCCTTTGTTTTTGGCCTTGTAGCGCCTAACCCCTACCGTACTAATAAGGTGGTTATTTACCTTGAAGCGCCGGCCCTTGAAGCGAGCGAGCGAACTAAGATCGTACTTTTCCGGATCGCCGAAGGGCGCAATGCCCATGACCTTAAACTCGCCATCAAGAATTTCAAAGCCCAGATAGTCGGTAAGCGCTGCGTACATGCCGCTCAAGGAGTCTGGATTGTAGAACTCCTTAATGCGCGTCAGCTTGCCGCCTTCGCTGTAGCCGAAAAATAACGTGGAATATTCGCCTTTGGAGTCAATGCAGAAAACCGGCGTCTTTCCCTCGCGCTCGTTAACGAACACGGCGCTCGCCGCGTGGGCGTGTTGGTGCTGAACGGGAATGATCTCTACACGGTCGGACGGTATGTGCAGTTTTTCGAGAAAAGCATCGAGCTCGTGACGATAGCGGCGGTAGCGGCGATTACCGTTTAATACGCTGTCTATGGCTCTGTCCGGCGCATACCAATGACGGTAGGCGTAGTGCCAGCGAGCCTTATTGAACAGATTAATCGGGGCGAAGGGTATGGCAACTCTGTCGACGTCTTGCCCACGGATCTCCGCGGCGAGCAGACAGTGGCGGGCAGCAAGGTGAGGCGCTTCGCCGTTCGCATGACGACGTCGTATCAGGCGCTCTTCTTCAACCGCGGCGATTAACTCACCGCCGCGGAATACCGCAGCCGCTGGATCGTGTCCTACAGCACCGGCTAAGCCAAGAGTGATTTTCGCCATCGCAAAATCTCGAAAGTCTTAAGCGCTGAGCGCTTCGTCTTCAGTTTGGCGCGCAGTTTACGCCCTTTTTGTTTCAGGTTCGACCATCTTGCTCACAGCGTTTTCAATTGCCTCAGCTGCGGCTTGGGGCATGCTATAGAGGGAATCATTTTGCCCGTAACTCAGACCGTTAGCCGACCACTGCTGCTCGCCGAGCTGGGCGAGCATGGTGCCTAGCTGAGCGTTTAGCTGCTGCTGCGAAAAAGGCTCATCGCATACGAGTCCAGCTTTAGCCCGAAGCACATGAAACGCGTAGCCACAGGTCGCAGTGGTGAGCACAGGGACGCCGGCAACCACCGCTTCAAGCAGAGTGTAGCCTGCGCTCTCTCTGTACGCCGGGTGTAGCAGCAGATCGGCAGCGGCCAGCAGATGCGGCACATCACTGCGCCCGTCTACGATGCTCACCTGGTCGGCAATGCCTAGACGCTGAGCGAGTCGCTGAAAAGAAGCGGCTTTGTCTGCGCCAACTAAAAGATAATGGACTCGGCGATCATTTTGCGCGGCGATAGCGCGTAGCGATCGATCGACACCCTTCACCTTAAACCCCGACCCTATTTGTAGAACGAGTGTGCTGCCAGGATCGATACCCAGCTCGGCCTGCAAACTTTCACGCGCGCTCGCTTTGCGAGACGCGCGCGATTCGATAGTGGCGTCTGCTAATTTCCTGTCTTCCGCGAGCCCCGGGGGCAATTCGATAAGTCTTGTTTCGCAGCCGGGGTAGTAGTGTGTGAATGCCTGTTGCTGCTGCGGCGACAAATACAGCACCTGGGTTGTGCTGCCGGCTGCTAACACTGCGCGTTCAAAACGGCGAAAGTGGCGATAGCGTGAGGTGACTCGATAGTAGACACCGCGCTGGGTTGCCGCCACCTCTTCGAAACAGGGGTCAGCAGCATAGTACACATCCAGATTCGGCATCTTGTTAAACCCCACAACAAGACGCGGGCCGGTAATCACATCCACTGCAGTATCCAGCCAGGCAGAAAACTTTCTATACAGCGCGATGCGACTGAGTGCCTTGCACGGAGCAAGGGTCACTGTGACTCCCTCGGGCACTTCGCCTTCCCACTTAAGCGCAAATACGTGAATGTTAAAACCGCGCGCTTGGCAGGCGAGCAGAATGCGCATGAAATCGCGCTGCGCTCCGCCGTAGGGGAAGTAGCGGTAGATAACGAAAGCTAGCGTAACGGGTTTCGACACCGGCCTAGCGCTCTTCGCCTAATTCAACAGAAAACGACGCGGCCGAAGGCCGCGCGAAACGGGACTCGGGATCACCGTAGGCTGCAACCCGATGTCCAGCGGCGGATTCAGTGAGCAGTGCTTCGAAGGCATTCCATACCGCCTCAGGGGGGTGGCTCGAGAAGCAAGGAGGACTTATTTCTCCGCTCTCTTCCAGAATCTGCTCGCCTTTATACTGGCAGGTTTTTTTCATACAGGGCGCACATTCGAAGTCGACCTGCAGATGCTTTTGGGTATGCCCGTAGGTGCCAGACAGCCCCGGGTTAGTCGGTCCGTATAGCGACAGCGTGGGTCGCGCTAGAGCGGCAGCGAGATGGCCCAAACCGGTGTCGACCGCGATTACGCCCGCTGCATTAGCAAGATAGGCTGCGAGTCCGCTAAGGCTCTGTTTATCGAGCACGGTGGCCTGTGCCTTATCTGCAATGAGCTGTGCGCGCGCGAGCTCGTCAGTGTCACCCCACGGCAGAAGCACCTCATAGCCGGCTTCCCGCGCCAGAAGCGCAAGTTGGCACCAGTAGGCATTCGGCCAGTGCTTGCTTTGCCAGGTAGTGCCGTGCAAAAACACTAGCTGTTTTTTTGCCGCTGCTTCGCCCGCAGTGAGCAGCTTTACCGGACCTGCTAAGGCCTCCACGTCTATTCCGTAGTCGACGACTCTCGGGTTGTATTCGTATTGCAGCGCACGGGAAAAAAGCTGACGCACGCGGTCAACCGCATGCTCGGTCCAAGGCACCGAATAAACTTTATTGTAGAAGAGCGTCGCTAGCGGTTCCCGTATCGTACTGTCACTAAGGCCAACGGTAAGGCCACGTGCCAGTCGACTAATAAGCCCGCTCTTTATAAGTCCCTGCGCGTCGATCACAAGATCGTAATGCTCGCGCCTAATGTCTTCACGAAACTTTTTGAATTCAGGACCACGAAAAGAGCGCAGAGCGGTTTTGCGCCAACGCCGCAGCGCAACGGGTATCACGCGGTTTACGGCCGGATGCCAGCTCGGCACCTCGCTGAAATTCTCTTCCACCACCCAATCAAAGACGATATCGGGGCGCGCGCGCTGCGCATCAGTTACCGCAGGGAGCGTGTGAATGACATCACCGAGTGATGAGACTTTAACGATCAGTACGCGCACTTAATTTCTCTCACTCATGTCTAGTCTATTTCTTATCGAACTCGATGACGGCTTTAGCAACTGTGCCGGTTTCGATCTGCGTCATGCAGCGGTTGTGACCGAAGCGGCAGCGACGATCAAAACAGGGCCGACACTCAATGTCCGATGCGAGTATGCGCGATAGTGGCGCAAGTGGCGGCGTAAAGTCTGGCGTTGTCGAGCCGTACAGCGCGACTACCGGCAAATCTAGTGCAGCAGCAATGTGCATAAGTCCCGAATCATTGCTAACAGCCGATGAGCAGGCGGCCATGAGATCGATAGCCTCGGCGAGGTTGGTCTTGCCCGCCACATTGAAGCAGCGCGATCGCTGCGCCTCGCCTACTTTAGTAGCGATACCCTGCTCAATTTCTTGAGCGACTTCGGTGTCACCCTTCGAGCCTAGGATAAGCACATGCCAGCCCAGGAGCATAAGGTCGGCGGCCGCACCGGCAAAGCGTTCCGCCGGCCACTGCTTGGACGGCCCGAACTCGGCTCCGGGACACAGGGCAACAAGTCGGCCTGTCTGCGCCGCTGTTTGTAAACCGAACTTCTCTAGCGCGGCATCCACCTGCTGCCGACTAACAAGCAGGCGCGGGCTTGCCGGATTCTTGTTGGGAACGGCCAAAGGCGGCTGCGCAAGGGCGGCGAAGCGCTGCACCATGAGGGGGTATTTCTTTTTGTCGAGGCGGCGACAGTCGTTGAGCAGGCCGCCGCGCATCTCGCCGCGCCAACCAGTGCGTAGCGGAATGTCGGCAAAATAGGGAATGAGAGCTGACTTCAACGAGTTAGGGAGCACGATAGCCTGAGTATAGGCTCGATCGCGCAGCGCCTGCCCGAATCGCCTGCGGGCGAGCAGCTTTAGCTCGCCATGCTCAAACGGCAGCGCCAAGCTGTGTTCAACCTCGGGCATGCGCTCTAGTAGAGGCGCCGTCCACGCTGGCGCTAACACGCTGATAGAGCAGTCGGGATTACGCCGCTTGAGCGCAATGAATAAACTCTGGGCCATAACCATATCACCAACCCAAGACGGGCCAATGATAAGGATGTTCTCAGAGCTATCGCTGCGCTTAACCATCGGCACAGTTTACCCCTGCCGCTAAGTGAGGGACAGGGTTGACTGAAGCATGAAGATGCTCTGAATCACCCTTTTAGCACAAGGTAAAAAGCGTATGGGATGGGGAGACTATACGGCAGTGCTGTGAAGTGGCTGGGCTACTCGACCAACTTCACCCATTCTCCCGCCTCGGGATTGCCGCGGGGGTAGTAGTTATTTAGCAGGCGCAGAGTCTCCTCTGGATAGTTGCTAATTCGGCTCTGCTGAGAGATTACCGAAAAGTCGAAATATTCACTCGCCTGGACAAAGCGTATCTTCGCTTCATTAGCAGTGCCCTCACCCCGCTGAATCGCCCTGAACGAGCGGATGGAGGACAGAAAGTCCTCATCGACCTCGTCAAAGTTAGCGGCGGGGCTAGCGGTGCCGCGAAACACGAAAGCCCGACGGCCCAGGTACAAAACGGCAACTCGCTGTGCCTGGCCCTGTTCATCAACGGCGACTCCCGTGTGGCCTATCAGCCGGAACTGTTCGAGCGGTTCGGACTGTTGAAGATCTTCTATGCCCAGGCGATCGCGCAGGAAAACCCGAGGCTCTTCTGCTGCCTGCAGGCGCTGAGCTTCGATGCGCAGCTCACCGCGGCCCTCAAGGGAACCTGTGGCCGTTGTCGTGGTTTCACTAATTTCCCACTCGGGCGGCAGTACCAAGGTGTAGCCGAGTAGGTTTTGATAATAGCGGTTGCGCTCGTCGGTTCGCAGGCTCTGATTGCTTTGGCCAACCACTAGTCCGTCTAAAACGCTGCGGAATTCGGTGTTATCGAGCTTGCTCGGCGCTGCTTCTCCCATGCGAGCGACCTCTTCGATCGCTTCCTGCAGGCGCGTGTCGTTGCGCGGGTGAGTCGCGAAGAGCCCGTGGTAGCCGCCGCCGCTGCCGGAAACGAGACGATTAAAGTCTTCCTGATTCTTTAGCACGGTAATGACTTCGATCACCGCGCTGGCGTCATAGCCGGCATTAACGATGTATTCGGCGCCTAGACGGTCAGCCTCTAGTTCTTGCTCGCGGCCGAAGCCGCTCAGACCGGTTTGCGCCCAAATGGAAGCTATTTCATTAATTTGTGAACCGACATAGCCGCTGCCCGTCGCGACTGCCGTCACTACGCCGCCAATGGTCGCTGCTGTTCTCGCCAAACCGCCGCGCGCCTGACGCTGCACAGCGTGTCGGGCGGTGATGTGTCCAATCTCATGACCCAGCACCGCGGCTAATTCGGCTTCGCTGTTCATATAAGTGAGCAAACCGCGGTTGACATACACATAGCCACCGGGCAACGCGAAGGCGTTAATTTCTGGACTGTCGATAATGGTGAAAGTGTAGTCGAGGTCGGGCCGATGGCTCGCGGCGGCTACCGCATTGCCGACTTTTTCCACATAGGCCTGCAGTTCTTCATCGCGGTAGACAGTCATGGAAGCGAGGACCTTCTCATGCTCCTCGAGCCCTATTTCCTTCTCTTTATTCTCGGTCATGAGCACAAGGTTTGCGCCACCGGTCGCGGGGTTCACGGCGCAGCCTTGCAGCACGGCGGCCGCGAGCAGCGTTGCAATGACGAGAGTTTTTGAGTTCACGGCGATGTGCGAGGCGCTTATAGACTTAGTAGCATGGGACATAGCACTTCTCTCGACTTTTTTGGCTCTGTTGAATTTTATTCGCCGTTAACGAACTGTTTTAACTGGTCCGCTAAGCGCGAGCAGGCATTGGCTTCTACTCGAGCGATGAGGGGAATGGGAATAACCAAGGCGGGGACATAAGACTGCCCCGAGGCGTCGGCACTAATGGTGCCTACATTCTGCAGTGAAGCGACGTCCCAAACCCGCGCATCGAAATTAGAATCGTCTTCCCAACTGCCAAAGCCAAAGCAGCCGGCCCCACCAGGGCCTACTGTGCAGGAAATCGACCCGGTACGACCTGAGGTCTCGGTAAAGCCGTCGAGCCACACCATGTAGCGGACACCAAACTCTTCCATTTTTTCCGCCACCACCTTCTCTGCCATTAAACGCTCGAGGTCGCGGGTGCGAAGGGGCGCAGTGCGAGGTTCGAACCAGGGGAACATGGCATCTACGAATTCTTTTTCTGGGATAACAGAAATGGAGTCGCTGCCGGAATTCATCCGCTCGCCAACGCAGTCGACAAACTCCGCACGCGTTTCGTAATCGCTGGCATGGCGGCGACCCAGAATCACGATGGACTCACCCGTATCGATGCCCGTGGCGCCCTGGCGAAATTCATCGACCGTGGTGCTCGTACAGCTGGTCAACAATGCAATAAGGACTAGGCCCGCAAGAAAGAACGGCTGACGTGTTGATGGTGCGCTAAACTGATTCATGTCACGCTCCTTGGTCGCGGTAAAATTCGCTTTACCACCAAACCAACTCATTGGCCGCTAGCGAGCGGCTATCCAATCTTTGATCTCGGGTACCTGCGCAAAGCTCAGTGAAAAACTCGAGGCAAGGTCGCGCAGCGCGACAACCGCAGCGTCGTTGATAGCTGAGTCTACACTGCGCATAGTCTCTGTCGGCGTCTTACCGTAGGAAGTCTGTACCCAGTCGGCTATGGGCTCGCCGCTGCCTGTGAGGAAACGCATGTTGTAGCGAATCCATACTTCGTAGACCTCAAGCTTGGTCTTCTGCGGCAGCGCGAGTTGAAACTCGTCAATGATCGGATAAAAAATGGCATCGAGTCCGAGCTGCTGCGCCTGCTCTAAACTATCCACCATAACCACCGACTCGAACATCGCCGGTAGAATGGCGGAAAAAAGAGCAATGTGTGAGTCGCCGCTGGCAATATTATATTCTTCCGACCCAATTTCTGAGTACTCGATATAGTGAAAGTCGCGCAGCGCGTCGTCGAAGACCACCGCCACGTTAACAGGGAGAGAAGCTACGTTTGGCGTAGGATAATTCCCCTCAATGACGACATTGCTGACACCACAGCCCATTAGTAAACTTGTTAGCACAGCGACACAAAATACTCGTGCACAAATGGCAGTGGTTTTTGAGGCGCTTGTCTGTGGTTTTATGCTGCTCATTGTTTTCTCAGGCATCCTAATTGGCTGCTTGTCTGTTTCTGTGTCTGTTTTTTGCGACTCTGTTTGTGTCCAGCTCTATAGCTGAATCTATGGCTGAATTTATGACTAAGGCTTTCCCCGTTTGACGGGCCAATTCGAACTACCGGACCCGCTGCGTGATTACTACTTCTGCCGCTTACTTTCCCGCCAACTCAATCTACAACTCAATCTTCAACTCAATCTACAACCCAAAACCAAAATCCAGATCTAAAAAGACAGCTAATTCACTGAAAGTCGTTCAGGCCTACGAATGTACCACCATTTCGCTGCGTCATCTCGCGCATGAGAGTCGAATAGCGATAGACACTCTGCCTGAAACGCGCGGGACCGGCGAAGATGGTTGGAAAGCCGATTCCGTGAATACGCACCAAGCGGTTGCCATCGGCGTCTTCGACATTAATGCGGTCAATAGTTCTCAGTACGTCTCTTATAGAGCCGCCGGGCTGAAAATCATCGCCCAGAACGTAAATACTGATCTTCTTATCGGGTGCATAGAACGTGTTAATCGCCCGCGTTACCCCTTCAACCGGGCTGGAATTACTAAACGGATTCCAATTTCGTAGGGTCGACAGTATTTGTCTACGCCGCGACGGCGTATCTGGGATCCATTGGCCGCGGAAGGAGTCGAACATATAGTCGCCCATATCATTCATGATCTGTATGCCTTTGACGTCGGGATAGACGTCCAAGGTATCCTCGATCACACCCAGCATCTTGCCCCAGCTCGGATTGTTAAACATCGAGCCTGACGTATCGATCACGAAAATAATGTACTCGCTGTCGACGGGGACACCGCCGATCGCATTATTCTCTGGCGCGCGGCTGTTGGCTGCCAAACGCTGCATTTCTTCGGTGAGGGTTTGCTGGGCTAGGGACAGCTTGCCGATTTCGTCAGTGCTCTCCTCCGACAGCTGCTGCGATGACTGAAACTCACCCTGCACATCGCTGAGATCACGGCGAAGCCGTGCGACCCGATCTTTTATAGCCGAAAGCTGCTCCTGCCGCGCGGTAAGCTCATTGTTTACAGTGCGCGTCTCGCCGCGAATCTCAAACAGCTGTTCCTGCAGCTCGGAAATCACCGCCGTTGGCTCGGCCTCTGCCGTTTCAATGGGCGCCGGCAGTGAGGGCTTAGCCAGCATAAGCAGAATAATCATGGCCCCGAAACCGCAGGACGCAACATCGAGGAACGACACCGTAAAGGATTCTGTCTCGCGGCTGCGCTTAAGCATTAGGGCCAATCCTTCGACGGCGTAATGAACGAGCCGCGGCTAAACTGCGCAAGCTGCCAGTATGCGGCGGAGGCGCTAGGGTCGCCTTCCAGCGGCAGCAGGACGATATTCACCGGTATATTTTCCGGCAGGGTTTCCAGTGCGTCTTCAAAACGATCGAGCCTGTCCTTGGGCGTAACTAGACCCGTGCGCTTACCCCGCGAACCTAGCGTCGGCAAACCATCGGTAATTAGAAAAATATTATCGGGTCGCGTTGCCATCGCCGCCACCTCTGCGAATACCTGTTCGAGATTGGTCCCTCTGTCAGGCACAACGTCCTTAAGCGCTTCGACGCCGGCGTTGAGACCGTCGCGGTCTGCAACTTCTTGCCACTGCCCCAGCTCATCGTCCACCAAACTCTCTGTGCTGTCGTTAAACCGCCACAGCTGATACTGACTGCTAATGGGCAACTGGGTGCTAACCCAGTCCACGGTTTTGATGACACGCTGCCATTTGGGCGCAGCACGTTTGCGCTCGTCATTCATGTTACGGGTGCGGATAATATTGACCAGCGTTTCATCGAGCATACTGGTTGAGCTGTCGACCAAAATAAGAATGCGCTGCCCGCCTAGGAACAGACCGGTAAGATACTGACGATTGCCGTCGCCGAGGAACTGACGCACGCTGTTGCCTTCTTGATCTAGCGCGCTAGCCTGCAAACGCAAAAGCTCTTCTTCCAAGGCCTTCACGTCGGCGCGTAATTTTTCGATACTCTCAACCGTTGCGGTGCTCGAATTTTCCATAGCCGCAAGCTCTTCGAGAAAGGTGTCGAGCTGCTCCTGGATCTCCCGCGCTAAACCCTCCGCGGTCACCACCTCAAGACTCACATCGGCGACGGTGTTGCGCAGGCGCACGAGATTGGCTTCGCCTTCAAGCACCTCCTCTTCGAGTAAGCTCAATTCTGCTGACAGTTCAGGATCAACCGTCACCGCAGCGACAGTGGTTGCGTGGTCGAGAATAAGAAAAAGCAGAATCACCGCGCCAAAACCGCAGAACATTACGTCAAGAAAAGCTAGGCTCAGCGGACTTACGCCGCGACGCTGGGACTTACTCTTCGCCATCGCCGTCTCTCTGCAACTCGGTGCTTGATTGCTTTGACAGCTCAACGCTTAATTCACTGCCATCGCTGGCGCGCAGAACTAAACGCTCGCCCTCGGCTAAGTCGAGGCTCACCCTGCCGGGAGTCGCGGGCTCGAGGGATTGGCCATCTAGCCGCAGCTGATCCAGAAGCAGCGCTGCGGCACCTCCGTCGGCGCTTAGTGTCACAGTAGCGAGTGTCTCTTTAGCTTTAACTTTAGCTTTGGACTGTGGCGGAGACGCCACTTCGAGTTGCTCAACCGTGAGCGCGCGGTGCAGGCTGAGACCTTCGCCATCGGTCAGCTGCGCTTGGTATTGTAGTGCCGCCTTGAGGCTATCGTTCACGCCTACAGTGCTTACCGTACCCTGCGTCTCGAGCTGCGCGCGCAGCCCGGGTAAAGCGTCCAGGTTTGGACAAACAATAACCTCGGCAGTAGGCGCACGCTGGCGCAGAGCAGCCAGCTGTTCAAGCAGTCGACTGCGGATGGGCGTCAACGCGGTGATCAAACTGTCAGACGTAAGCTTGGCCGTATAGGCTGTGCCGTCGGCGTTCAGATCTAGCTGCAGAGTCGAGCTATTGGGCTGCGAACTGAGCCATTGCGGCACCGCGTTATAGAGCAGCTGTTCCGTTGCCGCGTCGTGCTGAGGATTAAACCGGCACTGCTCGATAAACAGTTCGGTGCTCAAATGCATCAGCGAGTCGAGCACCTGTGCGCTGCCGGTAGAGGGCACGGCCAGCGTTTCGACAACGCGTAATTGACTGCCGTTAAGCTCAAGCAAAGAGAACAGCGTCTGGTGCAGCTGCTGCTGCATCACAATGCTGTTTTTTGGCGTAGCCAGCGCTGCCCCAGCAAGTAGCGCAGAGTCGACCAAACTGATCACCTGCAGCGGCGTTTGTTTGGCAATCCCCA
This sequence comes from Pseudohongiellaceae bacterium, assembly GCA_965661495.1. Classification (GTDB taxonomy): domain Bacteria; phylum Pseudomonadota; class Gammaproteobacteria; order Pseudomonadales; family Pseudohongiellaceae; genus UBA9145. The sequence goes on along the minus strand of CBFIDY010000016.1, from coordinate 10,623 downwards.
GGACAATACCCAGCTGCTGCTGGGAAAAACTGCCGGGCACGCTCAACAGCGTGCTGGTCTGCTCACCGCCGCTCTCCTGCGCGATGGCATCCAAATGGCCATGGGCAAGGTCCGCCAGATGGCGCCAGCGCGGGTTGGGCAAGCGGCCTTTTGCGAGCGGCTCTAGACTGAGGTCTTGCCAGTAGCGGCTGTGGCTTTGATTGGGGTGCAAGCGCGACTGCGCCTGCGCTGACTCGCCAAAGATTAGCTCTTTTTCGTCGGCAAGCACGAAACCCGGACTGACCAGCCGCGCGCCCTCGGCATCGCCGAGAACCAGTGCGTGGTCATTGAGTTCGAGTACCTGCAGCGTCATGGTTTTGTGCTTTCCCTGTCTGTCTCGCTCTGCGTTTTCACTAAGCGCTCAGCTCACCGCTTTGACTGCCGGAGCGAAGGTGACGAATCATGCGCTCGTCACAGTAGTGCTGCGTATCGAGCACGAGCCTATCCTGTACAAGCTGAAGCTGATGCAGCACAAACATAAGAATGATGCTCACCACCAGCGCGACGAAGGTGGAGTTAAACGCGACACCTAGACTGCCCGTTACTCCGACGATATCACCGTTCACCGCCTGATAGGCCTGGCCGAGGGCGGTGCCTATACCGCGTACTGTGCCAAGGAAGCCGATGGAGGGAATGGCCCAGGCGATGTAACGCACAATAGCGAGCTCAGTCTCCATACGGTCGGCTTCGGATTCGCAGACATCCTTCACCGTGGTCGATACGTCTTGAATGCTCTGCGTGCTTTGAAAACGATGTAGGCCAGCGATGAGCGCGCGCGGCAGTAGTGTGTTGCGCTCCGCTTCAGCGAGCGCCTGCACTGGGCGCGCAAAATTCCGCGCGTCCTGCGGCAAAATACTCGTGCCTTCGGGGACTTGAAGTAAATTGCGATCGAGAAGCTTTCTATCGTTCAGCGTCTGTCTGGCTTTCAAACCAATGATTGCCGTCGCCCACAGAAACAGGATGATGCAGGTCTCCTGCTCGAAGTCTTTGAGCACCACATACACCGAGCGCTCCGGCGTGTAATTCTCATCAGTCTGCTGCAAATACTCCTGCTGCTGCTCGACGATCTCGGCGTTCGGACGAATGACAGCGACGTAGACCATATGCACGACGATAACCGCCACAATAAGTGCCGCGACTTGGAATAGTGCACCGTTTAGAAAACCCTGTTTCATAGTGTTCCTTGTTTGTTTCTTTTGTTTTTGCTTCTACTTTTTAATACTTTGTTCTTCGGCTAGTTGGAGCGAGTTAGATGTCTACGGGAAACGCAACGCCTAAATCCTGTGAGATTTCTTCGGTAGGAACGAAGCGCGCGTCTGATTCTTCCTCTCCTTCTGTCTCTTCTTCACCCTCTCTGTTCGCGTCGTCGTCTGAGCCCTGACTCTCTTCGCTCTCTACTCCCTTTGTATTTATCTCCGCATCTTGCTGCGCGTAAACGCTTAGAGGCGCGAGTAAAAGAGCGACTATCAGCCACAGGCTCAGTCTGGAAGAGAGCGCCTTCATCATTCGCTCTCCAAATAGCGAGCAACACGGAAGCCTACGTCATCACGTGCTTCTTCGCCGAAGTCACGAAAACTCAGGCGCAGCTCAGTGATTGCGCCGTGCGCCCAGCTTGAACCGCGGATGACGCGAAACTGCCCTGACTCAGGTCCGAGTGGATCGCGTTCGACGCTAAGGCTGCCAGTCGCACCGTAGTAGTCATGTACCCATTCGGCGACATTGCCGGCAAGGTCGAAGAAGCCGTGCTGATTTGGCGCAAAACTACCAACCGAGGCAGTCAACGGGATGCGGTCGTCGTATTCAAATAAAATATCGCCCAGAAACGCGCGAGTGCTGATGTCTGCTAAATTCGCTGCGCCTGCGGGGGGAGGTAATTCGCCTTCCCAGCTGTATTTACGTAGGCCGCTGGGTACCGAGTCGTCACGACGTGCAGCCCATGCCCATTCCGCTTCGGTTGGCAGACGATAGCCGTGGCTTTCGCTGTTAATGCCAACAAATTGCAGCGCGCCCTCGTCATCTTCGGCGAGCTCATAGAAGGGCGGTAGATCTTCCTGTTCGCTGAGCCAGTTACAGAAGGCCGCAGCCTGCTCCCAGCGGATTCGTACCACCGGCTGCTGCTCGTTGTTCATCGTCATACCGTTACTGGTGCCGGAACTGTGCTCAGAGTCGAACAGACGATACTGGGCATTGGTGACTTCGTTGAACGACAGATAAAACTGTCGTTCCAAAATCACGTCTCTGATCGCTTCGTTGGGTCGTCTGCCGGCCTCGCGGCGCGAGGCACCCATCGTAAAGGCATCGGGAGTGAGCAGCGTCATGCGCTGACCCGCGGGATTCACTATGAGCGGCTCAATGGCGGCGATGCGCGCCTCTTCCAGGGATTGCAGTTCAACCCGCAGCGCCTGCTCGAGTCCTGGGCGCGGCGTGAAATCTGCTTCGTAGGGAACGAAGCCGGGCTTGCGAATCTCAATGCGCTGACTAACTGCCATTAAAGACAGTGTTTGATTAGCGCTGCCGCGACTCTCGCCATTGATGAATAACTCGGCGCCGTCTGGCGCGGTGGTGATGCTAACTTCGCTCAGTACCGGCGTCAGCGACACACTAATCTGGCTTTCGCCTTCTGGCTTAGTCACGAGTCGGCGCTGGGCCGATTCGTAACCGTTTTTGAAAAACGTGATGTCGTGCGGTGTATTCGGCGCCAGCGCAACTTCCAGCGGTGTCAGGCCTTTGAATTCGCCTCCCACGGTCACGCTCGCACCGGTGGGGGTAGACTGTATAAACGCCAGACCGTCGGCGGGCTCAAGGGTCACCGCTGGTATCACGCGGCGCTCACCGGCGCTAAGCTCGACTCGCTCCTGCCAGGCTTTGAAGCCGCTTAGCTTGAGCATGACTTCGCGTCGTCCCTGCAGGATTTCCGCATTCAGCGGAGTCGTGCCCACGCTTTCGCCATCGACCAACAGCTCAGCGCCCGCCGGCGCCGTAGTGAAACTCACTGTCGCCCACGCCGGATCGAGGCGACTCGAAAAGTCCTGGCGCTGCCGCCTACCCTCTATTTCGATGGTTTGTGTAGCGTCGAGATAGCGATCGGCAGCGAGGGTCAGAGTGTGCGTGCCCGGCTCTATATCGATCTCTGTCAAAGGTGTAACACCCACATCGACACCGTCAATCAACACTCGCGCGCCGTCGATGGGCGTGCTCGCGATGGACACAATGCCCGGCAGCTTGGCCAAGGTGTAGCTATGGGTTTGCGCGGCAGCGTCGTCGATAGTTAACGCCGCCGCGAGTTCGTGAAAACCTTCGTTGCGTAGCGTGATCTCGTAGTCACCACTGCGCATGAGTCGCCGCTGACCTAACTGTAGGGTAAACCCGCCCTCTATTTGAACTTCGGCGGTAATCGGTTCAACGTCTATTAGCACAGAGCGCGCCGTAAGCACGAACCATGCACTGATTAGCGCAGCGGTTCCGAAGACCGCAATCACCGCGTGCAGCCAATGAAAACGATAGTGGAAGCGGCGCGTATCGGCGCTCGCGGGCTCGAAGTCGATTGCTTCAATAGCAATAGCCTCGTGGGCTTCTTGGCGCTGAGTCTCGGTCATTGGCTTAGCGTCCTAGGGCTGCGCTGATAGGTTCGTCGCAGCGCACAATAACTACCGCGGGTGTCAGGCCAAAGCCCACAGTGAATTCCTCGCGCACCTCGCGAAAGCCTTCACGGCGCCCGACCGCAGCGTAGCGCCCTGGTTTCAGTTCTAAGCGTGTAGCTTCGAAGGTTCCAAGTTCGCCGACTCGCAGCACACTCACATCGGTAAGCCCGTCGGAGATGAAGCGGATGGAAAGCGGTATCTGCGACGATTCGAGAAAAGCCTGTAGCGCATCTAGCTGCTCGCTTAAACGTGGACCGGGTTCTTCAATGGCACGGCCAGTAAAATACACGTCACGGGTTTCTTCGAAGACCGCCGGTTCGGCGAAGCGCTCAGGCGCATCGAGCGCAGCAATAAGTAGGGCATCAAGTTGCGCCCGCTTGGACGCATAGTCTAGCGCGGAGTTAACTGAAGGCAGATTGGGATCAAGGGCGACTATCGCTTTATATTCTTCCACTGCCCTATCCCACTGCTCTTCGCCCTGCGCACTTCGTGCGGCGGTAAGCAAAGTGTTGATTTCGGCGTTGACCAGTTCGGTGGTTGTTTGATCGATTGCAGCGAGTGCTTCGTCGGTATTAATACCTAGCGCAGCCGCCGCTTCGAAGCGCTCAATTGCAGCATCCGGCTCACCAGCTTGCAGGCGCTCGTAGCCCTGGGACATTGCGTTGGCAAAACGCTGTTGCAATAGACGCGCCTTTGCTTCCGTAAGCAGAGTCTCTGCTTCGTCGCTATACGGATCTAACTTTACCGCACGTTCTAATAAAGCCACCTGCTCGGCGACTTCTCGGCTGCGCTCTGCCTGCTCGATAAGACCATTTAATTCATTCACAACCTGCGCGCGACTCAGGCCGATCTCCGCGCGGCTAGGCGACGGCACAGGGACCATTGCTTCTTCATCTATGAGAGCGACTTCTAACGCGGCGGCAAGCTCGAAAGCGGCGAGGGCAAGAGTACTGTCGCGGGCAATGAGCGCCTGCTCGCCCTCGATGAGCTTTTGCTCCAGCACGGCAGGTAAATTGGATTCAATTTTCGAGAGCGCGGCGAGGCCTTGTTCGTAAGCTTCCCGCGCTAGGGCGAACTCTTGCGTTCGATAGAACTCGTCGCCGTTGGTCGCCGCAGCAACAGCCGCTTCGTAGTCGCCCGCGGCCCAGTCTGCCGCACTCAGCTCGTCGAGGCTGCTTTGGATCTCTAGAAGCGTAGCGAGCACGTCTTGAGCCGCCTTGCGCTCGCGAGAGCGCTGTGCTTCGAGAAAGGGAGAGACACCCGTGTCCGTGTTTGCGGTGCGAGTGGTTTCGGTGCTGTTGGCAGTGAGCGTTTCGACGCGGCGCTCAAGCGGCAGCTCGTAATCTTCGACGATGCCGGGTAAAACGAAAACAACAAATAGCGCTGCTAAGACAAGCGCACCCATGCCCGCCCACACCCACCAAGGTTGGCCCTTGGGTGACTGGTCAAGCGGTGCAAAATCCGCGGCTGTTACTGGCTGTGACGCAGCGGCGTCTGCAGCTTCGAGCTCGCTGCTCGGTTTGTCGTGTTCTGGCATTGCTATTGTTTGTCTCATCAAGCGCGGCACTGTTAAATGGCCGCGTAAAAGGCCGCGCAGGAAAGCCTATTGGCGATTAGAGCTTTCCTGTTTCCGCCGCATAGATATCGGCAAGTATCTCACGCCACTGTGCATACTGCTCTTCTACCGTACCAGTAAGGGTGATTGTCCGATCTTCAAGATCTATGACGCGGGGTGCGACTTCGCGCTCTAGGGACTCTCCAAGTTCCTGCAGCGACTCCAGCTGCATCTGCGCCTCGGCGCGCTTATCGAAACCGCTCTTTATGACATAGGCGCCAGCGCCAACGCTCGCGGCGCCGCCGGTCTGCGTAGCAAAGTCGCCGCCATTGGCAGCCGCCGCAATGCCACCCAGCACGACCGCAGTACCGGCGATAAAGCGTCGCCGAGCCGAGCCCTGTAATTCGCGCAGCGTCACCGTCGCATCGTAGCTTTGTTCGCGCCAGGAGTCGTAGGGCACACGCATTTCGCGGGCGTAGCCGGCGTAGTAGTCCTGTACTGTGTCGATGAACATAAAGTCTCGCTCACGGATAGTGCGCACGCGCGCGAGCAGTGGATCGTTGTCCGCTGGCAGCGCGATAATCTCTATTTCACCGCTGCGGTTTTCTGTGAGGAAGTCGTCGAAGGCGTCTGGCGCAAAACCGCGAGCAAAGCGTAACTCCGAGACCGTGCGGATCTCAGTAATTTCCCCAGCATCGAGAGAGCGCTTGAGATAGGCATGCAGATCGTTGGCGATCTTGTTGTAGATTACCTGAAAAGGATCGTTCTTCTGCCGCTCGGCGGGTTCGTAGCTAAAGCGGCTTACTACCTCGTCATATTCTTTGCTGTACCAAGCGCGGCCAAGGGAGTCGGATACATCGACCCGCAGCGTCATTGATTCGCCGTCGGAGTGTAAAACCGTGCCGTTGACGATGACGTCGATTGGGCTACTGTCATTCGGCAGCACCCGCACGATGCCCCAGTTACCCGAGCGCTGCAGCGTGTCTGCTAGTAGGTAAGGTACATAGCGCGACTCCGCCACCCGAATCTGAGCGTTGGTGGTTTCCTCTTCGCGGCGGCTGAGCCCGTCCAAGCCCGGATCGAATATCGCGATACCCACGTCGAGAAGCAGCGCTTCCGGCACCGCGTCGCCGCGCACGATTGGCGTATAGCTGGTGGTCTTTACCGTATGCGTCGCACAGGCGCTAAGCAGCAGTGCCGCTAGCAGCAGTCCGCCGCGCAGCTGCGCCAGCAGACGGCCAGTACTCTCTGCGCTCATAAGCCTTGCCTGAATCACTGTCACACTCCTAAAAATTCTTACGCGCTCCAGCGGCGCGAGTTGGTTAAAGCACTTGCTTTGCCCCATGGTGGCTATACTGAGTTGGACAAAGGCGAGGCGCCAAGTTCCTTTGTTCGACTTCTTGCCGGCTTCTGATCGACTTCTGATCGACTTCAGCCAGCATTATCCCGACCTCAATCTAGACCTTACATTGGCCTAATTGTCACTAAGACCGGTGTAGTTGCGATACTCGTCCCACAGCGCTTCGCGCAGCTCGGGATCCGGCTCGCTCATTGCCGCTTCGCGCAGCTGACGTGCGACTACGTCGTCGTCGCGGCCGCTTGGAATATCTTCCGGTGGCGGAAAGCTTTCGGTTGGCGCTTGACCACCGGGCATCGGTGGCGCTTGGGTTGCTACCTGCGGGCCGCCGCTGTTCAGAATTTGCGGCCCGGCTGGCGTAGTGCCCCCACCGCCAGCTTCTTGACCTGGCTGAGCAGCGGCGCCGCCGGCATTGGTTTCTGTCTGTGCTCGCTCACGCTCGCCGAGGATGAAGCCGTCAAATGCTTCGTAACCGCGCCGCAGCTGTTCGTCTAGCACCGCTGCGCGCTCGGTAGTCGTCATTGCCTCGGTGCCGCGACCGGTACCCGCACTACCTGCAACCTGCTCTGTCCCCACTGCACCATCGTCAGAACGACCCGCTCTACCACTTAACACGCCATCTGGCAGTGTATCTAAACTATAATCCCCACTTGGAGATCCCAAAATAGATCCTGATGAACCTATAGACCCACTTTGCTGACCACCGGGCTGCCCAGTGCCAAGATCACGCCCACTTTGGTCACCCTGCCCGGCTGCGGAGCTGCCCGGCTGATCGCTATCGCTTCCGTTCGGGCCTGAGTCCGCAGGGCTTTGGCCTCTACCGGGCAGGCTGGCGCTAACCCCAGGCATAGACCCTGCGGCTGATTGACTACCCGTCTGGCCAGCACTTCTTGATGCCGCGGCTGAGTCCCTGCCCGCGCTAGAAGCCTGTGAGCCAGCTGAAGCGCTTGGCATGCCGTTAGCCGCCGGCTGGCTCGAACCCTGGGACCCTTGAGAGCCTTGGGACGATGATTGTGCGCTTTGGGAGCCCTGCGACGAGGATTGAGACGAAGACGGAGAGGCAGGGCGCGAGGACTGCGACGAAGGCGAAGATGAAGAAGGCGACGGCATTGAAGGCGAACTAGACGCACTGCTAGGCGCAGACGGTGACGGCATCGACGGTGCACTGCTCGAACTTGAGCTTTGGGAAGACGACTGACAGGCAACGAGCATTAACCCACCCGCGCACAGCAAGGTGGTGCGTACCGTAGCCAGTAAGGTTTTCCTTTTAAGCTGTCTTTGCATAACGCTGTCCTTAGAATTCTGCTGCCCTGAGCAAAACTCATTCTACGCTCAGGCTTTAGTGATCTGTCTGTATCTTGTTCTGCGACTCGCGAGTAGTTCTAGCTATCACCCGTTCAATCGCCTCTTAAAGTGGCACTATCTAGCCTACTAGCTGAAGCTGCGCTTAATACCAGTAGCGATAGCGCAGCACATTGTTCTGGGAACGCTGCGGCACGCCGCCTTTTATAATCGGTCGAAAGTAGGAGTCTCTCACCATGCGCCGGAGCCGGCGCAGCTGCAACTCATTATCTTCTGTTTCTGCCGAAATTATTTTCACGTTGCGCACACTACCGTTGCTGCTCACATCAAACGCGATATCGGCGTAGTCATATCGCAGCCCCTCTGCGTTTGGCTGTCCTCTTGCGCCCGCTAGATTCTCTACGGAGCCACGCTCATCGGCAAAGGTCGGCAAGTGAACTATGCGCCCAAACGCAGCCTCAAGCAGCGCATCGGCATTGGGCTGATTGGCTAGCAAACCCCACGCGTTTTTGTACTGCTGCTCTGCTTCGTCACCGCGACCAAACAGCAGGTACCAGTCAGCCAAATTAGCGAAGGCCTCGGCGATCGCTAAGGCATCGTCTCGACGATCGAGCTCGTGCTGCAGGATACGAATAAGAGCCTGAGCGCCGCTGGTAAACCCCTGCACTCCGGTACCCCGCGGCTGAGAAAGGCGCTCACGCATCATGGTTTGTGTGTTGCGGAATTCGGGCCGATTCAGGTCTTCAAGCAGTTCAGGATGCCGAGCCATAAGATAGGATGAATTGGCTACACCGCGCATATAGGCTACTAAGCGCTCGTCTTTAGAGCCGAAATGCTGCTGCAACACCCGCGCCGCAGCACTGTAGTAAAGCATGGCGTTGTTCAATCGCAGGGCTAAGGAGTCCCCGTGACCAATAAAAAAGGCACGTAAGTTCCATGCCGCGATGCTGTCTAATATTGGCAACAGCCGAGGATCGCTGTCGCCGTAAGCACGGCGCTGGACAAAGAACAAATACTCGAACGCCGCGTCGGCCTCCGACCAGCGCTGCTCTGCCAACAGACTGGCCAGCTTGTTTTCTACTGTTTGCACTTGGCTAAGTGAGTGGAGCCCGGAATTGATACGGTCTATGTGTACCGCTCGGTCGAATACGCGTACCGCTTCTTCATGCTCACCCTGCTGCTGAAGCAAAAGCCCAAGTGCATTGAGCTCCTCAGACAGAGCCGCGTTATAGGCGCCACCCTCAATTTCTAAGTCAGCGACGGAAGCTGTGTAAGCATCGATTGAGCGCTGGCGCTCTAAGGCATCTTGAACCTGTTCGCTTCGTGGGGCTTGAGTCTCTGAATCGATAGATTGCTGTGTGAGAAGCTGCGCGTATTGTTGGCCGCCGCGAATGAGGGGCGAGGCGCCTTGAAGTGTAGCGAAGGGCTCGTTTGTTTTTTCCCGCGGGCGCATCACTGCCTGCGGATCTAGGCGACTGACTTTCCGCAGAGTCGCTAACACGCCGGTAGGAAGTTGGTGGAAAAACGGTGAAGGTGAAACCAGTGTAATGGGCTCTTCTACAAATTTGAGCTCCGCCTGAGCGCGCGGGGTCAGCTCGGGACTCGCTTCCGGCGAATCTAGTGCGGCCGACGATTGCACTGCGCTCGCGCTATTTAGTGAACCGTCTTGCCCCTCACTACCGACTTGGGTCTGTGCCGCTGCGTATTGAGCCTGAGCCGCTGCACAGAAAAAAAACACAACAGACCACAACAGTCGCGCAGCCGTTTTCTTTTCACTGCCGGGTAGGGGCTCAGGCTTGCATAGGGCCTGCGCATCCAATAATTGGAACGACGGGGGTAAGGCATGGCTATGCCCACTTTGCAGGCCATGTCTTCGATCAGTGCTGCGCCTCTCGATCAAACTGGGCATAGAATTCGCGTTCACTTCCCTCTGTGTATTCCGCTCTCCGACTTAGATCTCCTCCTAAGCCACGCCGAGCGCGCTTGTCTTACGGCCACAAATCGAGATGATTTTTGACCTAGGCATGCACGGTATAACGATCACGGTCTCGCGCGGGATCAGCTCTTACAGCGCTTTCGAACAGGCCACTCAGGCGTCAAGATCCCCAAAGCCCTGTTATATCACCCGCCTGTAAGCGTTGTAAGTAGTTGGACTAGGTGATTTTCTCGAGATCTAGATTACCTAGCGCGTCGACGCGGACCTGCCAGCCGTCGGCGACATAGGTTGTGGCTGCGCGCTCGCTAATAACGAGCGGGCCCTTGTGACTTGCTTGGCCGAGCTGTGCGCGCTGGAGACTCGGTATCGCTCCACTTTGGGGCTCTGCTGAAGCGTGCTCAGACCCTGCTTTTGGATAATCCGGCTGCTCGCCTAGCGCCGCCACTTTCACCCGCAGATTTACGATTTCAAGTTCGGTGTCGTGGGCGTAGCCAAAGCGCCGCTGATGCTGAGCGACGAAATCGGCGCTTGCCTGTTCGCGGCTGCGCCACGGCACATTAAGTGTGTATGACTGGCCTGTGTAACGCAGGTCCACGCTAGCTTCAGCCTCACTTGTTTGCGCCTGGCCCTCCGCGCGCAGCGCCTCCCTGCCCTGCTCCGCCAGCTGGGTAAGACCCTGCTCTATTTCCGTATCGCTTAGCTGTGCAAGCGGCGCCGTCACCGTTCTCGACAGTTGACGGCCAGGCCTGGCTAAAATCATTCCTAAAGCAGACAGCACACCCCCGTTGGCGGG
>CBFIDY010000015.1:0-32670 GCA_965661495.1 Pseudohongiellaceae bacterium | reverse complement strand
TATTGCCCGCCGCACCCCTCCAATCCGCCTTGGAGACGCTTAACCCTGCGACAGCAAATCCCTAAGGTCGCTAATCGCCGCATTGGCTCGGGAGACGTAGTTGGCCATCGTCAGCGAGTGGTTGGCGAATATGCCGAAACCCGAGCCGTTGAGTATTACGGGAAACATAACGGCGCGCTGGCTTGCTTCGAGCTCGCGGATGATCTGTTCGACACTCGCCTGTGCATTCTTATCATCTAGTATCTGTTCAAAATCTACCTGCGCCGCGCGCAGAAAATGCAGTAGCGCCCAGGTTGCGCCCCGCGCCTCGTAAAACACATCGTCTATCTGCGTCCAAGGCGTCTTAACCGTCATCGTTGCTGCGGCCGGTGTAGATTGAGCAGCGGCGCTGTCGCCGGCGGTATCGGTATTGGCGCGCGCCTGACCGACGCTAGCACTCAGCCGCTGCGATAGACTGCCGAGTCGCGACTCAACATTGAGAAGCCAGCTCGCCAGATTGTCAGCGCGCGCATAAAACTGTGCTTCTTCGTTTGCCGGATCGTTTATCCGTGCAAAATAAGAGTCAAGATAGCCTATCGCTTCGCGGTACTCGCTTTCACTTGCCGGAAACAGCCAGCTATCGTTGTCAAAATTGAATTTCGGCTCGGCGCGGTTTAGATCGACATCTTCGGTGGATTGGGACTGAGAGCGGCTAAAGTTTTCTCGAAATGCACGGGAGAAATCTCGGACCTGCACGAGCACGCCAAATTCCCAGTTGGCAATGTTATCCAGATACAGGCCGGGAGGCATAACATCGTTACTGATGAATCCGCCGGGCTTGTCTAATAGCGTATTCGCGGCGGTAATAAGCGTGGCCGTGCTTGTCGCACCCACTACGCCTGCATTTGCATCGATTGCCTGCAGACGCTGGGCTGCAACGGTCTGCACATCGAACGCTGCCGGCTCACGGCTCCAATAAAGTCCAAGCACCATAACGACTAAAATCAGCACACCCGCAGCAATGCCAGCAGCCTTTTTCTTATTGCTCAGTGCGGTGTCTGGGGCGCTAGAAGACGAGTCAGTGGCGCGGCTAGGCAACAAACGGCGAAAACTCTGTTTGATCGATTGCATCCTGCTCATCTTCGTTTGCTCCTTGAATCTGTGGCGCACCGGACTGTCGCCGTTTGTTGAACTTTTTTTATTGGACTTACTGTGACTAGGCTTGTTGTTATTTGACCATAAAAGTCAGGCAATTCTTGCAGAGACGAGAGAGTACTGCTCGCTGCTCTCACTGAGCGCAGATAACAGTGGACTCAGGCAGGCGTAAGCGCACGCCCGTTTGCGCTGACAGCTCTATATTGCCGCGCAAACGAAATCCTGCTACCGCTTCACGCATAGCCATAAACATCCAGCGCCCTAGCGCATCGTTGGGCGCCGTGATCAAAAAAAAGGCTTCGCAGTCTCGCGCCTGCCTAGCTATTGCGGCGAGCTCTGCACGCGCCGCCTCTGATTTAGCGCTAACCTCGGCGCCGTCGAGCTGAAAGAAAAGGTCGCCAGATTCCCGTTCGCGCGCTAGCTCACCGCGAACACTGGCAAGCTCAGCCTCCGCAGGATTTACGCGCTGCGCACGTTGCAGCATGAGCTCGGCAGAGTCGAAGGAGCCGTTGCCAATCGCCTCACGGGCGAGCGCGAGGTAGCGTGCAACAATCGCATCCAGCCCTTCGCGGGCAATGCTATTGTCACCGTCTATCGCCAAGGCGCGAGTGAAGTAATTGTAGGCACTGCTGTCCTCGGGAGTGAGGAGACGATCGGCGTCCAGCGCCTGCAAGCCGGCATAAAGTAGATCAGGCAAAGTGAGCACTTCTCCCTGTGCAGCCGTGTTCGCTTCAACGCTGGCCTCGCCAAGGATCGTGATGCTCGCCTTGCTCGCCTCTTCATCGGGCGGCGTCTGCGTGTCAGGCTGACTTGCGCAGCCCTGCAGGAGTACGACAAATACAATGACCCGCGCCGCCCGCATGTCTAGCTTCCTAGTTCCGAGAAAGGAATAAACCAAAGCGAATCCCCGCGCTCAATTTTTGTGTGCGGCGGTACTATTAATAGCCCGTCGCTGCGACTCAAGGAAGCGGCTACCCCTGAGCTCTGATTCGCCAAAGGCTCTGCACGCAGTTCACCCTCTGACTCAGTCAGACAGGCACGCATATACTCCTGACGCGCGCCGCTTTCAGCACGCTCGAACCCTGCTGACACGGCAAAGCGCCGAGGCGTTAACTCTGTCGTACCCTGCATAGCGAGCAGCGCTGGACGCACCAGCAGCGCAAAAGTCGCGAACGCAGAAACCGGGTTGCCTGGAAGCCCGAAGAATTGACAGCCAACACCCGTATTATTCACTTGGTTTATTGCGCCAAAGGCAAAGGGCTTGCCAGGCTTAACCGCGAGCTTCCACAGCTTCAGCTCGCCAATCTGCTCGATCGCGGCGCGCACATGGTCCTCCTCACCCACAGAAACTCCGCCGGTGGTAATGACACAGTCGACTTCTTGCGCTGCCGCGCGCAGCGCCTTCAGTGTGGACTCTAGGGTGTCCCCTACACGCCCGCAGTCAATCACCTCCATACCCAAGGCTGAGAGCAAGGCGATGAGCGTTGTAAAATTCGAATCATAGATTTGCCCAGGCTGCAGGCTGACACCAGGGCGCTGTAACTCATCGCCGGTGGTCATGAGAGCAACGCGCAGCGGCTTGACCACGCTCAGAGTCGTGAGGCCAAGTGAAGCAAGCGCACCGAGATCCTGCGGTCTTAGCCGCCTACCGGCTGCAAAGAGTGAGCTGCCTTTTTTTATATCTGCGCCAGCCGGTCTGACATTCTCGCCGGCAATGACCGGCTTGAGCACGCGAATGCCGTCGTCATCGCTCTCGCAGTTTTCCTGCATAACCACCGCGTCTGCCCCTGTCGGCAGCGGTGCCCCTGTGAAGATGCGCGCACAGCTGCCAGGCTCTAGAAACTCACCTACCTGCCCTGCAGCGATGCGCTGACTGATCGGGAGTGCTGAAGTATTAGTGGACGTTTCCGTGGCGCGCACAGCGTAGCCGTCCATCGCGCTGTTGGCATGGGGCGGCACGTCTATAGTCGCAACTACTTCTTCTGCCAAAATGCGGCCAAGAGCGTTCTTCAGCTCTACGGTTTCTGTCCTTGATGCCGCTTGCTGCGGCAGCTGGTCGAGCAGCCGCGCCAGCGCTTCGTCAATCGGAGTCAGTGCGGGAGGATTCATCGAGCTGTCTCGGCGGTCACTGCGGGCTCGTCGCCATCTTGGCCTTGATTTTCGCTCTGTTCTTCTCGCAGCCGCCCGCCATAGAGCGATTTAACCGTTTCACGTAAATGGCCATGCCAAGAGCGCGGCTTAATGCCAAAAGTATCGAAGATTTTTTTGCTCGACAGGGTTGCGTTAGCGATCTCCGGCAGACGAACAGGCCCCTCTGTAAGCTTTAGGTTTTCTATCAGCTGATAAATATCTTCATCATGATTGGCAGCGTAGTCCAATGCCTGACGCCCAAACTCAGCCTCACGTTTGGTCTCGAGTCCCGCGTAGTGATACGTGCCCCAAACACTCGCGTCACAATCGACCTGGCGGACGATAGCGAATAGCGCTGACGCCAGGTCAACCACCGCGGTCGGGCTGAAGCGGCGGCGGTACATTGGAATCTCACCGCCACTGCGCTTTGCGAGGCGTATCCAGGATTTAATCAGGCCGCGTTTATGCAAACCAAATAGCCAGCCTGATCGCACAATAATATGCTGGGTATGCGCGCGCACCGCCTCTTCACCTGCCAGCGTGCAGCGTCCGTAAACTCCCTGCGGACTAGGCTCGTCCGTTTCGTTGTAGGCCAGCTTTTTTTCGCCATCAAAAACATAGCTGTTGGACAAATGCAGCAGCGGTATCTCATGCTGCCTGCACACCTCGCTGAGCACTGCCGGCAGCTGTTCATTGATTTGTCGGCAGCGTGTCTGAGTAGACTCTGCACGCTTGAGCGCGCTGTGATTGCCAGAGATAAAGTCGGCTAGGTTGATCAGCTGATCGGGGCGGAAGTCCGTAATGCTTTTGGCGATTGCCAAGGCATTGTTTGGGTCGAAGTATTTATCTGCAGGCGCGAGAAAGCGAATCTTATGCTTGCGCAAGAGTTCGATGAGGGCTTTACCGGCTGGGCTCTTCCCGCCGACGATATATAGCTTCACTGCTGGCAGATTCCTGGGTCGATCGCGTGATGATCACTTCTGCCTGTGAGTGTGCTGCATCGGCACGCGATGTCAAGGGAGGCGCGGCCTGCGCCTCGAGGGTTAGGGGTCTTTAGAACGGGATGTCGTCGTCGAAGTTATCAAAGTTGGTGGGAGCCGGCTGAGCCTGCGCCGCTGCCTGCTGCGGACGATCGCTTTGCCCTTGCTGACCGCCAAAGGCGTTACCGCCCATGCCGCCACCCATACCACCGCCCATGTCGCCGCGGCTATCGAGCATTTGCATCTCGTTGGCCACCACTTCAGTAGAGTAGCGCTTCACGCCGTCCTGCTCCCAAGACCGAGTTTGCAGCTTGCCCTCAATATAAATCTTCGAGCCCTTCTTCACGTACTGCTCGACAATCTCTGCTAAGCGGTTAAAGAAGACGACACGGTGCCATTCGGTCTTTTCCTGCTGTTCGCCCGAAGTCTTATCTTTCCAAGACTCACTGGTCGCCAGAGAGACATTGGCCACTGCATTGCCGTTGGGCATGTAGCGTACCTCGGGGTCGCTGCCTAAGTTGCCGACTAAAATAACCTTATTGATGCCTCTGCTCGCCACGTATGCCTCCGGTCTTGCCGCTTCTGATGTTAACTTGTAAGTATTAACTTGAATTTATAACTGTGAATTCACTTCCTGCGCCCAAGCGCTTTACTTCTCAAGTGTATATCATGCCGCAGAGCATGAGAAATTTTAGCGAATAATCCCCCTCGGCTTTACTCCGCAAGCCGCCATTGCCCATAATGCGCGGTCATCTGCCAACCGGCCGACCGGCGTATTCGACCAAGTCCCGCTTTACTGCGCCGCTGGCGCTGCAAGCACCGCCCAGTAACTAGCAAACATGCTAGCTACATTCGCATTTCACAGCAGAACAAAAGAGCAACAGCATGGATCAGATCGTCGTACGCGGTGCCCGCACGCACAATCTCAAGAACATCAATATAACGATCCCTCGCGACAAGCTCGTCGTCATCACCGGCCTCTCTGGCTCGGGCAAGTCCTCCCTCGCCTTCGATACGCTTTACGCCGAAGGCCAGCGCCGCTACGTGGAATCGCTATCGACCTACGCGCGTCAGTTCCTGTCGATGATGGAAAAACCCGACATCGATCATATTGAAGGGCTTTCGCCAGCGATCTCGATCGAGCAAAAATCGACCTCACACAACCCACGCTCGACTGTCGGCACGATCACCGAAATTTATGACTACCTGCGGCTGCTGTTTGCCCGCGTCGGCGAGCCTCACTGTCCAGAACACGATCTCAAACTCGAAGCGCAGACCGTTAGCCAGATGGTGGACCAGGTTATGCAGCTGCCCGAGGGCAGCCGCATCAACGTCCTTGCGCCTATCGTGCGGGAACGCAAAGGCGAGCATCTGCATGTGTTCAGCGAGCTGCAGACTGGCGGCTTTATTCGCGCGCGCGTCGACGGGCTGGTCTGCGAGCTCGATTACCCGCCCACCTTAGAGAAGAATAAGAAGCACTCCATTGACGTAGTCGTCGACCGACTTAAGGTAAAGCCGGGCATTGAGCAGCGCCTCGCTGAGAGCTTCGAGACGGCGATACAGCTAGCCGACGGGCTCGCTATGGTGGGCCGTGCCGACGACGACGGCGTGGACCTTAGCCAAGAGCACGACCTCGTTTTCTCCTCATTGTTCGCTTGCCCTGCTTGCGGCCATAGCATCGCCGAACTCGAGCCGCGGCTATTCTCCTTTAACAACCCCGCAGGCGCCTGTAATGCCTGCGATGGCTTGGGACTTAAGCAGTACTTCGATGAGAACCGTATCCTTGTCGACGAGACCCTCGCGCTTTCTGAGGGCGCGATACGCGGCTGGGACAGGCGCAACCTGTACTACTTCCAGATGCTGACCTCACTCTCGGAGCACTACGGCTTTTCCATCGACACGCCGTTCAACAAGCTCAGTAAAAAACACCGCAATGCCATCCTCAATGGCAGCGGCAAAGAAGTCATCGACTTCTATTACATCAACGACCGCGGCGACACAGTAACCCGCAGCTACCCCTTCGAGGGCATTCTGCCGAATATGGAGCGGCGCTACCGCGAGACGGAGTCGAACCATGTCCGCGAGGAGCTCGCTAAATACCTAAGCTCGCAGTCCTGCCCGGACTGCGCCGGCACCCGCCTAAAGCGCGACGCGCGCTACGTGTTTATCAAGGGCACTAACCTGCCCGCCGTGACTAGCATGACGGTCGCCCAAGCTCACGACTATTTCTGCAAACTCAAGCTCTCAGGCAAGAGCGCGAAGATTGCAGAGAAAGTGCTGAAAGAGCTGCAAGACCGCCTCCAGTTTTTGGTCGACGTGGGGCTGAACTACCTGACCTTAAATCGCAGCGCCGACACCCTATCAGGCGGCGAAGCGCAGCGTATCCGCCTAGCGAGCCAGATCGGCGCCGGACTTGTTGGCGTGATGTACATTCTCGACGAGCCCTCCATCGGCCTGCATCAGCGCGACAATACGCGCCTGCTCAACACTCTGTATCACCTACGCGACCTCGGCAACACCGTGATCGTGGTGGAGCACGATGAAGACGCGATTCGTAACGCCGACCACATCATTGACATTGGACCAGGCGCCGGCGTCCACGGTGGCCAAGTGGTCGCCGAGGGCACACTCAAGGACATTCTAAAGTCTAAGGACTCGCTTACCGGCAAATACCTCTCCGGCAAGGAGCGCATAGAAATCCCAGCCCAGCGAGTACAAGCGGATCCGGAGAAGCAGTTAAAGGTGCTAGGTGCTGCGGGCAATAATTTGCAGGGAGTCGATCTAAGCATCCCCATCGGCCTGCTGACCTGTGTAACCGGCGTGTCTGGATCCGGCAAGTCCACACTAATTAACAACACCCTTTACCCCGTAGCGGCTAGCAAGCTCAACGGCGCCACCACCCTATCTGCGGCGAAGCACGACGACATCCAGGGTATGGAGCTGCTCGACAAAGTCGTCGATATCGATCAAAGCCCCATCGGCCGTACGCCCCGCTCCAATCCTGCAACCTATACCGGCATCTTTACCCCGGTACGCGAGCTCTTCGCCGGAACGCAGGAAGCGCGCACCCGCGGTTACAAGCCGGGGCGCTTTAGCTTTAACGTCAAAGGCGGACGCTGCGAGGCCTGTCAAGGCGACGGCGTAGTGAAAGTCGAGATGCACTTCTTGCCTGATGTCTACGTTGCCTGCGACGTGTGCCGCGGCAAGCGCTATAACCGCGAGACCTTGGAAGTAAAGTACAAGGGTAAGAACATCAACGAGGTGCTCGATATGACTATCGAAGCTGCTCGGGAGTTCTTCGACGCGGTGCCGGCGATTTCACGCAAGCTGCAAACCCTCATGGATGTCGGTCTGTCTTATATCTGCCTTGGGCAAGCGGCGACCACGCTGTCCGGTGGCGAGGCCCAGCGCGTCAAGCTGTCGCGAGAGCTGTCTAAACGCGACACCGGCAAGACACTCTACATTTTGGACGAACCAACCACTGGTCTGCATTTCGCCGATATCAAACAGCTGCTAGCTGTACTGCATCATCTTCGAGACGCCGGCAACACGATCGTGGTGATCGAGCACAATCTCGATGTGATCAAAACCGCCGACTGGCTGGTAGACCTGGGCCCCGAGGGCGGCAGCGGCGGCGGCAAGATCATCGCCCAGGGCACGCCTGAGCAGGTCGCCAAGCTGAAAAAGTCCCATACAGGGCACTATCTCAAGCCAATTCTCGACGCCGCGCCCTGATTCTAGGGGCCTGCGGGGCAGTTTCGAGGTTTTGTCGCTAATTTCGCGAAATTAGCGCAATTGCCCGCTTAGATCGCTTCACTTTGCACCCAAAATCAGTACAATGCGCCGCACGAATTGTCACAATTATGTCATAACTATGGCAGACAATACGTGCGCGGCAATGTTAGTAGCTATTAATCTTGCCCCTGCTTCACCCAACTCACTGATTTAAATGCCAGTAAGAGCAGAGACCTCGGTCTTACCCAATCTTCTATTCAATCTATAAAGCGTAATCAAAACTCTCATCCAGGAGAAACCTATGATTTTCCCACCTAGAGCGAAGAAACTACTGCTCGCAGCTGCCATTATGGGCATCGGCTACTCGGCAGGCGTCTCGGCGCAAGACACGGCTTCGGCTATCCGCGGCAGGCTGCTCGACGCCAGCGGCCAACCGCTAGCAAACGCAACCGTTGTCGTTCGCGATACACGTACAGGCACAGTCCGCAGCCTTCAGTCCAACGCCAGCGGCACGTTCTACGCGACCAACCTCGCGGTAGGCGGCCCCTACAGTGTCACAGTGAACGGCAGCAAAACCGTCACTGTTGACTCCATCGCTCTTGGTGATATCTACAATCTTGAAATCGATATGGCTGGTCAAGCTGTCGAAGAGATCGTCGTACTCGGCAACGCGAACGCGCTCGTTGATGTGGCTGCCGGCCCCTCTGCGACCTTTGGCTCGTTCGAAATGGAAACCTCCGTTGCCTTCGACCGCGACATTAAAGACGTTTACATTATCGACCCGCGCATGAACCTCGACGGCGACTCACAGGTCAACTGTGTAGGTAAGCACCCGCGCTTTAACAGCATTAGCCTCGACGGCGTAAGCCAGAACGACCGTTTCGGTCTTAACGGCAATGGCTACTCTACAGCCACCGGCATGCCCTTCCCCTTCGAAGGTATTGCTCAAGTTTCAGCCGAGCTAGCCCCCTTTGACGTGACTTACGGCGGCTTCTCTGCCTGTAACATCAACGCGGTAACCAAGTCGGGTACAAACGACTGGTCAGGCACAGCATTCTTTGAAACCACGGGTGATCAGTGGCGCGGCGACTCGGTTGAGATCGACGGCAACACTCAAAACTTCACTTCGCAGGACTACACTGAAGAGCGCATGGGCTTCAGCATCGGCGGCCCTCTGCTCGAAGACAAGCTCTTCGTTTACGCAGCCTATGAAGAAACTGAAGTCCCGCGCTTTTTGGCGATGGGTTACGCAGGATCTGCCAATGGCGTAGAGCGCCCATGGCTGAGCCAAGAAGACTACACGCGTATCGAGAACATCGCGAGCGACGTCTACGGCTATGAGACTGGCGGCCAAGGCGGAGACGGTGCACAGACCGATGAGAAGTACATGGTCAAGCTGGACTGGAACATCAACGCTGACCACAGCCTCGCGGTGATCTATAACTACTACGACGGCGCTCAGCTACGCTCGTCTGATGGCGATAGCAATGAGTTCGAATTTGCTAACCACTTTTACACCAAAGGCGCCGAGTCTGAGACCACGACACTGCGTTTGAACTCGCAGTGGACAGATGCTTTCTCAACTGAAGCCTTCTACAGCAAGAACACAATGAACGACTCGCAGCGTACGGTAGGCAACCCCGACTTCGCCGACATGCAGATCAGCATTGGGCGCGATACGGTTTACCTCGGCGCGGACGATTCACGCCAGGCGAATGCGCTTAACACTGAATCAGAGTTCTTCAAGATCACCGGCGAGTACCTACTCGGCGACAACCTGCTGACTTTCGGTTACGAGCGTGAAACGCTTAATGTCTTCAACCAGTTCGTGCAGCACTCGCGCGGCGGAGAATACGACTTCTTTGACGACTCAGCGACTAACTCAGCCGCCTGTCAGGCGCTGACAGCGCAAGGCCGTTTCGACGACGCTTCTTGTGGTCTTTCCGGCATCGATAAGTTCGAGCTCGGTCGCCCAAGCCGCATCTACTACGGTAGCGGTGGCGGTACTAACAACGCAGCGGACGCAGCTGCGAGCTTCGAAAACTCGCTTAACACGGTTTACCTACAGGACGAGATCTACGTGCCTAGCTACAACCTCACGGTTGTTGCAGGTCTGCGCTACGACTGGTTCGACAGCGACGACCGTCCTAACTTTAACCCTGCGTTCACAGCCGCACAAAACGGCCTGCGTAACGACTCGAATATCGACGGCGTTGATCTCATCATGCCGCGACTGGGTTTCACTTGGGAAGCGATGGATAACCTAACCGTTCGTGGCGGCGCCGGTCTGTACTCAGGCGGCAACCCCAACGTGTGGATTTCCAACGCCTGGAGCAACGACGGCCTCACGAACGTACAGAAGCAGCTGCGCAACTTCGACAGCTCACTTTCTGTAATCAACGACCTACCACTGTCAGGCTCAGGCCAACCTGGATTCGACGTGCCGCAAACGCTTGTCGATCAGGTAGCGAACACGACTATCGACGCAGCAAGCAACGACTTCCTCGTGCTTATCGATCCTAACTACGAGCAGCCGTCGGAGTGGAAGTACTCATTGGGTGCAACCTACACCTTCGATAACGGCATCACAGTTGACGCTGACTGGCTGTACTCGGTCACTCAGGACGCCGCCTACTACGTGGACGTTGCTCAGGAGCAAATCGGCACAACTGCCGCAGGCGCGCCGATCTTCGATCACGTGAACGGCAGCAACAACTTCATGCTGACTAACTCATCACGCGATGCCGAGTCACAAACGTTCTCATTGTCAGCACGTCAGGACTACGACTTCGGCCTCGACTGGATGGTAGGTTGGGCATACACAGAAGCAGAAGACATCAGCCCAATGACTAGCTCAACGGCTGGCTCTAACTTCGACAATCTCGCTACAAGCACGATTGTGGACCCAGTAGCTGGCTCGTCCAACTACGTGACACCACACCGCTTCACTGCGCGTGTGTCTTACGGCAACGAGTTCTTTGATGGCTATGAGACTCGCGTAACAGCGATGTTCTACCGCCGCCAAGGCCAGCCTCAGAGCCACGTCATGAGCTCTGCGGATCTCGAAGGCAATGGCCGTTTTGGTCGTCACCTGCTGTACGTACCAGGCCCTAATGACAGCAACGTCATTGCCGGTCCAGACTTCGATGTTGCCGCGTTCTCGCGTTTCGTCGAAGAAAACGGCTACAGCCAAGGCTTCGTAGAGCGCAACCAGAACTTCTCGAAGTGGTCTTCACGTATGGATCTGCGTATTGACCAAGAGCTGCCTACGTTCCTCGGCAACAGCAACGGCCGCGTTTACATGAAGATGTACAACGTGTTGAACATGATCGACGACTCGTGGGGCGTGCAGTACGACGCGCAGTTCTTCTCACAGGAAGTGGTTCAGATGTCAGTTAACGACGCAGGCCAGTACGTGTACGAGTCGTTCAACAACCGCGACCTGACAGACCCGCTGGAGATTCAATCTCTGTGGGAAGTCATCGTCGGTGTTCAGTTCGAGTTCTAAACTTGGGCACATAGCGAAAGACAGAAAGGCTCGCCTCTTAGAGGCGGGCCTTTTTTTTGCCTGCCGTAGACTCCCTTCGACAGTCTTGTTGGCGCTTTATCCCAGACTCACGCGGCGGCGTGACTGCAATAAACTGTGACACTAAGGCGCAAGTGTTACTAGACTACTCATTCTGCAGCCTGTGTGGTCGCCTAGCCTCAATTTTCGTCCTGCTCTGCGTTGCAATCCCGTGTTTTTGAGTCTAACTTAAACCTCAGAACTGCCTCGAGCATTCGCGCGTGTCTGACAAGGCTCTCGCCCTGTCCCAGTAAACTCTAACGCATAAGAAAACACGCGAGCACACGCATCCTACAATTAAGAAAACGGAGCATTGTTTTGTGAATGATTCAGTGAATTTACAACTAACACGCCGACGTTTTATCAAGGGAGTTATCTTCTCCGGCGCGGCGGCAACGTCCGGCGCTGGCGTTTACCTCGCTGCGAATGCCCAATCGGGCAATGGCGGCGCGGAGCGCTTGATATCGGTCTCTATTAACGGTCGCACTCGCCGCGTCGACGTGCCACCCACCGAGACCCTCGCCAACACCCTGCGCTACAGGCTCAATCTCACCGGCACCAAGATCGGCTGCAACCGCGGTGAATGCGGCGCCTGTACAGTGCTTATAGATGGCGTACCAAACTACGCCTGTTCGGTACTGACCCACAATGTGAAGGCGAAGACCATCGTCTCGATTGAGGGCGTTAAGGCCGCCGACGGCACGCTCCACCCAGTACAGCAGGCATTCGTGGCAGAGAACGCGCCCCAGTGCGGCTTCTGCACACCGGGTCAGGTGTTGTCAGCGGTGGCGCTGCTTAACAACAATCCACGACCGACTAAGGCAGAGGCAGCCCAGGCAATGTCTGGCAACCTGTGCCGCTGCGGTGCTTATGAACACTATCTGAACGGCGTGTTACGCGCCTCGGGGCAAATAGCATGAGTACACATATAGGATTCGACTTCATACCGCCCGACGTCCCCGGCAAGGTCACGGGTGAAATCAAATACGCAGAGGACTATCGCCGCGAAGGCATGGTCTACGCACGTCTGCTGACGAGCCCGCTGCCCAGCGGTCGCGTCGTCGGCATCGACGCCTCAGAGGCGCTGCGCATGGACGGCGTACTAGGCATCTTCACCGCCGACGACCTGCCGCCGGTAGCACCGCCTGGCAATCCAGCCCTCGCCTCGGAATATGTAACCTACGTGGGCCAACCTATTCTGGCGGTGGCAGCGACCTCGGAAGAGATAGCCGAATCGGCCATTGAAAAGATCCGCGTCGACTTCGAACGTCGCCCATTCGTGGTAGACCCTATTGAGAGTCTGAGCCCCGGCGGCGCGAACGCCTATCCGCAGGGTAACGTGCTGGTCCGCACCCAAGAAGAAGGCCCCGAAGGCACGCCTATTCGCGGCGCCGAAATCCGAGACATTAAGTGGCCTCAGTCGGCTATCGATGCCATAAAAGCTGGCAAAGAGCCTGCCGGCGCTGAGTTCACCACCGAGTGGGCTTTCGGTGATATCGAGGCCGGTTTCGCTGAGGCAGCGGCTATCGTCGAACAGCCCTTCGTAACCATTGGCTATCCGCACCATTCGCTGGAGTCACGCACCTGTATGGCGTACTGGGAGAATGGCAAATGCTTCTTCCATGGCTCGTCTCAGAGTCAAAGTGCCAATAACAACGGCTTGGCACGCATGCTCAATATTGACCCGGCGGATCTTGTGTTTATTAACGAGGCAACCGGCGGCGGCTTCGGCTCCAAGATTGGGCCCTACCCTTTCATGGCGATCTCCGGCAACTTTGCCAAGGTACTCAATCGTCCACTGCAGCTGCGCATTACCCGTGAGCAAGAGTTCTACATTGGCTCGGCGCGCTCGGGCATGCAGGGCTGGATCAAGATGGGCGTTAAGGCCGACGGCAAAGTCTCTGCGGTCGATCTGGTCATCGTCAACGACGGCGGCGCAACCGGCGGCGGCAGCGGCAACTCCTCTGCGCAGCACGTTACAGTGGCTTACCAGCCGGCAAATATGCGCTATCGCGGTATTTCGGTGTACACCAACACGACCCCACGCGGCGCACAGAGGGGGCCGGGGCAGAACGAAATGGCCTCGGTGCTTGCACCCATCGCCGACAAAGCGGCCAAGGCTATCGGCATGGACCGAGTCGCCTTCCGCCGCATTAACGCTATCGACAGTGATGGCTTCCAAGGCGGCAGCCAAGGGCCGGTCACAAGCGCTTTCGTGCGCGAAGCCTTGGACCAAGGCAAACGCACTTTTGGCTGGGACGAAAAGCAGGCGCTGCCTAAGCAGAACGGCAGCAAGGTACGCGGAGTCGGCGTGGGCATTGGCTACCACGGCGCTGGCGGACGAGGCTATGACGGCCTAGTGCGCATTGGCACCGACGGCAAGCTCTATATCCACTCAGGCGTCGGTAATCTAGGCACCTACTCTTATGCTGGCACCGCGCGTGCGGCGGCAGAAGCATTGAAAATGCCGTGGGAGCGCTGCGAGATTCTGCGCGGACGCACGGATAACCACCTGCCTCACAGTTCCGGTCAAGGGGGATCTAACACGATCTTCACGCATACGCGGACCAACTGGGTAGCGGCACAGGATGCCATCGCTAAGCTGAAAGAAATCGCAGCGGCAGACCTAGGCGGCGAAGCAGATGACTACGAGATAGGCGACGAGCGCGTCTATTCGAAGACTCAGCCGAGCCAAGGGCTAAGCTATGCGCAGGCAGCGACCCGCGCGATAGAGTTAGGCGGCAAGTACAGCGGCCAAGAATACCCTGATGACATCAATCCGATCACCCAGCGTGCAGTGCAAGGGTTAGCGGGCACCGGTCTCATCGGCGTTGCCAAAGACAAATTACCCGGCCAGGGCCAGCCACCAGGTATCCTCGTTGGTTTCTGCGAGATCGAGCTCGACAAGGATACGGGTAAATACGAGATTCTTGATTACACCGCCGTAGCCGACTGCGGCACCGTGGTGCATCCCAAGAACTTCGACAATGCGATGCGCGGCGGTGCGGTTTGGGGCGTTGGCCTCACGGGCCTCGAGCGCCACGTGTACGACCCTCAGAACGGACTGCCCGCAAACACGGGTCTTTATCAGAGTAAGCCGCCGACGTATCTCGATGTTAACGTCGATACCAAGATGGGCGCGGTCAACATCCCTGATCCGCAGAACCCCACCGGTGGCCGCGGTATCGGCGAGCCAACGCAGGGCGCTGCCGCGGCGGCTCTGGCGAGTGCGATTTCAGATGCGCTAGACGGTCATCTGTTTAATTCCGCTCCGACCACCACCGATATGATCATTAACCACTTGGCTGGTAACGACTACAGCACCAAGCTACTGAAAACTAACACTTTCTGAGGTTAACTATGCCATCTTATGACGTAATGCCAAATATGGAGCTGTACCAGCCGGTACGGGTTGAGGACGCCCTCGACATAGCTAACCGCTACGCAGACCGTGGTTGGTTAGTAGGCGGGGGACAAGACACCTACGGCTGGCTCAAGGACCGCGCCAAAAGTGCCGAGGCACTGATCGATCTCAGCGCCATCGACGAGCTTCGCGGTATTCGCGAAACCGCTGAAGGTATTGAAATCGGGGCGCTCACTACCCTAACCGAGATCGCAGACAGCGCGGTGCTGAAGCAGAGCTATTCCCTGCTCAGTGATGCCGCTGGCGTGGTCGCAAGCCCACAGATCCGCAACATCGGCACCCTTGGCGGCAATGTCTCGCAAGACGTCCGCTGTTGGTACTACCGCCGCGGTCTGTCTTGCTACCGCGCAGGGGGCAACCTCTGCTACGCCGATACACCGCAGGGCATGAACCGCGAGCACTCGCTGTTCGAGACCAGTCGCTGTGTTGCGGCGGGCGCGTCAGACACTGCCCCTGCCCTTGTGGCGCTAGACGCGACCATGGTTATTCGCTCGGTCGACGGCGAACGGTTGCTCAGCGCGGAAGAGTATTTCGTAGGCCCTGCGGTCGATATCGAAAACACCACAGCGCTGCGTGACGGCGAGATACTCACGGCTGTGCGCCTACCTAAAGAATGGGCCAACGCCGATTTCTACTTCGAAAAAGTTGCTGACCGCAACGTGTGGGATTTCTCGCTCGTGAATGTCGCTGCGGCCTTCAAAATCAGCGGCGGCAGCATCAGCGATTCACGCATCGTCAGCGGTGCCGTGCAGGCGACCCCGCGCCGTCTCACAACGGTAGAGAATGCCGTACGCGGTAAAGCTAAGGGGGAAGCGACTGCCGCAAGCGTAGCGGGAATCGCAAGCGAGGGTGCCCGCGCTTTAGCACACAACGGCTTCAAGATTCCGCTGATGGAAAATCTGGTTAAGCGCGCGCTGAGCGCTTAAGCCGCCGTACTAAGCATCACTAATACAAAAAAGGGCGGTCTCTATCACTGATAAACACTATCACTGATACGGACCGCCCTTTTTCTTTTCCGTTTTTCTCTTTTTACTTGGTTCTCTGGCTCTTGACGTTACTTTCACGGCCTAAAAGAGAGATCCCACACCATACCCCACTGCCATGATGGCAATGTAGCCGATGATAATGCCAATCATGACTGGCATGAGCTGCGCGTGAACTTGCTTGTCCTGCATAGTGTGATCTTCAAGCATCGTGAACACTCCTTCGTAATGGTTGGAGAATTCAGGCTACTCTTTATGGGGCCACAAACCATGACCTAGATCACAAGAGACGCTCAAATCGCTTCTTGCGGGATTCATAGGGCCGGGCGGCTTTTACAACTCCTGCAGCTTCTGACGCGAGATCTGGAACACAGAGTCGAACCATTTCTTATCATCGTTCAAATTAGGCACCAGTTTGAACGTATCCCCGCCGCCTTCCATGAACTCTTCCTTGTACTCGATGCCGATTTCGTGGATTGTTTCTAAGCAGTCAGAGACGAATGAGGGAGTAACAACAGCGACTTTCTTCACGCCTTTTTCTATAAGTATCTCGAGGTGCTCGTCTAGATAGGGCTGAATCCAGGCCTGATTGCCGAAGCGTGATTGGAAAGCGATTGAGTAACGATCCTCTCCCCAACCCATTGCCGCTGCGATACTGCGAGTAGTCGCCACGCACTGGGCGCGGTAGCAGAGCTTGTTCTTATCAGTGATCGTTTCGCAGCAGGCGCCCATCTCGCAAACACCGTTTTTGTCGGCGCGCTTAATGTTGCTCTCGGGCAGACCGTGGTAGCTGAAGATAATGTGTTCCGCCTGCGCGTCGTTAACGTGCTGACCGATTAGCGCAGCCCAGGCAGAAATGAACGCCGGCTCTGCATAGAGATCGTCAACGAATTTCAGATTTGGCGCTTGCTGCCATTTCTTAGCCGACTCGCGCACGCCATGGAATACCGATTCGGTAGTGGCTGTAGAGTACTGCGGAAAGAGAGGCATTACTAAGATGTCGCGCACGCCGCGTCGCTCAAATTCTGCCATAGTGTCCCAAATGAAAGGTTCGCTATAGCCCATGCCGTTGAGCACTAGCACGTCTTCGCCAGCCTCATCGTAGGCCTGCTGCACGCTTTCCAGAAGCCGATCGGCGTAGACTTTTAAGGGAGAGCCCTCGTCCATCCAGATCGTGGCATAGTCCTTAGCGGTCTTTGGCGCTCGAAAAGGAATGATGATCAGGTTGCGTAGAAGCCAGCGGCCCACGGCGTTGAAGTCGAATACGTAAGGATCCGAAAAAAAGTATTTGTAGAACTTACGCAGCCCTTTTGCCGTGGGCTCTTCTGGAGTTCCCAGATTGAGTAAAAGTACGCCTTTAGTCGCCATGTTAAATCCCTTTTTCGTTCCTGCTTGCGAGCCTGCAGTTGCAGGCTTTTCTTGTGCTTCTAAATACGGCGCTAGTCCCGCTTAGGTTTACTAGCCCGAAGTGTTGAGACTATGCCCCAATATTAATCACCTACCCGTGTGCGCGTGTCTTCCTCGAATAGCAGCTCGAGCTCTCGGCGCCCCGTCTTCGCGATCTTGCGCAGCTCCTCGGCATCTTCCATATGCGCAGCCGAGCGCTCTAGCAGCTCTTCGTCGTGCATACGGAAGCGCTTGGTAACCTCGAGTGCCTGCCCCTCTGTGTAACCGAGCTGCTCTAAGGTCTCGGTAGCTGCCTCTAGGCTGCTGGCAAAGGTTTCTCTGACTATGGAGTCAACCTTGCGTCTATGCAGCTCATAGGCATGAAAACGATCTAATGCGCGGGCAATAATCTTGATTCGTGCGTTTTGCGCGCGCGCAAGGTCAATGATGGCCAAGGACTGCTCGACGTCATTGACCGCAACCACGAGGATTTTAGCGTGCTTAATCCCCGCGCTGCGTAAGAGGTCAAGGCGCGTCAGGTCGCCATAAAACAGCCGGTTACCAAACTGTTTTACGAACTCGACGTGCGCCGAGTCTTTGTCCATAGCCGTGAACGGTATATGCCGCGCCTGCATTAGGCGACCGATGATCTGCCCGAAGCGGCCGAAACCAGCAATGATGACCTCGGGCTGGTGGGAGTCCCAGTAAGCATCTTGATCGGGCTGCCCCGTGCTGCGACTGCGCCAAACACTGCGATAGAGCGTGACTAAGGGCGAAGTCATTGCCATAGAGAGCCCCACCACTAAAGTGAGCTGCTCGGCGAGCGCTGACGAGAAGAGCTGTGCCTGCTGCCCCTGAGACAGCACCACAAAAGCAAATTCGCCCCCCTGGGACAGCATGAGCCCAAGCTGCAGCCCTTCTTTGAAACTGACTTTCTGCCAGCGCAGGATCGCCGTTATGATCAGCGTCTTAGCGACGACGAGTCCTATAGCCAGGACTAACATCTTGATCGGCTGCTCCCACAGCAGGCCAAGGTTGAGCGTCATGCCGATTGCGATGAAAAACAGCCCGAGCAGAATCCCTTTAAACGGTTCGATATCCGACTCTAACTCATGCCGATAGTCTGAGTTAGCCAACATGATGCCGGCAAGAAACGCGCCCAAACCCATGGACAGCCCAACAGTGTTCATAAGCACGGCGACGCCGACCACGATCAGAAGGCTCGCCGCTGTCATCACTTCGCGATTATTAGTCCTTGCGACTGAGCCCAGCACCTCATTGAGACCGAAGCGAGCAAAGCCAATGACGCCAGCAAGAGCGAGCAGTGTAAAGTACCAAGGTACACCGCCGTCGCTGCTCATAGCCGGTGCCAATACGCTAACGGCTATCAATATAGGAATGACGGCCATATCTTGCAGTAGCAGGATAGAGAAGCCTTTGCGCCCCAGCGGAGAAGCAAGGATTCGCTCCTCACTCATTAGCTGAATAGCCATGGCTGTCGACGACAGCGCTAGGGTTAATCCCAACACGCCAGCGAGCGGCAGCGCGATTACTGCGGCGAAGCCCATAGCTATGACCAAGCCTGTCAGCATCACCTGCGAACCGCCAAGCACGAGGATATGACGGCGCATTGCCCAAAGCTTCTCTGGATCTAGCTCGAGTCCAATCACGAATAGCATCAGAATGACGCCATATTCGGCGAAGTGGAGAACGGATTCTGGGTCGTCTATGGCGCCAAGCGCGTGGGGGCCGAGCACCAGTCCTGCAAATAGATAGCCCAGAATTGAGCCAAGCCCCAGCCTTTTGAATAGCGGCACTGCAATCACTGCTGCCAGCAGGTAATAAAGCGCATTGAGCAGCAGACTATCTGTATGCATGGGGCGTAGTCCTTGGTGTGACCGGGCGAAATCGGATCGACGTCTGCGCCGAAATCCTGAAAAGGCTCACAAACGCTAAAATTTACAGTAAACTCGATCCAAGTGTGGGTTTTCATTGAGCAAAACACAACTCCCATCCATCACACGAGCAAATTATTCATCAGAGGAACAACAAGATGCGTAACTTTTCACTCAAACTATTAGCAACCGGCATGGCCTTTGCGGCAGCTGGGGCTCAGGCCGGTGAGCGCGTAGGCGACTTCGCGCTAATCGACCACCTCGGTGCTTTCCAGAGCATGGCCTGGCACGATGACCATGCCGCCATCGCCCTATTGCCTCAGTCTGTGGGTGCGACCGACGCAGCCGCACTGGCTACCCTGAAGGACTTACAAAACGTCTACGCAGATCAAGGCATCGAGTTCTTCCTGCTCAACCCAGGTCATCAGACCGACCGCGAGGCAGTCGCTCAGGATATCGCGGGTCTCGACATACCAGTGCTAATGGACGATGCGCAGCTCGTTGCAGAAATGCTTGGCTTGACTCGCCTCGACGAGGCCGTACTCTACGACCCAAGTTCTTTCGAGCTGCTCTATCGAGGTCCTGCCGATCAGCTAGAGTCTGCGATCAAGCGCACGCTAGCGGGTGAGAGCTATGAGCTCATCAGCCTGAGCACTGACGGCCAAGCTATCGACTACCGAAATGTTAGCGCGCACGCGTCACTGTCCTACGCTGACGATATCGCACCGATCATTGCCGAGAATTGCGCAGAGTGTCATCGCGAAGGCGGCATTGCTCCCTTCGCCATGAACAACAGCCTCGCAGTGCAGGGCTGGTCGCCCATGATTCGCGAAGTGGTCATGACAAAGCGTATGCCACCAGGTCAGATCGATAACAAGATCAGCCACAAAATGAAAAACGAAATGAACCTCAGCGACGACGAGATGCAGATGCTCGTGCGCTGGATCAACAACGGCGCCAAGGTCGAAGGCGACCGCGACCCGCTCACAGCACTGGTTTGGCCAGAGGGTAAATGGACCTTGGGCGAGCCAGACCTCATCGTAAAAGTGCCTGCACAGTCCATTCCCGCCACGGGAGTTGTCGACTACATGGACCTGCCCGTTGATCTCGGTCTAACCGAAGACCGTTGGGTTCGCGGCTCGGAAGTCGTGCCCGGCGACCCGACGGTTCTCCACCACATCATCACGACAGTCGTGCCGCCAGAAGGTGCGCCAGACTTCCAAAAGATACTCATGGACATTCTCAACAAACTGCCTGAGGAGAAAGCTGCAGCGATTCGCACTAAGATCTTCGCCGCTGTCGCCGCAGGTAAACAGCCGGATATCGGCGCAATTTTTAATGAGAATCCTGAGATCGACATCAACGCCTTCCTAGGCGGCGGCACCGATCCCGATATGGCCAGCATCGCCGGCTATGCGCCGGGCAACGCGGTTAGTCTGAACCCCGAGGGCGTCGGCGGCCTCCTGCGCGCAGGCTCGTCACTTAACCTGCAGATGCACTACACCACCTCGGGCAAAGAAGCTGTCGATGAAACAGAGATTGGTATCTACTTCTACCCCGAGGGCTATGTTCCTGAAGAGCGCATGGGCGGCGGTGTCGGCAATGCCTTCTCAATAGCTATTCCCCCGGGCGCCAAGGACCACGAGATGGAGCTAGTGACTCTAGTGCCTGAGGAAGCTGAAATCTTCAGCCTGATGCCGCATATGCATTTCCGCGGCAAGCGCATGAGTTTCAAAGCGCAGTATCCAGACGGCGAAGAAGAAATGCTGCTTTCAGTGCCAGCCTACTCCTTCAACTGGCAGCTAGCGCACGAGCTTGAGACGCCCATTCGCGTACCGGCGGGGACCAAGATTATCGCCACCGGCGCCTTCGATAACTCGGCTCAAAACGACTTCAACCCTGACCCCAATATAGAAGTGAACTGGGGCGAACAAAGCTGGGAAGAAATGTTCATGGGCTTCTACACTTGGAAGAACGTCAACCAGGGCGGCTCTGAGTAAATAGAAAACGAAGTATGCACACAAGCTGCCAAAGGGGCTTGATCAAAAGGAGCTTGATCAAGCGCTAACAAAAAAGGCGAACCGAAAACGGTTCGCCTTTTTTGTTGCTGTTTATTGCTGTCTTTACTTCAACTCTGTTTGCCACTGTGTCTGCTGCAGCGTGGCAGGCATTCAGCGCAGCATAGAGCTATGAGAGCAGGATCTGACCAAGACTTAAAACGCGTTGTCTCTTAAGCTCCAATCGCAGCCTTCACATTCCGCTGAGATATCGTTCTCAGCAAGCACCTCGATGATGAAGTCGCGCCATGTTTCGTTGGGCTGCCACACGGTGTTCATATCGGCCTTGGCTTCGGCGATGTCTACGCCCTCATAGATCACGCGATACAGAAAGCTAAAAGCCGTTGCCCGCGCGTTCACCTGACAGTGCAAGAGTGTTTTCTTATCGGTGTTGCGCTGCAGAGAATCGGCGAAGGCATAAAAATCATCGGCTAGCGGGTTTTCCCAATCTACTGGGATGTGCATGTACTCCATGCCCAAGCCCTTAACCACCTGGTCAGCATCCGCTAGCGCATTGGGGTTGTTGGTGAAAGCGATGTAGACAATACGCTCAAAGCCATTCTCAGCTATTGCAGCAAACTGCTCTTTGCTTGGCTGGCCCGAACTGGCAAAAGTAGGACTGTACTGACGAAAATTAACAATCTCAGCAAGGCTAGGATCTGTTGGCTCAACGGCTAAAACGGATGCGCTGAGCGACAATGCCAGTGAGACCGCAGCGAATTTGGGTAGCAGGCGTTTCATAGTAAACCTCTTTAGTTATCGTTCAGTGTGAAAACTTGGTGTCAGAATATAGCAGCAACGGTGCCACTCTGGAATCTTGTCGGATCTAAGCGGATGAAGGAGCGATGTTTTGCAATGCGAGCAGAGCTCTTTCGCTATCCGCAGCTGGCACGAAGACATGATCATGGAAGTTCGCAGCGATAACGTTCGCGCTTATACCCTGCTGAGTGAGACAGTTGGCCACAGCGGCGGTGAGACCCACAGCTAGAAGGCTGGAGTGAACATTGAGAGTTATGCCGTGGAACACGCCGTCAAACTGCAGCCCTTTCTCTTCCGCCAGCCTCTTTGGCACGAGCAAGCTCAATCCTTCGGTCTCGCGAAAGCTCGCCAAGGCTTCTTTCATCAAAGCAGCCTCTCGAACGTGACTCGCTGCGGTCAGGCTGCAAAACACCCATTCTCCTTCGATTTCTATTGGAGAAAGCGTCGTAAGCAGCGTCTCTAGATCACCTATCGCTGCCATCTTTGTCTCCTTTGCCGAAGCCATTCATCTTCTTATCACGCGTCGAATGGAGCGCCATTGGGATATCGCTTTCAAGACTCCCATCGCTGTTCAATATGCGACCTCGCAGCTCCCCTTCCCTTTCGAATCCCATAGACTCGTAAAACTTGATGGCTCGGGTGTTTGACTCGCGGGCAATCAGCTCGACCCGGCTAATATGAGGTCGCTCGTCGATGACTTTTTGAAGAAATGTAGTGAACAATCGCCGGCCTAACCCCGAACCTTGAAGCTTAGGATCCACCGCTATCGTGAGGTCCGTCAAAATATGAGAAAAGCAAAAGATAGCTGGGGAGTATGCGTGAATTTCGCCAAGCACAACGCCGGCGGCAGACTCGGCTACTACGCCAACACCCCGGGTACTGGCCGGCT
This sequence comes from Pseudohongiellaceae bacterium, assembly GCA_965661495.1. Classification (GTDB taxonomy): domain Bacteria; phylum Pseudomonadota; class Gammaproteobacteria; order Pseudomonadales; family Pseudohongiellaceae; genus UBA9145. Next base: position 9,733 of record CBFIDY010000015.1, on the reverse strand, counting down.
CTAAAAAACTTTCGACATAGGGCATGGTTATTTCAAAAGGCAGCCTTGCGAGCCCCCCAGGGACCTGCGCAACCCGCCTGTAAAGCGCAAGCACCGACGCGGCGTCTTCAAGACTAGACGCGCGCAGAGTGAGGCCATCATTAATGTCCATAGCTAAATTGCCTCGCCAAATCGATAAGCTCGTCGGGGTCTACCAAACGCAAACCCGAAGCGGAAAAAGTATCGAGCTCGTCTTGGGTGGGAAAGGTGTAGTACGCCCCGCGTTCAGCCAAGGATGACTGCTCCTGCCCTTCCAAGACCGCGCCGGCGTTTATTTCCGCTACCGCCTCAGCCAGCATTTGACAGCCGCCGCGGTAGAGGTTCAGTACATGCCAAAGATAGGACTTATCAGGATCTCGCGGCAGCGGAGAGTAGCCTAAGATCCGCCCGGTATCGATTCCGGGGTCGTCTATCGTATGTAGGGTAGTGAAGAGCTCTGCATCTCCCGCCTGCAGCGCCCGAAAACTCGCCATAACACCGCGATATTCTGGGAGTCGCCCCGAATGCAGATTCAGCACTCCGTGTTTGGGTAAGGCGATAGCCTCATTGCGAAGAATCTTACCGTAGCGGATAGACAGAACGATCTCCGGCTCGCTCTGCCTCAGGCGCTCTAGTCCAACGGTGTTCACATCGTTAAGCTCTTCGATAGGCCTACTGAGAAATTTTTCGAGCCCACTAAACGTCAGCAGTTGGGGCTTAAACGAAGCGTCAGCCGACTCTGACTTAGCGTCAACCAGCGGAAACACTATTTGGTTGAACAGGTCCTGCTCGTAAAATTTTAGACTGCTCAGCGCCTCGGGCTTCGCTGCTTTATCGCTGCCGCCGACCTGAGCGGATAAAAACACACACAGCTCATGCTGAGTCAGCTGTGGCAGTAGGTAATTCAGTGCGATACAACTTGGCAGATCGCGATTGCTTAGCAGGGTAATTCTCACAGCAGACGAGCGCCATTAGGTACATTTTCTGTAGGCATGGTGAGTACGATATCACCGTCGGCATTATGAAATCCTGTCACTAGGCATTCGGAACGCACAGGACCGATTTGCTTGGGCGGGAAATTAACTACGGCTAAGACCTGCTTGCCTAGTAGCGAGTCTCGCTCGTAGAGCGCGGTGATCTGCGCACTCGATTTTTTCACGCCAATCTCCTCGCCAAAATCCACCTGCAATTTATAAGCTGGCCTTCGCGCCTCAGGAAAATCCTCTACCGCCACGATCGTGCCTACGCGCAAATCGACGCGCATAAAATCGTCCCAGCTAATAGTCTCTTTGTTAGTAGTGTTATCAGCCATCGTGCTTCTCTCTTTTCTTGACGAATTGACGCCACTCGTTCCGATTACAAATAGCGCCACTGCGTAATTTTTGCCGCCTGCCCTCGGTAAACCCCCGCTTCATCGATTAGGTTCCACACCACGGCGCCGCTTATTTCAAATCTGCACCCCGTCGCGCTGATGCGCACTCCGCTGTAGTTGGCAATGTAGCCGTGACGCGTCACTTCATCGAGCAGCCGAATTCGGTCGTGATCAACCTGCGCCTCTGATGAAAGCCGCGAGGGTAAACCCACCATAGAATCGAACTCTCGTTCAAACAGTTCAAGAGCAAGTCTATTGGCGTAGTTGAATACAGGATCAGCCTGAGTGTCGTGAGAGAGCAAGCCGCATTCTGCGGCCCAGATCTGCGCAGCAGAGGGATAGGTAACACCATCAAGCAGTGGCTCACCAAGCAGGCGGGCATAGCTTTGCGCCATGAGCGAACAGTGCGCCTCAGCTGCTATCCCGCCGCTGAGCGTAGATGGGTGACACAAAGACACCTAAGCTTGCCCACCGCGTTTAATCAGACTTCTAAGTTTACTTTTTATCCGATTTACAGGATGCGCTTCGGGCAAGACGAAGTCGGCACTGGCCGGTATCCAAAAAGGATCGCGACGCGCAGCGCCTTCAGGCGTGCTTAGGAGCGGCGTTAAGTACTCGCAGCCTTCGAAGTAGTAGTGGGTAACCTGGGAATGTCGACTGCGGCTCAGATCCCGCTGTGCCGCGCCACCGTGAAGAAGATTGGAATGCCAGATGAGCGCCTGTCCACGTTGAATACAGCCGTACTCCGCCGCTAAACCCTCAGTCTCAACTAAATCGTGAATATGGGTTTCGTAGGCGGGATAATTTTCGTAACCGGGCTCGAGACCAAAATCCTGGAGGGTATACACAGGCAAGCTGTGACTGCCCGGATAATACTGTAGCGGCCCGTTGTCGCGATCGATGTCCTCTAGCGCCACCCAGACGCCAGCCATGAAGCCCGCTGGACGCGAATCGAAGTGCACGGTGTCCGAATGCGTGCGCTGGCGTGTGCCAATTGGAAAATTCAGCGTTTGAAACGGCAGCGCTGCGCGCCCAAACAGTTGCTCGAGAGCGCCGAGCACCTTGGGCGCAACCGCAAGCTGGCGCACTTCGCCGACCTGCTTCCACGCGTCTTGCACTCGCGCCGGCGCTGTAGGACTCAACAAACGGTCCTCCGGATACAGCGGCTCAACGCCATCGACAATCGCCTGCAGCTGAGTATCATTCAAGCCCAAATCCAATACGACATAGCCACGGCTATGAAAATGCTCTACCTGGGCGACGCTCAGCGGATTGTCGCTCTTCTCGTAGTTGGGTACTGCCTTTCTTTTTCTAAAAAGCGCCATAGTTGCTCAACTGTCTGTCGTATTGTTCCGCAAGGAATACCCTGCCATCTCCCCGCTCTCTGCACTCCTCTGCCTTTATTTCTCTTACTCAATTAAGCGAGGAAAAATGCAGACTGCTATACTTGGTTTATATCACAGGCGCGGATCGACGCGGAGTGTTAGCTTAATCTTGTAGCTAAACGAGCGCTTATGGACCTAACAGCTGAATTGATCAGAGTACGAAGTGTGATAAGAGTAACGGGAATTAGGCACACTGCTTGGACTATGCGACAAAGGCTAGCGAGAGTGGGCCTTCTAACCGTCCTGCTAGCCCCCATCCCTCTGCTGGCAGAGGAAGCTGGCGACGGTGAGAAATTATTCATGGACAACTGCGCGGAGTGTCATCAGCCAGACGGCCGTGGCCTGCGCGGCGTGTACCCGTCCTTGGTTGCGAGTGAAATCGTACGAGGCAGCGGCGTGGATGTTGCGCTGCAATTAATCATCGGACGCGGCGAAATGCCCTCCTTCGCCGGAGCACTCACTGCAGCTGAAATGGCGCAGCTGATCAATTTTATCCGCAGCACATGGACTGACTCGAAAGAGGCGATCAGCGCCGACACCGTGGCGACACTGCTCGCCCAGTGAGCCTCAGCTACACAGCTTTCGCACCCGCCTCTCCCGCTTCCACAACATAGCTAGCGCGGGTATGCAGGGGCGCGCCTTTTTCTGTCACCTTGTCGACAATCTTAAAGTCGGTCTGCCACTGTTTGTCATCAACAGTCGCCAACATATAACCGCGCTGACCGTTGTAGAACTTTACATGGGGGTTATTAGCGAGCAGTGACTCTCCGTAGGCTGACAGATCGACGCCGTCGCCGCCGGAGGTAATGGACGTACCGACGAACTCTGTCCCCACAAGCGCCGAGCGCTCATCGTCAAAATCCAGCTGTAGATCGGCGACCCAATTGGAGTGGATATCACCGGTTAGCACCACAGGATTAGGGGTGCCACGCTCGTGAAGATGGCGCAGTAATTCGTCACGCTCGAAGGGATAGCCGTCCCAAATATCCATAGGCCACAGCTCCTCACCCGAGTCGCCAACCGAGCGTAGGCTCGCCATCATGATCTGCTGGGCCATTACGTTCCACTTGGTATCCGCACTCGCAAGACTGTCGAAAAGCCATTTCTTTTGCGCCTGCCCAAGCAGCGTGCGGCTGCTGTCTTGATGTGCAGCACAGCTTGGCTTACGGCCGTCGCCGCAGGCCTGGTCGCTACGATACTGCCGCGTATCCAATACGCTCATTTCGAGCAAATTGCCGAAGCGCAGGCGGCGGTGGATCGGCATGTCTGGCCCTTGTCGCCCCACTGGCAGACGAATAGGTGTGAACTCAAAGAAAGCCTGATAAGCAGCCGCTCTGCGCGCGAGAAGCTGATCGACCGTCTGGTCGTCTTCAGCAATGTCTGCGGCATAGTTGTTGTCCACCTCGTGATCATCCCAGGTGATAATCCACGGCGCAGCTGCGTGCGCTGCTTGCAGGTCTTCATCGCTCTTATAGGTTGTGTAGCGAGCACGGTAGTCGCTGAGCGTCTGAATTTCTGGCCCTTCATGATTACGCACTAATACTCGGCCCCAGCTGCTTTCGTAAATGTAGTCACCAAGGTGCACGACAAAGTCCAAGTCCTCTGCACTCATGTGTTCATAGGCTGTGTAGAAACCCTGCTCGTACTGCTGACAGGACGCAACGGCAAAGCGCAAACTCTCAACGGTAGCGCTCGCCAGTGGCGCAGTTTTTGTGCGACCGACGGGACTTACCTCACCGGCCAAACGCCAGCGATAGAAATACTCCGTCGCCGGTTGCAAACCCCTCACTTCGCAATGGGCAGAATGTCCAAGCTGAGCGGGAGCTACCACATTGCCGCTGCGCACAATGCGCGCGAAGCTGCGATCGCTGGCTATTTCATAGTCGATTTGCAGTCCTTCGCTTGCCATGTCTTGCCCCTGGAGGGCAGCAGGATCGATTCGGGTCCACAGGACAACCGAGTCCGCTGTCGGATCGCCTGACGCGACGCCTAGAGTAAAAGGATAGGCTGCCACCCGGCTAAGGCGTCTGCTTGCGCCGAAAACAGATGCTGACAGACCACTCATCGCAAGCGCACCGAGAAACGTGCCTCCCATCTGTAAGAAGCGGCGCCGCGTAAGCCGCGGTCTGGCGCGTTTTATTGAAGCGAGCGGCAATGAGGCTGTAGCGTGAGGATGACGAGGACGCATGGTCTAGCTCCTTAAGAGACGATGATGAATACCCTACTACCGTAGCGCAGAATTATGAACATACTGTGACGAGGCGAGGCGTGAAAGCAGACGCACAGATAAAACAACGCCGGCACAGGGCCGGCGTTAAACTACAGGGGAGAGACGCAATGCTTTACGTCAGGGATGAGACTAATCTAAGTTTTTTACATCCTGATGACTAAAAAATTCTAGCTCCCAATTTCTTGCTTACAACGTAAAAAAAAGAGTGCATCGCCAAGCAACACACTCTTTTCTTATTCTCTTATTTCAAATTTTAATTCGCTGCTGGCCAAGGTACAGCAGCTGCAATGCTACTTAGAAATCCATTGTCATTGCGAACGAAGCCGTTCTCGGTGCGCCGATCCACGCGCCAAATCCAGAGATGCCGCCAAGGTATGACTCATCGAAGATATTGTTCACAACAAAACGGAACTCAAAAGACTCCAGGGCATCGCTTATTGATCCACCGTCGACACCAAGGTAAAGGTCAGACACCGTATACGCGTCCGTCTCTAAGGCGTTGTCTCTATCCATAAAGCGCTCGCTGACATACTTTGTCGACAGCCCGGCAAGATAGCGATCGCGTGTCCAGTCTAGCGAAACAACCCACATGGTGTCAGGAGTATTGACTACTGTGTTGCCCGAAGTCACGCCGATCGCCGCATCGGCATCGGCACCAAGACCTGTGCCGATATAGGTCGCATCGGTACTGGTGTAGGAGGCGTACAGGGACCAGTTTTCGCTAAGTTCTGCAGTGCCAGCTAGCTCAAAGCCGTCTGAACTGATACCACCGACATTATCGAAACGGCCTGCGAGGCCAATCGAGTAGTTGGGGATGTTGCCGGCAATCTGTGGGCCAAAGAATTCAAGTCGGTTATTGAACTCGTTGTCGAAGTAGACGGCACTCGCATTCAATCGAGGGCTGACATAGCGTAGACCTAGCTCGAGGTTTTCAGCCTGCTCTGCTTCCAGATCAGACGCCGCAGTGCCTTCACTCTCCAGAACCGTATCAAGCAGCGGCTTGGCGTTCTCAGAGTAGCCTAGGAACAGCTCCATTCCGTCCACCGGAAGCTGATATGTCGCACCACCGCTGATTAGCGTGTCAGTGTTAGACGCGAGAGTTTCGATAGGCGCAACACCAAAGAGATCGACTTCAGTATTGTCTACATCAAACTCTCGCAGACCCGCTGACAGCGTCAGACCACCGATCGTAAATTCATCCTGCAAATACCACATGGTAGTTTCACGGTTGAAGTCGCGATCGTACTGAATCCAATAAGGCATCTCGTTAAATTCAATCCCGACACGGGCATCGGTAAGCTTATGCCAATCACGAGACTCTAAGCGTGTCGAATCTTCAATCCAGACGCCACCGCGCACGGTGTTTTCACCACCCGCCAACGACGCGCTGAAGTCGAAGTCAGCGGTAAAGCCGCTACGATCGCGTTCGTAGTGAGTATGACGGTAGGACTGCACTGGAACGGCACCGGCACCGTAACACAGCGGATCACTCTCGGGGCCCGCCCCGCCATAGGGGAAAGTAATTGACGATACACAGCTAGGATCTGGCGTTAGCGCCTCGCCCGCCGCATTCACAAAATTAATTGCACCGATCAGACCGCCGCCGATAATCGGAAGATTGCCCCCAACTTCGGTTTCAGCACCGCCGTTATCATCGACCAAGTCGCCAATGTAAGGTGGAATCCAATCGCCTCGACCTTCCATCTGATGGTCATAAACACCAAATGACGCGTTGAAGCTGTCACTCGCTTCATAGTCGAGCTTTAAATAGCCGAAGCGGTTCTCACGCAGCGTTCCCCAGCCCTGACGATAGACCTGATTAATGTAAGGCACATTGGTCCAGTTGCCGTTGAGGCGATCGCTGTCGGGATCCTCTGCGAACTCAGCTGCCGTAACGCGCTGATAGTTATTTTCTTGGATGTCATCAAAAACGTAGTAGCCGCTGAGTGTGAAATCGTCGAGCTCAGTGACAAACTTGGCTGCGAAATGGTCGCGTTCGTTTTGCGCCGAGCCTTCCATCCAGTCTGACGCTTCATTGTGATTGAGAGAGACCCAGGCTTTGGTGGTGTCATTGAGAATGCGACCGGTATCATAGCGGCCGTAATAGCGCTGAGACTCGAAATCGCCCTGCACAAGCTGCACGCGCAGGCGCTCTTCTTCCTCCGGCGCGTTAGTTGTGAAATTTAGCGTACCGCCAAGGGACTCAGTAGTGCGTGTGTCGATAGCGGCAATACCCTGGTTCACTTCAACGCCGCCAGAGTTCATCGTGTCGATATAGCGGTTGGCTTTGGCACCGCCGCCGTAGTTCGAGTCGCCATTAGGAAAGCCGTCGATCGTCGTGCCTACCTGCTGTTCGGCGAGACTCGTCTGATAGCCTCGCAAGTTCACCGTGGTCGACCAGTCGTCGAAGCCAAAAGTATCACCCTCGGTAATATTCACACCGGGAAGGTTATCGATAGTAGACAGGATCGAAGTGATCGGGCTCTGCTGATCGTTCATCGACTGAGTAGTTGCTAGTGCCGAATAAGTGCGGGCGGCACCCACTACAACGACCTCTTCTATACGCTGAACTTGCTCAGACTCCTGAGCGTGTACAGCCGTCGATGCCAGTGTTGCTGCGGTAAACAGGGGTAACACACCATAAAGGCCCTGCTTGGTCTTAGAACTAAAATAGCTCATCTTATTCTCCAAGATCGAATAGCACCGGCGCTGCCGGTGAAAAGCATTTGATAGATTGAATTGGGGCGCTATGTCCCCTCTTACCTTGAGAACCCGCTTTCTTATTGAGGAAGTTTCGGTTAGGCGGCGCAAGTTTAGATTCGGCTTATTACAGTGGCGCGACAGAAATATGTACTTTTCTTAGCATTTTTATTACACAGAAGAGGCACAAAACTAAGCTGCTCTATTGATCTTCTCGTCACCGCGCGCTGCAGTCACATCGGTAGCACTTGAACGAGAGAAGAGCTCTTCACCGATAAGCTCCTCGACCTCAGATAAAGTCGAGCGCTTGAATTCCGTAGCCCAGTAAATGAGCTCTAATCTGCCGTCTGGATATTCCACCATCGAAGTGCAGCTCTCTACCCAGTCGCCGTCATTGCAGTAAAGCACCTCATCGATCTGACGGATTTCAGCGTGATGGATATGCCCGCAGACAACACCGTCGACTTTGCGCTCTTTCGCAACACGAGCAAGCGCTGCCTCAAAACTAGAAATAAATTCAACCGCGTTCTTAACCTTGTGCTTCAAATAGCCCGCGAGAGACCAATAAGAGAAATTGAAAAAGCGTCGGTAGCGATTTACGAAGTAATTAAGACTTAATAACGTGTCATAAGCATAGCCGCCAAGCTTGGCGAGGAAGCGGCTGTTTTTAACTATGGCATCAAACTCGTCGCCGTGTAGAACTAGTAGCCGCTTGCCGTCGGCTGTTTGATGAATATAGTCGCGATGTACCTCAATATTGCCAAAGGCGTGTCCCACATACTGCCTCATCACTTCGTCATGATTACCTGGCACGTAGATTACCTTGGTATTGTGCTTAGCCTTACCCAAAATCGAGCGAATGACATTGGTATGCTGCTGCGGCCAATGGGCTGATTTTTTCAGCGACCAGAAGTCAACGATGTCGCCTACTAAAAAAAGATATTCGGCTTCGGTTGAGTGGAGGAAATGCAGGAGCGCATCGGCCTGGCAGCCGCGAAATCCGAGATGCACGTCGGAGATAAAGATGCTGCGAACTTTGAGAGTCTTCATACTACCCGCCTTCACATGACTAATTAGAGTTATCTAATCGATCGGCGGAGTGTGGGCGGATCTTATGACCGCACCGTGAAGCTTTAGTGAAAATTCAGTGACCGGGCAGTGACCGTTTAATGACAGGGCGCCTGAGTGCGCTGCGGATTGCAGCGCACGGGAGCATCACCCGGCAAACGAACAGAATAGTCGCTGAATTCTAACCGCGGCTGATAATAATCTGTGGAGATATAGTGAGCACCGGAGGCAAACGCAGCCTCCCTCGACGAGATGTCATTGTTACGAGACTCGAACGTGTTGGCATCGGCGCGTGTGCGGACTAGGAAGCCCGCTCGCACTGCGCGGCGTATCCTCTCCTGCTGATCGATCGCACCGTTCAGAGTAAAATAGGCCGCATGTGGGGCGTCTTCTGACGTGCTATTGGGGAAAATTAGCTTACCCTCCGCGGATTTCGCATCACCCAAATAGACCGCAACCTTCTCTGGCCTTTCATCCATAGCAAAAATCAGTTTCCCCAAACTCTCATTCAGGCTAGGCCAGCCTCGCGCGAGCACCGCCTCGCGCAGCGTTGCCGCATTACCTCGCACATCATCAGGGGTGATGATTTTTTCCCGAGGAATAACACTCAAGATCTCTTCTTCGAGATCTGCGTAAGCTTGCGGGGTAAACGTTAGGGCCTGCTGAGAACCGGGGAAGGAACCGCCGCCCTCTTTGGCGTTAAACATGATGAGCAGAGGAATATGGGTGGGGTTTGCATCCGACCATTTTTTGACCTCAGTCAGGCAAGCGACCCATGTCGCACAGCTGCTGCGCACATCGATATCCTGAGCGTGCAACACCTTGAAGCCCGGGGCATCAAGGTGTTGGCTGCTGAAATCGCTATCGGCACCCTGCTCCTTCGCCAAACGAGGTAGCAGCGGATCGGTGTAGCGCCCGCCTTCGGGGTCGTACAAGATATCTAACTCAAGTTGGCGCAGG
>CBFIDY010000014.1:0-35942 GCA_965661495.1 Pseudohongiellaceae bacterium | reverse complement strand
CTTTTTTGAACCATCGAACTTCTTGGCAACCAGCTCTCTGTGCCACCGCAACACGGTGCTGGGCTTCACCACCAAACAGGCTTCCGACAGTCCCTCTGGAGTAATCAGCTTAGCCAGCCGAGCCATGCGTCTTTTGAAGAAAACGGAAAAGCGTACCCGACCCGTTTGGTGCGCTTGCAACTCCAGAACCTGCGCCTTCAGCAGCTCGTTCTGCTTCAGAAGGTGCTCGTTTACGTCTTCGCTGAGTCTTTTGAGTAGTTTGGTCCAGAGCATCGTAGTATTACTAAAGGGGTTGCTAAAGGGGTCAGACCCCTTTTTCTGAGCAAGTAATACCATACCAACGCTAATTTTTGCGACTCTAAGCCAAACAACCATTTACCTCGATTAATTTAAAGGGCTCAAACCCCTTTAAAAACAGCAATAGTTCACCTCCCCACAAACATCCCACCCAATCCCTCATTACTCCCGACCTTAAAAGCCAAACTCCCGATCTTCACAAGAAGAATTTTCAAGCATCATCAAGTTTCCCCAATAAACGCACGATAGCTCTCCCCATTCAAATCACAATGACATTAGGGAACAAAAGCGTGCCGGTTATCAAACTGACTCAGGGGCTTGTTGATAAGCTCACCTGCAGCGCTGAACAAAAACAAGACTACTTCGATTCCGTATTGAAGGGCCTGCTAGTCCAGGTTCGCCCGAGCGGGCGCAAAACCTACTATTTGCGTGAGCGCAGCGAAGCAGGGAAGGTCTGCCAGTTAAAAATAGGCGATGCCGATTTCCTGAAACTAGCGACGGTTCGCAGGCTCGTGGAAGAGCGCCGCGCGGCAAAGTCGTTGGCGCAGCTCTCGGCATTCTCACAACCGTTCGGCAGCACTGCCTCAAGTGAACCCGCCATAAAGACAATCCAAACGGATTCTCCATCAATCACCCACTTCGTTCGCGAGTCTTACTTGCCCTTCATTCGTACTTACAAACGCTCCTATGATTCGGATTTAAGCCTCATCAATAACCACGTTATCCCGTTCTTTGGCGACAAATGCCTGCATGAACTGAGCAAACAAGACCTCATTGCTTTCATCAGCGCGCGGCGCCCAACGCATAAACCGGGAACGATTAATCGTGTCATTATCTTAATGCGCTATATCTATAACCTCGCGATTAAGTGGGAGACACCGGGCGTAGAGAAGAATGTCGTGAAGGGCACGCCCCTGCTGGAAGAAAATAATAAGCGGGAACGCTATCTGAGTTCGGATGAGGTCGATAGGCTGGTTTACTGCGTAAAGCGTTCTCGCAATCCCATGCTGCAGTATATTATTCCGGGGCTTATCCTAAGCGGGGCGCGCAAGCGCGAGCTATTGGATTCGCGTTGGGAAGACTTTAACCGCGATACGAAGATTTGGCGCATACCAATGAGCAAGTCAGGCAAGGCGCGGCATGTGCCCATTTCGACCGGGCTTGAACTGTTGCTCGACAGCATTCCAAAGACCTGTGACTTTGTCTTCGCCAACCCCAAAACGCTCAAACCGTTTGTTAGTTTTTTCTATTCCTGGGATACGGCAAGACAGCAAGCGGGCTTAGCGGATGTGCGCGTGCACGACCTGCGTCATAGCTTCGCGAGTTTTCTCGTGAACAACGGCCGAAGCCTGTACGAGGTGCAGCGCATTCTTGGTCACACGCAAATCAAAACCACGCAGCGCTATGCGCACCTTGACCAGCAGTCCCTTCTTAGTGCAGTTAACGAAGTGTCGATTGCTGCGCCTAATGTGCTTGGTGAGGGTGAATGCCCTAGCGCGGAGATCAGCGCGGCGTTTGCCCAGCGGCAAAGAGTGGTGAGAAAGCGTCAGCGCAGCGCCCCGCAGTGCCCGATCGAGCAGGAGATTATCGCTAGAGCTGTGTCACTACGAGGCGGTAGTCCGCGACACGGCTAAGGCGTCGGCATCGCAATCTCAGCGTCTGTCCGTTACAATTCTTTCCCATGTCTGCGCAGATAACCGGCGTTCATGACAAACCGCGATTTAGCGCTCGGGGCTAGCTCAGAGAGTTAAGAAATAACAGATAAGACATAATAGTTAAGGAAATCAGAATAATGGCTACAATCACCATTGATGGAAAAGAATACGATACGGACAAGCTCTCAGACGAAACAAAGGCGCAGCTTGGCAGCCTTCAGTACGTAGATTCAGAGCTTGCCCGTCTTCAGGCCCAGGCCGCTGCTCTGCAAACTGCCCGCATTGCCTACGGCCGTGCGCTCAAAGAGACGCTAGAAAACGGCTCGGCGCCAAAGCAGGAAGAAGTGGCAGTGGAAGGGCTGGGCGATTCGATTCAGTTCGATAAGTAAGCCTAGCTTTCAGGCCTTCTGCTTTTAGGTCTTCGAAGGCAGGCCTGAGCAAAGAGAAGCGGTTGCGAGAGCAGCCGCTTTTTTTTGGCCAAAAACTATGCGAGCTGCCAAGCTTTACTATTTGGCAAGCTGTACTATCTTGAGTGCTAAATAGCGCTTACTCTGATGCTAGTCGGCGCTCAATCTGCATAGGAAGCCAACAAAACCCGCGCGGCCACAAACTATTCGCTGGGCACTGGAGTCTAAATAACCGGGGCTATAAGCAGTTTTATGTCTTTGTGAGGTCGAGCAAAACAGGCGCAAACAAGACTTTTAGTCCTTGTGCGGTTTTAGGCTATTCTTGGTGCTTTACATTGCGCCGTGTAAAACAGTTAACAGCCTGATTGTCATTAAAAGCTAACGCGGTGCGACTCAGCTCTTTCCGCAGGGTGAAAAACTATGATGCGAAAACAAGGATTTAGCAGCACTCGGCGGTCGTTTTTGCTAGCTTTCCGGCGTTTTAGTGGTCTTCGCAAATTCCACCGAATGTCTTCCGCTATTCTTCCGCTCGTCTTCGTTTCTTCTTCTCTTATCGGGCAAGAGAGTCTGACGCTATTTGGGGCTATCGATAGCGACGACGCCAATACCCAAAACAGAGTCGAAACACCAAGAGTGGGCAGCTCAGACACAGCACCTGTCTTTAGCCTCGTAGGCACCACGCGTATAGGGAAACAGCGCTCGATACTTCTGCAGCACGCGACCGGCGAGACAGTCTCGCTTCAGGTAGAGACCGGGGAGCTGCAAACAATCCCAAGCTATGAGAACTTCAGTGCCACGCTGTCTGCTAGCGGCGCGGTTCAGGTTCAGTATCCTTCTTCACGGGTGTGTCTGCCCTTTGAGGGGCTAGGCGTGGTCTGCGACCCAGAGCGCAATCGAGCAGAGCTCACCATTGCCAAGGCTGCGCCCCTTTCGGTCGCGGAAGTACACAGAAGTAATGACTTACAAACCTCTGAGGACAATGAATCAGGAGATCTCGCGTTCGTTGATGATCCTGACGGCGAGCCGAGCAATCCCTTCGAAGCCCTGCGCCAGCGCGCCGCTAGGGGCCAGCGCGGTGAAGTAGTGAATCCAGACGAACAGGGCCGTCGCTTTCGACCTCGCCGCATCGAGCCTGATCAAGTCCCGCCAGGTAAGCGGGTGGTGTCGACTCCCTTTGGTGATCGCCTAGTCGATATTTAAGACTCCACGAGTTAAAGTAGTGCAGCTGCAGCCTTTAGAGGCAAGCATTTCAATTATCGCGGCGGGCCCCATTGGCACGGGCAGCTAGTAGGCTCCGATACCCAGCAGCTTAACCCGCACACAACACATAACTAGCTGCACGACTTAGCACAAAGGCCTGAACACATCGGGCACTCGTAGGACGCCGCCGCGTGACCACCTTTCGTCTTTCCGCCTCCATAGTGACTTACCACAGCCCCCAAGGTGAGCTGGAGCGTTTGCTCGAGTCTTTGGTGGCCGCGGTTGAGTACGCGCAGCAGGCCTTTCCGGCAACGAGCCTGCAACTAACGCTGATCGATAACGCGGAAACGCCCACGCTCGATGTGCGCGAGCTGGGGCTTGATCTCTCACGGCTTAACGCTGCGAACGTATCGATCACTCTTCAACAGGGCTTTGGTAACGTGGGCTATGGGAAAGCGCATAACCGCGTTCTTGCTAAGCTCGATTCCGACTACCACCTCATTCTGAACAGCGATGTCGAACTGGCGACGGATAGCCTAAGCAAGCTGTTTGAGTACTTACAAAGTTTTGATGACGCCGAGCAGCAAGCCGGCGCCGACACTCCTCAGCTGCCCGTGCTGATTAGCCCAGCGGCCACGGACTTTCTGGGCAACAAACAGCATCTGTGTAAATCCTATCCCAGCCTGTTTATTTTCTGGCTGCGGGGATTTGCGCCGCCGTTCATGAAACGTAAATTCGTGAAGAAAATGGCTGCCTACGAACGCCGCGACTTAGACACAAAACCTGCGCTTAAGTATGGCAGGGCGGCTCAACAGCAGGATGCGCCTACAGCGAGTAAAGTGGAAATTGTCAGCGGCTGCTGCATGCTATGTCGCAGCGATGCGCTGGTGCGCAGCGGCGGCTTCGACCCTAAGTTCTTCCTTTATTTCGAAGACTTCGATCTATCTATCCGTCTGGGCAAATTGGGCGAGGTTGTCTACCTGCCCACCCTGCGTGTGCGCCACGGTGGCGGCAATGCCGCGCAGAAAGGCAAAGATCATCAGCGCTACTTTATGAAATCCGCAGTCACTTTTTTCAATAAGCACGGCTGGCGCCTGTTTTGAGCAGCACACAGTCACCCCCGCTGTGGCTTATTACTGGCGCCACAGGCTTTGTAGGGCGTGAACTGCTTAGGCAAATTGCGCAGCAGCAGTGTCCCGTAGAAACCAAGCTGCTACTGAGTAAAGACAGCTCTGCGCAGAGCCGGAAAAATCACCTTTGCGGCGACCTCCGCGACCCCGACTCACTGTCTGCTGTCTGTAAGAATGTCACTACCGTAATACACCTAGCGGGAATTGCGCATGTCGGTGCGGCGGCCTCGAAGCAGGCCCGCGCGGTGAATCTAGAGGGCGCGTTGGCGCTCTTACACGCGGCAATAAGCGCGGGTGTAAGACGCTTTGTCTATTTAAGCACCGTGCTGGCGGCGGAGCCTGCTAGCACTCGCACCGCCTATGGCGAAGACAAAGCAGCGGTGGAAAGGGCGCTATTGGCCGCCGCGAAAGCCAAGCAAATTGAAGTGGTAATCCTCCGCGCGACCAACATCTACGGGCCCGAGATGCGCGGCAATCTCGCTGCCTTAATTCGTCTAACACACGCCAAACTTTTACCGCGTTTGCCTCGGCTCGACAGCTATGTCTCCCTAGTAGGCGTGAGCGATGTCGCTGGCGCACTCATTGCCGCAGCCTCCGAGCAAAGGGCGCCGCGGGATAGCGGCGGGGTGCTTGTGACTCTCACCGACGGCCAGCGCTATTCGATGAATGCCTTGCAGGATTCAGTTTATGCGGCATTGGGGCGGCGCCCGTCACATCTAAGAATGCCTGCCGTGATATTATTTACCGCCGCTGCCACGGCTGAAATTCTCGGCAAATTAGGGCTTTATCGGGGCGGTATTGGACTGCACACGGCGAGAAATCTGACCAGAGACGCTGTGTTCGATAATGCCGAAGCCCAGCAACGACTAAGCTGGCAGCCCAGCACGACTTTTTATACAGAACTCCCAGCGCTCATCGAGGCGGTGGTAAAGAAACGGTAACAAGGTGCCGTCAGAGTCTTGGGTGAGCCACCTAAAGATCAACCGAGCGCCTGCGCCGAAAACGTATTTGAGAGATTTATGACCAAAGGAATTATCCTCGCCGGTGGCAGTGGCAGCCGCTTGCATCCGATGACGCTCGCGGCGTCTAAGCAGCTGATGCCAGTGTATGACAAGCCCATGATCTACTACCCGCTGTCGACGCTTATGCAGGCGGGCATCAAAGACATTCTGATCATCACCACGCCCGAAGACGCGCCTATGTTCGAGCAGCTCCTGGGCGATGGACAGCGATGGGGTATTTCCCTTACCTACGCTCAGCAGCCCAAACCTGAAGGTCTCGCACAGGCATTCATAATCGGTGAAGACTTTATTCAAGATAGCCGCGTGTGCCTCATACTCGGTGACAATATTTTCTACGGCCATCAGATCGAAGAGACGCTGCGCAGCGCAGTGCAGCAAGAAAGTGGAGCGAGCGTCTTCGCGTACTATGTTACCGATCCCGAACGCTACGGTGTGGTGCAGCTGGACGCGGACAATAACGCGATCGATCTCGAAGAAAAGCCTAAGCAGCCCAAATCCCATTACGCCGTTACCGGTCTGTATATGTACGACAATGACGTCGTAGAGATCGCGAAGAACATCAAACCTTCGGCTCGCGGCGAGCTCGAAATTACCGACGTCAATAAAGTGTATTTAGAGCGAAAGGCATTAAAAGTTGAGCTTTTCGATCGCGGCACCGCGTGGCTAGACACCGGCACCGTGCAATCGCTTTTAGATGCGGCGGTTTTCATTCGCGTGCTCGAAGAGCGCCAAGGCCTGAAGATCGGCTGTCCGGAAGAGATTGCCTACCGGCAAGGCTTTATCGACAGCTCGCAGCTTGCTGCCTTGGCCAAAGAGCTTGAAAAAAGCGGTTACGGCAGCTATCTGCAGCAGCTGCTACACGAAGAGAGCCTCGGCAATTCGCTTTAGCCTTTTTTGTGTGTTCACAGCTGAGCAGACACTGTTTTAACTCATTACCGCCAACGAGGTTTCTTCGTGAAGATTAGCGCTACCGCCATTGCCGATGTCTTAGTATTCGATCCAACGGTCCACGGCGATCATCGTGGCTACTTCATGGAAACCTTCCGCGCCTCGCATTTCGCCGAGCGCGGGATCGACGTGACTTTTGTACAGGACAATCAAAGCCTGTCGAGTCAGGGCACGCTGCGCGGGCTGCACTACCAGTTAAAAAAGCCGCAGGGAAAACTTGTACGAGTAGGCTCTGGCCGAGTGTTCGACGTGGCAGTCGATATGCGCCGCTCGTCTTCAACTTTCGGTCAGTGGGTAGGCGTCGAACTGTCAGCTGAGAACAAAAAACAGCTGTGGGTACCGCCGGGCTTCGCTCACGGTTTTTATGTGATGAGTCAGAGCGCCGAGCTAATTTATAAGTGCACAGAATATTATGACGCAAGCGACGATCACTGCCTGCTTTGGAACGACGACAGTCTCGCAATTGATTGGCCCTTGGTCGGCGCGCAGCCGCTGCTGTCGGAAAAAGACCGGGCCGGAGCTGTGTTTGCCGAAGCAGCCACCTATGATTAGGCTAAATGGTTTTCGGAGCGCAGATCGTTGAGCGAAACTCTTAACTGCAGCACCGAGAGAGTTCGCCTCGTTTTACTCGGTGCCAATGGTCAACTGGGTCAATGCGTAAGCGCCGCATGGCAAGCTCACGAACTGGCGAAAAACGCCGAGCTTATTGCTTTAAGTCGTGATGAGCTTGATGTCGCCAGCCCGACACAGGTCGACAGCGTTCTTGACGCGCTTGCTCCGCATTTAATCATCAATGCAGCGGCTTACACCGCTGTAGACAAAGCCGAATCTGGACAGGAGCAGGCTTTCGCCATCAATGCGACTGGTCCTGAAAATCTCGCGCGCTGGGCGGCACAAAATACCCGCGCCAAGCTGATCCATGTGTCCACCGATTTTGTTTTCGACGGCGCTGCTACTTCACCCTATACAGAAGCGTCGGCAACGCAGCCTTTAGGGGTTTACGGCGCAAGTAAGCTGGAAGGTGAGCAGCGCGTGCTCAGCATTCTGAATCACGACGCGGTGATCGTTCGCACTTCGTGGCTCTACAGTGAGTACGGCGCGAATTTCGTCAAGACAATGCTGCGGCTTATGGCCGAGCGTGAGTCGCTCTCGGTGGTTAGCGATCAGATTGGCTCACCCACTTCTGCTCACTCACTCGCTGCCGTGATTCTTAACCTGGCCGCTCAATTGCTAAGCGCGGGTGAGCAATTGAATGGCGTGACGCAGTGGAGCGATGGCGGTGCGATCAGCTGGTATGACTTCGCCGCAGAGATCCAACGCCAGGCGCTTAGCGCGGGGCTCTTACAGACGAGCTGCGAACTGCGCGCAATTCCCACCACCGACTACCCAACTCCTGCGCAGCGTCCGGCCTATAGCGTAATGGACAGAAGCCGGCTGATGGGGGGCTTAGATTGCCCGCAGGATTCTTGGCAAGAGCAGCTAGCACTGGTACTCAGCGCCCTAGCCAACGATAATACGCCATAAATTTTGCAGGCGAAGAGTCGGATTTCAGCGATGCGCTCTTTCACCACCCCCAAGGTAAGTTAAATGAGCAAGCTACTCGTCACCGGCGCGGCAGGATTCATCGGCGCCAATTTCGTACATTACTGGCACAGTGCGAATCCCGACGACACGATAGTGGCGCTCGACTGCCTGACCTATGCCGGCAATAAACATAATTTAGCCGCGGCGATGGACGCTCCTTGGTTCACCTTTGTGAAAGGCTCCATTAATGATCAAGCGCTCATTGAAAGCCTGCTGAACGAGCATGAGATCGACACGCTGGTGCACTTTGCTGCCGAAAGCCATGTCGACCGCTCCATAACCGGTCCCGATGCCTTTATCGAGACCAATATCGTCGGCACCCACACGCTGCTCAAAGCGGCCAAGAAGTGTTGGCTGGACAGCGAAGGCGAGTCAGGAGATCGGCGGAATAATTTATTCCATCACGTCTCCACCGACGAAGTGTATGGCACCTTAGGCGCAGAGGACCCCGCGTTCAGTGAGACAACGCCCTACGCACCCAATTCCCCCTATGCAGCCAGCAAGGCGGCATCGGATCATCTGGTGCGCTCCTACCACCACACGTTTGGCCTGCGAGTGACGACGAGCAACTGCTCGAATAACTACGGGCCGTATCAGTTTCCAGAAAAGCTGCTACCGCTTTGCATGCTGAATATTCTCAGCGGAAAGAGCCTGCCTATTTACGGCGATGGGTCGCAGATTCGCGACTGGCTTTTCGTCGACGACCACAACCGGGGTATCGAAAGGGTCATCAAAAAGGGCCGCGCCGGAGAGACATATAATATTGGCGGACACAACGAGTGGCGCAATATCGATGTCGTGCAGCTTCTGTGTGATCTGTTCGATGCGCGCTTTGCCGAAGATCCCTCGCTAGCCAAGCGATTCCCCGATTCGCCCTGTGCGGCAGGGCAGAGCGCTAGGTCGCTCATTACTTTTGTGACCGACCGCCCGGGCCACGACACGCGCTACGCGATTGAGGCGGGCAAAATAAGCAGCGAGCTGGGTTTTGTACCAGTGGAGACCTTCGACACAGGATTGTCGAAAACCGTCGACTGGTATTTAAATAACGAAACGTGGTGGCGCGCGATTCTCGACGGCAGCTATGCGAGTTAGAACTGCAGTGACGCATCACAGTTTATCGCTGAATCACTCGCGTGCTGATCTCACACTGGGTTAGTCTCTAGCGACCTAGTACAGGACATTCATGTTGGCTCAGCTTATCAAGCGGTTAAATCACACAGCTTCCCAGCGACCGGCGCTTGCACGCTGCCTCGTTGCTGCTGTGCTCGCTGTCTTCTCACTACAGGCGCTTGCTTTCGAGTTGTCTGGCTCTAAGTGGCGCGGCGCAACTACGGATTTCTATGTGAGCCTCATCGGTACGGCACCTTCCGGCGAGACTTGGCAAAACTCCTTTCTCGCGGCGCTAGCCGACTGGGAAGACGAAACGGTATTCGATTTCAACATCATCGAAGAAGACCTAGACCCCTGTCTTGAAGACGGCCTCAACAGCGTGGAGTTCACCGACGACGTGTGCGGTTCAGCCTATGGCGGCAGCACCCTGGCGGTTACTCTGCGCCGCTTTATTCCGACGCTGCTGGGCGAGGCTGATATTTTCGAAGCCGACGTTGTTATCAATAACGAGATTAGGTTTGATATTTACGACGGTCCTCTTTATCCCCCGGGCACGAGCAGAATAGATTTCCGCCGCGTAGCCATTCACGAACTCGGTCATGTGATGGGGCTAGAACATGAGTCCCGTGAAGCTGCCATCATGGCACCTACTATCGGCGATATTGATAGGCCGACCGCAGACGACATCGCCGGTGTGAATGCGCTGTATACCGCGCTGCAAAGCTGCGCTCAGCGCGCTCTGCCGTTTGGTACGCTGTCTGGCAGCCTAGAGGACGGCGACTGCACGGTAGATCAGATCACAGCCGGTGGCACCGACGACAGCTTTGTCGATATTTATCGGCTCGACCTCGCTACGCCCGCCAACGTCACCTTAATGATGGAATCGGCAGCATTGGATTCGGTGCTGCTAATTGCCGATCTCGATCTCGGCATACTGACTTTCGATGATAAGAGCGACGCAAGCTGCAGCTCTACGTTGGAGCGCAGACTGCCGGCGGGCAGCTACCTCGTGCTTGCAAACACCTATGATGAGCAGATTAGCCCAGACTGCATCACGTCAGGGGACTATGAACTCACTGCTCATTACAGCGGCAGCACGCCTCTCGCTCTCGGTGCTGCATTAAGCACCAATGAGACTGAACCAAGAGGCGAATTCGAAGGCGCCGCGTCTAGCGATGGCGGTATTTCCTTCAAAACGCTATTTTCAGACGACGAGGCTATTACGGTAAACGGCAGCATCGATGTCGCAGAGCAGGACGTTGGCGAGTCAGGCTTTGTGCTGGTTGTGGCGCTGACGGGTTCGCAGACCTTCGCCCTGAACGCCCAAGGCGAATTTATCGAGCAGCTGCCCACCTCTGGCCCCATCCCGCGCTATAAGTCAGGTGCACTGAACGCTACCGAGGACATCCTTCTGATGGACGCTGTTGTTCCCAGTGAGCTTGGCGTGAGCGATCTCGATATCGACTTTCTCATTGGCTACGGGCTGAACAGCGATCCCGAGAGCATCTTTTACAACGGCAATCCCATAGAGATAAGCATCAAGCCCGCAAAAGCCGGTGACTAGGGCATTTTGCGCCTGACAGCGTATTGTCGCTATCTCAACAATAAAACTAGGGGTATTCGCCTCATCTCGGCGAAAGCGCTATACTTCGGCCTCGTAAATTACCGTCTTAGCGGCAATCACCTCGGCTCTCGCAGGCGTAGTGATAGGAGGCCGCACGTTCTACGCGGTAAGCCATTTCATTAAGGAGCGATAAAGTGACCGTACTCTCTACACGCCTATTTTCACTTAAAGTCCTCGTTGCAGCGGCGACACTGGGCCTAGGCCTGCTTTCAGGTGTAGCTACCGCACAGACCGCTGCAGACAATATTCGCCCGGCGCGTTCAGTGTGCCTAGCCGACCAGCCCTGCGTAGGCTCAAAGGTCGGTATGGCTGCAGCGGCGAGCATGGACAGCACGCAGAACACTGAGGCAGCAGAGCCAGCGGCTGCAGAAGCTATGGAAGCTGCGGCACCGATGACCGCCGCCGCTGAGCCAGCGTTCGACGCCGAAGGCGCTTACATGGCGAACTGTAATGCCTGCCACGCAGCCGGCGTTGCCAATGCGCCAAAGCTAGGTGACAAAGCGGCCTGGGACGCGCGCCTCGAAAAAGGGATGGACGCGCTCATGGTTAACGTCATGAACGGCATCAATGCCATGCCTGCTAAGGGCCTGTGCATGACCTGTACACAAGAAAACCTGCAAGAGATCGTGAACTACATGGTTGCTCGCTAAGCAGGCAGTATTTTTATATCAACTGTTTTAAAACGACTATAGACATAGTGAAAGGAGTTTGACGTGCTAAATCTGAAAACTGGACTGTTCCTCTCAGCGGCGCTTTTTGCGTCTTCAAGCTTTGCCGACACTCAAGCGGTTGAGCTGTCACAGCTAAGCAACGGCACTGAAGTTGAAGCAACGTACATGGCTTCATGCTTTGCCTGCCACAGCACGGGTGCTGCGGGCGCGCCTAAAGTAGGCCCAGGTAACGCTGACGCATGGACTGCTCGCCTCGAGAAGGGCATGGATCAGGTAGTGACTAACGCTATCGCCGGCATCAACAACATGCCGCCTAAGGGTCTGTGCTTCACCTGTAACGACGACGACATCAAGCAGCTCGTTCAGTACATGGTAGACAGCAGCAAGTAAATTTTACTCTGCTGATAAATGGGCTCTTCGGAGCCCATTTTTTTTGCCCTAGATTTGACCAAAATTCGCGGCAGCTGAACGAATCGGCTATACCTAAAGAGTAGATCAACAGGCAGCCGAGTCGGGGAGGAGCAGCGTGCAGATCGCTAGCGTCCCCTCGCGGGCTCTGTTTGGTATCGAGGCAGTCGAGGTAAACGTCGAAGCGCATTTGTCTTCGGGTCTGCCGAGCTTTGCGATTGTGGGCCTACCCGAAACGGCGGTTAAAGAGAGTAAAGAGAGAGTTCGCAGCGCGCTGATCAACTCTGGGCTTAGTTTTCCGATGGAGCGCATTACTGTAAATCTGGCGCCCGCCGATCTGCCTAAAGCAGGTGGGCGCTACGATCTCGCCATCGCTGTGGCCATACTCATCGCCTCGCAGCAGCTTAGCGCTCGCTCGTCTGGTCAACTTGTGGCGCTACTCAAAGACTGCGAGATGGTGGGGGAGCTTGCGCTGAACGGCGAGCTAAGACCGGTGTCGGGGGTGGTGCAAGCCGCCCTTGCTGCGCAGTCTGTAGGTAGGCCGCTGCTTGTTCCCGCGGCCAACCGAGCCGAGCTAAGAATTGTGGGCTATCCCCTTGCTCGCGCGGTGGCTTCGCTCACAGATCTACTGCGCTTTGCTACTCAGCTAGCTGAAGACCAGAAAACCCTATTCGATGAAAACCTGACACACGAGGCAGTTAAAGACACCTGCACGAATCAGGAAGCGACTTCGCAGTACAGGCCCAAGTTTGCGCCTGTTCGCGGGCAGGCGCGAGCGCTGCGCGCCTTGGAGATCGCGGCCGCCGGGGGGCACAATCTTTTGATGCTCGGCCCGCCGGGTTCAGGGAAAACTTTGTTGGCTACCACGCTGAGCAAGCTACTCCCTCAGATGAGCCGCGAAGAAATATTAGAGGTAGCGAGTATCCGCTCCGCCGCCGTGGGCAGTCTTTCGCAAGGGCGAGCGCTAGATTTACGTTCGGACTGCTTAGAGCGGCCCTTACGCGCGCCGCATCATTCAGCAACCATGCCAGCGCTAGTTGGCGGTGGCGGCGACGCAACCCCGGGGGAGATAACACTCGCCCACCGCGGCGTGTTGTTTCTTGATGAGCTCGCCGAATTTAAGTCCTCCGTGCTTGATGCGCTGCGCGAGCCGCTAGAGGCCCGAGTGATTACCCTAAGCCGCGCGCGCTACCGCGTGCAGTTTCCTGCGAACTTCCAGTTAGTGGCGGCGATGAACCCCTGTCCCTGCGGCTATGCAACAGACCCCCAGCGGGAGTGCCGGTGCACGCCGGACAGAGTAAGAAATTACATGGGAAAAGTGTCAGGTCCGCTTCTCGATCGCTTCGATCTCATTATTGAAGTGCCTGCACTATCCCACGCCGAACTGCTAGCGGTGGGAAGGAGTCCAATCGACGAGCAGCCGCACAGCCAGGCTGAGTGTCAGAAAGAGGGGCAAGGAGCAGGCAAGTTGGTAATAAAAGCTGCAAGCCAGGGAGTTAGACAGGGAGTTAAGCAGAGCGCTAAACAGGGCGCGAAAAAGATAGCCGGGCAGGGAGATAGACAGAACGCCGAGCAGGAAGGAGAGCAGGAAGGAAAGCAGGAAGGAAAGCAGAGGGAGAGGCAGAAAGAGAAACAGAGAAACAAGCACAAAGAGGAACAAAGAAACGACCGAAGCACTGCGCAAAAAAGTAGAAGAAGCGGTGGAGACAAATACGGTCAGATAGCCGATGAAGAGCAAGCATGGGAAAACCGCCGCACACTGATCGCGCAGTGCCGCGTGCTACAGATTAGCCGACAAGGCGTCTTAAACTGCGAACTCTCGGCGGAAGAACTTGAACAGGCTTGCGGTTTGAATAACGCAAGAAAAGTGAAACTCGCGGCGTTATTTGAAGACCTAGGCGTATCGGCCCGCGGTGCACACAGGGTGCTGCGGATGGCGCGGACGGTTGCTGACTTCGACGGCTGCGGGCAGGTTGAGGACGCGCATTTTCTTGAAGCAGCCTCTTACCGGCGCAGGAGCCCTTAGCACCTTGTTTCGCTTTGCCGTGCGATGACGTCAGCTTTTTGTTTTTCCGCTTTTTTGTTTTTTTCGGCCCTTCTTTTAGATCGTTTGCTTTAACGCCTAGATAAGCTGCAAAGCAGATCTGACTGACAGCCGGTACAGCGGAAGCAGGATTTAGCTTTGATCAGTTTCGACTGTGATCAAATTATTGCTGGGCAGAGGAAAGCTCGGCTAGGCGCTTTTCGAGTTCAGCAATCTTCGCTTCGGCGCGGGCCAGAGTTGCCACCTGTGCATCGAATTCTTCGCGGCTCACAACATCTAGCGAAGCGAGGCTGTTCTTTAATTGGCTATGAATCTTCGCCTGCAGCTCGTCTTTGACCTCGCTCCCAAGGGCTTCGGCTTTGGGTAAAAGGCTAGCGAGCTTGTCGCTTAAGTCGTTTAGTACGTTTTTGTCCCGCATACAGCACTCCGTGTTTACCGTTAATTTTTTCTACCCGATTATTATGCCACTAATGTGCCGCTCCAAAACGGTGCGTTTATAGACTCGTACCCCAAAAGAATGCACCGGATTGAATCAGTACGCCCCAAATTTGCTCTTTCCTTCGCGGCACTGTGCTCCACATCTCATTCCCATGCCCACTAACAGGCTGTTTTCCAAGGATTTTAAGAAACTGGCACGGGCCGTGCAAAGTCTGGAGGCAAAGGACAGGAGCGCTGCCGCTTCGAAAGTCCTCAAAAAGAGAAGGAGCGACAAGATGAAGCTAGTCACGGCGATTATTAAGCCATTTAAGTTAGACGACGTGCGCGAAGCCCTGTCGGAAATCGGGGTGCAAGGCATCACGGTCACCGAGGTTAAGGGATTCGGCCGCCAGAAAGGACACACGGAACTGTACCGCGGCGCGGAGTATGTCGTCGACTTCCTCCCCAAAGTGAAGCTGGAGATCGCTATCGGTGAGGGCCTGCTGGAGCAAACCATCGAGACCATTACGAAGGCCGCCAACACCGGGAAGATTGGTGACGGCAAGATCTTCGTGACTAATGTCGAGCAAATCATCCGTATTCGCACAGGCGAAACCGGTGACGAAGCGGTTTAAAACCGAACTCGAATAACAGCAAGAAACCGAATTAATCAGGGCGAACTCAACGGGGCTCGCTGGGAGGAAGCAAGGTGGAAAACCAAATTTTTGAATTACAGTACGCGATGGACACGTTTTATTTTCTCGTGTGCGGCGCGTTGGTCATGTGGATGGCAGCGGGCTTTGCAATGCTCGAGGCAGGACTCGTCCGCTCTAAGAACACAACCGAGATTCTCACAAAGAATGTCGCGCTGTTCGCCATAGCCTCAACGATGTATTTGATTTGCGGCTACCAGTTTATGTACGACGGTGGCTTTTTCTTATCCGGCGTAACCACTGTTGCGCAGATGGACGACGCGGCCATTGCGGCTGTCTTAGTAGCCTCGGCCGAAGAAGGCTTCGACGGCGGTTCGGTGTACTCCGGCGCTTCGGACTTCTTCTTCCAAGTAGTCTTTGTCGCTACGGCGATGTCGATTGTCTCTGGTGCGGTAGCCGAACGCATGAAGCTCTGGGCTTTCCTAGCCTTCGCAGTAGTCATGACCGGTTTTATTTATCCTATCGAAGGCGGTTGGACTTGGGGCGGTAAAGATGTGCCATTTATCGGTGCGCTAAGCTACAGTGACTACGCCGGCTCAGGCATCGTCCACCTCGCGGGTGCTTCAGCAGCGCTGGCAGGTGTTCTTCTACTAGGCGCTCGTAAGGGTAAGTACAACGCAAAAACCGGTGCGCCACAGGCGATTCCTGGTGCGAACCTGCCGATGGCGACCCTGGGTACTTTCATTCTTTGGATGGGCTGGTTCGGCTTTAACGGCGGCTCAACGCTCAAGCTCGGCGGTGTCGGTGTGGCCAACGAAGTAGCCAACGTATTCCTAAACACGAACGCAGCGGCGGCTGGGGGACTCATTGCAGCCCTGTTCGTTGCTCGTATCCTGTTCGGCAAGGCTGACCTCACGATGGCACTCAATGGCGCGCTCGCGGGTCTAGTAGCGATTACCGCTGAGCCTGCAGATCCAAGCCCACTGCTTGCAACAATCATCGGCGCCATCGGTGGTGCACTGGTTGTCTTCAGCATCATTGGCCTGGACAAGCTCAAGATCGACGATCCGGTCGGTGCGATCTCGGTGCACGGCACCGTAGGTATCTTCGGTATCTTCGCAGTACTGTTGTCTGATCCCGATGCAACATTCATGGGTCAGCTAGTCGGTACGCTAGTCATCTTCGGCTGGGTATTCGTCACCAGCCTCGCAGTCTGGTTTGCAGTGAAAGCTGTGATGGGCATTCGAGTGAGCGAAGAGGAAGAAGATCAAGGTGTCGATCAGTCAGAGTGCGGCATGGAAGCGTACCCTGAGTTCACCAATAACTAAAAAAGGGGTCAGACCCCTTTTTAGGACACGTAAGCCCGCTTGAATTCAAGCGGGCTTACGCCATTTTAGTAGTAGCATAGTGTAGAAAAAGGGGTCTGACCCCTTTTTAACCGAGGTCGCCGTACAAGAACTGCAGCACGGCAAGTGCGGCAACCGGTGCGGTTTCGGTGCGCAGCACCCGCGGGCCTAGGCCCATAATGAGGCAGCCGCTTCGCTCAGCCGCTTCGACTTCCTTCGCGCTAAAGCCTCCCTCGGGGCCAATCAGTATCTCGATCGAATTCACCGCAGCGTCTGCTTTAAGTTTTTCTTTTCCGCCCGGCTCCAAAAGCATTCTCAAAGCCTCAGTATCCTGCGCGAGAAACTCCTCTACGCTCACCGGTAAAGCTAACTCAGGGACATCTAACCGCCCGCACTGTTCCGCCGCATTCACGCAAATTTTTTGAAAATGCCGCAGCTTGTTGTCTAAACGCTCGGCCTTGAGTTTTACTTCGCCATGTTCGGTGAACAAAGGAGTAATTTTACTGACGCCAAGCTCCGTCGCCTTTTGAATGGCGTAGTCCATGCGGTCACCGCGGGACAGTCCAAGAGCGAGATGCAGGTGTAGCGATGCGCAATCTGCATCAAGCGGTGGGCGAACACGCTCGCCTAGCTCAACATCGACCTTGCCTTTCTTGCTCGCGGTCACGGCCGCTTCGAATTCGCCATCGCGGGAGTTAAACAGCAGAACGCGATCGCCCTCCCGCGCTCGCAATACCGTGCCCAGATAGTGTGCGGACTCTGCGGGGAGGTTAATGCTGGAGCCGCTTCTGAGTTCAGCGTCTAGGAAAAGTCGCGAGACTCTCATGATTTACCGCTCTAGTCTTCGCAGAGGTTGTTCCAGAGCCGCGTGACACTGTCGGCCTGGTTCATCGAATAGAAATGCAGTCCGGGTGCGCCGCCGGCAAGAAGTTGCTCACACAGGTCTGTAACGACCTCCAGACCAAATTCTCGCAGAGCAGCATCGTCCTGCTCTAAGAACTCCAAACGCTTCGTGAGCCAGCGTGGAATTTCCGCGCCACAGGCGGCGCTGAAGCGCGCTAGATTTCCGTAGTTAGTAATAGGCATGATGCCGGGCACGATAGGCACATTAATGCCCGCGCGCGCGCAGTCATCGACGAAACCGAAATAGGCGTCGGCATTATAGAAATACTGTGTGATGGCGGCGTTAGCCCCCGCATCCACCTTAGCCTTGAAAAACTCTATATCGCTCTCAACCGAGCGAGATTGCGGATGCACTTCGGGGTAGCAGGCAACATCAATGGTGAAGTGATCGCCCGTGTGTTCGCGAACGAATTCAACCAGCTCGTTCGCGTAGCGATACAGCGACGCCGATCCCATACCCGATGGAGCATCGCCGCGCAGACAAACGAGACGATCGATACCTGCGGTCTGATACTCTTTAAGCAGCCCGAGTATTTCCTCCTCGTCACTGCCTCCAAACGACAGATGCGGAGCCACGCGCGAACCCGCAGCGGCAAATCGCGTAACTGCGCGCTTGGTCCCATCGCGGGTCGAGCCGCCCGCCCCATAGGTGACTGAGAAAAACTCAGGACCCAAAGCAGCGAGCTGCGCATGTACCGCATCGAGTTTTTCCTCGCCCGCGGGAGTGCGGGGTGGAAAAAACTCGATACTAAAATGAGAGGTATCGGTGCTCATTAGTACTTGTAGCTCTCAGGCTTGAAGGGACCGGAAACGTCGACGTTAATGTACTTAGCCTGTGTGTCAGTGAGCTTCGTCATAACGCCGCCAAAGCCTTTCACCATCAGCGCCGCAACTTCCTCGTCCAGCTCTTTAGGCAGCACAGTTACGGTGATGTTGTCTTTCTTAAATTCATCAGATTGATCAGCGAACTTCGCTGCAAACATATGCATCTGCGCCAGCACCTGGTTTGCGAAAGAGCCGTCCATAATGCGCGACGGGTGACCCGTTGCGTTGCCTAGGTTGATGAGACGGCCTTCTGACAAGAGAATGAGATAGTCGTCTTGATTATCGCGGCCGCTACGAAAGATCTTGTGAACCTGCGGCTTCACTTCTTCCCATTCCCAATTGTCGCGCATGTACTGGGTATCGATCTCGTTGTCGAAGTGACCAATGTTACAGATCACTGAGCCGGGCTTCGCAGCCTGCAGCATAAACTTGTCGCACACATCGACGTTGCCCGTTGTTGTGACAATCAGATCCATTTTGCTAAGCAGTTCGGTGTTGATGCCGTCGCTGCTGCGCGTGTTCACGCCGTCGATGTATGGTGACACTACTTCGTAGCCATCCATGCAGGCCTGCATCGCACAGATCGGATCGACTTCAGCGACCTTAACGATCATGCCTTCCTGGCTCAGGCTCTGCACTGAACCTTTACCGACGTCACCGTAACCGATGACTAGCGCTTTCTTACCTGAAAGCAGCATATCGGTGCCACGCTTAATGCCGTCGTTAAGGCTATGACGACAGCCGTATTTGTTGTCGTTCTTCGATTTCGTTACCGAGTCGTTAACGTTAATCGCAGGTACTTTTAACTCGCCCGCTTCCATCATTTCCAGCAGGCGATGAACACCGGTCGTAGTCTCTTCGGTAATGCCGTGGATCTTGTCGAGCATCTGTGGGTACTTATCGTGAATCATGCCCGTGAGATCGCCGCCGTCGTCGAGGATCATATTGCAGTCCCAAGGTGCACCGTCTTTTAAAATTGTTTGCTCGATGCACCATTCGCCTTCTTCGTTGGTCTGGCCTTTCCATGCGTACACGGCGATACCCGCAGCGGCGATGCAGGCAGCGGCGTGGTCCTGTGTGGAGAAGATGTTGCATGACGACCAGCGTACTTCGGCGCCAAGCTCTACTAGCGTTTCGATGAGCACGGCGGTCTGCACGGTCATATGGATGCAGCCGATGATTTTCGCGCCTGCCAGCGGTTTCTCTGCGGCGTACTTTTTGCGCAGTGTCATGAGCGCCGGCATTTCAGCTTCGGCAAGAGTGATTTCGCGGCGACCAAAATCGGCGAGTGAGATGTCTGCTACTTTATAGTCGTTGGCTGCAACGTCGTTGATAGGGGTAGCTGCTGTAGTCATATTGGGCTCCAATGTATTACTGAATTAGTGTGCTATGTGTTGTTCGCAATTTAAGTGTGTGGTTTAAAGTTTGGCGTCCGCGCGCAGCGCGTCTGCTTTGTCTGTTTTCTCCCAGCTTAGGTCGATGTCTTCGCGGCCGAAATGGCCGTAGGCAGCGGTCTGCTTGTACATCGGCTTAATCAGGTCGAGCATATTGATCAGGCCCTTCGGGCGCAGTTCGAAATGCGCGCGAATCAGTTTTACGATCTCTGCGTTGCTGATCTTGCCCGTGCCAAAAGTCTCAACACTGATAGACGTCGGCTCGGCGACTCCAATTGCGTAGGAGAGTTGAATCTCGCAGCGCTCGGCAATACCTGCAGCGACCAAATTCTTAGCTACATAGCGCGCGACATAGGCGGCCGAGCGATCGACCTTAGACGGATCTTTGCCCGAGAACGCGCCGCCGCCGTGGCGAGCCATGCCGCCATAGGTGTCGACAATAATCTTTCGACCCGTTAAGCCGCAGTCACCCACGGGACCGCCAATCACGAAGCGTCCGGTTGGGTTAATAAAAAACTTTGTGTCTTTGTTAATCCATTCTGCGGGCAGCACCGGCTTGACGATTTCTTCCATCACGCCTTCGATAATTTCTTCGTTGTCTACCGACTCTTTGTGCTGCGTAGACAGGACAACCGCATCGATTGCGACGGGCTTATTATCAACATAGCGGAATGTGAGCTGGCTCTTTGCATCCGGCTGTAGCCACGGTAGCGTGCCGTTCTTGCGCACCTCTGCCTGACGTTTAACCAGCCTGTGGGAATAGGTAATTGGCGCTGGCATTAGCACATCGGTCTCGTTGCTTGCGTAGCCGAACATCAGTCCTTGGTCGCCCGCGCCCTGTTCGTGATTCGCGCTGTCGTCGACGCCCATAGAGATATCGCCGGACTGACGGCCGATGGCATTCACCACCGCGCAGGTATGGCCATCGAAGCCGCTTTCGGAGTTGTCGTAGCCAATCTCATTAACGACACCGCGCACGATTTCTTCGATATCCACGTAGGCGTTCGTTGTGATTTCACCGGCGACCAAAACCATGCCGGTTTTGATAAGGGTTTCGCAGGCAACGCGTGAACGCGGGTCGTCCTTCAGCAGGGCGTCGAGAATGGCGTCGGAAATTTGATCCGCCATTTTATCCGGGTGTCCCTCGGAAACCGATTCGGACGTGAAGAGAGTTGTGTCAGCCATGCGAGCTAGCTCCAAAAATTAAAATGTTCTAATGAATAAAATGTTTGTGTCGTTTTGATGACTTGGTTTGCCAAGCCTTACTTTCTAAACAGTCGTATCTGTACCTGAAAGCCGTTGCGTAGCGCCAAGTTTGAACTCTGTTCGAATCTCAGCCCGCTGGCCGCCGCCCACTGATCGAGTTCGCCTTCGTCGAAACCCAGCCAAAGATCACCGCAGGAGCTTCGCACCCAGTCTTGGTCGTGACTGCACAGTTCGATAATCAGTAATAGGCCGTCGTCGCTAAGCAGTGTCGCGGCCTCCTTGAAGGTCGCAGCGGGAGTCGCGATATGATGCAGAACCATGTCAAAGACAACGAGGTCTGCCTCGCCGGCCGCAGTTGCGGCCGCGTCTGCCGCCTCTCCATGAATGAAGTTCACATGAGTAAAGCCCGCTTCGGCTATTGCACTGCGCGAGCGCTCAAGCATGTCTTTGGAATTGTCGACGGCGGTGAGTGAGTCGAAGCGGCTCGCAAGCTCAAGCAAAAACTGCCCTTCGCCCGGCCCAATCTCAATCACGCTAGCTTGGCGACTCAGCCCGAGTCCCTCGAGCACATCCCGCAGACTGCTGTCGTATTTTTCTCGCTCGACTATTAACCCTTGGTTCTCGCGAAAACGTTCGGCGTTCTTCTCGAAAAAACTCAAAGACAGCTCCGAGCGCTCTTTCTGCAGCGCCCTGAGCTGCAGTGCCTGCGACTCGGGAATTGCGAGAGCATCCACGGTGTCGAAGGCGGCGCGCTTCAGAGTTGCCAAGCTGTCATCGTCGCTGATAAAGGCGCGGCGGTAAAAAATGGAATTGCCTTCGCGGCGTGTCGCGACGAGCTCGGCCTTGGCGAGCACCTTCAAGTGGTGACTCAATGCCGACTGACGCGTGTCGAGCAGACGACAGAGCTCCAAAACGCCAAAGGATTCATTGCGCAGCAGCCGCAGAGTCTGCAGCCGCAGACTGTCGGCAAGCGCCTTGTGCAGCTTAGCGAGGCGTGCGGCATCGAGCGCAGCCGGCTGCTCGCTGGCAGGTGCCCGGATGGCAGCAGGGGCGGCTTCGGTTCGTTGAGTGAGTCCTGTCATGGCGCGCAATGTATCAACATCGCAGGCCTATTACAAATCTATATCAAAATAATTTGATATAGCGCTCAGGGGGCAGGCATCACTGCGTATTTGTTGGCCTTGCGAGTAGCTTATTCAGTGCTAGTGCGAGAAAATGCCATGCTTGCAAAGAGGCGTTCCGCCAGCAGCGAGTGGGCTGCGCAGAACGGGTTTCCTCAACCTTGCTCGAATTGATCAAACACCTTATGTGTCATTTCCCTATCAATTTTCGGATTTGACCGCAATTAACAACATATAGCCGCTTTTAATGCGTAGTTAGCGTAAGAAGCCGGCCTCGAGAGTCGCATTACAAGGAGCTTCACCCATGGCGGAATCCGCTGTCACACGCAAACAGTGCGCTAACGCAATTCGTGCGCTGAGTATGGATGCCGTACAAAAGGCGAACTCCGGACACCCGGGTGCCCCAATGGGCATGGCGGATATCGCCGAGGTGCTCTGGAAAGACCACCTTAACCATAGCCCAAGCAACCCGAAGTGGTTCAACCGCGACCGCTTCGTGCTGTCCAACGGCCACGGTTCGATGCTCATCTACTCGCTGTTACATCTGACCGGCTACGATCTCTCGATTGAGGATCTCAAGCAGTTCCGCCAAATGGACTCCAAGACGCCGGGACACCCCGAGTACGGCTATACCCCGGGCGTTGAGACGACAACAGGACCGCTTGGCCAAGGGCTTGCTAACGCGGTGGGCATGGCGATCGCCGAAAAAACGCTTGGCGCACAGTTCAACCGCCCAGGCTTTGACGTGGTCGACCACCACACCTACGTCTTCGCAGGCGACGGCTGTCTCATGGAAGGCATCTCCCATGAGGTCTGCTCGCTCGCTGGCACGCTCAAACTGGGCAAACTCATCGTTTTCTATGACGACAATGGCATCTCCATCGACGGCGAAATAGAAGACTGGTTTAGCGACGACACAGCGAAGCGTTTTGATGCCTACGACTGGCAGGTGCTCGCGGTCGATGGCCACGATGCCGACGCCATCAACGAGGCGCTTATCGCCGCAAAGGCAGATCCGCGTCCTTCGCTTATCAAATGTAAAACAATTATCGGCTACGGCTCTCCGAATAAGCAGGGTACGGCAGCCACTCACGGCGCGCCCTTAGGCCCCGACGAGATCGCCGCGACACGCGCAGCGCTCGACTGGCCCCATAGCGAATTCATCGTGCCAGAAGACATCAAAGCGGCATGGGACTGCACCGAAAAAGGCTTCGGCGCGGAAACGGCGTGGAAAGAGCTGCTCGTTGGCTACGAAGAAGAGCACCCCGAATTGGCGATGGAGCTGGTGCGCAGACTCAAGGGTCAGCTGCCGAGTTTCTTCAAGGCTAAGGCCGATGAATACATCGCGAGCCTGCAGGCGAATCCTGAGAACATTGCTAGCCGCAAAGCTTCACAAAACTGTCTCGAAGCCTACGGGTCAATGCTGCCGGAACTTATTGGCGGCTCGGCTGACCTTACAGGCTCTAACTTGACCAACTGGTCAGGAAGTACGCCGCTAACTGACAAAGCAGACGGCAATTACATCTACTACGGTGTGCGCGAATTTGGCATGACGGCAATCGCTTCGGGCATTGCGCTGCATGGCGGCTTCGTACCCTACACCGCAACCTTCCTGATCTTTATGGAATATGCCCGCAACGCGGCGCGCATGGCGGCGCTGATGCAGCAGCAAAGCATCCTCGTCTATACCCACGACTCCATCGGTCAGGGTGAAGACGGCCCAACGCATCAGCCGATCGAACAGATCGCTAATCTGCGCAGCACGCCAAATATGTCAGTATGGCGCCCCTGCGACAGCGTTGAATCTGCGGTTGCTTGGAAAGCCGCTATCGAACGCAGTGTTGGACCCAGCGCGCTCGTGTTCTCGCGCCAAGGTCTACCGCATCAAGCGCGCAGCGACGAGCAACTCGCTGCGGTTGAGCGTGGCGGCTATGTTTTAGAAGACTGTAGCGGCGAGCCCGAAGCGATCGTCATCGCCACAGGCTCCGAAGTATCAATCTGCCGCGAGGCGGTTGCCGCGCTGAATGCCGAAGGCGCGAAAGTACGTCTTGTGTCTATGCCGAGCGTTGACGTCTTTGAATCTCAAGACCCCGCGTATCGCGAAGAAGTTCTGCCTAATGCGGTGCGCACGCGCGTCGCAGTGGAAGCGGCGGGCGCTGATTACTGGAGCAAATTTGTTGGCTTAGACGGCAAGGTCATTGGCATGCACACCTTCGGCGAATCCGCACCGGGCGGTGAGCTCATGGCTCACTTCGGCTTTACTGCTGACAACGTCGTTAACACAGTACGCTCTCTGCTGTGAGCTATCGGATCGCCATCAACGGCTACGGCCGGATAGGCCGCTGCGTGCTGCGGGCTTTTTATGAGTCCACTAATTACGCCGACCTGCGCATAGTGGCGATCAATGATCTGGCTGACATCGGAACGCTTGCACACCTTACGCGCTACGACAGCACGCACGGTCGTTTTTTGGGAGAGGTTGCCCAAGGCGACGGTCAGCTGCTGATAAGCGGTGATGCAATTCGAGTGTCACAGGAGTCCGACCCGGCGATGTTGCCCTGGCGCGACTTAGGCATCGACCTTGTAATGGAGTGCAGCGGCGCCTTTACCGATCGAGCAACGGCGCAGCGCCATCTCGACAACGGCGCTAAGCGCGTACTGTTTTCACAGCCCGCCGATAGCGACGTCGATGCAACGGTTGTCTACGGCATCAATCACGACACCCTGAGCGCGCAGACAAAAATTGTTTCCAATGCGTCGTGTACAACTAACTGCATTGTACCGGTGCTGCAGGCGCTAGATTCTCGCTTCGGCATTGCTAACGGCATTATTACCACTATTCATTCGGCCATGAATGATCAGCCGATTCTCGACAGTTATCATCACCAGGATCTACGCAAGACGCGCAGTGCTATGCAGTCGATCATCCCTGTAGATACCGCGCTCGCAATCGGCATCGACCGTATTCTGCCAGCGCTCAGCGGCAAGCTGCAGGCGCAGGCACTGCGTGTGCCTACGGTAAACGTGTCGGCGATGGACCTGACGCTCACTACCGAGGCCGACGTGAGCGTCGAGGCGGTGAACGAAGCGATCAAGGCTGCCAGTGCGCAGCTACCACCCAACGTGCTGGGGTACACGCTGGAGCCGCTGGCTTCAACGGATTTTAATCACGACCCGCGATCGGCCATTGTCGATTTAAATCAGACGCTGGTCTCCGGTCTGCGCCTAGTCAAACTGTTGGTTTGGTTCGACAACGAGTGGGCCTATGCGAATCGTATGCTCGACGTTGCACACACTCTTCAAAGCCAGGAAAGCTAATGACTTTTATTCGTATGCAGGACCTCGACCTACGCGACAAGCGAGTCCTAATTCGTGAAGACCTAAACGTGCCCATTAAGAACGGGCAGGTCGGCAACGATACGCGCCTGCGCGCAGCCGTGCCGACTATTAAGCTGGCTTTAGAAAAAGGCGCTAAGGTGTGCTTGATGTCGCACCTAGGCCGCCCGACCGAAGGCATGCCCGCCGAGCAGCAGAGTGAATTTTCCCTAGCCCCAGTTGCTGAATATCTGGCTAAGCTCTTAAGCTGTTCGGTTGCTCTGGCAACTATTGATACGGTAGGGGCGTCGAGCGCCGACGTAACGCTGCTTGAAAATGTACGCATGAACGTGGGCGAGGGCAAAAACGATGACGCGCTCGCCAAGCGCTATGCACAGCTTTGCGACGTGTTTGTTATGGACGCCTTTGGCACCGCGCATCGCGCTCAGGCGAGCACTCACGGCGTTGCGAAATTCGCAGCCACCGCCTGTGCCGGTTTACTGTTGGCTGGCGAGCTCGACGCGCTGGCCAAGTCGCTCCACGCTCCCGCACGACCTATGCTAGCGATTGTAGGCGGCGCTAAAGTATCAAGTAAGCTCGAAGTGCTTAAGAGTCTGGCGACCAAGGTAGACCAGCTCATCGTGGGTGGTGGCATCGCCAATACGTTTTTAGCCGCAAGCGGTGTGAACGTAGGCAAGAGCCTTTGTGAAGAAGAGCTGATACCGCTTGCAAAAGAACTCATGGCGCAGACTTCAATTCCGCTGCCGGTAGACGTTGTGGTCGCTAAGGAGTTCAGCGCCGAGGCACAGGCGACAACCAAACTGATTGCCGACATCGCAGACGATGATCTTATTCTAGATATAGGCCCTCAGACTGCAGCGCAGTTTGCCGAAACGCTTGCGGCTATGCAGACGATTATTTGGAATGGGCCGGTAGGCGTGTTTGAGTTTCCGCAGTTTGCCGAGGGGACTAAGGCGATCGCGCGAGCGGTAGCCGACAACAGCGGTTTTTCAATCGCAGGCGGCGGTGAAACCATTGCCGCAATAGACAGCTTCGGTGTGACTGAATCGATTTCGTATATTTCAACAGGCGGGGGTGCATTCCTCGAATACGTTCAGGGCGAAGTTTTGCCCGCCGTCGAGATTTTGCAACAGCGCGCCGCGCAGTAGCGCGTTACGTTGATGAGCCTAGTTGAATTTTGACTCACCAAATTAGAAAGATAATCTGAACAGGACGCGCGAATAGAACGCGCGAATAAAACGTACAGATTAAACGCAAAACAGAACAAGTAAACAGACGGAATAAACAGGACAAGAGGACAGCAGCATGGCACTTATTAGCTTACGACAATTACTCGACCACGCGGCAGAGAAAGGCTACGGCGTACCGGCGTTCAACGTAAATAATCTCGAGCAGGTTCGCGCCATTATGGAAGCCGCTGACGAAGCGCACAGCCCGGTTATCCTGCAAGCGTCTGCCGGTGCGCGTAAGTACGCCGGCTCTAATTTCCTCAAGCATCTTATTCAGGCTGCCATCGAAGAGTTCCCGCATATTCCTATCGTTATGCATCAAGACCACGGCGTGTCGCCTGCGGTGTGTCAGCGCTCTATTCAACTCGGCTTCTCCTCGGTCATGATGGACGGCTCGCTGGGTGAAGACGGCAAGACGCCCATGGATTTTGACTACAACGTAAAGGTTACCCAAACGGCAGTGGCAATGGCCCACGCTTGCGGTGTGTCTGTAGAAGGTGAAATTGGCTGCTTAGGCTCATTAGAGACAGGCATGGCCGGCGAGGAAGACGGTATCGGCGCCGAAGGCGTGCTGTCTATGGAGCAGATGCTGACCGATCCTCAGGAGGCTGAAGATTTTGTTAAGGCAACCGGTGTTGACGCCTTAGCCATTGCCGTTGGGACAAGCCACGGCGCGTACAAGTTCAGTCGTCCACCGACGGGAGACACGCTGGCCATCAGCCGCATTAAGGAAATTCACGCCAAGATTCCAGACACGCATCTGGTGATGCACGGCTCGTCTTCCGTGCCGCAGGAGTGGCTGGCGATCATTAATGAATTCGGCGGCGAAATCCCTGAAACCTACGGTGTGCCGGTTGCTGAAATCCAAGAAGGCATCCGCCACGGCGTGCGTAAGGTCAATATCGATACTGACCTGCGATTGGCCTCTACCGGCGCTGCCCGCAAGTTCTTAGCGGAAAATCCCAACGAATTTGATCCACGTAAATTCCTTATTCCTACCATGGTCGCGATGAAGGGCATTGTTAAAGATCGCCTAGAAGCCTTCGGCTGTGCCGGTCAGATCGACAACATCGGCAGGGTCTACAGCCTAGAAGAAATGGCAGGCAAGTACGGCTTGTAATCGTCAAGGAAAGTGCCAGCCTGTCCCAATGACTGCTGAGTTCTGTTTTATAGCGCAAACAGCGTCTAAATGAATCGAATTGGCGGGATAGCTGTCTAAGGAGTAGTCTCAGCGGCTACTCTTAACGGCTATTCAAAGGACAAGGAGGAAGGTATGACAATGACGCAGATCATCGTTCTGGCACTCGCATTAGCTCTGGTGCACATCTGGCTGGTGCCCGCGTTTTACAATCGCTCGCAAATAAAATACCTGATGGGCTCTCGAGATGACGGCCTAGATCTAAGCCAGGGCGCAGGCCGGGCCTCTCGGGCCTCGGTTAACTTTCAGGAAAGCCTGCTACCTTTCTTGGCCCTGTGCCTGCTTTCGATGGTCAACGGCACCGAGATTGCCACACTGGCGCTAGTCTGGCTTGGGCTCAGAATCGTGTACCTACCGTGCTATCTGGCCGGAATAAACCCCGCCCGTTCCTACGTGTGGGTCACTTCGCTCATCGTGCTAGTCATGATGGCCTACACGGTCGCCGCCTAGAAAACGTCTCCGCTAGAAAAGCACTCGCGACTTGATAGTGCCTTGAATCTCATTAAGGCTTGCGAGCGCGAGTTCGCTGGCGTCTATATCGACGTCCATTACTACATAGCCGACTTTGTCGTTGGTCTGCAGATACTGCGAACTGATATTGATGCCGTTTTCAGAGAAGATGCTGTTGATCTGACTGAGGATGCCCGGCTGGTTTTCGTGAATATGCAGCAGACGGTGCTTGCCGGGGTGCGCGGGAAGCGACACTTCGGGAAAGTTAACTGAGGCAAAGCTAGAACCATTGTCGCTGTAGCGCACCAGTTTCTCGCTAACCTCGATGCCGATATTGCGCTGCGCCTCCATCGTGCTGCCGCCCACATGGGGTGTGAGTATGCAGTTGTCGAACTCGCGTAGCGGAGAAATAAATTCTTCGTCGTTTGATTTCGGTTCAACCGGAAAAACGTCGATAGCCGCGCCGGCAAGGCGTTTTTCCCTTAGCGCCGCAGCGAGAGCGTCGATGTCCACTACAGTGCCGCGGGACGCGTTGATAAATATCGATTCCGGCCGCATCCAACCCAGCTCCCGCGCGCCGATCATATTCTTAGTTTCGGCCGTCTCGGGCACGTGCAGCGTGACGATATCGCAGGTGCTCATAAGCTCTTCCAGCGAACCGAGCTGAGTGGCGTTACCTAGGGGCAGCTTGGTAACTACATCGTAGAGATATACCTGCATCCCCATAGACTCTGCCAGTACGCTGAGCTGGGAGCCGATATTGCCGTAGCCCACGATGCCAAGCTTCTTGCCACGGGTTTCGAACGAGCCGGCAGCGGATTTCTGCCAGACACCGCGATGCAGCAGCGCGCTTTTCTCGGTCACTCGGCGCAGCAAGAGAATTGATTGACCAATGACCAGCTCAGCCACGCTGCGCGTGTTGGAATAAGGCGCATTGAATACGGGGATGCCGCGCTTAAGAGCTGCATCCAGATTCACCTGATTGGTACCAATGCAGAAGCAGCCCACCGCCTGTAGCTTTTTGGCCGCCGCGAACACGCGCTCGGTAAGCTGGGTGCGCGAGCGTAAACCGACAAAATGCACGTCCTTGATCTTCTCCACGAGCTCGTCCTCGCTGAGCGAGGTCTTGAGGTACTCGATATTCTCGTACCCCTCTTTGCGAAGAGTCTCCACCGCGCTTTCGTGAACAGCCTCTAGCAGGAGGAATTTAATCTTGCGTTTGTCGAGTGAGGTCGATGGCATTATGGGGTCCAATTGGGGAGCTGAGCTCATGCTGAAAATACGTGCGCATGGTAGCATATGCGCCTATGACGGTCGCCTCACGCGCGCCCAAACTGACTAGGAACAAAGCATGAACTGCACCAAAACGGAGCTACTTAACGCGCTCTTAGAGATTGTAGGCGAAGCGGGTTTGCGCACCGAGCCCGCGGACCTCGAAAACTACGGCAAGGACTGGACTAAGGTTGTGAAGCCGGCGCCGGTCGCGGCGGTTCTACCGGCTACTACAGAGGAAGTCGTCGCCGTGGTTAAACTCGCCAAGCGCCTAGAGCTCGCTCTAGTGCCTTCAGGCGGTCGCACCGGGCTGAGCGGCGGCGCTGTGGCGCCGGCGGGCGAACTGGTCGTCGCCTTCGATCGCATGAACAAGATACTCGACTTCGACGCATCCGACAGGCTCGTCGTATGCCAGCCTGGGGTGGTGACAGAACAGCTTCAGCAGTTTGCAGAGAACGAAGGACTCTTTTACCCCGTCGACTTTGCCTCGTCGGGTTCAAGTCAGCTAGGTGGCAATGTGGCCACCAACGCGGGGGGCATCAAAGTCATCCGCTACGGTATGACGCGGCAGTGGGTCGCGGGCATGAAGGTTGTAACAGGCACGGGCGAGCTGCTCAGCTTTAATCAGGGGCTGGCCAAAAACAATACCGGCTACGATTTTAGACACCTCTTCATTGGCTCCGAAGGCACGCTCGGTTTCATCGTAGAGCTAACAATGAGCCTGACAAGTCCACCAAAAGATCCGACGGTTATGCTGCTTGGCGTAGATGATATGGCAGCAACCATGCCGATACTCCAGGCTTGCCAAGCCAAGCTGCCCCTCACGGCGTTTGAATTTTTCTCGGAAAAAGCCCTGCTGCATGTGATGGACGAAAAAGGCCTGCAAAGGCCCTTCGAGTCTGCCACGCAGTTCTATGCGCTCATCGAGTTCGAGAATCAGTCCGACGCCGAAGGCGAGACAGCCATGGAGGTGTTCGAGCATTGCGTTGAAAACGGCTGGGTAGTAGATGGAACGATTAGTCAGAACCTCAACCAGGCTAAAAGCCTCTGGCGCCTGCGCGAAGACATCTCGGAGACGATTTCAAAGTTTACGCCTTACAAGAATGATATCTCCGTTCGTGGATCGAAGGTTCCTGAGTTTCTAGCCGAAGTCGATGCGCTGGTCGGTGCTGCCTACCCTGATTTCGAAATTATCTGGTTCGGACATATAGGTGATGGCAATGTACACCTAAACATTCTTAAGCCCGCAGACTTAGACGAGGCGGACTTCTTTGAGAAATGCGCG
Organism: Pseudohongiellaceae bacterium; assembly: GCA_965661495.1. Lineage (GTDB taxonomy): Bacteria > Pseudomonadota > Gammaproteobacteria > Pseudomonadales > Pseudohongiellaceae > UBA9145. Next base: position 5,207 of record CBFIDY010000014.1, on the reverse strand, counting down.
ACAGTGTCCAACGGCGTGTTTGAGATCGTGCGGCGACACGAAGGCAGTGTCTCGGCGGAACATGGCGTGGGCCTGTTAAAAAAGCCTTACCTGCAATACTCGCGCTCAAAAGCCGAGATTGCCGCAATGCGCGCGGTGAAGGCGATCTTCGACCCTTCCAATATTCTGAACCCGGGCAAACTCATCTAAAAATTGATTTGAATAGAATCCATACCGATCCGGTCTACTTAACCGTAGTAGCAAGACTGAGACATTCAATTGTTACAAAGCGGTCAATAAGTAGGCAAGTTTGACAGCCTCTCTATTGCTAGGTGAGAAGCCACTAGAACCTACAATATCTAGTGGTCAACTCGGCGGTGATAAGATTTTTCTTGTGCTGATGGCTATAGCAATAAAGCTGTCAGTTCTTGAAAAAAATGGGGGTCAATAACTCGCTACAATTTGCGACAAGTTTTGTTTCCATCTAATCTTGAGAATGCGTACTATGGAAATTCGTCTGTTTATTGGGCGAGGAGTTTGGATCGTTCAAACTCGATAATTTTAAATTTTTAGAGCACGAGAGAATTATGTCAGAGACAGTAGAGGGTACGGTTAAGTGGTTTAACGATGAGAAGGGCTTCGGCTTTATCGAGCAGGAAGGTGGCAAGGATGTCTTCGTACATTTCAGCGCTATCAACGGCTCGGGGCGTCGCTCGCTCATGGAAGGCCAGAAAGTAACTATGGAAGTTACCCAAGGGCAGAAAGGCCCTCAGGCGGAGAACGTTACTCCGCTGTAAATCGCTTCTGCACTACTCTCGTCTCAGAAGTAGCTGCACTATCGAATCGTGTCATAGAGCTGAAGCGAAACGCTAACGCTTAAGACATTAGTTAGGTATGTAGGCAGACGCTGAGCCTGACCAGAAGACGTAAGTTAATCTGGCAGACCAGGGTGTAAGACAAGAGTTATAAAAGTTTAGAAGGGAATAGAGTATTGGGATGCCAAAATGGCAGTCCTGAGCTCCCTGGAAGCAGATCTTCGCATCTGCATTAGAGCCAATCATTCATAGCTGCGGCTATGGGTGTTTTGGCTCTTTCTCTTTATATGCGCTTTCTCGCTTGAGTTTATGTGCGCTTTTTACATGCGCTTTCTCGCTTAAGTTTATGTGCGCTTCTTCGCTTCAGATTGTCTGCGCTTTCTTGCGTTAGTTCATGTGCGCCTTTCCGCTTTCCGCGCTTCCTCGCTCTTTTGCGCTCGCTTACTTGCTCTGCGCTAGCGCATATTCTCGCTTGAGTTAAGCGCGCCGGCTTGAATCGAATACACGGCTACTTAGCTCGTAGCGTCTTCACACCTGACTCAGTTCCGAGCAGTAGAACGTCAGCTGGGCGAGCAGCGAAAAGCCCGTTGGTTACCACGCCAGTAAGCTGATTGATCGCGGCTTCGAGTTTGCGCGGCTCGTCGATCTTGAGATTATGCACATCCAAAATGACATTGCCGTTGTCAGTAACAACTCCTTCTCTGTAAACGGGGTCGCCGCCGAGTTTGACTAATTCCCGTGCCACATAGCTACGGGCCATCGGGATGACTTCTACAGGCAAAGGGAAGGTGCCTAAGAACGGAACCAGTTTGGATTCGTCTGCAATACACACGAACTCTTCAGAGGCCGCCGCAATAATTTTCTCGCGGGTGAGAGCCGCGCCTCCGCCTTTGATGAGCTGCAGGTGGTCGTCGGTCTCGTCGGCTCCGTCAACATAGACACGCAGCATGCCGGCGGAATTCAGATCCATCACAGGAATACCTAACGCCTTCAAACGGCGGGCGCTTTCTTCCGAGCTAGCAACCGCTGCCGAGATCTCGTCTTTTATACTATCGAGTTCTTCGATAAACAGATTAGCGGTAGAGCCGGTGCCCACACCAAGAATAAACTCACCGCTATTATCTTCTATGATCTGTCTTACATACTCAAAGGCGGCTCGTGCCACGGCGGTTTTCAATTCGTCCTGAGTCATAGTGAATTCCCTGTAGGTGTGCCGAGGCCAAGAAGCTGGCCCATCTTAACCGGTGTGCCTGCGCTCAAACCGCCGCTCAGTTCGAGCGCGCCGTGCGCAAAAAGCACGATAGCAGTAGAGCCCAAATAAAAACGTCCGAGCTCTGCGCCTGCGGCGAGTTCTACGGCGGGCTGCGCTGCTGTGTAATCTTGAAACTGAATCTGGCGCTCACGTGTCGAACACGCTCTTCCAGCCCAGACCGTTTCTATGCCGGCCACAATCATCGCGCCCACAAGGACAACTGCCATGGGCCCGTATTCGGTTTCAAATAAACAAACCAGCCGCTCGTTGCGCGCGAACAGACCCGGAATGGCTTCGGCAGTGGCCTGATTGACTGAAAACAAATCCCCCGGCACATAGCGCGTGCTAAGCAGGCGCCCAGCAACAGGCATGTGCACGCGGTGATAATCACGGGGTGACAGGTAAATAGTGGCGAATGACCCGCCGTCGAAAGCCTCGGCCTCTTCTGTACTGGCTAGAAGCGCGGCGGCGGTGTAGAAGCTGCCCTTTGCCTGCAGCAGTCCGGCGTCGGTGATCGTCCCAAGCTGGCTTACCGCGCCATCCGCAGGGCATAGCACTGCACCGTGGTCATTCGCCAGCGGCCGGGCGCCGGTGCGCAGTGCTCTGGTAAAGAACGCGTTAAACGTAGGGTAGGCAAGGGGATCAGTTTCGGCTGCCTCACTCATATCGATCTCGTAGCGCGCGCTGAATCTGCTGATAAAGACACGACTAAAGAGGCGGCTCGCGGCGAGTTTGCCGATCAAGCGTGACAGTAACCGCTGAGGAACGCACTTTTGAAACAAAATGAAATAGCTAAGCATGCCCTATTGTAAGCGATAGCTATTCCGAGGTCTTGCACACCTTATCTCATTGGCGAGACTCAAACGGAAGATTTGGCCGGATGAAGACAGCAAGCATTGCTCACGATCCCTAGAAATTCATAGGGATAATTTCTACTGTAGCCGCCTAATTCTTTGAAGTCCGTAACTGTGGAAGCGCAGCGCTGAATAAGGCGGTAGTTCTTAGCTGAGCAAAAAAAGCGGGCAGCAAGAAAGCAAAGCAGGAAACCATGGGAAGGAACTGATGATTATTAAGAACGGGCTTAGCGCCTTTCTACTGTGCGCGACGAGTACGGCCGCGGTGATGACTTTGAACACTGCGCATGCTCAGACTTGTCTCGAATGGTCCTTAGATGAATGCATGGAATGGAGCGAAGAGGCTGTCGATGATAGCTCGGATAGCTTTATCCCCATTGTAGATATTCCTGGGGCGGGTTTTGATCCCTCTCCCTCTCTCCCCATCCCAAATGACTATTCCTTGGCTGACAGTGCTAGGAAGAATACCCAAGACACTTTTTTGGGAGTGCTGGCCACAACAACCACCCGGAACACAAGCTCTGAAACCTTGTCGGGATTCCTCGGTACCAATGCATCGGATTTTTATCCTCCGGGAACTGTATCGGATGCGACATCACTCTGGGAGGGCTACTATTCTCGAACTGCAGAGGCTACGCCAAGTCTCTCAAACCTACCCACCGCAATGACAAAGGTCACACTTAAAGTTCCAAAATTAGAGGGCTACTTAGGTGATGGCGGAACTGTCATAAATCCAACAAAAAAAACAGTTGAAGTGATTGCTGAATTGCAAGAACAGGTTGAAGAAGAACTAGATCGAAATCCAAATCAAAAAGTACAGGATATGCTTGCCGCAGTAACGAAGACCAACGTCGAGAACTCCTCAAAACTTCTTGATTCGATCTACTCGGAGGCCGCCGACATGGTCGAGAAGGTCATAAACAGTCCCCAGAACAACTATGAAACCGCAAAGGAACTTTCTCGTATTGAAGACGCGGTAAAAAACGTGGGAATGGGTAAGCTCGAGAAAATAATATCTCAAAATCCTCTTCCAGATAACCCCGAACCAGAAGACGAGCCAGTCAAAGACGACAACAGTGGCGCGGAAGAGCCGTCTACTGAGGAAGTTCCAGACCCAGTCAAAAAAGCTGAGGAGTATGCTGATAAAACCTACGAGGCAGCGCTGCGTGCCGCCGAAAGGGCTGAAAAGAGGGGCATGCCAATAAAACCGCCTTTCGGTACGGAGCGTAAATTTGGTTTGGGCTGTAATAATGTAAGCGCGCTTTCATCGAGCGACGGGAATTTAAACCGTAAGGCGTCAACTAGGCGGTCGGCAGCGGGTCCTTTAGACAATCCCCTTTTCCAAAACCCTCTCGTTTGGATTGGCTCACCGACTACCAACCCTCCTCCTGCGATTGTCGAATTTCAATTATTATACTTTGCGCCTAACAATTCCCCATTGCCCATTCGTGATTTTTCATGGTTTAGCCCCCCATCGTTTGACCCCTGTCTGTTAGGCCTAACTCCGGCTTCGTCTTTCTCAGGATTCTCTCGGCTTGAGCTGAATGACGACAGTTTAAGATTAGATTTCGGTGCCCTGCAATTGGATTCAGAGCTGACAGTGATGGCGCTATCAAGAAACGCAGCGCAGCGTGCCGCGTTCGAAGCTCTCACCACGGGGGAGACAAATAGGGCGGCTTTGCGTGAATTTTTGCGCGGACAAAGCATTCCTATTTCCCCCGTTATACAAGTAAGCAGTGGCTATGCATCGGAGTTCCTCCCTACAGGCCTCCGGTTTACTATGAACGGATCGTTCCGAAACATTGCCGATCGCAGGGAGCAAATTGTAGTTGCCGCACCGTTCAACCCCGCGGAGCTGAGCGAGATGTTTGCCGAGCAAGGCACCTCATTTTTTGATGCAGAGGGTCGCATTACCGTCCGTTCCGACCTCGATCAAATCTGGCTAAGCGCGGTAATCGACCCAGCGGGGTTGTACGCGAGCAACGCCGAGCAAGCGCAATGGATGCTGCCGGTTGAGGGCGATGAGTCATCCTTAGATTACGTCCTCGAAGTCAGTTACGAGGGCGGAATCGGTCAAAAACTGCAACCCTATGTTGCCGTACCTAACTTCGATATGGCTGTGCTGGAGCGTACCAATGTTCTGCCGCTTATTGATCGCATGAACGGCAAGGTCTACATGGAAGACCGCGTGTTCCGACCAGCCTATACGGTCAACGTAATCTCTGAAAACCTGAAGACCTACGCACGACTGACCTCAGGCGAGGAAGGTGTTGCCTTCCGCGAGCGTGACGTGAACGGCGACGGAAT
>CBFIDY010000013.1:0-36472 GCA_965661495.1 Pseudohongiellaceae bacterium | reverse complement strand
ACCCGTGGGAGCATCCACACCAGTAGTGAGCGAACTAGTCTCTAGATGGACTATCTTCGTGTTTTTATTGGTAAATACTGCAATCTAAAAACGTCTGATTTTCGCTTTTTGCACATATGTTGACCGTTTGAAATCAAAAACAGGCCGCAAAGTCTCATTTAATAAATGAATATCAACAACTTAACTTTTTATTTTTTTGCACAAATGTTGACACGTTGAAACGCGATTTAGGTGTGGCAACGCAAATGGCTAGACTCCGAACGGAGTTGAGAAAAGATTTGATAAAGCTAGGAGTCGGATCCCCAGCATGAGTGCTCTGGCTTTCCTAAGCACAATTGCATGAGAGGCATCAGAAGGTTCTAGAACGCAAATAACACATCCCCCGCACTTTCTAACGCACGCAAAAAAGCCGGCTCTCGTTCGCTGCCCTTGGGGCTCGCGGGAGTGCCGGCTTCTTCGTTACAACGAGCTGCTTTTTACAAGCTGCCGTTTATTCAAGCTGTCTACTTAAGCTACTACTAATTAAGCTACTACAAACTGCGCACGCATCGCTGTAAAGCGAGATTTGCAGTTCAAGCAATCCTCAGCGGAATTACTTAATCTTCGCTTCTTTGTAGATCACGTGCTTGCGAACAACGGGATCAAACTTCTTGATCTCCATTTTGTCAGGCATCGTGCGCTTGTTCTTGTCGGTAGTGTAGAAGTGACCAGTCTTGGCGCTGGAAACTAAACGAATCTTGTCTCTCATAGCTTTTAGCCTTGCTTAGGTGTTCCCGAGGGAACTGTCGTGAAGCACTGTCTTGCGCGGCGCCCGGTTAGGGCGGCGGGCTTAGACCTTCGCGCCTTCCTTACGGATGTCGGCGAGTACTGAATCGATACCTACTTTGTCGATGATGCGCATACCTTTTGTAGAGATGCGCAGCTTGACGAAGCGCTTCTCTGACTCAACCCAAAAGCGGTGAGTTTGAAGGTTGGGCGAGAACCGACGTCTGGTTCTGTTCTTGGCGTGGGATACGTTGTTCCCTGTAATTGGCTTCTTGCCAGTTACCATGCAAACCCTAGACATGTTGCTGCCTCGTATAACCTGCTTACCTAGACCTGAGTGTGGCTCGGGCCGCCGTGAACAGTGGTCGTAAATGAATGTGTGACTTTCATGGGCTCGGGGTCGAGCTGAGAAGCCTTGGTTCCTGCCGTAAAGCCCGAGGGCTTGGTCTGATTTCGCTGCACCGGCTATGCCTGTGCTAGCGCGCCTGTGTGAGTAACCTTGGTAGGGTACCCGACTAAGTAATCAGACGGCGGCAAAAATGAGCTGCGTTTTATACCAAAATCACCCTAGCAGTGCAAACGAAAGCGGTGTTTTGACACGGTTTTTCGGTATTTAGCGTCAGAAATCCGCAAAGCTGCCGAGGCCGGTGCAGCGCCTAGTTGCTTAGCTGCCTGCAGACCACATTCCCTAGTGTGTTTTTAATTTGCCTAGTTCGACTTGTTCGTCTAACTGGCCTAGCTCGTCCTACTCGTCTAACTGGCCTAGCTCGTCCTACTCGCCTATCTCGCCTATCTCGCCAAGCTCGCCTGACTGGCCTAACTGGCCCCGCGCGCTAAACCTGCCCGCGCTCGGCTAAGGACACGACCTGAGCGTGGCCGATGACCAGATGGTCTAGCACCCTTACCTCAACCGTGCCGAGCGCCTGCTTGAGCCGGCGGGTGATGCTGATGTCTGCCTGACTAGGCTCCGCCACGCCCGAGGGGTGATTGTGAGCAAGAATCACAGCGGCGGCGTTGTGGTGCAGCGCGCGTTTGACGACCTCGCGCGGGTATACCGCCGCACCATCCAGAGTTCCGGTGAACAGCTCCTCGAGTTTCACCACGTGGTGCTGGCTGTTAAGAAACAGGCAGCTGAAGATCTCCCGCGAGCAGTTGCGGTATCTGGCCCGCAGATAATCACGGGTAGCGGCCGAGCTTTCCAATACATCAAGCTGCGCAAGGGGCGCGGCTAGATGGCGATGGGAAAGCTCGCGGATAACCCCTACTCGCGCGGCCTTGGCTGCGCCGATGCCCTGCGATCGCTGCAGCTCCTGGCAGTCGGCGGCGAGCAGATTTGCCAGCCCGCCGAATTCGGTCAGCAGTGCCCGCGCAAGATCCACAGCCGATTGCCTGCGACTGCCGGTATGCAGCACTAGGCTAATAAGCTCGGCATCACTTAAACCAGCAGCCCCGCCCGCAAGCAGTCTCTCGCGTGGGCGCTCGCTGGTGGGCCAGGCGGACAGCATCATGGTGGGTTCCTTTAAGGGTCAAAGGCGCGCCTGTTTATCGGCAGTCTGTTACGAGCATAGGTCAGCCTCGCCCGGGCGGCGAATACCGCTGTAAATTGCCTGTGCTCAGGCTTACTGCTACTCTGGCCGATAGAGTTAGTAAGTATTGGCTTCGCTTTGAGGTTGCGCCGTGCTTAGCTATTGGCTTAGATGCCTGACCCAGATGCCTGGCCCAGATAAGCGGGCCGTAAACAGTGAGCGGCGTGAGCAGAGCGAATAGGAAGGGCGAATAGATAAAGGACTGCGCCGAAACCAATCGTCGAGCAGTCGCATAATTGGTGAACTCCGCGCTAATGTACGGACTAACCTATTAGCTAACTATGCGGCCTATGCGGCAGGGCAAGGCAAACACCGTCACTTAAAGAGCTGACAAACCTTCATTAACCTAGCACCACGAGTGAGCACCGCGCCATGGCGTCGACCAATCCCCCAACAGAGACTTCAGCAGCCCCCCTGGGGCTCGCGAACAAGCGCGTGCTGCTGGGCATTACCGGCGGCATTGCAGCCTATAAATGTGCAGAGCTCACGCGGCTTCTTATTAAGGCGGGCGCTGAGGTGCGGGTGGCGATGACGGCGTCTGCGACGGAATTTATTACCCCGCTCACGCTGCAGGCGCTATCGGGCAACCGCGTGCATCTGGATTTGCTAGACACCGAGGCCGAGGCGGCGATGGGCCATATTGAGCTCGCGCGCTGGGCCGACCTCGTGCTGATCGCGCCGGCTACTGCCAACTCGATAGCTCGCATTGTGCACGGCGAGGCCGACGATATTTTAACCACGCTGGTGCTCGCCACCCCTGCGCCCATCGCCTTTGCGCCGGCCATGAATCAGGGCATGTGGAGCGACGCGGCCACTCAGGCCAATCTCGCTGCGCTCAACGAGCGGGGCTTTTTACAAATCGGCCCCGGCGCGGGCGAACAAGCCTGCGGCGACGTAGGGCTTGGCAGGCTTGCTGAACCAACCGACATTGTGGCGGCCTGTGCTGCGCAGTTCGCAGTGGGCGAGCTGGCAGGACGAGAGATCGTGATCACCGGGGGCCCCACGCGCGAAGCCGTAGATCCCGTGCGCTACATTAGCAATCACAGCTCGGGGAAAATGGCCTATGCGCTGGCTGCAGAAGCCGCAGCTATGGGCGCCAAGGTCACGCTGATCAGCGGACCCGTTGCCCTGCCCACGCCAGAGCGCGTAACAAGGGTAGACGTGGTGAGCGCGCTAGAGATGCATGCCTCCGTTCTGGCGACGCTGGACTCCGGCCAGCGGCTAGATGGCTTTATTGGTGTGGCGGCAGTCGCAGACTATCGCCCCGCACAGGTAGCGAGTGAAAAAATTAAAAAGTCTGGCGCAGAAATGAACCTTACGCTGGTGAAGAACCCCGACATCATCGCCGAGGTTGCGGCGCACGCTCACAGGCCAAAAATGGTCGTGGGCTTTGCGGCGGAAACCGAAAACCTTGTCGCTAACGGCCAGGGCAAACTTGCCGCAAAGAAACTCGACCTCCTGTTTGCCAATCAAGCGACCGATACCTTTAACAGCGACAGCGTGGCTATCACCGTAGTCGACGCACAGGGCACTCACGCGCTTGCCGAAGGCAATAAGCACCTTGTAGCGCGGCAGCTGCTCACTACCATCGCCAATCAATTAAAGCAGCAAGACTAAGGCCGCGGCCGAGTTTTGCCCACAGGCACTTAACGAGAACACCATGTCACTGACACTGAACAACGCCAAGAATATCGCCACGGTACTCACCGAGGCCCTGCCCTACATTCAAAAATTTACCGGCCGCACTATCGTCATTAAATACGGCGGCAATGCCATGGTCGACGAAGCGCTGAAGCAAAGTTTCGCGCGCGACATCGTGCTAATGAAGCTGGTGGGCATTAACCCCATTGTTGTTCACGGCGGCGGGCCGCAGATTGGCGAGCTGCTGGGCAAGCTGGATATCGAATCGAATTTTGTCGACGGCATGCGCGTAACCGACAGCCAAACCATGGACGTTGGAGAAATGGTCTTGGGCGGGCTGGTCAACAAAGAGATTGTGTCGCTGCTGAATAAAAATCAGGGCAAGGCGATTGGCATAACCGGTAAAGACGGCAATCTGATTCGCGCGCGGCAGCTAAAACTGAAAGGCGGCGACGCCAACCCCGGCGGTATTGACATCGGTCAGGTTGGCGAGGTGGTCAGCATCAACACCGAAATCATGGACGTGATGAAAGACAGTAATTTCATTCCAGTTATCGCGCCTATAGGCACTGACGAAAACGGTGCGAGCTACAACATAAACGCCGACTCGGTGGCCGGAGAACTCGCGCGGGTACTTGGCGCCGAGAAACTTATTCTGCTCACTAATATTGCCGGCGTACAAGACAAAGAAGGCAAGGTGCTCACGGGTTTAAGCACCGCGCAGGTCGACGGCTTGATCGCCGACAAAACCATTCACGGCGGCATGCTGCCGAAGGTCGAGTGTGCACTTAATGCCGTGAAAGGCGGCGTCGGCAGCGCAACGATTGTCGATGGCCGCGTGGAGCACGCCGTGCTGCTAGAAATTTTCACCGACGAAGGCGTTGGCACACTCATTACCGGCGCATCGCTCGCCGCCGACGCAAACTAGGACAGCCTACAGGACTTCCCCATGGAAAAGATTTCACGCAAAGACCACATCCTTCAGTGTCTCGCGCAGATGCTAGAAACCCAGCCCGGCGCGCGCATCACCACGGCGGCGCTCGCGCGCGAGGTCGGCGTATCGGAGGCGGCGCTGTACCGCCACTTCCCCAGCAAGGCGCGCATGTTTGAAGGGCTGATTCAGTTTATTGAAGACACGCTGTTCGCACGCATTGCGCGTATCGCCGGCGAAGAGGGCACGACGCAGGTGCGCATACAAAATATTTTGCTGCTGCTGCTTACTTTCTGCGACAAGAACCCCGGCATGACGCGCCTGCTGACCGGCGATGCACTGAACGGAGAGAACGATCGACTGCGCGAGCGCATCGCGCAGTTCTACGCGCGGCTAGAATCGCAGATCAAACAGATTTTGCGTGAAGCGCAGCTGCGGGAAAATCTTAAGCCGAGCATCGCTTCCGCCGCACTAACCGGGCTTTTGCTTGCCGCCGTGGAAGGCCGGCTCGCTCAGTTTGTGCGCAGCGAGTTTAAACACTCGCCGCTCGAAGACTGGGAGCTACAGTGGCAGTATCTCAGCGCTCACTTAATGATGGAGTTTGGAATCGACGACGGCTTTGGCAGCAACGCCCCAGCCTAGACTCCGTATTCTTCGCGGTAGTTTACTACCGCGGGCAGGTGCTGCTGCAGCGCGCCATTATGGCTCGCCTGCAGGTAGTCAATAATGTGATCGAGCTGGATGATGCTGATCACAGGCACGCCGTAATCCTTCTCTACTTCCTGAATAGCCGACAGCTCGCCAGTGCCGCGTTCCTGTCGGTCCATCGCTACGGCAATTCCCGCCAAGCTCGCGCCGTTGTCGGCAATAATCTGCGCCGCCTCGCGAATCGCCGTGCCCGCGGTAATCACGTCGTCGATCACTAGCGCGCGCCCGGTTAGCGCCGCGCCAACCATGCTGCCGCCTTCGCCGTGGTCTTTCACTTCTTTGCGATTAAAGCAGTAGGGCTTATCGATACCGTGGCCCGATGACAGCGCGACGGTGGTAGTTGCCGCCAGCGGAATTCCTTTATACGCAGGCCCGAACATCACGTCGTAGTCGAGCTTGGAGTCGATAATCGCATCGGCGTAGCAGCGCGCGAGAAACGCCATCTTGCCACCGGTATTAAACAGGCCGGCGTTAAAGAAATAGGGACTTTTGCGCCCAGACTTCAGTTCGAATCTACCGAACTGCAGAATCTCGTGATCGATCACAAAGTGTAAAAACCGGCTTTGGAAATCTTTCATCGCTTGTTCCCTATTTAAGTAGTGATGGCGCTTAATTTAGTGCGCGCGCTTAGCCGCGCAGTGCCGCGTTTTGCAGTTCGAACAGTTCGCGAATACCTTTCTCGCCGAGGCCGATCATCTCCAGCAGCTGAGCATGGCTAAAGTCGCCGTCTTCGCCGGTGCCCTGCAGTTCGATAAAGCCGCCGTTTTCTATCATGACAATATTCAGGTCGGTTTCAGCGTTCGAGTCTTCAGCGTAGTCGAGATCGAGCACGCCCATACCCTTGTACACGCCTACCGATACCGCGGCCACTTTGTGCCTGATGGGATCGTCGGCGATCTTCTTGCTGCGCAGCAGGCTGTTCACTGCGTCGACTAAGGCAACACAGCCGCCGGTGATCGCCGCGGTGCGCGTACCGCCGTCGGCCTGAATCACATCGCAGTCGATCTTAATGGTGTTTTCGCCCAGGCGCTTCATATCCACCGCGGCTCTTAAAGCACGACCGATCAAACGCTGGATTTCTTGCGTACGTCCGCTTTGTTTGCCACGCGCGGCTTCGCGGTCCATACGGCTGCCGGTGGAGCGTGGCAGCATGCCGTACTCCGCAGTAACCCAGCCCTTACCGCTGCCTTTTAAGAAGCGCGGCACACCCTGCTCTACGCTCGCCGTGCACAGCACCTTGGTGTTGCCGAACTCGACGAGCACCGAGCCTTCGGCGTGCATGGTGTAGTCGCGGGTAATGGTTACCGCGCGTAGCTGATCGGCTTGGCGTTTGCTGGGGCGTTGTACTGAGCTGGCTTGATCGGACATAAGACTGGGGGTTTCCTTTGGGCAAATGGCGCGTGCGTGTCACGCGGTGGGGCAAAACAAGATTATCCCTCATGCAGCGCGCGGGCGCGAGCGCTCAGCGTTTTTCTGCGTGCTATATTGCCCTTTTGTTCAGCGACAGCAGTTGGAGACACCCATGGTGCAAAGCATGACCGCCTTTACGCGGCAGCAGCTAGATAAAGACTACGGCTCACTCGCGTGGGAGATACGCTCGGTTAACCACCGCTATCTCGAAGTGTCCGTGCGCCTGCCGGAGACTCTGCGCGCATTAGAGAACACCGTGCGCGACGCCCTGCGCAAACAGCTGAGCCGCGGCAAAGTCGAATGCCAGCTGCGCCTGCAGACCGAGGCGGCCAACGGCGGCGGTGGCGACGTAGAAGTGAACGAAGCCTTAGCGGCTCAGCTGCTTGCCGCGGCAAGCCTGATAGAGACACTGGCCAAAAGCCAAAATACCAATACGGCGGAGATTTCCGTTACCGAGCTTTTGCGCTGGCCCGGCGTAGTAGGCAGCCGCGCCTTGGACACCGAGGCAATTCAGAAAGACGCGCTTGCCCTGTTTGATACCGCACTGACCGATCTCGTTAGCACCCGCGAACGCGAGGGCAGTGAGCTCGCCACTTTTATTACCCAGCGCTGCGAAGCGATTCGCGCGCTAGTTGCGGAACTGAGGGTGATGATGCCGGAGATACTGAACAAGCAGCGCGCTACGCTGTTAGAGCGCGTGCAGGCGCTGGCCATTGATCTTGATCCAACGCGTTTGGAGCAGGAGATCGCTCTGTTGGCGCAAAAGGCGGACGTCGACGAAGAGCTCGACCGCCTGGGCGCCCACGTAAACGAAGTCGAACGCGTGCTAACCACCGACGAACAGAAGGGCCGGCGTTTAGATTTTTTGATGCAGGAGCTCAACCGCGAAGCTAACACGCTGTCGTCTAAGTCTATTGTGGTGGAGACAACCCGCAGCGCGGTGGACTTGAAGGTGCTGATTGAGCAGATGCGGGAGCAGATTCAGAATATTGAATAGTTCATTGACTAGGGCATTGTGCAGCTACGCCGTCTAGGATGGTTCATTAAAAGGCACGATGCATTGCACTGTTGCTCGGGTATGTGCCGAGTTTTATGCGCGTGAAAGTGGCTTAGATAACTTTGGATAACTTTAGATAACTAAGGGCGCTTGGGCCACACGATAATCGTCGCGCCTACGAGTACGAGGGACTCGTTGCCGCGTCTTAGCCTAAGTTCTTAGTTCGACCCATTTGCAGTAATCGGTCCTGCCTGTGCTATAAGTAGTACTACTAAACAAATACTTCCCTAAGGGCTTCTTCAGACCAAGGAGATTACTATGCTATTTCGTCATACCGCTGTTCGCTCTGCGCTCGCTGTGGCCGTTGCTTTCTGCGCGGCTGGCGCTGTCAATGCGCAGCAGACGCGCACCGACCTCAACGGCACATTCACCAATATGTCGCTCACGGGACTCACCCGCCCTGAAGGGGTTGAGCCTTTGGTGGTGGATGCACAGCTGGCACAGGAAATCGCGGCCGGTACCTCTATTGCAGGTCTACCTGCAGGTGAACTAGATGAGAGCGAGGAAGGCACAGACGACGGCGCGCCACCGGCGGGCAGTGTCGACTTCGGTCTACGGGGCTACAACTCGTTCTGGACAGACCCCGGCTCGCAGCTGGCGATAGTCATGGGCGAGTTCCGAACGTCCTATGTCATCGACCCACCCAACGGTCAGATCCCCCGCCTTGCCGAGCCGCTTTATGATCTTGAGCGCAAGAATTTTGGTTACCGCTATTTAACTGGCATTGGCGACAACTCAGGCCCCGAGGCGCTGCCGCTGGCCGAACGCTGCCTGATTGGTTTCGGCAACACCGCCGGCCCCGGCATGATGGGCACGCTGTATAACAGCACTTACCAGTTTATTCAGACACCCGAGCACGTGGCGATCATTGTTGAGATGGCACACGACGCGCGCATCATTCCCACCTACGCTAGTGCCGAAGAAGCGCGAGCTAACCGTCGCCCCGATGTTTTGGAGCAGTGGTTCGGTGATTCGGTAGGCTGGTATGAAGGCGACACGCTGGTGGTGGAAACCGTCAACATTAAGCCTTTGCAGATGCAGCAGAGCTCGGTGCCTATCTCGCCAAGCGGCAAGATTACCGAGCGCTTCACACGCTACAGCGACACCGAGATTGTGTACCAGTTCATCGTGGACGATGCGCAGCTTTACAGTCAGCCTTGGACCGCGGAGCTTAGCTTCCACGAAACCGACGGCCGCATGTATGAGTACGCCTGCCACGAAGGCAATTACGCGATGCCGGGCATCCTTGCTGGCGCGCGCCGCGCAGAGATGGAAGCGGCGCAGTAGTCCGCCGCTATCGTCCGGGCGCTAAGTAGCGGATAATGCTCTGCCTGTTGCGGAGAGTTTTATGCCCCAAGCCACCCTTTTTATCGTCACCGCGCCCTCGGGCGCGGGCAAGACCAGCCTCGTTAAGGCGCTCGTCGAGAGCACCGACGCCCTCTGTGTGTCGGTGTCACATACAACTCGCGCGCCGCGCGAAGCGGAAGTCGATGGCGTAAACTACAATTTTGTCAGCCAAGAGACGTTCTTCGCGATGCGCGAGGCGCAGGAGTTCTTCGAAAGCGCCGAGGTTTACGGCAATTTCTATGGCACGTCGAAAACCTGGGTGAACGAGCAGCTAGAAGCCGGCACCGATGTCATTTTAGAGATCGACTGGCAGGGCGCGCGCCAAGTTCGTGAGCAGCACCCAGAGGCCTGTTCTATCTTCGTCTTGCCGCCGTCGCTGCGGGCGCTAACAGAAAGACTCACTGGCCGAGGCCAGGACGACGCCGATACGATAGCGCGGCGCATGCAGCAGGCAGTAGCCGAGATCTCCCATGTGGAGGAGGCCGATTACATTGTCGTGAACGACGACTTTGACAAGGCCTTGTCAGATTTGCGCGGTCTGGTGCTAGCTCAGCGGCTACTCGCGGATGTTCAGCTCGATCGCCTCACGCCTATGCTCGCAGAGCTGCTGGCGGGATCTGACTGAAAAGACTGCAATTTCGGGCGAGTTTGCGTAAAATCGCCGGCCGGACAGAATTTTGTCTTCCAGACGGGCACTAAGGCACGACTGGGAGCCCATTAGTAAGATATTAAGGTATTGAAATGGCACGTATTACTGTAGAAGACTGCTTAGACAACGTCGACAACCGCTTCGAACTCGTAATGGTATCGAGCAAGCGCGCTCGACAGATTCAGACCGGTGGCAAAGACCCCATGGTCACTGCAGACAACGACAAGCCCACAGTAATCGCGCTGCGCGAGATCGCTGAAGGCCACGTCAATGCCGACATTCTGGTCGTGAAGCCGCGCAACGACATGGAAGAGATCGACATGGAAGCCGAGGTGAGCGCACTAGCCGCAGCCGAAGCTGCCATTAACGATGCCGCTTCTGAAGTTATTCTTGCTGACGACGCCGAGGAAGTAGGCGGCGACCAAGCGGCAGCAGAAGAGATCGAAGACTAGGCGCACTCCATGCCTGCGACAGCCCTTGCCACACGCGTTGATGATATCGACACCTTAGCGTCGGGGCTTTCGTCTTACCTAAATCGCGATCAGATCAACGGCGTGCGCCGCGCGTACTATTACGCGGAACAGGCGCACGAAGGCCAGTTTCGCCGCAGCGGCGAGCCCTACGTTACTCATCCCCTAGCCGTCGCCGGCATCCTGTGCGAAATGCACATGGATCCGCAAAGCCTCATGGCGGCGATGCTGCACGATGTCATCGAAGACACCGGCATCACCAAAACCGCAATCAAATCACAGTTTGGCAGCAGCGTTGCCGAGCTTGTCGATGGCGTGAGTAAGCTCAACAAAATGACCTTCTCGAGCCGCGCCGAAGCGCAGGCTGAGAACTTCCAAAAGATGGCCATGGCGATGGCGAAAGACCTGCGGGTGATTCTCGTGAAGATCGCCGACCGCCTGCACAATATGCGCACGCTCGAAGTCTTGATGCCCGAAAAGCGCCGCCGCATCGCGCGCGAGACTTTAGATATTTACGCGCCTATCGCCAACCGCTTGGGTATGAACAATGTGCGCGTCGAGTTCGAAGAGCTTGGCTTTAACGCGCTGTATCCCATGCGCGCACGGCGCATCGATGCTGCGGTGCGCTCGATTCGCGGTAACCGCAAAGAAATCATCAGTAAGATTCAAACGTCTATCGAGGCCTGCTTAGAACGCGAAGGCCTTGTGGGACGCTGCAGCGGCCGCGAGAAACACCTGTATAGCATTTACGAAAAAATGCGCAGCCAGCGCAAATCGTTTTCCGACATCATGGACGTGTACGCCTTCCGCATTGTGGTCGACAAAGCCGACACCTGCTACCGCGTACTTGGCGCCGTGCATAGTTTGTACAAGCCTGTGCCCGGCCGTTTCAAAGACTACATCGCCATCCCCAAAGCGAACGGCTACCAGTCCCTGCATACTTCTCTATTCGGCATGCACGGCGTGCCTATCGAGATTCAGATCCGCACGGAAGAAATGGAAGCGATGGCGAACAACGGCATCGCGGCGCACTGGCTCTATAAGTCTAACGACAATCTGCCTGGCAACGCCCACGGCCGTGCGCGCGAGTGGGTAAACGGCCTACTGGAACTGCAGAAACACGCCGGCAACTCGCTCGAATTTATCGAGAACGTAAAGATCGATCTCTTCCCCGACGAGATCTACGTGTTTACACCCAAGGGGACGATCTTTGAATTGCCCACCGGTTCCACCGCTGTGGATTTTGCCTATGCGATTCACACCGACGTCGGTAATTCCTGCGTGGCGTGTCGTATCAGCCGCCGCCTCGCGCCGCTCAGTGAGCCGCTGCAAAGCGGGCAGACGGTAGAGATCATCACGGCGCCTGGCACGCAGCCGAATCCGGCATGGCTAAGTTTTGTGGTTACCGGTAAAGCACGCGCAAATATTCGTCACTATCTTAAGCATCAAAAAATGTCCGAGTCAGTGGCGCTGGGTCGTCGTCTGCTCACCAAGGCACTGGCGGGTTTCGGACTTACTATCGACGAGCTGCCGCAAAACAATATCACCGCCGTGCTCGGTCAGATGCAGCTCGATAATTTCGACGCGCTGCTGGCCGAGATCGGTTTGGGCAACCGTATGTCCTTCATGGTCGCGCAGCGACTAAGTGCCAGCGACGATGTCAGCACCGATGCAGCTCAGCAGGAATCTGATCGCCAAGGATCTATCGATATTCGCGGCTCGGAAGGCATGGTGATGAGCTACGCCAAGTGCTGCCATCCTATTCCTGGAGATCCAATCGTCGGCCACATTAGCACCGGTCGCGGCATGGTGATTCACACCGAAGACTGCAATAACATCGCCGAGATCATCGACGATCCTGAGAAGTGTATTTCTGTACGTTGGGATCCAGACGTGAAAGGTGAATTCTCGGTGGAGCTGCGCGTGGAGCTGGAAAATTCCCGCGGCATTATCGCGACACTCGCCACAACGATCACCGGCTGCGAGGCGAATATCGAACGCATCTCTACCGTCGAGCGCGACGCCCGCTTCAGCATCGTGAACCTTTCGCTTAACGTGAAGAGTCGCGTGCATTTAGCGCGAGTGCTGAAGAAGGTGCGATTGATTCGCTCGGTGCTAAAAGTGACACGCGTGAAGAGCCGTAAGGTAAGAAAAACCATTAAGAGCATTTTAGGCGCTAACGACTAAGCGCTGGCACCCAACTTTAAGGACTCACCATGTCTACACTCAACGCAGTAAATACTTCGGCGGCACCAGCGGCCATCGGTCCTTATTCGCAGGCGATTAAAACTGGCGGGCTCGTTTTTCTATCGGGTCAGATTCCACTCGATCCAGACACTATGGAAGTGGTAGCCGGTGGAATAGCTGCGCAGACTCATCAGGTGTTTAAGAATCTTATTGCAGTCTGCGATGCCGCCGGTGGCACACTGGCGAACGCAGCCAAGCTGACAATTTATCTGACCGACCTTGGCGACTTCGCGGAGGTGAATGGCATTATGGCGGAATACTTTTCCGAGCCGTATCCCGCGCGAGCGACTATTCAAGTGTCGGCTTTACCCAAAGGCGTTAACGTTGAGATAGACGCTGTACTGAGTCTGTAGCGTCTACCGCACTTACTTTTAGGACGCTCCTGCTATGCCAGCGACGCCGCGTTCACCACAGCCCCCTGCGCCTCGGCGCTTAGACTCTATGTCTCCGGCGCGCCTTAAAGGCGTGGGGCCGGCGTTGGAGAAAAAGCTGGCGGCGATTGGCATCGTAACCCTGCAGGATCTGCTGTTTCATCTGCCGCTGCGCTACGAAGACCGCACGCGCGTGAGCCTTGCCGCGCGCGCCCAGCTTGGCGAGTATCAGCAGTTTGAAGGCGAAGTCACCAGCTGCGAGATTCAGTTCGGCAAGCGGCGGAGCCTGCGTTGCAGCCTACGGGATTCTAGCGGCAGTATCACGCTGCGGTTTTTTCATTTTAGCGCGGCGCAAAAAGATTCTCTTGCCGTGGGGACACAGCTGCGGGTGTACGGCGAGGTCAAGCGCGGCCGCAGCAGTTTTGAAATTTTTCATCCTGAATACAAACCGCTCTCGCAGAGCAGCGGGGAAGTTTCCGATACCCTCACACCGATTTATCCCACCACCGAAGGACTCCTGCAGCCGCGACTGCGCAGCATTATTTCTCAAGCGGTGGATCTCGTTGTTGGCAAAGACTCTATTGAAGACTACCTGCCCGAAGATCTGGTTAAGAGGCTTGGGCTCGCGAGTCTTCGCGATGCAATATTGCATATTCATCGCCCGCCTGCGGATGCTTTTGGCGGTTGGGATCGCGACGCGCCGAATCCGGGGCGCGACCGTTTAGCTTTCGAAGAGCTGCTTACCCATAGGCTGAGTTTACGAAGACTGCGGGAAGACTCAGATAATCAGGCGGCGCCGCAGTTCAGTACCAGCAACGATTTGCTGCGAGGCTTTGTCGCTCAGCTGCCCTTTGAGCTGACAGGGGGGCAGCAGCGAGCTTTTAAAGAAATTGGCGAAGACCTACAGCGGCCAACGCCAATGCTGCGTCTATTACAGGGCGATGTGGGGTCGGGTAAGACCGTCGTTGCGGCGCTGTCTGCGCTGAGTGCCATCGGCGCAGGTTATCAAGTTGCCCTGATGGCACCCACCGAGATTCTTGCGGAGCAACACGCAATTAATTTTCGCCAGTGGTTCGAGCCGCTCGGCGTGGAAGTGGGTTGGCACAGCGGCAAGCAAAAAGGTAAACCGCGGACGCAGCAGTTGGAACGGGTCGCGAGTGGCGAATGCCAAATTCTTGTAGGGACTCACGCGCTATTTCAAGGCGAAGTCGCCTACGCAAAACTCGGTTTAATTATTATCGACGAGCAGCATCGATTTGGTGTGCAGCAGCGTCTTGCACTGCGAGAGAAAGCGGCGGAGCTGCAGATTAATCCCCATCAGCTGGTTATGACGGCAACGCCGATTCCGCGCACCCTTGCGATGAGCGCCTACGCCGATTTGGACAATTCCATCATCGACGAACTTCCCCCAGGCCGAACGCCGGTGAACACGCTAATCGTCTCAAACGAGCGTCGTGATGAAGTTGTGGTGCGCATTGCCGCGGCCTGTGAAAACCAAAGTCAGGCCTATTGGGTGTGCACGCTTATTGATGAGAGCGAGGTGCTGCAGTGTCAGGCCGCGGAAGTGACCGCGCAGCAGCTTGCCGAACAGCTGCCGCAGGTGCGTGTGGGTCTTGTACACGGGCGCATGAAACCGGCAGAAAAAGCGGAAGTGATGGCGCGCTTTAAAGCGGCGGAAATCGATCTGCTAGTAGCGACCACAGTGATAGAGGTGGGTGTCGACGTGCCCAATGCGAGCCTGATGGTTATTGAGAATCCAGAGCGCCTTGGCCTTGCACAGCTGCATCAGCTGCGTGGACGCGTGGGCCGAGGCTCAAAGAAAAGCCACTGTATTTTGCTTTATCAAACTCCGCTGTCGAGAAACGGCAAAGAGCGCCTTGCAGTGATGCGCGAAAGCAACGACGGCTTTTTCATCGCTGAAAAAGATCTGGAGCTGCGCGGGCCTGGGCAGGTACTCGGTACCGCGCAGACGGGGCTCATGGAATTTCGCATTGCCGATATCGCCCGCGACGCTGCGATGCTGGACGAGGTTAAAGACGCTGCCGACTTCGTGCTGAGTCGCCATCCCCATATTGTCGATGCGCTTGTACGGCGCTGGCTTGGGGAGAATATTCACTATGCTAATGTTTAGGAGAAAAGGGGTCTGACCCCTTTTTGACCCCTTTTTGTGAAACGCCTTTTTGTGAGGAAATCTCAATGACAGCCTTTAGAATTTACTTAGTCCTGCTTTGCCTTTTTCTGAGCTACTACACCTTTGTTGTAGTGAGCGACTTCGGCATTAATCTTTTCCTCCCTTTCTTCGGTGCGATAGCCAATATGACTTGGTCGGGGCAGTTTAATCTCGACTTCATGATGATGCTGTCGCTTAGTGCGCTATGGGTGGGATGGAAAGAGCAGTGGGCTGCGAGTGGATTGCTTCTTGCGGTGCTGGCTTTTTTTGGTGGCGCTCTGTTCCTGTCTATCTATTTGTCGGTGCTCTGTGTGCGTGAGAAAGGCGATGTTCGGCGGATACTTTTAGGTCGGCGCTAGGGAAAAGGGGTCAGACCCCTTTTTCTCGCTGCGTTATACTCTCGCCTATGCTGTCATCCTCGTTCAAAGAAAAACTACCCGCATATCAACGCCTCATGCGCCTCGACAGGCCGATTGGCATTCTGCTCCTTCTGTGGCCAACCCTCGGTGCGCTGTGGATTGCCAGTGACGGTTTCCCCCGCTGGGATCTTCTGCTGATTTTTGCTTTGGGAACTGCGGTGATGCGGTCCGCAGGCTGCTGCATTAACGACTTTGCCGACGCCAAAATTGATGGCCACGTGGCCAGAACGACCGAACGTCCCTTAGCCACCGGCGAACTATCGCGGCGCGAGGCGTTTCTTGCCTTTGTCGTGCTGTCCCTTATGGGCTTTGGCCTGGTGCTGCTAACCAATCGCTTCACTATTGTTCTGTCGTTTGGTGCGGTGGCGGTGGCGGCGCTGTACCCGTTTATGAAGCGCGTTACTCATTTGCCGCAGGTGGTCTTGGGCATTGCCTATTCCTTTGGCATTTTGATGGCGTTTAGCGCCGCGACCAATGAGATTCCCCCAGCTGCCCTTCTGCTGTTTATAGCCAACTGCCTTTGGACAGTGGCCTACGACACTCAGTATGCGATGGTGGATCGGGAGTACGACCTTAAGATTGGGGTCAAATCTACCGCGGTGCTGTTTGGCGATGCAGATACTCTGATTATCGGCTGTTTGCAGGGGCTAGTTGTTCTTGCCTGGTGGCTGGCAGGTAATCGCTTTGAGCTTGGCTGGCCCTACTTTGTGGCTGTGTGCACCGCGGCCTTGCTGTTTATCTACCATCAAACGCTCATACGAGACCGCTTGGCAGAGCCCTGTTTTAAAGCGTTTTTGCATAATCGCTGGGTGGGCTTGGTAGTGTTCCTGGGCGTCGTCGCGGGCTAGAGTTTCGCAGCTAAATCAGATCCCAAGCCAGTCCGCGTCTTTTCATCATCGCTATTTCCGATCGTCATAATGATTTCTTCTCGTTTTACCAATTAATAGGGTAAGCCTATAGTGACTCCAGATGCCGCAAAACGGCGGCATTGTTCTCTAAACTAAACTCACTAGATGAACTCAAGGATGAAATTATGGGACTTCGAATAAACGATACAATTCCTAACCTGCACCTAGAGACCGATCTGGGCTCGTTCAAGCTACACGACTGGATAGGCGACAGCTGGGCAATCCTATTCAGCCACCCGAAAGACTTCACGCCAGTATGCACGACGGAGTTCGGCGCGGTAGCACAGCTCGCGGACGAGTGGGCAGCGCGTGGTACCAAGGTCATAGGTTTGTCAGTGGACGGCACTGAAGAGCATGTTGAATGGAAGCGCGACATCGAGAAGTTTTCCGGTGCGCCTGCGGGCTTTCCGATTATCGCTGACGAATCAATGGAAGTTGCCAAGGCGCTAGATATGCTGCCTGCAGACGCCTACCTGCCCGACGGCCGCACTGCGGCGGATTCAGCGAGTGTGAGGGTGGTTTTCATCATCAGCCCTGACAAGAAGCTGCAGTTGTCCATGACGTACCCAATGTCTGTTGGCCGTAACTTTGCTGAAGTTCTGCGTGCGCTGGATGCGCTGCAGGCGACTTACCAAACGCCTATCGCCACGCCCGCGAACTGGGTGCAGGGACAAGACGTGATTGTTGCTTTGTCATTGGATGACGCTGCAGCGAAAGAGAAGTTTGGCGAGATTGACGTTGTGCTGCCTTACTTGCGGACTACCAAGTTGCCGGAGTAGGAGGTAGGTAGGGGATGGCTTCGGTCTGGGGTCAGACCCCTTTTTGGAGGGCTTGTGCATATAGACCCCGGCGGCTTATGCCTCCGGGGTCTTTTTTTCGTGCCTGCTGCTACGTTCCAGTGAAGGACTGGATGCCTGTTTGCGCACGGCCTAAGATCAGCGCGTGGATGTCCGACGTGCCTTCGTAGGTGTTCACAACTTCCAGGTTCTGCATATGACGCATCACTGGGTATTCGTCGGAGATACCGTTGCCGCCGAGCATGTCACGGGCGTCGCGGGCTGCTGCTAGAGCTTTTTCGCAGGAGTTGCGCTTGAGCAATGAGATCAGGGGCACAGCGAGCTTGCCTTCGTCTTTGAGGCGGCAGGCCTGCAAACAGCCCTGCAGCGCGAGCGATAGCTCTGTTTGCATGACTGCGAGTTTCTTCTGAATAAGCTGATTGGCTGCAAGTGGACGACCGAACTGCTTGCGGTCGAGTGTGTATTGCAGCGCGGCGTGCCAGCAGGTTTCGCCAGCGCCGATTGCACCCCAGGCGATGCCAAGGCGTGCCGAGTTGAGGCAAGAGAAAGGACCGTTTAAGCCGCGCGCCTTAGGCAGTTTGTTTTCCGCCGGCACGAACACCTCGTCCATAACGATTTCGCCTGTTACCGACGCACGCAGGGCAAGCTTGCCTTCGATCTTCGGTGCGCTGAGCCCTTCCATTCCTTTTTCAAGAATGAAGCCGCCGATCACGCCGTCGTCGTCTTTCGCCCAAACGATAAATACGTCGGCAAAGGGTGAGTTGCTGATCCAGTTCTTCGCGCCGGTAAGACGGAAACCGCCGTCGACGCTGCGCGCACGCGTGATCATGCTGCTGGGGTCAGAGCCGTGGTCTGGCTCGGTAAGACCGAAGCAGCCGATGTATTCGCCAGTGGCAAGCTTGGGCAGGTACTTTTGCTTCTGCTCTTCGCTGCCGAATTCGTTAATGGGGTGCATAACGAGGCTAGACTGTACGCTCATCATCGAGCGGTAGCCTGAATCCACCGCCTCGACTTCTTTCGCGGCGAGACCGTAGCAAACGTAGTTTACGCCGGCGCAGCCGTAGCCCTGAATCGTTGAGCCTAGAAGACCGAGCGCGCCCATTTCACGAAAGATCTCGGGATCGGTTTGCTCGTTACGGTAGGCGTCTTTCACGCGGGGCAGCAGTTTTTCCTGCGCGTACTGACGCGCAGTATCGCGCACCAGGCGCTCCTCTTCGCTGAGCTGTGATTCCATGAGGAAAGGGTCTTTCCAGTCAAACTGCGCGTTGTCCGAACGAACAGACATAGTGTTCTCCTAAATCGATTGATCTTGCAGGCCTGCAATTCTAGCAAACTAGGCCCGTTTTCCCTACGACGGATGCGGGCAACATGGTAAGGCGTTGTCGTTGGGTCCAGAAAAAAAGGGGTCAGACCCCTTTTCGGCCGGAATAAGGGGTCTGACCCCTTTTTCTTCTGCTAACATACGGCGATGGATGTCTCGCATATACTCGACTCGCTCAACGATGAGCAGCGCAACGCCGTTGCTAACCCCAGCCAACATCTCCTCGTGCTCGCCGGCGCCGGCAGTGGCAAGACGCGTGTGCTGGTGCATCGCATTGCCTGGCTGTTAGAAGCCGAACAGGTCTCGCCGTTTTCCATTCTCGCGGTAACCTTTACGAACAAGGCGGCTCGAGAGATGCGTCATCGTATTGAGTCGCTTATGGGCCAAGCCTTTGGCGCGATGTGGGTAGGCACCTTCCACGGCCTCGCTCATCGCCTGCTACGCACGCACTGGGAAGAGGCGGGTCTGATCCAGGACTTTCAAATTCTCGACAGCGACGATCAGCTGCGGCTTATCAAGCGCATCAATCGCGAACTGCAAATAGACGAAGAAAAGTGGCCGGCGAAACAGTGCCAGTGGTATATCAACGGTCAGAAAGACGAAGGCCTGCGTGCGGCAAACATCGACGACTTCGGCGATGAATACACGAAGACCATGCTGCGCATCTATCGCGCCTATGAAATCGCCTGCGACCGCGGCGGCATGATCGACTTCGGTGAAATCCTCCTGCGCTCCCACGAGCTATGGCTCAAGAATCCGCAGATTCTCGATCACTACCAGCGCCGCTTCCAGCACATCTTGGTGGACGAGTTTCAGGACACTAACTCGATTCAGTATGCGTGGCTGCAGGTGCTCGCGGGCCGCGGCAGCAATCTCATGGTGGTGGGCGATGACGATCAGTCCATTTATGGCTGGCGCGGCGCGAAGATCGAAAACATTCAGCAGTTCAGTAACGACTTCGCCGGTGCGCAGCTCGTTAAACTCGAGCAGAACTATCGCTCGACCAAAAATATTCTCGACGCCGCCAACAGTCTCATTACCCATAACGCCTCGCGCCTCGGTAAACAGCTGTGGACCGAAGGCGTCGCCGGCGAACCGATTAGCGTTTACGAAGCCTTTAACGAACAGGACGAAGCTCGCTTCGTGGTTGATCGTCTGCAGGACTGGTTTAACGGCGGCAACCGCCGCGTCGACTCCGCCGTGCTCTACCGATCGAACGCGCAGTCTCGCGAACTCGAAGAAGCCCTGCTGCGCGTCGGCATGCCCTATCGCATTTATGGCGGCCAACGCTTTTACGAACGCTTGGAAATAAAGAACGCGCTTGCGTATCTGCGACTGGTGGTGAATCGCTTCGATGACACCGCCATCGAGCGCATTATTAATGTGCCCACGCGAGGCATCGGCGGTCGCACGCTCGAACTGCTGCGACAGACCGCGCGCGACCGCAACTGCTCGCTGTGGGAAGCGGCAGTGCTAGCAGTAAATGAATCATTGCTTACCGCCCGTGCGGCAAATTCGGTGTTGGCTTTTTTACAGCTCATCGACGGACTGGACGAGTCCTGCCGCGACCTTGAACTGTATGCAAAAACAGATCTCATCATAAAGAGCACCGGGCTAATCCCGCACCATGAGAAAGAAGGTGGCGAGAAAGCGCGGGCGCGTATTGAAAACCTCGAAGAGCTCGTCACTGCGGCGAGCAGCTTCGATGTAACCGACGCCGAGGAAGACCTCGATACCACCTCGTCGGCTTTCCTAGCTGCGTTCCTCGATCAGGCCGCCTTAGACGCTGGCGAAAGCCAAGCAGCGGCAGACGAAGATGCCGTGCAGCTTATGACGCTGCACAGCGCGAAAGGCTTGGAGTTTGATCTCGTCTTTTTAGTCGGTATGGAAGAGGGCCTATTCCCCCATAAAATGTCGATGGACGATCTGGCGGGCTTAGAGGAAGAGAGGCGCCTCGCCTACGTGGGCATCACCCGCGCCAAACACAAGCTGTACCTTTGCCACGCCGAATCTCGGCGCATGCATGGCGAGATTAATCTTTGCCGTCCATCGCGTTTCGTCCGCGAAGTACCCAAGTCCCTAATCGAAGAGGTTCGCCTCAAAACGTCGATTAGTCGGCCAGCCGTGGGCGGTGCCAGACTCGGCAGCAAAAACCCTAGCAGCAATCTCGACGGCAGCGTCGATGTCCCGCAGACCAATCTGGCACTGGGGCAACGCGTGATGCACGGCAAGTTCGGCGAAGGCGTGGTGCTGAATTATGAAGGCCAAGGCAATAACGCGCGGGTGCAGGTGAATTTCGACAGCGCCGGCAGCAAGTGGCTCGTCTTGTCCTATGCCAAACTCGAAGTTGTCGCTTAGAGCTCATCTGGAATAGGCAGCGGGCTAGTCGACAGCTTGAGCCGGCGCGCTTACACTCTCGCGTCTGTTCTCTTCTTCGGAAACTACTATGTTCAAGCTGCTAAGAGCGCCAAAGCGCCGATCCCTCTTCCTGCTCGCAGGCCTTGCGATATTGAGCGCCTGCGGCGAAGCCCCGAGCACTGATAGCACAGCGGCAGCAGCCCCGCAGCGTAGCTATGAGTGGAAACTCATTACCTCATGGCCTAAAAATCTCCCTGCCCTGGGCACGACACCGGAATACTTTGCCGACATCGTTGAAGAGATGAGCGCGGGGCGGATGAAGATTCGCGTCTTCGGCGCTAACGAGCTGGTCGGCGGACTTGAGGTCTTCGACGCGGTGTCTTCCGGCGTTGCTGAGATCGGTCACTCCGGCGCCTACTACTGGCAAGGGAAAATCGCAGGCACGCCTTTTTTCTCCACCATCCCTTTTGGTCTCACTGGAGTTGAGATGAACGCTTGGCTCGACTACGGCGGCGGCAAAGAGCTGTGGCGCGAGATCTACGAGCCCTTCAATCTTTACCCTACTCGCGGCGGCAATTCCGGCACGCAGATGTTTGGCTGGTTCAGCAAAGAGATTAATTCCCTAGACGACATCAAGGGTTTGAAGATGCGCATCCCTGGCTTGGGTGGCGAAGTCTTCAGCCGCGCAGGGGGCACGCCAGTGACCATGCAGGTCAGCGATGTGTTCACGTCGATGCAAACCGGGGCGCTCGACGCAACGGAGTTTGTCGGCCCGTACAACGATTTAGCCGCCGGTTATCACACGGTCGCCGATTACTATTACTACCCCGGCTGGCACGAGCCCGGCTCGACGATCGAGCTTGTGTTTAACAAAGAAAAGCTCGACGCATTGCCTGCGGACCTGCGGGCTATTGTGCTTAACGCCGCCGAGGTAATGAACCAGAAGCTGCTCGACGAATACACGGCGTTGAATAATGCGGCGCTAAAGACGCTCGTAGACGAGCACGGTGTGCAGCTGCGTAAACTCCCTGACGATGTGCTTGAGGAATTCAGGCGCCTGTCTGCGGATGTGGTCGCGGAGCTTGCCGACACCGATGACACGACTCGCCGCATCTATGAATCTTACTCTAAGTTCCAAAAAGGCGTAGAGAATTACCATGCGATTTCTGAAGAAGCTTATATAGACGCAAGACGCGCACGCTAGGCTTATGCAGCCGCTGCCCTAGTCACGGGGTGGCGGCAACTGGCGAGGCTTACCGTGCTCGTCTATGGCGACGAAAACGAAAAGCCCATCGCCCACCTTATCCGTCTCTTTTTCCTGATCGAAAGGCGTTGTCCACACCTCCACCGCAATTTCCAGCGAAGTCCTACCGCGGCGCACCACCTGCGTGTAGCAGCTCACGACATCGCCCACGCCAACGGGCTTAATGAAGTTCACGTTCTTAATCGACACCGTGACCGACCTGCCCTGACATTCGCGCTTGCTGCTAATACCCGCTGCGATATCCATTTGCGATACAAGCCAGCCGCCGAAAATATCGCCGTTAGCATTCGTGTCTTTCGGCATGGAAAAGGTTTGCAGAGCCAAGGTGCCCTGCGGTGAATGCGACTTATCGGTCATCAAAAACTTCCTTTTAGGTGATGATGAAAATTAATTGAGTATGGCGGGTAGCCAAGTTGCGAGCTGCGGCCACAGCGCGAGTAGCAGCATGAGTGCGATTTGCAAGGCGACGAAGGGGATAACACCGCGGTAGATATCCTGTGTGCGTATCTCTGGCGGCGCCACGCTGCGCAAATAGAACAGCGAGAAACCGAAAGGCGGCGTAAGAAACGAAGTTTGCAAATTGATGGCAATCATCACGCCCAGCCACACTGGATCCACGCCCATGGCGAGCAGTATCGGCCCCACTAATGGCACCACCATGAAAGTGATTTCTATAAAGTCGAGAATAAAGCCAAGCAAAAATATCAGCAGCATGACCACGAGCACCGCGGATACGACGCCGCCGGGCAGGTTGAGCAGCAACTCTTCGATCAGCGTATCGCCTCCAAAGCCTCGGAATACGGACGAGAATACAGCGGCGCCTACGAGTATTAGATACACCATGGAGGTCACGCGCAGAGTTTCGAGACTCACTTCGTGCAGCACCGAAATGCCCAGTGCGCGCTTCGCAGCAGCTAATACCAGGGCGCCCAGCGCGCCGACGCTTGCCGCTTCGGTTGGAGTAGCGATCCCTAGCAGGATGGAACCCAGCACGGTGACAACTAAGAACACCGGCGGCAGCAGGCCTTTTAACAACGCAGCGGCCAGACTCTGATGCTGTGCACGCAGCGCATCCACTTCGGCCGGCTTAAGTGACGGCGCATCCGCAGGCTTCACAAGGGCAGTGACAAGCACATAGGCACCGTAGCAAAGCACCAGCAGCAGTCCCGGCACAATCGCGCCGGCAAACAGGTCACCAATCGACACCGTATCCGGCGCGAACACGCCGCTGTTGAGCTGGGATTGCTGATACGCATTGGAGATCACTTCCCCCAGCAGCACGAGACAGATCGAAGGCGGAATGATTTGTCCGAGGGTACCGGTGGCGCACAGGGTGCCGGCGGCAAGGCTCGGTTTGTAGCCCGCTTTGAGCATGGTGGGCAGTGACAAGATTCCCATCGTCACAACGGTAGCGCCAACGATACCCGTGCTCGCCGCCAGCAGCATGCCAACCAGCACCACCGATAAACCGAGGCCGCCGGGCAAGCGGGCAAACACTACCGCCATATTATTCAGCAGGTCTTCGGCGACGCGGCTTTTCTCCAGCATTGTGCCCATAAAGACGAACAGCGGCACCGCAAGCAGATTTTGATTGGTGAGGATGCCGTAGAGCCTATTAGGAATTAACTCCAGGTAAATGACATCGAAGGCGCCGAACAGCAGGCCGAGGCCAGCAAAGCCCAAGGAGACGCCGGTGAGAGTTAGCGCAACCGGATAGCCGAGCATGAGCGCGGCGCAGATGACGACAAAGAACAGAAGGGGCAGTAGCTCAGCCATAGTCTAAATACCGCCGCCGATTTCGGGCGCTGCGTCTTCGGCGTCACCGCGAATGACAGTGCGCAGGCTCTTTATCAGTTCTGCGATTCCCTGCAGCCCGAGCAGCGCAGCGAGCACAAGGATTAAAGATTTCAGAAGGTAGACAACAGGCAGGCCGCTGGTTTCTGGCGAGCCCTCGCGAATACGCCACGCAAGGGCGACGTAGTCCCAGCTTATGAAAAAAATGAAGCCCACGGCCGGCAGGAGAAAGAATAGTGCACCGGCGCAATCGACGAGCCCCTTGCCGCGCGCACTCAGGCGCGAATAAAAAATATCGACCCGTACGTGGCGCTGCGCCTTCAGGGTATAGCCAGCACCGAAGGCAAACAGCGCTCCGTTTATGTACATGACACTTTCTTGCAGTGCGACCGAGCCGATCTGCAATCCATAGCGCAGCAAAACGATGGTCATCATCACAAGCACCAATAGCAGACTAAGCCAGGCCGCCGTTTTTCCTATCGCCTCGCTCGCCGCATCGATGCCAACGGCAAGCCGATTGCCAATAGCTCGCGCTGCAGACTGCCGCGAGGAGGATGAAGAAGATGAGGTATTCGACATGAATCTGTGAGCCGTGTGCTAGCTAATTTAGAAGTGCGGCGATTATGCCACAGTCAGCCAAACAGCACGCGCAGCAGCTGATAGCTTAGCAATAACGAGCCGACGGCGAGCACCGCCACGACTGCCCCAAGCACCTTATAGGCTAGCCGCTGCAACCAGCGGCCGACCCGCCGCAGCCATCCGTCGTTTGAGGCCGCGGGGGGTGGATAGCCACTGAGCAGCCCGCCCAGAGCCAGCACCATGAGTGACCACAGCAGCAATACGAGGCTCAGCATGGCTACCGCGTCCTGCTCTAGGGCCTGTGCCTGAATAAGGCGCGAGGCAAAGGCGAACAGCGCTGAGGCAGCAATAGCTAGCGTAAGCGGGGTGAATCGGCGCAAATGGGTAGCAATTCGCGCGAGTCGCTCTATCATAGGACTCTCGTGGAATTTGGTTCTAGTCATAGCACTCTATCGCATCAACGCCCTGCGGGCGACGCGCGTTTGAGTCTTCAAAACAGTTGGCAGGATAGTAGGTAAGAATGAGCGAGCAAGTCGAAAAAATAGAGCTGCCCTTTATCGCCGGCTTTAGCGCGGACGATCAGCCAGTGTTCGAATCCCTAGAGGTAGAGATCGTCGATGCCGAGCAGGAAGAAGTACGCCTTCTACGCTCGCCACTGCTGACACGCAATTTGGCGGCAGGCGACAAGCTCAAGGTCCTTAATCCGGGAAGCGCGCAGTACGAGCTGCTCGAGCGCAGCGGCAATCTGAGCGTCAGGGTGCTGCGTAGGGATGACATAGACTCACTCGAACAGCATCTCACGCCAAAGATCGAGAAGCTCGGCGGCACGCTAGACCATTCGAACCCTCGCGCCTTGGTTTACAGCATTCACGTGAGCATTGGCTTCAAGCCGGTCGAAGATCTACTTAACGACGCCTGTGCGCGCTTTGCTGAGTCCATGTGGAACTACGGCAATGTCTACGACCCCGAAGACGGCGAGACGCCCATGGAATGGTGGCTGGATCTGGATGAGAAGTAGACCTGCCGCCGCCTAAGACCAATTTAATTTTAACATTCGTAACAGTGAGAAGAACTCGATGCTTCTAGTAGTCTCCCCCGCTAAGTCACTCGATTTCGAGACGCCTGCCAAGACGCAGAAATTCACCACCCCAAGCTTTCTCGACGACTCGCAGAAGCTAGTGAAAGATCTGCGCAAGCTTAGCCCAGACGATATCTCTGAGCTCATGAGCGTCAGCACTAAGCTGGGCGAACTCAATCACGAGCGCTTCGCCAATTGGCACACGCCCTTCACTTTGGATAACGCTAAGCAGGCGCTGTTCGCATTTAAAGGCGACGTCTATCTAGGTCTGGATGCAGAGCAGTTCTCTGCTGCGGATATTACGTTCGCTCAGAAACATTTGCGCATTCTGTCTGGTCTCTATGGCGTACTACGTCCCTTGGATCTTATGCAGCCCTACCGCTTGGAAATGGGGCGTAAGTTCACCAGCGGCAAAGCGAAAAGCCTGTACGAGTTTTGGGGCGAACGCCTCACCGAGTTTCTTAACACCGAACTCGAACAGCACAAAGGCAAAAGCCGGGTTCTCATCAACCTCGCATCGAACGAATATTTCAATTCGATTAAGCCCAAGGCTTTAGACGCCTCTGTCATCACGCCGGTATTCAAAGATTTCTCTGGGGGCAAGTACAAGATCGTGAGCTTCTATGCGAAGAAGGCGCGCGGCGAGATGGCAGCCTATATTATTAAGAACCGCTTGAAAGACCCTGAAGATCTGCTGAACTTCGACGTGAACGGCTATGCCTACAGTGCTGCGGATTCGACGCCAGACACGCCGGTCTTTCTGCGCAAGCAGTAACCGCCTGTGTTGAAGCCAGGACACCAAGCCTATGAATGAGCTGCCCTTCAGTCAAAGCTGCGAGAACAATAAGCAGCCCATCCTCGAGCAGCTCACTCGGGCGCTTGCGAACGCCTCGCATGTGCTAGAGATCGCAGGCGGTACCGGGCAGCACGCGGAGTTTTTCGCAGCGAAGCTGCCGCACCTTCACTGGCAGTCGTCTGACATACCGGCCAATACGCAAGTACTCGAGCAAAGACTAGGCGCTGCAAAACTACAAAACCTGTCGACCACGGCCTTAGAATTAGACGTGAATCAGCAGTCTTGGTGCGACGGCAGCTGGCTGACTAGTCTAAGCAGCTTTGAAAACAGATCACAAACAAGAGCGGAAAACAGCGTCGACCACAATGTGGGGCCACGGCCATTCGATGCGGTGTTTAGCGCGAACAGCTTGCATATTATGAGCGCTGACTCGGTTGAGCATTTTTTTCTCGGGGCCGGAAAACTGCTAAACCCTGGGGGTCTGCTGATTGTCTACGGGCCATTTAACTATGGCGGCCGTTTCTCGGCAGAGAGTAACGCAGAATTTGATTTATGGCTGAAGGAACGCAATCCCGAAAGCGGTATTCGCGACTTCGAGACAGTCAGCGATCTCGCACGCCATGCCGGCTTTAAGTTTGTAGAAGACACTGCCATGCCGGCGAATAATCGACTGCTGCTGTGGATTAAGAATTAGCGACGCTGACTGCTGATAATTTCACCTAGGCGCATAAGCGAATATGCTGCGAGATAAACAGCCTTGGTTAGCAAATGCCCTCTATTCTCGGTCGCGGTACTCTTCTACCAACGCAACACGCTCGGAGGTCAGCGGATGTGTTGCAAAGTATTCAAGCAGCTTTCCCGTTAGGACCAAGCCCTTGCGCTCGAAACTAGACTCCTCTTCACCTTCGCTTCTTTCCTTGCTTCTTTCTTCGACTCTCTCTACCGTTTCTTCGAGTCCGTCCGCTTCGCCTAGTGCAATCATTATCTCTGCAAACGCATCAATGGGTATGTCATTGTCGAGCAGCTTTTCTAATGCGTAGCGATCGGCTTCGCGCTCGAAGTCTCGGGAGTAAGCGGTGTTCATATACAGGGTTGGAACGCTAATAAGTATTTCTGCGCTGTTAACGTCGCCGGTAATAAACAACACTCCAAGTGCTAAGAAAGAAGTTTGTAGAGTGCGCCTAAGTAGGTGCCGGTTCTCTAAGTGGCCGAGCTCATGATAAACAACCGCGACGAGCTGATCATCGGTTGCGAGTTCCACCAGCTCGTCGGTGATGACTACAGTGCCATCAGGCAGAGTAAGCGCGTTGGGGCCTATACCACTGCGAAACTGCAGATCGGTATCAGCAAACCCTGCCCGTGACAGGGCGTTCATCGCTAAGCGGCTAGCTCGCTGCTTCTCGCTAAGTGGCAGAGCGCTAGGCTCGAGAATTAGACGGTCTAGAAACGCCAAAGCATCTCTGCTCAGTGAATTCTGCACCTCAATGGGAATTCGGTAAGCAATACGCTCTGCCAAAAGCGGAATACCGAATTTCACTCCGCCGTAGATGCCTGCCGCAATCACGATGAGGCCAAAAGCAACGGCGCGCAGGCTATTCTCTAGCCAATGGATAAGCGACGACGCTCGTTTCTCTGCCGGGCCCAAGAGCGAATCCACGGCGTCGTTGTCGTCAGTAATAAACGCCGAGCCGTCGGCAAAACCAATGCGGCGCTGAGTGTCCGCAAGCCGTGAAGGAATATCCAGAGTCGTCACTTCGCCGGTGAGCTCAAACTCTTTATCGGTGTTCTCATGATCATCAGCTCTTTCAATGATAAGACTGTAATGAGAATCCGATGTAGAAACGCTAAGGCTCGCTGAATGAGCCTTAGACCTAGTAGCAGCATAGTACTTGCCTTGGATGTTTCGTGTGCCTGTCACTCGGTTTTGCCTATGCTGCTATTCTGACTAAATGCCAATCCCAATATCGAAGTCGAACGCTTGGCCAATTTCTTGGCTCATCGCAGAAACCTTTTCACCTTCGCCCGCAGTAAAGTCATCTAATGAGCCTTGGGCCATAAAGCTAAGCCGCTCAGCACGGTAGCGCGCGAAACGTACCTTTGCAAACGGTAGGTAAAGCCCCAAGGTGATGATGATCAGGAAGAAGTTAGACACGACTAGTCGTGCAAAACTTGCCGCTGTAAGCGTGGATTCAAAACCGTGGTCGCGCAGTGTTGTGAGTGAGAACTTTAAATTTACAAAGCGGGCATACAGATAAAACATGACCAAATAAATTGGAAGGACAGTTAAGAACACCGACATTGGGCCAATTGTTGCATTGCCCCCTCCATCGGGTGAAAGTACAAATGCCAAACCTGCTACGACCGCGGCCGCTACAACAGAAAGAGCGATGTATAGGGCAAGGCCCAATAGGAACAGCTTGCCGTAGTGTCCGTATTTTCCCGCGAAACCAAATTTTTCGGTGCCATAGGCGCTGTTATTAATGACAAAGCGGTCAGCTTTGATCAGCACGAGCGGATATAAAATACCCAGACTTAAAATTCCAATCAGCGGCCATAGCAGAAACGTCTTGTAGGCGTCGCGGAAACGGCCATGGAAGCGAAAATGCAGATTGCGGTAGGAAGTGACGCGGCGATGAAAACGCAGTGAGAGCACTATGATTACCGGATAGGCTATGCTTAGAGCGATTGCCGCAAGGGCACCCATGGCGGGGGAAAGACTCGCGGCAAAGTAGTAAGCTAAGACAAGGGCGAGGGCAATGAGTCGGCCTTTTAATATTTCTATGGGTTTAGCGTGGTATTCGAAGCCTTCGCCGTCCAGTTTGAAGTGCGAATAAAAGTAGCGGTTGGTCCGCACTTTTGCCCAAGCCGAGTAGATACCAAGCGTGAGAATGGTAAGGCTAACGTTCACAATCCAGATCTTAAAGAACTCTGAGCCGCTGCCTGTAAAAGAGAATGGGTAGGCTAGGGTAGGGGCCTTTTCGTTTAGCTCTGAGCTGGGCTCTGAAATGGGCTCTACACTTGCGCCTGCAGCGGTTTGTGAGTCTTGTTCATTATTCTCTGGTGAATTGATCATGGTTTGCTCCTGTGGGCCTGTTCTTTGCTTTATTTGCGCTTTATTTGCGCTTTATTTGCTTTAGCTGCGGTTCTGTTTTTCCTTTGTTTCGCTTTTGTTTGATGTTCTTTCTGATTCAAGCGGTTTGTTTTCTTGTAGCCCACAACAGCTAGCGCGGCCCAAATTTAAATGTTCAGCAAGGCAGAGAAAGTGGAATGACAAGGAGACTAAACTTTACTTGCTGTAATTCCAGACCGCGAAGACTTCAATTTTTGCTCAAATAAATTATTACTTTGCGCTAACGAGGCCCTGTTTCGCCGCAAGCGCTGGGCTACAAGCACTTAAACTCAGGCGTATTGCCTACACCCTGCCTCCTGCACTTGTTGTCTTGTTGCTTGTTGCCTTGTTGCCTTGTTGCCTTGTTGCCGCGGCGCTGATAAAACAGTCTAGTAGAAGTTCGCCAAATAACAAAAAATCGAAAGGGCAATAACTATGCGATCCAAGCTCTTACCTGCATCTATCCTAAGTTCAATTATTCGTGGCCCAATGCTGGCGCTGTCGTTTTTGACAATACTTAGTCACTCAGCTCTAGCCGATAGCAATGAGGACGCTCGCGTAGGGGATTTTTCCTTGCTCGATGCGCACGGTTATTTCCACTCGATGAGCTGGTACGACGACCACAGGGCCCTGGTGTTTCTCAGTCATTCCTCCTCGGATCCGGCCATGCCTGCGGCGATCGAGCGCTTCGAATCACTCGCACAGAACTACGTTGGAACGCTCGAATTCTTTTTGATTGATTCAGAAGGCAAGCAAAACCGCGACGCTATCGCGGCCTCTATGGCAGCGCTTGGCAGTGAACTGCCGGTGCTTATGGACGATGCGCAGCTTATCGGCGAGGCGCTTGCACTGAGCCACAGTGGGGAGTTCCTCGTATTCGATCCGCGCAGCTTCTCCGTTATAGGTCGCGGACACGATCTACAAACACAGTTCACGCAAGCAGACTCGCTGCTAAGTGCTATTACTGACGAGATCGACTATTCCGCGGCTGCAGCGCAGCTAGCCTCGGCTACAGCGGGCAACAGCGCTGTGGCGATTAGCTACCCGGCGCAGCGCGCTCACGCGGCCAACACACCTTCTTACCGCAACGACATTGCACCCATCATTAGCGAGAACTGTGCTAGCTGCCACCGCGAAGGGGGCATCGCGCCTTTCGCAATGGACAGTCACACTATGGTTCTTGGCTGGTCGCCTATGATTCGCGAAGTGCTGATGACCAAACGCATGCCGCCGGGACAAATTGATTCTCACATCGGC
Organism: Pseudohongiellaceae bacterium; assembly: GCA_965661495.1. Lineage (GTDB taxonomy): Bacteria > Pseudomonadota > Gammaproteobacteria > Pseudomonadales > Pseudohongiellaceae > UBA9145. The sequence goes on along the minus strand of CBFIDY010000013.1, from coordinate 5,440 downwards.
GAATTTATTAACGATATGGTTCTGGCCGACAGCGACGCCCAGAAACTTATTCACTGGATAGAAGCCGGGGCGCCCAATGACGCCACAAGCGCTGCTGATGATCCCTTAGCTCAGCTAAGCTGGCCAAGCAGTGAGTGGGCATTCGGCGAGCCCGACTACGTTATTGAGATTCCCCCACAGGAAGTGCCCGCTACCGGCATTCTCGACTATTACAACGCCACGGTTGATATCGATATACCCGAGGACCGCTGGGTGCGAGCTAGTCAGTATATTCCTGGGGATCGCACCGTTCTGCATCACACGCTGCACAGCATTATTCCACCGGGCGCGACGAGCGGCGGGTCACTGCTTGGCGGCGATCCCGACCGTCCGGGCATAGCCCCCTACATTCCGGGTCAGTCGCCACGGCAAGAGCCGCCCAACACCGGCGGCTTATTGCAAGCCGGCTCGAAAATCGCCATGCAGATGCACTTTACGACTACCGGCAAAGCAACGGTGGATGAGAGTCGCATTGGCGTGTGGTTTTATCCCGAGGGGTTCGTACCCGCCGAGCGTATGAGCGGTCAGTGTGCCTGTCACTTCACACCGACGTGGGTCAACATCCCGCCGTTTGATCCTGATTACGAAATGCAGCAAACCATCACCATCGATGAAGACTCGCGCCTGTTCTCCATGACGCCACACATGCATTTTCGCGGTAAGCGTATGCGTTTCACGGCCTATTATCCGGACGGCACTGAAGAAGAATTAATCAACATTGCTAACTACAATTACAACTGGCAGCTGGCCTATACCTTAAAGGAACCGAAGTTCTTACCGGCCGGCACCAAGATCACCGCTGTTGGCGCGTTCGATAATTCGTCACAAAACAAGATGAATCCGGACCCGTCGCGCTCCGTGCCTTGGGGCCTGCAAAGCATGGATGAAATGTTTTTTGGGGCGGCGGATTACAAAGTCATCAACCAGCAGGGCGCCGATTAGCGGCTACAGCGGTAAGCGGGTCGTGTGCTTGATGGTTTCCATCACAAAGCTAGAACTCACGTCGTAGATGTCGGCTTTGATGAGTCGTTTGTAGAGGCGGTCGTAGTCGGGCATATCCGCGACTACCGCTTTGATCAAATAGTCGAGGTCGCCGCTCATGCGGTAGACCTCGAGCACACCGGGTATCTGCTCGGTAGCCTGCTGAAAGCGTGCGGCCCAGTCGTCGTTGTGCTGGTTGGTGCGTACTGAGATATACACCGTCAGTGACAAATTAAGGGCGTTGGCATCGAGCAGCGCTACCCTATCCCGAATAACCCCCATCTCCTCGAGCTTCTGTAGGCGGCGCCAGCAGGCTGATTTCGACATACCCACCTGCTCGGCCAGCTCGCCCACCGATTGCGAGGCGTCCGCCTGTATTTTTCCTAAAATGACACGGTCTTGTCGATCTAGCTGCGGTACGTTAGTAGACATGATTGCTCCTTTTAGGCGGACTGTGCGTCATTCGTGCTGTTAAGGCGATCAATTTAGCATTCTGTTCCATTAATCTATGTTTTGTCGAGTATTTGTCGCGCTAAATGAGGCTAGGGCCGAATTTTAGGCACAATGTTCGTTTGGCTCCGCACTATACTTCTTGCATCGATTTTTCGGACTCAGACTCATGCACAGCAATAAGCCAAAGGCCTCCGATCATTCCGCTAGCAAGCGCCCCTCGAACGACTCTTCCTGCCGCGAGAACCTGCTCGAGCAAATTCGTGAGTCTGTTATAGGTGAGCGCAGGCTTATTCCAACGAGTTTTGGTGACAAGCCGCTCGTGTATGCGGACTACACCGCCTCTGGCCGCTCGTTGAGCTTTATTGAAGACACCCTGCGCGAACGTGTATTGCCCTTCTACGCCAACACTCATACCGAGACTTCGTTCACCGGGGCGCAGAGTACGGCTTACCGCGAGCAGGCCCGCGAGATTATTCGCGCTGCGGTAAACGGCAGCGAAGAGGATCAGATCATCTTCTGCGGCTCGGGGGCGACCTCTGCAATCAATAAGCTCGTCGATATTCTCGGGCTCCGGTCGCCATCCGCAAATCAGGACGCGCCGGTGGTTTTTGTTGGACCGTATGAACACCACAGCAATGAGCTGCCGTGGCGTGAGTCCTGCGCCGAGGTCGTGACGATTCCCCTCGCCGCCGACGGCGGTCTCGACCTTAAAGCCTTAGAGGACGCGCTGCAGCGCTATGCACAGCGGCCGCTAAAAATCGGCAGCTTCTCAGCCGCGTCGAACGTCACTGGAATAAAAACCGACACCCTTGCGGTGGCCAAGCTGCTTCACACCCACGGCGCGCTGTCGTTCTGGGATTACGCAGCGGCAGCACCCTATGTTGCCGTTGACATGAATCCTAAAGCCAATGCTGACGCACTCGAAAGTGCGCAGGAACTCAGCAAAGACGCAGTATTTCTCTCGCCTCATAAGCTCGTAGGTGGGCCGGGAACTCCGGGCGTGTTAATCGTGAAGAAAAAACTGATGACCAACGCGGTACCGGCGATGCCTGGCGGCGGTACCGTTCTGTATGTCACGCCGCAGGATCATACGTTTATCGAAGACCCGCAGCGCCGTGAAGAAGGCGGTACGCCGGCTATCGTCGAAGCGATACGCGCCGGGCTTGTTTTCAAGCTGCAGCAGGACGTGGGTGTTGATGTTATTGAACACAAAGAGTCGGAGTTCCGTCACCGTGCGCTAGCCTGCTGGAACGATAATCCCAATATTGAAGTGTTGGGCAATACTGATAAAGACTCTCTATCTATTTTCTCGCTGCGGTTTAAATGTCCGACCGCTGACGCGAACCGCGATCTGCACTACGGTTTTGTGGTGGCTTTGCTCAACGATCTATTCGGTATTCAGGCGCGTGGAGGCTGCTCCTGCGCTGGGCCCTACGGACACGAACTTCTGGGCTTGAACATGGAAAAAAGCCGCGCCATTGAGCGCGAAATTGGCAAAGGCCAAATGATTCTGAGGCCTGGCTGGGTGCGGCTCAACTTCAATTATTTTATTGACGAAAATACCTTCGACTATCTCATCAACGCGGTGAATCTGATTGCACAAGAAGGCTGGCGGCTTCTGCCTTTTTACGCGTTCGACGCGTCTAGCTCTACCTGGCGTTACGAAGGACGCGCTATGCAGTTAGGCCAAAGCCTTATGGACCTAGACCTCGGTGCAGCAGTGGCGGCGGCGAAGTCAGTCCCTTCTTCAAACCTTGCAGAGTATTTTGACGCGGCGGTGCAGGAGATTGAGGCAGCAAAAGCGCGTCAGAACCCGTCTTCAAACTCGGTTTTTCTGCCGGCCAGCGTTGAAGCGCTGCGCTGGTTCGTCCTGCCTCAGGAGCTCGATCCCGGTGCGGAGTCTAGCGCTAGTCTTCCTCTGCCTGCTGACGAAAAGGGAGCAGCGTAGCGGCATCGCGCATATAAGCCTCAACATGAGGGCGCTCTTCCTCAACAAAGCGAGCCACGGCATCGGCAAAGCCCTCGTGGGCTAACCAGTGCAGCGAATAGGTGGGCGTAGGTTCGAAGCCACGCTGAATCTTGTGCTCGCCCTGTGCGCCAGAGTCGAAACTCTTCAGCCCGTGCTCTATGCAGTAGTCCTGCCCTTGGTAGTAGCAGGTTTCGAAATGCAGAAGCGGTTGATCGCTGCTGCTGCCCCAGTAGCGGCCGAAGAGCTGCTCATGATTTTTAAAAAATAGTGCTGCACCGACTACTTCGCCTTCCTGCAAGGCTTCAACTAGCAGCAGCTGCTCGGGCATCGTGGCGCCCAGCCTCTCGAAGAAGCCCTGATTCAAATAGCCCTGCTGACCGCGGATCAGATAGGTGCGGTGGTAGAACAGGCTAAAGTCTGCCCACTGCTGCTCGGTGATTGCCGCGCCCTCGGTACGGCGAAATGAAAACCCCGCTTCCTGCGCAGCGCGGCGCTCCTTGCGCAGGGATTTACGCTTGCGCGATGTGAGAGTCGCTAGAAAGTCATCGAAGCTTTGATAGTCTCTATTGTGCCAATGAAACTGACTGCCGAGACGCTCGACTAAGGGCGTGCCAGCGAAGGCGGCGCGCTCAGTGGGATTAGGGTAGAGCAGATGAAAAGACGAGGCGCCAAGTTCGCCCGCCTCGGTCTGCAAGCTTTGACTCAGGCATTCTGCGATCTGCGGCATTAGCTCGTCATAGTTGGTTAGCAAGCGCTTACCTACGCTGGGGGTGAAGGGTATAGCCGTGAGCAGTTTCGGATAGTAGCTCAGACCCTGGGTTTGGTAAGCGTTTGCCCAAGACCAGTCGAACACGTATTCGCCGTAGGAGTGGCTTTTAACATACAGCGGCATGACTGCAATCACTGTGTCTTGCTCAGGCGAGTCTTCGCTTTCCTCAGCTCCTTCAATGTGAATATTCACTACGGCATGATGCGGCCGCCAGCCGGTTTCGGCATTAGTACAAGCCGTTTCCTCTAGCGCCGCAAGGAACTCATAGCGGGCGAAGGGGTTATCTGTGCCCGCGCAGCTAGTCCACTGTGCTTGACCGATCTCTAGTATCGAATCAACAAAATGCACGCTTAATCTCGACTTGGCGTCTATTTGATGTGGCGGGCTGAAGGGGGCTTCTGGCATTGGGCGTCTCGGAGGGCGTCTCGAAAGGCGGCGCGTGTTTCGTTGGGTCTTAGGTTGCCAAGTCTAGCCTTAAACCAGGTGCCTACACGAGGCTGCGCGCAACAGGTGCATCTAAGGGGCTAATTCGCTAGCATCTTGGCTTCTTAGGAGCCGCGCTTGAACTCACCAAATCTTATACGTCGTCTGTCTGACCCTGGGTCGACGCTCAGTAAATCTGAAGCGAAGGTCGCTCGCTACGTGCTGGATAACGCCCACGAAGTGGTGTCGCTGCGTATTGCGCAGCTGGCTAGCCTTAGTCGGGTCAGCGAGCCCACGGTTATTCGCTTTTGTCGGGCCATAGGCTTCGATGGCTTTCAGAGTTTCAAACTGCAGCTCGCGCAGCAGCTGGGTAGCGGCGGCGTGTATCGGCAGTTTGCTGTTGATGAGCGCGATACCGTGCAGGACCTGCGCAATAAGGTATTCGACACGACGGTCGGCTCATTGATCGGCGTGCGCGACGAGCTCGACCCCATCGTGCTTGAACGGGCGATCAACGCGCTTACTCGCGCCAAACGGGTGGAGTTCTACGGTTTTGGCGCTTCCGGCTCGGTAGCCGCTGATGCCCAGCACAAGTTCTTCCGCTTACAGCTCACCTCAGCGGCCTACACTGATCCCCACATCCAACATATGTCCGCCATCTCTCTTGGCCGCGACGACGTGGTAGTGGCTATTTCTCAGTCTGGGCAAACTCTTGCGCTGCTGCAAAGCGTGCGCCTCGCTATTCAGGCTGGCGCCACGGTTATCGGACTAGCGCCTCAGGACACTGCGCTGTGTCAGGAATGCAG
>CBFIDY010000012.1:0-54388 GCA_965661495.1 Pseudohongiellaceae bacterium | reverse complement strand
GTAAGAACGTCAACCTGACACTCGGTTTCTCGCACCCTATTAATTACGCGCTACCAGAAGGCGTAACCGCTGAAACTCCTTCGCAAACAGAGATCATTATCTCTGGTGCCGATAAGCAGCGAGTAGGCCAGGTGGCGGCTGAAATCCGGGATTTCCGCCCACCAGAGCCGTACAAAGGTAAAGGTGTTCGCTACGCAGACGAGCGTGTATTCAGAAAAGAAGCGAAGAAGAAATAGGTCATAAGCTATGAGCGTTAAGAAAGTAGCTCGTCTAAGGCGAGCAAAGAGAGCAAGAGCAAAGATTAGTGAGCTGCGCGTTGACCGTCTAACGGTTTATCGTTCGCCGCGCCACATTTACGCTCAGGTTATCTCAGCGAGCGGCGACCAGGTACTGGCCTCTGCTTCTACAGTTGAGAAAGATTTACGCGAAGGCGCCACAGGTAACGTTGATGCAGCTAGCAAGATCGGCGCACTAATTGCCGAACGTGCGAAAGCGGCGGGCATCGAGAAGGTAGCATTCGATCGCTCAGGCTATGCTTATCATGGTCGCGTCAAGGCGCTTGCCGACGCTGCACGTGAAGGCGGATTGGATTTTTAAGGGTTTTTAACTATGGCGTACAAAGACGATTCCAATAAGAACGAAGAGGGCATGCAGGAGAAGCTCATCCAAGTTAACCGCGTATCTAAAGTGGTTAAGGGTGGTCGCATCTTCAGCTTCACAGCTCTAACAGCAGTCGGCGACGGCAACGGCCGTGTTGGCTTCGGTCGCGGTAAAGCGCGCGAAGTGCCTTTGGCGATTCAGAAAGCGATGGAATCAGCGCGTCGCAACATGGTGTCTGTCGATCTCGACGGCACGACGCTGCAGTACGCTGTTAAGGCGCGTCATGGAGCCTCTAAGGTTTACATGCAGCCTGCCTCTGAAGGTACTGGCGTTATTGCCGGTGGCGCAATGCGCTCGATCCTTGAACTTGCCGGTGTACAAAACGTACTGGCTAAGTGCTACGGCTCGACCAACCCAGTTAACGTAGTGCGTGCGACATTCAATGGTCTGCGCGACATGCAATCTCCAGACGCGATCGCTGCTAAGCGCGGCAAGTCTGTTGAAGAATTAGTAGGGTAGTCACATGGCGAAGAAGACAGTCACTGTAAAACTCGTACGCAGCCCAATCGGCGCTCTGCCTAAGCACAAGCTGTGCCTGCAAGGTCTCGGTTTGCGTCGCATGCATCAGTCGGTAGAGGTGGAGGATACTCCAGCGGTACGCGGCATGATTAATAAAATTAGCTATATGCTGACCGTAGTTTAAGGGGTAGGACATGCATCTTAATACACTAAGCCCAGCACCCGGCAGCACCAAAGCCGCCAAGCGCGTTGGTCGTGGTATCGGTAGTGGTTCTGGTAAGACCGCGGGCACTGGCCACAAAGGTCAGAAGTCACGCAGCGGCGGCACTGTTCGTCCAGGTTTCGAAGGCGGTCAAATGCCTTTGCAGATGCGTCTGCCTAAGTACGGCTTCAGCTCACGCGTTGGCCGTAATATGGCTGAGATTCGCACCTCTGAGCTTAACAAGCTCGACGCTGAGGTAATCGATCTCGAAGTACTGCGTAAAGCTAACCTAATCACGGCTAACATCAAGCGTGCCAAGGTGATGCTGTCTGGCGACGTGACTAAAGCTGTCACAATCAAAGGGCTTGGCGCGACAAAGGGCGCGCGTGCGGCGATCGAAGCAGCGGGCGGCAAGGTCATCGACGATGAACCAGCAGCACCTGTTAAGAAGCTCGCGAAGAAAGTTAAAGCGGCAGACGCGTAAGTCTGCCTCGCTTATTTAAGCATCGATTGATTAGAGCAGTAATAGAGTAGATGGCTAATAAACCGAACATTAATCCAGAAAACATTGGAGCCGGCCTTGGCGAGCTGAAGTCGCGCCTGCTGTTTTTGCTGTTCGCGATTTTTGTCTACCGCATCGGCACGCATATTCCTGTTCCGGGCATCGACCCCCTCCAGCTCGCAGCGTTCTTTGCGCAGCAGGAAGGCACGTTCACCGACATGATTAATATGTTTGGCGGCGGCGCTCTCGAGCGTATGAGTATCGTTGCCCTGGGTATCATGCCGTATATCTCGGCTAGCATTATTATGCAGCTGCTGACTGCCGTGAGCCCACACCTTGACCAGCTCAAGAAAGAAGGCGAGTCGGGTCGACGTAAGATTTCACAATATACGCGCTATGGCGCGCTGGCTCTGGCAACTATTCAGGGCACGGGTATGGCGGTCGGGCTTCTGGCCCCTATGGCCTACAACCCAGGCGTTGCATTTACCGTGACCGCAGTGGTTTCACTCGTCACAGGCGCCATGTTCATGATGTGGCTAGGCGAGCAGATTACTGAGAAAGGTATCGGTAACGGTATCTCTATGCTGATTTTCGCAGGTATCGTTGCGGGCTTCCCAGCCGCTATTGGTACCTCGCTACAGCAGGCCTATGAGGGCCAGATTAACGGCGTACTTCTGATGGTTGTTGGCCTAATCGCTGTCGGAGTGATCGCCATTATCGTTTACGTTGAGCGTGCCCAACGGCGCATCACAGTGAACTACGCTAAGCGTCAGCAGGGCCGCAAGATGTACCAGGCGCAAGCCAGTCATCTGCCGCTTAAGATCAATATGGCCGGCGTTATTCCAGCGATCTTCGCTAGCAGCATTCTTTTATTCCCTGCGTCGGTTGCGCAGTGGTTCGGGCAGGCTGAGGGTTCGGAGTGGCTTGCAGAGCTCGCCTTCCTGATTGGCCCGGGTCAGCCGCTTTACATCATCATCTTTAGCGCGATGATTATATTTTTCTGCTTCTTCTACACGGCGCTCGTGTTCAATCCGCGCGACGTCGCCGAGAATCTGAAGCGCTCCGGTGCATTCATCCCAGGCATACGTCCGGGCGAGCACACCGCGAAATACATAGATGGCGTCATTACGCGTCTAACGATGTTCGGTGCAATCTACATCACGCTAGTGTGCTTGCTGCCGAACTTCATGCAAATGTTTGCCAATGTTCCGTTTAACTTGGGCGGAACAGCCCTGCTGATCTCTGTGGTTGTCACCATGGACTTCTGGTCGCAGGTCCAGTCGCATTTGATGTCGCATCAATACGACTCGTTAATGAAGAAGTCGAAACTGGGCAACTACGGCCGCAGCGGAATTTAGGATTGAGTATTCGCGCCAAGCGTGAACGAAGGAACAACGGAGACAATCATGAAAGTACGAGCATCTGTTAAGAAGATCTGCCGCAACTGCAAGGTGATTAAGCGTAACGGAGCTGTGCGTGTTATTTGCAGCGCTGAGCCGCGTCACAAGCAGCGTCAGGGCTAATACTAATTGCAAGAACGCTTCATCCCACGGGATGTAGAGAGCTACTAGAGAGAACGGAGTTAATATGGCACGTATTGCCGGTGTAAACATTCCAGACAACAAGCATATCGTGATTTCTTTGCGCTATGTGTACGGTATTGGACCAACGACTGCTAGCGCAATCTGCGACAAGACTGGCATCGCCCCCAACTCTAAGACCGGCGAGCTGAGCCCAGAAGAGCTCGACGCGCTGCGTAATGAGATCGGTAACCTCACGGTTGAGGGCGACCTGCGTCGCGAGCTCTCAATGAACATCAAGCGTCTCATGGACCTAGGTTGTAACCGCGGTATTCGTCATCGTCGTTCGCTCCCAGTTCGTGGTCAGCGTACCAAGACTAATGCGCGTACCCGCAAGGGCCCTCGCAAGCCAATACGTAAGTAATAAGACGGAATTATTATGGCCAAGCCAGCAGCTAAATCGACTAAGAAAAAGACACGTAATCCCGTCTTCGACGGCATTGCCTTCATTCACGCTTCTTTCAACAACACGATCATCACGATCGCTGACCGCCAGGGCAACGCGCTGAGCTGGGCAACATCGGGTGGTTCGGGCTTCCGCGGTTCGCGTAAGAGCACACCTTTCGCAGCACAGGTTGCTGCTGAGCGTGCGGGCAAGGCGGCAATCGAGCTTTACGGCTTAAAGAGCCTAGACGTGAAAGTGAACGGTCCAGGACCGGGTCGTGAGTCGGCAGTACGCGCGCTAAATAACTGTGGTTTGAAGGTCGGCAACATCACTGATGTCACGCCTATCCCACACAATGGATGCAGGCCGCCTAAAAAGCGTCGAGTGTAATTCGAATACAATCAGAAGCTCTTCTGAAACCAAGAGCACAGGAGACCGAATATGGCCCGTTATTTAGGCCCGAAGTTAAAGCTTTCTCGTCGTGAAGGAACAGACCTGTTCCTAAAGAGCGGCGTTCGTCCTTTAGACAGCAAGTGCAAGGCGGAAACGATTCCTGGCCAGCACGGCGCCCGTCGCGGCCGTCTGTCAGATTACGGCGTACAGCTGCGTGAGAAGCAAAAAGTTCGTCGTACCTACGGTGTGCTCGAGAAGCAGTTCCGCGGCTACTACAAAGAAGCGGCTCGTCAGAAGGGCGCGACAGGTGAAAACTTGCTGCAGCTTCTTGAATGCCGTCTCGATAACGTCGTTTACCGCATGGGCTTCGGTTCTACTCGCGCCGAAGCGCGTCAGCTAGTAGCGCACAAGTCGATCACTGTGAATGGCGTAGTAGTTAACATTGCGTCTTACCAGGTAAGCGAGGGTGACTCAGTTGCTATCCGCGCTAAGGCTAAGTCGCAGCTGCGCATCAAAGCAGCGCTTGATCTAGCCGCGCAACGCGCAGCAATCGACTGGGTGACAGTTGATTCAGGCAAGATGGAAGGCACATTCGCGCGCAAGCCAGAGCGTGAAGACCTCCCTGCCGAGATTAACGAGTCTCTCATTGTCGAGCTCTATTCGAAGTAGTGAGCTAACCACACAGAAGGTGGATACTATGCAAATTTCTCTATCAGACTTTTTGACGCCGCAGCACATTCAGATCGACGAAGTCGACAAGTGCCGCTCCAAAGTCGTACTCGAGCCGCTAGAGCGCGGTTTCGGGCATACGCTTGGCAATGCCTTGCGTCGCATACTGCTTTCTTCTATGCCGGGTAGCGCTGTAGAAGAAGTAGAGATCGACGGTGTGGTACACGAGTACAGCACTATCGAAGGTGTACGCGAAGACGTCATCGAGATTCTTCTGAACCTCAAAGGCATCGCAGTGGTTCTCAACGAGAAAGACGAAGTCGTTGTGACGGTAAACAAGAAGGGTGCCGGTACAGTGACTGCAGGCGATATCGTATCCGACGGCAGCGTCGAGATCGTAAATCCTGATCACGTGATTGCCAATCTGAATAAGAATGGCGAACTCAACATGCGCCTGACTATTCGTAAAGGTCGCGGCTACTCACCTGCTGACAGCCGCACAAGTGAAGACGACGAGACTCGCGCGGTAGGCAAGCTCCTGCTAGACGCCTCTTACAGCCCTGTTCAGCGTGTCTCTTACGCCGTTGAAGCGGCTCGTGTAGAGCAGCGCACAGACCTCGACAAGCTGGTAATCGACCTCGAGACCAACGGCACGATCGACCCTGAAGAAGCGATTCGCCGTGCGGCAACGATTCTGCAGCATCAGCTCGCCGTGTTCGTCGACTTGCACAGCGAAATCGTGCCAGAGGCTTCTAAAGCCGAAGACGAAATCGATCCGATTCTTCTGCGCCCGGTAGACGATCTAGAGCTCACAGTTCGCTCGGCTAACTGCCTCAAGGCGGAAGATATTTACTACATTGGCGACCTCATTCAGCGCACAGAAGTTGAGCTGCTGAAGACTCCTAACCTCGGTAAGAAGTCGCTGACTGAAATCAAAGATGTGCTGGCTACGCGCGGATTGTCGCTAGGCCTGCGCCTCGAAAACTGGCCTCCATCGAGCCTCAAGTCCGACGACCGTGCTGCCTAAGCAGCCCGTCTGAATAGTTTATATAAGGTAAAGAGTTATGCGTCATAGACAAAGCGGTCGCCAGCTAAATCGCAACAGTTCGCACCGTCAAGCCATGTTCCGCAACATGGCGATCTCACTCGTCGAGCACGAGCTGATCAAGACTACACTGATCAAGGCTAAAGAGCTGCGATCGGTTGCTGAGCCCCTAATTACGCTCGCGAAGGAAGACAACGTGGCGAATCGCCGCCTAGCCTTCAACCGTACTCGCGATAAAGCGACAGTGGGCAAGCTGTTCACTGAGCTGGGTCCGCGCTACAAAGAGCGTCCCGGTGGCTACATCCGCATTCTAAAGTGTGGCCTTCGCTCAGGCGATAAAGCACCTATGGCTTACGTTGAGCTCGTTGATCGTCCTAACGGCGTCGACGCGGCAGGCAGCGACGACTAGCTAGCTCTGCTAGCCTAGCAACGAATAAGCCGAGTCCAGCTCGGCTTTTTTGTGCGCGCTGTTTTATTGGCTAACTAGTGCCTTCGGCCTAGTTCGAATCCGAATATTTTGGAAAACTTTCAATGTTCACATCATTTCATCCGCCACTAAGAATGTTAATGGGCCCAGGGCCATCGGATGTGCATCCACGTATTCTGGAGGCGTTGGCGCGGCCTACTATCGGGCACATGGACCCTGCCTTTGTTGGGATGATGGATGAGCTGAAGACTCTCCTGCAGGCGAGCTTCAAAACGACTAATGAGCTGACCTTGCCAGTCTCTGCCCCGGGCTCAGCGGGCATGGAAACTGTGTTCGCCAATCTCTTGGAACGCGGTGATAAGGCGATTGTCTGTGTCAATGGCGTGTTCGGTGGGCGGATGGTCGAAAACGTTCAGCGCTGCGGCGCGGTGGCCATCACTCTCGAGCAAGAGTGGGGAAAACCAGTTGACCCTGCCGAGGTTGAACACGTTTTAAAGGCGCACCCTGACGCTAAACTGCTGGCCTTTGTGCACGCCGAGACCTCAACCGGTGTTAGGTCCGATGCCGAGGCGCTGTGTGCGCTAGCGGACCGCTATGACTGCTTAAGTGTTGTGGATGCTGTCACGGCGCTTGCAGGCATTGAACTGCGAGTCGATGAGTGGGGAGTAGATGCCATTTATTCCGGTACACAGAAATGTCTGTCCTGTGTGCCCGGTATTGCTCCAGTGTCCTTTTCTGATCGTGCCGCTAAGGTTATCAGAGAGCGCAGCACGCCGGTACAAAGCTGGTTTCTCGATCTGAATTTGGTAATGGCCTATTGGGGTGGTGCTGCTAAGCGCGCGTACCACCATACGGCGCCAGTCAATTCGCTTTATGCGCTGCATGAGGCGCTGCTGATCCTCCATGAAGAGGGCCTGGAGAATAGCTGGGCGCGCCATGCGCGAAATCATCGCGCACTGGTTGCCGGTATCGAGGCGCTCGACCTTGACTTTGTCGTGGAGCCAGAGCACCGACTGCCGCAGCTCAATCTTGTAAGTTTCGGCAGCAACGTAGACGACGCAGCTGTCCGTAGCGCGCTGCTCAGCGACCATGGCCTAGAAATTGGCTCTGGACTTGGCGCCTTCGCAGGCGAGGTTTGGCGCATAGGTCTGATGGGCTTTGCGAGCAGCGAAAGACACGTGCAGGCCTGCGTGTCGGCGTTAGGCAGCGTTTTGAAAGCGCAGGGCTGTAGCGTTGACCCTCAGCGAGCAATGAAAGCCGTTCAACAGAGCTATGCGGCTTAATGCCTGTCAAAAATCCTGTGGCAACTGCCAAGAACACATTCAAAACCCCAAACATTCCATAGGGTGAGCCGAGACACACATGAATAAGCAGCTAGAGTTGCGCGATTGGGTCGCGCTGATTGCGCTGTCCGCAATCTGGGGCGCGTCGTTTTTCTTTCTGCGTCTCGCAGCTCCGGTATTTGGTCCGATACCGCTCATCGCCGCGCGGGTTTTCTTTGGCTTCTGTCTGCTGTTGCCGGTTTTTCTCTATCGCGGTCTTGCTACTCAACTGCGAGCGCATTGGCGCATCGTGTTTATCATCAGCCTGAGCAATATGAGTTTTCCTTTTTCACTGCTCGCCTATGCATCGCTGACACTTAACGCCGGCATCACCTCGATACTCAATGCGACGGTGCCATTCTTTGCCGCATTGATAGCCTTTAGTTTTTGGTCTGTTAGGTTGTCGCGGCTCGCTCTCATCGGTATGGGTATTGGCTTTGGTGGTGTGGTGTTGATTGTCTTTGATCCCGCCGCTGTTGATTTCGGCGAGCAGGCGCTGCTCGCTATCGGCGCGGGTCTAACTGCTTCTTTGCTTTACGGCACGGCGAGCAACCTTGCCCAGCATCGTCTGCAGGGTGTAAGCGGTCTTACGGTGACTGTCGGCAGCTTAGGCTTCGCAACTTTGACGCTTGCTCCACTTGCGTGGCTGCAATGGCCGGTCACGGCGCCAAGCGCACCGATGTGGGCGGCGGTAGTGGCTCTAGGGGCGTTGTGCACCGGCGTGGCCTACCTCATTTTCTACAAACTCATTACGCGCATCGGCGCGGCACGAGCGCTTAATACGACTTTTATGGTGCCAGCTTTCAGCCTGCTTTGGTCGAGCCTTTTTCTCGACGAGCCGATTACCGTGGCGATGCTCGCAGGCTGCGCGCTGATTCTTTTCGGAGTAGGGCTCACCACGGGCAAGCTTATTAAGCCAAAGCAGGAGGCGCTTGCTTAGACCTGCCTAGACTCGCGGCTAGCGAGCAGGGTGAGTAGCAGCATAGGCCAAATGCCTAGGTGGATCATGACATCGGCGGTATTGAATACGTAGTGCCAGAAGGGGATGCCTTGCACGTTGATGAAATCGATGACGCTTCCATAGACCCAGCGGTCAAGAATATTGCTGGCGCCGCCGCCAACAATCAGCCCAAAACAGAGGTATTCAACACGGGCAAGCGCTGCGCCGAACCAAAGGTAGGCACAGACCCCTGCTAGCAGTAACACGCTAAAGGCGCCAAACAGCCAGCCTTGCCCTTGAGCCATGCCAAAGACGCCGCCATGGTTGCGTACATGCGTTAGGTGTAGCAGTGGATTAAGTTCGACACTGCTGCCCTCGGGAATGCTGACGTTGACCCAATAGCCAATGAGCTGAGCGATGAGCAGGCACAATCCCGCTGTGAGGATAAACAGGCGGAAATGACGCGTTGGTGAAGAAGGCACTGAATTCATTGTTTACTGCGCGTCTAACAGGTCAAAGAAGCGTCTCAGCCTAGTGGCGTTTGCGCCGACGTCGCCAACACCCACGCGTGAGGTCGAGCGCGCATTAACAACCACGTCGTTGCTGCGGGTGCCGAAGGTAATCACGATATCGTCTTTAAAGCGAAACCACAGTGTCGTGTCGGTCGCTTCTATGCGGCGACTGTCAAAGTCGGCAGAGACGACGTCCCAACCTAACTCTTCTACTGCATTAAGGGCGCGGCGATAGACGTCGGCATGGCGCTCTGCGTAGACGCGCTCAGTCAAGTCTGGATAGGCCTCGCGGGTGAGTGCGGCGAGCTCTTCGGCGGTGACGTTTTCCGCCCCGCCATACACAACACTGTTGGAATCGTCACCGCGTAGCGGCAGTACATCGACAAACTGAGGTGGATAGTCGGTGTTTGTACTGATGTCGTGAATCATCGGGTAGTTCACGCCCTCGGGCGGGCGGAAGCTTTCAGGCACGCCGTAGCCGGCGCCTGCGCTCAGCACCCCGACTAACACATAGACTGCAAGCCGATTTTTGTCGGAGTGCGTGAGCAGCGTGCTCATCAAGACAACAAGGAGGCCAGCGATAAGACATGCCCAGAAGACGAAAACGCCGGCGCTATTTGCCATGCGCAAAATGCCCAGCCCAGTCCTCCAGTCCCAGGCACCAACCCAAATTCCCAAGGCTGAAGACAGGGTGAATAGTCCGAGTCCCAAGCCGGCGACGAGCACCAGGAGCGCACCAAGACGCAGCGGAAGGTCGAGTCGATTAGGAAGGTTGGGCTGTGCGATCGGGCTCATCGTCGTTGTCCTTTGTTCATGATTTAGACTCAGTGTCAGCCGACAAGGTCGGTAATGCAAGCGCGCGAACTAGCCTACGGCTACGTCGGCGTACTGTGTAATTTGTGCGTTGCCCTCTGCGTTAAACTGCACGATGCTATGGCAGCAATTGTGCATAGTAGGCGGCTCCCAGAAGCGTTCCAAAGGCCTGCCTTCGACATGACACAGGTAGGCCTTGATCAGCGCTCCGTGACTCACCAGCGCGACTCGCTGTCCGCTGTGCTCGGCTAAGATATCCGCCACCGCTGCGACAGCGCGTGCTTGTAGGTCGTGGAAGCTTTCGGCCCCCGCCACAGCAAAAAGATGAGGCTGATCCCAAAAGTGGCCATAGGAATCGGGTTCGCGCTCGGCCATCTCGGCGTACAGATTGCCTTCCCAATGGCCTAGGTGAATCTCGCGTAGATTATCGCGGAAGCGGACAGCGCGCGCCTGCGGAAAGGCATTCTCTGTAGTTTGGCGCGTGCGTAGGCTGCTGCTGCAGTAGTGAGCGTCGTATTGAATGTCTTGGAGACGCTGTCCCAGACTTTGAGCCTGCTGCACGCCAAGATCGGTCAGCACAGAATCGCTCTGGCCTTGAATGCGTTTTTCTTCGTTCCAATTGGTCTGGCCATGGCGGATGAGGTGAAGTTCCATACTGCGGGTTCCGTGGTTTATCTGTTCCTACAAGCGAAGTGCGATGCCTGTTCAGTGCGTGGACAGCGTGCGTTTTACCGCATCCTGCCAACCACTGATGTGGCGATCGCGCCAGGCGGCGTCTTCTATCGGCGCCCACTGCGCATCCACTGCCCAGCGCTGCGCCAACTCAGCGGGTGACTGCACTAGCCCTAGCTGCAGCGCGGCGACCGACGCCGCACCTAGTGCAGTCGCCTCGGTAAGCGTGGGGCGTTCGACAGCGCAGTCGAGCACGTCGGCTAGTTTCTGCATGAGCCAATTGTTATTGGCCATGCCGCCATCGACGCGCAGTGTCTCCAGCGTGGCACCTTCCGAGCGGATAGCCTCCACTAGGTCTTGAGTCTGGTAGCACACTGACATGAGTGCGGCTGTGACGATTTCTTTAATGCCGCTGTCGCGAGTTAAGCCATAAATCGCGCCCCTCGCGTCCGCGTCCCAGTGCGGCGCGCCAAGTCCGGTGAAGGCAGGGACTAGGTAAACACCCAGCTCGGCATCTGTTGCCTCGGCAAGTGCTTCGCTTTCCGCGGCGCTGTTGATTAGTTTAAGCCCATCGCGTATCCACTGCATGGTAGCGCCCGCCATAAAGATGCTGCCTTCTAAAGCATAGGTGGGCACGCCGTTGAGCCGGTAAGCGACAGTACTCAACAGCTTGTGCTTGGACTTTATCACCTCGGTGCCGGTATTCATGAGCAAGAAACAGCCGGTGCCATAGGTGCTTTTTGCCATGCCGCGCTCGAAACAGCACTGGCCGAAGGCGGCAGCCTGCTGATCGCCGAGGATTCCCGCGATCGGGACTGAGGCGCCAAGCAGCTCTGGCGCAGTCACGCCGAAGTCAGCGGCGCTGTCTTTTACCTCTGGCAGTAAAGAAGCAGGGATGTCGAACAAGGCTAGTAGATCGGGATCCCACTGCTGCGTGTGAATATTAAATAGCTGTGTGCGCGATGCGTTGGTCGCATCGGTGCAGTGGCTTGTGCCGGCCGTGAGGCGCCACAGAAGGAAGGTGTCGATAGTGCCGAAGGCGAGTTCGCCGGCCTCGGCGCGGCGCCGCGCATCGGGCGTGTTGTTCAATAGCCAGCGCAGCTTGCTTGCAGAGAAGTAGGAGTCGATAAGCAGGCCCGTGGCGTCCTGTACCTGGGTCTCATGACCGGCGGCGCGCAGCTCATCGCAGAAGTCCGCCGTGCGTCGATCTTGCCAGACTATGGCAGGAGCGAGGGGTTTGCCGGTGGTGCGATCCCATAGCACTGTGGTTTCGCGCTGATTAGTGATGCCGATGCCCACTAGCTGGTCGGCTGTGATCCCAGCCGCGGCGATCGCTTCCTCGCAACTGCGTAAGGTGGTGTTCCATATTTCTTCGGCGTCGTGTTCCACCCAGCCGCTGTGGGGAAAGTGCTGAGTGAATTCGTGCTGCCCCGCACCGACCACCTGGAATTTGGCGTCGAAAACTAGAGCGCGACTGGATGTGGTGCCTTGATCGATCGCGAGAATAAATGTGCTCATGATCAGATTCTACCTCAAGCACAGCGGCAGGTGTTGGCTTAGCGAGTCTGCATGCTACACTCAGACGCAAAGCTTTTCCGCCCCACGATAATCGCCGCTGGGTGCGCTAGAGGCACAAGAATTCTAGCTGAGACTCATCACTGCCTCCCTCTGAGGCTTCGGGTCGAGGCCGTTGATAAAACAGAGACCCAGTGACAGACACCCAGCAACAAGTTGACCTGCTCGTGATCGGTGGTGGCATAAACGGCGCCGGTATAGCAGCCGATGCCGCCGGTCGCGGCCTTCGTGTCATGCTTGTCGAGAAGGGGGATTTAGCCTCAGGCACCTCAAGCTGGAGCACCAAGCTGATTCACGGTGGCCTGCGCTATCTCGAATTCTATGAATTTGGCCTTGTACGCAAGGCGCTGCTAGAACGCGACGTGCTTACCCAAGCCGCGCCTCATCTTATAAAACCCATTGCGTTCAACATCCCTCAGCTGCCGACATCACGCCCTGCGATCATGCTGCGGGCAGGACTCTTTTTATACGACTTTCTGGCCAAGAGCAGTCTCTTTCGACGCTCGCGTGCCATCAGCTTTTCTGCGCCAGACAGTCCGCTGCGCTCTGGGATTAGCAAGGGCTTCGAATACTGGGATGCGCAGGTAGACGACTCGCGCTTGGTGATACTCAACGCCCAGCAGGCTGCGCAAAAGGGCGCAGAGATAGCATCCTATACCGAGTGTGTAGGCCTAGAAGAAGCCAGCAACGGATGGCGAGTGCGTTTGCGTTCGACCACGCCGGGCGTGGCGGCGGATAAACAAATCGAACGGAGTGTTGAAGCGCGTGCGGTTGTGAACGCCGCCGGCCCTTGGGTCGCCCGCCTGCTGGCTAAACTCTTTGGCGAGAAGCCGCCGCTCGACACGCGCTTAGTTAAGGGCAGTCACATTATTGTGCCCAAGCTGCACACAGGCTCACAGGCATTCATGCTGCAGCACACCGATGGCCGTGTAATTTTTGTCATTCCGTATTTGGAAAAATATTCTCTAATAGGTACGACGGAAGCGGAATATGACGGCGCACTTGAAAAAGTAGAGATCTCGCAAGAAGAGATCGACTACCTGCTCGCTGTAAGTAATGCCTATTTCGCTACGCAGCTCGAGCCTCGCGACGTTGTGTCTACTTATTCCGGTGTTCGTCCACTCATCGATGAAGAGGGTAAGGATGCCACCAAGGTGTCGCGGGACTATCACATCGAACGCCATGCGGCCGAGGCTTCGCTGCTCTCTATTTATGGCGGTAAAGTCACCACTTACCGCACGCTAGCGGAGGACGTCATGAATTCTCTGGCAGAGACTTTTCCGCAGATGGGTGCTTCGTGGACAAAACATATCACACTGCCCGGTGGCGATTTTTCCTCAGAGCAAGCGCTTGTGCTGAAAATTAAAAGTGCCGCACCCTGGGCTGAACCTGATCTTGTACAGCGCTGGCTACAGACCTATGGCAGCGATACCTTAAAGCTTTTGAGCGGCATTAGTTCGCAGGCAGAGCTAGGCGAGGAATTTGGCGCAGGCCTCTCCGCTCACGAGGTTGACTACATGCTTGCGGCAGAATGGGCGCGCTGCGCCGACGATGTGCTTTGGCGGCGAACAAAACTCGGCTATGAATTTGATAAATTAGATGCCAAAGCAAGCGAGCGCCTAGCTCAATACATTAGCAAGCAGCTGACCAGTTCGGTGCCCGATTAATGTTAGAGCTTGAGCACATCAATCTCAGCGTCGACGGCGTTGACTATCTGCGAGATGTCTCGCTGTCTCTGAAGGCTGGTGAGCTTAATGTGCTGCTTGGTCCTACGCTGTCTGGTAAAACCTCACTCATGCGGGTCATGGCGGGTCTGGATAAACCAGACTCAGGCGCGCTGCGCTTCAATGGTGAATCGGTGCTCGGCAAAGCCGTGCAAAAGCGCGAGCTGGCGATGGTTTATCAGCAGTTCATCAATTACCCCAGCCTCTCCGTTTACGAGAATATTGCCTCGCCCTTACGTGTTGCAGGGTTGCCCGCCGCGGAAATCGCGCAGCGGGTTGACGAAGCGGCTGCGCTTTTGAAGCTTACTGATTATTTGCAGCGCAAACCCGCCAATCTTTCCGGCGGGCAGCAGCAGCGAGTGGCCATAGCCCGAGCTCTTGTTAAACGCGCTTCGCTCGTCTTGCTCGATGAGCCTCTGGCAAACCTAGACTATAAACTGCGAGAAGAGCTGCGCGCAGAACTTCCCGCGCTCTTCGCCGAGCTCGGCGCCGTGTTAGTTTATGCCACGACCGAACCCAGCGAGGCACTGGTTCTAGGCGGCAATACCGCCTGTATGCACGAAGGCGCGGTGGAACAGTTCGGGCCAACGCTAGCGCTCTACCGCAACCCCCAAACTCTGCTAACAGCGAGCTTATTCTCTGACCCGCCGCTCAACAGATTTAGCCTGCGCTGTGACGGATCGAGCTTTTTCCTTGGCAGTTCTCAAACGCCCATAGAAGGCGCAGCGCTGAGGCAACTGTTGGAAACGAGCGGCCTTTCGACCGCTAATAAGCACGGGGAGCTAACAATTGCCGTACGAGGTCACCATTTGCGCCTTGCCGCAGGGGAGGCCGCGGCTTCTGCGCTGACAATTACGGGGCAGGTAGATGTAACTGAGATTACCGGGTCAGAGAGCTTTGTACACTTTACGCATTTAGGCCAAGCCTGCGTGGCGCTATTAGACGGTGTGCATGAGCTTGGAAATGCGAAACAAGTGACTTTTGCTTTTGACCCGGCTGATTGCCTGCTCTTCGATGCTGCGGGCATGCGCGTGAGTCACACTTCGGAGGCTCAGTAGATGGCGAGCATTCACCTGAGCGGGCTTGCCCATCGTTACGCGCCGGCAAATAAAGGGGCGGACTCGCCCTATGCGCTGCGACCTCTAGATCAAGTATGGGAGGATGGCGGTGCTTACGCACTGCTCGGTCCCTCCGGCTGCGGCAAGACTACGCTGCTGAATATTATTTCTGGTCTCGTGCGTCCAAGCGAAGGCCGCGTACTCTTCGACGGTGAAGACGTGACCGACCTGCGTACCGAAGAGCGCAACATTGCTCAGGTCTTCCAGTTCCCGGTTATCTACGACACGCTAAGCGTAGAAGACAACCTGGCATTTCCGCTGCGTAATCGCGGCTTAGACGAAACCCTAGTTGCTGCCCGAGTTCAGGAAACCCTAGCGATGTTGGGATTGGAATCCCGCGCCAAAGAACGGGCGCGTAGTCTGAGCGCCGACGACAAGCAGAAAATTTCATTAGGTAGAGGTTTAGTGCGTACCGATGTGCGTGCGATTCTTTTTGACGAACCACTGACGGTGATCGATCCACACCTGAAATGGCAGCTGCGCACCGAGCTCAAGAAGATCCATCAGCGCTTTGGCCATACGATGATCTATGTGACCCATGATCAAACAGAAGCTCTGACCTTCGCCGACAAAGTTGTCGTCATGGATGCCGGGGTGATTCTGCAAGTCGGCACACCGAAAGAGCTATTCGACAGGCCGCAACATACCTTTGTCGGGACCTTTATTGGCTCGCCCGGCATGAACGTGCTCAGCTGCCGCTTCGATGGCGAGGCGGCGCTGATCGGCGAGCATCGCATTGCCCTAGACGCGAACACGCGGCTAATCGCGAGCCAGAAGAAATTAGAAATCGCTGCGAAGAATAATATTTCACTCGAGCTTGGCATTCGTCCAGAGGCGCTCACACTGTCTGCGGATGCCAGTTCGGGAATCCCAGCGGAGGTAGTGGCGATAGAAGACCTAGGACGCCACTCCCTTGTCAGGCTAAGTCTGGCGGGCCAGCCCCTTTGCGCCTTGATCAACGAGGGCGAGGTGGTGCCTGCGACTGTATACGTCAGCTTCGATCTAGCAAAGACCTTGCTGTATGCGGACTCGCTCTTGGTCGACCAGCAGCCCGCAAGCGCGGAGACAGAGCGATGAAAGTTCAGAATAACAAAGCCTGGTTTATGGTCCTGCCGATGCTGCTGATCGTCGCGATCAGCGCCATCATTCCCCTTATGACCGTCGTAAACTATTCGGTGCAAGATACCTTTGGTAATAATGAATTTTTCTGGGTGGGCACAGAATGGTTTCAGGAAATTCTTGCCTCGGAACGCTTCCATAATGCCCTACAGCGCACGCTGCTATTTTCCGGGCTGATTCTCGCTATCGAAATTCCGCTTGGTATCGCCATTGCGCTTGCCATGCCAAGAAAAGGGATCGCGGTATCCGTTTGTCTAGTGCTCATGGCGCTACCGCTGCTGATTCCCTGGAATGTCGTCGGCACGATCTGGCAGGTGTTCGGGCGTGTCGATATTGGTTTGCTCGGTCACGGGCTGGCGAGCTTAGGCATTGATTACAATTACACCCAAGACACCTTCGATGCTTGGCTCACGCTGATTGTGATGGACGTGTGGCACTGGACGAGTCTCGTAGTGCTGCTGTGCTATTCGGGCCTTGTGTCTATTCCAGAGGTCTATTATCAGGCAGCAAAAATCGACGGCGCATCACGCTGGTCGGTGTTTCGCTATATTCAGCTGCCGAAGATAAAACGTGTGCTACTTATTGCCGTGCTGCTTCGGTTTATGGATTCCTTCATGATTTACACCGAACCCTTCGTTGTCACCGGCGGTGGGCCAGGCAATTCAACCACCTTTTTGTCTATTGATTTGGTGCAGATGGCAGTAGGGCAGTTCGACCTTGGCCCCGCGGCGGCAATGAGTCTGATCTATTTTCTAATCATCCTGCTGCTGAGCTGGGTGTTTTACACCGTCATGACGAGTCTAGACAACGATGCTAGCAAAGAAGGAGGGCGCTAACATGTCGCAAAACACGCAGCCCTCGGCGCGTAGCTGGAAAAAGATCATCGTGGTGAGTTTGTATATACTTTTCTTGATGCTGCCAATTTACTGGCTGCTCAATATGAGCTTCAAGACTAATCAAGAAATTCTGTCGACGTTCTCGCTATGGCCGCAGAACTTCACGCTAGATAACTACGCCACGATCTTTTCTGACCCCACGTGGTATAGCGGCTACATTAATTCGATGATTTATGTAGTGATGAATACGGTGATCGCGCTGGCAGTTGCTTTGCCCGCCGCCTACGCATTTTCTCGGTACAAATTTCTTGGCGATAAGCACCTATTCTTTTGGCTGCTAACTAATCGTATGTCGCCACCGGCGGTCTTTGTGTTGCCCTTTTTTCAGCTCTATTCGGCCTTTGGCTTAATCGACACGCACATTGCCGTGGCGCTAGCTCACTGCCTCTTTAACGTGCCCTTGGCTGTGTGGATACTGGAGGGCTTTATGTCGGGTGTGCCGCGGGAAATCGACGAGACTGCCTATATTGACGGCTATTCTTTCCCGCGGTTTTTCGCAAAAATTTTCACGCCTTTGATTGCTTCTGGGATCGGCGTGGCGGCCTTCTTTTGCTTTATGTTTAGCTGGGTCGAACTGCTCATCGCCCGCACGCTTACGGTGACAGATGCCAAGCCTATCGCGGCGGCGATGACTCGTACGGTTTCGGCTTCGGGGCTAGACTGGGGTGTATTAGCGGCAGCGGGTATCTTAACTATTATTCCCGGCGCACTGGTGATCTATTTCGTCCGCCATCATATTGCCAAAGGCTTCGCACTCGGTCGGGTGTAGAGCGAACCAGTTTTTCCGAGCGGCCGTTATGGCCGTTTGGAATAACTCTCTGAAAATCTGAAATGCTCTCGGCTGTAGCTCAGTAGCGCCAGCGAGGCTCGCAGTGCGCTACCTAAGAAAGATGGCGACTAGTTAGAATGTGTATTCTAAGTAGGCGCGTAAAGCGCGAGGCTCGAAGACATGAAAATGACGGTCTTCGACGGGGGCTGACTCGCTAGCGAGCTGCGACTCGTAAAAGTATTGAATGTCACGATCGTTGCTATCAAGCAGATTTAGGGCGTCAACTGTAATACTCAGTCGATCATTGAATGCATAGCCGAGGCGCGCGTTTAGCAGGGTGCTGCCCTCAGCGTCTACTCCACCGTCGAGCTTGTAGTCGCCGAAGTGTCGCAGTCGCAGATAGCCATGAAACCCGTCTTGTCGCCTAAATCCGACGCCGCCGCTGAAGACGTGTTCAAGCGCGCCGGGAATATCACTAAAGCCGTCGATCGGCTCGGCGAATTTTGAATCAGCGTAGGCGTACTCTACGTCCAAGGACCAGATGTCACCGAACTGATAGTAGCCTGTGAGTTCGAGTCCCTGACGTTCGCTGCCAACCCCGGTGTCCTCCGTATTGCCGGCATCGCCGACGAACAGAAGCTCAGAGTCTATGTCGAGCTGCCAAAGCACCAGCGAGGCATTGAGGCGCTCGGTGATAAAGAGTCGTGCGCCCAGCTCCGACCCAAGGGTCTTCACTAGTGGATCGGCAGAGGCGATGGCTTCCCCGTTGTTGGGATCAAGTGTGCTGACTACGCCGCGCGCGTCGTTGCTATGAAAGCCTTCGCCAATGCTGGCATAGAGTTCTACGGTATCGTTAAGCGCATAGCTCAGACCAAAAGAGCCGGTAAATAAATCGTCATTATCTCTGCCGGTGTTGGCGGCGAGTGTGCTCGGGACGACAGCGGCGAGTGCGCGCACATCG
This sequence comes from Pseudohongiellaceae bacterium, assembly GCA_965661495.1. Classification (GTDB taxonomy): domain Bacteria; phylum Pseudomonadota; class Gammaproteobacteria; order Pseudomonadales; family Pseudohongiellaceae; genus UBA9145. The sequence continues at coordinate 35,645 of CBFIDY010000012.1, read as the reverse complement.
AAGTCAAAGCGATCAAAGCGCAGGCTAGTGGTCGCGCGCAGCTTCGAGGTCAGCCGAGCTTCGCCCTGCCAGTAGGCGGAAACACTGCGTTGATCAACAGCGTCGAAACGGATATCGCCTTGGTATTGCCTAGCGCGTGTGCTGCGTAGTCCTACACCTGCGATGTCGTCTTGGCGCAGCTGTAAGCCAAAAGTGTTGTCAAAGGCGATGGTGCCGAGCTGGGTTTGATAGTCCTGCTCGAACTGCCCACCGTAAATGCGGCGGTCGTCTAGCTGCTGAAACTGATCTCCTTCGGGCGCGATGAAATAGCTGAAGTTTGAGTACAGGTTCATGTCGTAGTCGATCACATAAGCACTCGCACGGTAATTGCCTAGCGCATTACTACTGCGCCAGCTGCTCGACAGGCTGTAGCGGGAGGAGTCACCGCCTACTGTTGGGTCTATAGAGCCGAATTCACTAATAAGGCCAGACTCTACCGCGCGCTCTGGAATTTGGTCGGCGGAGTTCCAGCTATTGTCATAGCCCATGAAGGTAATATCGAAGCCTGACTCCTGTGTGCCCCAGCTCTGCTTTAGCCAGAGATTAGTTCGGTCAACGTCTTCATCGATGCTGTCCCAGGCGCCGGCGTAAGACTGCTTCTCGAGACCGTAAGTTAAATTGCCATTGGCGACTTCCGCGCTGCCTACCGCGAGCGCGCGGCGGAAGCCGAAGGCCCCCGCGCCGAATGAGAGCTGACTTTTGATTTCCCGTGAAGCGGTGCTGATTTCGGCTGACCCTGCGCCGGCGAAATCGCCGCTAGCAGCTTGGTAAGAGCCCTTATTGAATTCGATGCTGCCGATGAGTTCGGGAATGAGGAAGTTGAGGTCGGTGTAGCCCTGACCGTGGCCGTGACTGCGCATATTAACCGGCATGCCGTCGACGCTGGTGGCGAAGTCTGTGCCGTGATCGAGGTTAAATCCGCGCAGGAAAAACTGGTTCGCTTTGCCGCTGCCGCTGTGCTGTGTGGCCACGAGCCCCGGCACCGTTTCTAAAACCTCGCCAACTCGTAAAAGAGGTCGCAGATCGAGCTCGCTTTGCGAGACCAAGCCTTCTGAGGCAGATGTCGCCGAGCCGATCAGGTTGAGCTGACGACCAAGCACCGACACCTCCTCAATACGTGAATTCGAAGACTGCCCCCAAAGGCTACCTGAGGCTGCGAGAGCGCTTGCGCAGATGAGAAGGGACAGTTGTTTCCTTGATGAGGCCATAGAAAGTCCGATGAAAGGAATTAAAAAAAATTACCTTCAGCGAGTTTAGCGCAAGTAGAACCCAATATTGTGATAGTTATAAACAATCTTAGGTATAGCCTATCTGGAGTTCTATTCTCTGCGCCCGGCCCCTAAGAGGCCGATACCTAAATAGGTCATAACGAGCGAAATAAGGCCATTCAGATAGTTGAAGAACGCGAAGGGCAAGTAATCTAGTACTGACACGCCAAGGGTCGCCGCATAGAACGCGCCGGCGGTTGTCCAAGGGATGAGCGCCGTGGTCATCGTCGAGCCTTCCTCAACGGTGCGCGAGAGGATTGCAGGATCTAGGCCGGCGTCATCGTATTTCTTTTTGAACAGCTGGCAGTTAAGAATGATGGAAATGTACGCCTCTCCCATGGCGAGGTTGCCGACAAAGCCCGAGGCGAGGGTGGTTGCCAGAAGAGCACCAACGCTTTGCAGTCTTGCAATTAAGCCGGCGAGTAGGACATCAAGAAATCTGGCTCCGTGCAATAGGCCGCCCAGCGCGAGTGCGAGCAGGGCAAGCAGCAGCGTCCAACTCATGCTCATGATTCCGCCACGCCCAAGCAGGCCGTCTAAATTGTCCATACCCGTAGTGCCCGGAGTGTTCTGCCACAGCGCGTTGAGCGCGGGCACCATGCCCGCGTCTTGGAAGGCGACAGCGATGACCGTGGCAAGAATGACGCTCGCTGACATGGCGACCTCGGCACTCACCCTGCGGGCGCTCAGCAGAGCAAGCAGGGTAAGCGGCAATAGGGTGACCAGAGGGTTAAGCGCGTATTGCGAGGCCAGCGCGTCGCGCAAGCTGTCAAGCTCTGAAGTTAAAGGTGCGCTGGACGCATAGCTAAAGCCGAGGACGATGAACAGGGTTAGCGCCAGCAGGAACGCCGGCACGGTAGTGAACAGCATGGCGTAAATATGTCTGTACAGGTCGGTGCCCGCGCTCATCGCGGCGAGGTTAGTAGTGTCAGAGATCGGCGACAGCTTATCGCCGAAGGTTGCGCCGCAGACGATCATGCCGGCCACAATCGGCAGCGGAATCCCCAGCGCGTCGCCAAGGCCAATGAACACGACACCAAGCGTGCCCACGGTGCCCCAAGAAGTCCCTGTAGCTACCGACATGAGCGCGCAAAGAATTAGGCCCAGCCCCAAGAAAAGCGACGGTGACAGCCAGGCGAGGCCGTAATACATGAGTGTGGCGATAGTGCCGGCCTGCATAAAACTGGCGATGACCATACCGATGAGGATAAAGATATAGAGTGCGGGCAGGGCGCGGGAAATCGCTGCGCTCATCATTTCTCTGAGCGCGAGATAGCGATGGCCTAATGCGGCTGCATGCAGGCCAACCCAGATCAGACAGAGGAACATCAGCGCGTGCAGACTGATTCCCAGACCAAAAAGTCCGCCGGCAATGGCGATAATCACGCCGCTGAAGCACAGAAGGGCTTGCAAGAAACTGGGTGTGGGAAGCTGTGGTGAGGCGCCTGCTGCGTCTAGGGTCGATTCGCTCATGGCGCATCCTATAAACAATTGGGTGCGGAGTAAAATTTTGCTAAGCTCAAGGCCCTCTCTGGCTTGCACCCTTCTGTCAGTACGATGATGTCGAGCCGCCAAAAATAACAATGAATACGAGGCAATAAGACAACTATGGAGAGCTCGCTCGATCTTTCCTGGATGGCCTGGACTCAGCCTACCGCGCTATTCTTTCTTACGATTGCTGCGCTGCTCGTGACGATGGCGCTGTGGGAGTATTTCTCCCCCGGTGGAGCTCCTCGAGTCGGCATCCTGCGCTTTGAGACAACCCGCGGCGACAGGCTGTTTGTCTCGCTGCTGGGTTCCGCGTTTATTTGTTTAGCTTGGCTCGCTTTCGCCGCAACCTCACTGTGGTTCGGTCTGGGCGTGTGCCTGGTGTATGCGCTGCTAGTCTTCTTATTTGTGTAGTCAGCGATACGTGTATTGAGAGTCGTGAGCGCCAGCCGTTTAGAGCGATACGTTTAAATCTGTAAAAACATAGGGAAAGTCCATGCCAAAGCCCATGCTAAAGCAAAAAATCACAGCTTCGTCGTTCGTCGACGCTGCCCGTACCAGCCGCCGGCTTCGCGCTCGGCTTGCAGGCGCTGCAGCACTTTTTCTCGTGCCGTGCGCTGCGCCATTGGCAGTGGCTGACACGCAGGATGCGCAGCGCTGGTTGCCGGAATTCCAGCCTTCAACGCTAAGCGAAACGCAGCAGATGGAGGAGATGCAGTGGTTTATTGAGGCGGCGCGACCCTTTGCCGGCATGGAAATTAAAGTCGTTTCCGAAACTATCACGACTCACGAATACGAGGCGCAGACGCTTGCCAAAGCCTTCTCAGAGATCACCGGCATTCAAGTCACTCACGATTTGATTGGTGAGGGCGACGTGGTTGAAAAGCTGCAGACTCAAATGCAGTCGGGGGAAAACATCTACGACGCTTATGTTAACGACTCCGACCTGATTGGCACCCATTTTCGCTATCAGCAGGTGCGCAATCTGAGCGACTGGATGGCTAACGAAGGCAGCGCGGTGACGTCGCCGACGCTCGACTTGGAAGACTTTATCGGGCTGTCATTCACAACCGGCCCCGACGGCAAGGTGTATCAGCTGCCGGATCAGCAGTTCGCCAATTTGTACTGGTTCCGCTACGACTGGTTCACCGATCCCGAGATCAAAGCGCAGTTCGCAGCTAAATACGGCTACGAGCTGGGCGTGCCAGTGAACTGGTCGGCGTACGAAGATATCGCCGAGTTCTTCACTAACGACGTGCGCGAAATTGACGGGCAGCGCGTGTACGGGCACATGGACTATGGCAAGAAAGACCCGTCGCTGGGCTGGCGCTTTACCGACGCCTGGCTGTCGATGGCAGGCGCAGGAGATGTCGGCATCCCCAACGGCTTACCAGTAGATGAATGGGGTATCCGCGTCGAGGGCTGTCGCCCGGTGGGTTCGACGGTAGAACGCGGTGGTGCCACCGATGGTCCGGCGGCGGTCTACTCGCTTACTAAATACGTCGACTGGCTCAAGGCCTATGCACCGCCAGAGGCGGCCGGCATGGTGTTTAGCGAAGCGGGCCCAGTGCCTGCCCAAGGCGCAATAGCACAGCAGATCTTTTGGTATACCACCTTCACCGCAGACATGGTTGCCCCGGGGCTGCCAGTAATGAACGAAGACGGTACGCCCAAGTGGCGCATGGCGCCTTCGCCACGCGGTGCCTACTGGGAAGAAGGGCAGAAGCTCGGATATCAGGATACCGGCGCCTGGACGTTGATGAAGTCTACGCCGGAAGACCGCGCGAAGGCGGCTTGGCTTTATGCTCAGTTCGTCACGTCGAAAACAGTGTCACTGAAAAAGAGCCATGTCGGCCTGACTATCATCCGCGATTCCGACGTGCGTCACGAAAGCTTCACCGAGCGCTCCGCAGAGCTCGGCGGTTTAGTGGAATTCTATCGTTCGCCCGCCCGCGTACAGTGGACACCAACCGGGACCAATGTGCCTGACTACCCGCGCTTAGCGCAGCTGTGGTGGCAAAATATTGGCGATGCGTCTTCGGGTGCCAAGACGCCACAGGAAGCTCTGACGGCGCTCGCCGTGGCGCAAGAGAGGCTGATGCAGCGTTTGCAGCGTGCGCGTGTATTAGGTGAATGCGGGCCGGAATTAAACGAACCGCAGAGCCGCGACTTTTGGCTCAATCAGCCGGGCGCGCCAAAAGCAAAGCTCGCAAATGAAAAGCCAACGCCTATCACCGTCGACTACGACGAGCTGGTCAAGAGCTGGCAATAGTCACAGAGCGAATCCATAGCAGGGACAAAATAGGAAGATGAGGTTATGAATAACCCAATAGAGAAAATAGTTTCTCCTGTGCGTAAAACTCTTCGTAGCGCCCTTCATCGCGGGCTTCTAGGCTGTGGATTACTGCTTGCCTGCTCAAGTCAGGCCGCTGTCCCCCCGGCGGTAATTACCGGCCCAATCGCTGCCGACCCAGCGGGCAGCGGCAGTCGCAATGCGATTCATAGCGCCTCTGCCATTGAGCTCGAAGCTCACGGCTACGTGGAGCAAGAGTTTTTTATTGAAGGCACAGCGAATAATTATGCGGCGGATGCGGAAGAGGCAATGGCCAATGCGAGCGTTGCGAGCAGCGGGCACCGCTATAAGACACGACTCGTGGTACGTCGCCCCCGCGAAGAAAATTTTAACGGCGTCGTAGTTGTCGAGTGGATGAATGTGACCGGCGGCGTCGATAAGGATATCGACTGGTGGCAATCGGGCTCTCATTTGGTCGCTAATGGCTATGCCTATATTTTTGTCTCTGCGCAGCAGATGGGTATCGATAATATCGTCACGTGGAGCCCAGAGCGCTATGCTGGTTTAGATGCGACCCACGACGGCACGGTTAGCGGCGACGCCAGTTCCTATGATATTTTTTCTGCTGTGGCGCGCGCGGTGAATCGCGAGGGTGAAGAACAGGCGGCAGGGCAGGTGGATATTCTTGCGGGGCTTAAAGCGCGTCAGATTATTGCGACAGGTCATTCCCAGTCTGCTAGCCGTCTAGCGGCCTACCTCAACGGCATCCATCCGCTCGATCCTGTCTTTGATGGCTTTATTGTTCATGGCGGCGGTGGAACTATTCGCGATGACCAAGCGGTCAAAATATTCAAGCTGATGGCGGAGACAGATATGTTACGCCGTGCGGCTTCTCCACAGCCTAACAGTGACAATTTCCGTCAGTGGGAAGTTGCGGGGAGCTCCCATGTCGACGTGCCGTTCGAGATTGAGTACGGGAGGGTTCGGGCTCAACAGGCGGGACTGGCTATAGAGGGCGTGACGCCAAGAGATTCTGGCTGCGATTTGCCAGCGTATTCTACCGTGCCGTTCCGCGACGTTATGAACGCCGCATTCCAGCACATGGTGCGCTGGATAGACGACGGTATCGCTCCGCCCACGGCCGAACCTATTCGCCTCACGCGGGCTTATCCCACTCCAGAGTTTGCCCGTGATGCTCGCGGTAATGTGCTGGGCGGTATTCGGCTTGCAGAGCACGCAGTGCCAACAGCAAAAAATACGGGGCTCAACACCGGAGCCAATCGTTTCTGTTTCCTCTATGGCTCCCACGAAGACTTCGACGCCGAAACGCTACAATCACTGTATGCGAGCAAAGAGTCCTATGTGGAAGCCGTGCGCCGAGTCGCGCGCGAGAACGTGGAAGCGGGTTATATCTTACCTGAAGCTGCCGAGCGGACGATTGCCGAGGCACAGGCGCGCGCTTGGTAGTTGGCTGTCGCGGGAAAATCTACCGGCGGTTGGAGACAGCCGCTAGCTCTCGACTTGCCTGTCTGAAGTAGGCGAAAGCCTAGGTTCAACAGCGCCTAACGGCTGAGCTGTGCTGCCAACCGCTTGCAGCGCAGGTCCCATTCCTGTTTTAGCTCACTGGGATCATCGCTGATATTGCGATCGACCACTAAAGACACGCGCAATTTGGTTTTCTCTTCCACCTGCTCTAGCTGCATCTCTACCGACACAAGCCCGGTTTCTTTGCCGTCTTCTAGCCAGGTGAAACGCAGGCAGCGGGGTCGATCGATGAGCTCATAGCTGCCGCTACAGACGGTCTCTTTACCGCCTCTGATCACTGTGTAGCTAAACTCACCGCCGGGGCGTACTTCATTTGTCATATCGCCGACGCCGTCGTCGCCCATGTGCTCGCCGAACATCCAGTTGCCGGCGAAGGTAGGGATTAGCCAGCGGTCAAATAGCTTCTCTGCACCGCAGGGAATGGTTTTACTGAGCGACGCCTTCACCGCCTTGCGCGCGGGCGCGGGTTCGCCAAACATTGTGAGTTGGTCGCTCATGGCTAGTCGTCCGCTGAGTCTGTGGCGTAGGGGTTGGGCGGCATAAACTCAGGTTTGAGCGCTGCGCGTCGCGCTGCCGCTTTTTGCCCGTAGTTGGCTTCTAGATAGTCTACGATTGAGGCCTGCGTAGTAGCGTCGATCGCCGGCATGCCGTGGGCTGACTGCATAAGGTTGACCCGCAGCTCCCAAACCTCCCGCGAGCCTGAATTTTGTGTAACCAAGGCGGCGCTGTGGCAGCGTGTACAGGTGGCTGTCACCAACTCGCTGTGTTCGCCGTCGGCGAAGGCGCCGCTGTCCTGCGCCTGTGCGCTAAAGCTGCAAAGCAGCGCAGCACAGCCAAACAGAGTTCTGTTCATCATCACACCACCTGCACAGCGATTCGATGCGCTGTGTTGTTAAGATAGCCTCGGGGATTCCAGCCGGGAATCACTAAGGGCTGCGAGCGGCCCTGCATGTCCATGGCACGGGCCCAGACTTCGTAATAGCCGGGTTTCGGGAATTGAATCCAACCGCTGAAATCTTGCCAGGCTAAGCGGTTAGCCGGCGAGTTGACGCCGGTTGGCAGCCAGGTGGCGCCGAAGTCGATAGACAAGTATACGCCGCTCACCTGATCGTCTCCTGCCCAAGCATGGCCGCGAACCACGAGTCGTTCTCGCCTATCGTGCGTTACCCCCGACTTGGGGAAGGTGATGAGGGACTTCACCGGCATCGACTCGATGACTTTCATGTCCTCGTTCGGCACGCGGCTGCCGGGCGCGACAGGCTCCTTAGGTACAGAATAGGAGGGCGCCGCCATTTTTTCGCCGTCATGTACTTGATTTCGTACGACAATCTTCTTAAGCCACTTGCCCGACACGGAAGCGGGCCAGCCGCCGCACACTAAGCGTAGCGGGTAGCCGTTTTGCAAAGGCAGATCTTCGCCGTTCATTTGCCAGGCGATCAGCGATTCGCGCTCCAGAGCTTTGGCGATAGGGACACCGCGGGAAATCGCGTCGCGATCGGCGTCTCCCGACAGATGGGAATCCGCGCCGTGATAGCCGATGTATACCGCATCGGAACCGACGCCGCAGTAGTTAAGCACGTCACGCAGGCGCACGCCGGTGAAAGTGGGGCAGCCGATAGCGCCGGTAGTCCACTGATTGCCGCTCGCGCCGGGAACGAATTCGCTGCGGCCATTGCCGCCGCACTCGAGTTGCAGCTGCAGAGTAACTTCTTCGAAACGCGACTTTAGTTCGGCGATCGAAAAGCTCAGAGGGTTAAGACAGGACTCGCCGCCAATTTCCAAGGTCCAGCTGTCAACGTCGATATTCTCGGGTGGCACGCCGTTATTGCGCACGAACAAATATTTGCTCGGTGTGATCGAGTCGTCCAGCAGATGAGCGGGAGTTTCCGCATTCAGTGGGCGGTCATTGAGGACTATGAGTCCTTCTTTGCCCTCGATCTGCGCCGCGCTGCCCTCGGCTGCAAAGGCCGCAGGAATTAGGCCGGCAGGCATGAAGCGGGCGAAGGGGATGGCAGCACCGATGGCGGCGCTCATCGCCGCGAGCCCAGAATTCTTAAGAAAACCGCGGCGGCTGATCGTGTTGGATTTGCGCCCCCATAGAGCGGCGTCTGCGGCGATGGGGTCTTGTGCGTACAGCGAGTCGATATGCTGCGCAGGCGCAGCAGATTTGCCGGCTGGATCGGTTTGCTTGCTCATAGCGTGCCTATTGTGTTTTTCAAGGATGTCCTAATTCTAAAGAGCATTGGGGCAATGCGGAAGGGCGTGTATAGCTAATGTATAACGCTAGCGGAAGCCCTTGCGATTCAAAGGGCTTATTGCCTTTTTTCCAAGCGCAGTAGGAAGCGGCTCGTGCGCCGCGCAAGGCGTGGATCGAAGATGCTGCGCTGGGGCAGGTCATCAGCTCTCTCCAAGAGTGCGCTGCGCCTGACGGTAAAGCCGACATCTTCGGCAAGCGCAATTGCCTGCTCGGGAAGCATGCGATGCAGGCGGCTATTGTCGGCGCCTGCGAGTCCAATGTGATCGCTTATGCCAAGAATGCCGCCGGGCTTCAGCGCAGCGTGTAGCGTGAGCAGCAGCTCACGTGCGCTGTCGGGATCGGAGTTAAAGTAGTCGTGTAGGGTTTGAGCCAGCAGGACAAAGTCTAGGGAATTATCGTCTAAGCCTAGCTCAGTACTCGGTGCAATAAGCTGCCTTACATTAGTCAGCCCGGCGCGCTCAATTTTACTGTCCAAAGCCTCGCCCTGACTCTGCGCCTGACGGTCTTCTATAAAATCGCGGCCGCGTCGGGTGTTTTGAGCAATAACCTGCCCCTCCGGCCCGACTGCGTGCGCGAGTACTACGGTGTAGTAGCCGCCCGCGGCGTAAAGGTCGAGGACGCGCATGCCGCGCTTAAGTCCAAGAAAGCTCAGTGTCTCGGCGGGTCTGCGCACGGCATCGCGCATGAAATCACTCGCATCGCGGCTTGGACTTTGCAGCGCTTGCTGCAGCGTCGGCAGGTCTATTTCATTGAGAGTCAGGTCAGGGACGTTCGGCTGCGCAGCTGTTTTTAAGCAGACCAGAAAAACGCTTACGCCAAGCGCTCTAAACAGCGCAGGCGCCAAGCGGCGGTCGCTAGAGCCCAACACCGCGAGCGACTAAGTAGGCGCACATAAAAATAACCGCCAGAGTGAGCAACTTGCCGCGCACGAGGGAGCGTGACATGGTCGGAGTTTCAAAAGTTTCCTCTGCGTCATTCTCGCGTTCCTCGCCGCGTCCAACCTCGCGTAAAAATTTAGAAGCGGGTATGGAGCAAACGAGCAGGCCGGCGAACAGTCCTATCTTGGTGTGGAAAAGCGAATTCGGCGTGTAAAAACTAGCCGGCTTTCCTACGCCCAGCCAAAGTATGAGCCCGGCTGCAAAGGCGACGACACTGGCAGTCCAGAAAGCTAAATCTACTTTATAGAGGTTGCGCGCATCTTCTCGGCTTATCGTTGGGGCAAAGGCGACGTAGTGAATGAACACCGTTGCGGCCACCACGAACAGTGCGATGAAGTGCAGAATTCTGAGGAGCTCGTAGGCCATCCTTGGGTCTCTCTTTCTATCTCTATTAGACTTGTGTGGTTTCCTGACCAGCCTTGTTTTAGGTCGAGAAAACAGGGGTAGGAAGATGCGCTTTTTGCGCGGCTGTAAGCTGTGATCTTTGCTGCTATGCTCGGATAGCCCTCTGCATTGTCGCGCGCTACCTTGAGTCTGTCTACAAGACCTAAACTAGCAGGATTTAATGCGCGGGGCGTCCAGTGAAGCCGCGAATCTTTAGTGGCCTAGCTTACCGCAGGTAAATAACAAGAAAAGGGAGAAACCCAACATGACCGATACCGCCACGTCTGCAGCCCATCAGGCGCATATGCGCGCTAGTATGCGCAAAGTCGCACTCACCGCCTTGGCAGGCACGAGTATTGAATGGTATGACTTTTTTCTCTATGCCACCGCCGCCGCGCTCGTTTTTCCTGCCGCATTCTTCCCCGGCAGCGATCCAACTATAGCCTTAGTCTTGTCCTTTGGCACTTTTGCCTTCGGTTTTATCGCGCGACCGCTTGGCGGCATTGTTTTTGGCCATTTTGGCGACAGAATAGGTCGTAAGAAAACACTAGTGATTGCGCTGTGGATGATGGGCATTTCTTCAACGTTAATTGGTCTGCTGCCTACCTATGCGACTATCGGCGTGGCTGCACCCATCCTTCTGTGTTTATTGCGTTTCGCTCAGGGGCTTGCGATTGGCGGGCAGTGGGGCGGGGCGATGCTGCTAGTTACCGAGAGCGCACCGGCAGACAAGCGGGGCTACTATGGCGCCTATGCGCAGGCCGGCGCGCCGGCGGGTGTGATTCTCGCCAACCTTGCTTTTATTATCATCAGTTCTTCAGTTTCGGAGCAGGCTTTCATGGATTGGGGATGGCGCGTTCCGTTTATTTCCAGCGTTTTGCTTATCGGAATTAGTATGTATGTGCAGCTGAATCTTGAAGATACCGCCGCGTTTAAAGAATTGCAGGCAATTAAAGCAAAGCGCGATGCCGAATCGGAATCGGTCATCGTGCGCCGCTCGCCGATTATCGAGGCGCTGGTGAAATACCCTAAGCGCATTGCCCTTGCAGCGGGCGCTTTCCTATCGATTCAGGTCGCATTTTATATATTGATAGGTTTTGTCCTGGCTTACGGCGGTGACGCGGCGGGCGCAGCGATTCCCCGCGACACGATGCTGTTCGCCGTCCTCGTCGCGTCGGCAATTCAGATTCCTGCGCAGTTCTGGGCGGCAGCGTATTCCGACCGTCATGGCCGCCGCGGGATCTTTATGCTTGGCGCCTTCCTGACCGGTGCATGGTCTTTCGCGCTATTCCCCCTTATCGATACTGGCGAGTTTTGGCTTGTTGTATTGGCACTCTCGGGTGGACTCATTTTTCTGGGTCTTATGTACGGCCCGCAGGCGGCGTTTTTTACCGAGCTGTTCAGTACCGAAGTGCGTTATTCCGGTGCTTCATTGGGCTATCAAATTGGCGCTATCGTCGGCGGGGCGTTTGCTCCCACCATCGCTACACTCCTGTGGGCCGAGTATTCGATAGTCTGGGTGTCGGTCTATATCGCCGGCGCGTCACTGCTGTCTCTGATTTCTGTGCGCATGCTTACGGAGACCTACAAGTCAGACCTAAGCGATGTGGTTTAGGCAGCCTGCAAAGAGCACGGCAGTGCGGTTTTTCTACGCCGCGTTCGTCGCTCTAATCGCGTGCCCAACGCTGTCTGCGCAGCCGCCTACCGATGCGCAGGCATTGCAGCGTCTTGGTATGTCGAGTCAACGCTTAGCGCTACTGAGCTCAGTTCTTCAGCAGCACGTTGCCGATAAACGCGTTGCCGGCTTAGTCGCAGGTATCATGCACAAAGGCGAACTGGTCTACCTGCAGGCTATGGGATCGCAGGTGCTCGGAGAGACAGCGATGCGCGAAGACTCGCTGTTTCAAGTGCGTTCCATGAGCAAGCCAATCACCGCGGTAGCCGCGCTGCAGCTTGTCGAGCGCGGTGTCTTGAACTTAGAAGATCCTGTTGCCGATTACATACCGAGCTTTGCCGCTGTTCGGGTTTTCAATGATCCGCAGAACCCAGACCTGAACGATACGCGGGAGCCGATTCGCGATATAAACATTGCCGACCTGCTAAAAAACACGGCGGGCTTGAGCCATCGTTTTAGTCCGCTGTATCGCAGCAATGCCGTGCGCTCGCGCAGCGATACCTTGGCAGAGCTCAGCGACAAAGTTGCCGCTATTCCGCTGATAGGCGATCCGGGTGAGCAATGGGTCTACAGTATTTCTTTGACTATTCTTGGGCGCGTTATCGAAGTCGCAACTGGCACGGCTTTCGATCAGTACCTGCAAGATAATGTATTCGCGCCGGCGGGCATGGAGGACACAGGTTTCTTCGTGCCGTTAGAAAAACAGCAGCGTTTGGCACGCGCCTACGCCAGTGCAAAGACCGATGATGAGGGGTGGACGCTGTCAGCGCTGCCTGCGATGGAGGTGCCCATTACTGAAGATCCACCCTTGAAAGAAGGCGCTGCAGGACTGGTAAGCAGCGTGCCTGACTACTTAAATTTCTTACACATGCTACTGGATCAGGGGACGATAAACGGTAATCGTATTTTGTCCGCTGCAACCGTGAGCGAGATGACGCGTAATCAAATAGACCCGCGATTGATGCCTTTTGGCACTAATCCGGCCCAGCCAATGCTGGATCGTGGCTGGGGCTATGGACTTGCCGTGGTGGTCGATGCCGACCAAAGCGCGGTGGCAACACAGGAGGGTGAGTTTGGATGGAGCGGTTCATTAGGCACCTTCGCTTGGGCCGATCCCACTACACAAACCGCCTATGTATTAATGCTACAGGTTCAGCCGGCGGGAGCACACGCTTTGGCGCAGCAGTTTAAAACCCTTGCCACTGCCGCCGTGCTGGCTGATTAGGCGCTACTTCCTGCGCCAGCTGCCGTTGGAGTCTTGTACAAAGTGGCCGCTCTGCGTAGCTTGTACAGCCTGCTCGTAGGCCAGCGCCTGAACCTGATTCAGCGTGGCGCCATTACGCTGCGCGATCTGCTCATAGCGCGATCGGCGTTCACGGTTCACCTCACTGATAAGCTGGCGCACCTCTGAACTCACAGAGGATTCCACCGCGCCCAGATAGCCGTCGCGCTGCTCGCCCACCAAGCCTTGCTGCTTCGCTTCCTGTAGAGTGATTGCCAACGCTGCCGGGGCGAAGGCGAGCAAGGCTGTCATAACGACGCTGAGGAATACGCTTGAGATTCGACCTGTGCGTTTTACTGTGATCATAGTTGTTTCCTGTTACTTAATTCGCTGTGAATATCTGCTGCTCGGCATTTGCGCCGTTGACCCGGTCAAGGGCGCGCTAAAACAAGCCACTATCGGCGGAGAAAATGCCGTCCAGATCCTCTTCAACTTTTACCCGAATTTCGTGTTCGATGCGTACATTTAAGTTGATCGTAATAGGCTCATTGGGCACCGCTACCTGTACTGTGGGAGTGCAGCTTGCGAGCACGGTAGCTAGGGCGAGCACTGCGGTTATGGCGGATGATTTGGTCATAGTGTGTTTTCTCGTCGCATTGATCTCTGTAGTTATCGCCGCATTCGGAGGCGTACTTTAGAAGCGTTGCTGTTGGTGCTGAAGATAAGTACTTTGTCTGCACACAGTGTAGCCTAAACGCCTGAATCAATGCTGAACCAAAAAAGAGGAGGTAAGCGCAGCAGAGAAACGAATGAATTGCGTCAGCGCTGTAGTCGCTGTTCAAGCTCCTCAGTAAGCTCGCGACTGGCGCGAAGGCTCTCAAGCAGGGCGATCAGATTATCGCTGATATTGACGTTAAGATTGATCGCCTGGCCGCCATTCATCTCGGGATTGGCGCCGGCTAAGACGACCCCAAGGTCTATTTCCCCGCTTTCATCGATAGTTAATGTCGTGTCTAAGGTGTTGAACTGATAGTTAGCCAAGGCCTGATTCACAAGCTGCAGGCTCTGATTTCCCGTTGCTGCGGTGAGCGGCGAATACTTAATACTGCCGCCGGGTTTTAGCGCGGAGATGAGACCTTTCGTCACTGTGATCGCGCTGTTCCCTTGCCCTGCTGCAAGCCGTACAGGGACATACCCGCTAATACGGCCCTCAACCACCAGTTCTGGGTAGCTAGCGAGTTCCATCACCGCACCTAAGTCGACGCCCGACAGGACCAGGTCGAATGACTCAGGCCTTTGCTGCTCATTTAAAGCGAGCGCGGCCATGGCGATTTCACCGCCAAGGAAGCGCGCACGCAGATTACGTGCTGACACGCTGTAACTTGCATCAGAGAAGTCGGTGCTCGCGCTGAACTCGTAAACACCGCTGGCCTGTTGCAAGACAAAGCCGGTATCGATGCTTTCGAGTTCCAGACGAGCAGGTGCGACGCTGCGTAGTGAGAGCTGATGGCTTGAACTAAGCTCTTCTTCTTTGCTGAATCGATAGCCGAACTGGGCAGCTAGCTCACTCGTTGCGTCAACAAATAGGGTTTCGGTAAAAAAGCCGCTAAGGTTTGTAAGACTAAGGTTTATATCCCCGTCGACCACCCAGGCGTTGGAACTTTCTTGCTGCCAAGTTGCCGCAACCTCACTGCTTGCCTCGCCTCCAAGAAGGTCCTGGCCCTCAGCGGAAAATCCCAAAGCGGGCAGGTCTAGGACGCTCGAAAGCGGAGACTCGGGCGTGAAAGTGGGCGCAGTAAAGCGCAGTTCAGCTGAGCCGTTCGCCTCTGCTAGAGAGTGGCTTAGCGCAAGGTCTATTAGTGGCTCGGCCTGCTCGGCCAACGTTAGGCTGAGCTGTAATTCGGCTAGCGACTGTTGCAGAGAAAAGTCTCCAGCTAGAGAAGCGGAGCTCTGTTTTAAGCCGGGCAGGGCAAGCTCGTCCGCCCGAAGCGTAAAACTGCCATCAGCGCCTATGGTGTCATTAAGCTCGACGCTAAGAGCAGGAGCTTCCAGAGTGAGCATTGCGCTCGCGCTGCCGTTGGCAGGTAAATCTAACGAGGCAAGAAACTGGTTTATGCTCAGTGTTAAGCGTTCGTCTGTTTGCTCAAGCGTGGCAGAAAAGTCGGCGCTGAGCTCCTGAAGCGCGACATTGTCAAAGTGCAGAGCGGGCAAGCCGTCGTGAGTGCTTTTCACGGATGTCGAGACGCGGGCCTGCGTTACGCAGGAAGACTTACTGCCGCAGTGCAGTCTGAGTTGCGAAAGAGCGACTTGCAGCTGAGCGTCAGGCAATGCCAGTGACTTAAGAGCCACTTCGAGTACGCCGAAGGTGAGAGCGCCACCGCTAAGCGTCAATTCAGTTTCGCCCTGTAGCATGATCGCCTGCCCTTCAAGGTGTTCGAAGGCCGAGGCTGAGAAGCGTGCGGCTAGTTTATTGCGGTCAGACTTGAGCGCTTCAGCGGCGAATGTGGCGCTGACTGTCTGCGTGTCTTTATCTATAAAATCTGTTCGCAGCTGAGAAACGGAGAGGCTCGCAACGGGAAGTTCATTAAGAGCTGTGAGGAGCGCATTTGCCTGAGCTAAGTAAGAAGGGGCTGTTTCGCTTTGTTCTTCGATGGCGCTAGCCGTTGGGTCTTTTGAGTCACTCTGTGCCGAAGTTTGACTCGCGTTAAGGGCGCGCTCGTTGCCCGACTCGGGTTGAGCTCCCTGTGCAGCCAGTAGAGCATTCGCCTGACTCAAGGCTTCCTGGGTTTCAAGCAGAGCCTCTGAACCGAGAGCTGTCGTGAGTTGCAGCTCGCCAAGGCTTAGTTCGCCGAAGCTGCCCTGAAGCGCGTCAGTCACATCGAATAGGAGCTCTAAGGCCGAGACGTTTATCGCTACGTCTTTGCTGTCTAGTGCTACTGATTCAATGGCCAAAACGTAGTGGTCATTCTCATTGCGTGTAAGCCAGGGCTCGCCTAGGCGGATGTCTTGCAACAGTAGGCCCTGTTGGCCAGTCGCGTAGTGCGCCAACGGCGTGATCAAGGTTGCGGGGAAGTAGATTAAGACGAGCAGAAGAGTCGCGAGGATTCCTAAGGCCAGCGCGGGGATAGAGAGCCCAAGGAATTTGAGCAAACGGACTAGGGGTCGGCGTGCGCCCGTCATGGGTAGTAACCTATGAAAACGTGTAGAATTGATGGCCATTGTAGCCACAACTGACAAGGACTCACTATGGAAAACTTCACGCCAGTCAGCGCGCTCATCGGAGGCGCATTGATAGGGCTGTCAGCAGTCTTGATGCTATTAGGTAGCGGCAGAATTGCCGGTATTAGCGGTATTCTAGGTGGTGCCCTAAAAGGGCAGGGCGCGGAGCGCACTTGGCGACTGTGTTTTCTGGGCGGACTTGCAGTTGCGGCGCTCAGCTATCCGGCGCTTTTTGGTATGCCCATCGCTATAGAGAGTCAGTCTACTCCGCTATTCACAGCTCTTGCGGGGCTGCTTGTTGGCTTTGGCACGCGTTTGGGTAGCGGTTGCACGAGTGGGCACGGTATCTGTGGTCTCGCCAGGTTCTCCAAGCGCTCGTTCGCGGCGACGGCGACATTTATGCTGTTCGGTTTTGCCACGGTGTTTGTCTTGCGCCACGTTCTGGAGGTGCAGGCATGAATCAGCAAACTCAAGATGGCGCAGTAAGCGCAGATCAGTTTGGCGTTGCCAATGCGGCGATTGCACTCGGGGCGGGCCTGCTGTTCGGTCTCGGTCTCATCGTGTCGGGCATGATTAACCCGAGTAAGGTGATAGGCTTTTTAGATCTTGCGGGTAACTGGGATCCTAGCCTGATTTTTGTCATGGGGGGCGGGGTGACGGTGACACTCTGCACTTTTTGGCTAGTGCTGCGCCGTGACAGGCCGCTGTTCGATAAGCAGTTTTTCCTGCCAAACAAAGCCGATATCGATACGCGCCTGATCACCGGTGCTGCGTTGTTCGGCATAGGCTGGGGGATCGCCGGCCTGTGTCCGGGGCCGGCGATGACTGGTCTTGCAACGCTCGATCCTACGGTCGTTCTTTTTGTAGGCTCCATGATCATCGGCATGGTGCTGCAGCACCTCTTAGATGAGTAGCCGCCGTCGACTGGATGTTACTCTACGGTGAACTGACCCATCATGCCGTTATCTTCGTGTTCAAGGATGTGACAGTGATACATATAGGGAATTTCTGCATCGGTGAAATTCTCGAAACGCATGATGAAGCGTACCGTCTCCCCTGGGCCGACTTTCACAGTATCTTTTAGGCCTTGTTCTTCAGGCGCTGGCGGTACGCCGTTTCGGTCAAGAATCTGAAATTGCGAATGATGAATGTGGAAGGGGTGCATCATCATAGTGTCGTTGACGATTTCCCAAATTTCAGTCGTGTCTTTCTTAACCCTGTAGTCGATGCGCTGCATATCCATCGCCTGACCGTTAATAAAGAAACTTGAGTTCGAGCCTTGGCGCCTCCCTCTCATCATGCCCATGCCCATACCCATGGCCATCGTAAGTTCTAGGCGTCGGGTGATGACTGCTTCATTAGGGTCTAATTTCGGAATTTGGCTGAGTGTTGTTGGAACTGCAGGGCTCTCTTCTAAGCTTAGCTCTGGTTCAATGCTGAGAATATCGAAGCGCGATGCGTTGCCAGTATGCATTCGTCCCATCATGCCGCGCATAGCAAAGGGTGAGCTAGAATCTAGGGGTTGGCTAATCAGTTTAAACGGCTTGGAGTCGCTTATCTCAACAACAATCTCTGCGCGCTCTGACGGGGCGAGTACAACAGTTTTACAAGTATGAGGAGCCTCTAGCAGTCCGCCATCGCTGGCTATAAGCTGGAAGTCGCGGTTGTCGTCGAACGCAAAAGTGAAGGTGCGAGCATTAGCCGCGTTAAGTAGGCGCAGGCGCACGCGACGCGTTGTGGGGTGAAACACAGGGTTGAGGCTGCCGTTAACCAAAACGGTATCGCCAAACATGCCCATCATGACATCGCGATGGGACTGCAGGTAGCTGAAGCTGCCATCGTCGTTAAAGCGGCGATCCTGCACGATGAGAGGGATGTCGTCGACACCGTAGGTCTTGGGAAGATCTAGGCTTTGGCTCTCTTCGTCCTCAATGACAATCATGCCGGCTAGGCCACGATATACCTGCTCACCGGTTTTGTGCAGTAAATGCGAGTGGTACCAGAAGGTACCAGCCCGCTGTTGTACTTCAAAACTCGGTCGCCAAGTTGTGCCCGGATCAATAATTTGTGCGGGGCCGCCATCTGCTTCTGCTGGCACGTGGAGGCCATGCCAATGCAGAGTAGTCTGCTCATTAAGCGTGTTCTCGACAGCCATTTCTACGCTGTCACCTCGCTTTAGGTAAAGCGTGGGGCCAAGGTAGTCACGACTGATGCCAAAAGTCGGTGTTCTCTTTCCTGGGAAAAACTCCATGGATCCCTCACGCACGGTGAGCGGATAACTTATTCCCGCTGCGCTACTTATGCCATCCAATCGTTGTGGGATGATTAAAGAATTAGACCGCTGAGCGGCAAAGCCGAACCCTGGAACGGCAAGGCTGCCGCCTAAAACAGTGGCATGGCGGATAAAGTCTCGTCTTTTCATGAGTGTTTTGTGTTCCTAGGTTTTGAGTCTACTAGTCTCTCTAATTAACAGCCGCTTCTCTTGAAAGAGTCATTTGCGCAAAGGATGGTGAAGAGTATAAATATTCAAGCTTAGGAAGTGCTGATGGAAATCAAATTCTGTAGCTGGGAATAAGGGAGAGGTAGTATGAGGATAAGCGTGTAGCCGAGTAGAGGTTTTTTATTGGGTGCAGTGGTTTGAAAAACCTAGTTACCTACCTACCTACCGCAGCTAGCCAGATTCGGCTTTTCTTACCGCGTAAGAAAAGCCGTACCTTGGGCTCGCTAGAAGCGGCTAAGCTGCCGTTTACTGCGGGCCGTTGCCCATAACCATCGCGTGCTGCATGTCCATTGCCGAGCGTGAACGGTTGCGCTCCGACTGGGAGAGTTCGCCTACAGCTGGGCCGCCTTGATTGTAGATACCGCCGCGCAGGGCGAATAGGAGGTAGTCTTCTGGGGCGACGTTGCCGGCTTCATTATCGGTAAAGCGTGTTGTTACCGCTTCGATTAGCTCAGCGCGCTGTTCGAGATTTGGGTAAGACATGATGTCTGCCACGATCGTCTCGAGCACATTGAGGTTGTCGATAATAATAGTTGCCTCAGGAGACTGGCTGTAAAGATCCGGTGCAATCGCGGCAGCCATCGGCAGCTCAGTCGGTGCTGGGTACATGCTCATACCGCCGGCGGAGCCTATTTTATTTTCAAAGCGCTCAAGCGCGATATCGATGCCGCCGTCGAACTCGGGGTCAACGTGGTCGCGAATCACCGCCTCCAGTGAAGCGAGCTGTAACCACTGTTGAGTCCAAAGAAAACCGCTTAGACGCGGGAAGGCTGTCTTAAACGCGTTGGCCTGTGGGTGAGTTATCAGCAGCGCGGTGTCCTTTGGCGTGGTGGCAACAGCGTGACGCGTGTCCGCTTGGTACTCTTCCACAGCGGCCGCAATCGCTGCGCGCTTGTCGCTAATTGACTCGTCGGCGTAGATCTCGAACACTGCGTTCTCAAAGCGGCGGCCATGTTGGAAAATTTCTGCGGTGTGGCGGTCTAAAGCGTCGCTGCTCTCAAAAGCGACGGCGGCTGTTTCATTGCTGTGACTACCGCGCAGTGTGTTGCGCAAGTTAATGCGCGCTTCAACTTCGAGATCGCCGTAGGGGCTGCCCATATCCATGCCCATATGCATGTCGCCACTGTGCCCCATGCCGGCAGCCATCATGTCCTTCATAGTCATATTGGCCATCATAGTGAGGTGTTCGGCTAGATTATCCCGAGCTTCTTTGGCGTAAGGGTTGGTATCAATCTTTTGAATTTCGTCGAAAGTCTGCGCCTGAGTGACATCGAAGGCGTTAAAAAGCTCAGCGAGCTGCGGGTAGTTCTCGCGGGTTGCCTCACCGGTCTGTGCCACCGCTGTGCCGCAGACAAGCCCTATGGCAAGTGAGATAGCGCTCAACTTTGCGAGTGACGATTTGACGAAGTGATTTTTTTTACCTGCTAGTTTTGACTGTTTCATGAGCCGCTGTTCTCCCGATAAAGGTATGCTTTCACTGCGTGTCTTTTGTTCAATTGGAGTTCTAGACCGCGTGTAAATTTAGGTAGTGCGCGCGTTGCTGCGAGTATCAGTGGGACTAAATTACTCTAGTGCCGCTGACTCTCCGTTTGGCGAGTCGCCAGGAGAGTGGTCCGCAAGACTCGCGTCCATCAACGGGTTCAGTATAGACCTATCATGAACCCTCGCCAACGCGCTAAGCTGCGTTACAGCGCCTCACTAGGTGAAGCGCTGTGATAAATTGTGACACCGCGGCTTTTGAGCCGCTTCGGAGGCTCCCCGTGCCAGTTCCACTCATTATCCGCGCTGCTGTCTATGCCACATCGGCGCTGTTTATTGTTGGTTGTTCCGAGCCCGAACCTGCAAATCAGCGTACTAGCGTAGCCGAAGAGCCCGACGAGTCCGCCAATAATGTTCTCGTACAAGGTCGAGGCGAGGGCAAAGACAACTGGTGGGATGCACTGCCACGGAAAGCCTGGGCAGCCTTCACTCATGTCGAGCAGTCTCAGCCCTGGTTCGAGGTGTTCGAAATAGGCGAAGGTGTGTTTGCTATCTATGAGGACGGACAGTTCGAAGAAGTCATTTCTTACCTTATTGTCGGCCAACAGCGCGCGTTGCTGTTCGATACCGGTATCGGGGTGGGGAATATGTCGCGTGTTGTCGCCGAGCTCAGCAGCCTGCCCGTTACCGTACTGAACTCCCATACGCACTACGACCATGTAGGCGGTAACCATGAATTCGCCAACGTAGTCTCGATTGATACCCCCTATACGCGCGAGCACGCGCTAGGGCGGAGCAACAGTGAAGTGCGTGAGTTCATTGGTCCGGGATGGGTGTGGAAAGCGCTGCCCGCTGGAGTCAGTACTGACAGCTATGCAAGCGAAGCCTTCGAGATTCAGCGCTTCGTCGATGAAGGCGAAGTTTTCGATTTAGGTGGCAGAACTTTAGAGCTGATACGAGTGCCGGGACACACGCCCGATGCGCTGGTGCTTTTTGACGCGCACAATCGACTCATGTTCATGGGAGATACGTTTTATCCAGCAACGCTGTACGCGCATAGGGGCGATGCGAACTTTTCCGACTATGCTGCTTCTGCAGCAAAACTCGCAGGCTACGCAGAGCAGGTGGATTACCTGCTCCCAGCGCATAACGAGCCGTTGGTGGCGGGTGACTATCTGCGATCAATGAATGACGCTTTTCAGTCGCTGCAACAAGCCGGCGCGGAGTACGCGCTTAGCGACGGCGATCGCGAGTATAGCTTTGAAGGCTTCAGCATCATGATAAGCGAGCCGCCGCCTTGGCAGTAGCGTGTGTTAGCAGTCGCGACTTGGCTACTACTTATTAACAGCTTGAGCGTGTTCCTAACGCCCAAGCTGTTGTTAGCTCGCCTTCTGCGTGTCGCCTAGCGCTGGAACAGATAGCTGAATTTCACAAACACCTGCTCGCCGTCTTGGCGCAGATCGTTGGCGATTACAAGCTCTCGCTCGCCTTCCATGTCGACGATATCGAAATTGCTCTGATTGCTGTTATAGCCGATGAATAGTGCTGACCAAGGGTTGATCACGTAGCGCAGCAGCAGGTCGAAGTTCAGATTCTTGTCATCCACTAAACGCGTAGCCGGCCCTGCGTCGGTTTCATCGTACTGGGCGATGAAGCGCAAAGACCATTCCTTAGTGAACTGATAGTTCCAGTTGCTGCGGGCGATGCGGTTGGTAAAAACCTTAGCTCCGCTTTTGGTCTCTAGTGCCGTGTTGAGATAGGTGTTCAACACGCGCAGTCGGTCAAAGGGTCGCCATAGAGCGTCCACGCTCACGCGGGCGCTATCGACGACATCGGGCATGAACCCTCTGGGCGGTACGAGGTTGAGGCTCGTACCACTGCGGTAGCTCGCTTCAAACTCAAGGCTATTGAGCGTGTTGTTCTCGAGGCTCACCTGCCAGTCTTCGTAATTGTAACTGCGGTTGCCGGCTAAGCCGTTGAAATCTTGCGGTCTGAGCACTTCGTCGTACTCGGTGTAGTTGGCGCCGAAGCTTGTGGTGTCGTAGTTGAACTCGATGCCAGGGCCGAGCTGTGAGAACAGCTTCGTGCCTTCGGTGTCTTCTAAGTAAACACCAAAGATAGTCGTGTTCCATGAATTAAGTGAGGAGCTTTCGGGGAAGAAGTTAAGGGCGACACGCTGGTGAATGCCGTCGACGTCGGCCTTGAAAAAACGGTTCTGAAAGCCTAGCTCCGTGCGGAAATCCTTACTCGTTGCGATGTAGTGGGTATGGCTATTTACGGTACGGCCTACGCGATTCACTTGGATATTGCGCTGATAGCCGCGAGTTGTCTCACCGCCGCTGGCCGGTTCGGTTTCGGTGCCTACAGCCTGTAGCTGGGTGAGCCAGTTGGCGTTCAAGCGGAAGCGTCCATCTACGCTGGCGACGCGGTTGTAGCCGTCGGCAAATTCGCGGTCGGTAACGAGGAAACCAACGCGATCTTGAGTAGAGATGTCTTTGAAGCCGCGCAGGATGGCGATGGTGGCTTTCTCGCCGTTCAGCGGATCGTCTGCGCTGCGATTGAGCCCCGGCGCGATGTCGTTCATCAAAATCGTGCCAAAGCCGTAGTCGCCGGCCTTGCCAGTAAAGCGCACACCGCCGTCGGGGTCGACTATGCGACGGGTAAAGACGAGATTTGAGTCAGTGGCGAAAAAGTCGGCGTTCTCGACGAAAAACGGGCGACGTTCTGGGAATTGCACTTCGAAGCGCTCGTTAAGTGTCACTTGCGGCTGGTCAGATTCGACCTGCGAAAAATCTGGATTGAGTGTGACATCGAGCACCATTGAATCGTTGAAGACGAACTTGGCATCCACGCCCACATCCTGTTCGGAACTGCGTTTGAATGCGGGTCCGCCAGCCGCGCCGGGGCGTAGGGAATCGACTTCTCGAGCGAAGATAAAAGGCACTATCTGCGAGTTATTACCGGGCGACACGTCGCTTATGCCGGTGAGCTGAGCAGTTTGGTTAAGACGGCCTTCTATGTCGATCAGGTAAGGCGGCCAATAGGCTTCTTCGCTGAGCCGCGGAATGAGTCGTCCGAACTGAATGCGCCACAGCTGTTCGGGACGGTCAAGGAATCGAAGGCTACGCAGAGGGATGGCCATTTTGACCATATAGCCTTGGTCGGTGACCTGGCCGTCGCTTTCCCATACCGCTTCTAGCGTGGTGTCGAAGCCGGCGCGGTTAGATGCGCCTTCGGTCCAGCGCGCGTCCCACTGCATGCCAAGCGGGGTTGAGCGGAAAGCGAAGGCGGCGCGCTGATCATTAAAGGTATCGATAACCATCTCGACTACATCATCGCCATCAATGTTTTCGCGTGAAGATAGGTTGGCGCGTATCTGCGCAGGGTTAGTATCGAAGGCAAGAAAGATGACGTGCAGCTGCTGCTGATCGTAGCCTAGGTAGACTTCGGTACGCTGCGAGGCAGGGTCGCCGTCGTCAGGCAAGCGCTGGGTAAAGTCGCTCACCAGTGTCATCGAGCGGGCAAGTTCGCTGCTCGGCGCCATGCCCGCAAAATCGGAGAAAAACGGCTCGCCTGCGATGCGGGTGATATTTAAACCAGCTTGGCCGTGGGCGTTAAGTGAAAGGAGAGCGCACAGGGCTAGGGCTAATTTAGAAGCACAAAGGTTGGGCATGCGCAGCAGTGAGCAGCGCAGGATTGAAGCAGGCATGGGTTTCTCTCGATTTTGACTAATTATTTTAAACCCGAGTAGGGCGGGCGCAGTGTACTGAGTTTACTCGAGAGATTGAAGGCGGCAGCGGCGCTTACTCCGCCGCTTTTTGCAACAAATTGTGGTCTAGCCTTTGGCCGTTAGCCGATTACGACGCCACTAGTGCAACTCGCTAGCGTCAATAAAGCCATTGGCATTGGGCATGCGGATAGTAGGCAGACTGTCCGCGTCGATGATCTTGTACTGATCCACGAGTCCGTTCATATAGAGCACATAGGCGACAAGCTGATAGACCTCGGTGTCACTCAGAGTCTTGGGAGCATTCGCGGGCATAGCGCGGCGGATAAAATCGAACAGTGTCGTTGCGTGAGGCCAGTAGCTGCCTACGGTGCGCAAGGGCGGTTCAGTTGACTGCATTGAGCCGCCGACCAGCGCTTGGTTCGCCGCGCCGCCTTTACCGTCGGCGCCATGGCAGGCTGCGCACTGAGCTTCGTATAGCTCGCGGCCCTGAAAGGCGGTGCCGCTGCCAGTAGGTAAGCCGTCTTCGGCCGAGGCGATAAGATCTAAGCCCTGCGCCTGCTCGGCGCTAATCTCGGCGCCTAAATTCGGTGAGAGGTTCATCTCCGACTGCCCGCTGCTCAGCGGCGCAAAGGCAGCGGCGGCAAACAGAAACACCACGCTGCGAAGCGCTGTTTGCCTGCGCCTTGGGTTATACATACTCATGTGTCACCTCACCGGCGCTGTTAACGCCCCAGCATTGCTGAGCGTTGTAGTGATAGAAAGCCTGCTGCCCTTTGGCGGCAATGAGTGCAGTACGGGTAGGCTGCTGTGCACCTGTGCTGTCGGTGGCGCGGCTGATCAGCTGGGCCGTGCCGCCTTGCCAGCGCCAAGGCAAGCGGAAGCGGGCCAGTGATTTGTCTCCATACTGCGCATCGATGTGCGCGGGCGCCCAGCTTTGTCCTCCGTCGGCGCTAAGCTCGACCGTACGGATCGTTCCTGCGCCTGACCAGGCGAGGCCCTCCACCTGATAAAGCTCGCCGCTGCGAAGCTGCATCTTGCCCGAGGGCGAGGTGATGATCGACTTCACGCCCATAGGAAAAGTGAACTGCAGACTGCTTCTGTCGGCGAGGGTGTCAGTGTACTTGCTGGTCTCGTCGCGGAACTGGCTCGGTTCACGGGTAAGCTTTAACTGCGTTAACCACTTTACACTGACGTTGCCTTCCCAGCCGGGTACGAACAAGCGCATAGGGAAGCCTTGTTCGGGTCGAAGTGGTTCGCCGTTCTGGAATAAAGCAATCACAACATCGTCTAGTGCTTTTTCCACAGGAATCGAGCGGCCCATGCTAGCGGCATCGGCGCCGACTGCGCTAAGCCACACTGCTTCTTTCTTGATGCCAGCTTCGCTTAATAACACCGAGAGAGGTATGCCGGTCCATTCAGCGCAGGAGACGAGCCCGTTGATGCTCTGCGCCGTGCCGTTGGGCGGGGTATCGCGAAACAGGGCTCCACTGTTGCCGGAGCATTCGAGAAATTGTACGCGTGAGACCATGGGGTAGCGGAGTAGGTCTTCATAGCGGAAGGCTAAGGCTCGGTCGACGAGCCCGTTAATGACCAAGACATGTTGATCAGGATCTACCGCAGGGACCCCTGCATGATGGCGCTCGAAATGCAGCCCATTGGGCGTGATCGCGCCGCGCAGCTGATGCAGAGGAGTGCGCGAAGCGCCGCCGCCGGGGTAAAGGGGGTTGGCCCGCCCAGGGTTGCGCTGGATCGCCGCGGTGAAGGGCGAGGGCTGACCGTAGGCACTTGGCCCCGGCCCCGGCTGCTTTGACCAAGCGGGGATAGCAAAACTGATAGGCTCTGCGCCGAGCACCGCAGGCGCTGCGAGCGCGCCGAGAAGCCCGCTACCCGCCCCGCCCAAGAGCATTCTTCTGCTGAGCAAGCCGTTGCCCGCTGCGCGAAAAAGAGCGTCCGAGTCATTCTTATTCATAGGTTGCGCCCTGATTTTGTTCTTATTGCCGAGCTTACTATAATTCGAAGTGGTGTGAAGCGTGCAGCTATTCGCAGAGTTTATTGCGAAGACTGTGTTAGCCGCTCAGGTCGGCAGATGAAAAGCCCCCTTAATTCGCTGCTAAAAAGCCAGCGGCTTCCGCAAGAGCTGGATGTTCGCTTCCGGCAAGCACGTCTTGGAGCTCAGCGTAGTGCTGCGCTGCGCGAGCGCTATTTCCGAGCTCGGCGTAGGCTCTGGCGGCACCTAGAAGTGATAGCGGGCGCCGCGGCATACGCAGAAGAGACTCTTCGAAAAGCTCCGCCGCCCATTCTGCTTGACCACTGTTAAGCATCGCCTCGCCGACTAACTCATGCGCCGGTTTTAAGGGGTTCGCTGCGCCGTTGGGCAGGCGTTGGCTGTCAGTAATTTCTAACGCCTGATTGAAATGATTCACCGCCGCTTTCTGCTGCTGTACGTCAATACTGCCGCTACGCGCTTTGGTAAGCCCGGTTAAGCCCGCTATCTGGTGATACATAATTTGCAGATTGCTGTCCCTTGGGCTTGCTTCACTTAAGGCAAGCAGTGCCTTTGCCGCGGCTTCAGCCGTGGCGAGCTCCCCAAGTGCCGCAGCGCTCATGCCGGCGGCAAGGAGTTCGTTAGCGGTCAGCGAGTCATCAACGGCGGTGAGCTGCCACTGCTGGGTCTCGATAATGTGGCGAGCACGCATAGTGAGCAGGGTATTTTGTGAGCGAGCGTCGTTGGGATTATTCCTTAGCACTTGCTCAGCACGCTTTATCCACCATAGCGAGCGTGCTGTGTCGCCTCTTTGCAGATCGCCGTACTGTCCCCAGTCCGCTGCGTGATTCTGATCGTTGGGGCGGTCGCCCGGCTGCCAGAGCGCGGCGCCGGCATCGAAGGCGGACACGTTCCAGCGTGCTACTTCGTCCCACATACCGTGCTGGATAAAAATATGCGTGGGCATGTGACGCGCGTGGGCCACAGCAGGGGCGATGTCTGCGTATTTGAACGCCGCTTCAAGCGCTAGTGGCGCGTGAATAGGATCGTCAAAAGCGTGAATAATATAATGGGCTGCGCCTGGATGGTCGGGGTTCTTCTTGAATAATTCCAAAGCGATGGCCCCTGCACGCATGTTGAGCCGCTCAGCTTGCTCGCCCGCTACGGTGGCGCCGGCGAGCATGGCGACCGCCGTAAACGCGGCGACCTCGTCGTCATCTGGAAATTGGGCGTAAACCTCTTGCATAGCCTGCATCCACGCGGTGCGGCGATTACCCACTGTGCCCGGTGTGAAAGCGTAGGCCTCAGCTGCGCGTAAAAAACCTTTTTCGCGTGCGGTGGCTGCCTTGGCTAGCCGCTGTTCGCTTGTCGCGGCCAAGCGGTTCAACGCCGCCTTGGGCGACTGCGCATCCCATTCACCAATAAACGGGTGGTTGTAGGTGAAAGTCTCGCCCCAATAAGCAAGAGCAAAATCCGGATCTAGCGCCTGCGCGCGCTGAAATTCTTCCTGCGCTTGGGCAAAGCCAAAGCTGTGCAGGTAGCCCACGCCCAGTTCAAAATGAACCTGCGCCTCGGCATTGGCAGAACTGGGAAAGTCGAAGCTGCCAACGGACTCGTGCTCGGCGGCAACGCTGAAGCTCGCCGCGGCTATGAGAAAAACTCCCGCAGCGAGGCGATGGAATGCTCTTGTTCCGCGTAAGCGGAGTAGGGAGGGGCGTGAGTTAAACATCCTGTTATCCTCAGTGTTTGTCGATGCGCCGCATCTGCTTCGATTAAGAATTGGGTATGGCATAAGGCTTCGCTGTGAACCCAGAGGCGCGCTCGACTTTCACCGAGACCGAGAGAGTTGTAACACGCGGGCGGGCACAGCCCTTTGCACTAGTTTCATGCTATTGCGACGAGATTGCCTATTCCGCTGAGTTTACGCAACGGTGCAATTGTGACTGTGTGTTGCGCGCTACGCGCCCTAGCCGTGGGAGCTGAGGTGCTCGTTAATGACGCTAACGAAAGCGGGGCCATACTTTTCGAGCTTGCGCTCACCAACGCCGCTCACCTCGCTCATGAGCTCGAGGCTTGAGGGTAGCGAGCCGCACATTTCTTGCAGAGTGCTGTCATGAAAGATGACATAGGGTGGGACGTTCTGCTCTTCGGCAAAGCCGCGGCGGCACTCGCGTAAAGCCTCCCATAGCGACACATCGATGTCGGCGGGCAGGGGTGAGCGGGTCTGACGTTTGGCTGTCTTCTGCTTTATGTCGCGGCGCAATTCGATGCTCTCTTCGCCGCGCAGCAGGGGGCGGCAGCGTTCTTCCAAGCGCAGGGCGCCAAAGCGTTCGAGGTCGACGCTGAGTAGGCCTCTTGCCACGAGCTGACGAAAAACCGAGCGCCATTGATCGTTGCTAAGCGCCTTGCCAATACCATGGACGCTGAGTTTGTGGTGTTCGAACTGGAATATTCGGTCGCCTTCAGAGCCGCGTAGCACGTCGATGAGATGATTAACGCCGAATCTTTGTCCGGTGAGATAAGCCGTGCTGAGCGCCATGCGCGCTGCTTCGGTGCCGTCCCAAGTGTCGGCAGGTTCGAGACAGGTGTCGCAGTTGCCGCAGGGTTCCGGGAGTTCGTCGTCGAAATAGGCGAGCAGCGCTTGACGACGGCAGGAGGTGATTTCACAGAAGCCAAGCATGGCATTCAAGCGATGTTGTTCGGCGCGCTTATGCTCTTCGCTACCCTCGGAGCCTTCCATCATCTGGCGCAGCTTAATTACGTCCTGCAGCCCGTACACCATCCAGGCGTCTGCGGGCAGGCCATCACGGCCAGCGCGACCGGTCTCTTGGTAGTAGGACTCTACCGTTTTCGGCAGGTCGAGATGCGCCACGAAGCGCACATCGGGTTTATCTATCCCCATACCGAAGGCGATAGTCGCCACAACGATGACGCCTTCCTCGCGCAGAAAGCGTGCCTGGTGCGTTGCCCTCAGCTGGGTAGAGAGTCCCGCATGATAAGGCAGGGCATTAAACCCCTGCAGTGTGAGCCAGCTGGCGATTTCCTCGGTTTTCTTGCGCGAGAGGCAGTAGATGATGCCCGCATCGCGGGGGTGTTCGTCTTTTAAAAACTTTAGCAGCTGTGCTTTGGCGTTGTGCTTGAGCGCGATGCGATAGCGAATATTGGGCCTGTCGAAGCCGGCAATGAAATGCCCGCCGTGCTCTAAACCAAGACGACTGATGATTTCGCCGCGAGTGCGCTCGTCTGCCGTCGCCGTGAGGGCAATGCGTGGCACCTCGGGAAATAATTCGGCGAGCAGGCCAAGCTGCAAATAGTCGGCGCGGAAGTCATGGCCCCATTGCGACACGCAGTGGGCTTCGTCTATGGCGAACAGAGCGATCGCCGACTGCTGCAGAAGCGTGAGCATGCGCGGCTGATTGAGGCGTTCCGGTGCCACATAGAGCAGATCGAGCTCGCCGCGTCGCAGCGCGCCCTCAATCTCGCTGGCCTCCTGCGGATCTAGGGTGGAATTTAAGAAGGCTGCCCGCACACCGAGCAGCCGCAGGGCATTCACCTGGTCCTGCATAAGAGCGATAAGCGGCGAGATGACCACGCCACAACCGTCGCGCACCAGCGCGGGAATTTGATAGCACAGCGACTTGCCGCCGCCGGTGGGCATAATCACCATGGCATCGTCGCCGGCAACGAGGGCGTCGATGATTTGGTCCTGTGGTGGGCGGAAGGCGTCGAAGCCGAAAACGGACTGCAAAATGGTGCGGGCTTGGGTCATTGACGTCAAGTATAGCTACTTCCCCGCCAACTGCATCGCCAAGAACTCTTCGTAACCGCCCTGATAATCATTCAGTTTCTTGTCTTTGATCTCGACAATGCGATCGGCTAGGGAAGAGACAAACTCGCGGTCGTGGCTCACGAAGATCAGCGTGCCTTCGTAGTAGTCTAAGGCAAGGTTGAGCGCTTCAATGGCTTCCATATCCATATGGTTAGTTGGCTCGTCCATGATCAACACATTGTGATCCTGCATAATCATCTTGCCGAACAGTAAGCGGTTTTTCTCACCACCAGAGCACACCTTAACCTGTTTATTTGCATCGTCCGCAGGGAACAGCAGGCGTCCGAGCGTGGCGCGCACGATCAGATCGTCGTGAGTAGGTTTGCGCCATTGGGTCATCCACTCGAAGATCGTTTTGTCGCTGTTAAAATCTTCCGTGCTGTCCTGCGGGCAATAGCCGATGCTGGCGTTTTCCGCCCAGGCAATAGTGCCGCCATTGGGCTGAATAGCGTCGACCAAGCAGCGCAGGAAGGTCGACTTACCTGCACCGTTTTCGCCGATTACTGCCATTTTTTGGCCGGCGGGAATAATCAGATTGCCGTTCTCAAACAGCGTTTCGCCATCGAAGCCGTGTGCGAGATTTTCGATAACAACGGCTTGCCTGTGCAGTTTTTTATCCTGCTCGAAACGAATATAAGGGCTCACTCGGCTTGAAGGCTTAATGTCTTCTAGCTGAATTTTCTCGATCTGCTTGGCGCGTGAAGTCGCCTGCTTAGCCTTAGAGGCGTTGGCAGAGAAGCGGCTGACGAACTGCTGAAGATCTGCGATCTGCGCAGATTTTTTCGCATTGATCGACTGTAGGCGCTCACGAGCCGCAGTCGAGGCGATCATAAAGTCGTCGTAGTTGCCCGGGTACACGCGCAGTTCGCCGTAGTCAATGTCGGCCATGTGTGTGCAGACCGCGTTCAAGAAGTGACGGTCGTGGGAAATGATAATCATGGTTGAGCGGCGCTGGTTCAGCACCTCTTCTAGCCAGCGGATGGCGTTGATGTCGAGGTTGTTAGTGGGTTCGTCGAGCAGTAACAAGTCGGGATCGGAGAACAGCGCCTGTGCGAGTAGCACGCGCAGCTTCCAGCCCGGCGCGACCTCGGACATAGGGCCAAAATGCAGAGCCTCTTCGATGCCGGCGCCGCTTAATAATTCGCCTGCGCGGCTCTCGGCGCTGTAGCCGTCCATCTCGGCGAATTCAATCTCGAGTTCGGCTACTTTCATGCCGTCCTCTTCGCTCATTTCTGCCAGGCCGTAGATGCGGTCGCGCTCTTGCTTTACCTCCCACAGCTCTTTATGGCCCATGATTACCGTGTCGATAACCGAGTACTCTTCAAAGGCAAACTGATCCTGATTAAGACGACCCACGCGCTCGTTGGGAGTAAGAGAGACATTGCCCGTCGTTGGCGCGAGGCTGCCGTCGAGAATCTTCATGAAGGTGGACTTGCCGCAGCCATTGGCGCCGATGAGTCCATAGCGATTGCCGTCGCCAAACTTCACCGAGATATTCTCGAACAGGGGCTTGGCGGCGAATTGCATGGTGACGTTAGCGGCTGAGATCACGAAGTAAGGTCCTTTTGCGACGGCTGCACGCTGCTCTAGCACGCGATCGCCGTTGTTTGAAAATTGGGGGATTACAGAAGGGGCGTACTATAAAGAGTCGCAGCCTTAAGGTCGAGCCTGCAGAGGGGGATTCGGGCCAAAACGTGGGGTTTTGGCCCGATACGCCGGTAGTTTAGGGTTCGATATCGACGCTGGTCGTCGTTACCGGGCCAAAGCCGCGGATCTCAACCACGACAGCCTCGCCACGTGAGCCGTCGAAGTGTACGGCGCCTGCCGGGTGCATCATATAGCCGCCCGCGGGAATAGGCGTCGTCCGACTCATATCGTGGCTCGCGTCTATGCCGGCGTTCCATGTACCTTCGATTACCGTAATGAAGCGATCGTGGGAGTGGTAGTGGGGTCTGCTGGTGCCGCCAGCGGGGAAGCGCAGGCGAATGATGTAGAGCCCTTCTTCGGCGGGGTTGCCGTAAAGGATGCGCTGCTGCACACGCTCGCTGGTTTCATCCCACTGCATGTCTTCTAGCTGAACGATCTCGAAACCGCCTTCGAGCTGCGCGGCGAAGGAGGCGACAGAGGTGATAGAGGCGAGGAAGCTAGGCGGGCACAGTAGGGCGACGCCGGTGAGCAGAACTGTCGCTAGTCTGATGCCAAGTGCTTTGTTATTCGAATCCCTATTCATTTCGTCGACTTTCATTGGCCACGCTCCATGGTCTGTTATGACTTTTTTATTCTAGCCTCTTTGTACTAGGCAGCTGTGCCTGTGGCAAGCGGTTCGGTCAAACCGCCACAAGCTCACGTTTGTTGTCGAGCCTGTCTGTGCGTAGACTCGGACTACTGAGCTTGCACTCAGTAAGCGGTAACAAAAGAGAAGGAGAGAAAGATGCCAGCAGCAACAAGACGCGAACAGGGGGCGATCGGTTCCGGCTTGGACCCCAAAAGTGAGCCGGCGGATATACTGGCTGGCAAGGATTTAAGCGGCAAGATCGCGGTAGTCACCGGCGGCTACTCGGGTATCGGTCTTGAGACTACGCGTGCGCTTGCGGGAGCAGGTGCTAAAGTTTATGTACCCGTGCGCAGTCCTGAAAAAGCGCAGGAGAATCTCGCCGCTATCGAAGCGGGCGAGGTTATCCCTGTGGCGATGGACCTGGGAGATTTTGCCAGTGTGCGCCGCGCTGCCGCTGAGATTCTCGCCGATGAAAAAGTCATCGATTTGCTCATCAATAATGCCGGCATCATGGCGTGCCCGGAAGCGCGAATCGAAGGTCAATGGGAATCGCAGTTTGGTGTTAATCACCTCGGTCACTTCCTCTTCACTACGCAGCTGTTGCCGGCGCTTTTGGCTGCGCAGACCTCCCGTGTTGTGTGCTTATCGTCGTCAGGTCACAAGCTGTCTGGTATGCGCTGGGATGACATAAATTTCGAGCACTCGCCCTATGAAAAATGGCCGGCGTACGGTCAGGCGAAAACAGCGAATGCGCTATTCGCACTGGGGCTAGATATGAAGTACGCAGAGCAGGGGCTCAGCGCTTTTTCGGTTCACCCTGGCGGCATTATGACCCCGCTGCAAAGACATTTAGAGACCGAGGAGATGATCGCGCTAGGCTGGCTGGGTGAGGACGGTGAGCTTTCTGAGCTTGCAGCCCCGCTATTCAAAACACCCAGCCAAGGCTGCACGACAACCCTGTGGGCGGCGACCAGTGAGCTGCTCGCCGAGCGCGGTGGCGTCTTCTGTGAAGACTGCGATATCGCAGTGCTGTCGGGCGAGGAGCCGTCACGCTTTTTCGGCGTTATGCCGTACGCAGTAGATCCGCAGGAAGCTGAAAAGCTGTGGACGCTTAGCGAGGCTGCGGTGGCGGAATAAAGCGCGATTTATCACTTCGTTATGGCTTTTTATGAAGTCCCATGGTGCTAGGCACGGTCTACTTTCTTGGCAGCCACATTCTGGCGCGCGAGGCTGCCGAAGCCAGCTCAAGGTAGCCTTTAGAACGCGCCGTAAGGAGTGATGTATGAGTGGAATGAAGACTGAGGCAACGCGTCTGCCAAGGATCGCCATTAACGGCTTTGGTCGCATCGGCCGCACAATAATGCGTATTGCCAAGCTGCACGGCCACTACGATGTGGTTGCGGTCAACGACCTAGCGAGTCCAGAGCAGCTGGCCTACGCCTTTAAGTACGACAGCACCCACGGTGTCTTCCCCGGTGAGATTACGGTCGACGGTGATCTCATGGTGATCAACGGCGATCCTTTTCGCGTGCTCAATGAAAAAGACCCAGCTAGGCTGCCCTGGAAGGAATTGGGCGTCGACTACGTGGTTGAGAGCTCCGGCGTCTTTCGGCAGGTTGCAGATTTGCAGAAGCATCTCGACGCCGGCGCTGCAAGGGTACTGCTTACTGTGCCTGCAAAAGATCCCTTGGAGGCCACGCTGGTTACGGGAGTTAATGATTCGGTGATCACGCCAGACAGCCGCATCATTAGCAATGCCAGCTGCACCACCAACTGTGCGGCGCCTCTAGCCAAGGTGCTTCACGACGCGTTTGGACTGCGCCGCGGACTGCTGACTACCGTGCACGCGTATACCTCGGGTCAGCGCCTAATCGACTCGCCTAACAGCGGCGACCCACGGCGATCGCGCAACGCCGCCACTAATATCGTGCCAACTTCGACCGGCGCGGCAAAAGCGATCGGTTTAGTGATACCCGAGCTTGCCGGCCGCTTAGATGGCGTGGCGATGCGTGTACCCGTGCCTGACGGCAGCGTGGTAGATCTCGTGGCCGAATTGGAAAGCGATGTGACCATTGAAGACATCAACGGCGCGATGCTCGCCGCATCTCAAGGGCCAATGCGCGGTATTCTCAGCTACTCGAGTGCGCCTATTGTTAGCAGTGATATCATCGGTGACACGCACTCCAGTATTTTTGACAGTGCGCTAACGCAGGTGCTCGGCGGTAATTTGGTGAAGGTGGTGAGCTGGTATGACAACGAGTGGGGCTACAGCTCGCGCGTTGAGGAGCTGATTGGCCGGCTGGCTAAAATGGACGGTATTCAGCCGCCCAGTTAGAAGCATCGCGAACAATAGTGAACAAAAAGGAATAGCTTTGAACTTCGACGGTAAAAAAGTCCTAGTCACGGGGGGAACCCGCGGCATCGGTTTGGCCATTGCTCAGGCTTTCGCGGCGCAGGGCGCGCGCGTTGCCGCGGGCTATCACAGCAACGACGAGGCGGCAGCGGGCGCGCTGTCGCAGCTTGGGGGCAGCGGTCACAGTGTGCACAGAGCAGACGTTGCTGATCCCGAAGCGGTAGAGCGTCTTGTCGCGGAAGCTGCAGAGAGTCTTGGCGGTTTGGATATTGTGGTGAATAACGCCGGCATTGGCATTTATCACCCAATAGCAACGACGAGCTACGAAGACTGGCAGAAGGCATGGCAGCAAACCCTTGCGGCCAATCTTACCGGTCCAGCTAATATCTGTTTTTGCGCGGCGCAGAAAATGATCAAAGGCGGCGGTGGACGAATCGTTAACATCACCTCGCGCGGTGCTTACCGCGGAGAGCCGATCAAACCTGCTTACGGCGCGAGCAAAGCAGGACTTACCTCGCTGAGCCAGTCCCTCGCCGTGGCGTTGGCGCCACATAAAA
Source organism: Pseudohongiellaceae bacterium (assembly GCA_965661495.1). Lineage (GTDB taxonomy): Bacteria > Pseudomonadota > Gammaproteobacteria > Pseudomonadales > Pseudohongiellaceae > UBA9145. Next base: position 610 of record CBFIDY010000012.1, on the reverse strand, counting down.
TCTTTGTCGGCGCTGTCGCACCAGGATTCGTGAATACGGAGTTGACTGCCGATCGACTTGCGAGCGCTGAGGGCGCCGAAATCAAAGCACAGAGCCCATTTAATCGTGTCGCTGAACCGCAGGAAGTAGCCCACGCCGTGCTGTTTTTGGCTTCTACCGGTGCGGAGTTTTCTACCGGCACTGTGATCGATGTCAACGGCGCATCGTATCTTCGCTAGCGTTTTGTCGCTTGGCCGAGTTCACGCACTATTCCATAGAGGTGACTGGTAAGCGCCTGCCGGCTCGTGTGTTCGCGCAGCTGCGAGTAGGGGATGGGGTCGCCAATATCGACGTGTAGACGTGTGCCAAATTTTTTCAGCGCTTCGCTCACCAGCAATGCCATGCGCAGCGGCTCGGCGATATGCGAGGCTATATGAAACAGTCGGCTGTTGCGGCCATGAAAATGAATTGGCACGACCGTCGCTTCGGCATCGCGAATGATCTTCGCCGCGAAAGTTGTCCAGGGAGCATCCTCGACCTCACCGAAACCAAATTTGCCCGCAGTCGATACCATGCCTGATGGAAAAATTAGCACAGGGATGTCCTGAGCAAGATATTCAAGTGCCAGCTG
>CBFIDY010000011.1:0-64968 GCA_965661495.1 Pseudohongiellaceae bacterium | reverse complement strand
TCATCACATCCTGGGGCTGAAGCCGGTCCCAAGGGTATGGCTGTTCGCCATTTAAAGTGGTACGCGAGCTGGGTTTAGAACGTCGTGAGACAGTTCGGTCCCTATCTGCCGTGGGCGCAGGAGATTTGAGAAGAGTTGCTCCTAGTACGAGAGGACCGGAGTGAACGAACCTCTGGTGTTCGGGTTGTGTCGCCAGACGCATTGCCCGGTAGCTATGTTCGGACAGGATAACCGCTGAAAGCATCTAAGCGGGAAGCCCCCTTCAAGACGAGATCTCCCTGAGGACTTGATCCTCCTAAAGTGCCGTTGAAGACGACGACGTTGATAGGCTGGGTGTGTAAGTACAGTGATGTATTGAGCTAACCAGTACTAATTGCACGTGAGGCTTGACCATATAATCATGAGTTTTGAACAGCTCGAGTGATTGGGCAATCTTAGGATTGTCTCGGTTAAGACGTAATCAACTTATAGCTAAGTAGCTGAGCAACGACGCGTTGCACAGCAGGATGATCGACAGATCAGCTTGGTAACTTGTTAGTCTGAACGACGCTAAGTCGGACAGGCAAGAAGACACAAAGATACAAAGCAAGACAGCAACTTCATTCATTGATTGTTAAGACTTCGTGACTTTCGAGTGCGGCCAGACCATCGGTCAAGCAGCGGAAGTGACAACAGAATTGCCTGGCGACATTAGCGAGTGTGAACCACCTGATCCCATCTCGAACTCAGAAGTGAAAGTGCTTAGCGCCGATGGTAGTGTGGGGCTTCCCCATGTGAGAGTAGGTCATTGCCAGGCATCTAAACCCAAACCCCGATCAGCAGCTGCTGGTCGGGGTTTTTTTATGAGAAAGTGCTTTCAATACCAGACGCAGTTCCGATAACACTCGTGTCTATGCGCTGTTTTAAATATCCTTGAGGGTCATCTATTAGGGTAAGCATTCATTGGTAATTCTAGGTGAGTAGCAGAATGAAAGAACAAGATCAGAATCAACGATTCTTATTTGACGAATATCCGATTCGAGGGCAGCACGTTTCATTGGACGAGTCGTGGGCGAGGATCGTTGCTCAATCTAAACTCGAGGGACGCGCGCTGACCTTGCTCGGCGAGGCGCTCGCGGCCATGGTGCTGCTAGTCGATACGTTAAAGATTAAAGGCAGTGTCATTTTTCAAGTGCGCGGCACTGGCCCGCTTGGACTGCTTGTTGTGGAAGCGAGTTCTGATCAGCAGATCCGCGGCATTGCCCGTCAAGACGGTGTTATCGACGACGACATGCCATTGCAGGAAGTGTTCGGTACCGACTATTTCGTTATAACGATCAAAGCAGAAGGCGCTGAGCCTCATCAAGGCATCGCTACTCTCAAAGGGCACACACTGGCTGAAGCGTTGGAACATTATTTCGCGACTTCCGACCAGCTCGCCACACGATTCTGGCTTGCCTGCGATGCGGAGAATGTCAGTGGCCTTATGCTGCAAAAGCTACCCGGCAAAAGCTCAGACGAAGATGCCTGGAACAGGGTCTCGATGTTAGCCGACACGCTTACCGCGCAGGAGCTAAAGCTCGCGGAGGTAAACAGCCTGCTGCTTCGCCTATTCCATCAGGAAGCTGTCAGACTCTTTGAACCAAGCCCTGTTGCTTACCACTGTAGTTGTTCGCGAGAGCGCACCGCCGCCATGCTCGTCACACTGGGCAAAGATGAGGTACTCGATGTCTTGTCTAAAGAAGGTGATGTGTCGGTAACCTGTGAATTCTGTAATGAGAATTACCGCTTCGACAGTATCGATGTCGAGCAGGTTTTTACAAACAGCTCACCTGTCACAGCCACGGCAAGAGAGCACTAAGATAATATTAGGATAATGACTATCCGAATCGCCGGCGCTAGTTATGAGTAAGTAGCGGGCAGTCTACTCACGTGAAGCCAAGCCCCAAGTCGATGTGCGGCTTGTGCTTACGCGCTTCTAACGCTCTGGTGCTCAATGCTTATCCAAAGCGTTTAGGTGAATAACCATACAGGCTCGGGTCCCGGTTTTTCCTTCCATTTGTAAGCTCTCCTATCCTCATCACTTCATTTGCTTGTCTAACTATGCGCTTCAGTTTGGAGCGGCTGCCTTTTTTTTGCGCAAAAGATTCACCAAATTGAAGCTCAAATTTCGAGCTTCTCTTCGGCTTAGATTTTTTCGAGATTATCCAAAGAGCGCTACAGGCTCCGTGATTACTGGGCTTGTGAACGCTTTGCTGGCTGCGCGGCCGTTCTGGCATAGGTGTTGCTATCTCTAGCCTACACCCACAAAAAGTAAACGGCAGGAGCACCCCCATGAACTTCCGTAAAAACCCGCAACATTTACTCACAATAGCGGTAATAGCAGCGAGCGCTAGCCTGAGCCACTCTGTGCAAGCGCAAGACGCAGAGCAAGCGAGTAGCATTGAAGAAATCATCACTACTGGCACGCGCGGACGACCTCGCACCGTGGCGGACTCCGCCGTGCCTATTGACGTTTTTAGCGCTGCAGATATTGAGGCTATCTCGCATACCGACACCAACAATATTCTACAGACGCTGGTGCCCTCATTTAATGTGGCGCGTCAGCCTATTTCAGACGGCGCCACCTTCATTCGCCCCGCTCAGTTGCGCGGGCTGCCTACGGACAAGACGCTGGTGCTAGTCAACGGCAAGCGACGCCACCGAGCTGCGCTCGTGTCGATTGGAGGCTCAGGTACGCAAGGGCCAGACATTGCGACAATCCCTGCCGCCGCCCTGAAGAACGTCGAGGTTTTGCGTGACGGAGCCTCTGCGCTTTACGGTTCGGATGCCATTGCCGGTGTTATCAACTTTATTCTCAATGACAACCGCGAGGGCGGCAGCCTTACGATCGATAGTGGCGAGTTCTTCGAGGGCGACGGGGCCATGACCACTGTGCAGGGTAATATCGGATTGCCCTTAGGCGCCGGCGGCTTCATTAGCTTGTCGGGGGAATGGGTCGAAGCAGATCGCACAGTACGAGCAGAGCAATATTGTCAATCGTGGTGGTGTGTAGACCCTAATTTACCGGGGTTCGATCCCAATGCTAGCTATGCAGCGGCTGCTCTAGAGCCTTCTTATCAAGCGAATTTCCGTAACGCCAACGCGGCAGGCGTGTCTGAAGTCGTGCAGCCATGGGGCCAGCCGCAAACGGAGGCGAAACGCGTTTTCTTTAATGCGGGCTACCAGCTCGATGCCGATACGGAAGCCTATGCCTATGGCAACTTCTCCGAATCGGATACCGACGGCAACTTCTTCTATAGATACCCCGGCAACGGCGTTATCGAAGACCTGCGGCGTCCTGATGGATCAATTTACTCCCCGCTTGAAATCTTCCCCGGCGGATTCACGCCACAGTTCGATGGCAACGTGCTCGATTTTTCACTCGTTGGCGGTGTCCGCGGTGAATGGGATAACGGAGTCGCTTACGATTTTACGGCGCGTACCGGTGAGAGTGAGGTGAAATACACGCTGTTTAACACCGTCAATCCATCGCTAGGCGATTCCCTTGGGCTTTCTGAGACACCAACCTCCTTTCGACCGGGCGATCTGATCAACGAAGAGACACAGTTCCAGGCCGACTTCTCTAAAGAATTGGATTTCGGCTTGGCCGGTCCTGCAATATTCGCCGTTGGCGGCAGCTTCATGTCCGAGGCCTATGAGGTCGTGGAGGGAGATCCAGCATCCTATGCCGTTGGTCCTTATGCGCGACAAGACCCCTGGGGGTTTTGTGACTCGGGCATGACGCCTACTGCTGCGGGCCTGGCAGCCATTGCAGGGGGCTCTTCACTCGACTGCGCAGATTCAAGTGATCCGGTGTATACAGCAGTAGGCGTCGGTTCGAACGGCTTCCCCGGCAACTCTCCGCAGTTTGTTGGAACCTTTGAGCGCGAGTCCTTTGGCGTTTATACGGAACTCAGTGCAGACGTTACCGATCAACTCTTTATGCAGGGTGCACTGCGTTATGAAGACTATGAGGACTTTGGCAGTGAGGTTGTATACCAAGTAGCAGGACGCTATGAATTCTCTGACCAATTTTCACTGCGCGGCTCTGTGGGAACCGGCTTCAGAGCGCCGACGCCCGGACAGCAGGGAACGATTAATGTGTCCACTCGACTGCCAGATGGAGTTCCGATAGCCCAGGGTCTATTTCCGCCTGGCGGTCCTGTAGCTGCAGCCTTGGGTGCGCAGAGTTTGAAGCCTGAGACTTCGGAGAATTTCACCTTTGGCTTTACCGCCGCGCTAGGCGACCTGGATTTAACCGTAGACTACTACCGTATCGATATCGACGATCGGACCAACGCGATCTCGCCGCTTACGGTATCTACCGATCCGACTTCCGGCTCGGCGTACGATAACTTCCTTGCCCTGGACGGCGCGGGAGTTGCCGGCGCGAATACCATCGGCCGCGTCCAGTATTTCACCAATGCATTTGATAGCCGTACGGAAGGCTTCGACATTGTTGCAAGCTATCCGGTCGACTTCGGCAGCGCAGGATCGACTACATTCAGTGCAGCTATGAACTACACCGAAAACAGTTTCGAGTCCGATCCTTCGGAGTTCCTGAATGCAGAGAACCAGTACGACTTTATCAATGGCGATCCCCAGTGGAGAGGTATTTTCACCGGCATGCATAGTGTGTCCGACTTCAATGTGATCGCCCGCGTGAGCTGGTTCGGCGAAGCTACCAATTCCAATACCGGCGGCACGGGCCCCGATGGTCTGCGCTTCCAAACTCTGCCAAACTTCTTCCAGACGGACATTGAAGGCCAGTGGCAGATCAATGAAATGCTCCGCTTATCCGTAGGTGGACGCAACATCTTTGACGAGTTCCCCGACAGAGATACGGTCGCAGACTTTTGCTGCGGCCGCATTTACTCCTCTGGTACCGTCGTACCGTGGCAGGGTGGTTACTACTATGCTCGTCTAAGAGCTGATTTTTAGTCCCGGCGGAAGAATGGGACTTATCGTCAGCCGCAAATCCGGTAGCTGATAAAGAGTAATCAATAAAGGGCGGCAAGATTTTTGTCGCCCTTTTGCGTTTGGCCACGGACTATTTTATTGGGGTCTCTTCGCTATAGTGATGGTCTAAGTCCCGCAAAAAGGACTGCCCACCGTAATTGTTAGAATGTGCATCTTACCTTGGCGCTCTAGAATGAGGCGCGCTGAGCTAAGCTTGCCATGAATACTTCTCTTTTCTATCAAATTGTAACAGCCCTCTTCGTCGACTCTGTTTCCTGATTTAGATCAATTCTGCCTTTGCACCAAGGGCATAGCCTACTGTTGAATTTCTTAGCTGTGTCTAACAAAACAACAAGGGAGAGAATTATGGAAACCGCTAAGCTAGGACTACTTATTGGAACGCTCGGCCTATTCGTTGGAGGCAGCGGCCTTGCGACCGCGCAGGAAGGCCATGAAAAGATCACCTATGCGAAAGAAGTTTCGCGCATTATTCAGGACAATTGCCAGGGCTGTCACCAACCCGGGCAGATTGGTCCAATGTCGTTTACTAGCTATGAGGAAGTCCGCCCGTGGGCGCCGCTGATTCAGATGAAGGTGGCGCAAAGAGAAATGCCTCCCTATCAGTACGACAGAGATATAGGCGTGCAGGAGCTGAAAGGTGACTGGCGCATGGCGCAGGAAGATATCGACACGATCGTTGAGTGGGTTAACCAAGGTTCACCTTTTGGCAATGCCGAGGACCTGCCGCCAGCTAAAGAGTTCTCACAGGTAGGCGAGTGGCGACTGGCAGCAGAGCTGGGCCCGCCGGATCACCTGATTCAATCCAGTAAATGGGACGTTCCTGCGACAGGGCAAGATATGTGGTGGGAGCCCGAAGTTGATTCCGGTCTCACCGAAAGCCGCTGTATTAAAGCGGTAGAAACGTTGCCATCGAAGGCGGCCCACGGTTCGACTCATCATGCTAACTCACATTTTTTGGTGAAGAACGAAGAAGGCGAGTGGGTGCGCGGCGATCGCCTGTCCGAGTTCGCGTTCGGCAAGCTGGGTGAGATTGTGCCGGAAGGAGCCTGCCGCCGTGTGCCAGCCGATTCTAAAGTGGGTTGGAGTATTCACTATTATCCCGACGGCAAAGCCGTTGCTGATGATCAAGTCACGGTAGGCATTTGGTACTACGACGAGGAGGATGACTTCAAGGAAGAAGAAACCTATCGACAGGACCTGCGCTCCTACAATCTCAACGGCGGCGGCGATTACCTCATACCCCCCCATGGCAAACTGATGACTCAAGGCTTCCATTCCTTTGATCACCCCGTGCGTGTTGATAGCTGGCAACCCCACATGCATCTTCGCGGCGTCGCGATGTCCATGGAAGTTTTTGATCCAGCAACCGGGCGACGCGAGGTTCTTAGCCAAGCATCCAACTGGAACGCAGGCTGGAATCACAGCCACACCTATGAAGACGGCTATCAGCCCCTTATCCCTGCTGGGGCGACGATCATTCTGACAGCTTGGTACGACAATACGGCGGCAAACCCCAGAAATCCGGATCCTGACCAGTGGGTGGGAGCGGGACAGCGCACAACCGACGAAATGTCTCACGCGTGGATAGCGCTCACGCATCTCGATGATGCGGGTTACGAAAAAATGGTTGCCGAGCAGCAGGCTCGAGACAAATCGGCCGCTTTAGTCGCAGGAGGTGCACAATGAAATCACTAAGCAGAAAGGCAAAGCTTATCGGCGCAGGCGTAGCTTTGGCAGCGAGCGCTTTAGCCAGTACAGCAAGCGCGCAAATGCCCGAGCACCTGCGCGACTACCCTTTAACTTCACGCAAGGCGAGTGGTGATGCCATCGCGCCGATGTTTAACGGGTGGATAGGCAACGAAGACGGCTCGGTCACGATGATTTTTGGTTTTGCCAATAAGAACTCGAAAGAGATAGTCGATATTCCGCTCGGTGCAAATAACCGGATCGAGCCGGCGCAATTCGATGGCGTGCAACCTACGCACTTTCCAAGTTACACGCGCCGCGGATTTGTCGGCATTCAAGAACGGGGCGTGTTTACTGTGACAGTCCCGGCTGAGATGAAGGGCACGGAAGTGGTTTGGCATCTTGCGCATGGCGGTCACAGTTACGATATTCCGGGTCGCGCTACTTCTTCGTCGTATCAGATGAGCAACTCAGAAAGCGCGCTAGGCTCTCTAAACCCTGCTATCCGCTTCGACACTGCGGGCGCCGAATCCACTGACCGTAGCGGCATTTATGCGCCTCGCGTCATGGCGAAGGTAGGAGAGGCTGTAGATCTGAGCGCTTATATACAGGATCGTGGCAACCGCGCCGATTATCCTGACAACAAGCGAATGACTTACCCGCTGGGTACTGAATGGATTACCCATCAAGGACCCGCCGCCGTGGCCTTCTCAGAGGCGCAGATCACCGGCAAACAGCGTGCAGAGCTCGAAGGCGAGGCAAATACAACGAGCACCAATGGGTGGAGCGAGGTGCAAACCCAGGCACGTTTCGCTGAGCCTGGCGACTATCTAATTCGTCTGCGAGTCGATAATTTCGAAGCGCCAGATAGTCAGTTCGACAATCAGTGCTGCTGGTCGAATGCCTTCGTCCCTGTCACTGTATCTGAATAGGCCTCAGGCTACACAGTTGCGAGTGAGCTATCTTACCCGCAGCTGTGTAGGTTCTGCCGGATAAATAATCTCACCCGTAGAGAGTCTATAGCCTACGAAGATTGACCGTTTATGTTAGTCGATGAAGAGTGCTTTCACTTTTCTGCCTGGGGCAATCGCCAGGCTCTAATTTGAACCCTTCTTTTGTTGGGTGTTTCACGTAAAATCTAGAATCGTGCTGCTTAAGGAAGCGTTGAATACTTACCTATTCTTACGTTTTCTTTTGCTTCTTCTAAATTTACGAGTGCCCCACATTGCTTCTGGCTCTTTCCCAAAATAGCCCTCTTTTAAATAAGAAATTCTTAAGTCTTACTCGCGCTTTTTTTCTGTGCGTCTTAATTTTTTCTCTTTTCCCGAGAGCGATTGCAGCGGGTGATTCATCGCACACGCAAATCGGCTATTTGATTTCACCAATGGACGTGGTCGATATCGCCACTAACCCTATTGGGCGATTCCAGAGTTTCAACTTTGGTAAACAGCTTGGATTTATAGACGAGCCCGTCTGGATTTCTCTCGAGCTTGGTGAAATACCTAGGAACGACAATGTGGTGCTTGTGATAAGCCCCGTGTATATGAATGAGATCGATGTGTATCTCGCCCGCGACCCTAGTCAGCTCTTGCTGAGCGCGGGGGACACACGTTATTCACCGCCATCTTTAGACCGCTATGGCTATACGCTAAAACTAGGGCCAGATTTTTCTGAAGAGCGGCTGCTAGTTCGCCTTAGGTCGGACAATGCGATTCAGCTAGCTGTACGGATAGCATCGGTAGAGGAGCTTGCTTCTCAGAATGCTTTATCTTGGTCTGTATTAGCGGTTTGTTTTGCGGTGCTCTTTGCCTGTTCTGCCTGGGCTGCAGTAAGCCTCATGGGCAGACGCAGCGGCTTAATGGCGTGGTTTCTTGCCCGTTCCTTAGTGCTTACTGTAACCATGCTTGTGCATCAGGGTGTGCTGCGATTTTTGCTGCCCGGCGATGAGATGCCCCCGCTGAATGATATTCACGATTTTTTTACGCTGGCCTACATCACCCTTGCCCAGACTTTCGATTATTTGCTGCTATACAGCGTGGTGAGACGGCGCGCAGCGGCCCCTGTTTTTTGGTTCGTTTTGGTCTTTTCTCTAGTGAAGGCAGGACTCTATGTTGCGGGCTTGATTACTGAAGCGCTGATTCTCAATCAGTTTTCTGTGTTAGTTGTTCTTTTGCTTAGCTCCGCGGTCCTATTGAGGAATTGGCCTGCTAAAAGCTCGGTTTCCGCGCGAGGCTTGGGTATTTACTATCTCTTGCAAGGCGCTCCGGTCTTCTTACTCTATGTGATGAGCTATCTAGTGAGCTCGGCGCCGCTGATCTTTCAAGAGCTCATTTTTTCGGTATATGGCGTAATAGTGGCGGGCTTCGTTGGAGCAGTGCTTTACAGTCGTCAACGTAAAGCCGAGACCGAAGTGCAGCGTATCGAAAAAGTAAACAGCGAGCTTGCCATTCGAGCAGAGGAAGAAAGCAAAAAGCGGCAAGAGACAGCTGATCTTATGCATATGTTGTCGCATGAGATTAAAACCCCCTTGGCGACCTTGCAGATTGCCTCTGAACTGGGCGACCTTTCGCAATCGCGAGTGCAGAATGCGGTCGATAAGATGATTCACGTGCTCGAGCAGTGTGACAAGATTGAGCAGGCGCAAGAGGGTAGTGCTTTTTTGGAGCTCAGCAATATCGAACTAAAGTCTCTTACGAGCCAACTGTGCCACCGAGTGGAGATTGAGGCGCAGTGGAATAGCGACGCGCTGAATGAAGCCATTGTTAGGACAAACCTCGATGCGCTGTCGATCATTATTACCAACTTGCTTACTAACGCTGATAAGCATCGCATACGAGCAACGCCGATAAGTCTTTCATTGAAGCAGATCGATGGCAAAATCTGTCTCAAAGTGTCGAATAGGGCGGTGCTAAATGATAAAGAGGATCTGGCCAAGCTGTTTGGGAAGTATACTCGCGACAGTTTTTCTAGTTCGGTTGCGGGTTCTGGCTTGGGCTTGAGTATCGTGAGCAGTTTGATTCAGCAGTTAGAAGGAAGCGTGGAGCTTGCCTATGAAGACGGGCAGTTCAACGCCGAGCTGTACCTGCCGGTGGGCGTGGGGCAAACCTTAAGCGAGTCGGAAGCAGCTCCGCTTGCAAGCGAGATTTTGGAAGCAATGACATGATTGAAATAGTCGTAGTCGAAGATCAGGACGATTACCGTGAGCTTTTGGTTAGGCTGCTTGAAAAAGAAGGCTATAAAGCACAAGGCTTCGCCGATGCGGAGTCAGCGCTCGAAGCACGAATAGTTCCGCAGATTTACCTCGTCGACCTTAATCTACCCGATATGGATGGTTATAGGCTTATAGAAAATATTCGCGCAACGGACTCGCAAGCCCAGATAGTCATCCTATCTGCCCGCAATCGAGACGATGACGTATCGAAGGGGTACGAGGTTGGCGCAGACATCGTGCTTAGTAAGCCCATAAACGCGGCAGTACTTATTTCTGCACTCAAGCGATTGAGCAGAAAGTTCAACAAAGATATCGAGACAGCGATGCTCAACTTACAGACGTCAGTAGTCTCGCTTGGTGATGCGCAGGCGACTCTGTCGCAGTCCGAGGGCCAGATCCTTGCAAAGCTATCGGTTGGCGGCACAGAAGGTATCGCTTATTGGGGCATCGCTGAGCTGATTGGCTTCGATGTTGACTCCCAGTTTCAGAACAAGCTCGAAGTGAGAATCCTTAGGCTGCGTAAAAAACTTGAAAGCATCGGCTGCAGCGGGGACTGTATCAAGTCGATTCGCGGCTACGGTTATCGAATCAATATGCTGCTGCGAGTTGAGCGCTAGCAAGATTCTCTATCTCTGGAACGACTACCCCACCGGTATAACAACGTGCGACAAATTAGAACGGACAATCGATTGAATCTCCGTCGCTAATTCTTTGTAAAAATGCCGCTGTGGCGACGTGCTGCGCCAAGCTAGCGCATGGTTGCGCATTACGTTCATGCCTTCGACATCGGCGACCCGCAGTTCTCTCTCGTCACGGATTTCAGACTTCGCATAAAGGGCGGGGAGGAAGGCGATGCCCATGCCCATCACGACCATCTGCCGTAGTGTGTCTAGGCTGGTGCCTTCGTAGTCGCGCCTTACTTCAGCGCCAACCTTCTCGCACAGCTCGGTTATCTGCCGGTGGAAGAGGTGATGCTCGCCAATAGTGAGTACCTGCTCGCCCAGCAGATCGAGGCGGTTAATAGTTTTCTTCTCGGCGAGCTTGTGATCCCGTGAGATTGCGAGCTTGAGCGGCTCGCGGAAGAGCGGCGCGACAACCAGGCTACTCGACATTATCGGCTGCGTGCTGAGAATAAAGTCATGCTGAGAATTGAGCAGGCCGTACTCCAGATCGCTAGGGGCTTCTTCGCGGACGTAGAGTTTGAGGTCGGTATGCTTCTCATGAATGGGCGTGAGTATGTGGGGCAGCAGGTAAGGGCCGAGGGTCGGCGTGACCCCGAGTCTGTAGGTGCCTGCGCCGCCTCCTGCTAAGGAGCCGGCCTGTGTGGCAAAGCCTTGCGCCTCTTCTATGATGCGACGGGCATTGCTTAGCAGCTCACGCCCTTCAATGGTGAGAGAGGTGCCGCTGCGGGTACGCTCGAACAGCTGAACGTCTAGCAGATCCTCTAAGCCTGCGATCTGATTGCTCAGAGTAGGCTGCGTCACGTTGAGCCGCAGTGCTGCTTGGCGGAAGCTGCCGTGCTCCGCGATTGAGGCGAAATAGCGAATCTGCTTGAGACTTAATTTGTCGATCGACTCCATTGTCACTACCCCTTCCTGATCAGTTTTTGAGATTAAAACGTGCTAGGCGATACGGTATTTATACTGCAATAATTCACTATATAGATAAAATCTATCGTAAAACTAAAGAAATTGATAATTACTTATCAAAATTAGCGGACTATGATCAGAATTGTTATCACAAACAACTATGCTTATTAGTTACAGGAGAACAAACATGGAAAAGATTATTTCAGGCCTTGCCCAGTTCAAATCCTCGTCCTTTAAGGAGCGAAAGGCACTATTCGCGGATCTTGCTAACGGCCAAAGTCCAGAAGTGCTGTTCATAACCTGTGCCGACTCGCGCATCGACCCCAATCTCGTGACCCAAACCGAGCCGGGTGAACTCTTTATTATTCGCAATGCGGGCAACATCGTGCCGCCTCACACACGAGTAGCGGGTGGTGTGACTGCGTCTATCGAATATGCGGTTGCAGTGTTGGGCATCAAGCACATCGTAGTGTGCGGTCACTCAGACTGTGGCGCGATGAAAGGGGCGTTGAATACGGCGGCGCTGAGCGATTTGCCTCATGTTCAAGAGTGGCTCGACCACTCGCGCGCAGCAGTTGAGATAGTGAAGGCGAAGCATGGACAGGCGACCCTTACCGAGCTCGATGCCGTAACCAAGCACAACGTGACTTTACAGCTCGATCATCTGCGCACTCACCCTGCCGTGGCAGCGAAGCTAGGCGCTGGGCAGGTAGACCTGCACGGTTGGGTTTACAACATCGAGCACGGCAGCGTGGAGGCCTTTGATGAGTCTAAGAACGCATTCGTGTCGGTTGAAGAGCGCTATGCCTCACTGATGTCTGCAAGTTAAGCGTTCTCAACGCTAACTCGGCTTTGCCGCACCGATTAACTCACGAGTTAGACGGTGCGGCAACGTCGATGGCCGGTGATACGACGCAGAAAAAAAGACGCAGGTTTGCGCATGTACTGCAATGCAGGCTGCCTTGCTGTGTTTCTTTACCACAGTCGCCGCAGACAGGTTTATTTCTATTCCATTGGCACGTTAATTCAAGCAGAGGATTAGTTTTTCAAAGCTGCTTGAGCTAAGTGAGACTCAGCTCTCAACCACTGTGTGCTCACGCTCACCCTATTCGTAGATCTTATCGCGAGGTAGGTGGCAAACTAACCTTCGGCTGCCTTAAGATTTGTCTTAGTTAACTCGTAGTAGTAAGCATGGGTTGTATCGGCCTCCCGATACCTCCTTCTTGAAGGCCAGATCGGCGCTGTCGATCTGGCCTATTTTTTCGGTCTTCTTTTGTCTCAGATGTCTCAGGACCAACCTTTTCAGAGACCTTTCCTTCTTGCCAATTCTGTCTCTCATTCTAGGTCCAATCTGGGGCTATCCGGCGGCTTCTTAATCTTTCTAGCGGCTCTCCTGCATGCAGGCGTGATTCCCTGCTTAAGGTATGCGTCTGTCTGAAGGGAACTGATCTTCATAGCGCTTCGTAAAGACACAGTGTGCAGTTAGAGCTGCTAAACTAGCGCCTCTTTGAGTCTGGCAAGGACTCTTGTCGGCTCCTCTCGGCGAAGCGAGCTTTCTCTGCGCTAGTCGACACAATGAACATCGAAACGCGAGCAGTTATTCATGTCCTTAAACCCCGGCGCTAAAGACCTCTGGTTTGTGCCTCTTGGTGGCTGCGGAGAGATCGGCATGAACCTCAATTTGTTCGGCCATGCGAATAGTTGGCTGATGGTGGATTGCGGAATTACCTTCGAAGACTCTATGCATAGTCGCACAGGTAATCGGGTAGAGATGCCCGACCCCTTGTTCATCGCTAACAGGCACGAGTCGCTGGCGGGTATTATTGCGACCCACGCCCATGAAGATCACATCGGTGCTCTGCCGCACTTGTGGGAACAGCTGCGCTGTCCGATTTACACAACGCCCTTTACTAAGCAGGTGCTGGCGCGAAAATTCTCCAAAGCGGGACTCAGCCCGCCGCTAGTAACGGTGCAACCGGGCGAAACGGTCGAGATAGGGCCGTTCAAAGTCACCTGGGTGCCGATCACTCACTCGACGCCTGAGACTAATGGACTGATGATCGACACGGCTGCCGGTCGGGTCTTCCACACCGCCGACTGGAAATTGGATTCTGCGCCGGTTGTTGGTGAGGCTATTCAACCCGCACTGTTCCAGACCCTGGGTAAGCAGGGTGTTGGGGCCATCATCTGTGACTCGACGAACGCGCCAAGCAAAGGGGTCTCGACTTCCGAATCCACGCTGTTCGATGGTCTTTTAGCTGCGGTGCAGGCCAGCGAGGGCAGGGTCGTGGTGGCGTGTTTTTCAAGCAACGTGGCGCGGCTGCAGACGATAGGCAATGTCGCTCACGTAGCCAAGCGCTACATGGGGCTGCTGGGTCGCTCACTGATTAATATGCACGGCTGCGCGCGCGCTGCGGGCTATCTGCAAGATAACTTTAGTCTCGTGCAGTCTAACCACTTAGGCTATATGCCCCCCGAAGAAGTAATGGCTATCGCCACGGGCAGTCAGGGCGAGGTGGGCGCCGCGCTTTATCGTCTCGCGCAGGACACGCACCCCGATATGAACCTCAGTGCGGGCGACCATGTGATCCTAAGTTCTAAAACGATTCCCGGTAATGAAATCGAAGTGGCCAGCCTCATTGCGATGTTCGAGGCGCGGGGCATTCGGGTGACGCAGGAAGCGTTCGACGGCAAGCCGATACATGCGACAGGTCATCCCTGTGCCGACGAATTAGCACAGATGTATCAATGGACACAGCCAAGAGTTGCAGTGCCGGTTCATGGTGAGGCTTATCATATGGACAGCAACGCCCGCATTGCGAAGGCCAACGGCGTGCCGGTGCAGCTTCGCGGTCAGAATGGCGATATTTTTGACTTAGTGGTTGATAAAGTGAAGCCGGCAGCGGTGCCGGTAGGCCGGCTTTGGTATGACGAGCGCAAGCGCAAGCTCGAGAAAGTATAGCTCAGGCAGACAACGTTGGTTTCTTATTAAGAGCTAGCCTAGGGGCCAGTCTGCAGCGTCTCGGGTGTCGAGGTTTTCGATCACGGGCCCCGGTGCCCAGCGGTTAATATATTTGCGGTCTGGGTCGTACATCTCGGTTTGCTTCTGCAGGTTAAAGTGGCGACCGCCTCGCGGATCTACGCCGACACCTGCAATGTACTGCCAGTTGCCCCAATTTGACGCTACGTCGTAGTCACACAGCTGATTTTCGAACCAGGCTGCGCCATAGCGCCAATCTAGCGCCAACTCATTAACCAGGCAGCTTGCGACTATTTGCCTGCCGCGATTGGAGAGAAATCCGGTTTCTTTCAGCTCGCGCATGCAGGCATTCACCAATGGATAGGGCGTTGTTCCTTGGCACCACTTTTCGAATCGCTCAGGGTAGAAGCATTTGAAACCGCCGTTGGCGTTTATCCCTTTTAGCGAGAAAAGCTTGTCGCCGATTTGCTCGGCTATCCATTGGAAGTACTCGCGCCAAAGCAGCTCGACAAAAAGCCAATAGCTAGAATCGTTAGCGCCATGCTCTGCTTCAAAGCGACGCAGCTCAGCGAGTGTCCGCCGCGCCGACACGCAGCCGCTGTTAAGCCATGGCGAGAACTTCGATGACGTCGTCTGTCCTTCCAAGGCATTGCGCGTTTTTTTATAGCTGCTTGCGTAGCCGCCACTAAAATAGCTTTTTAAGTGAGCGCGCGCTGCGTCCTCACCGCCCCGATAAGGGCACTCGCTGGCGGGGTAGCCAGAGAGGTCGGGGATGTTGATGGTCAGTGCAAGCTCACAGATAGGCGGGGGCAGGGTGGCCGGTGCCGCCAGAGGCTCGACAATCTGTTCGCGCTCGGCAAGAGTGCGAAATTTCGAATAGCTCACTACTCGATCACGGGGCAGAGGATTATCAGCCCGCGTGAATAAGGTATAGGTATCGAGAATATCTATTTGGAGCGCGGGGTATGCGGCGGCGATCCGATCAGTAGCGCGCTGTTCGTCGCTACCAACGCAAAAACTGGTGACTACGCGGTCGATGCTATGGCGCTGCACAAGATCCGCCAAGCAGCGTTCAGGCTCGCCGACCACATAGACAATGCCTTGACCGAGTTCCCGCAGAGCGACGTCTAAGGCCGCCAGGCTCTGCTTAATAAACTGCCACCGATGACTACCCATCGACGCCGTGTGATAACGGTATTGGCTAAACAAACGCGGTTCGATGCAGTAGACGATAAGAAGCTGCTGCGAGCGCGCCGCACTGAGCAGCGCGGCGTTGTCGTCGAGCCGCAGGTCATTGCTTAGCCAATACAGTGTTCGGGTCATCAATACGGTCTTCTAGAGTGAGTCTCTGGCAACTTAGAGCTTGATGAACGCGAGTGCGAAGTTACTGTTCAGCGGGATGACTAGCTGGTTCTGCACTGAGTCGTAGCACATGGAAGCGGCGCTTGGGATGCCTTCGGCAATAAGCTCAGCATCGCTGCCCGGCTCGATGCGCGAGACGCTGCCAAAACGGACGCTGCTGACGTATTTTGTGCCGTCTTCCATGACAACTACGCCATCGTTGCCGCCTTCCACTGCATACTCTGTTTGTATGACTTCACCGTCGGTGTTGTAGGTCAGCACGGCGTTGTCGCCAATATTGACCACGACCACATTGCCATTTTGATCGATGGCAACACCGTTGGGAGCGGCAAGTGGCGCTCCGTCGGCAAAGGTCGACACTGCTCCATCGGGTGCAACTTTATAAACGCGCTCTGGCGCGCGTGTATTCGACGCGTAAATCGTGCCGTCTTGGGCCACGGCGATACCGTTGAGCAGGGTTGAGCCCGGCACTTCGATGTTGCGCAGCGGCTGCCCGGTGGCGAGATCGAATTCCCTTACATAGCCCACATCGACTGTGTAGAGCTTGCCGTTAGCAATTGCGCTACCTAAGGGCTGATGCAGCTCTAGACCGTCGCGGGTCACTCCAATCCACTTGGGCGTGTGGACACTGCCGTCTGGGTTAATGAGCGACACGAAACCGTCATTCTCGGTGCCGTCGCCGCGGTTACCATTGTTCATGGCCAGAATGAGATTGCGCTCCGGATCGAAGGTGCAGCTCTCTGAAAAATGGAACGCGCCAAAGACCTTGACGTTAGCCGACATCGCTTTGCGCTCGCCAGCTTCGTTGACCGAGCCGATAGGCTCGCCGGCGCGGAAGTCTTGCGCACCTGCTAATCCACTGCACAGAGCTAGAAGGCAGGCTGCAAGGCTGCTAGCGGTAGGGATGATAGACGAATGAATGTCCTTATACATGGAGATCTCCTAAAAGTTTAAAGCATGCAAAACGCGATGGTACTACGCCTCGGCCGGACTGTGCGGATGTCTTTGGCCGCTGCTGCGGCGCTGATCCGCGGGTAGATCGTGGGTAAATAGTCCCGCATTGCCCACTAATCTCCTTGCTAGGAATTTGACGGAGGGCCTAGTCTGCACTGGTCCGAATCTAGCTGTTGCTTGCAGTCACTGCGAGGAGGCTAGTCACGGCCGCTGTGAGGAGTGCCGTCTATGATTCAATACCAAGACCTGCAGGCCAAACTGCAGCTTCTGTACGGTAGCGCGCTTGCGCCCGCGATTGATAGTCATAGCGCTCTGGCGCGGGAGCTGGGTATTCGACGCCAGAACATCAGCAAATGGATTAATGGCGCTGACACTTATGGCCCCGGTAGCCTGCCCCGCGCGCGAGCTATCAGTATCGCCGATTTATTCTCTATTGAACGCGACTGGCTAGCGCTGCCTTTGGCTGAGTTTGAGCACCGCGTTGCGCGCAGAGGCGAGTCGCTGCGCCGATCTGTACGAGCTGGGTCGAAGAGCATCGCTATTGCCGCGTCGTTACAAGACGCTCCACAGCTATTCGGCAGGGAAGACCTGCTCGCCCAGCTCACCTTTGCATGGACCAGCATTGGTGTGCAGATTGTGTGGTTACGCGGCTTAGGCGGCAGCGGCAAAACCGCGCTGCTAGCAACCTGGTTGGCAGAGCTCGCAACAAGGCACTTTGATGGGGCCGACGGCGTTTTCGCGTGGGGTTTTGATGAGCCGTCTCTCGCCTCGCTGCCTGATGCCGAGGAAGCGTTTTTAAGCGCACTTGAAGGCTATCTGGGTATAGAAGCGCAGGCGCTGGAGGTTCAAGAGCCTGCTGAGGTCAGAGTCGAACGGTGCGCAGAGCGCCTTGTTCAAGCCCGGCTGCTTCTGCTTTTGGACGGGTTGCCGATGCAGACCTACGATGATGCTAAGCCGTCGCTGCTCGGTCCCTTATTAGCGAAGCTGAACAAATCGAACCCAGGTCTGCTGGTAGTGAGTTCTCAGGCAGCGAGCCCGAACTATCTCGAAGACGAACACAGTTCAGTAATGCAGCTATCGCTCAGCAGGCTTTCCAATGCTGCGGGAGTTGCGCTGCTAACAGCGCATGGCGTGGACAGTCAGTGGGGCATCCGTGAAGAGATCGTCGACTCTCTAGCAGGGCATCCCCTAGCGTTGGTCTATGCTGCCGCCCGGCTCACTCAAGCACAAGCTTACTTGCAGGACAGTCTAGCGCCCGAGGATCTCCTCGCCAGCACAGTACAGCCCACCACTGTGGCTCTGCAAAGTGCGAGGATGGATTCGATTGCGACCGCAGTACGCGACGCCATGAGTGGCCGTGTGGGAGCGAGCCTGTTGGTGGTGCTAGGGTTGCTCGACCGTCCTATCACGCGTGCGCAGCTCTTCGCCCTGCGTGATTGGGCACAAGAAGAAGGGGCGTTAGCCGGCTTTGCTCATCTTGGAGAAGATGAGATAAACGCGTCACTAATCGACATTGCCGACCTTGGCGCGCTGCTAGAGACGCGCAAGAACGAGGGCGAGCGGCTCACACTCACTGGCCCTGCAATAGGCAGGCAGGCAGAGAGGCGGCGAGAAGGTATGAATGCCGTTCATGCCGATTCTGAACCCTGTTTATCGCTGCACCCAGTTGTGCGCGTAAGGCTCAGCGAGCAGTTGAAACTCTCGAAGTCTTCTCTATGGCGGAGGACTCACAGCGAGCTAGGCGCCTATTTTGCGGCCCTAGAAAATGGTGAGCCAAGCGAAATTGGCGCCGAATACAAGCTCTCCGCAGCTCGTCACAGTCTGCTCGCTGGCGACGTAAATGAAGGCTTCCGCCACTACTATTTGGGATACAAACGCGGACGCAACGATGTGAGTGGGGCTAGTCGATGGTCGGAACATAAAACCTTGCAATTGTTTCCAACAGAGCTTGTTTCTGAGTCCAACAGTAGCCTGACGCCACTGGCTCGAGTACAACTGCAGGCGAGTCGCGCCACTAATCTGATTGCTCTTGGGCGCAGCGAACAAGCGCTGCCCGCTGCGCTTAAAAGCCTCACATGGTTTTTTCAGCACGCTTGTTATGCCGATGCGCTGCAGATTGCCGGCCCCTTGCTATCGATGCTGATTGCAACAGGGCGGTTGGAAATCGCACTAAACCTTATAAAAGAGATTGAGGCTAGCGGCGCGGCTCACCAAGACAAAGTGCTAAACGCTGCGGGTCAAAGTTTTCGCGGCTACATTAAGCTGTTGCAAGGAAACAGCAGTGCCGCAGAAGATCACTTTTTGGCTGCGGAAACAGTGTTGCAAAGGCCAAGCATTGATCAAGCTGTGTTGTTTCCCACGCTTAGCGCTTTTTACTGCCGTTTTTTGATTGAGACGAGCAACTTAGATCGTGCTATCGAACGCGGGTTGCAAACTGAGCGCTGGCGAGAACAAGAAAGTTGGCAGCTTACGGTTGACTCACCTTCGCTGCAGGCGAGTGATGCGATGCAGTTAGGACTTGCCTTTTTGGAAGCAGGTCAGTTTAACGAGGCGAGAATACGGTTAGATTTTCAGGTTACGGTGTTGCAGCAAAGCAGCGAATGGCTCTATATGCCTAATGCTCTCATTGCTCGTGCTCGTTACCATTTAGTGATGAAAGAACGCGAGGCCGCCTTTGCGGACCTGCACTTGGCACAGCAATTAGCTGAGCAAAGCGATGCCAAACTCAGCCGTTGGGAAGCGTTGCTTCTCTTTGCCGAGTACCATGCTCGCGCTTCAAATAAGGCTTACGCCCATGCCTTCCTTGACGAAGCGAGAGAACTGGGGGGTATGGAGGAAATCGCGCTTCTACGAAAAAAAGTTGATTTCATCGAAGCTCTAATAGAAAAGAGCGAGCCGCGCAGGTGGCCAGCGAGTTAACGGTGGTCGATAAATATCAGTTTGAGAGGTTTGGCGTGTAAGCCATTACTGGTGCGAGACAACAATCAGAATCAATGCATTAAAAATAAAAAAGGCCGGCTGATTTCTCAGCCGGCCTTTTTTTACTTACTGTTAGGAGAGCCACTTGCCTCTCCTAGTAAGCCTCAGTCGTTAGCAGAAGCCATTGAACGAGCTTCTTTAGCTGCACGCTCAGCAACTAGGCGCTCGTAGCCTTCGTCGTCGAGGTGCGTAATCGCGAGCCATGCGTGAGTCATCTCATCACCGGTGCGCGATCCGCCCATTACATACATATCTGGGTCAGGGTTGTTGGGGTTATCAGCTGTGTTGTCGTACCACTGCTTAAGAATGATCACCGCACCCGCTGGCAGCAGAGGCGCTGCATCGGCTTCGTACAGGTGGCTGTGGTGCCAAGTCGCGCTCCAATTTGAGATCTGGCTCACTTGCTCTGTGCGACCCGTTTCTGGGTAGAAAATCTCCAGAGACGCAGCGTTCATACGCAGGTGACCGTGCGGCTGGAAGCTGTCCAGACGTACAGGGTGATCGAATGAGTGGAAACCCTGAGTCATTGCGTAGCCGTTAGGCTCAATAACTAGATCGTCTTGGTCGCCTAGACGGTAGAGAGACAGGTCTTGCTTGTACTTAAGCGCCTTGCTCTCTTCGTCCGAGTACAGCCACAGGCCGATCTCAACAACGTTGTCTTCGATAACAGTGCCCGGAGCCATCGCGCCAAGACCACCTGGGAACATGTGGATGTCCCAAGAGATTTCAGAGTTGGCAGGGATCGTGCGGCATACACCTTCAGGTACGATTTCTCCCCACTTGCCCATAGCGTATTCAGTCAGCATGCCTTCGCGGCCGCCTTCCGTCAGGATGCTTGAGTTAGCGTGGTGAACTACCGCTTTAGCTTCGCCGCGTGGCTTAACCTGTACCGCCTTGATGCAGCGATCTTCTTTGATGCCACTAGGTACGAGGTGCTTGTGCCACAGGTCATTGCCGTTTGCGGGAATGTCGATAGCCACTGATGGGATAATCAGGTTTGGCGCGCCGAAGTCTTCTTCGAAGTTCCAAGCTTCTGGATCTTTCATCGCAACGGGTGGCAGTGCCTTCTCGGGGTCGCCCTGAGGAGAGCCTGCATTCACCCAGGCAACGAGTGTGTCGATCTCAGACTGCTCTAGACGCCAGTCGCCCTGCAGATCCTGAACGCCGATACCGTGGTCATAGGCGTAAGGAGGCATTTCGCGGCTCGCGACTTTCATTTGAATCAGAGGAGCCCAAGGGCGAACCTGATCGTATGTTTCGAACTGCATAGGGCCAATGCCGCCTTCGCGGTGACAGACCACACAGTTTTCATTGATGATGCGGCCAACTTCGCCGTTATAGGCGAGGTCGTCGGCATTGTGGGTCTGTGCCTGGGCTTGAACGCCAAGAGTCACAAGACCTGCCAAACCTAGCATGCTGGTCTTCAGTTTCATTGGTCTCTCCTCAAGGTTCTTTTAAGAACCTGATTTCATTGAAATTAAATGTTATTTCTTTACTTCAAATAGCCATAAGACTGTAACGATCTAAGGCTACTCTATTTGGCGAAACGGCTAAAGCGGTATTTGTGATAATTTGCAATATTGATTTCGCGCAATATTACGTCAAATTTCTTTACCTGCACGCCCTTAGATACGAAAAACCCCCGGATGGCGGACCACACTGGGGGTTTATCTCAGCGGCAGCTGAGCGCCGCTAATTCTTGCCTGTACTTACTCTGTGACGTTTATCGTCTGATATACGTTGGTCCAACAACACTGGTCGCCCTCTTGCGAGTCAGGCGCGCGGAAGTTGTCAGCGCGAACACGGATAGTGTACTCACCCGGAGCCGCAAAGGTCGCGTAGACCTTGGCCACACCTTCGCCGCCGTCTACCGAGACTTCGTTTGCACCCGGTGCGCGATAAAAGCGGAAGCGAGGATTATCTTCGGAGTAAGGGTTTACCGGCTCTGGTGTTGTCTCATGGCGAGAGAACTCAACAGCGCCTGGGCCGTGATATTTGTGGAATTGAACGCCAACGGGGAGGCGGTCGACAAAACGCGGGTCGGTGCGGTCGCGTTCTGAGGGGTCCATCACGTTAACAGCGAGCTCAACCTTTTCACCTACCATCACCGTTTCATCTAGCGTGCCACGACCGCCAGTGAGGCCGGCCGCGCGAGGGCCGTCTTCGCCAAAGCCGACTAGTGGCTGCATTGAGCCTTGGGGGCGAGGACGGACGAAGTCGAGCTCATAGGCTGTATTGCCGTAGCGGCCCGGTACTTTGAGCAGATCGCCGTCGCCTGTGCGGATATACCACCAAATGTCTTCATCGATCTCATCAGCGGGAATGCGCACTTCGAAGGCGCCGACACCACGACCCGGTGGGAAGTAAGTTGGCTGCAGGCCGTTGTACTTCTCAGGTTCGATGTAATTATTCGGGCCAAGCGGAACATCCACGCCTACTTTGTTCTTGTTGATGTAACCTAGCGAAATGCTGCCAGAGCCGTCTTCATTGGCAACCCAGCCTTCCATTACAGGAATCACGGGTAGGCCTTCGGGTGGCGTTAAGCTGAGGAAGCGGCCGTCCGGGGCCTGCGCCAATGCGCTCGTGCTTGCTGCGGCGAGTGAAAGCGCCGCGATAAATGTTTTCAAATGTTGCATTGAATCTCTCCCAAGATCTTCTTCGATAGCTGTTGTTGTTCGCTGTGTATGTTGCTGCTGGATTAGGGCGCCTTCTGCGCACTAACAATCAGTCAGCAAGAATAAACGCCTCGGCAGGCCGCGTCTAGCGGCTCAGCTGCCGTAAGCTGGGGTTTAGGCGGGTGTTTTTACAACAAAGTGTAACAGCGCTGGAATTTTGTACAGGTGCAAGGGCACGTTCTCTGACAAAAAGGCAGGGTTTGTCTGCAAGGCTCGGAGATGAGAGGATTTGCGATCAAAACGGGTCAAGCGCGTACAGCCTTTCCGCTATGCGCCCTTCAGGCTAGGTGCCGAGCCAAGAACCTTTTCACTATGAGATCAAGATTCATGTTTGATATCGCCGTAAACAGTCTTCAGCTCTCTCGCTACTCCGGAGATAGGTCCTCTGCGCTGTTCGCAGCGGCGCTTGGCTTTTTTTTGCTTATGAGCGGCACGTCTCACGCGGCTTTGGAAAGGGTGAGCGACTTCGCAGCCCTAGACACACAGGGTGAGTTTCATCAGCTGAGCCGTTACAAGCACAAAAACGCGCTGGCGCTTTTGACGTTCGATGCGCGCTGTTCGAAGCCGGCGCAGATCGAGCGTTTCGCGCAGCTCAGCAAGACCCCAATGGGAGCAGGCGTGAGCTTTGCCTTGCTCGATACTGCGGGCCTTTCGCGCAGCGAGTTGGCTGAGGTCGCAAACAGTTTGCCAGCTGACTTGCCAATACTGCAGGACGGCCCCCAGCTCATCGCCCCTTTATTAGGGGCGCGCAGCGTCGACGAAGTCATTGTGCTCAACCCCGAAAGGCTCAATGTCTTTTTCCGAGGCGCCGGCCTCGCTGAGTTAGAAACTCTTCTCGGCTCTCTGGAGCAGGCTCCGCCAAGCGACACGATCACACTCACCGCGGGCAGCTGCGCGCTGGATATCCCCACGAGACAGGTCGCACCCGATTACACGTCAGAAGTCGCGCCAATCATTCTCGACAACTGTGTGGAATGTCATCGAAGCGGTGGAGTCGGGCCTTTCGCTATGGACAGCTACATTATGCTGCTCGGCTGGTCGCCCATGATCCGCGAAGTAGTGCTGAATAAACGTATGCCGCCAGCGCACGTGGATCCGGAGTTTGGTCACTCACGCATGGCGCGCTATTTAGAAGACGACGAGCTGAGCATCTTGGTGAACTGGATCGACGCGCGCGCGCCGCGAGGGGAGGGTGAGACTGACCCGCTTGAGACTTTCGCGCTGGCTCAGGAGAACGCGGTTGGTGACAGTTGGCAGTTAGGCGAGCCCGACTTTATTGTCGAAGGTCCAAGCAATGCCGTCCCCTCAACGGGCGTGATGGACTATTTGTATGACGAGGTCAGCCTGCCGTTTACCGAAGATCGCTGGCTGCGGGCGATCGAGACCCGTCCTGGGGATGAGTCGGTACTGCATCATCTTATGGTGTTCGTCACTGCACCAGAGGAAGACTTCTGGGGCGCCGAACGAGAAAGCGAAGTGGTGTCACGGCGCTTCGTCGAGGGCTATGCCCCCGGCCCACACCGTGCCATTGAGTTTGCCGAAGGCACGGGGGTCTTGGTGCCCGCGGGTCACAGGCTGTCGCTGCAGTTTCACTACGTCACCAACGGCCAGTCCACGACGGATATCACCAAATTGGGGCTGTATTTCGCAGACGAGAACGAGCAGCTTGTTGAGCGCCGCGCTCTGGCAGTAGGTGCTCGATTTACTCTGCCTCCTGAGGTCGATGATTTTCCTCTAACCGCAAGCACGACATTGGACAAGACTATTGTGATAACCGGTGTGCGTGCGCGCATGAGCTATCGCGGGAAAAGAATGCGGTTCGTCGTTGAGCGAGCCGATGGGCAAAGAGAGACTCTGTTCAGTGTGCCAGCCTACAACTACGGCTGGCAGCCGCACTACCTGCTCGATGAGCCGGTAACCGTAGCCGCTGGCAGTAAGCTTATCGTCGAGGGGGCGCTGAGTAACTCGCTGTCGAACCCAACTAACCCAGACCCTAGCCGCGAGATTCCCTGGGGCTTGGAAAGCTGGGAAGAGATGTTTACCGGTTACTTCACCTACTACGCCGCGCAGGCGGCTCGCTAAATCTCGACCGCAAGGCCGCAAGCGGGTAAGCTCTCGGGCTGTTCAATTCTCCGCTTAGCCCTCAAGGGCGTCAGGCCATCCGATGTCGCAAGCAGAACCTATTTACTACGGTTGGAAGATCGTTGCCGCGATTCTTTTTACGCTGACTTTTTCTAGCGGTCTGAGTTTTTACAACCATTCCATCTACCTTAATGCCCTTGCAGCGACACCTGCGTTCACTGTGCAAACCGCGTCGGTCGCCGTCTCCTTGTTTTTCTTTAGCGGCGGGCTCGCGGGTCTGTGGGTGGCACGCTGGGTACAGAATTACGATCCGCGTTACTGTCTTTCCGCCGGTGCGATTATTTCTGCTATCGCGTTGAGCCTCCTGCCCTTTGTCGACACGGTCCCGCAGCTGTACATCGTTTATAGCGTGTTTGGTGTGGGTTTCTCGGCGTCATCACTCATTCCCGCCACTACTATCGTTGCGCGCTGGTTCAAGCGCCGTCGGGCTATGGCGCTGTCTATCGCTTCAACCGGCCTGTCTTTGGGTGGGGTGATACTAACGCCTATTTGTGTGCTCTTAGTCGAGCGCCTTGGCTTCACCTCGGCGGCGCCGATGATGGGGCTGTTCTATGTCGTGGGTGTTATTCCACCGGCGTGGATATGGCTACGGGCGAGCCCAGAGTCGATGGGGCTGCGTATCGACGGGGATCCTGTCGACTCGGTAGATAAAGAAGAAGCCAAAGAGGCGGGTAGAGCGAATGCTGCGCCGGCGTTGGAAGACGGGCTTAGCTTTCGAGAAGCGCGCGGGACACGGTTTTTTTGGGGCATAGCGCCTGCGTATATTTTTTTGCTGATGGCTCAGGTTGGAGGCATCGCTCATCAGTACGGCCTCGCCCGTGAAACCCTAGACGAGGCCCAGACAGCGCTCGCCGTCGCAATTTTGCCGGTGATGAGCATTATCGGTCGCCTGCTTGGCGGATGGGTGGTAGATAAAGTGCCTATCCGCCGCTTCGCGCTTTGCGTCATGCTGCTACAAATTATGGCGCTTGCCATTCTGTCTCTGGGCGCCGGCCCCGTGGCGCTGTGTCTTGGTCTTGCGGTTTTTGGTTGTACTGTTGGCAATCTGCTAATGCTACAGCCGCTGCTGATCGCCGAGGCCTTTGGGCTGCGCGCTTACGCAAGAATATTCTCGGTCGCTAATCTCATGTCGTCATGGGGCACCGCCGCAGGTCCCGCAGTCATGGGCTATGTTTTTGCGCTAAACAGTAATCAATATTCTGGCGCGTATTTATTTGCCGCCGCCGCAGCTGCTTTAGGCTTTGCGGTTTTTGCCTTTGGGGGGCCGCTACCTTCATCGCAAAAGGATGCCGCAGAAGCCTGAGACGAACTGTCGGAATTTACGGCGAGCAAAACGTGGTTAATCAGACAAGAGTTTTTTCAAGCCTTTGTCTGTTCAACTAACAATGAGAAAACAGGAGTGGAAAGCGCATGCGATTTGTAAAAATTTTAGGTCTATGTCTCGCAGCTGGGCTGCTAGTTTTGCTCGGCGGACTCAGCTTAATCGGCATCTCTCCTTCTTACATTGCAAGCGCGCCAGCGGTGGCAACAGGCATCGGTGCCAAACTGCTGTGTAGTGCGCGCTATGTGAGCGGTTTTTCGCGGGCGCAGGCGTTTGACGATCTCGTTCAATACTCGGGTATTCTTGATCAGCTGTCAGTGGAATACGACGAGGAAGCCAAGCGAGTCTCTGCACGCTTTTTTGGAATTGCAGAGAAAAGCTCGACGTTTATTCCGGGTGTTGGCTGCGCAATCGACTACGCGGACTACACGGTGCGTGAATCCCTTGCCGAAGAAGTGCTTCCGAGCATCGCCGACAACAGTCCATGGCCTTTGGGCGATACCGTAGCCACGATTAAAACCGATGTGCAGCGTGAAGTGGACGCAGTGCTTGCGCAGGACAACGAGCGGGGCCTGAACACGCGAGCGCTACTGGTCGTTCAAGGCGGAAAAATTCTCGGCGAGGCCTATGCTCAAGGGGCAAACGCGCAGACACCTCTGCTTGGCTGGTCGATGGCGAAAAGTCTCACTGCGGTAATGCTGGCAAATTTGGAATACAGAGATCAGCTCGACCTGTCGCAGCCGGCAGGCTTTGCCGACTGGCAGAAGGATGAACGCAAAGCGATCGCCGTTACAGATCTTCTTACCATGACCGACGGTCTCGATTTTTCCGAGCAATACAATCCGGGCGACGACGCTACCGCGATGCTGTTCGACTCCCCCTCGGCGGCAGACTACGTGCTAGCCAAACCTGCCGCACACGCACCGGGTGGTCACTACAACTACAGCTCGGGTACGGCGAATCTCTTGGCGCGAATCTATGAAGACACGCTAGGGGGTCCGGTAGCCGCGCGGAGTGATTATGAGAAGACTATTGCGCGGGCGCTTGGTTTCCAAAACGCGGTATTTGAAACCGACGCAGCGGGCGGCTTCGTCGGCAGCTCTTATCTTTACGCGTCGGGTCGGGACTGGGCGCGGCTCGGGCAGCTCATGCTCAATAACGGAGTAATTAACGGCAAGCGGATATTTGCAGAGGATTGGGTTGCGAGAGCCACAACGCCAAATGACTCAGAGAACTTCCGTGCCTACGGCTATCAGTGGTGGCTAAACGACGGCGATGCTCAACGTGCTTGGCCGGATTTGCCAGCCGACAGCTATGCCGCGATGGGGAACCGCAAACAGCTGGTGATGGTAGTGCCCAGCGCCGATGCGGTTATTGTTCGGCTGGGCTGGACAGCGGGACAGTACCCCGACAGCCAAAATTTTGCCCGGCTTCTCGATGCGCTCTAGCGCTGTACGCTAGTCGAGCTGCCACTGCTTTGGCGCGCGGGTGACCCGGCCATCGAGGTCTGTCCAGATATGCTGAGTGCTGCCGGACACGAGAACGCGGTCGTCTTTATCGTTCATAACTTCGTAGTTAAAAGTCAGCTTGCGGCTCTTATTTTCCGATATCCAGGTTCGCACCCGTGCCCGGTCGCCGTAAACTAAGCTGCCAACATAGCGCACGTGTACCTCCGTAACCGGCAGTCTGTAGCCGTCCGCCTCGACGTCAGCGTATTCGCGGCCTTGCTGGCGCATGTACTGGCAGCGGGCGTCTTCGAAGTAGACGACGTAGGCGGCGTGATGAACGACTGCCATAGCGTCTGTTTCGGCATAGCGCACGCGAATGTCGGCTATGATCTCGCGGGCGCCGTCGCGACTTGAGTCGGAGCCTTGGCTGGCGTGCTGTGGAGTTGTCGCTGTCATGACCTTTCCTTCGTTATTTTGAATACCCAAGAGCCGCCGGCCAAAGGGGCGCAGCATTTGTGCTGCACGCCATCGGTGTTAGGAGCGTCTTGCTAGCGAGAGCTGAAGCTTCGCGCTAGGATACCTCAAACTGCAACCAGCGCCGACATCGAGCAATCCATTCATGCTGAATTTTCCAGAGCCGCCCAAAGCCTACGCCTCGGTTTTTCTTGAAGAGACGGATAAGCCGCTGCCGCAAAAGATTGACCCGCGCACGCGCTATGCTTTCTTTAGCACCATTGCGACGGGGGGCAAGTCTCTCATTAAGTCCTGCAAAGACCTGCATCTTTCGCGCTTTGTCTGCTACAAAACGCTGAAGCCTGAATTTGCTGACAACGAGATAGAGCAGAAACGCTTGATTCGTGAGGCGCGCGTTACTGCCATGCTGCAGCATCCGAATACTGTGCCTACTTACGAACTCTCCCGCGATGCGCGGGGCAATCCTTACTTCACCATGAAGCTCGTGCACGGCTATACGCTGCGGGAAATTTTTGATTTCCGCGAGCGCTATGACCTAACCCAGTTCATGGAAGTGATTATGCAGGTCGCCTACGCTTTGGAATACGCGCACAATCACGGCGTTGCCCATCGTGACATCAAGCCGGAGAACATTCTTGCAGGCCCGTTTGGCGAGGTATTACTTCTCGACTGGGGTCTGGCTAAAGTTTGGAACCCTGCGGGCAAAGGCGCGCTAGCCTTAAAAGGCGGTGCACTAATAGACGAAGATGCAGCGGCGGCTGCCGCCGCTGACAATGTGATAGAAGACATCACTCTAACAGGTCAGGGTAAGGCGCAGGGTACAGCGCACTACATGTCTCCGGAGCAGATTAAACTCGACCCGTCGATCGACTACCGCACCGATATTTATAGTCTTGGTGCTATTTTGTACGAGGCGCTGTGCGGCCAAGCGCCGCCGGTGGGCGAAAAAATGCACCACATAATCGATAGCGTGCTTAATGACACACCGCAGCTGCCCTCAGCCATAAGCAAACAGCCGGTGCCGCCACTGCTCGAGCAGATAGCGATGCGCTGCCTCGCCAAAACGCCCGAGGAGCGCTATCAAAGCATGGGACAGGTTATTCGCCTGATGCATCAGGATTGGCGCTCGGATTTGGCGCGCTGAGTGAGCCTTTGATTTTCTCTAGGCTTTGTAAGGCGATTTCGTCCAAGACCTCTGCCTTGGCTAAACACTTTTCACATTAAAAGTAGGAATACACAGAATGAAAGTAGCGTTTTTAGGTCTTGGCGTGATGGGTTTTCCTATGGCTGGACATCTTGCGAAGTCCGGTCATGAGGTCTGCGTCTACAATCGAACAGCTGCAAAGGCGGCGCAATGGTTAGAGGAATACCCGGGTCAGAGCGCAGAGACTCCGGCGCTCGCCGTCAGGGACTGTGAGGCGGTATTCGTGTGTGTGGGCAATGACGACGACGTGCGCGAAGTTGTGCTGGGTGAGCACGGTGCGCTGACTGCGATGGCGGCGAGTGCCGTGCTCGTAGACCACACCACGGCCTCCGCCGAGTTGGCGCGTGAGCTCGGTGCCGCAGCTTCACAGCGCGGCCTCGGCTTTCTCGATGCGCCGGTGTCGGGCGGGCAGGCGGGCGCCGAGAGCGGCGTGTTGACTGTAATGGTAGGGGGAGAGCCAGCCACCTTCGAGCGTCTTGCGCCGGTGATGGATGCTTATGCGCGCTTTAGTAAGCTTCTGGGGCCGGCCGGAAGCGGTCAGCTGGCAAAAATGGTCAACCAAATTTGTATCGCGGGTATCGTCGAGGGGCTAGCAGAAGGACTGAATTTTGCGCGCAGGGCAGGTTTGGATGGCGAGGCGCTGATCGAGACTATTTCTAAGGGAGCGGCGGGTTCCTGGCAGATGGAAAACCGCCACAGCACCATGTTGGCCGGCGAATATGACTTTGGTTTTGCGGTGGACTGGATGCGCAAAGACCTTGGAATTGCCATGGCCGAAGCCGAGCGCAACGGTGCGCCTTTGCCGCTGGTTAAGCTTGTGGACGGATTTTATGCCGAGGTTCAGGCTGCCGGAGGCGGCAGACAGGACACCTCTAGTCTGCTGCGCAGATATATTGAGGCTGCAGGCGTCTGATTTAATTAAAAATTCTCGTTGCGTCGGGCCTCTCGCGAGAGTGGTCATAGGTCATAAAAAGAAAAGTGTTACGCAATTGACACAACTTACCAGCGCTCTTAGTATTGAGCGCTGGTGAGGTTTAATAACATCAACGCAGCCTAGATCTCGTAGTACCAACGCCTAGATAAGCAAAAGAAGTGTGTAGTTTTTGCTCTGAGTAAATAGCACCGACCTATAGACGCTCCCTGCTGGATTTGATTTCAGTGAGGGCAGTGACCGCTGTCGATTTTCGATAGGGATAGATTAGTGCTCGTTTCTCATTCCTAAATTTCCGCTACCAACGCCTGTCAAACGTGGGATCACGTGATCAGCGCCTTGCTTCCATTCTGTGCCCCACGCTCAGAACACGAAGGAAGGCTATCGGACTGTCGATTTCCTCGCCAATAACAACAACGAGCTTCTCAATGATGGCTTTGAGACTGACTCGAAAAAAATACTTATTGTGGAGAGACAGACAATGAAGGCGAATACACTTGCAACGAAGAGGAAGATGCTCACAGCAGCTATCTCCCTTTCTCTGCTGCCTCTGACTGGCGCATCTTTTGCCCAGGACACGGCGGTCGAAGAAGTCGTAGTAACCGGATCATTCATCCGCCGCACGGAAGGCTTCCGTAACGCGTCACCCATCACGCAAATCGGCGTTGACGATATTGCCGCTGCGGGCACACCAAACATGGGTGATGTCATCCATAACCTGAGCTTCAACCAAGGCTCGTCAATTACACAGAACTCTTTCACCGGTGCCTCAAGTCAAGCGACAGGAATGAACCTGCGCGGACTAGGCGAAGGCGCAACTCTGACACTGATCGACGGTAAGCGTACTGTCGACACTAACGTCAATACCTTCTTGCCCCAGATCGCCATTCAGCGTCTCGATATCGTTACAGACGGTGCAGCCGCTCTTTACGGTTCGCAAGCGGTGGCGGGCGTAGTGAACTTCGTTCCAATGAAGTCCTACGACGGTCTGAAGATCGAAACTATGCACCAAGGCGATGACCGTGGTGATTACGAAGACACACAAATTAGCGCGCTTTACGGCACAGAGTGGAACGGCATTAACATCGTTCTTGCTGCTGATTACCGTAACAACGGCACGCTGGAAATGAACGACCGACCAGATCAGGTTGCTGCAGGTCTCACGTCTTCAAGCACGCCAAATCCTGGTCGTTTCCGCATTCCACAGCGCGATGAAAACGGTCAGCTCACAGGCGAGCTGTCAGGCAACACGTCCGATCCAAACTGTGGCGGCGCACGTCAATTCCCCTACGAAGACTTAGCCAACCCTAATGGTTTCACCTTCGGTGGCAACTGCTGGTTCGACTTCGGTCAGTTCTGGGACTACCGTGCAGCGCAGCAAGCAGGCAGCGCTTTCGCAAACTTCAGCTACGACGTAAGTCCAGAGCTTTCTTGGAACGCTCAGTTCGGATTCTACAATCGTAAGGCGCAGAACAGAGGCTCCCCCTCAAACCCAGGTGGTCGCACTTCAGAGCTGCCCGTGATTCGCGGCGAACTGCCAGGCAATCCTTTCCGTGCGGTCGACGCGAACGGCAACCCACTGTTTGCTGCTGATGCAGACGGTAACGGCGTGCCAGATCGCAACAGTGCGGGCGTTGTGCAGCTAGACCCAGCGGGCATCCCGTTCAATGAAGACGTGCTGTTTGGTGCTTGGCGTCCGGTAGGTATCTCGCAGACACTACCATCGCAACTTGCGGACGACGGAGCTATCGTGGGTGATACAGACATCACAGGCTATCGTGCTGCCTTTGACGTCGACTTCGTCGTGCCCGTTGTTGAGGGTTGGGAAGGTCGCGCAAGCTACCTGTACAACCGCCGCAATGAGAACAACCGTCAGAACAACTTCAGCTTCAGCGCCATTACCCAGGGCCTGAACTGCGACGTCGTTAATGACGCAGACGCTTGTTTCAATCCGTTCGCGCCGATTCCTGGTCAGCCGAATACGATTAACACGCAAGCTGTAGCAGACTCGCTAGTGGTTCAAAACCGCAACGACAACAACGATACGCTGCAAACCTTTGACCTCGTGGTCAACGGTGAGCTGCCACTGGGTGGCTTCGAACTGCCGGGCGGCACTATTGGCGCAGCATTCGGCTATCAGCGTCGCGACGAGTCCTTTGATCAAATGCCATCGGCTCACAGCCTCGCCAATGACCAGTTCATCGGTGCTCAGCTGATACCTGTGTCTGATGGTCGTACTGTGGATTCATACTTCGCTGAATTCTCAGCACCGCTTCTCGACAACCTCGAGTTCCAAGTTGCGGTTCGTAACGAAGACTACAGCACGGGTCAGAGCTCAACGGATCCGAAATACGGTCTGGTTTACAGCCCAACAGACTTCCTGACGCTGCGTGCGAGCATGGGTACGTCGTTCATCGCGCCTACTCTTGATCAGCTTAATGCGCCGGAGTCTTGTGGCCTGACAAACGTTGCCGATCCGTTCACTTCGTTTGCCGCGTTTACAGCGAGCTGTTCTGCGGGTAACCCAGCGTTGACTCCAGAGTCAGCCGATACGATGGCTCTCGGCTTTACGTGGGACATCATGGACGGCATGCGTCTAGACGTAGACTACAGCGAGACTGACTTCACAGACCGCATCGTAGACTCGACAACTGCCGATATTCTGGCCTTGGATTTCTTTAACTTCCAAAATGCCTTCGGCGCTGTCCCTGCGGGTCAAAAGCCAACACTTGATCAGGTTCGTCAGTGGGTTGCAGATCCACGTTCTGACAAGCGAGTGGTTCGCAACGCCGGCAACATCGAGCAGATCGACCGTGTCACTCAAGGTGAGACTAATGCCTCATCGATGCTGGTACAGGCGGTTGATATCAAGTTCAACTACCAGTTCGAGCTAGGCAACGGTCTTGGTCTTGGCAACCTACTTGGCACAAGCGAGCTAGGTTCTATGAGCTTTGCTGTCAACGCAACGTATATTGACGACTACACGTACCAGCTTTCAGCTGATCGCGACGTGGTTGATGCGAAAGGCATGCAGAACGATCTCACCGGCGCCACACCACCAATCCCCGAGTGGAAAGGTAATGTGCGCATTGGTTGGGTGAAAGGTCAGCACAGCTTTAACATCTCAGCTGACTACATCGACTCTGTTATCTTTGACGCGAACAAGTTTAGCTTCCAGCGCTTCCTACCTTTCTCAACTTACGAGAACGTAGATGTGCTGCGCGCTTCGACTATTGCGAATGCGGCTTACAACTATCGTCAGTTCGAGGCGATGGGTGGCGAGCTGTCCTTCACAGTAGGCGCGCGTAATCTGTTCGATCGTCTGCCACAAAAAGTACCAATGCTTGGTGGTAACGAGTCAATTATGTATGACCCAACAGGCCGCATGGTTTACGCTCGCATTACTTACGAAATGTAAGCGCAAAACAATGACGCACCTAGCTTAGGCTAGGATAAAAAAGGCAGCCGAGAGGCTGCCTTTTTTTTGCTTCGCGGTCCGCTCAATGAGGGGCCGCGGTAGGCAAAGATGTTTGACACATAGCGACTATGAACATAGGATCAGGCAACTCTCTACTTTTTGGAGTAGATAGGTTAGTGACTAGCTTGTAGCTTGAGTCAAAAAAATAATTATTTGAGATAAATTTAACTATTAGGCGATAAGACCTAAGCATTTGGTTTAATTGTAGTTTTCTCTAAAACGCGATGGATAGGCAGTAAGTTCGGATTGCGGACTTTTCTATCGGCTCCGGCCCTTGCTAGCGCGAAATAAGAATAGTTGCAGATCAGTTTGGCCACAGTTTTTGTGGGCTTCGATCCGTGAGCAATAATCTTTGGAGAGACACTATGAGTTTTAGCAATAAATCTATTCCCCACAAGCGCAGCCTACTATGCGCTGCTATATCACTTTCACTACTGCCCCTATCTAACGCCGCACTCGCGCAAGATGAATCGATCGAAGAGGTTGTTGTAACCGGTTCATTCATTCGTCGCAGTGAGGGATTTCAGTCCGCGTCGCAGGCCACTCAGCTAACCGCTGCTGACCTAGAAGCGCAAGGCACGCTTAACCTAGGCGAGGTCGTGCAAAACCTTACATTTGTTAACGGTGCCGCATCAGCGATTACTAACACCATTCAAGGCACGTCAGACCGCAGCTCTAATATCGACCTTAGAGGTTTGGGCCCGCGCTCTACTCTGACACTGCTAGACGGCAAGCGCCTAGCTAACCAGAACGTGAATACTCAAATTCCAACGATTGCCATTCAGCGCTTGGACATCGTTGCTGACGGCGCAGCGGCACTTTACGGTAACGAAGCTGTGGCGGGCGTCGTGAACTTCGTACCTTACAAGTCGTTTGATGGTCTGCGTGTAGAAACCTATGCTGAGGGAGATGAACGCGGCGACTACGACGAGCACTCCGTTCAGATGCTTTGGGGTGGCGACATCGGCGATTTAGACGTTGTAGTCGCGGGTCAATTCCGTTCGAATTCGCGCCTTGGTTGGGATGAACGCCCTGTGCTTGCGAACTCAGGACTCACAGTTTCGAGTAACTCGCCGGGTAACTGGGCAGCCCCAGTACGGGGTGCCGATGGCCAGTACACTGGCGCAACCACCAACGTGATCGATCCTGCGTGTGGCAACCGCTCGGAGCGTGATGAATACCGCACAAATCAGGTGTCTAGCCCCTACGGCCTAGCCCTAGGTTCTACCTGCTTCTTCGAATTCGGTGATACGCGTAGCTACCGAGAGCCTACTGATAACAACAAAATCTACACGAATATGACGTGGGAAGTAGACGATGCGCTAACGTTGAGTGCGCAAGCCTATCGCGCACGTCAGCATCAAACATCCTACACGTCAACGTCTAACCCAGGTAACTCGCGTATCGGCGAGCTAGGTTCGGTGCGTGGTGAGCTCCCGGGCAACCCATTCCGCGCGACAGATGCCGCGGGTAACCAGCTCTACGGTGTTGATGCCAACGGTGACGGCGTGCCTGATCGTGGCTCAATGGACCTCAATAACGACGGCTTAATGGACTATCTGATTTCGGGCACTACCAATAATGGTATCCCTCTGGGCGAAGACGTGCGTCCTCGCACACTGCGTCCAATCAACAAGACAAACACGGTTCCATCAGGCCACTCGTATGACTACGATAACCTAGCGGATTATCTGGACACAGTCTCTCGCGTGTCTTTCCAAGCCGATTTCCAAGTGCCCTTTATTGAAGGTTGGGAAGGCATGGCGGCGTGGACTCAAAGTGAGTCAACGTTCCAAATTATGTCTAACCAAAACTACGACATCGAGGCTATGAAGAAAGGTTTAGCCTGTGATGTGGTCAATGACAGAGACGCCTGCTACAACCCGTTCTTTGTAACCGATCCGAGCAACCTCACAAGCATTCACGTGCTCAATGATATTGCCGCGCGCGACACTGAGTACGAGTATGACGAGCTCACTACAATTGACGTGATCTTGAATGGTGAAGTGCCCTTGGGCAATTTTGAACTTCCAGGTGGCCCAATTGGCGCTGCGATTGGCTACCAGTTGCGTCAAGATTCCTTTACGAATACGCCATCTGCTGTAGAGCTAATGGGTAACACGTGGATTGGTGGTACTGAACCTGAGGTCATCACTTCGGGCAGTCGAGATGTAGATTCATTCTTTGCCGAATTTGCGATTCCTGTCCTCGACAATTTGGAAATCGAAGCGGCGGTCCGTCGTGAAGATTTCAGCACCGGTCAAAGTTCAACTGACCCCAAGTTTGGTGCTACCTTCGCCCCAACTGATTGGCTAACTTTACGTGGAACTCAAGGCAGTGCATTTATCGCACCAACGCTGAATCAGCTTTACGATCCAGTCTCCTGTGGCCTCTCTACGGTAACAGACAGATTCGGTCCGTTCTCTGCATTCACCACGGCCTGTGCCGGCGGTAATTCAAACCTCAAGAACGAAACTGCCGACACTCAGTCTCTCGGATTCGATATGGTGTTTGAGAATTGGGATGTTCACGTAACGTGGAACAACACCGAGTTCCAAAACCGTATCGTGACTACGACTGGTCAGCAGATTGCTGAAATCGATTTCCAAAACTACAAAGATTGGTCTGGTTTCAGCGGCAATGGTATCGGTGCAGCGAATCAGCCAGCAGCCGGACAATTGGCTTCTTGGTTGGCTTCAGGACTAGCGGATCCGCGTATTATTCGAAACCCAAATGACATTTTCGACATCCTGCAGGTAAACACAGGTGACTCGAATGCGTCGTCGGTTGACGTGACATCGTACGACCTTCAGGCCAACTATCGTCTTGGTTTTGATAATCTCGGCGACTTCAGGTTCAATCTGCAAGCTACCTACGTTGATTCCTTCAAGTACCAAGAAGATCCAACGAAGCCTGTAGTCGAAGCCGCTGGCAAATATAACGACACCACTGGTGTTGCGCCTGAGATGCCGCAGCTGAAAGCGAACCTTCAGATGAACTGGTCTAAGGGCAATCACTCTGTCAACGCGATTGTGCGTTATGTAGACGACATGCCTTACGATGGGCCGCTATTCACATTCCTCGATCTCTTCGCGGAGTATAATCGTCCGGGTAACATCACCGAGACAGGTGTACTGGCGTGGACCGATATGGATCTCGGCTACACCTACCGTGGTTTGGAATTCATGGGTAGCGACGTAAACTTCACAGTCGGTTCACGTAACGTGTTCGACCGCGAAGCACAGCGCTCACCGGAGTTTGCAGGCGTGTTGGGCGGTCTTCAGGATCCGATGGGTCGCAACATCTACGCTCGCGTACAGTTCGACCTCTAAGTCGGGTAGCAATTGAATGAAGGGTTACAGCTAATAGCTTAGCTGTGGTCCTTCATACCAAACCTAGTCATTCAACATGCCAGCGCGGCGTGTTGAAAAAGAGTAAAGCCCAGTGCCAGTGATGGTTCTGGGCTTTGATCTTTCTGGGCCCTAAGCAAATAGCAATCCGAGTAGAGACCAGAGATTGTCTGGATCAATAGGCCGCAGTGCGAGCTAATAGGATTGTTGATTATTGTGGGCTTACCCTCTACCTTTAGGCTCCTCTTAATCCTAATTTTGGAGTCTACGATGCCTATTCGCCGATTCGCAGCTATCGGGCTTTCAATCGCCTCGCTGGTTGCTTCCAGCTCGTCTCTCTTAGCGCAGACTGACGCTAACTATGAGGTACCGCGCACCGAGTACGGCCAACCGGACCTACAAGGGGTTTGGAACTTCTCATCAAACACCCC
Organism: Pseudohongiellaceae bacterium; assembly: GCA_965661495.1. GTDB lineage: Bacteria > Pseudomonadota > Gammaproteobacteria > Pseudomonadales > Pseudohongiellaceae > UBA9145. The sequence goes on along the minus strand of CBFIDY010000011.1, from coordinate 27,752 downwards.
TATGCAGCGAAATCGCCGTTTCGGCGAGCAGGAGTTCCTCACGGCTGAGGAAGTCGAGGCCGAACGCGCCCGTGTGGCAGCAGCGGCAGCAGCTGCCGAAGCAGCTGCTGCGAAGCGGGTCGTTGACCCAGACGCGCCTGAGCAGGGCGATAACCCCGGTGGCTACAACGACTTTTGGGTGGAAAGTGCTGGGATTGGCGATCTTGTTCGCACCTCTCACATCATCTATCCGAAGGATGGCCGCGTGCCTGCCGCAGTGGAGGGAGCGCCGCGCCAGTATGGCGGCCTAGGTCCGGATGTCCCCAGCACACGCCCCGTGCGCTTCGTTGTTGGCGGTATAGCGAAGGACGGCTACGAAGATCGAGGCCTGTCCGAGCGCTGCATTGTTGGCTTCAATTCGGGCCCGCCGTTTGTGCCAAGCCTTTACAACAACAATGTGCAGATTTTCCAAAGTAAAGACACTGCAGTGATCATGACTGAAATGATTCACGACGCGCGCATCGTGCGCTTGGGTGATGCTCCTGAACTGACTGACGATATTCGCCTGTGGTCGGGGGATTCGCGAGGGTGGTGGGAAGGCGACTCTTTGGTTGTCGAGACTAAGAATTTCAACGGCTTGCGTCAGACCTTTAGCTCTACAGGGGCAAATGGCGATATGGTACTCACCGAGCGCTTTACCCGCACGGCTTATGACACGGTAGAATATGAATTCACGATAGACGATCCCGCGACCTTTACCGACAAAATTGTCGCTGTGGTGCCAATGACCAAGGTGGCCGGACAGATTTACGAGTATGCTTGTCATGAGGGCAACTACGGCATGACGAATATTTTGCGTGGCGAGCGGGCTGAGGAGCGCATGGCCGCCGAGGGCACGAGCCATTAGGCGTTAAGTGCAGTAAACTCTGAAGTCTGGTTGAAGGACAGCTCAGTAGCCAAGAATTTTAGAGCCGCGAGCAACAGCGAGCACATCAAAACTAACTCAAAAACTCATTGTAGAAGCATTCAAGGGTAGTACATGAAGACAGGAACTAAGAAAGCATTCGCCGCCTCAGGGCTCCTTACTCTCGCCGCAGCGATGTTGTCGTCCGTAGCGATCGCTCAGGAAGTGCCGCGTACGCCAAGTGGCAAGCCAGATTTCAGTGGTATTTGGCAGGCGATGACAACGGCGCATTTCAACGTTGAGCCTCACGCCGCTATGGAAGGTCCTCACTCAGACGTCATGGGTGCGCTCTCCGCTATCCCAGGCAGCCTCGGTGTCGTCGAAGAAGGCAAAATCCCTTACAACGAGCAGGCCCTGCGTACGCGCGATGCGAATCGCGTCGATGCGATCGATAAGGATCCTCTGACCAAGTGTTATATGCCGGGCGTGCCGCGCGCTAATGCGTTGCCATTTCCTTTTCAGATCGTCCAGTCGCAGGATGTCATTCTGATAGCCTACGAGTTCGCCGAAGCGAATCGTATTCTCTACGTCGATCAGCCCGAGATCGAATCTCAGGTAGACGCGTGGATGGGGCACTCGAATGCGCATTGGGAAGGCGACACGCTAGTCGTGCGTGTATCTGGTCAAATGCCAGACACGTGGTTCGACCGCGCGGGTAATCATCACAGCTGGGAAATGGTGGTCGAGGAGCGTTACACGCCAAGGGGCGCGAATCACATCGACTATAGCGCAACGATGACTGACCCCAATACCTTTACGGCGCCGTGGACGATTAGCTTCCCTCTGTACCGCCACGTCGATGAGAACATGCAGCTTCTCGAGTTCAAGTGCGCGGAGTTCTCAGAAGAATATCTCTACGGCCAATACCGCAAGCCGGGTACGCCTAAGGGTAATCCTCAGGACTAAGTTAGCCTGAATCAAAAACCCGCGCTAGTCTCAGGCAGCGCGGGTTTTTTTTGCCTATCGATTCTCTGTTCACCGGCATTTCGCCGAGTCCTTACCCTTCGCTATACTCGATGTACTAGTTTAGATTTTCTTTGGAGCAACCATGCCACAACTTAAGGCTATCCGCCGTTCTCGCACAGTGCCTCGACTATCGACTTTTTTTGCAGGTGCTGCGCTGTATAGCCTGCTTTCGGCAAGCGCGGTGGCGGCAGAGTCCTTCGATTACTGGGCCGTTGAGAACTATGCTTCGCATATTCCACGCATTGATGAGGTTTTAGGCTATGAAGCGGGCACGGAAATAAGTCGCCACGCAGACGTGCTTGATTATTTTGCCGCGCTACAAGCCGCGGCGCCGGATCAAGTCAGGCTCGTAGAGTATGCGCGTAGCTGGCAGGGCAGGGCTCTAATCTATGCGCTTATCGGCTCGAAAGAGACACTGGCGCGGCTCGACGCGGTGCAAACGGGCATGCAAGCGCTCGCCGATCCCCGCACGCTGGATGAGGATGGGGCGCAGGAACTTATCGCGCAGCAGCCGGCAGTCACGTGGCTCTCTTACGGCGTGCATGGCAATGAGATTTCGTCCACCGATGCGGCAATGCTCACCGCCTATCACCTGCTCGCAAGCGATAGCGAACAGGTGCAGAAGATTCTTGGCGAGAGCCTCGTGGTTATTGATCCGATGCAGAATCCCGACGGACGCGAGCGGTTTATTGCGAACTTCGAAACCTCACGGGGTCTGCTGCCGGACTCCGACAGAATTTCAGCGGAGCACGACGAACCCTGGCCTAGCGGCAGGACCAATCACTATTTATTCGACATGAACCGCGATTGGTTTATCCAAACCCAGCCGGAGACCCGTGGCCGCACGGCGGCGCTGCTCGAATGGTTTCCGGTGGCCTTTGTAGATGCTCATGAAATGGGCTCTGATGGGACATACTTCTTTGCTCCCGAAGCCGTGCCCTACAATCCGCATCTGGCTGAGGATCAGCGTTCGAGTTTGGCGCTGTTCGGTTTAAACAACGCGAAGTATTTTGATCGTTACGGTATCGACTACTTTACGCGCGAGGTCTATGACGCTTTTTACCCCGGCTACGGCGCGAGCTGGCCATCTTACTACGGTGCCATCGCGATGACTTACGAGCAGGCATCGGCGCGCGGACTTGTGGTGAGGCAGTACGACGGTGTCGAGCTCAGCTATCGCGATACGGTGCGTAACCACTTCATTACTTCCCTAGCTACCGCAGAAACCGTGGCTGAAAATCGAGAAAAGTTTCTACTCGATTTTTATAACTATCGGGCAAGCGCCATTGAAGAAGGGCGGCGAGAAGACGTGCGTTCTTTCCTCGTTCCTCGTCAGGCTGATCAGGCCGCGGCGAATAAGCTGGCTGGCCTGCTGGTGCGTCAGGGAGTTGAAGTGGGCAGGTCTATCGAAGAGTTTAACGCCTGTGGCAGAGACTATGCTGCAGGCAGTTTTGTGATTCGAACCGATCAGCCAGCCAAACGCTTTATTCGAACCCTGCTCGATACCGACGTACCAATGGAGGAGTCGTTTCTGGCAGAGCAAGAGCGTCGTCGCGCGCGCAACTTACCAGACGAAATCTATGACGTGACCGGCTGGTCGCTACCACTAATGATGAATGTCGAAGCGGACAGCTGCTCACGCGTGCCTTCTGTTGAGACTACCGCGGTAGGTCCTGAGCTAGTGCAGCCGGGGTCTGTGGAAGGCGGGCAGGCGACGGTGTCCTATCTTGTCCCATGGGGACAAGCGCCGGCAGCTCGAGTGCTCGCGCAGGCGCTGCGTTCGGGTATGGCAGTAAAGAGTAATGACAAAGCCTTCATCCATGCCGGCGTCGAGTATCCGGCGGGCACTCTGATTATCGACGTAGCCGATAACGCGACGAGTGAGGCAGAAGAGGCAGAACTTTTCGCAACGCTTCAGTCAGTTGCTGCCACAACCGGTGCCAAGATCATCGGCCTAGATGACAGCTGGGTGACCGCGGGTCCGAGTTTCGGTAGTGCGAATGTTGTGCGTCATAACGCAATTAAGGTTGCTATGGCGTGGGATGAACCCACTAGCGCCTATAGCGCAGGCAACACTCGCTTTGTTATTGAGCGGCAGTTTGATTTCCCCGTCACCGCTATTCGCACGTCACTGCTCAGCCGGGCAAACCTAAGCCGCTACCAAGTGCTTATCCTCCCCGTAGGGCGCGGCGCTGCTTACAAGTCAGCGCTTGGCGAGGAAGGCATTGCGAGGCTGCGTGACTGGGTTGAAGCAGGCGGCGTATTAATTAGCCTGGGTTCGGCCACTCAGTTACTAGCCGATCCCGCGGTAGATCTGCTCGCCATACGCCGTGAAGACGCGGTGATTGCGGTAGACCCAACAGTGAGTGAGTCAGAGGGCAAGTCGGACGGCGCAACAGTGGCGGGCAGCTACATCAGTTCCGACGCGGAGTACCGCGAATCCATTGTTAGCGTTACCGGAGCGCCGGATTCCGTGGCGGGAGTGCTGGTTCGCGCCCAAGCGGATCAGGAGCATTGGCTGACTGCGGGTATTGCTCCGCAGCTTCACGTGCTTGCGCGGGGCAGTGATATTTACACGCCGATACGCTTCGACGACGGCACCAATGTCGTCCGCTTCGAAGGCCCAGAAGAGCTTGTTGCTAGCGGTTACCTGTGGGAAGAAAATAGGAAGCAGCTCGCCTACAAGCCGGCCGTAGTCTCGCAGGCGGTAGGTGCTGGGCAGGTGATAGGGTTCACCCAGGATCCTACAGTACGGGCCTACTTAGACGGTTTGAATGTGCTGCTCATGAACGCAATCTTCCGCGGCGCTGCCCACGCAAGACCCGTTCGCTAGCAAGGACGAGGCTCTGCGGTGAGCTCAAGCTGATGCGTGCTACGGCACAGCTTGCTGCCTGCGCTGCGTTCTTCGTTAGACCTTTTGAACTAGATCTTTAGGGCTGTCAGCGAGTCTATGCTGCCGATTTCACCGCGAACGAAAGTATTGAACGAAAGACTTATTCTGCTGCTGTTCGCCTGGTTCTGTGTAACGTCGTGAAGAAGGCTCGAGGGGAAAAGAAGGAGCTGTCCGTAAACCGGTTCGAACCAGCGACAGCTCGCATTAAAATCATTCAGCTCAGAATACTTTAATTCCAAAGGGAAGAGAGGACTGGAGCGATGAAATCTAATAGGCGGATGATCACCATCCTCCGAAAGGAATAGCACACCGCTAAGTATGCTATTCGGGTGAGAGTGCTGTGGATGAAACTGCTGAGGCTCAGTCTTGTTTAACCAAGACTGAGTGACGTATAGCTCTACAGAGTCTTCGAGCTTAAGTAGGCTCTTGGTGTAGGTTTTAATCTGCCTTTGTACGAAAGTATTGATGGCCGACATTCGTGGCTCTTTGAGAATCTCGTCACAACGACTTTTACTGTTTCCAGTATTCGCGCCGTAATCGGTCGTAAGAATGTAGTCTTTTTCGTCAGCACTTAAGGTGTGCTTTTCGCTACAAACCATGACGGCACTCGAGAAGAGCGGAATTATCGAGCTCATAATTTCAGACTCCTTACTTTTCTAACGCGCTATCTTCAGACTAACCCTGGATTCGAGCCGCGACCGCTTGCACTTCGTCAAGGACGCGCAGCAGGTTCATGCCCCACAGCTGATTGATCTCTTCTTCGTTATAGCCTCTGCGCACGAGCTCCAGGGTAACGTTGAAAGTTTCCGACGCATCGTTCCAGCCGCTGATACCGCCGCCGCCATCAAAGTCAGAGCTGATGCCTACGTGGTCGATGCCGATCAACTCAACCATGTAGTCGATGTGATCGACAAAGTCGGAGACGGTGGCCTCTGGCGCATCGCCTTCGCGTTTCTCAGCCAGATGAACACGGCGCTCTTCATTGATATAGCTGCCAAAGGCGACGGTTTGCACGACTCCGCCGTTATCTCGAATCGCTAAAAGCATCTCGTCGTCTAGGTTGCGGGTGTGATTGGTGAGTGCGCGAGCAGAAGAGTGAGAGGCGATGAGCGGCGCCTGAGTCAGTTCAAGCATTTGCATAATGGCGTCTTTAGATGGGTGAGAGACATCGATCACTATGCCCCATTTGTTCATCTCTGCTACCGCTTCGCGCCCCAATTCGCTCAGACCGCCGTGCAAGTAGTCATTGTCGTTTTCGCCTGTGTTCGAGTCGGCAAACTGGCTGTGGCCGTTGTGCGCGAGGGACATATAGCGGCCGCCGCGATCGTGGAAGTCTTTAATGTTGCTCATATCTAAACCGATAGGATAGGCGTTTTCGATACCTATCATCGCTACCTGCTTGCCCTCGGCGGCGAGGCGCCTCACGTCGTCGGACGTGTAGGCGATACCGATCTCGTCTGGTGCAATAACCTCGGCGAGCCGGTGAATTGCATCAAACTTGTCGATGGCATTGGCGTAGGCTGCTGCATAGCCTTCGTCGTCTAAGGTTGATTGGCCGGTGTAGACGATGAACCAGGCTACATCCAAGCCGCCGGCGGCCATCTTCACCAAATTCACCTGTGTGTCGAGATTCATGGTGTAGTTAACGGTCTCGGTGAAATTGCCCGTGTTGATGTCAGCGTGTGTGTCGATGGTGATGACACGCTCGTGAATCCCTCGCGCGCGCTCGACTAGTTCGGCTTCTGTTTCAGCTGTTTCCATACGCATGTCGGAGGGGTTGTCGGAAGGCATGTCCGAGGGCGTGGCAGAGGTCGTACTGGTCGACTGATCGCTGCAGGCGGCAAGACCGAAGGCGCTGGCGATAAGCAGCGCGGTAAAGAGGGGTGTTCGGCGCAGCAGTGACTGCGCAGTGTAAGTGTTGAGGCGTGTCATTTGAGGAGGCTCCCTAAAGCATTGAATTCCCAAGACCTGCAATCTACCACCGCCAAGCCCGAAGCGGTAGCTGTCGGGCCGCGAGGGTTCAGGCGGTGATTAAATCTGCTAGACTCTCGCGATAGCCTTTTGGAATACGCAAAGCTCATTAGCTTCACTTTCAGTTTGACCACGGATCGGAGACCGCAATGACTCAACAGCGAGTAGTAAATACCCTCGTCTTAATTCTCAGCCTAGCGCTTAGCTCGGTGTCTTTCGCCGAAGGCGGCCGCACGCCCCTGCGCGTGAAGAACGGCATCGTCACAAGCGCCTCGCGTCTCGCTTCGCAGGCGGGTGTTGACACTATGCAGGCGGGTGGCAACGCTGTTGACGCCGCTATCGCAACCGCATTTGCACTGGCGGTAACGTGGCCCACGGCAGGCAACATTGGCGGCGGCGGTTTTATGGTTTACCACGGCGAAGATGGCGACGCGACAACCTTCGATTTCCGCGAAAAGGCGCCGATGGCCGCAACGCAGCGTATGTTCCTCGGTCTAGACGGCGAGATTGTTGATAACTCCAATCATCGAGGAGCGCTGTCGGTAGGTGTTCCCGGCACGGTTGCTGGGCTGTGGAAGGCTCATCAAGAGCGCGGCTCGCTCCCGTGGGCGCAGCTTGTTGCACCGGCGATTGAACTGGCTCGTGAAGGCATCCCCATTACCTACTCCCTGCAAAGCGGTTTCGCGCGCAACAAGTCGCGCTTCGATCTCTATCCTTCATCGCAGGCTAAGTTTTTCAAAGCCGATGGCAGCGCCTATGAGCTTGGTGAGCTGTGGGTGCAGGAAGATCTCGCTCATACGCTCGAGCTAATTCAAGCTAACGGCCGTGACGGCTTTTACAAAGGCGAAAACGCCAAGCGTCTCGCCGATTACATGGCGGCCAACGGCGGCATCATTACCGAAGAAGACCTCGCTCAGTATCAGCCGGTCGAGCGTGAGCCGGTACGCGGCAGCTATCGGGGTTACGAGATCGTCAGCATGCCACCGCCTAGCTCTGGCGGCGTTGCCCTCGTGCAAATGCTGAATATCCTTGAAGGCTACGACCTGGGTGCGATGGGTCATAACTCGTCTGCCTACCTGCACGTTCTTACCGAGTCTATGCGCCGCGCCTACGCGGATCGCGCCGAGCATCTAGGCGACCCAGACTTCAATGAAGGCATGCCTCTTGAGCGCTTAATGGACAAGGATTACGCCGCTAAGCTGCGCGCTACGATAGACATGGCGAAGGCTGACGTTAGCGATCCGACTAAATTCGCCGAGCCCTACGAAAGCGAGGAAACCACGCATTTTTCGGTGGTCGACAGCGAAGGCAACATGGTCAGCATGACCTACACGCTTGAATACGGCTACGGTTCTGCCATGGTCGTGGCGGGTGGCGGCTACTTGCTGAACAATGAAATGGGCGACTTTAACGCGATGCCCGGTGTGACTAATGCTCGCGGCGCCATCGGTACTGCACCTAATCTCGTAGCCCCCGGCAAGCGCATGCTCTCCAGTATGACGCCAACGATTGTCGCCAAAGACGGCAAGCCTTTCTTTACCGCTGGCAGCCCCGGTGGCAAGACGATCATCAACACAACGATGCAGCTTATCCTCAATGTCATCGACCATGACATGAATATTGCCGAGTCGGTGGAAGCGGGACGCATTCATCACCAGTGGCTCCCGGACGTCACCAGCATTGAAGAGCGTGCGGTTTCCGCAGACTCTCTGCGGCTGTATGAAGCGCTAGGCCATCCTGTCCGCGTTCGCGGCGCACAGGGTGCGGCGATGGCGGTTTATCATGACAGGGACGCAGGTCTCTATCTTGGCGCCTCGGACTCGCGTCGCGGAGACGGAGCCGCAGTAGGCTGGTAAATTAGTAACGAACTATTGAATGGAGCTGCGGCGTAAAAGCAGCTCGGATAAAAAAGCCGCTGGGTGATTACACTCAGCGGCTTTTTTGTTTTCAGAGTCTCTATCTTTATTTGCTGCCCTCGGCCTGTGCACCGAGGGCAGCGGTACTGATTACTCTCCCGGGTGGTAGGCTGCGCTGAGGTTAGCGTCGACGTCCTCGGGGTAGTAGTACACATCGCGGAAGCGGCCCTGGGTATAGAGTTCAGCCTGATCGTCGAAGTGCACCGAGTTGGGATCGTTGCTCAGGCCGCCGACGGTAACCGCTTTTGCTTGGACTCGTTCACCGAATTCCACTGCGGCAACGAAGCTGTTGCCGCTGGTGCCGTAGAGCCTGTTGGTGCCGGGGTAGCTGCGGCTGCCGAAAGAGGCGAGTGAGCCCCAGCGTGCAGAGGCAAAGGCAACGGGTAGACTTGGCTTGCTGTCGTCGAACTGCTGCACGATGGCGCCGTCGTTGCGCTGATAGCGGTTCACCTCGCCCCACGGTACTTGCCAGCTTCCGAAGCCTGCGGTCAGTGTGTTCATGGCGCTATCGAGGGCCGCAAGTCGCTGAGCGTCTGTTGTCTCGGCAGCCATGAAGTCATAGATATCCATGCCCGCCGCGCTCGCTAAGGGACGCGCCTGAGCCATGAGCGCTTCGCCCCAGAATATCGCCAGTGTGGTTTGCGTCGAGTCTAGTGAAAACTGAGTATTCCAACCGCGCAGGTGCTCGATCGCAGCGCGGGTCTCGGCAGCTAGCCCCGGCTGCTCGGCAAGCGCAATGAGTTCGGGCAGAAGAGGGTCGAAGGCGACAAGACTGGGCTCGTAGGCAGCCTCAATAAGGCTGTCGAGAGTGAAGTCGGTCTTATCTTGCAAGACACGCACTGCGTGAATCCCGCGCGGGTTCTCAACGTAGTTCGCCATATAGCGGGGGTAGTCTTCCGCGCGCGGGCTATTTTCTCCTGCAGCGGTGAAGGGCCAGTTGTTGGTGTTCTGAATCCAACCGTTCGCGGGATTGAGCAGCGTGATGGACTCTTCAAGAGTGTGCAAACCCTGCCACTCGGTAGCGGGGTTGCTGCCGTCTAGCGTGCTGTTCCAATCGAAGCTCAAGTCGCGTCGCGGGATGAAGTTACCGTGGTAGTAGGCAATGTTGCCCTGAGCGTCTGCATACACCGTATTATTCGACGAGTTCGTGTGCAGGCGCATATTGCGATAGAACTCTTGGTGACCCTCTGCCTTTGTTCGTCGGTAAGACTGGGTAAGCGCTTTCACCGGTTCCTGCATGAGTTTTATGCTCACCCATTTGTCGTCTTCTGCGCGTATGATTGGGCCGTGGTGGCTGTGATACACGGTGAATTGACGTTCATTCAGAGACTCGCCTTCGCGGTAGGGCAGGGTGAGCGTGCTCGCCGTTAGCTCGAGTTCTTCGTCGCCGTATTGATAAAACAGTTCGCCGTCACGTTCGATGACGGTCTCGGCGTAGTAGTCGATAGCATCGGCGCGGCTAGAAGTGTGCATCCAGCCGGCCTTATCGCTAAAGCCTTGGTAGACGAAGAACTGTCCCCAAGTTACCGCGCCGTAAGCATTCAAGCCTTCTTCGCTCACCATGTGCAGCTCAGAGCGGAAGAAGAACGAGGTGTGAGGATTAATCAGCAGCAGTGCATTGCCGTTAGCGGTGTTTGCAGGCGCAATGGCAAAGCCGTTTGAGCCGCGGGGCTCGCCGTCGGCGATTGTTTTATTCTGCTCAACCCGTGGGGCCATGGCGAGGGCACTCGCAGGATTTTGCTTCTCGGTGTCGAGCTTCGCCGTGCGGGTTTCTGCAACACCGCCGCGACCGTAAAACTCCTGCAGTTGATCGAGATTTACCCGCTCGATATCGCCACCGATGCTGCCCTCAGAAAAGGTCAGTGCCATCCACGGTTCGAAGCGCGTAATAACGCGAGGTGTCACTTCGGGATGCGTGTGTAAATAATAATTGAGACCGTCGGCGAAGGCGTCCATGAGCTCGCGCAGCCATTCAGGGCTCTCTTCGTACTGCTCTTGCATGACTTCGGGGTCGATGAACAGCTTCATGCGTAGGTCGCGGTAGATCTCACCCGAACCTTCAGCTTCAGCTAGCCGACCCATGGCATTGAGATAGTTAACCTCTATGCGATTAAAGTCGTCCTCCGCCTGCGCGTAGAGCGTGCCGAAAACGGTGTCGGCATCACTTTTGCCGTAAATATGCGGAATGCCCCAGCGGTCGCGCTTGATCGTGACATTCGCTGCATACTCTTCCCAGCGCGCCAGCTCCGTCGCGGCGATCAGCTCGGCAGCTTTGCTGACACGCGCTTGCGGGTCTATCGCCTCCGGGGCGCAGGCGCTTAGGGCGGCCAATGCTGTTAGCAGGCCAAGGCCTGCTAAGCGGGGGAAGCGCCCACGCGCGGATAGCGAAGAGGTAGAAAAAAAGGTCTGCTTGCCAGTGCTCATGAGTGCCTCCGCGGGGCGCGGTGCCCCATGCCAATAAGTGCAGGGAAGGCGGCTGCAGTTTGCCGCCGTGCGCGCCCTAGGGATTGATGCGCTTGCCGTTGACCCAAGTCTCTAGCGCTTTAGCCTGCCAAATGTCTGAGTTTGGTACGGTAAAGATGTCGCGATCCAGAATAACGAAATCCGCTTTCTTTCCCGGCTCTAGCGACCCAAGGTAGTCTTCTTGAAAACCTGAGTATGCGGCATCCAGAGTGAAGCTCGCGAAAGCTTCCTCAGGGGTCATGCGTTCCTCAGGGAACCAGCCGCCGACGGGGTCGTTGTTCTTATCCTGACGCGTAATAGACGCGTGCAGGCCAAAGAAAGGATTGGGTGATTCCACAGGGAAGTCAGAGCCGTTAGCAATTAAAGCGCCGGCATCGATTAGCTTGCGCCAGGCATAAGCGCCTTGAATACGCACATCGCCAATGCGATCCACAGCCATGTTTTTGTCGCTAGTGGCGTGTGTCGCCTGCATGGAAGGAATAACGCCCAGCTCGGCGAAGCGAAGAATGTCTTCATAGCGAAGAATCTGTGCGTGCTCAACGCGGTGACGCAGGTCGCGCGAGCCGGTCTCTTCGATGAGCTGCTCGTAGCTGTCGAGCACGAGCTTGTTGGCCGCGTCGCCAATCGCATGGGTGTTCACCTGGAAACCTGAGTTCATTGCCGCGCGCATGAGGTACTGCATGCGCTCCTCACTGAGAAGAATGAGGCCTTTGTGGCCGGGCATATCGCTGTAGTCGTCTATCATTGCGGCACCGCGACTGCCCAAGGCGCCGTCGGCGGCGATTTTCACGCTGTTGATCGTGAGGGTTTGCTCAGCGTCGCTGTAGTGTCCCTCGGCAAGACGATCGGTGTAGAGCGGATCAGTTGCGCCTAGCATGACGTTGACGCGGATTGGCAGAGGGCCTTCCTCTAACAGCTCTTTATAGGCAGCAACTGTGCTGCTCGCAACGCCTGCGTCGTGCACGGCGGTGAGACCGTAGGTAGACAGCGATTTCATCGCAGTCATGAGGGCAAACTTTTGTTCGTCTACCGTAGCCGGTGGGATATTGCTGCGGATGAGCGCCATGGCGTTATCAACAAAAACGCCGGTGGGGTTACCGTCGGCGTCGCGCAGAATCTGTCCGCCGTCGGGGTCGGGAGTGTCCTTTGTAACACCGGCGAGCTCCATGGCTGCGCTGTTCGCCCAGCCGGCGTGGCCGTCTACGCGCGAGAGCCACACCGGGCGCTCAGCAAGCTGCGTGTCGAGGCTGGCAGCCGTGGGGAAGGTGTTGCTGTCCCACAGCACCTGATTCCAGCCGCGGCCTAGTACCCACTCTAATTCGGTATTGGCAGCGGCAAAGTCAAAGACGCGTTGAGCGGCTTCCGCCTCGGTTTCTGTGCCTACGAGATCAACCCGCAGTAGGCTTTGGCCGTAGCTCAAGACGTGACCGTGGGCATCGATGAGGCCCGAGGTCAGCGTGCGGCCAGCGCCGTCGATTACACTGTCGAGCTCGTCTTCGTTCGGGAGCTCATCGCCTTCACTATAAAGAGCCGCTACTCGATCGTCTTCCACGCGCAGGGCGATGAATTTAACGAGCTCGCGAGTCTCATTTAGCGTGTAGCCATTAATATTTTTATAGAGCAGGCTGTCTGCTAGAACAGAGGTTGAGAGGAGCGCGCTGCTTGCAACTGCGGAAACCAATGCGGCCTTTGATAGGGCGTTTAGTAGGGTCTTGTTCATCAAAAAATCTCATGGAATCAATAGGGCGCCTTCCAAATCTAGCGCTCCGAAAGTGCTCGAGTCTAGCAAGTATCCCCTGAGGTGTCATGAGAGTGCAGTCTTTAGGAAGGCTCTGTTTAATGACTTACCGCCAGACACAAAAAAGCCCGACTGTCGCTAAACAGCCGGGCCCGTGTAAGACGCTAGTAAGAGTTACTCGCCTTCGTCAGCTTCCACATAGCGGAAGAAGCCGAACATCATCTCTTGCCAGGTCTGTTCCCCCCACGAAATCTCAGCGGATGGATCCGGGTTGTAAGGATTCATCTCAGAGTTGTCGAATGTTGCTCGGAACACCATTTCGGTACCCGCTGGCATGTACTTAGGCTCTTTGAAGTCATATGTCTTCTGCCAGTTGAACTGATAGTTTGGCACGTTGAGCACTTCCTCTTCAGTGCCGTCAGGGTAGACGAGCTTGAAGTTGGCATCGTAGCCACGGTAGTGCATGTGTGGCCCAACCATAGTGAGGTAAGAGTCTTTGCGGAACTTCTTCGTGGCAACCATCTCATGATTCGCTTCGAACGGTGCGATATCGATTTCGAGATCTGCCGCTGAACCGCCGAGGATTGGTCGCTCAGGCTCTTCGTCCCAGAAGTGAATGCCGATCTGTGATGCGTCAACCGTCTCTTTGCCTGAGGTCGTGTAGTGCATCTGCAAAATGAGGCCGCTGCCCTGCTCAAGAGGGAATCCTGCGCCTTCTGGGTAAGTGTTGATTGAGTTGCCAGGCGCGTAAGCCCCGAGGCCAATGCCCTGATTCAGGATGCCGAACGCACCGCCGCGGCCAGAGCCGGTATCAGGCGCCTGTGCCCACGCGATGATGTGGTGTAGCACAGTTGTGTCACCAGCGACGAATTCAACCGCTTTAACCCACTTATCTTCCGGCAGATCGAGAGGTAGGACGAGGTTTCGATACTCAACGGTGCCCGAAGCAGGGATAGTCTGCGGTGGGATGTCGACGATCATGTCTGGCTCGCCGTGGCCCCATTTAACGACCTCTGTTTTGAGTTCCGCTAGTGGGTCAGTGCTGCCTTCGTTTTTGGCGCCGGAGTCGATCCAATGGACGAGCTTTTGAGTTTCTTCCACTGTGATGTGATTCACGCCGTGGAAATCATTTGAGTACTCAACGTCGATCTGACCCGGGGGCATACGCTTGGTGATCAGCGTTTCGCGAATCATGGGTGACCAGCCTTGAACCATTTGGTGGCTGCTCATCGCGAAAGGTGCGATGCCGCCTTCTTGGTGACAGGTTACGCAGCGCTGCTCTAGGATTGGCGCCACGTCATTGGCGTAGGACACGCTCATGAGATCGCCCGAGGCAAAGTCGATCGCGTCGCCATTGCTGGCGAACTGAGCGGTTATTTCTTCTCCGGCCATCATCGCCTGCAGGGCGTCGGCAACGTAGTGCTCGCTCGCGCGGCGGGCTTTCTTGCCTTCGGCGAAGCGGTCGTTCAGCGCACCGCGATATACGAGCTCCTTCGCTTTGGGATCGAGAATAGCGACTTCTAGTGCGCGGCTTAAACCGAGCTCTTCCGCGACAAGCTGAGTATCGTCGATAAGCACTCGAAGAGTGATATCTGCCTTGTCCGCAGCTTTGCGTAGTTCAGCTTTATCAGCACGACCCGTGGAGTCGAGCATCAGGAATTCGACGTTTTGACCCGCGAACTGCTCGGCAAGCGCTGCGATGTCTTTGGCGGCTTTGCGCACATCGCGGCTATCGTCCTGAGCGAACAGCACCACAGCGTCTTGATCAGCGTGACGGCTCAGTTGAAAGAAGCGGCCTTCGGCGTCCACTAGCGAGAAGTCGCTGATGCGCTCGCCGGCACTGGCCATTCCAACAGCGGCGCTGAGCAGTGCTGCTGCGCCCAATTTTAGTGACGAAATTTTAACCATGTCTTACTCCTATGAGTGGCTACTAACCACGTTCGAACATCTATCTATTAAACTGGTAACGTGGCTGAGAGTATGTCCGATTGTCTAGAAATACATCCTAAATATTTAAAACTGCCGCTTTTCGAGAATTTGAGTAGAATTAAACAGGCTGATTTAAGCTGAGAACCCCATTATTCGGAGCATTAACCGCTTTTCAGCGGGAAGGGTGCTAAATCAAGGAAACAGCGTGATTCCAATGAATTTGAACTCCCCGCGGAGCCGCAAATGGCTTTTTGGCCTCTGCCTGTTTGCCTGCGCCCTGTCACTAGAGCCACTAGACGCGGCAGAGCTCAGGGTAAGCCACTGTCTTGGCTCCTGCCCGCAGGGGTCTGCTGATCCTGCAAGAATGGTGCTGCGATCGAGCTACGCCTTAGCCTACAACGAGCAGCGACAGGCTGCAGATTGGCTAGCCTATCAGATGCGGGCGGGGTCCATAGGTATCGCGTCGAGTCTTTCGAGGGAGTTTTTAGTAGATGACGAGTGGGACATCAGCGCTGAGAATGCCCGCGTCGCGGCTGAACTTGAGGCTCTGGCGCAGGCACAGGGACTCGAGCGGGCAGCGCTTATGCCTATAGTTAGTGTCGCAGGGACGCCTTACTGGCACGAGGCTAATCTGCTCTCTGCCACCACGCTGCGCTCCGCTAGTCTGGAGCGAGGCGCTTGGTCTGGTCTCGAGTGGTCGCTGCGCAACGCTGTACGCCGGATCGGTGCGCTCTATGTGGTTACTGGTCCGCTCTATGTCCTAGACCCAGGTCTAGACCCAGACCCAGGCGCCGGCGACATCGCGACGCCTAAAGGTTTTTTTAAGCTGATTGCCCATGAGGATGGGCGGCTGAGTGCTTTCAAGTTCGCTCAAAGCCTCGCAGTGCACGTGCATCACTGCGATACGCGTACTACCTTACAAGAGATCGAGGCTTTGAGCGGGTTTACTTTTTTCGCCGATCGAGCTGACTCTGCGCCCGCCCTGGGATCGACAGGGACCTTGGACCAAGCGCTAGGGTGTCGTTAGCGGATTTCGGCCAGGAAGTAGTCGTCTATTAATAGCTCTTCGATCAGTCGATCGAGCGCTTTGCCCACTGCGGCTGCAGCACCTTCATCGACCGGCACAGTGCCGCGCCCGAACAGTTTGGTCTGCCAAACCGTGCGCGATCCTTCCATCAGCTGAATGCTAGTGCGCAGTGTGATCTGCAGCGAGTCTACGCCGCCGCGATTGACTATAGCAGCTTCGGTCGCGAGCAGAGACCCTGCCAAGCGCATGCCGGCCTCGTCGCTTGCGAGTTTGGCATTGCTGGCGGCGAAACCCGCGCGCATAGCCTCGCCGATAATCTCTGCCATGGGCTTTTCTGCTAGTAAGACTCCACCTTGTGCCAGTTCGCCGCTGAAAATTTCACGGTTATCTGCGACGTCACGCTCGTCAGTAAAGGCGGGGATCGCGAGAGTCGTTTTCATAGCGCTGAGCTCGGTAAGCTTGCCACGTGCGAACTCGTAGCCCACTTCGACAGACTCTTGCGCGTTAGAGATGGGTGCTATGACAGCCACGGCCAGCGCCAGGCTGAGTGGCAAGTGGCGCGTTACGCCTACGCAAGCAGCGATTAGTGCTGTTGCTGAGTTTGAGAGGAAAGAATGCGGCGCAGCGTACTTCATTGCGGAGTCCTTGTGCTGTTTGCCTGAGCGCGAAGGGCGCTTGGCCAATTGTTGAGAGGAAGTCTCTCGCCGTCAATGGCGCAGAGGAGAAACAGAATAAATGACCTGCATGCCTGTTTCAATAAGCCTAGTTTGCGAGCAGAGTGCTGAACGCAGTCTTAATCCGCTGCCATGAAGCAAGAGGCGCCCCTTGTCAAAAATGCCGCGGTGAGAAACATAACAGCGGCATAAAAAAACCGCAGAGCTCAATGAGCGCTGCGGTTCTTTTTGCGGTCGAGTGAACCGCGATCTGTTTGAAGCCTACGCTACAAACTAAGCGTCTAGCTTAGAGCTCGCTTGCAGGCCATGTAGGCGCATTGTTGCGGACAGTCACGGCACGGATGCCTTGGTTCACGAACTTTTGGACGCGGCTGCCTTCGTAGGTCTCTGTCGTGTAAACGTTGCCGGCAGAATCCGTTGCGATGCTGTGAGGTGCGTAGAACGTACCCGGCTGACGGCCGCCCTGACCGAAGGTGTAAAGCACTTCCATTGACTCGCGGTCGATCACTGAGATCTTGAAGTTTTGACCGTCGGCTAGGTAGATGTACTTTTGCTCTTCGTCACGTGAGAACGCGATGTCCCAAGTTGAACCTTGGTTGAGAGTAGCCGGGTTATAGACTACTTCGCGCACGTAGGTGCCGTCTTTGCGGAATACTTGCACGCGGTCGGCGCCACGGTCACAGACATAAACTAGGCCGTCGTTTGAAGGCTCTGCGCAGTGAACTGGGCCGCGGAATTGCTGAGGGCCAGCTTGGCCAGGTACGTAAGTGACGTCGGCAGTGTCATCGGGCGTATTGCCGTAGGCACCCCAGTAGCGCTTGAAGGCGCCAGTGGCAACGTCAACTACCGCTACGCGGCGATTTTGATAGCCGTCAGCGAAATAGGCTTCGTTGGCTTCAGGGTCGATTGCGATTTCAGCTACGCGGGCAAAGTGAGTCTGGCTGTTACTGTCACGGCCTTCGCCTTGCATGCCGATTGTGCGGACATATTCACCATCGCGAGTGAAGACGAGTACGTGGGAGTCGCCGCCACCGTTGCCGCCGATCCAGACGTCACCATTGGGCGCGACTTCGATACCGTGGTTAGAAGCAGGCCATACATAAGGTGCGCCTTCTACAGGGCCGCCCCATGCATTAACGACATTGCCTTCGGGATCAAACTCGATGATCGGCGGGGCAGGTGTACAGCATTCTGAAACGCCGCCTTGCAGGCCGATCTCGGTGTTGCCGCCAAACTGTGATGCGTCGTTGCGGTGAACGATGAAGACGTGGTCGCGCTCGTCGACGTCGACACCAATCGTGTTACCCATAGCCCAGTTGTTCGGGAGCGGTTTTGGCCAGTAAGGATCTACCAGAAAATGGGGTGCCATAACGCCACCGCTCTGCGCGACGCTCGGCTCTTGCATCTTCGATTGGCCCACCCCGAGCGCAACCAGGGCAACGACGAGCGCTGCGCCTACGAATAACTTTGATTTTCTCATTCTTATATCCTCCATTTGCCCTTCTAAGGGGCGTGAATACTCTCCAGAGTCGTCCGGAGTATACTCATTTCTAGGCAGGCAGTATACTCGGTTGAATCTTTTCGCTAGCGCCTAATGGGGCGTCTTAGCTGATTGCAACTGATTGAAAAAAATGGAGTTTATGCAATGGATCGATGCTTGACACAGAATAAGTTGCAGATTGTCACGCACGATCACGCTCGCTCAGCTTCGATTGCGACTCAGGTTCTGTCGCGCCCGGGTAGGCGGCTGGCCTCATTCGCCATCGCGAGTTTCATGATTCTGCTCGGCCTGTTGAATACGGCGCAGGCTCACGATATTCCGACCCGAATAACCGTGAATGCCTTCGTAAAGCCCGAGGGCGACACCCTGACCGCGTTGCTGCGTGTGCCTATGGAGGCCTTCGGCGAAATCAGCTTTCCCCTGCGTGGCCCGGGGTTTATTCAAATCTCCGAGGCAGACTTTGCCATCAACGACGCTGCACGGGTCTACATTACCGAATCATTTAAGTTCTTTGAGAACGGGGTGGAATTGACAGACAAGAGCGTCGCTGCCGTCCGCGTCGAGCTGCCCTCGGATCGCTCATTTACCGACTATGAGTCGGCGCGGGCGAACCTGTTAAGTGAGCCACTGGACGACTCGGTTAATCTCTACTGGCGCCAAGGTGTGCTGGATGTGATGGTGACCTACCCAATCAGCGACGAGAATGCAGACTTTAGCGTAGACCCGCTGCTCGGCACGCTAGCTAATGAGACAACAACGGTGCTGCGCTTTCTCGTGCCCACAGGCGCCGAACGTATCTTTAACTACATGGGGAATCCCGGAGTGGTGGAGCTCGACCCGCGCTGGCATCAAGCTGCGCTGAGATTCGTGGTGATGGGTTTTGAACATATATTGGAGGGAATAGATCACCTGCTGTTCCTGTTCTGTTTGGTGATTCCACTGCGCTCACTGCGAGGTTTGATCCCCGTGGTTACGTCCTTCACCGTCGCCCATTCGATTACCTTGATAAGCGCGGCATTCGGTCTAGCCCCCGAGGTGCTGTGGTTTCCGCCGCTTATTGAGACGCTTATTGCGCTGTCTATTGTTTACATGGCCTTTGAGAACATTGTAGGCGCGCGGCTTGAGCATCGCTGGATAGTCACCTTCGGCTTCGGTCTTATTCATGGCTTCGGCTTTTCCTTCTTGTTTAGCGATACGCTGCAGTTTGCCGGCGGCCATCTGTTCTCCTCGTTGCTGGCTTTTAATGTCGGCGTCGAGCTAGGGCAGCTGTTCATACTGCTACTCGTCATTCCGCTGCTGAACATCCTGTTCTCCCGCTTTGTCCGTGAGCGCATCGGCACTATTTTACTGTCAGCCTTGGTCGCCCACAGCGCCTGGCACTGGATGCTGGAGCGCGGCGCTACCTTTGGCGAGTATCAGCTGCAAATGCCGATATTCGATGGGGTTTTCTTTGCGGCGCTCATGCGCTGGGGCATGCTGGCGGTGGTTGTTGCCGCTGCGGGGTGGATGCTCTACGAGCTGTTCCGGCGCTTTGCACTCGTGGATAGTTTGGGCAGCTACGTTCGCGCGCCTGAAAAGGCAGACTAGCTATGAATGGCGCTGGCTACTGCCTGCTGATTTTTGGAGGCGGGCTGAGCGTTACGTAACAAAAAGTCATGCTTTTAACGCCGGGAGCTCTCAGTTTTTGCGCTACACTCCGGCCACGTAATTTTTCAGAGAGGTGTCCAATGTTCCTTCAAAGAATCACTTCAGTATTTGCCTTGGCAGGAGTCGCTGCGATTGCGAGCTCGGCAAGTCTCGCTGCTGATAGGCTAGGTGATTTTGCCGCGCTCGACACGGCGGGCGAATTTCATCAGTTTAGTCGCTACGGCGACAAAGAGTCTCTTGTCCTCATGGCGTTCGACGGCAGCTGCGAGGCGATGGCGTCGCAGCTTGCGGAATTCACAGCAGTAGCTACCAAGTGGAGCGATCGCGACGTTGCCTTTGGCGTGATCGATTCGCGCTCGTCAGTTGAGCTTGCAGACTCGCGTTCCGCGCAGGCGGACTTCGGTATCGAGCTTCCCATGCTGCTCGACGAAAGCCAGCTAATTACCCAAACCTTGGGGCTAAGCCGGGCAGGTGAGATTGTTGTTCTCGATCCGGCACGTCTGTCGCGCGGCTTTCTAGGGGCGGTAGGCTCGCTAGAGCAGGTGCTGGAGGGTGAGACGCCCGCCACGGAGTCTGGCGCTGCGGACTGCGCCTTAGATTTCCCTCGCTTAGAAGCACTTGCTGAGCAGACGCCCGACTATGCGGCCGATGTGGCGCCTATTGTCATTGAGCAGTGCGCCTCTTGCCATCGCGAGGGTGGTATTGGGCCTTTCGCTCTGGATAGCCACCTGATGCTACAAGGTTGGTCACCGATGATTCGCGAAGTGCTGCTGAGTAAGCGTATGCCGCCAATGCAGGTTGACCCATCCATCGGACATTTTACCAATGCGCGCTACTTACCAACAGAAGAGCTCGAGACACTTATCAGCTGGATAGATGCGGGAGCGCCGCGTGGCGCCGCTGCGATTGACCCGCTGGCCGAGGTCGAGTTCCCTGATCGCAAAGCGTGGCAGCTCGGTGAGCCGGACTACGTTGTGAAAACCCCTGCCATGGAAATTCCGGCTACCGGTGTTCTGGACTACATCAACGTCGACGTCGATCTGCCTTTTGACGAAGATAAATGGGTTGAGAGCGTTCAATTTATTGCAGGCGATGAGTCGGTACTGCACCACCTGCTGGCCTATGTTACTGCGCCCTCTGAGGACTTTGACGGAGGCGAGGCCGACACGAGTTCCGTCGCGCGTCGCTTCCTCGAAGGCTACGCCCCGGGCAAAGTCGACGCTATGACGTTCCCCGAAAATACGGGCGTGTTCATTCCCAAGGGCCATAAGTTGTCTTTGCAGTTCCACTTTACGACTAACGGTAAGGCAACGGTAGATGAGACCAAGATCGGTCTCTATATGCACGACGAGCCGCCGGCGCATGAGAACTTCACGCGCTCGGTGTCTAACGCCTTTCGTATCCCGCCATATGCGAAGGATCACGAAGTGCGCGCCGCCTACACGTTCCAAGAAGATGTCGTAGTGACGGGGTTGCGCGCTCATATGCATTTCCGCGGCAAAGACATGAAGTTCATCGCCGAGGCGCCAGACGGCACACTCACCGAGTTGCTGAGCGTGCCAAACTACAGCTACGCGTGGCAGCCAACCTACCAGCTTGAAACGCCAGCTCAGCTTGTGGCCGGCACCAAGGTGCACGTGACAGGCTCCTTCGATAACTCAGAGTACAACCCCGCTAATCCAGACCCGAGTAAAGAGTTACGCTTTGGTTTGCAGAGCTGGGACGAGATGTTCATCGGCTATTGGACCTACCATGCGGCGGGCGACTAGCTGACACTTGCTCAGCATCCTAGCCTTGCTATGATGCTGAGCCTCATAAGGATTCAGGAGTAGGCCGCAGAGCCGCCCTGGGTCCCATAATAATAATTCGGGAGAAACGTTAATGTCCTCGGTTTTTATCATTGTCTTCGGACTGATTGGCTTTACCTTCGGCTGGTTTGTCTACTCTAAGTTTATCGCTGAGAAGATCTATCGTCTCGATCCGGACTACGTGACGCCGGCACACGAGTTCAATGACGGCGTTGATTTCGTGCCAACTAACAAATTCGTACTTTGGGGTGCGCACTTCACTTCGGTCGCGGGTGCGGCGCCAATCGTTGGCCCTGCTATCGCCGTGTATTGGGGCTGGGGCCCAGCGCTTCTCTGGGTCACTTTAGGTTCTATCTTTTTTGCCGGTGTACACGACATGGGCGCGCTCTGGGCGAGTACGCGTCATAAGGCGAAATCCATCGGGGCGCTGTCCGAGGACGTTGTGGGTACACGGACTCGCTCACTGTTTATGGTCGTGATCTTCCTGCTGCTTCTAATGGTGAACGCTGTTTTCGGCACGATCATCGCGAGTGAGATGGTTGAGATTCCGACTTCAGTCTTTCCTGCTTGGGCTGCGATCCCTGTAGCGATTGGTATTGGTGTGCTAATCCGTAAACAGTACAACCTGCTGTTAATTTCTATTATCGGGGTTGGTATTCTTTACCTATCGATCTACATAGGCAGCGTGATGCCTCTGGAGCTGCCGGGAGATATCTTTGGTCTTGGTGATAACGGTAACTGGATCATCCTACTATTCGTTTACGCCGGCATCGCATCAAGCCTGCCAGTATGGCTGCTGCTGCAACCGCGCGACTATATCAACGGCGCACAGCTGGTCGTGGGTTTGTTTGTTCTCTACGGCGCTGTGCTGCTAACGCTTCCGCAGGTGTCAGCGCCCATGTTCAATGAGAATCTCGCTGCCGGAACTCCGCCGATATTCCCAATGCTGTTCGTTACCATCGCTTGCGGCGCGCTTTCAGGCTTCCACGGCATCGTAGCGTCAGGCACTAGTTCAAAGCAGCTCAATAACGAAAAAGATGCCCGCTTCGTTGGCTATCTGGGCGCGCTGGGCGAGGGCACGCTCGCGCTCATTACTATCACCGCCGTAACAGGTTCGCTGTACGCTGCGAACGCGGCCGACTGGAGTGGAATATATTCCAGCTTCGGCAGCGGTGGATCTAGCGCCTTTATTGCTGGCGGTGCCGCGCTGATTACCGAGGGTTGGGGGATTCCCCTGAGCTTTAGTCAAACTATGCTTGCGGTCATGGTCGTGTTGTTTGCAGGTACGACGATGGATGCCGGCCTGCGTTTGCAGCGCTACATCATTCAGGAGTGGGGCAGCATCTACGATATCGCGCCGCTTAAGAACAACATCGTTTCAACGCTAGTCGCAGTTGCTTCGTGTTTAACTCTTGCGTTCGGCGCCTCAAACGGCCAGTACCTCGGCGACGGCGGTATGCTCATCTGGCCTCTGTTCGGTGCTTCCAATCAAATCCTTGCGGCGCTCACTCTGCTGGTGGTGTCTATCTTCCTCATGCGCTTAGGTCGCCCAGCGATCTACACGCTGGTGCCGATGGTGTTCATTATCGTGGTTGCTTTCTGGGCAAGCGCGCTGCAGCTCATTGGCTTCTACAACGGAGGTGATTGGTTGCTCATGGGTATGAGTCTTGCCGTGATGGCTGCAAGTATCATTGTTGTACTTGAGGCGTCGTCGCTGATTGCCAAGCTGCGCCGCGGCGAAGGGCTGGATGCGGCCGATACTCAAGGCTAAGTAGAGCCCTGGCTTAGGCCAAGGCTAAGTCAAAAAACCCGTCTCGCTAACGCGCGACGGGTTTTTTGTTTATGAGAATCCGGCTGTCGGTCGCCGAATGTAATTCAAGTCACGAAGAAAGCGCTGAGCAAGATTGATGACATGCTAAACGATTGGATAGACAAGCACGGTTTCGAAGCGACGCTGCTACCGCTTCACGGCGGGGTCAAACCGGCGCTGCAGTTATTCGAAGAGATCGATTCGACTAATGCTGAAGCGCTGCGGCAGTTGCAGGCGCTGGCGGACACTCAGCGCTGCGTGCCAAGTGCATTGATTGCGCGCTATCAAAGCGCAGGGCGTGGCCGCCGGGGCAGGGTCTGGTCTAGCGAAAGCAATGCAGGCCTCTATCTCACTCTCGTCCGCGGCTTTGATCTTGAGGCCAACGCTCTGCAGGGTATGAGTCTCGTTGTCGGTTTAGCGGTTCAGGCCGCGCTAACGGAGCTAGGTGCAGAGAACGTGCGTCTAAAATGGCCGAACGATGTACTCGTAGAGGGGAAAAAGCTCGGGGGTATTTTGCTCGAGCTGCGTCGAACCGTCGAGAGTCAGGTGGTGATTGGAATAGGAATTAATTTACAGCTAGGGTCCGAGCAGGCCAAGACTCTCGACCGCCCGGTTACCGATCTTCTTGAGATCATGACAGCGCCACCTTCTGCGCAGAGACTAGCGGCAGCGCTGCTTAATCAGCTGGGGTATTTTATCAGTGAGTTTGAGCAAAGCGGATTCAAACCCTTTATCGCGCGGTGGAGCGAAGTTGACTACTATGCCGGCGCGGCTGTGGTGCTCTGCCAGGGCGAGCGCCAGACTCAAGGTATCTGCATGGGTATCGACGACAGCGGTGCGCTGCTGCTGGAAGTAGAGATAGATGGGCAGAGCGAGATCAGGCGTTTCGAAGGTGGAGAAATGTCTGCCACACTACGCCCACTTGGAATGGCAATTAAATGATTATAGAAATTGACGCCGGTAACTCTAGATTGAAGTGGCGCTGCCGCGACCCGCAGAGCGTGCGGGCAACGCCGGCGCGGGTAGCTGACAGCGTTAGCGCTATTGCCGCCGAGCTTGAGGTAGCTTCCGTCGAGCGGGTACATATCGCAAGCGTGCGGGCGCCAGAGTATCTCGAGCAGCTGGCTCGTGAATGTGAACAAGTCTTTAATGCTAAGGTGAATGTGGCTCGCGTTAGTGCGCAGTGCGGCGGGCTTCGCATACGCTATGCTGACCCCGCGAGACTGGGCGTTGACCGCTGGCTTGCGATGCTAGCGGCTCGGTCCATGGCGCCAACTGCCTGTTTGGTCGTGGACTGCGGGACGGCTCTTACCATCGACAGAATCGCAGAGGATGGCGAGCACGGCGGAGGGTTTATTCTGCCCGGACTAGCTTTGATGCGGCGGTCTTTAGAGGAAAATACGCGGATTCGCCTCGATGCCGGCTTTGAGGCTGGCAGTATCGCGCTCGGTAATTCGACCGATGAGGCGGTTTATCACGGTACTCTTGCGGCGGCGGTTGCGGTGATTCAAGCGCAGTGGCAGGCGCTTAACAACGCGTCGGGCAGCGCTCGGCTTATTTTAACCGGTGGCGGCGCCTCCGAGCTGGGCGCTCATCTCGCGTCGCAAGGCGTTGAAATTATTTCAGATTTAGTGCTCGACGGCCTGCGGGTCTCTCAGGGGTAGGGGTATGCGCTACATTCTTGTTGTACTACTACTCGCTAATGTCGCCGCCCTAGTCTGGTTTCAGCTAGTTGCGCCGACAAAGACTGAGCCAGCGGCGCGTTCGGTTTCTCGCGCTCCTGTGCCGCTTATAAACACCGGGCTGCTGAAAATCAGTGAGCTGGGACCCCAGCCTTAACGCCAGGGTTTTTCTGCGCTAAACGATTGCGCCTTGTAGCCAATTCCCATAAAATGCCGCTCCTGTGTAAGAGAGCCGAGGGTTTGTTTATCCCTTGGGGGATCTTGTAGGAGGGGTTCCCGAGTGGCCAAAGGGATCAGACTGTAAATCTGACGCGCAAGCTTCGGTGGTTCGAATCCACCTCCCTCCACCATATAAATCATTACGATTCATAGGGTTAGCAAGTGAAGTCGATACAGGCGGGTATAGTTCAGCGGTAGAACCCCAGCCTTCCAAGCTGGTTGCGCGGGTTCGATTCCCGCTACCCGCTCCATTTCATAGCGTATGAGATGAGCATTGTTTCGCTCGCATAGCTCAGGCGGTAGAGCACTTCATTGGTAATGAAGAGGTCCCAGGTTCAACTCCTGGTGTGAGCACCATCATGCGGTTTGGCTTGAGGGCAAACAGCGCGAAACGATGGTGTAAGGAAAGAGCGTAAACACGATTGAGCTTGCTAAAAGCCTAATTGTAAAAAGAATTCTGATGTGGGGCTCGCCCCTCAATCGAATAGCTAGACGTAGTGGCGGGCCCATGAGGCAAGCCAGACAAGTAAGAATTAACGAGCAAGTAAACGTTGAGGGGCAGTCAATCATGGCTAAGGAAAAGTTCGAAAGAAGTAAGATTCACGTAAACGTCGGTACGATTGGTCACGTTGACCACGGTAAGACGACGCTAACAGCGGCTCTGACTAAGGTCTGTGCAGAAGCTTACGGTGGCGCGACGCGCGACTTCGCACAAATCGATAACGCCCCTGAAGAAAAGGCGCGTGGTATCACTATTTCAACGTCACACGTTGAATACGATTCACCCAACCGTCACTACGCGCACGTTGACTGTCCTGGACACGCTGACTACGTTAAGAACATGATTACCGGTGCGGCGCAGATGGACGGCGCTATTCTGGTTTGTTCAGCTGCAGACGGCCCCATGCCCCAGACTCGCGAGCACATCCTGCTGTCGCGTCAGGTTGGCGTGCCTTACATCGTTGTGTTCATGAACAAAGCGGACATGGTTGATGATGCTGAGCTTCTTGAGCTGGTTGAGATGGAAATCCGTGAGCTTCTGGATCAGTACGAATTCCCAGGCGACGACACGCCTATCGTGATCGGTTCTGCGCTGAAGGCGCTGGAAGGCGACACATCAGACATCGGCGCGCCAGCGGTACTGAAGCTTGTTGAGACGCTCGACAACTACATCCCAGAGCCAGTGCGTGACGTTGACCAAGCTTTCCTCATGCCTATCGAAGACGTGTTCTCGATTTCCGGCCGCGGTACTGTGGTAACGGGTCGAATTGAGCGCGGTATCGTTAACGTGGGTGACGAGATCGAGATCGTTGGTATCCGTGACACGACAACGACTGTTTGTACGGGCGTTGAGATGTTCCGCAAGCTGCTTGACGAAGGTCGTGCAGGCGAGAACGTGGGTGTTCTTCTGCGTGGTACTAAGCGTGAAGACGTTGAGCGCGGTCAGGTACTGTCGAAGAAGGGTACGATTTCTCCTCACACGAAGTTTGAGGCAGAGGTTTACATCCTGTCGAAAGACGAAGGTGGTCGTCACACGCCATTCTTTAAAGGTTACCGTCCCCAGTTCTACTTCCGTACAACGGACGTGACAGGTGCTTGTGAGCTTCCCGAAGGCGTTGAGATGGTTATGCCAGGCGACAACGTGAAGATGGAAGTGACGCTGATCGCGCCAATCGCGATGGACGAAGGTCTGCGCTTCGCGATTCGCGAAGGTGGCCGTACCGTAGGTGCTGGCGTCGTAGCCAAGATCTTCGAGTAAGCGATTGCTTTTAAAGGAAAACACCCCTTCGGGGGTGTTTTTTTTGCGCCTCAATCTGGCGGCTCTGAGGGTTAAAGTTTGCTTGCCAGGGAGGGAAGGGCAGTTCTTGGGTACTAGCGGCAGGCTAGTAATTCTAGGTGCTACCCGAGAATCAGCGCAAAGCCAGAGAAAATAAGGTTTAGAGCAGGTTATTGCTTGACAGGGGTTAGGGGCGGCCGTAGAATTCCGCTTCTAATTTGGCACCGGCCAAGGCCGCTGCGAACAGACATTACAGTATTCAAGCGCCTCACAAGCCTTTTATCGGCATGATTGGCGCGAAAGATTAATAATTTTTGGTCGCTGGATTCAGGTAAGCCTGCTCACTAAGCAGGGTGCAGATCCAGAGACATTACGGAGTTGTAGATAGATGCAAAATCAGCGTATTAGAATCCGGCTAAAAGCCTTCGATCATCGTCTGATTGATCAATCTACGCAGGAAATCGTCGAAACGGCCCGTCGCACTGGTGCGCAGGTTCGTGGCCCTATTCCTCTCCCCACGAACAAAGAGCGTTTTACGGTTCTGATTTCGCCACACGTCAATAAAGACGCGCGTGATCAATACGAGATTCGCACTCATAAGCGCCTGCTCGATATCGTCGAGCCCACAGAAAAGACTGTAGACGCGCTCATGAAGCTAGACCTTGCTGCCGGCGTTGAGGTTCAGATTAGCCTCGGTTAATCCGCAGCACGAGTCCAGAGTAAAAAATTAGCAGGCACCGGCTCAGACCCGGCGGTCACTAGACAAGCCTTCAGCGCTAACCCGCTGA
>CBFIDY010000010.1:0-74251 GCA_965661495.1 Pseudohongiellaceae bacterium | reverse complement strand
CCGGTGAACTTCGAAGAAGCGGATCAGGCTTTCGCGCCCGTTTCATCGCGTATTGCACACTTGGTGGTCATTGACGTGTTAGCCACGGGCGTGGCGCTAAAGCGTCAGCCCGCATTGAAGGACCATCTGGAGAAACTGGATACCAGTCAGCGTGTTCTTCGCAAAGGCCGTGTGGTGCGGGTGAAGCGCGAAAACTAAGCAAATAATTATCGCGTTTGTATTTATTTGTAACAGTATTGTTCTTTTAAAATTGCTTCTTTGTCTACGTAAGTAATGGTTTAGTTTCCTGCTAACATTCTGAAACCATTGGCATTTAAATTCCCCTGCTTAGTCAGGCTCAATCAATTATTTTTTGTTTGTTCAAAAAATTCTACAAAAGACAAACGATTCCCCGCTAAATATTAATTTGGTACTACCGAAGATAATTGTACTGACTGCAAATTTCCCGGATTGGCGAATGGGTCCTTGGATTGGTTTCCTCATTACCAAAGATGACTCGGGAGATTCAGGAAAAGTCAGCAGGGATGCTCTTGCAGTGTGTTTAGCGGTTTCTAAAATTAGAATAAGAACTAGCAGTATTGAGCCCGTTTAGATTACGGCTTTCTTTTTGTTTATTTGAATTTTGGATTCTCTCGGATAATATTTTCCGGAGTGTCTTGCATGGCAAAGTTAATCTTGACCCAGTCCTTTGTGAATGATTTTTCATTGGCGAGTGGATTAAAGAGCGAAGACTTTTACGATGAAAGAGTCGCGGGCCTATTACTCAAGGTTCTACTAAGCGGGCGTAAAACTTACTATATTCGTTTCAAGAAACGAAACCAATCCGCTGTGCAGAAGAAAATAGGCAACGCGGCGATACTAAAACTAGCAGACGCGCGAACACTTGCTCGTCGCTATCTTTCAGCTGTTTCCAAAGATGAAGATCCTTTCGCAGAAATCGCCTCTGCTTCCGCTCCCAAGATTGTTACTTTCGCTCTCGATGACTATATCCCCTATGTAAAGACCTACAAAAAGTCATGGGACATGGATGTCTCAAGAATCACCAACCATATTCTGCCGAGCTTTGGTGATCTAAAGATGAGCGAGCTGCAGAAAAAAGATGTCATTGAGCTTATAAACACCCTGCTGAAAACCCACAAGCCTGGCAGTGTGAATAGAATCGTTATCCTTCTCCGCTATATGTATAACCTCGCCATTAAATGGGAGGTTACCGGCGTTGAGAAAAATCCCACTGCTGGCATACCGCTGCTTAAAGAGAACAATCAGGTAGAAAGATTTCTGAGTGCGCTTGAAGCCAAAGCCCTGTTGCGCTCGATAAAACATTCACGCAATCCAATGCTGCAGCATATTATTCCTATGCTTATTCTCACCGGCGCTCGTAAGCGTGAGGTGCTCGATGCGAAATGGGAAGACGTCGATTGGGACCGTAGCCTTTGGTATGTCCCCACGACCAAAGCAGGCAAGGCACGCGTAGTGCCGCTTTCAGAATCGGCTCTAGCGCTATTAGAAAACCTGCACGAGCGTAAACGCAGTCCCTATATATTCGCAAACCCCAATACCTTAAAGCCTTATAAAAGTTTCTATTACTCGTGGCATACGGCAAGGCTTAACGCTGGATTGGGTGACGTGCGCGTTCATGACTTGCGGCACAGCTTTGCGTCGTTTCTTGTCAATGCCGGCAGGAGTCTTTACGAGGTGCAAACGCTGCTTGGTCATACTCAGATAAAGACTACGCAGCGCTACGCGCATCTTTCCTCAGAGTCCCTGCGCAGCGCATCCAATGAAATTGCGAATGCTGTACCAGAATTGAAGTAAGACGTAGTGAGCCGAATAGGGCTTATTTAGAGGGCGCCGTTCGCTTGCCACTGCGATTGTGAAATCGAATAGCACAGCGTTTCTGCGGGTTCGCCCGCTATGGCGAGCAAAGCCTTGTACTGAAACTGCGCGCCGATTTTCTCAGCGGCACGCTGGGAGCGCAGATTAGAGGGAGCAATGTGCAGCCAAACTTCATCGACGGCTGAAAAGGCGTGCTCGAGCATTAGCGCCTTCATTTTTCTATTCCACATTCCGCCCCAGTAGTGATGATCGAGAAAGGTGAAACCGATGGCCACGGAATTGAGCTGGTCAGGCGCTGAGTAGTAGCGCGAGCAGCCGATGATTCTAGGATCAGGTTCATCTACAGGCTTGGAATCGATGGCCACAAGGCAGCCGCCGGAATCGAGAAGAGAGGCAAAGTAGTCTTCGAAGACATCGCGTTGCCAACGGTCGTGTTTGGGGTGACCAGCCCACGTAGCGGGAGCCGACGCCGCGAGGTAAAGCCCCTCGAAGTCGGCTTCCGCCAGAGGCCGCAGCAGAAGCGTGTCGTCGCTTAGCCGCGGCTGCTGATCGAATAAAGTCACGCAGGTCGCACTAGCTGGCGATGCGGTGCAGGGCGCAGATCTTATTGCCCGAGGGATCGCGCAGGTAGGCGAGATACATGGCACCTGTCGACCCTTCACGGATGCCGGGAGCATCTTCGCAGTCGGTGCCGCCATTGGCGAGACCCGCGGCGTGCCAGGCGTCGCCTTGAGCAGCGTCGGTTACTGAAAAACCGATCGTGCCGCCGTTAGCGCCTGTGGCCGCGTTTCCGTCTAAGGGCTGAGTGATCGCAAAGATACCTGTTGGGGTCATATAGAAATAGCGCTGCACGCCCGTGGGGCTAGGATTTGCCACGCCGGGACCAATGCCGATCGCACCGAGTGTTGCGTCGTAGAATTTTTTTGATGCCTCGATATCGGTTGCACCGACCATGATATGACTGAACATAATTTTCCTCGTTTTTCTTAGGTTGCTTTCTACTGTGTTGGTAAAGACAGCGCTGAGTGTACCTTAATTTTTACGGGCTGAGAGGCTAGGCCTGAATATCAACGTCGACTGCGCTTACCACTTTCAGCGCCTTTTCTACGGCCTGCTCTACAGTGGCCGCGCGGGCGAGCCCAACGCCCATGCGCCGCTGTCCCACGACTTCCGGCTTGCCAAACAGGCGCAGCGCGGTGTCTTCTTGCGCTGTCGCTGCATGCAGGTTGTTAAAGCGTAGGCTGCGGCTCTCTCCCTCGACTAGCAAAACCGCAGAGGCCGAAGGGCCGTGGAAGGCGATGTTAGGAATACTTAGGCCTAGTATCGCCCGCGCATGCAGCGCGAACTCTGACAGATCCTGGGAGATGAGCGTTACCATGCCGGTGTCATGGGGTCTTGGGGATACTTCACTAAAAAGCACCTCGTCGCCGCGCACAAATAGCTCGACACCAAACAGTCCGCGCCCACCTAGTGCCGACGTGACTTGGGTGGCTATGTGTTTGGCTTTTTCCAAGGCTGCGTGCGACATCGACTGCGGCTGCCAAGACTCGCGGTAGTCGCCGTTCTCTTGGCGATGCCCGATAGGCTCGCAGAAACTAATGCCGTCGGCGTGAACTACTGTTAGCAGGGTAATCTCGTAATCGAAGGGCACGAAGGCTTCGATAATGACTTTGCCGGCGCCGGCGCGGCCACCGTCTTGAGCGTACTGCCATGCAGCATCGATATCCGCCTGTGTTTTCACCGTGCTCTGGCCTTTACCGGACGAGCTCATAATGGGTTTGACGACGCAGGGCAGGCCAATCTCAGCAACGGCGCTCAGATACTCAGTTTGAGTCTGCGCAAAACGGTAGGGCGAGGTCGTGAGCTTAAGCTCCTCGGCCGCAAGACGGCGGATACCTTCGCGGTTCATCGTCAGCTGTGCAGCGCGTGCGCTAGGCACCACGTTAAACCCCTCGGCTTCTAACTCAACAAGCGTTGCGGTAGCGATGGCCTCGATCTCGGGCACGATGGCATCTGGCTTTTCGAGCTCGATCACGCGCCTTAGCTCGTCGGAGTCCAACATCGAAAACGTGTAGCTGCGATCAGCTACCTGCATTGCTGGCGCGTTGTCATAGCGGTCACAGGCAATGACCTCTACACCCAAGCGCTGCAGTTCGATAACGACTTCTTTACCCAACTCGCCAGAGCCCAGCATGAGTACCCTAGTCGCGCTAGATGAGAAAGGCGTGCCTAGTGTCGGCTGCATCGCGCTCATGATTTATTCCTCTTCAACTGGATCGAGGCCGATTGGTGCGAATACGAGATCGCAGTCGAGGCTTCGCCATTCATCGCCCACGCCGCCGTGGTCTACAAATTCTTCGTAGGACTCCCATAGGTCGTCGGTGATATTCCAGCCGCCGTCGTCGGTTTGAGTTTCCCGCGGCAATTCGAAGTGTCCTACGACCCTTAGCAGCTGGTCGGAATGACAGGGATTATCTTCTTCGCCGCACTCACACAAGAGAATGTCTTCGTCGCTGTCTAGCAACATTCCCATGCTGTAGCGCTCAGGATCTATAGAGATTTCCAAGGGGTCTTCACTGTCGTGAAAGTTAGTTTCCCAGCGCTGGAATATCTGCCCGGTGAGCACGTGCTCTACATAGTAGATGCGCTCGAAAGAGTCTTCTCGGGTAATAACTTTGAATTTTTTGATGGGGGTCTTCCTGCTATAAAAGTAAGCGTATTGTCGCACTCAGCTCAGCTCGGTGAAAGAATCTCTTGAGCAAGGGCCTGTAGACTTTCTTCTTGGGAGACACCTCGCTGTAGCCACCAGAGAATCTCGATAAGGCGGTAATAATGCTGATAGTAGTGGGCTCTTTCTCGAAGGGTATCGTCGAATGATTCGGTCGCATACGCCCCTAACAAAAGCTCCATCTGTTCAGCATCAAGGCCGCAACCGACACTCAATACGGCCAAGTCGTAGGCAGGATCCATAGCTGCGGCATATTCCCAGTCAATAAGCACAACTCCGCTTTCGGTCCTTATCATATTGGCTGGAAGGCAGTCGTTGTGACAGGGAGAAAGGACAGCGGATTCGGAGGGAAAGTTTGTCTCGAGCCACTGCGCACAATCATGGATCAACGTGTGACCTGTGGCTGAGACTTCTGTAAGCCTCGCGGCTACGTTGCTACGTAGGTAGCCAAGGGGATCTAACGCGGGAAGTTCAACCGGCAGCTGATGAACTCTTCGCAGCAAAACGCCAAGCGCAGTAAGATCAGAGGAAGAGACCCCGACGCCTTCGATCAACGGCGTCACTAGGCATTCGTCTGAGGAGTAGACCACCGGTGGCGCTAGACCAGCCAGCGCTGCGGCGCTGTGGGCCGCAAGCTCGGACTCTCTGCTCACTCCCAGGGTTGGACTCTTTGTATTCAAGCGCAGTGCCCACTGCGTCGACTCGTCGCTTACTCGAAAACAAAGATTGCTCTCACCGCCCAGCCGCGCGACTACCCGCGGCCTCTGCGCTGGCCGCGGGTGCCACTGCCGCCAGTTGGCGAGCGCTGCGTCTACCCGCTGACTGTCGAGCTGCGATAGGTTTTCAGCCATGCTGACCATCCGAAAGCGATGATTATTATATAAACCACGAACAGCATCGCCGTTACATAGAGTTCACGATCAAGATAGAGAGCAACAGACAGCGAATCAATCACTAGCCAGTAGAGCCAGTTCTCTAGGATTTTTTTCGCCACCATATAGGTTGCAACCACACCGCCCCAGGTAGTGAAGGAATCGACGAAGGGACGCTGAGCATCAGTGAGCGTTGCAAGCGCATAGCCTGACGCCAAGCTTAGTAAAAGCACAAGACCGATAGCACGCGCATGCTGAGAAAAGCGCCAGCGTGATATCGGTAAAGTGGCTTGATCAGTATTGGCGCTTACTTGGCGCCATTGACGCCAGCCGTAAACCGCCATGGCAAGATAGTAGAGCTGCAGCGCTGATTCCATATACAGCTTTGCGTCCCAGAATAAGAACAGGAACAAAAGCGTAGAGAAAAACGCTGCCGCCCAGCAGAGGATATTTTCCTTCACCGCGAGTAGTAAATACAGCACGGCCAGTACAACGGCAGCTATTTCAAGCGGTGAACTCACAGAGTGAACTCTAAGTTAACGCCAACGAGTCTGGGTTCACCAAATTGAAAATAGGGTTCAGGCGCATAGTCTTTGCGCGGATCGTTGCCGAAGGCGCCGAAGAAAAAGCCGCGCACTGCAACATTTTCATCCGTGAGATTGCGTGCCCATAGCTGAGCGCTCCACCTCTCTGCGTCGTAGTTCAGAGACATATTGAGCAGCTCGAATGGTTCGCTCTTGGTGTCATGGCTATCGGAGAAATAGAACGCGTCTTTGGCATCTACTGACGCCGACAGCGACCAGCGACCCAGCACATAGTCTGCACCCAGATGCGCCATAGTGTTCGGCGCATGGGCCTGATCTCGACCAGCTAAATCTTGCTGTTCGGAGTTTATGAAGCTGTCGAACGTTGCGTCTAGATAGCCAACACTCGCGTTAAAGCTGAGCTGTGACGTAGCGAGCCATTGCGCTTCGACTTCTAAGCCGCGATTCGTACCCTCAGCCGCATTGCCTAGGTAATCGATAAACTCAGTGCTGCCA
The DNA here is from genome assembly GCA_965661495.1 of Pseudohongiellaceae bacterium. Classification (GTDB taxonomy): domain Bacteria; phylum Pseudomonadota; class Gammaproteobacteria; order Pseudomonadales; family Pseudohongiellaceae; genus UBA9145. Next base: position 67,775 of record CBFIDY010000010.1, on the reverse strand, counting down.
TCGTCGCGCAGCCTGCCTGTTGAGCTTTTTACCTGCTGATCACGGCGCGCGTCGTGAAAGATCGCAGCCTTTAGCTTAAGCGTGTTTTCAAGCAGACTCGATTTAACGCCGAGCTCGGTTTCAACTAGCGACTCTTCGCCGAAGCTACGCAATTCTGGCGCTAGCGTGCCGTCGGTGTTGAATCCGCCGGCTTTGTAGCCGCGAGCAACGCTAGCGTAGGCCAGGGTATTGTCGTTAAGTGCATATTTAAGCGCCACGCGACCGCCCCAAAAGTTTTCATCGGGTTCGAATACCGCAGCATCAGAGTCCACATAGTCGGCCTTTCTTGACTCAAGTCGAACACCGGTTTCTAACACGAGTCGATCATTCAGCTGGGTATCAAGCTGCGCGTAAGCGGCTAGGGTATCGAAGGCATAGTCGCTGAAAAAGGGCCCGTCTAAATAGGTGTAGTCGCGGCGCAAAGACTCATCGCTGCTTAATGTGTAAAGCCCGACAAGCCACTGCGTACTGTCTGCAAACAGCAAGCTGCTCTCATTGGAAAGCACGCGTAGTTCGAAGCTGTGTGTGTCACGCTGCCGCGCATAACGGTCTGTTGAGTTATAGCCAAAGGGATGAATTCCGTCGAAGGCCCAGTCTTCGTCATAACCGTAATCCATATCGGATTCAGCTAAACCAACTATGAATTCGACATCGGCTGCATCGAGCGCCCAGCTACTCGTTGCAGCAAAGAGCGTAGATTTTTGCCGATCAAATCCCGGCGCATCTGAAAGCGTGGTGCGGGTATTATCTAACGAGAAGGAATCATAGCCGTTGTCCATGTCGACATGGGACAGCGTTAGGTCCAGCTGCCAATCGTCGGCAAGATCTATTGCCAGTTTTGCCCGTGCGCTGAGTTCGTCCCGCGCGTTGTTGGTATTAGTGCCCAGAAAGGCATTTGAATAGAAGCCGTCGGATTGGTGCTGTTCGACTGCTAGCCGCCCGTTTACTACCGAGGTTAGCGCGCCGTTAATGAATCCCGACACGGTGCTTGTGTTGTAATCAGCAACGCCAAGTTTTAGCCCAGCGTCGAATTCCTCGGTCGCCGCTTTGCTTCTTATATTAATCAGACCAGCTAGCGCGTTGGCGCCGTAGCGCGTTCCCTGCGGACCACGAAGGACTTCGACCTGCTCGATATCCATCGTCGTGGCGATAGTCCCCGCGCCGCTAAAATCGACGTTGTCGATTAACACCCCAACAGAGGGGTTTATGGGTGCGACAAACTGACTGCGCTCACCGATTCCACGAATTTGGAAAAATCGAGCGCGATTCGAACCCGCGGCGTAATTGACGTTGGGCATCGCATTGACGAGCTCTTCGATATGTTGAGCACCTCGGGAAGCGATAACCTCTTCTGTCATGACAGTTACGCTAGAAGCGATATCGAGATCCGCGCTAGCGCGGAAGTCGGCAGTGACTCGAATTTCCTCGATGCTCACGGGCGCGGAGTCTTGGGCAGAGGCTGAGCTCGATTGGCAAAAAGCGGCTAGGCCGGAGTATATGGCTAGGGGTAAAAGCTTGCGGTGAACTGTCATATGAATCTCCTAAAGTTGAATTAAGAGATCCGGATAGGGGGCGAACGATGAGATGTGGTGTGCATCCTTTTCCTACGCCGGTATTAACCGGATCAGGTTCTAGGGTTTGCTGCCAGCAGCATCTCAGGTCGATGACCACCCCTAAGGAACGCGGAAAGTATAACAGCGCGATTTGGGAATTCTAGGGCTAATTGCTTAGAGCGCCCTGGTTTGACTTATCGCTGTGCTAAGGCAGTTAAGAAGGAGTTTCATAGTGGTAACAGGCGCTTGATATCCGAAAAACTGTAGCCTAGCTAAATCCTCGTCGAAGCTCGCATGGTCCTCTCCTAACATGAGGTTTAGCGGCGATAGGAATAGCGTTTCATTTAGACTATTGAGCTAGGAGTTCTATGAAAGGAAATTGGAGCAAATAGGGTCTTATAAATTACCAGAACAGCACTACGTTAAAGCGAAGGGCTATGGATACAAAGGAAAAACTCTCGCTTCTCTATCTTGTGATAACCGTGCTTTTTGGAGTGTGGAGCGTATTTTTGCCCGACTCCTTTAGTGAAACCAGTGTCTGCTATTGGACCGACAGAATGGTTTATGTCGTCGACTGTAGAGGTGGTTGGATAGTTCAACTCAGAGGTTTCTTTCATAATTATTGGTTAACGCTGCTCTACACGCCGCTATTTTCAGTTTCTATTATCTTCACACGTTCTTTCTTTCCGCTGCAATTTCTTGTGCTGATGGTAGGCGGGTTTATCACTGCAGCCATTTGGGCGCCGATACTTATTGCCGCGCAAGCGTCTTATCGACTTTTTAGAAAGCAATAAAAATGGATACTCGTTTAAAAGGGGTCTGACCCCTTTTACCGGCCCCTTTTACGACTCAGATCCATCTTCTCGTTTTTTCTTTATACCGTTCAAATTCCTCTCCAAACTTTCTCTGAAGAGCGTTCTCTTCAGGAATAATCTGAAATTTGCTTATGTAAAACACAAACAGTGTCGTCACTACTACGCCACCTATAGCGTTATATTCCGATGTTAGCGACAACAAAATGAACACCATGGCGAGATACATTGGATTTCGCGTGTATTTAAAAAGTCCGGAAATGACTAGAGATGAAGCTTTCTCGGGCTGCAGTGGATTAACGGTGGTGCCTTGTTTCTTAAAAGACAGTACGGCTGCAACCAAGATGAGAATAGCGAATAGGAAAAGGCTGATAGCAATTGTGCTACTTAGGTAACCCTGTGTATTAGGAAAAAGGTTACGAGAAAAATAGATGGTTAAGCCACAGATCAATGTGACTATTGGTGGCGGGATTTTGTTGTTCATCTGGTTACACCTTTGGGGGCTAAAAGGGGTCTGACCCCTTTTTCGACTACTCGACAGTTACCGACTTCGCTAAATTACGCGGATGATCGACGTCGGTACCTTTGGTCAGGGCGACATAATAGGAGAGGAGTTGCAGTGGCACGGTGAAGACGATAGGTGCGAGTATCTCAGAGCAGCTTGGGACGTTAATCACCTTTAGGCGCTTCTCAGATTCATAGCCTATGCTTTCATCGGCGAAGACGTAGAGTTTGCCACCGCGTGCGCTGACTTCTGACAGGTTCGCTTTGAGTTTGCCTAGTAGGTCATTATTGGGGGCGACTGCTACCACCGGCATTTTATTATCCACTAGTGCGAGCGGGCCGTGTTTTAGCTCCCCCGCCGGATAGGCTTCGGCGTGTATATAGGAAATCTCTTTTAGTTTAAGCGCGCCTTCTTTGGCTACCGGATATTGAATTCCTCGACCAAGGAATAGGCTGTGGTTTTTGTCGCTGAACTGCTTGGCTATGGTTTTGATTTGCTTCTTTAGCGCCAGGGTCTTTTCGATCGCTTTAGGCAGCTTTTGCAGTTCTTTGACTAGTTTTTTCTCTGCGGCGGCGCTCAGTCCTGTGCGCCGCCCTAGAACAATGGCCAGCACTAGCAAGATAGCGAGCTGTGTTGTGAACGCCTTGGTTGAGGCTACGCCAATTTCTTGGCCCGCCATGGTCAGCATGCTTAGTGTCGATTCGCGTACCAATGAGCTTGTTGCGACGTTGCAGATGGCGAGTGTAGCGACGTAGTCGCGTTTCTTTGCATAGCGAAGAGCAGCTAAGGTGTCCGCTGTCTCTCCAGATTGAGAGATGGTGACGAACAACGTGCCGGGAGTGACGATAATATCGCGGTAGCGATAGTCGCTGGCGATGTCTACAGAGCAAGGGATCTTGGCAATGGATTCAATCCAATATTTTGCGACTAAGCCTGCGTGAGAGCTAGTGCCGCAGGCAACGATCTGCACCGATTTAACCTGATCGAAAAGCTCCGGTGCGGTTAGACCGAAGGCCTGTTCCAAGACAGCGCTCTTACTTACTCTGCCGTCTAATGTGTCCTGGATAACTTTGGGCTGCTCGAAGATTTCTTTGAGCATGAAGTGCTCGTAGCGGCCCTTGTCGGAATCGTTTGCTTGCTGCGCGACGGTGGTCACTGCGCGCTTCACTTTTTTGCCTTTGTGCCAGATGTTAATCGCGTTGAGTTCTACCTGTGCAATATCGCCTTCTTCTAGATAAATAAATCGGTCGGTAACCTGACCCAAGGCAAGCGGGTCCGATGCGACAAAGTTTTCGCCCATGCCCACGCCAATAACAAGCGGGCTGCCGCTGCGCGCAACCAGCAGTTTGTTTGGCTCGTCGCTGTGGATTACACAAAGCCCGTAGGCGCCTTCAAGATCTTTTATGGCGAGCTTCACCGCGTCGAGCAAGCTGCGCTTGCCGTTAGCTAGGTAAGAGTGAATGAGATGCGCGATGGTTTCGGTATCGGTCTCGGTGGCAAAAACATAGCCTTGCGCAGTGAGCGCAACGCGCAGAGCCTCGAAGTTCTCGATGATGCCGTTATGTACGATGGCTAGCTTGTCGCCGGAGTAATGCGGGTGGGCATTGGCAACAGTGGGTTTACCGTGTGTCGCCCAGCGAGTGTGGGCGATACCCAGGCGGCCGCTTGTTTTGTTTTTTGTTACTGCAGTGACGAGCTTATTAACCTTGCCCACGGTCTTTACTGAGTTGATAGTAGGCTTCGGCCGTGTGTGATCAATCAGAGCAAGGCCAGCGGAATCGTAGCCGCGGTACTCGAGGCGTTTTAGTCCCTCGAGCAGAATGTCGCGTACTTCTCTTTCGGCTACTGCTCCAACGATTCCACACATAGTCTGTCCTTAGGATTTTTTAGGGCGTTTCCAGCCCGCAATATTGCGCTGCTTGGCGCGGCCAACGGCAAGGCTGTCGGCGGGTGCGTCGGTATTGATCACCGATCCCGCTGCGACAAAGACTCCGTTTGAGAGCTCTATCGGTGCAACAAGCACCGCGTTAGATCCCACGAAGACCTCGTTGCCCAACACGGTCTGATGCTTATTGACGCCATCGTAATTACAGAAAATAGTGCCGGCGCCTATATTGCTGCCGCTGCCAATTATGGCGTCGCCAATGTAGGCTAAGTGATTCGCTTTAGTGCCTGCGCCGAGTTTGGCTTTTTTAGTTTCAACAAAGTTGCCGATCTTCACGCCGTCAGCTAATTCAGTGCCCGGGCGCAGTCGCGCATAGGGACCAATGCTTGCCTGCGCTCCGATGTCGGCGCCGTCTATATGGGTGCCAGGCAGAATGCTTGTCCCGTCGCCGATCACTGCATCTTTAATGTGGCAGTTAGCGCCAATGCTTACTCCGCTGCCTAGCTTAACTGTGCCTTCAAAAATTACGTTGATGTCCACGCTGAGGTCTTTCCCGTAGCTTAGCTCGCCGCGGATATCGACTCGTGTTGGATCCATCACCGTGACACCGGTGGCGAGCAGCGCTTGGGCCTGAACCATTTGGAAATGGCGCTCGAGCACGCACAGTTGCAGTTTGTCGTTAACACCCTGCACTTCATATTCGTCCCCGGTGGTAAGCGACTCCACGGTGTGACCATCGGCTACGGCCATGCCAACGATGTCAGTTAGGTAGTACTCACCTTGGGCGTTGTCATCGCTTAATTGGCTTAGCCAGTTTTTTAGCTCTATGGCACTAGCGACGAGAATGCCGCTGTTGATTTCGTTAATGCCTAGCTGCTCTTCACTCGCGTCGCGCTCTTCGACAATAGCCTCGAGCGCATAATTATCGTCTCTTACTATTCGGCCTAGACCCTCGGGGTTTTCAGTGAACAGGGTTAGTACACCTAGCGGCGCCTCCTGCGAGCGTTCAATTAGCTCTATGAGTGTATCCTTACTCACCAGTGGTACGTCGCCATACAGCACTAGCACGCGGTCTTCGACGCTGCGAGCTGGAATCGCCGGCATCGCTTGAGAAACGGCGTGACCTGTGCCCAGCTGCTGCGCTTGCTCTGCAAACACTAGCTGGTCGCCTTTCAAACCTTCTGCACTTTCGTAAGCCACGAAATGCTGTTTGATTTGCTCGGCGCCATGACCCACAACAAGATGGACGGCATCAGCGTTCAGGGAGGAAGCACGATCTACCACATGCTCAACAAGTGGCTTGCCGGCTAGGCGATGAAGAACCTTAGGCAGCTCAGAGTGCATGCGCGTGCCCTTGCCAGCGGCCAGTATTACAACGTCGAGTCTCATGGTGGTTTCTCTTTAATTCTTCTTTGTTTGGTCTTACAGGGTTTTGATCTGAGCAGTTTGGTAGTTGGTGAATGCTTACTTGTCTCGCTTGCTCGAAGTTTCTCAATTCCACCGAGATTTAGACGCCGGTAAGTTCTTAAGGTTTCCTCAAACTAGGAAGTCGCCCGCTTTCTTTCTAGCCTTATTCTTTTTAGCCTTCTTTGCTCTTCTTTGCTCTTCTTTCTACACGCTTAACTTGGCCTTCACTCTATATCGGCAGCGCAGCGCTGTTCCGTGGTGCAAACTCTACAGGCACACTATTCTTTTCACTTAGCGCCACTCAACGTAAAGACAACTCGATCGCGTAAATGTGTTCGTAATACAACGCAAAAGGGTAGCTCTCGCTACCCTTTTACATGTTCTAGGCTCTGTAGGTTTTAGCTCTACCGCTTGTACTGCCTTAGCGCTCTGAGCTGCGCAGTAGCTTCGGCTATGCGTGCTGCTGCACTACCGTAATCGAAGTCAGCTTGGCGATCTGCAATAGCCTGCTTAGTATCTTCGATAGCCTTCGCTGCGGCGGCTTCGTCTAGATCCTCCGCACGCTCGGCTGTATCTGCGAGCAGGGTAGTAATACGCGGTTGGACTTCAAGAAAGCCGCCAGAGACGTAGTAAAACTCTTCTTCGCCGCCTTCTAGCGTTACCTTAACGGGCCCAGGCATGAGCTGCGTAAGCAGAGGGGCGTGGCCAGGTACGATACCTAGGTCACCCAATACGCCTGTGGCTACGATCATCTCGACCGAACCCGAGAAGATGCTCTTCTCGGCGCTCACGATATCGCAGTGTAGGGTTTTGGACATAGTCTTACTCGCTCTTATTCGCTGTTAATCACCAATGGCAATTGCTAATCGAGAGGGGCGGACTCTATTTGTTTAGAGTCGCAGCCTTCTCAACGGCTTCTTCGATCGTACCAACCATGCTGAATGCCTGCTCAGGTAGGTGGTCGTACTCACCAGCCAAGATACCTTTAAAGCCTTCGATCGTATCTTTCAGAGAAACATACTTACCCGGTACGTTAGTGAAGATCTCAGCAACCGTAAACGGCTGCGACAGGAACTGGCTGATGCGACGAGCGCGGCCTACTGTCTGACGGTCTTCGTCTGAGAGTTCGTCCATACCGAGAATAGCGATAATGTCTTTCAGCTCTTTGTAGCGCTGGAGAACTGTCTGCACACCGCGCGCAACTTCGTAGTGCTCGGTACCAATAACGAGTGGGTCGAGCTGACGCGAGTTTGAATCGAGCGGATCTACCGCAGGGTAAATACCTAGTGAAGCGATATCACGCGACAGTACAACGGTTGCGTCCAAGTGAGCGAACGTCGTTGCAGGTGACGGGTCAGTCAAGTCATCCGCAGGTACATAGACCGCTTGGATCGAAGTGATCGAACCGTCTTTCGTAGAGGTAATACGCTCCTGTAGGGCGCCCATTTCCTCAGCGAGTGTTGGCTGATAGCCCACCGCCGATGGCATACGGCCGAGTAGTGCTGATACCTCAGTACCCGCGAGCGTGTAGCGATAAATGTTGTCGACGAACAATAGAACGTCACGGCCTTCGTCACGGAACTGCTCGGCCATAGTCAGGCCAGTAAGAGCAACACGCAGACGGTTACCGGGGGGCTCGTTCATCTGACCGTAAACCATCGATACCTTAGACTCGCCTTCGAGATCGATAACGCCAGATTCCTGCATCTCGTGATAGAAGTCGTTACCCTCACGAGTACGCTCACCTACGCCTGCGAACACCGACAGACCACCACGCGCTGTGGCGATGTTGTTGATGAGTTCCATCATGTTTACTGTCTTACCTACGCCGGCGCCGCCGAGTAGACCAACCTTACCGCCTTTAGCGAACGGACAGATAAGATCGATAACTTTAATACCGGTTTCGAGGATCTCGTTGTTCGCTGAGAGCTCTTCGTAAGTAGGCGCCTTACGGTGAATAGGCATGCTTGTCTTAGCACCGATGTCGCCACGCTCGTCGATGGGACGACCTAGTACGTCGACGATGCGACCAAGAGTTTCTTGACCCACAGGTACAGTAACTGGAGCACCAGTGTCCTGAACGTCGAGGCCACGACGCAGGCCTTCGGTGCTGCCCAGAGCAATCGTACGGACGACGCCGTCGCCGAGCTGCTGCTGAACTTCGAGGGTAATCTCGGTGTTGTCCACTGTCAGGGCGTCATAGACCGCAGGCACGCTGTCGCGCGCGAACTCAACGTCAATGACCGCTCCAATAATCTGTACGATTCGACCGCTACTCATGTTCGGTTCCTCACTCTCTTAAGCTTGTAAGCACTAAATTCTAGTAAATTAAAAATATCAGTTCGCGATCGCTGTTAAACAGCCGATGCACCACCGACGATCTCTGACAGTTCTTGCGTAATCGCCGCCTGGCGCGCCTTGTTGTAGACCAGCTGTAGATTGTCGATAAGATCGCCCGCATTATCGGTAGCGTTCTTCATCGCGATCATACGCGCGGCCTGCTCACAGGCATTGTTTTCAACCACAGCTTGATAAACCTGTGATTCGATGTATCGATCTAAGAGGCCGTCGAGTAGCTCCTGAGCCGCTGGCTCGTAGAGATAATCCCAGTGTTGGCCAAGATCTTCGTCCGAAGGCTCCAGTGGCAGAAGCTGCTGCACTGTGGCTTTTTGAGTCATCGTATTAACGAATTCGTTGCTTACGATATTGACCTGATCGAGCTCGCCGTTTTCAAACTTATCGAGCATGACTTTAACCACGCCAATAATGTCAGCTACCTCGGGTGCTTCACCCAAGTCGCGAACAGAGCCGAGCACGTTACCGCCGAAGCTCTTAAAGAAGTTCATCGACTTCGCACCGATAGCACACACATCGATTTCGACGCCTGCGCTCTTATTCGCCTTCATCGCATTTACCGTGGCTTTGAACAGATTAGTGTTCAAGCCGCCGCAGAGACCACGGTCGGTAGAGACAACAATGTAACCAACGCGCTTGAGTTCACGAGTTTCAAAGAACACGTGCTTGTACTCAGGCGTTGCATGGGCAATGTGGCCAATCACCGCGCGAATGCGCTGCGAGTAGGGCTTACCTAGCTCCATGCGGTCCTGTGCCTTGCGCATTTTACTAGCCGCGACCATTTCCATCGCGCTAGTGATTTTCTGAGTATTTTTAATACTCGAAATCTGCGTTCGTATTTCTTTTCCGACAGCCATGCTCAGATGCTCTTAGATTGTCTTACCAAGTTTGAGTGGACTTAAACTTCTCTAGTGCGGCTTTAAACTTAGCCTCGAAGTCGTCGTTCCAATCGCCCTTCTCGTTGATGCTTGCCATGAGCGCAGCTTCTTCGCTGTTCATGTAAGACAGAAGCGCGGCTTCGAAATCGAGTACTTTGTTCAGTTCGATATCTTTCAGGAAACCGTTGTTCGCTGCGTAAATTACAACGCCCATTTCGGCAACCGACAGCGGTGAGTACTGCTTCTGCTTCATCAACTCTGTTACACGCTGACCATGCTCAAGCTGAGCGCGAGTCGCTTCGTCGAGGTCCGACGCGAACTGAGCGAAAGCGGCGAGTTCGCGATACTGCGCGAGTGCAATACGGATACCACCGCCGAGCTTCTTAATGATCTTAGTTTGCGCCGCACCACCTACACGTGACACTGAGATACCCGGGTTCATCGCAGGGCGAATACCTGAGTTGAACAGGTCGGTCTCAAGGAAGATCTGACCGTCGGTAATTGAGATCACGTTCGTTGGTACGAAAGCAGAGACGTCACCAGCTTGGGTCTCAATGATTGGCAGGGCTGTTAGAGAGCCTGTTTTGCCTTTCACTTCACCGTTGGTGAACGCTTCTACGTATTCTGCGCTTACTCGTGATGCGCGCTCGAGCAGACGTGAGTGCAAGTAGAAAACGTCGCCTGGGTAAGCTTCACGACCCGGCGGACGACGCAGGAGAAGTGAGATTTGTCGATAGGCAACAGCCTGCTTAGACAGGTCATCGTAAACGATAAGAGAGTCTTCGCCGCGATCGCGGTAGTACTCACCCATTGAACAACCGGCATAAGGCGCGATGAACTGCATAGACGCGGGGTCTGACGCCGTTGCTGCAACAATTACGGTGTATTCTAGCGCGCCGTGCTCTTCGAGCTTCTTCACGACGTTAGCGACAGATGACGCCTTTTGACCAACCGCAACATAGACACACTTAATGCCTTTGCCTTTTTGGTTAATGATGGTGTCGATTGCTACCGCAGTCTTACCAACCTGACGGTCACCAATGATCAGCTCGCGTTGACCGCGGCCAACTGGCGTCATGGCGTCGATAGACTTAAGACCGGTTTGAATAGGCTGATCAACTGACTTACGAGCAATAACGCCCGGAGCAATTTTCTCAACAGGCGCTGTCATCTTCGCTTCGATAGGGCCTTTGCCGTCGATCGGCTTACCCAGCGCGTCGACAACGCGGCCTTCGAGTTCAGGGCCTACAGGAACTTCGAGAATGCGCTGCGTACAGCGGCAGGTTTGACCTTCGGCAAGCGAGAGGTAGTCTCCGAGAACAACCGCACCAACCGAGTCACGCTCGAGGTTGAGTGCCATTCCGTAGACGCCGCCTTCGAATTCAATCATCTCACCGTACATTACGTCGGCGAGGCCATGAATACGGATAATACCGTCGGATACGCTAACAATAGTGCCTTCGTTTTTCGATTGAACCGAAACGTCGAGGTTATCGATGCGCTGCTTAATGATTTCGCTGATTTCTGAGGGATTCAGTTCTTGCATGCTTATATCCTAGATCCTGACGTGTTTAGGAATTTATTGATTCGGCTAATTTGGTAAGTTTGCCCCGTACCGAGTTATCGATCACCGTGTCACCGGCGCGGATTATTGCGCCGCCGATTAGGCTTGGGTCTATCTTGGTTACCAGCTTAACTTCGCGGTTTAGATTTTTCGTGAGCGCCGCTGCAAGTGCGTCTACTGTGGCACTGTTCACTTCGAAAGCAGTCGTTACAGACGCATCGACCGACTTCTCTTGTTGAGCGCGCAGGGCCTCAAATAATTCGACGATCTCTGAAACCAAAGAGAGGCGTCCGTGATAAGCGAGGACCTTCACTGCGTTTTGCGCAACCGGGGTCAACGCATCACCGAGCAAATCTATCAAGCGCTGCGCCTGCTCATCTGCTGTGATAAGTGGCGAGGCCAGCAATGACTGCACTCGCTCGTCGTTGCAGACCAGTGCGATTTGGCGAAGCATAGTCGACCAGCTCGCAAGATCATTACTCTGCGCTGCAACCTGGAACACAGCCTTAGCGTAGGGCCGTGCGAGAGTGATAGGTTCTGCCATGTTTATAAACCTGGTAAGTAAGCTAGTTGTGCGTAAACGCGCCGGCTAAGCCGCGTTGAAAGAAGACTTCCAACGCTTGGCAAAGCGACTAGAGCTCTGATGCGAGACCCTTCAACAGATCTTCGTTCGCAGCCTGATCGATAGACTTTTGCAGAATCTTTTCTGCACCAGCTATCGCAATCATCGCTACTTGCTCGCGCAAAGCTTCTTTGGCGCGATTAGATTGCTGCTCAATTTCTGCCGACGCTGCGGCGAGCTGACGTTCGCCTTCGGCGCGAGCCTGCTCTTTCGCTTCTTCGACAATCTGATTAGCGCGACGTTTGGCTTGCTCAAGGATTTCTGCCGCTTCTCGCTTGGCAATTTCCTTGTCTTCACCGGCTTTGGTCTGCGCTGCAGCGAGATCTAGCTGTGCGCGTTCTGCAGCTTCTAAGCCATCAACAATTTTCTTTCGGCGCTCTTCTAAGACCGCGACTACAGGTGGCCATACGACCTTCATGCAGAAGTAGGCGAAGAGGACGAAAGCAATGCTTTGACCTAAGACTGTTGCATTCAAATTCATAGTGAAACTCCTTTCAAGTTGGCTTAGTTGCCGACTATTGGGCGATTAATTAGCCGATGAAAGGGTTTGCGAAGATGAACAGGAACACGATACCAACACCAATGATGGAGATAACGTCCACGAACGCCGCAACCAGGAAGAATTGTGTTTGTAGCATTGGGGCGAGTTCTGGCTGACGCGCTGAACCTTCGATGAGCTTGCCACCCAGGTTACCGAACGCAACGGCGGTACCGGCACCACAAATGCCGAAAATGATAGCTGCCGTGAGTAGAGTCATTGCTTCAATGGTCATGTTTATCTCCAAGTTTTACTTTCTTTTGGGGCTGTTCGGCCCCGGGTTTCAGTGATTAGGTTTAGTGCTTGCTAGTGATCGACCTGATGCGCTTGGTTGAGGTACACGATGGTCAGCATCATAAACAGGTAGGCCTGCAATGCGATAACCAAGATGTGGAACACAGCCCAAGCGAAATGCAGGGGCAGCTGGTAGTAGCCGAGCAGGGCGATTACGAGGAATATCACTTCGCCAGCAAACATATTGCCGTACAGTCGCAGCGCAAGTGAGACCGGCTTCGCGAGGAATCCGGGAAGTTCGATAAGAAGATTGAGTGGTGCTAAGTACCATTTCGGGAAAGGGTACATAAGGAAGCCACCGGCGAAGCCGCCAACCCCTTTAATCTTAATGCTGTAGTAAATCACCATCGCAAACACGGCGATCGCAAAGCCGAGGGTGATATTGATGTCGGTTGTTGGCACCGCTTTAAAATAGAGGTGCGAGTCGCCAGCGACTAGCTGCGCAAACAAAGGGATCCAGTCAACTGGCACCAGATCCATTGTGTTCATTAGGAATATCCAGCTGAACGTGGTGAGCGCTAGAGGGGCGATAAATTTGTTTTTAGCGAAGAAGGCACCGTCAACACTTTCAATGACGAACTCTGCCAGTAGCTCGATGAAGTTTTGTAGAGGGCCCGGAACTCCTGCTGTCATCTTGCGCGTGATGAACCAGTAGAACGCCATGAATCCCATGCCGAGCAGTAGAGAGATGAGCATGGTATCGACATTAAGCGCCCAAAAGCCCATTTCTGCGGCTTCTTCTGGCGAATGCGCAAAACCCCAATGGCCGTCTACTTTACCAAAAGTTAGAAACCCTAAGTGGTGAGATACGTACTCTGTGCTACTTGCGTAGGCAGCGCCGCCAGTTGCTTCAGCCATAGTTTTATCTTCTGCTCGTTAACTTGGATGTCAGCTGAATAGTTAGATTCAGCCGTTCATACTCTTGCGTCGGGTCATGCGGTAAGCGCCGTATATACCCACGCAGTGGGTGACAACAAATCCCGCAAAAACCTGAATAGGATCAACTGGGTCGATGCTGGCAAAGGTCACAGCAAATCCACTAGCAATCAGTCCTAACTTAACCGCCTCGCCTTTGAACACCGACGCGATCATTTTATTCGTAGACCTAGCACCTCGGTGCTGAAAGGTCTTATATGCAAAGTAAGCGCCCGGTACCGCGCTAATCAGTCCGCCCAAAAGGGCTGAGTAAGCGACTACCCATTTCTCTACGTCCGCTGTTACCCCTACCAGTGCAGCAAACAACGCTGCGGCGGTAAACTGAAGCACAATAATGCGGGTAAAGGGTGGCGGCTTGATGGTCGACACGGGCCCTGGCTCCTCCTCAGCTGTCTATCTGACCTACAGCGAATAGATCGAAGCGTTTTACCGCTTCTCCGCATAAACCCTGCATTATCCCTAAGCGACTGACCTAGGTTCTAGGACTCATTTGCCTCTATTGTTGTAATACATAGAGGCGCACTATTGCCGGGCTGAAGCGAAACCGAGGCGCGCATTATAGAGAGCTTGAGCGGTGTGATCAATAAGCGGCGTAGGCTCGAAAGCAAGGTCTTGTCACTCTCTGGTATGACTTTTTACTGCTTTTATTGTTCGTTATCTTGTTTTTAGAGCCTTTAACTTGGCAGATCCAGGTCATTAGGCTATCGGTCTGAAACACCGATTTAGCCTAAAATCCTGATAATTTGCTATTATTTTACTTGATATGCGCCAAAATACCGTCAAGTTCGTCTAAGGAATTATATTTTAACACTAACTTCCCCGATCCTTTCGCGCTGTGCTGCACTGACACCGCTGCGCCCAAAGTCTCAGCCAGGCTCTGCTCTAGCTGACGAATATCTGGGCTCTTGTTTTCTTCTGTTTTTGCCTTTGGACCAGCCAAAAGTCGTCTCACCAACGCTTCGGTCTGTCTTACCGACAAGCCGCCACCAACCACGCTGCGTGCAGCCTGACTTTGCTGCTCCTGATTCAATGCGAGGAGCGCGCGAGCATGGCCCATTTCCAAATCACCACGCTCAAGCATGACGCGCGCATCTAGGCTTAGATTGATCAGCCGCAGAAGATTAGTCACCGTTGTACGGGATTTCCCCACCGCGTCCGCTACCTGCTGCTGTGTTAGCTCGAACTCATCTTGGAGACGCTTGAGCGCTACCGCTTCTTCGATGGGATTGAGATTTTCGCGCTGAATATTCTCGATAAGTGACATCGCGATGGCGGCGTCATCAGGTACGGGTTTAATCACTGCGGGTATAGAATCTAGCCCTGCGAGCTGGGTTGCCCGCCAGCGTCTCTCGCCGGCAATGATTTCATAGCGATCGGAAGAGATAGGTCGAATGACAATCGGCTGCATAACGCCTTGCTGTTTAATTGACGCAGCCAGTTCCGCGAGAGCTTCCTCGTGCATATCCATTCGCGGTTGATATTTGCCGCGTTGAATAAGATCAACAGGAATATGTTTGAGCTCACCGTCGTTACTAGAGACTGTCGCTTCACTAGTGTTATTCGCCTCCGAACCCTCTTTTCCTTCTTTAACAGCGGCTTTCTTTTTGCCGCTAGAGAGAAGAAAGTCCAAACCTTTTCCCATTCGCTTACTTTCAACCATAGCCTTTCAATCTCTTTCTCATCACAGCGGACTGCGACGGTTTATCTAATGTGGTGTTGGTCTTACTGGCGGTTAAGCTGATGAATCTTAACCCACAGAAGATGACTCAGCAGCGAGCTGGTCGCTACGCCTTAATATCTCACCAGCGAGTGCTAAATAAGACACTGCTCCGCGGGACGCCTTATCGTATTTTATAACTGGAAGTCCAAAACTCGGGGCTTCAGCAAGCCTGACATTTCTTGGAATGACTGTTCGATAGACGGTGTCGCCAAAATGATCAAAGAGCTGGCGGTTTACTTCTATTGTTAGGCGATTGCGCGGATCGTACATCGTTCGGACAATACCTTCGATGTGTAGCGAAGGATTAAGATGTTCAGCGATTGTCTCAATAGTCTGCATAAGCGCAGCAAGACCTTCCAACGCATAGTATTCACATTGCATAGGGATTAACACGCCGTCAGCAGCCACTAAGGCATTAATCGTCAGCATGTTTAGTGAAGGGGGGCAGTCGATAATGAAGTAGTCGTAGTTATCGCGCTGCTTATCTAAAAGCGTTTTGAGTTTAAACTCGCGGTCTTCCATGGCAAAAAGCTGGGCTTCTGCAGCGACGAGATCGCCATTTGAAGGCAGTAAATCGTAACCGGCGTCAGCCGCATTCACTAACGCTTTTTCAAAAGGGAGGTCTTCAATCAAAGTCTCGTAAAGCGAATACTCCAAAGTGGATTTGTCGATACCACTGCCCATAGTGGCATTACCCTGCGGGTCCAGATCGATCAGCAGCACTCGATTACGTGTTGCCGATAAGGACGCAGCTAGATTGACAGAGGTGGTTGTTTTTCCCACTCCGCCTTTTTGGTTCGCCACAGCGAAGACCTTACTCATTGCTCTGCGTCCTTATGTTCTCTTTAGGTGTGACCAAAACCAGATGGCGCTGGGACTCAATGCGCGGCACATCTAGTTTGATGATCTCGCTCACCTCCACAGTATTGGGTAGCTCTGCGATTTCTTCTAAAGGCTCTACCCCTTTCATCGCGAGTAAGGGCGTGCCTTGTTCCAGCGTTTGCGTGAGCAGTTTGACGCAGTCTGCAAGAGTAGCAAAGGCCCGACAGGTTACCAGCGAGAAGCTGCCAGACGCTTCCGACTGCAGGTAAGCGTCGACGCGATCGTTGACTATTTCTACGTTATCAAGCTCTAGCGCGAGCTTAGCTTGAAAGAGAAATCGTGTCTTCTTGCCATTGCTATCGAGCAAGACAAATTGGGTATCGGGCATGGCAATAGCCAGAGGGATACCGGGTAAACCGGCCCCTGAGCCGATATCCAGAACGCGTTTACCCTGAATATGAGGCATTACCGCCAAGCTATCGAGTAAGTGCCAGGCCAGCATGTCGGTGACCGAAGTGACACCAGAAAGATTAAACGCCTTATTCCACTTATTTAGTAGGTGCAGATAGTGAATCAATTTTGGCTGAGCCGAGGCTGGCAGGCCCAGTTTTAATTCTCTTACTCCTTGCTCGAGTAATTTTTCTAGTTTATCTGCCACCGTCTAACCTGCTCGGCGCTGGATGGTGTCTTTACTTCTGTGTTCTTTGCTCTGCTTATTTTTTTTCAAATAAACAAGAATCAAAGACACCGCTGCAGGAGTCATACCTGGTATACGCGAGGCGCGAGATAGGTTTTCTGGACGCGCTTCCGACAGCTTCTGTTTAAGCTCGTTAGAAAGCCCCTGCATGATCGAATAATCGAGATCCGCAGGCAGTTCGGTTTCCTCGCTGCGTTTTAGCTTTTCAATCTCGTCCTGCTGGCGATCTATATAGCCTTGATACTTAATATGTATGCTTACCTGCTCGGACACTTGACGAGCTAGCTCTTGTTGTTGGTTTTCTTCTAGTGGCAGACTAGGAACGGGCGCTGGATGATCTTTACAGAAAGCTGAGTAGCTACGCTGTGATTGTTCACAGGACTCTAGCGCGTCAGACAGCGCTGTATATTCCACGCGGGGTCGGGCAAGAAGATCTGCCAAGCTATATTCTCGGCTTAAGGGTTTTTCTAAAAGTAAATTTATCTTTTCAGCTTCAGCAGTATTGGCTTGCACCCAGGTTTTTTTCAGCCACTCCAAACGATGCGCTATAAGCGCCTGTTTGTCGTTAAAGAACTGCCAGCGGGTATCGTCAACAAGACCTAACTCACGACCAATAGGTGTAAGGCGCTGATCAGCATTGTCTTCTCTAAGCGTGAGGCGATATTCCGCGCGGCTCGTGAACATACGATAGGGCTCTTTGGTGCCTAAAGTAATTAGGTCATCAACGAGCACACCAAGGTAGGCTTGATCGCGACGAGGGCACCACGACTCTTTGCCGCGCACGGCTAGCGCCGCATTAGCACCGGCTAGAAGTCCTTGCGCAGCCGCCTCTTCATAACCGGTTGTTCCATTAATCTGGCCAGCAAAATACAAGCCTTTAACGAATTTAGTTTCGAGTGTGTACTGTAAATCCCGTGGATCGAAGAAATCGTATTCGATGGCATAGCCAGGACGCGTGATTAAGGCATTCTCAAAGCCTTTTATTTTCCTGACCATATCAACCTGCACATCGAAAGGCAGGCTGGTCGATATACCGTTGGGATAAAGCTCATTGGTTGTTAAGCCTTCGGGCTCTACAAAAATCTGATGAGAGTCTTTATCAGCGAAACGCATCACCTTATCTTCAATAGACGGACAGTAACGTGGCCCGGTGCCTTCGATTACGCCTGTATACATAGGTGAGCGGTCTAAGCCGCTGCGAATAATGCTGTGACACTCTTCATTAGTAGAGGTGATGTAGCAGTTCACCTGCGCAGGGTGATCGTTCACATTGCCAAGATACGACATTACGGGCAGCGGCTCATCGCCTTCCTGCGGCAGCATGACCGAGAAATCTACGGAGCGCGCATCTATTCGTGGAGGGGTACCGGTTTTCAGTCTATCTACGCGAAAGGGTAGCGCACGCAGGCGCTGCGCCAGTGCTATAGAAGGTTGGTCGCCAGCACGGCCACCGGCGCTGTTTTCAAGACCTATATGTATTTTGCCACCGAGAAATGTGCCAGCGGTCAGCACCACTTTTGCGGCGCGAATAAGCACGCCCATCTGTGTGACGACTCCGCGGACTTCACCTTCCTCAATAAGTAAATCGTCGACGCCCTGTTGAAAAAGGCTCAGATTGTCTTGGCCTTCGAGTATTTCCCGAATAGCCGCTTTGTAGAGCGTGCGATCAGCTTGGGCACGTGTGGCTCGAACAGCGGGTCCTTTGCTTGCGTTGAGTACTCGGAATTGAATACCTGCTTTATCCGTAGCCCTGGCCATTGCTCCGCCAAGGGCATCGATTTCTTTGACCAGATGGCTTTTGCCGATGCCGCCAATCGCTGGGTTACAAGACATTTGGCCAAGTGTGTCGATGCTGTGGGTAATCAGCATCGTACTAACTCCCTGCCGAGCGGAGGCCAAAGCGGCCTCTGTGCCCGCATGACCACCGCCTATAACGATGACATCGAAGGCGCTTGGATATTCCATAGTCGCTTTAGGAGTCGCTTTAGGAGTCGCTTGAGTTGCGTTTTTGGGCTCGTGAGTGGCTTGCATAGTGGTCGAACCAATGGCCAAAATTTTAGTTGAGACCGAGAATTATATAGATTTCAGCGTATTAGTGTATTGGTTTTAGAACATTCATCGTGAGAAACCTAATAATTAACAACCCTTAATTTCTGAATACCCGTTATTTCTGGCGTCTAGCCGATTAGAGGGTTTGTATTAGTTATTATTAGCTAAGCCGTTTTCTGTGGAAAAGCGTGATTTACGCCGCGCTTTCAGTAGCTTAGTTTCGTTTGAACCCGGTGATTTTGCTGTTAGCGACTGCGGTAAAAGCGGTGGCTTAGTGGGGATAGTTTCTTCTTGGGTGGCTTGATCATCCAAAGGGAGAAAAGTTATCTCAAGCTATACACAGTTAATTCCTTTATTGAGCCATTCTATCCACCGCTTGTTCATCTACTTCCTAGGGTAACTAGCCCAGTGTTAATCCTGTTAGGTTTCTGAGGGTAAGCTGTGGAACTAATGTTGCTGTGGGCTGTTGCTGGTGTGTTTCTACTTGCCAACACAGAAATTAGAAAAGATTTCCCCGAGTAGATCATCACTGCTTACTTCACCGGTAATCGATCCTAGTTCTTGCTGAGCGATGCGCAAATCCTCTGCGGCGAGTTCGAAGGGTTGCTGGTCAATGAGCGCCTGCTTTGCAGACAGCACTAAATTGGCAGCGCAGCGCAGCGCAATGAGATGTCTTTCGCGAGCGACAAATGCGCCTTCGACGGAAGCGTTAAACCCAATGGCTTTCTTTAAAGCACCACGTAGTGCTTCTAGTCCCTTCAGCTGTTTGGCTGAAACGACTACGGATTCAACAGCGTTTTTATTGGATCTCTGCTCATTTAATTCGGAGGGTAGAGCACAGAGCAGGCTCCCGAAGCTACTGCGGTCGATTAAATCCGCCTTGTTCCAAACCACTAGAGTTTTAGAAAGAAGCTCAGTTTGCTCTCTTAAGAGTGAGGGGATGTCCTCTAAACAAAGTTCTAATCCAGTTTGTCTCTCAGCGGCGTCAATCACCAGGAGTATGCGATCACAAGCTTTCATTGCTTCGCTAGCTCGTCTTACCCCTTCTTGTTCAACCACGTCTTCGCTCTCGCGTAGTCCAGCGGTATCGGTGATATGAATCGGCATACCGTCTATCTGTAAACTCTCTGAGAGGAGATCTCTCGTGGTTCCAGCAATGTCTGTCACTATTGCTGTGTCATGCCCCGATAGCGCGTTAAGCAGGCTGGACTTGCCGGCGTTGGGTTTGCCGGCAATCACCACCTGCATCCCTTCTTTTAACAGCGAGCCCTGGTTGGCCTGTTGCAGGGCTGTTTCGAGCTGGCGTGTAAGCAGGTCTAGTGATTCGTGAACCTTGGTGTCGGTTATGACATCGATGTCCTCATCACTGAAGTCGATCGCGGCTTCGATGTTCACGCGAGTTTTGGTGAGCTCATCGACAAGTAGATGGACGAGTTTTGAAAACTCTCCGCTCAAGGTGCGTAGCGCAGATTGCGCGGCTTCAGTTGAGCTCGCATCGATCAGGTCCGCAATCGCTTCGGCTTGAACAAGATCAATTTTGTCGTTTAGAAACGCACGCTCGGTAAATTCCCCAGGCCTTGCCAGACGGGCTCCCAGTTCTAAAGCTCTCGCCAGCAGCAGATTTTGTACGCTTGTCCCGCCGTGGCCTTGAATTTCAAAAACATCTTCGCCAGTAAAAGAGGCGGGGCCGGAAAAGAACAAACCAATACCTTGGTCCAGCAGTTGGCCATCGGCCGCGGTAAAGTCGCCGTAATGGGCATAGCGAGCTTTGGGTTCGTACCCAAGTAGTGTTGTAGCTATAGTCTTAGCGAGAGGACCGGAGACACGAACGACGCACACGCCGCTTTTACCAGAAGCCGTGGCAAGCGCGGCGATAGTGTCCGTGTCGATAGGATTCATAGCAGCATCGCGCTAGGCTTTTTTAGCTTCGTACTGTGCTTCGATTTTGCGAGTGATATACCACTGCTGTGCGATACCTAGTGCGGCGTTGGTAAACCAATACAGAACCAAGCCGGCAGGGAACCAGAGGAAGATGCCGGTCATCATAATGGGCATGAGCTTCATTACTTTCGCCTGCATAGGGTCCGCAGGCGCGGGGCTAAGCGAGGTTTGTAGGTACATCGTGCCACCCATAAGCAGTGGCAAAATAAAGTAAGGGTCGCGGACCGAAAGGTCAGTTAGCCATAGCATAAAGGGTGCGTGACGCAGCTCCACACTCTCTAACAGTACCCAGTACAACGCGATAAAGACTGGCATTTGCACGAGCATTGGCAAACAACCGCCGAAGGGGTTTATCTTTTCCTTTTTGTACAGCTCCATGGTGGCTTGCTGCATCTTCATTCGGTCATCGCCATAGCTTTCTTTAAGCTGCTGCATCTTCGGCATTACGCGGCGCATTCCCGCCATCGATCGATACTGAGTTTCAGACAACTTGTAAAACAGTGCTTTCACCGTAACGGTAAGAAGAATAATAGAGAAGCCGTAGTTAGCGATGACAGAATTGATACGGGTTAGTAGCCAATATATCGGCGCTGCCAAGAACCACAGAAAGCTATAGTCGATAGTGAGATCTAGGTTGTCGGAGATTTCCGCAAGCTTGTACTGATCTTTTGGACCGGCGTAGAAGCGAGAGTCTATGCGAGCAGATTGGCCAGGAGCGACGTTGACTGCTTGGCTGGTGAATTCGCCGAAGTATTGGCCCGCTTGATTCTTTCTTGTAGTGAAATTGTTCGAAGCCTGTTCGTCAGGTATCCACGCACTTATAAAGTAGTGTTGGCTAAAGGCCATCCAGCCGCCTACTGTTTGCTGTGTAGAAGCGCCATCGTCATCAATGTCATCGAATTCGACTTCGTAGTAGGGATCCTCGGTCGTTGTGGACACAAAGCCGAGATAGGTTCTGCCAAAGCCTCCGGCGTCACTGGGGTCATCGAACCCGTCGCGGCGTATTTGCCCGAAGGGGTTGGCAGTAAATGTTTGCTGGCTTTGATTGTTTATTAGGTAGCTGACATCTATCACGTAGCTGTCGCGTGTAAAGCCGAAGCGCTTAGTTATTTGTACGCCCGCTTCTGTACGAGTTGTCAGGTCTACTTGTAATGTTTCGGCGCCATCGTCGAGCCTAAACTGATCTGCTGTTACCGAGTATTGGGCACGCCCGTCTGAATCAATGCCATTGGGTCCGATGAGTCCGCTAGGGGCTGTATATTCACGATTGCTCTCACTACTCAATAGAGTGAAGGGATCTGCGCCTTCCTCTAAGGTCTTTAGGTACTGTGGCAATGCGAGGAAAACGATATCGCCGCCTTCGGTGTCGATCTGTAGTTCTAGCGTATCGGTGAAGACGCTAACGACTTTGCGCTCAGCTTCCTCTACGGCGGTAACTGCTTCGACTGCGCCGGGCAGACGGGGGAGTTCTGCATCGGCGCTGTCCTGCGTCGATGGTGTTGCACTCAAGACAGGCAAAGACTCCGGTGTCTCCGCTAGTCGCTCGGTTCCTGCCTGTTCAACGCTATCGGGGTAGTCTTCTTGCCATTGTAAAAGAAGGAGATAGGTAACTAATGCTAGAGCTGTATAGAGTGCGTATTTTGTTAGATTCATTCTTGTCTGCTTTTATCGGGTAATGAATTTATGGCTAATTTAAAACGGTTGTTAACTCGCTAAGATGTTGTGCTGCGTGACTTCGACGATTGCGAACAGCAGCCTCTATTGACTCTACTGTCAACCTTCGGCGGTACGGGATCAAAGCCGCCTTCGTTCCAGGGATGGCAGCGCGCCACTCTTCCCGTTCCCATGGCGACGCCCTTCAGGACACCGTGTTCACGTATGGCGTCTGTCATATAGTGGGAGCAGCTGGGTTCGAAGCGGCATTGCCGTCCGATAAGCAAACTCAGACTCAGTTGATAGCCGCGTATCAGCAGAAGCAAGGGTGATGTGAAGAGACGGTCTATTAGGCTCATGGCTCGCTAGTCTTTTAGAGTTTGCGACGATTGCGCGGCGAGCTTTTCCTGATCTTTGCTCGCCCTGCGCTGTAGGTCTTCTAGGAGCGAGTCAACAGCCGCATTCAGTTCAATAGCGTTAAGTTTATCAGCATCCTTGCGGGCGAGCACGACTATATCCAGCAGGGCTAGGGTGTGCTGCGCGTGCCGGAATCTTTCCCTTAATATTCGTTTTAGGCGATTGCGAGCCGTAGCTTTAGCTACTTGTTTTTTGGGTATAACAAGCCCTAGGCGTGGTCGTATGCCATTGCTTGGGATGGCGAGAAAAAGGAAGTGGCGGGAGGAGACTTTGTATCTCGCTCGGTCGAATACGGCTTTGTAGTCGCCTGCGTTGAGTAACCGCGCTGTTTTCGGGAAGTTTTGGAGTAGCATGTCTACCCCGTTGGCTTCGGAGATCGTGAGTGCTGTGTCTAACTACTTATTTATTTCTTTGCGCGCAGCCAGACAGCCGCGCGCGGGGAGCAGTAAATTAAGCTGACAGCTTGGCACGACCCTTCGCGCGACGGCGATTGATTACTGAACGGCCACCTTTAGTTGCCATGCGAGCGCGAAAACCGTGAGTGCGAGCGCGCTTGAGAACGCTGGGCTGAAATGTTCTTTTCATGAGTCTCTAACCTATAGTGCTTGCTGTCTGTGTTGTAGCTGTAGATAAGTACCGCTTCGCTATTGCTTTGGCAGTGCTTCGTTAATTTGTTGCGTAACTGAGTCTGGCTATAGCTGGGCTCGCAATTACCGCGCAGCAGCGTCAGATCTAAAACGGACGCGAATAGTAGAGTGTTTACAGGCCTTATGCAATGTTGAGGTTCAAAAAAACCCGAATTATCAATACTACCGCTGAGTGCCTTGATTAATTCGTTGAGGCGTCCAGCAGTGAGTTAGCCGCTTTTTAGGCGTTATTTGCTTGGCACGAAAATTAAACAGAGTTTAAGCACATCTTATCCACAACTTATCCTCTGTTTTGCCTTACCCCTCCTGTGGGTAAATTTTTCCCCTCTCGACTTGTCTGAGTGATTTTTTCTTTTTAGTTATTGTTATTAAAGGGATTTGTCCTTTTTCAACACGCTCTTTAAGCAGTGGATAAGTGTTGGTAATGGAGCTACACTGCGCGTCTCAAAAATTAAACACCAAGGGTCGAAGGCTTAAATAAATTAGAGACGAGTTCAAAGGTGAGGTTAGGGCGCTTGCGTTGTGAGAAGCTTACTCTCTCCAAAACCTACTTTCCCTCGAAGCCTACTATTTAAATTTAAGCCTATTTCCTTTGGTGCACTAAAATAAGATGACCAAGCAGGGCCGTACACCGACCACCGCGCTCAGGTCATTGGCAAAGGGCTTGTTGTGGCTTCTGATTTCGCAGATATATCTTCCTTAATTGCTTCGTCTCCTTTCGACAAAGCAAGTTTCGATGGCTCACAGGTGGATTCTTTTGGTACATCCAAACTGAATGCCTCCAAACACAGAGAGCCTCATCCAGACCAGAGAGTTAGTAGTGTGCGCTCCGATGAAACATCGGCTGGCAGCACAAATCATTCTGTGAGTTCTTCGGGCGCTGAAGCGCTATGGGATGAATGCCTTCGAGGTTTGCGGTCGGAGCTTCCTGTGCAGGCCTATAACACCTGGCTTAAACCGCTTAGGCCACAGTTTGCCAGTGGTCTGACTGCAGAAAAAACCGTACTTCATCTTGTTGCCCCCAATCGCTTTATACAAGACTGGGTTAAAACCAAGCTATTTTCTGTTATTTGCGCTGTTTATCGTGAAAAAGCAGCCAAGTTTGATTATCTGGCTGAAAATCCAATGTTGGTAGTTGCCAACCACCTTCCGTCGAGCGATGAATCGCAGATCGATTTATCGGCTAGCCATCCATCTCAGGTGGCGACACAGGAGACGGGCTCCTTGCCGGGTCAAAAAGGCTTCTCATCGGAGCCCAGACTCGAGGGGCTGACAAACGGTGCGAGCACCTCTACGGCCAGCTATATAAGCAAGCCCCAAGGCAGTGAAGGCTCACTTCAAGGGTATCAAACGCAAGTGCCACGGAGCACCGCTGGGTCTATAATTGAAGGCAAACTGAGCCATCGTGGTGCCTTGAATCGAGAAAGTACCTTCGAGAACTTCGTCGAAGGCAAGTCCAACCAGCTTGCCAGGGCGGCGGCGATGCAGGTGGCTGAGAATCCGGGTTTCGCTTATAACCCCCTATTTATCTATGGTGGTGTGGGCTTAGGAAAGACTCACTTAATGCATGCGATCGGCAATCACCTTCTGGCAAAAAAGCCCGATGCAAAGATCGTCTATCTGCACTCTGAAACCTTCGTTGGCACGATGGTAAACGCCTTACAGCTGAATGCGATTGATGAGTTCAAGCGCTTTTACCGCTCGGCTGATGCGCTACTCATCGATGATATTCAGTTTTTCGCAGGTAAGGAGCGTAGCCAGGAAGAGTTCTTCCACACGTTTAATGCGCTGCTTGAAGGGGGTCAGCAAATCATTCTGACCAGCGATCGCTATCACAAAGAGATCAACGGCCTTGAGGAGCGGCTGAAGTCGCGTTTTGGCTGGGGGCTTACGGTAGCGGTCGAGCCACCAGAGCTAGAGACTCGAGCGGCCATCTTGATGAACAAGGCGGCACTTGTCGATGTCAGCCTGCCCAATGATGCAGCGATGTTTATTGCCCAGCGGCTTAGATCGAATGTTCGCGAGCTAGAGGGCGCGCTCAAGCGCGTGATCGCTCACGCCAACTTCAAAGGCGAGCCGATTAGTGTTGAGCTTATTAAAGAAGCCTTGCGCGATCTGTTCTCGCTTCAAGACAAGCTTGTGACTATAGATAATATTCAGCGCACCGTGGCCGAATACTACAAGATCAAGATGTCAGACATGCTGTCGAAACGGCGCAATAGGTCGGTTGCGCGACCTCGCCAAGTCGCTATGTGTCTGTCCAAAGAGCTAACTAACCATAGCCTGCCCGAAATTGGTGACGCCTTTGGTGGCCGTGACCACACGACGGTGATGCACGCCTGCAAGCAGATCGCCAAGCTCAGGCAGGAAACCATCGATATAGAAGAAGATTACAATAATCTGTTGAGGCTGCTTTCTAGCTAGCGTTAGTGAAGCCACACAGTCTGATACCGCTAAGGAAAAAGAGATGCATTTTGTTATTTCGCGCGAAGCGCTGCTAAAGCCACTACAGCTAGTCAGTGGCGTTGTCGAACGTCGTCAAACACTCCCCGTTCTGTCGAATGTGCTGTTGGTTCTCAAGGGCGAGGAACTCTCGCTCACGGGTACTGATCTTGAAGTTGAGCTGGTTGGTCGAGTACGGGTAAACGACGCGAAGACGGCGGGCGCGGTGACAGTGCCTGCGCGCAAGCTTTTGGATATCTGTAAAGCGCTGCCTGATGACGCAATGTTGGAATTTACGCTAGCCGAGAACAAGTTCGTTGTGAAAGCCGGACGCAGTCGTTTTTCACTGACGACACTGCCCGCCAGTGAATTCCCTAACGTCGAGGAAGAAGCGGACACCTTCGCGTTAACGCTACCGCAGACAAAGCTCGCCCAGTTACTAGACAGCACAAGCTTTGCTATGGCGCAGCAGGACGTTCGCTACTACCTGAACGGCATGCTCTTTGAGATATCCCCTGATTACCTGCGCGTGGTGTCGACAGATGGCCACCGACTTGCTTTAGAAACCCATGAAGTCAGCAATGACATCACCGCAATGCAGCAGCTGATTCTGCCTCGCAAGGGCGTCATGGAGCTGTCGAGACTGTTAGAAGACGAAGGCGATATCACCCTAGTCTTCGGTCAGAATCATATCCGTGCCTCGGTTGCCGATTTCACGTTCACCTCTAAGCTGGTTGACGGCAAGTTCCCAGACTACAACCGAGTCGTGCCCAAGAATGGCAACAAGACTGTTCTCGGGGATTGTCAGGCTCTTCGACAGGGATTCACTCGCGCCTCTATCCTTTCTAATGAGAAATACCGTGGTGTTCGCGTGGTGCTCACTGCCGGCGAGCTCAAGATATTTGCCAACAACCCCGAGCAGGAAGAAGCAGAGGAAGTGGTAGCCGTTGATTATCAGGGCGAGGATCTCGAGATGGGGTTCAATGTGAGCTATCTCATTGATGTGCTCTCTACCCTGCGCAGCGATCAGGCTAAGATCACCTTGCTTGACGCGAGTAACAGCGCTCTGATCGAGTCTACTGACGACAGCAATGCCATGTATGTCGTCATGCCAATGAAGCTCTAAGCAGGAATGCCCAGAGGCCTCATGCCCGTGACCCGCTGCTATGGCTACTCCTTTTCGCCTGTTCCCGCCCCTGTTGCATGGAGACGATATTGAGTAGCCTTGAGGCGCTTAGCGTAAATGGGCTGCGGAATCTGCAGGAGATTGCTATAGAGCCCGCTTCGAGGCTCAATATCCTCTACGGTGAGAATGGCTCCGGCAAGACAAGCCTTTTAGAGGCCATCCATCTTCTAGCAAGTGGGCGCTCCTTTCGCAGTAGCAAACTCGATCCTCTAATTAATCATGTGTCCGATGAAGCGCTGGTTGTTGCCAAGCTCGCTGACGGCACGCGTATGGGGTTGAGCAAAGGCCGGCGCAAGCGCCATCAGCTGCGCCTGCAGGACGAGACTCAGCGCAACTGGGAGGCTGTTGCGCGTTGTTTGCCTCTTCAGCTAATTGACTCCTCGGCGTTCCAGCTTTTAGAGGGCGGCCCCAAAGCCCGCCGTCGCTTTTTGGACTGGGGCGTGTTCCACGTGGAACACTCCTTTGTTGCAGCATGGCGGGATTCACGCAAAGCCTTGGCTAATCGCAACGCCCTTCTTAAGCAGCCGCGCCTCGATATTGCTCAGCTCGAGGCCTGGGATAGCGAACTGATCACAGCGGCCGCTAAAGTCGACAAGCTCAGGGCTGAGACGATGGAGCGATTCATGCCGTTGTTTCTTGAGGTTTATGCGCAGCTTGATGGCGTGTACCAAGACGAGCTCACTATCACCTACGAACGTGGCTGGGCCAATGATGAAGCGCTTGCCGATGAGCTGATTCGCCTGCGCGAGGTAGACCGGCGCTATGGGTCGACCCAAGCGGGTCCGCAACGCGCCGATATCAGTGTGCGTTTGAGTCGTGGCCCTGCCGTGGACATTCTGTCTCGCGGACAACAGAAGATACTCGTTAGCGCGCTTAAGATTGCCCAGGGCAGACTCCTGTCGGAAACCTTTGGTTCCCACTGCCTGTATCTAATCGATGATTTGCCCGCCGAATTGGACCCCGAAAACCGGGCGAAGGTGTTCGGCGCCCTGCTGTCTCTGAACACTCAGCTCTTTGTTAGCTGTGTGGAATTAGAAGGCCTCTTCACCCCCGCTAGCAAACCCCTTTTTGCTGGGCTTAGCGATGCTGAAAAGGCGCAGTTCCACGTGGAACATGGTAGAATAAGGACTTGATTTATCGGCTTTTTGTCCGATAACACTAGGTAGTTGAACCACCCTGGGAAGAGCCCTGGAGAGCGAGTATGAGCGACGACAACAATACCCCTAGCATCGATGAATCTAACAGTGAGTATAACTCCGATAGTATTAAGGTTCTCAAGGGCTTAGACGCGGTACGCAAGCGTCCGGGTATGTATATTGGCGATACCGATGACGGCACTGGCCTGCATCACATGGTGTTCGAGCTCGTCGACAACTCTATCGACGAGGCCTTAGCCGGCCACTGTGACGAAATTCGTGTTGTTATCCACGTTGGTGAGACGGTGAGCGTCTCTGACAACGGTCGTGGCATCCCTACCGAGATGCACAGCGAAGGTGTCTCTGCGGCAGAAGTGATCATGACCGTGCTGCACGCAGGGGGTAAGTTCGACGATAATAGCTATAAAGTGTCGGGCGGTTTGCATGGCGTGGGTGTTTCGGTTGTAAACGCCCTCTCCGAAGAGCTTAAGCTCACCATTCGTCGTGAGGGCAAGCTATGGGAACAGAACTACGTTCACGGCGTACCTCAGGCTCCTCTCGCGGTGATCGGCGAAACCACTACCTCAGGCACAGAGTGCCATTTTAAGCCCTCCGCCGAGACGTTTAGCAGCGTTGAATTCCACTACGACATACTAGCTAAGAAGCTGCGGGAACTCGCTTTCCTTAACGCCGGCGTTTCCATCCGCTTGATTGACGAGCGCAGCGCGAAGGAAGAGCACTTTAAATACGAAGGTGGTGTACAGGCCTTCGTCGAATACCTGAATAAGAATAAGCCGCCAGTGAACAAGATCTTCCATTTTGCCCATGAGCGCCCTGAAGACGGCATTACCGTTGAGGTGGCTCTGCAGTGGAACGATTCTTATGCTGAGAACATCTTCCCCTACACCAACAATATTCCCCAAAAAGACGGCGGCACGCATCTCGCGGGTTTCCGCGCCGCGCTGACGCGGGTTCTCAAGGGGTATATCGATAAGGAAGTGGCGGCTAAAAAGGGTAAGGAAGTCACAACATCCGGTGATGATGCCCGCGAAGGTCTCACCGCGATTATCTCAGTTAAGGTACCAGACCCTAAATTCTCCTCGCAGACCAAGGATAAACTCGTTTCCTCCGAAGTAAAATCGGTTGTCGAGCAAGAGATGGGTGCTAAATTTAGCGAGTATCTTCTAGAAAATCCCCAGGATGCGAAGCAAATTGTCGGTAAAATGCTTGATGCTGCAAGAGCGCGCGAAGCTGCCCGTAAAGCCAGGGAAATGACTAGGCGCAAAGGCGCGCTGGACATTGCAGGCTTGCCCGGCAAGCTCGCGGATTGCCAAGAGAAAGACCCCTCGCTATCCGAAATCTACATTGTGGAGGGTGACTCGGCGGGTGGCTCGGCCAAACAGGGCCGTAACCGCAAGAATCAGGCGATTCTCCCGCTCAAAGGTAAGATCCTCAACGTTGAGAAAGCTCGATTCGACAAAATGTTGTCGTCAGCGGAAATCGGCACCTTGATCAAGGCGCTTGGCTGCGGTATCGGCAAAGACGAATTTGCACCCGAAAAGCTGCGCTACCACAGCATTATTATCATGACGGATGCGGATGTCGACGGATCTCACATCCGTACGCTACTTTTAACGTTCTTTTTCCGTCAGATGCGCGAACTTGTCGAAGGCGGCCACATCTATATTGCGCAGCCTCCTCTTTATAAGATTCGCAAGGGCAAGCAAGAGCAGTATCTCAAAGACGAGGCCGAGCTCGCCGGTTACCAGACACAGGTCGCTCTCGAAGGCGCGTCGCTGCACGTTAATGCAGACGCACCTGGAATCGCCGAAGACTCTTTAGAATCCTTGGTTAAGGGTTATCACGATGCCTACGCGATAATCAGCCGCCTTTCGCGCCTGTACCCCAATGAAGTGCTGGAGGCGATGATCTTCTCGCCGCAGCTTGCGGTAGAGACTCTGCAAGACCAAGTTGCTATGACGACTTGGATAGAGACGCTACAAACCAAGCTTGTTGAGCTCCACCCCGCTTCAAGCACTACGATGACTCTCGCACTGACCCATGACGCCGAGCGTAATCAGTACCTGCCGGAAGTGCGCCTGAGTCTGCACGGACTCGAGCGCAGCTTTGGCTTTAGCGTCGACTTCTTTAATTCAGGCGAATACCGTGCACTCGCTACGCTTGGTACGACTCTGGACGGCCTCATCGAAGAAGGCGCCTACGTGAAGCGTGGTGAAAAAACCAAGACGGTGAGCGATTTCGCCGAAGCCATCGAGTGGCTGACCCAAGATGCAATGAAGGGCCACTACCTACAGCGCTATAAGGGACTGGGTGAGATGAACCCCGATCAGCTCTGGGATACTACGATGAATCCAGATACTCGTCGTATGCTACAGGTCACGATCGACGATGCGATTAACGCCGATCAGCTGTTCAATACCCTAATGGGTGATCAGGTCGATCCACGGCGCGAGTTCATCGAACTCAATGCGATGGCGGCCGAAAACCTCGATATTTAAACGCCCGGTTTAGAAATCGAGAGCCTAGGCTGGAGCGCTATTCTGTGTGAGTAGCCAGCTCGAATTATTGAGTAATGGCGCTTAGCACTAGTCAGACTGCTTGGACAAACGGCGATCTCTCCCAAGCTACTGGGAAAGCAAGCTCTCGACAGCCTCAGCGAGATTGCTAAAGATCAACGGTGAGGCGCCGTTTAAGAGTGAAGGATTCTCTGCTAGTTTTCGCTGCGTTGTATCGCCCTTGCCGGTGGTTACCAAAATAGGTGTGCAGCCAAAGGCGATTGCGGCCTCCAAGTCCCGCAGGCTGTCGCCAACAAATGGCGAGCCCTGCAGATCATCTTCAAAGACCTCACTAGCTTCTTGCAATAAACCCGTTCGGGGTTTGCGACAGTCGCAGCCGTCGTCCGGCGTATGCGGGCAGTAAAAAATACCATCAATTTTGCCGCCCGCATCCTCAACCAGCTCGCTGAGTTTGCTGTGCATTTGTGCCAGCGCATAGCTGTCGAAAAGGCCTCGACCCAAACCAGACTGATTTGTTGCGACAATAACTCGCCAGCCAGCGTTGCTTGCTTTCACGATGGCTTCGATACTCCCGGGCAGCGCAATCCATTCTTCGGCAGACTTAACAAAGTCATCCGAGTCTGCGTTGATTACGCCGTCGCGGTCGAGTATCAGTGTCTTCAAGTTTAAGCCGAAAGATAGGAGATGTCGGCGGCCCGCAAGAAGTTGCGGCGCAGACGCGCGAGAAGAGCGAGACGGTTGTCACGTATCCCAGCGTCGTCACTCATAACGAGCACATCATCGAAAAAGGTATCAACGGTTTGTCTTAGCGCAGCCAGAGCAGCAAGGCCTGCCTTATAATCCCCCGCGGCGAACAGAGGCTCGACCGCGGTCTCGACTTCAAGCAATTTGTCGAACAAGGCTTTCTCGGCATCCTCGCTAAAGAGACTGCTTGTTACCTCGGGCTCGCCATCGATTGCTTGCTTCGCGAGGAGATTACCCACCCGCTTATTGGCAGCCGCCAGAGCAGCAGACTGCTCCAAGCCTTGGAAGTGGGCGACCGCTTGCACGCGCCTGTCGAAATCGACCGGGCGTGTCGGCCGCAGCACCATCACCGACTGGAATACCCCTGGGCTGATTCCGCGATCGCTACTCCAAGCCTGTAAGCGGTCGAGGAGGAACTCAAGAGCCTGCTGTTTTACTTCAACGCTTCTATCAACCAGAGAAGGATCTAAAGAGTCGAGACCCGCAAAGGCTTTATCGATGCAGTCTGAAAGATCTAGATCTAACTGCTTTTCAATCATTATGCGCAGCAGACCAATGGCGGCGCGGCGCAAAGCAAAGGGATCTTTAGAGCCGGTAGGCGGCTGACCAATAGCAAAGAGCCCGCACAGAGTATCGAGCTTCTCGGCGATGGCGAGCACTGCACCGGTGTTTCCGCTGGGGAGCTCGTCGCCGGCAAACCGGGGGCGGTATTGATCATCGATCGCCTCAGCAACTTCAGGCGCTTCGCCGTCGTGCAGCGCGTAGTAACGGCCCATAAGTCCCTGCAGGTCGGCGAATTCCCCAACCATATTAGTCATTAGGTCACATTTGGATAGCATCGCCGCGCGCTCGCAGAGCGCAGGGTCTGCGTTGCAGTTTGTAGCGAGCGCCTTGCTGAGCTTGGCGATTCGAACCGAGCGGTCGTACACAGTACCAAGCTTGTCTTGGAATACGATTTTCTTCAGCGCTTCAAGATGACTCTCGAGGGAAACCTGTTTGTCGGTTTCAAAAAAGAAACTGGCATCGGCTAGGCGCGGACGAATCACTCGTTCGTTACCCTCAATAACCTGGGCTGGGTCCTTGCTGCGGATATTGCTCACCGCGATAAACAGTGGAAGCAGCTTGCCGTCTTTGTCGACGCAGTAAAAAGTCTTCTGATGCGACTTCATTGCAAGGATGAGTGCCTCAGCGGGCACCTCTAAATAGTGCTCTTCAAATTTTCCGGTCAGTGCGACAGGCAATTCGACGAGGCTTGTGACTTCGGTAAGCAGAGCCTCATCGATGACGCTTGTTGCGTTTTGCTTTTTACCTTCTTCGATGACGAGCTCACGAATCATCTCGCGGCGGCGGTCGAACTGAGGAATGACATGTCCTTCGTTTTCTAACAGCTGCGCGTAGTCGGCCGGCGTAGAGACCGTGAGGGGAGCGCTTGTGTGGAAGCGATGTCCTCGGGTCTCGCGGCCGGCGCGGGCGCCGAAAAATTCACCGTCGATAACCTCGTCACCAAATAGCTGCACAACCCAGTGCACAGGACGCACAAACTCGGCACGGGAATTACCCCAGCGCATTCTTTTGGGTATAGGCAGTTTATCCAGTGCATCGGTCACCAGTGCCGACAGCAGTGTCGCGGTTTGCTTACCCGGCTGCGACGCCTGATAGAAAAGTTTTTCTACGCCGTCTTTCTCCGCCCGACCCAGCGCGTCGAATTCAACACCGCAGGATTTGGCAAAACCTAAGGCTGCTTGAGTGGGATTACCGTCGCCGTCGAAACAGGCTTTTACCGCGGGACCGAAGCGCTCTATTTGTTTATCGGACTGCGCTTCATCCACGCTGTCGATTTTGAGCGCCAAGCGTCTTGGTGTGGCAAAGCTTTCCGCTGGACCGTGGTTTAGCTCGAGACGCTTCAGGCCGGCAAGAATTTCACCAGAGAACGCTTTAGACAGCGTCGCTAATGCCTTGGGCGGCAGCTCTTCGGTGCCAATTTCTATAAGGTAGTCGCGGGCGCTCATGCGGCAACCTCCTTTTTCTTCTTACTCGACTGACTCGCAGCAAAGGCTTCCTTGAAATCGTCGGCGATCAAGGGAAAGCCGAGTGCTTCGCGGGTTGCATAGTAGGTCTCCGCTACTAGGCGCGATAGCGTGCGCACGCGCAGAATGAAGCGCTGACGCTCGGTCACCGAAATCGCATGACGCGCATCGAGGAGATTAAAATAGTGCGACGCCTTGAGAACCTGCTCGTAGGCGGGCAGCGCGAGTTTGCTCTCGATAAGCTGCTGGCACTGTTTTTCGCAATCGTCGAAATAGCCGAATAAAAGCTCAGTCGCCGCGTGTTCAAAGTTATACGCAGACTGTTCAACCTCGTTTTGCTTGAACACATCACCGTAAGTCACTTTGCCGTTAGGCCCGTCGGTCCAAACGATGTCGTAAATACTGTCGACGCCCTGCAGGTACATGGCAATGCGTTCGATGCCGTAGGTGATTTCGCCGGTGACCGGATAGCATTCGAGTCCGCCCACCTGCTGGAAGTAGGTGAACTGAGTCACCTCCATGCCATTGAGCCACACTTCCCAACCAAGGCCCCATGCGCCCAAGGTAGGTGATTCCCAATTGTCTTCAACGAAGCGAATATCGTGAATGGACATGTCGATGCCCAAGCTTTCTAAAGACTTGAGGTAGAGCTCCTGAATATTGTCCGGCGACGGCTTTAACACCACCTGAAACTGGTAGTAGTGCTGAAGACGATTCGGGTTTTCGCCATAGCGGCCATCTGTAGGTCGGCGGCAGGGCTGAACGTAGGCTGCACTCCAGGACTCTGGGCCAATGGAGCGCAGAAAAGTCGCCGGGTGAAAGGTGCCCGCACCGACTTCCATGTCTAGTGGTTGGAGAACCACACAGCCCTGCTCCGCCCAGAACTGCTGAAGCGCGAAGATGAGTCCTTGGAAGGTGTTGAGATCGGATGCTTTATTCACGTTTATGCCTTGCTGCCAGTGACTTAGAGGGCGGCAATTATCCTCGATTCGACCCTAGTTATCCACCGCGCAGCCGCGCAGAGAAACGCTGTGCGCGTGGCTCTGCGAAAAGCAGCGCCGCTAGACTATACTTAGCCACCCTTCACTAACCGCCGTGAGAATTCGACTATCGCAAGTTCAGACACAAGACCTAAGGCCAGCCTTAAAGAGCAACTTAAGCACGTTCTATTCGTGGGCTTCCTTAGGCTGAGCGCTTTGCTGCCACTGCGAGTTTTGCATTTTGCTGCCGGCGGGCTCGGTTGGCTGTTTGCCGTGGTGCCCAATCGCTCTGCGGCAACCACTCGTCGCAATATTGACGTCTGTTTTCCCTCTCTTAGTGGCGCCGAGCGTGAAGCCCTTGCCCGTCGCAGTCTTGTCGGTATGACTTGCACCGCGCTGGAGATGGGTAAGGCGTGGCTGCTGCCGCTGCCGCAGACGCTGGGCCTTGTTACCGAGGTCGAAGGTCTCGACGAACTGAGAGCAGCCGCAGCCACCGGTGACGGGGTGATTCTGCTCGCCCCCCATCTAGGCAATTGGGAGGTATTTGGCTACTACGCCTGCGAAGGCATCGCCTCCAACTTTATGTACCAGCCACCCAAGAGCCCGCCTATGGACGCCTTGTTGCGCTCTGTGCGTGCGAAAAGCGGCGTGAAGTTGGCGCCAACTAACCGCAAAGGGGTTGCTATTCTTTTAGGAGCTCTGCAGCGCGGCGAGATGGTGGGGGTTTTACCAGATCAGGTGCCTGCGGATGAAGGCGGCGTATTCGCGCCCTTCTTTGGCCAGAGTGCGTTCACTATGACCCTCACCAGCCGCTTAGCCCAGCGCGGCAAGCCCGCCGTGTTCTGCG
Source organism: Pseudohongiellaceae bacterium (assembly GCA_965661495.1). GTDB lineage: Bacteria > Pseudomonadota > Gammaproteobacteria > Pseudomonadales > Pseudohongiellaceae > UBA9145. Next base: position 32,542 of record CBFIDY010000010.1, on the reverse strand, counting down.
GATTTGCCCAGCGTCTGCCGCGGGGCGCAGGTTTCAAAGTGGTGATTCAGCGCGCCGATGAAGCGGTGTACGATGCGGATCTTGAGGTGTCAGCCGCTGCGATTAACCGCAGCGTCGAGGCCATTGTTGAGCAGGCGCCGGAGCAGTATCAGTGGGAGTACAAACGTTTCCGCCGCCAAGCGGATAACAGCGAGTTCTATTAACGACGCCAGAACATCGGCGTGAATAACACGAGCAACGTAAACACCTCGAGCCGACCCAGCAGCATGGCAAAGCTCAGTATCCATTTAGCGGCGTCGTTAAGTCCGCCGTAAGTCTGAGCCACACTCTCAAGCCCCGGGCCAAGATTATTAATGCAGGCGCCTACCGCGCTGAAGGCGGTTACGATGTCTAGGCCTGTTGCGAGCAGTGCTAACAGCATCAGCATGAAAGCCATTACGTAGACCGCAAAGAACCCCCAGACTGCCTCAACCACCCGATCGGGTACCGGACTGCGGCCCAGCTTAATGGGAATAACCGCATGGGGATGGATCAGCCGCTGCACTTCGCGAAAACCCTGTTTGAAGATCAGCAAGATTCGAATCACCTTCATTCCGCCCCCGGTAGAACCGGCGCAGGCGCCGATTATCGCCGCGTACATCAGCACATAGGGAAGAAACAGGGGCCACTCATGGAAGTCGCCAGTGGCAAACCCCGTGGTGGTAGCAAAAGAAACGACTTGGAACAGCCCTTTGATAAAGGTTTCGCCAATGGTCGAATACACGTCAAAGGCATACAGTACGGAAATAGTCAGTGCCGATACGATAGCTAAAATAAATCCGTAGAACAGAAACTCTGGGTCACGAAAGTAGTGATCGATCCGGCGCCGCTGCCACGCAGTAAAGTGCAGTGCGAAATTAATGCCGGCGATGAACATAAATACGATCGCTATCAGCTCGATTGCCGTGCTGTTGAAAAAACCTAGGGAGGCATCGTGAGTGGAGAAGCCACCAATCGCGATAGTCGAAAAGCTGTGGGTTATGGCATCGAAGAGCGACATGCCCGCAAGCCAGTAGGCCGCGGCGCAGGCAAGCGTGAGGCTGAGATAGAGATACCACAGCGCTTTCGCTGTTTCGGCCAGGCGCGGCACTAATTTATTATCTTTGACCGGCCCCGGACTTTCAGCGCGGTACAGCTGCATACCGCCAATGCCGAGCATAGGCAGTAGCGCCATTGCTAAAACGATGATTCCCATGCCCCCGAGCCACTGCAGCTGCTGGCGGTAAAAAAGAATGGAATGCGGCAGCTCATCAAGACCGGATATCACCGTGGCACCGGTTGTGGTTAAACCAGACAGGGACTCAAACACCGCGTCGGTTATGGATAGGTCAACGGCGGAGGAAAAAATAAACGGGAGGCTCCCCGCTGAACCAAGAACCGCCCAAAATAGCGTCACAATGAGAAAGCCATCCCGCGTGCCAAGATCGGTTTTGGCGCGATAGGCGCTGAGCCACATGAAAAGCCCAATGCCAAAGACCGTGAAGAAAGATTCGGCGAAAGGCGCGATCATACCGTCACTGTAGATCAGCGATACGGCCATGGCCGGCAGATTAGCGATCGCGCTGAACAGCATGAGCAGCAGACCAAGAATCTTTGTAATCAGCGAATAGTGCATTAGAAGAAACTAAGGCCTACAGAGAAGAGGCGCTCGACGTCGGGTATACGGCGCCGATCGACTAGAAAGAGAATGACGTGGTCTTCAGATTCGATGACCGTGGCGTCATGGGCAATCAGCACTTCGTCGCCCCGCACGATTGCACCGATGGTCGTGCCCTCGGGCAGGTCAATATCCTCGATAGCCTTACCAACCACTCGTGACGATGAGGCGTCACCGTGGGCAATCGCTTCCATTGCCTCCGCCGCGCCGCGTCTTAAGGAGTGCACCTGCACCACATCGCCGCGGCGAACATGAGTCAGCAGGCTGCCAATCGTTTCCTGCTGCGGAGAAATCGCGATATCGATTTCCCCGCCCTGCACGAGGTCAACGTAGGCAGAGTTGTTAATGAGAGTCATAACTTTTTTCGCGCCGAGGCGCTTGGCCAGTAGCGACGACATAATATTGGCTTCGTCGTCATTGGTAAGCGCAAGAAACACATCGGTGTCGGAAATATTTTCTTCCAGCAGCAGCTCCCGCTGCGACGCCTCGCCGTTAAGCACAATGGCCTTGTCCAAACTTTCGCTAAGCACCTTGCAACGCTCGGCATCACGTTCGATCACCTTCACCTGGTAGTGCGATTCAATCGATTCCGCCAAACGCAAACCAATGTTGCCGCCGCCAGCGATCATTATGCGCTTATAGGGCTTGTCCATGCGCCGCAGTTCACTCATGCAGGCGCGAATGTCTTTCTTGGCGGCAACGAAGAATACCTCGTCATCGGCCTCGATTACGGTGGAGCCTTCGGGAATGATCGGTCTATCTTTACGGAAAATCGCAGCTACCCGGGTATCGACTGAGGGCATATGCTGGCGAATCAGGCGTATTTCTTGTCCGACTAACGGGCCGCCATAAAACGCTTTTACTGCGACTAGCTGAACCTTGCCGTCGGCAAAGTCCAACACCTGCAGCGAACCGGGCAGCCGCAGTAGGCGCGATATCGCTTTGGAGACGATGAGCTCGGGTGAAATAACAACATCCACTGCAATGCCATTTTTACCCAGCAGCTGCTCGCTCGCGAGATAAGACGTTGCGCGAATGCGGCAGATTTTTTTTGTCGTATGAAAAAGGGAATAAGCCACACGACAGGCGACCATATTGACCTCGTCGCTCTCGGTCACCGCGATAATCATATCGGCGTCTTGACCACCGGCGAGCTCGAGAATATCGGGATGCGACGGCTGACCAGGGATCACACCAATGTCGATGTGGTCTTTTAGTTCGCGAAGGCGTTCAGGATCGGCATCGACGATAGTGATGTCGTTGGCTTCGCCGGCTAAGGTTTCGGCGAGGGTGGCGCCAACTTGGTTGGCACCGAGGATAATTATCTTCATGCGGGCTTACTCGCAGGCGATGTTTTTCTGAGCAAAGCGAAGAAGAAGCCATCGGGCCCCCTCGCATCGAGTGGAAGGAGCGCGCGGCCAAGACTGCGCCCGTCGCTTGCTAGGCATTCTACTCCCCATGGGGCCTCAATGCGCTCACTTTTCGCATCGGCCGTAGCGTTTAGAAAAGCCTCAATTGCGTCGCCATTCTCAACCGCTAGTACACTACAGGTTGTATAGAGCAGCAGCCCGCCCTCCGCGAGCGTTGGCCATAGCGCGGCGAGCAGGCTGCGCTGGCTTTGCACACAGCTCTGAACCTCAGCGGGCGTGCGCAGCACCTTGATGTCGGGATGGCGGCGAATAACGCCGGTGGCACTGCAAGGGGCATCTAGTAGCAATCTGTCTATCGGCTCTCCGTCCCACCAAGCGCCGGTGTCCTCAGCTTGGGCGGCGCAAAGTCTTACCTTGCCCTCAGCAAAACCAAGGCGTTCGAGATTCTCGTCTACTCGGGCCAGGCGCTTGGCGCTGGCGTCGATAGCGGTGAGTGACAGCAGCTTTGGCTCGGCCTCTAAAATGGCGGCTGTTTTGCCGCCGGGTGCGGCGCAGGCGTCTACTAATCGCTGGCCTGCAGCGAGCTGCAGCAGGGTCGGCACCAGTTGCGATGCTTCGTCCTGAACACTGACCCAGCCGTCACGAAAATGGGGGAGCTCATCAACGTGACATGGCGATTCGAGCACCACGGCTGTAGGCGCACATTTTCCTGGGGCCGCTTGAATCCCTACCTCTTGCAGTGCTTCGAGATAATCCTCTACCGACACTCGGCTAAGATTGACTCGTAGTGTCATGGGCGGGCGCGCGTTATTGCCAGCACACAGAGTGTCTATCAATTGCGGGTACTGCGTATTCAATGACTCATAGAGCCAGCTGGGATGGGCAAGAGCCGCTGCGCCGCCAGTGCTTTGCAGCTGTGCTTCTAAAGTGTCTTTGCGCCGAACATAGTTACGCAGCACCGCGTTGACGAGCGCCGCTGCCCAGGGTTTTTTCATTTCGCGGCTGGCTTCTACGCTTTCATTGATGACCGCGTAGTCAGCAATGTCGAGCTCGCGCAGCTGATACAGGCCAAGAACAAGAAGACAGCGCACGTCGCCGTCTTTGCTTTTGAGGGGCTTACTAAGAAGTTTAGCGAGCAGCACTTCGAGTGCGGGATACCAGCGGCAGGTGCCGAAGCACAGTTCTTGCAATAGCGGAAAATCTGCACGTTCGCGATAGTCGTCTAGCAGATTGCTTAGCGACCCGCTGTTGCCGCTTTGCAAAGTGTGCAGCAGCTTGGCGGCAACGGCGCGTGGGCTTTTTGCGGCCATTTAGCTTGCCTCGACTGTGGGCGCTGTGAATTGCTGACCAATTGCGAATGTGTCTGGTTTCGCGTTGCAGATTGCGCTCACGTCCATCGCCGCTTTGCCGGCGAGCTGCACGCGCGTGACTACGAGGCGCGAGTCGTCGCCACAGGCTACAGTAAAGCTGTGCTTGCTTGAATCAACTATGACACCAAGCTCTAAACCTGCTCCCAAGCCAGCCTTGCCATCGTCCTCCGGGCTCGCATCAATGACCTGCGTCTCTAAGAAGCGTAGACGCTCGCCGTTGAGCAAAGCAAAAGCAGGGTTGCGGCCTATGCTGGCTCGTACCAGCAAATCCAGCGTCGCCGCGGACTGTGCGAAATCGAGCAGTGCTTCGGATTTGTCTATTTTTGCAGCATAGGTGCTTAAGCTGTCGTCCTGAGCTTCTGCGTTGGCAAGAAGCGCCTCTAAACGCGTTAAGGCAGCGAGCAAGGCCTCGGTGCCGCTCGCAGTAAGTTTGTCTTCCAGGCTCAGGCGAGTTTCCCGTGGATCAATATCCACTTCGGCTTTCAGCAGCATAGGTCCTGTATCGAGACCCGCCTCCATCTGCATGATGGTAACGCCGGAAGTGCTGTCGCCAGCCAATAGTGCGCGCTCGATAGGCGCAGCTCCGCGCCAGCGCGGCAGCAAAGAAGCGTGCACGTTGATACAGCCGAGCCGCGGTGTGTCTAAAATAGCCTGAGGAAGAATGAGCCCGTAGGCCACCACGACCAGTACGTCGCAGGCGAGTTCGGCAAGCTCCGCTTGAGCCTCGTCGCTGCGTAGCGACGCCGGCTGGAGAACGGCCAGTCCTGCTTGCTCGGCTACTTTTTTAACTGGACTAGGGCTCAGCTTCTTGCCACGACCCGCGGGTCTATCGGGCTGAGTGTAAACAGCGACTAGCTCAAAACCAGCTTGCTCGGCGTCTTTTTCCTGCGCCGCCACAAGCGTTCGCAAATGGGCGGCGGCGAACTCCGGCGTGCCGGCAAAACAAACTCGTAACTGACTCATTGCTTACTCGTAATTGGGCGGGAGTTTGGCTTGCACCGCGGCGACATCTATTTATCTATGCGCTCTTGCGGTGGGCTTTTTCAAGCTTGCTACGAATGCGATCGCGCTTAAGCTTGCTGATGTAGTCAACAAACAGTTTGCCCTCAAGATGATCGATCTCATGCTGAATACAAATTGCCAAAATACCTTCGGCTTCGAGTTCGAAGGCTGCGCCCGTCTCGTCCTGCGCTTTGATTAGCACTCGACGCGGTCGTGACACGGTTTCATAAAAGCCCGGCACCGACAGACAACCTTCGTCATAGTCTTGCAGCTCCTGCTCAATTACCTCGAAAGTTGGATTGATGTAAGCACGTGGACTATCTTTTTCTTCAGACACATCAATAACGAGAACGCGTTTATGCACATCAACCTGCGATGCCGCTAGCCCAATGCCGTCGGCTGCATACATGGTTTCAGTCATGTCCTTAACTAGTGTTTGCAGCGACTCGTCGAATACTGTCACGGGCTTAGCCACCGTGCGCAGGCGCGGGTCTGGAAATTCAAGAATGGGTAGCAGAGCCATAGTTAGGCACCTCTCTTTATTCTGTTGCGGCGGTTCTATCTATTTGGCGGTTCCATCTATTTAAAGCAGGTTTGCTTGCGGATAACGGAACCAAGTAATGATTAACAAGTAATAAGCGGCGAATGAATCACCAATCAATAAAGCGACTTGCCGGCTTGCCGACTAGCCGCAGAGCTATAGCGTTGATCCGGTGGCGTGCCGCGGACTAATGCGCTCATTATTTCACAAAATCGCGGGGCTTTCCTCGGCGGGTGCTCACCTTGGCCTAAGAGGCGCTGACCTATCGATGCCGAGGAAACAAGCCTTTCGGCAAAACCGCATGGGCGTCGCGCGGTGAACAAGAACAAAGTGTGCAGTAGCTCCACACACTTTGGGTATGGCTGTAGTAAAAGAGACGTAATTCGGGTCTGTTCAGCTTGGGTCAACCAAAGCCGAGAGTTTGTTAGCACAGCTCTGGCGCGCTGAGGCAGATTGCGTCCATGTGACAGCCTGTGCCTGCGAAGCGGCCTGTGGGCACGAAACAGCTAAAACAGCTAAAACAACTAAAGCAGCCAAGGCAATTAAGACAAGCAAGACAGCTGACACAGCTGAAACTAGAAGGGCTACCAAGGCAGGAGCAGAACCATGAGCGTTAAGCGTTTATCCCTATACGAGCGAGTCTTCGCTCCTGCGCGGCTCGATACTAATTGCAGGAGCCATCGCCCCCAAAGCCTAACAGCAAAGTCGCTTTTAGCCGCTGTCACGGTGTCAGTTATTTGCCAGCCGCTCAGTTCCGCTCAAACCAATAACGACTCGCTTCCGGTTGTCGTGCTTCAACCAACGCTGCTCAGTTCGCCCTTACCTTTGGACAAACCTACCGAGAGCTCTTCTGCACAAGAAGCGACGCTCATGGTCAGCGATCTTAGAGGCCTGCTTCTTGTCGATGAAGCGCGGCTGGGCGGTGCGGCGCGGGTTGCCGCAATAGGCGACGACTTCACTATTGCTGCTACTGGCGACGGGATACTCGTTGAGGGTCCGGCGGGAGAAGGAGAAGAGCTCGTTACTTCCTTGGCCACAGACCGTGAAGTGGCGATCTATCACCCGAGCCGGCGTTATGCAGCCGAGCAGGGAGAGGACACTCAGCCGGCGGTGATTGAGTTGGAATATGTTGGCAAAGCACAGCTGCTTGCAACCAGAGCAGCAAGAGAAGCAGTCGCTACCGACCAGTCAGCGAACAGCGGTGAACAGCAATCAGGGGAAGGGCTATCCCCTCCGAGCACTGCGCGTGCGTGGCTGCAGATAACAGAAAGCAAAGGTGTGATTCGTCAGGGCGATCTCGTGTTTGCCGAAGAATCGCTGAGCAACGACTGGTTAGACCTGATCCATAGCAGCGATGGGTCTAGCGTGCAGCTAGAACTTCGCCCCTCACCACCGAATCTTGCAGGCTCTGTGCTTTCCCTGTTTGGCGGCAAGCAGTGGGGTGCACGGGGCGACAGCGTAGTCGTCAATCTTGGAGAAGAGCAGGGCTTGGAGCCGGGCATGGTGTTAAGCCTTGAGTACGAGGACGTCGTCACGCCCGCCGCCGAGGCTTTAATCTATAGAACAACAGCGAGTCATGCGCAGGGCCTGGTCTTGTCGGCGCCGTCACCGGTGCGAGTAGGTTCGCCCGTGCGCAGTGCGCCTGAGCGATGAATACCGAAGCAGTGCTTACACTCGCGCTAGCGCTACACCACTGCCGAGGTGGTAGCGGGCCCGCGCTGGCGAGGGCAGTTCGCGAGGCTGGTTCTATCGCAAAACTGGCCGAGCTTGTGGGCAGCGGCAGCTTGGAAGAAAGCAGCGCATGCCCAGTTTTTTCGACACCAGTAGAGCTATCTACCGAGCAGCTAAGCGTGTTGGCTGGAGTAAAGCCAAATGCCCAGATCTGCGCGCCGCGAAGTTCGACGGCGCGCAATCTGCGTATATCGGGACAAGCGCTGGACTCGGTTTTGCCAGGTGCAAAAATTCGACAAGAGGCAGAATTCTCCCGGGGCGCAGAGGCGGTAAAAGAAGCAGAGGAACGCAAAAGGCGAATTGAAAAAGATCTCGCCTGGTCGAACAAAGAGCGTTGTACACTGCTGTGTTACGACAGCACAGGCTATCCACCACAGCTACGTGAGACAGACTGCCCTCCTCTGCTTTTGTACGTGAGGGGTTCGGTAGAGGCACTAAGCTCTCGGCAGTTAGCAATCGTTGGTAGTCGGCGTGCGAGCGACTACGGCAAACGCAACGCCTATTGGATGGCACGTGAACTCACCGCGGCGGGTATCAGTATTTGCAGCGGCTTAGCGTTAGGAATAGACGCGCAAGCCCACAGTGGTGCCTTGGATGCCGCCGCCGACTGCTTTCCCGAGCAGCTTGCACCCACCGTTGCCGTAATCGGCACGGGCATAGATCGTATTTATCCTGCGCGCCATGCTGCGCTAAGCGAACAGATCGCGGCGCAAGGCGCACTCGTTTCAGAATTTCCCTTGGGCACATTGGCCTATCCCTATAATTTTCCGCGCCGCAACAGATTGATTAGCGGCCTCAGTGAAGGTGTGCTGGTTGTTGAAGCAGCGATAAAAAGCGGCTCCTTAATCACGGCGCGCTGTGCGCTAGAACAGAACCGTGACGTGTATGCGATGCCGGGTCTACTAAGCAATCCGCAGGGACGCGGCTGTCATACGCTTATAAAACAGGGCGCTATGCTGGTTGACGAACCGGCAGACATCCTTAAAGAATTTGGCGTGGCGGCAGTGGTTGCGCCGGACTCTGCGCAGGCTGAGTTCAGGTTTGCCAAGGCGCCATGGCAGCAGCTGCGAGACGAAACATTGGGATCACAAGAGAAACAAGAGACAGGAAAACCAGGCCGCATCGGTAACGGTTTGCCGCAAAACCTCGCCCCTCTGCAGCGTCAGCTTTTACAGCGCCTGCGCACCGAAGACTGCCTCTTCGATAGTCTATTGGATGCTAACGTCGCCGACTTTCGGACTCTAAACCATGCCCTGTTGGATTTAGAAGTCCGCGGCTTGGTTGCCTGCCGAGGGGGGCGCTACACGCTGGCCTGATAGCTAAATTCCATAGCTCTGCGTGAAATACTCTCGTTCTCAGTGCGGCGAAAATGAGTAGAATGCATCGGCTCATCATGTGAGCGAAACCCTCGTGCCAGCAGCCGGTGCGGGACCAGGTGCTAACAGCTCTTTGCAGGTGATTTATGTCCACGTCCTCTAACACTCCTAATCCTGACGCTCTCGCCACCCCTAGTGCTGTCTCGGACGACGGCCTCGATCAGGCTTCTCTACAGCGCGGCGTTGCGGCACTCGCCGCTGGCGGAGTTATCGCCTATCCCACGGAGGCTGTATGGGGTTTGGGTTGCGACCCGTTTAACGAAGAGGCGGTAATGAAGCTGCTGGAAGTAAAGAACAGGCCGGTGGCAAAGGGTCTGATCCTTATCGCTTCAAGCCTTGACCAGCTCCCCGAGCTCAAGGCGTCGCTCACTAGTGAGCAGCTTGAGACCGTTTCAGCCACCTGGCCCGGCCCAGTAACCTGGCTTCTGCCTGACCCCCAGCACTGCATACCTAGCTGGATTAAGGGCGAGCACCCCACTGTGGCGGTGCGAGTAACGGCTCACCCCCTGGTAAGATCACTATGCGAGCAGGTCAGCGGTGCGGTTGTCTCTACTTCGGCTAATGACGCGGGCGAACCAGAAATCCGATCTCAATCAAGACTCGAGCAGGAGTTTGGCGATAGAATTGACGCCGTGATTAGTGGAGAGCTTGGCAGCAGCGCCGAGCCGTCACAAATTCGCGACCTTCTCAGCGGTGCCCGCCTGCGCTAGAGGTCGCAAACTATCGAACAAAAGAATAACGGGCGCAGACACGAGGAATTTGATTTGTCCAAGCCCGCAAGCTCGTCCGCAGCCTCCGTTGATACCCAAGCGGTAAAAGCCTTTCTTTTGCAGCTGCAGGAGTCGATCTGTTCACGTCTTGCTGAAATTGACCCAAGTGCGCAGCAGATAACGGACAAGTGGGATCGAGAGACCGGAGGCGCCGGTATCAGCCGAGTCATCAGCGGCGGCAAAGTTTTTGAAAAAGGCGGAGTCAACTTCTCCCACGTATTCGGCAAATCAATGCCGGCCTCAGCAACCGCTGAGCGCCCCGAACTCGCGGGCAGGTCTTTCCAGGCAATGGGCGTCTCCCTCGTTATTCACCCTCTGAATCCGATGGTGCCCACTTCCCACGCAAACTTTCGCCTTTTCGTTGCAGAAAAAGAAGGCGAAGAGAGCGTTTGGTGGTTTGGCGGGGGCTATGATCTTACGCCCTACTACGGCTTCGAAGAAGACTGTGTCCATTGGCACCAAACCGCGCGGGAGGCTTGCCAGCCTTTTGGCGAAGACTATTACCCGCGCTTTAAAAAGAATTGCGACGACTATTTTTGGCTCAAGCACCGCGCAGAGGCGCGCGGTGTGGGCGGCCTATTCTTCGACGATTTTAACGAGCTCGGTTTTGAGCGCAGCTTCGAATTCGTACAAGCGATGGCCAATAGCTACCTAGCGGCCTACGTGCCGATCGTCGAAAAGCGCCTGTCTATGCCTTACACCGAAAAGCAGCGCGAATTCCAGGAGTATCGCCGCGGGCGCTATGTCGAATTTAACCTCGTGTTCGACCGCGGAACCCTGTTCGGCCTGCAGTCCGGTGTAGGCCGTATTGAGTCTATACTTATGTCACTGCCGCCAACCGTGCGTTGGGTGTACGACTGGTCACCCGAGCCGGGCAGCGACGAGGCCAAGTTGTACACCGACTTCTTGCCGCACCGAGACTGGTTAGCTACCGCTTAGCGCAGCTGTAATTGGATTGAATAAATGTCAGCAAATCACACTGCCCAAAAGCCCGGTCGCTTCGCTGTCATTGGCTCTCCCATTGCCCATAGCAAATCCCCTCTGATCCACAGCGCCTTTGCTGAAGAAACGCAGCGAACGCTCACTTACGAAGCAATAGAGGTCTCGCCAGAAAGCCTCTCAGGTTTTGTTTCTGAATTCTTTGCAGACGGCGGCATTGGCCTAAACGTAACTGTGCCGCACAAAGAGGCGGTATACGCCTTGGCCGAAGTAAGCACTGCGCGTGCGCAACTGGCTCGGGCTGCGAACACTCTTAGCCTGGACAGCCAGGGGCGTCTCCGCGCCGACAACACCGACGGCGCCGGCCTGCTCGGCGACCTCGAGAACAACCACGGCACAACGCTTAAAGGTAAGCGCTTACTCATGCTCGGTGCGGGCGGAGCAACTCGTGGTGTACTGGCCGCTGTTGCCGACTTACCTGAGGCTGAGCGTCCTCTTTGCATCACAGTGGCCAATCGCACCGTGGCCAAAGCAGAGGCACTCGCCACAGACTTTGCAGGAAGGCTCGCCATTGCCGCCTGCGGTTATGAGGCGGCGGCGGCCTCAAGTTTCGACATTATTATTAATGGCACCTCGGCCAGCCTCAGCGGTGAGTTGCCTCCGCTTTCTTCGGCGCTTGTTGCACCGGGTTGCTGCTGTTACGACATGATGTATGACAGTGCAGCAACAGCTTTTCAAACGTGGGCGCGTGAGCACGGTGCGCTTCTCGCTATCGATGGTTTGGGCATGTTAGTTGGGCAGGCCGCCGAGTCGTTTTATGTTTGGCACGGTGTTCGGCCTTCCACTGCTGCTTTGATTTCCCGCTTGCGCTCGGTTTAGAAGCAGCACAGTCACACACGGCTGCGACAAGGTCTCACTGCCCAGCAGTTCACGCGCACCCTTTTCTGCTTAAATTGCTATTTGGCGAGCCTTAATGAACCAAGCTATTCAGTACGAGCTTGGCTGTGTTCGACCGCAAATCGCAAACCTCAGAGAGCGTCAAAGAGTGCAATAAAGCGGCAGCCAAAAATCCAACAGCTAGAACGAAAAAAGGGCCTGCGATTTCTCGACAGGCCCTTTTCCATATCGCTCACTAGTGAGCGGGTGGAGTCGGTTTGGCTTAGTGCGCCGCCTCTTCTCCGTGACCGCCGCCGTGAACGTCAGCGGGTGACAGTGGCGTTAGGGTACGGTCGTCGCCACGGTAAACGTAGCGTGTTTCTTCCGTGTAGTTTCCTTCTACGGTCATGAAACCAATCAGGAATAGCAGTGCAAGCGGCGGTACCAAGATAGTGAGTACCAGCGCGAGACGCTCCCATACTACGTGCATGAAGATCGCAGTGATGAAACCCGCCTTGAGGAACATGAACGTGATTACGAGGAACCAGCGCAATGCACCTTCGACATGGTAGTAGTCGACTGCGTAAGAGAATCCGCTCAATACGAATAAGAGGATCCAGATTTTGTAATAAATCCCGAGGGGATGCTGTTGGCCTGCTTCAGATGACATGGTTGTCCCCTCTCTTTATAGCAAGTAGAAAAATGCGAAAATGAATACCCACACGAGGTCGACGAAGTGCCAGTACAAGCCGGCGATTTCGACAATCTCATAACCTTTATCGTCGTAGTAGCCCTTACGTACCCGATTCGCAACCCACAGCAGGTAGATTACTCCGCCTGTTACGTGAAGACCGTGGAAGCCGGTAACCATAAAGAACACAGAGCCGAATTGAGCGGCGCCGTAGGGGTTAGCCCAGGGCCGAATGCCTTCGTCTACAATCAGCTTGGTCCACTCGAAGGCCTGCATGCCGACAAATGAGAGACCCAGTACCGCGGTGATCAGCATCAGCCAGAATGTCTTCTGCTTGTCTTTGCGGTAGCCGAAGTTCACTGCTAGGGCCATCGAGCCTGAGCTAGTGATCAAGATAAACGTCATAATCGCAATTAGAACCAGCGGAATAGACTGGCCGAATAGCGTGAGTGCGAAGATCTCAGTCTGCAGAGGCCAAGGCTCTGTCGTTGTGAGACGCACGTTGAGGTAGCCGGTAAGAAAACAGGTGAAGATGAAGGTATCCGATACTAGGAATATCCACATCATCGCCTTGCCCCAAGGCACATTGTAGGTTTGCTTATCGCTAGCCCAGTCTTCGACTAGGCCGTCCACCCCTTCGGGGCTTCCTTGAATTGCTGCCGTTTCACTCATCCTTAATTTCCCATTTACTCTAATTTGATAGTTCTAGCTCTCGTGCCCCTAGCGCTTCTTTAGCTTGGCGCTTTAAGTAGAAAGAACACTCCTTCTATATATAGGAGGCTGAGGGCTAAGCCGCTCAGCTCCTAGTTTCGTTCCTTAGGTGTTCGCGAGTACCGCGAACATCACCAGCCAAACGATCAGCAGGAAGTGCCAGTACACAGTACACAGCTCGATGCTGAGTCGCTGCGCCTGAGGCTCTGCGCCAGTGACCATGCGGAATACACACTTTAACCACACGTAGAGACCACCCGCGACGTGAAGCGCGTGAAGTCCAGTGAGGAGGAAGTAGAAATCCGCCGCTGGGTTGCTAGACAGATAAACTCCGGAGGCCTGAAGCTCGTCCCAAGTTTGTAGCTGTGCATAGATGAACAGCGAGGCAAACACGCCGCCGCCAAAGAACGCCAGCATGACGTTCTTGGAGCCGCCGTTGCCGACGATGTTGCGCGACCACTGGAACAACACACTGCTCGCAACGAGCAGGCCGGTGTTGAACCAGAGCGCTGTAGGCTCCGCGATGGGCAACCAATCCGGCAGTTCCATGCGGATGTAGTAGCTGACACCAAACAGAGAGAACACGATTGACGCGGCAATCAAGAAGAAGGTGAGCGCCACCCTTTCGGAGGGCGCTTTAAAAGTTCCTTCTGGCTTTAGGCCGCCGATGATGCCCTTACGTTCCCAAGGCTTCTCGGTAATCTGTTTGAATAAGCTCATAGGTTACGCGCCTGCAGCTTGTGAACCAGTCGCAGAATCATCCATTTCTACGTCTTCTTCAGCCATGTCCTGTGGAATGAAGTCTTGCTTCGCACCAGGAACACTGTAGTCGTAAGCCCAACGGTAAACGGTAGGAAGCTTGTCGCCCCAGTTGCCGTGTACAGGTGGCGTATCAGGCGTTTGCCATTCTAGCGACGCTGAATCCCAAGGGTTCGCATCTGCTTTCTTGCCGTTACGTAGGCTCCACAGAATGTTGAAGATGAAGATCAGCTGTGCAGCAGCAACGATTACTGCGGCAATAGTGATGCTTTCGTTCAATGTCTGCGCGCTTGCTGGGATGAAGTCTGTCTCACCGATAGCGTAGTAGCGACGTGGCACACCAAGGAAGCCGAGGTAGTGCATTGGCAGGTAGATCGCGTAAGCACCTAGGAAGGTAACCCAGAAGTGAGCTTTAGCGAGACCTTCGTGGTACATGCGACCAGAGACCTTCGGGAACCAGTGGTAGATCGACGCGAAGATAACCAGTACCGGTGACACACCCATTACCATGTGGAAGTGGGCGACAACGAAGTAGGTGTCAGACAGCGGCAGATCGATTACCACGTTGCCCAGGAACAGACCCGTGAGGCCGCCGTGGATGAACGTGAAGATGAAGCCGATGGCGAAGTACATTGGCGCATTCATGCGAATGTCGCCTTCCCACAGCGTGAGCACCCAGTTGTAGACCTTCAGTGCTGTCGGTACCGCGATGATCAGAGTCGTCGTGGCAAAGAAGAAACCGAAGTAAGGGTTCATGCCGCTCACATACATGTGGTGTGCCCACACGATGAAGCTGAGGCCGCCAATTGCGATAATCGCCCATACCATCATGCGGTAGCCGAAGATATTCTTGCGCGCGTGCGTGCTGAGAACGTCTGAAACTAGGCCGAAGGCTGGCAGTGCAACGATGTACACTTCTGGGTGACCGAAGAACCAGAACAGGTGCTGGAACAGGATGGGGCTACCGCCCTCGTAGTCCATTGGCGTACCTGATTCGATGATCGCTGGCATAAAGAAGCTTGTGCCAAGCAGTGTGTCAAACATCATCATGATCGCAGACACTAGCAGTGCTGGGAACGCGAAGAGGCCGAGTACTGTCGCAACGAAAATACCCCAGACCGTGAGAGGTAAACGCATTAGCGTCATGCCGCGTGTACGGAACTGAAGAATCGTTGTGACGTAGTTAAGGCCGCCCATCGTGAATGCCACGATGAAAACCGCGAGCGAGCAGAGCATCAATACGATACCCATGTCGTGGCCCGGAGTACCCGCCATGGAAGTTTGCGGAGGATAGAGAGTCCACCCGGCACCGGTTGGGCCGCCGCCGACAAAGAAGCTCGCCAACAGGATCAGTACTGATGCGAGGTAAAACCAGAAGCTCAACATATTGAGGAACGGGAATACCATGTCGCGTGCGCCGATCATCAGCGGGATCATGTAGTTGCCGAAACCGCCGAGTAAGACAGCCGTCAGCATGTAAACCACCATGATCATGCCGTGCATGGTCACTGACTGGTAGTAGGCATTCGGATCGATTA
Source organism: Pseudohongiellaceae bacterium (assembly GCA_965661495.1). Taxonomy (GTDB): domain Bacteria; phylum Pseudomonadota; class Gammaproteobacteria; order Pseudomonadales; family Pseudohongiellaceae; genus UBA9145. The sequence continues at coordinate 17,172 of CBFIDY010000010.1, read as the reverse complement.
GATCAAAAGTGCCCGGATAGCCCAGCTGCATACGCATGAGCAGTGAAAGAACGAGTGCAACCAATCCAACGAGGACCGCGGTGCCGCCGTATTGAATGGCGATCACTTTGTGGTCTTGGCTCCAGACATACTTCGTCACCCAGCTGTGGGGATGATGCATTTCCTGTTCGTGGTCTTGGTCAGCCAGTGGTACGTAGGCCATGTTAACCTCCTAACTTGTTTAACTTCTGATTCTTGCTGACGCCGCGCTTCGGTTGAACCGCGGCATCCATCTGCAAACGATTCGCGGCTACCTGAGAGTGTTCAGGTAGGCAGCCACATCTTCCATCTCTTTCGTATCGTCGATGTCTTTGGCTGCCATTGCTGTGGCCATTGACACCATCTGCTCACCATAAGGATCTGCAGCGTGGAGTCCGCGATAACCGTTGCGGAAGTTTTTGATCTGAGTAACGAAATACCAGTCGTTCATCCCAGACAATTTTGGTGCGTCCGTGTACCACGTGCCGTCGCCGCTATCTAAGTGGCAAGCTGCACAGTTGCGGTCATAGATGTCTGCGCCGTTAGCGACATCGCCTTGGATAGTAGGCTGCGCAGGAACATCAGGGAACGTCGCGATGTAGGCCGCCATGTTACGGACCGCCGCGTCGTCTACGAGCATATTAGCCATGCCAACCATGGACGCGCCGTAAGCGTCGCCTTCGGTCTGGCCGCGAACGCCCGACTTAAAGTGGTTGAGCTGACGCTCAACATACCAGTCTTGCAGGCCGGCAAGCTTAGGCGCGTTCAGCGCTTGGTTGCCTTCACCTTGGGCACCGTGGCAAGAAGCGCACACCGCGTACTGAGCTTGGCCCATTGCGATATTTGGCTCAGCCATTGCCTGTGTCTCGGCGAAAGTTGGCTTGCTAGCAATCCATGCCTCGAAGTCTTCTTCCGTATCGATCACAACGGCGCCGCGCATGATGAAGTGGCCAATGCCGCAGAGTTCTTCACACAGAATGTCGTAGCGGCCAGTGACTTCTGGCTGGAACCATAGGTATGAAACTAGGCCTGGAACCATGTCCATCTTCACGCGGAACTGGGGAACCGTGTAGTTGTGCAGCACGTCGTTAGAACGCAGAAGCGCCTTCACCGGCTTGCCCTGGGGAAGATGCATCTCCGGCTCGTTAACAACGATGTCGTCTTGGCCGTTAGGGTCTTCTGGGTTGATACCGAAAGGGTTTGATTCGCTGATGAACTCAGTGTCGGCAGTGCCGAGTTTGCCATCGGCGCCAGGGTAGCGGAAGTTCCACTGCCACTGCTGACCCATAACTTCGAACTCTGCCGCTTCTTCGGGAGGAGTCACGAAGTCTGCCCACACGAATAGACCCGGTGCGAGCATGGCGATAACGCCGACGGTGGTAATGGCTGAGAGCCAGCTTTCGAGCTTGTGATTTTCCGGCTCGTAAACTGCTTTGTTGCCTGGCTTGTGACGGAACTTGTAAACGCAGTATGCGAGGAACAAGTTGGTGAGAACAAACACCGCGCCGGTAACCCAGAACGTGATGTTAATAACTCCGTCGACGCTCTCCCACTGAGACACGATGTCTGTGAACCACCACGGACTCGCGAAGTGAAAGATTACCGATCCGACAACCAGTGCGAAAATAACGACCGCTAAGATCATACCCAGTTTTCCTTTTGACATTTAAAACATTTTCGGCACGCAGCACAGCGGCGAGAAGAGGCAGTTCCTTGCCTAAGCTCACTGAGGATCCGTGTCGAAAGATTAACTAAATCAGCGCGTGAAAAAATTGCGATTAAGAGCAGACGCCCAAGGCAATTTCGAATGAACAATTCGACTGGCTGTTAAGCCTTAAACGCTGCTTAACAAATGCGTAGCCGAATGTGAAAAATATTGCTCAAACTTGTTCTCACTGTCGAAGGAAACGAAGTACAAGCAGAGCTTGGATTTGTCAGCCTTCTAGCGCACCGGAATCCTATAGAAAAACGCCTATTGTCGCAAGCAAATGGCCGATTTAAAGCGCTGAAACTTGCGCGATATCAATCGTTTTTGACAGTGTTCTGTCAGAGCAACATTAACTGCGAATGATTCGCAAAAAACAGCTTGCGAGGCGCGCGTAACACTTTAATTCTGTGGGGCAATCCGAAGCTGAGCATTCACCGTTTAGCTTGAGATTCGCACACGTTTATGATCCAATGCCCGCGCTTTTTTAGGCGCACAAATGTAGCGATTTATCACTACATCTTGTGGTCAAAAACGTGGCGCTTACTAGCCATAGTCCTTGCTAGGAGTTATGTGTGATGCGATCGACCGATAGGCTCAAAATTCGTCGGTGCGAAATCGATACATAAACTTGGCAAAAAACGAAATCTACATGCCTAAAATCACTGAGGTGTCCGCTTCGGTTCCTCAACAGGCGCTCCGCCAAACCGCGGAACGCTCACTGAAACACCCACAGAGAAACAAGCCGTGAACGAAACAACCTCAACACCTTCTGCCAGCTGGCGCGACTATTACGAGCTCTGTAAACCCCGCGTGGTTTATCTAATGATTCTCACGTCGCTAGTCGGGATGTTTCTTGCCGTGCCCGGCATGGTGCCCGTGGATGTGCTGATTCTCGGCAATCTTGGCATAGCGCTCGTGGCAGCCTCCGGCGCCGTGGTTAATCACCTCATCGATCGCAAAATCGACATCAAGATGGCTCGGACACATAACCGTCCTGTCGCACAGGGTCGCGTGGATCCTATGCAGGCAGCGATGTTTGCGCTCACTATCGGCGTAGCGGGCATGGCTATTATGCTGATCTGGGTGAATGCGCTGAGCGCCTGGCTGACTTTGGCTTCGTTTATCGGCTACGCATTTATCTACACCGGATACTTAAAGCACGCGACCCCTCAAAACATAGTGATCGGTGGACTCGCTGGCGCTATGCCGCCGCTACTCGGCTGGTCGGCGGTCAGCAACACAGTCGACCCCAACGCCGTTATCCTGGTGCTCATCATTTTTGCTTGGACGCCGCCGCACTTCTGGGCGCTGGCTATCCACCGCAAAGACGATTATGCCAACTCAGGCGTGCCTATGCTGCCCGTCACCCACGGCGAGCGGGTCACTAAAATCCACATCTTGGTGTACACCCTCATCCTTATCGCCACGTCTACGCTGCCCTACTTTTCTGGTCTCAGCGGTCTGACTTACCTCGCGGTAGCGCTGCTCAGCGGTGCGGGTTTCCTCTACTACGCCTGCAAACTAATGTTCCGCCCGGTTGCCTCTACACCGATGGATACCTTCCGCTACTCAATCATCTACCTAGCGATTCTCTTCGTCGCTCTGATGATCGACCACTACCTAGTGTGAGCGCCTGCTGAGGTCATTTGAGTTCGGCCTTGAGCAACGTAATTAAAGACTGGAGCCACAGACATGAGTAAGCGTTTACTAATCGCCTTTGTCATAGTCGACGTGCTACTTGGCTTTGCAGTCTATCGCGGCTATCAGGCGTGGTCGCAGCGCGACTCCTTCCGCGAAGCAGCTGAGGCACAGCAGGCAGCGAATGCCGAGATGCGCGAACTCGGCGCCACTGAATTCCCCGAAGCCCGCGACCTTGTTGACTTCACCCTGCAAGACCAGAACGGCGACGCCTTCAGCAACGACGATCTGAAAGGCGCTTGGAGCCTAGTGTTTTTCGGCTTCACCCATTGCCCAGATATCTGCCCACTCACCATGACAGAGCTCGCGCAGTTCTACGGCCAGCTGAGCGCCGACGAGCAGTCACAGGTGCGGGTTATTTTGGGCACGGTCGACCCAGAACGGGACGATGCGGCGGCGATGGCAGCCTATGTTGCCAAATACGACGATGATTTCATGGGGATAACCGGCTCACGAGTTGCCCTAAGTGTGCTCACCAAGCAGCTGTTCGTGACCTATTCCGATCCTTCCGAGCTAATTAATCATGAGGACCATGAGCGTGCGCCTAGCGAGCCGATGAACCAGCCAAACGCTGTCGCGGCAAACAAGCCTATGACCGCTATGGGCAGCGCGGCGCCAGCGATGAATGAGGGTGACGATCATGCTCAGCACACCGATGCCGCTGACGATTATCTCATCACTCACAGCGGCCACATTGCTCTTATCAACCCCGAAGGCAAATTCCACGGGGTGATTCGCCCGCCTCACCGCGACGCCGACATCCTAGCAGTCGTGCGAAAGCTGCTGTCAGACTCGCGCTAGCGGCGCTTTACGAGATTGAGAGCCAAGAACAGGCTCGTGGCACTGACCACGATGCTTGGCCCAACCGGCACGTCTATCGCGAACGCGACAAACAAACCCGCGAGCACAGAGCAGGCGCCTACCGCGCTTGCACGCAGCGCCATTTGTTCTGGGGTTTGTGCGATGAGCCGGGCACTGGCTGCAGGAATAATGAGTAGCGAAGTGATGAGCAGCACGCCCACGATCTTCATCGAGACTGCTATGGTAAGCGCCATTAATAGAACGAGCAGTAATTTATAACGCGCGACATTGCTGCCTTCGATTTCGGCAATATCTTCGTGAACCGTAATCGCGACGAACTCCTGCCAGAACCTCAGTAGAATCCCGGCCACAGCCGAGCATATTCCCACTACCCACAGCAGATCCTGCGGCGTAATAGTCAGCAGTGCGCCGAACAAATAGGCTTCCAAATCCACACGCACTGAATCCGTGAGAGCGAGCACGACGATGCCTAAAGCAAGGCTGCTGTGCGCCAAGATACCAAGTAAAGTATCGGTAGAAATGGCACGATTCTTTTCTAGAATGGTCAGTAAAAAAGCAAAGAGCAGGCAGCTAATGATAATACTCAGCTGCGGATTAGCCCCGCTTATCAGGCCAATCGCGATGCCTAGAAGCGCCGAGTGGGCGAGGGTGTCGCCAAAATAGGCCATGCGCCGCCAAACTACGAAAGCGCCGAGCGGCCCTGCAACGGCAGCCAGTGACAGACCCGCGATAAGTGCATAAACAACGAAGTCTGTCGTTAAAAGAGAAAGCAGAGTGGTCATGATTTCTCTCCCTCTTTTGCGCTATGGGAACAGCCGCCTACCACGTCGCCGTGAATATCGTGCTCGTGCGTATGGTGGTGGGTGTAAACCGCAAGGCTGTTAGTCGCGCCGGCGCCGAATAGTGAAAGATACGCAGGGTCGGTGCTGACCGCTTCGGGTTTGCCGTGACAGCAAACGTGATGATTAAGACAGATGACCTCGTCGGTCGAGGACATGACTAAGTGCAGATCGTGACTAATCATGAGCACGCCGCAGCCTTCGCTTTCAGCAATCGAATCGATAAGCGCATAGAGTTCGGCTTGGCCTGCAATATCGACGCCCTGGGCAGGTTCGTCCAGAACCAGCAGATGGGGTTTACGCAGCAGTGCTCTGGCAAGCAGGACACGCTGGCGCTCGCCCCCGGACAGCTCCGTGACTTGAGACAGCCGCAGCCGCTCGATCTTGAGCTGCTTAAGCACCGCAGCAATCGCCTCGTCTTGGCTCTCGGCTGCAGACCCACGCTGCTTACGCATGGCTAGACGCAGGAAACGCTCCACCGTTAGGGGCAGTGTGGCATCGACGTGCAGCGACTGCGGCATATAGCCCAAACGCAGGTCCGGTCGGCGCGTGATGCTCCCGCCATCCGCCTGTATAAGTCCCAGCGCGATACGTACTAGCGTCGTTTTACCCGCCCCGTTGGGCCCTATAAGCGTCACAATCTGACCGGGCTCTACCGAGAAGCTGACAGAGTCGAGCACCCTGCGCCCGTTAAACTGTTTCTCAATGGCACTCGCTTGCAGAAGCGGCTGCGGCGTGGAGCTGAGGGTGGTTGTCATGTTGGACTATCTCTTTATTGCTTGGTGCTAGCTTAGCGGAGCTAGCGTAACGCTATTCTACAAATACGTAGCGACTGGCGGCGACAAACAGACTCATTACACAGACTCATTATTAGTGCCGCTTGACCTGATAAGCTATTATGTCCTGATGACTCGCCTATCGCTAATCTCTGAACACAGGCTCGAAAAGCTCTGCCAAATTATCGGCCGAAACTCGCGCCACCTGTGCTCGGTCGCGTTTGGTCACAGCCCTTTGCTGCACACGCTACTCATTGCAATCGCGTTCGTCACCGCGTCTATCATGCCTCTTCGCGGCCTTAGCGCAGAGCCGACGCTAGACGATGACGCGCTCAAGGTAGTCACCACCATTCGGCCTTTAGCGCTCATAGCCAACGATATTCTCGGCGACACGGGTTATGCCGAGGCGTTAATCGCAGCCGGAGATTCACCCCATCATTATTCCTTGACTCCGTCTGCTCGGCTCGCCGCTGCCAAGGCTGATCTGCTGCTGTGGATAGGTCCCGATTTCGAAGTCAATCTCGCGACATTTTTAGGCCTCCAAGCAAACGAAGAACGCGTGCTCACGGCGAGCGAGATCGAAGGGCTGACTCTGCATTCACTAGGCGAACAGCATGCGGCCCATGGGCAGGGCGCTGGCCACACAAACACGGGGCAGTTCGACCTGCACGTTTGGCTAGACCCCAACAATGCGCTGCGTATAGCCGCCGCCGTATCCGCCGCCGCCACCGTGCTAAATCCCGCGGCGACAGACAGCTACGCCCAGCGACTCGAACAGTTCGCACGCGCGCAGCAACAAGCGCAGCGGGGCCTGCGCGGGCGTGCCGAGGCGGTAGCCGATCAGCCCTATTTGGTCTATCACGATGCTTACCGCTATTTGGAAGAATTTCTGGGCCTCGAACACGCCGCGGCTTTGCTCGTAGATCCCGAGCGCGCGCCGACTATTCGCGAACTCAGTGCGCTGCGCAGTGACGTAAATCGCAGCCAGCCTGTTTGTCTCTTCACCGAGCCGGGCGCCGATGCAGGCCTAATTGCTACCGCGCTTGCCGGTCATCGGCTCCGCGAGATTGAATTGGATGTGCTCGGCGCTGCGGTGCCCGATGGCAACAACGGCTATTCGCGCTTGCTCGACAGTTTGGCAGATCCGCTGATCGACTGTTTAGCATTGCGATAAACGCACTGCTGAGTGCATGAAGTGCGACTAACAACGCGCCGAGCCCGCAGCAACCTACGAATTTTTTAAAAGAGAGACGCAGCAGTGACAACTCCAAAGCAACTTATTCTCGTAGACGGCTCGTCCTATCTCTTTCGCGCCTTTCATGCCTTGCCGCCGCTAGTAAACAGCAAGCAGCAGCCAACCGGTGCGGTAAAGGGCGTGATCAATATGATTCGCAGCCTGATCAAGAGCAATCCTGATAGCAACGTGGCTATCGTGTTCGATGCCAAAGGCAAGACCTTCCGTAGCGATCTTTATGCCGACTACAAAGCGCATCGTCCGCCCATGCCCGACGAGCTGCGCTCGCAGATCGAACCGATTCATCAGATCGTGCGCGCCATGGGTCTGCCTATGCTCGTGATACCGGGTGTCGAGGCGGATGACGTGATCGGTACGCTCGCCGAACGCGCGACTGCGAAGGGTGTAAAGACGCTTATTTCTACGGGTGATAAAGACCTAGCACAGCTAGTGAATGACCACGTGACCCTGTTGAACACCATGAGCAATGAGACTCTCGACGAAGCAGGCGTGGTGGAAAAATTCGGCGTAAGCCCACAGCAGATTATCGATTTTCTCGCGCTTACCGGCGACAAGGCCGACAATATTCCCGGCGTCCCGGGCGTGGGTCCTAAGACCGCCGTGAAGTGGTTGCTCGAATACCAATCTATGGAAGGCATTATCGAGAACGCCGCCGCCGTGGGTGGCAAGATCGGCGAGCGACTACGGGAAAACATCGACCAGCTGCGTCTGTCCTATGAGCTTGCGACGATCAAACTCGACTGCGAACTCGACCTCACCATCGACCAGCTTGTGCCCGGCGAGGAAGATGCGGAAGGATTGCTGACGCTGTTCAGCGAATTAGAATTTAAATCCTGGGTTAAGGAGCTAGAGGCACAGGGTGTCGCGGCAAGCAGCTCAGGCAGCTCTGCGGCCAAGGCGGTGCATTCGGACGGTGCGCTTACAGACAGTGCCGCCCGCGCGCCACTGGACGTGACACCGAAAAATACGCAGTACACGCTGGTGGATAGCGAGGCTGCGCTGCAGGAACTCATCGACAAATTGAGCACTGCGCCGCGGCTAGCTCTGAGTTTGGAAACTAGCGACGAGCATTTTTTAGCCACCGAAATTCTGGGCGTAGCGCTCAGCGCCGAACTAGGCGTCAGCGCCTACCTGCCCTTCGCCCACAGTGTGCCGCAGGAGCTTACCGACGAGCCTGTCGCTCAGCTCGATCGCGACACCGCGCTTGCCGCATTGAAACCGCTTTTAGAAGACCGCCTGCGCATTAAGACGGTTCACGACTTCAAGGCCACGGCTCACGTTTTACAAAATTACGGCATCGACCTGCAGCCGGCAAAGTCGGATGTGCATTTGGCATCCTACGTGCTGAACTCTGTGACAAGTCGCCATGCGCTTGAAGACATTGCGCGTCACTACTTAGACCACACGCCAATAGAGCTAGAAAGTTTGCTCGGCAAGGGGCGCGGCAAGCTAAGCAAAGTCGACCTAGCGCCGGCAGCGATCCTGCCTTACGCCGCCGAGCGCGCCGACCTCACTCTGCGCGCTTCGCTGTTTCTCGAACACGAATTAGAAGGCGATGCGCGGCTTAACGAGATTTACCGGCGCTTCGAACTGCCGCTGATTAATGTGCTCCGCACAATGGAACAAAACGGCATCGTGCTCGACAAGCTCGCCCTCGCGCGCCAGAGCGACGAGCTAGGTGTAACACTTAATAAGCTGGAGCTCGAAGCTCACGAGCTAGCCGGCGAGGCGTTTAACTTGGGCTCGCCCAAGCAGCTGCAGGCCATTCTTTACGAGAAGCTCGGCCTGCCGATGATCAAGAAGACCAAGACAGGCCAGCCCTCAACCGCAGAACCCGTGCTCGCTGAGCTTGCCGAAGACTACGAACTGCCTAAGCTGATTTTGCAGCAGCGCTCGCTAGCTAAGCTCAAGTCGACCTATACCGACAAACTGCCCCTGCAGTTGAACGCCAACAGCGCCCGTATTCACTCAACGTTTCAGCAGGCCGTTGCGGCAACTGGGCGTCTGTCTTCCACAGATCCCAATCTGCAAAACATTCCAATACGCACGGCCGAGGGCAGAAGAGTTAGGCAGGCCTTCGTGCCAGCTGAAGGTAAGCGCTTACTAGCTGCGGACTATTCTCAGGTAGAGCTGCGCATAATGGCGCATCTGTCCCAAGACCCCAGCCTGCTCAAGGCCTTCTCCTCGGCGCAGGATGTGCACAAAGCCACCGCCGCCGATGTATTCGGGGTAGCGCTTGAGGATGTCTCTTCCGACCAGCGCCGCAGCGCCAAGGCAATCAACTTCGGCTTGATCTACGGCATGTCGGCCTTCGGCCTTGCCAAGCAGATTGGAGTGAGTCGCGGCGAGGCGGCGGACTATATAGACCGCTATTTCGAGAAATATCCCGGTGTGCGTACCTACATGGACGAGACACAGGCGCTGGCGGACGAGAAGGGCTATGTCGAGACACTGTTCGGCCGGCGTTTGTATTTGCCGGATATTCACGCGGGCAATGGCATGCTGCGCAAGGCCGCTCAGCGCACCGCCATCAACGCGCCGATGCAGGGCACCGCTGCCGACATTATCAAGCGCGCGATGATCGACATTCATAACTGGTTAAACGAAAGCCCGCTCGAGGCAAAGATGCTGCTGCAGGTTCACGATGAACTCGTTTTCGAAGTGAGCGAAGCGGATCTCGATCTACTCGCCAGCGGCGTGCAGTTCCGCATGGTCTCCGCGGCGGCGCTAGACGTGCCGCTGGTCGTGGACATCGGTGTAGGCAAAAACTGGGACGAGGCGCACTAGCTCGGCAATTCGCTGGGCTCAGGTTCAGCAGGCTCGGGATCGCTCAGCCAGGTTGCAAGCTGCTTCCGCGCGGCTTCAACCCCGTCATTTTTTAGCGACGAAAACAGCTGCACGCTCACATTGCTATGGTGCTTGAGCTCTTTTTGCACCGCGAGCAGGGTGTTCTGCGCCGCGCCGCGTTTGAGCTTGTCCGACTTAGTCAGAAGAACATGGAGGGGCAGCTCGCTCTGAATAGCCCATTCGATCATCTGGCGGTCGAATTCCTTCAGCGGGTGACGGATATCACTGAGCAGGATCAGCCCGCACAGTGACTGCCGGCGGCGCAGGTATTTCTCCAGCTCGTCCTGCCACTTTTTCTTCACACTGAGTGGAACCTTGGCAAAGCCGTAGCCGGGCAGGTCGACCAGATAGCGCTCCTGCGGCAGGGAAAAAAAGTTAATCAGCTGGGTGCGGCCCGGAGTCTTGGAGATGCGGGCGAGTCGCGATTGGCCGGTAATGGCGTTGATCGCACTCGATTTGCCGGCATTAGAGCGCCCCGCGAAGGCGACTTCAGCGCGGCTGTCTGGGGGGCAGGCAGCAAGATTGGCGGCACTGACGACGAAGGTGGCTTGGTTAAAATGCATGGCGCGCATGATAACGGCTAAGCCTAGTGCCAAGACAGCACTATATTCGGCCGCGTGACGTAATCAGGGTGGCAAGTAAAAACCGACCTTCGGGGCGCTGTGCTATTAGAGTCAATCCCCGATCTAGGCTATACTTTGCCGCCGCAGAGCCCGCCAATGCCGGCTCGCAGACAGTCAGACGACTCATTTTTCAGGAATTACCATGAATAAATTAGCGATAGTCCTAACCTCATTTCTTTTCGCCACTGTTGCACCAGTGTTCGCAGCCGCTCAAGGCGACGCCGCCGCAGGCCAAGCCAAGGCTGCACTGTGTGGCTCTTGCCACGGTGTCGATGGCAACAGCGCGCTGGCAATGAACCCCAAGCTCGCAGGCCAAGGCGCAGGCTACCTCTACAAGCAGCTGGTTGAATTTAAGTCAGGCGCCCGCGAGAACGCGACAATGGCTGCCATGGTTATGAACCTGTCCGATCAAGACATGCTCGACCTCGCCGCCTACTACGCCTCACAGCAGGTCACTATCGGCGGCGCCGATCCGGCGAAAATCGAGCTGGGCGAGTCTATCTATCGCGCGGGCAACAAAGAGCTAGGCGTAGCCGCCTGCGCTTCTTGTCACTCTAGCGACGGCACAGGCAACGCACCGGCGAAGTTTCCAGCGGTGGGCGGTCAGCACGCAGAGTACACACTGTCTCAGCTGAAAGCGTTCCGCTCGGGTATGCGCAACAACGATGCCGGCTCGATGATGCGCAGCACGGTTGAGCGTTTAACCGATACCGAGCTCGACGCGTTAGCAAGTTATTTAGAAGGGCTGAACTAGGAAGGCTTAAGCAGGTCTAAACCGAGAAGCCAAAACCTTACAGCGATACACGGAGATGAATATGAACAAGCGCATGGCAAAGACTGTACTTAGCTCGTTATTCGCATTCGCACTGACCCTGCCTCTGGCTACCGGGGCGGTGGCTCAGATCGAGAAATACGTGGCGGGTACTCACTACATTGAGCTGCGTGCGCCGGTCAATACGCCGGACGACAGCAAGATCGAAGTGCTCGAGGCCTTTTGGTATGGTTGCTCGCACTGCTTCCGTTTTGAACCGCTCGTAGCAGACTGGGAAGCCAAGGCCGCAGACGACGTCGACTTCCGCCGCTACCCTGCTATGTGGAACGCGCTGATGAAGATTCACGCGCAGATCTACTTCACAGCCGAGGCAATGGACGCTATCGACATCGTGCACGAGCCCGTGTTCGACGCGATTAACGTCGAAGGTAACCGTCTACAAAATGAAGAGCTGATCGGCGACCTGTTCGAAGACAACGGCATCGCCCGCGCTGACTTCGAAGCGGCGTTTAACTCTTTTTCCGTGCGCACCAAGGTCAACCAGGCCGAGAAGCGCATGCAGGATTACGAAATCCGCAGCACGCCTAATATGATCGTCAACGGCAAATACCTCATCACCACCGGCGAAGCGGTACGCACGCAGGCGGAGATGCTCGAAGTTGTAGATTTCCTCGTCGATAAAGAGCGCCGCGCGATGGCCGCTAGCGGCGACTAGCTCCTAGTACCCCTTGAGAGGCAGCATCAGGCGAGAGCCTCTCACGTGGTCTATACTCAAAAAGCCATGTCGGTCACACGGCATGGCTTTTTTATTGGGTGCGATAGCCGATAACCCTTGGATGCGTCGCACTTTTCTTGATCGCATTGCAAACTATTTTGCTCAAGTCACAGTCTAAACCTGCTCGGACGCGGCCTGACTCATCGGCCCCGCGGCTCTGTGGCTCAGCCGATAACATGATGTGCTAGCGCCCGCGGGTGGAGTGAGTGTTTCAGCATTGCAATAAGCACTTATGCAGTAGCCCGAAAAGCAAAATAGACAACAGGACAAACAGCAAAGCGCTGTCATACCGAATAAGACAAAAGAGAAGCAGAAAATAAGGCGTAATAACCGCGGCGATCACGCGGCAGGCAGAACAAATTCAGCGGAACAAACTAAGGCGATCAATGCAGGCTCAGCAACAAGTCATTCAAGCATTTACGGCGCTACGCAGCGCGGTTGCTGCGCGCCTGCCTGCCCGCTATGGCCTCGCTAAAGGCGCAGGCGAAGCTGAGCGCTACGACGCCTATCGACCTATGGCGCTGTGGTCCGACACCCTTTACGGGCTAGGCACCAGCGCAAAGACCACGCTGACCCAAGGCGAAGCGCTGCAAGCGGTGTCTGCTGCCTCACTCGCTAGCGCTGCCGCTACTATGGCGCAGCCTGAAGCAAAACAAGCGCAAGAGACGAAAGCGAGCCAAGCCGCACCGATAGCGCTGTTCCTGCCGAGCCACGAATTTGTTTCCACGGTGGTGCCTCTGCCGGGCATCGCACCTAGCGCTGCCAGACAGGCCCTTTTGCTGCAGGCCGACGGCCTGATCCCAAGTTTAGAAGATCCCCTCGTGCTCATTCAAAACCCGGCGCAAATTCCCGGCAGCGACAATTACCTGTGTCTGTGGATGCGCGCGGAGAGACTGGACAGCCTGTCGCAGGCTTTCGAAGACAGTGGTCTAGTGTTAGCAGCGGTCGCCCCTCGTGCCCTGTTGAGCGAACGCGCAACGCCGACGCTGCACCTCACCGAGCAAGACGAGGTAGAGATCACCTCGTCGGTCTTGAAAGACGGCAAGCTAGTGCAGTGGCTGAGTACTCGCATCGAAGATTTAGCTGACCCCGAGCTGCGAAGTCAGTGGCAGGCAGAGCAGAAGGCCGCGGAGCTTGCCAACGCCGCGGCAATGCATGAACACAGCAGCGCAGACTGGTATCGCCTGCCAAGCGCCCAGGAAGCAGCGCGACGTGTTCTGACTGGCGGCTACTACCTGCGAACCGCAAGCGAAATGCGTAGGCGCAGTAGCGAGACCGCACAGCGCGCGTTGAAGTATGCCGGCGCCGGCGTCGCGGCGCTGATCGTATTGGCGCTACTGCCTTTTGTCCTGCAGTCGCTGCAGTTCCGACTCGCCGCCCGTGAGCTTCATGCACTGCGTGCACAGAACGACGCCGCACGCCAAGATCAAGCCTACGTCGCCGACTTCGAATCCACATGGGGCGAAGTAAACGACTACCCGCAGCAAGATGTCGTTGCGGTGATGTACGAGCTGCAGCGGCTCATAAGCCCCGACACACTCACCACGCTAGAAATCGATGAAGGCTTAATCAGCATAGAAGGCAGCAGCTCTAACCCGCAGGCGATCCTGCAGCGTCTCGAACAGGATCCGCTATTCACCGACGTCGTGTTCGCACGAGCGACCAACAATTCGCGTTACTACATCGACCTCAGGCTTACCACGGTGAGCTTCGAGGGCTATAGAGCGCGCTACTTGGAAGAGGCGCGTTAAGATGGCTGCGTTACAGAAAAAACTGCCCTCCATCGCAGCGCTTTCAAGCCGTGAAAAGGGCATCCTCGGCTTAGCGCTACTGGTAGCTTTCGTGTTTTTCATAACCCGCGGTCTGCCTCTTTTACAGGACGCGTATTCAGCGCGCGCAGAATCAATAGATTCTGTACTGCTCGATAGTGAACGCGAAAAGCGCCTGCTTGCAAGCGAAGACAGCTGGACACAAAAGCGGCAGGAAACCGAAGCTAATCTAGCTGCTGCCGAAGCCGGACTGTTCCGGGGCACAACTGCAGCCACGGTAGAGGCGTCTATTCAAAGGGTGCTCACACAGTATGCTGCTAACGCGGGAATAACTGTGAACTCAACCCGACTTGCCGAGCGCATGCGGGCAGGTAATTGGACGCTCATCAGCCAAGAACTGTCGTTTCAAACCAATGACGCGAGTGCCACCGTGCAGTTCCTTAATCTGATTGAGCAGTCTGTGCCGCGCCTAAAAGTTTCTGCCTTTACTTTGGATAGAAGCCGCAATCAGTTCTCAGGATCAATTACTGTTGCTGGCTTTGCTCGCCTAACTGACCAAGCTCAGCAAGAGCGAAGAGGGCTGTCGCGATGAGCGAATCGAGCCAGTCGATAGAGCGCTTTAGCAAACCGCAGCTCAGCTGCTTCAGCCAGCTGCTTGAGCCCGCGGGCATCGCACCGGCGCAGGATTTCACTGCGAGCGGCACCTTAGTGTATGCGGCGACTCCCAGTGTCGAACTGCGTGCGCAGCTACGTTTTGTCATGGCGCCCACGCTCGCTTTCCGCCAAGGTAGCGACGAAGAAGTGCGGCGCCTGCTGCGCCACTGGCGCGCGGATTTGTCGCCTACCTTAGATAGTAGTGACGAAGAGCTTTTCGTGTCGGGTTTCGACGACGACGAGTCGTTAAAAGACCTCGCCTCCGAAGCGCCGATCATTCGCTTGGTTAATCATTTGTTCGCCCGCGCCTTAGACCTAGACGCCAGTGACATACACTTCGAGCCGAACGAAAACACCCTCGACGTGCGCTGCCGAGTCGACGGCATTATGACGCGCATTGAAAGACTGCCCATTAAAATTCATACGGCGGTAGCCTCGCGGCTCAAACTCATGGCGCGTTTGGATATCGGCGAAAAGCGTCTGCCCCAGGACGGGCGCATCGATTACAAGATAGGCGCCAAACAGCTAGACATGCGTGTGTCGACGCTGCCCGGAGTGCACGGCGAATCCATTGTGCTACGTATTCTTGATCGCAGCGACACCGCTGTCGAACTCGTACAGCTGGGCATGCCTACCGATCTGCTCGCACGGTACGAAAGCGTGGTGACCCAGCCCCACGGTATGGTGTTGATAACCGGCCCTACGGGTAGCGGTAAGACGACGACGCTATATGCCACGTTGGAAAAAATTAACGACGAAAAGCAAAAAATTATTACCGTAGAAGACCCGGTGGAATATCAGCTTGATGGGATTACGCAGATTCAGGCCAACGCGAGCATCGGGCTTGGGTTTGCGGCGGGCCTACGCTCCATCGTGCGCCAAGACCCCGACGTGCTAATGATCGGTGAGATCCGCGACCACGAGACCGCTGAGATCGCTATTGAGTCAGCGCTGACTGGCCACCTCGTGTTTTCAACGCTGCATACCAACGACGCCGCGGGCGCGGTGACCCGATTGCAAGACATGGGTGTAGAGGGCTATCTCATTAGCTCGAGCCTGCTCGCCATTCAGGCGCAGCGCTTAGTGCGCAGGGTATGCACCGACTGTGCAGAAACCCATGCCATCACCGAAGACGAAGCAAGGGTGCTCGCTATCGAGCCGAGCGCTTGCCCACAGGTGAGTCGCGGACGCGGCTGCGAACGCTGCGGTCAGACCGGCTACCGCGGCCGCGTTGGCTTGTATGAGCTGCTCACAATGAGCGACGAGATACGCCACCAGATTGCTAGCGGTGCCGACGCCAACAGCATACGCACACAGGCAATCGCCGACGGCATGCGAACTTTGCGACAGGACGCGCTTGCTAAACTCAGCGCCGGCATTACTACCCCCGAAGAGGTCGTGCGTGTCACGCGCGCGGTTTGATCATGGTGAGTCACTTTGGAGTGCAGCGATGAATAGCCCGGCGACTTCAGCTGCGCTGCACACCGGTAAATTTAAATACCGGGCGGTGGATGCCGCGGGCAAAACCCAAACCGGTATTGTAAGCGCCGATTCCGAACGCGAGGCGATGCGACTATTGCGTGGCCGCGGACTCACCCCGCTGCAGCTTAACGCAACTAAGGCGAGTGGCAGTGGAGGCAAGCGAGTCAAGCCTGCAGACCTGCTCGACTTCACCAACGGACTCTGTACTCTTATTGAATCCCGCGTGCCACTCGATCGCGCGCTGCGTTTGCTTGAAGGCATAACTGAATCCGAAGCGATGCGCGCCCTCACTCTCGAACTGCTGCGGGAAGTTAAAGAGGGGCGCTCCCTTGCAGCGGCGATGGAAGGCCATCCCGCTGTCTTTTCGAAAATGTATATCAATATCGTGCGGGCGGGCGAAGAAGGCGGCATTCTCGATCAGCTGTTACCCGAGCTTGCAGAGTTCCTCGACACCAGCGCGAAAACGCGCCAGACCATTATTTCTGCCATGATCTATCCGGCGGTTTTATTGGTCACCGGTATCGTCTCCGTCATTCTTTTGTTGGTCTTTGTCGTGCCCCAGTTCGCCGCTATGTTCGAAGACGCCGGCACGCAGATTCCCCCCGCTGCACAATTTCTGCTGAATCTCAGCGACTGGTTGCAGAGCTTTGGTTTTTTGATTCCGCTGGCAATGCTCGGTGGTTTTTTTGCTTGGCGTAGTCTCGATAATCAGGCCGCAACGCGCCTCAAGCGCGATCGATTTTTGCTGGGTCTACCGCTTCTTGGGCCGCTTATTCTTACTCGCGAAAGCGCGGTTTTCGCGCGGACCCTAGGCTCACTTCTAGGGGCGGGCATTCCTCTTATTCGCGCGCTGCGGGTTGCCCGCGAGGTTGTTGCTAACGAGCAGCTGACAAGCCAGCTCGCCCTCGTCGAAGAAGACGTGCGCGGCGGCACCGGTCTTGGCGCGGCGTTAGAAAAAACCCGGCAGTTTCCGACGCTGTTACATCAGCTCGTCGCCGTAGGCGAAGAGTCCGGCCGCACCGGCAGCATTTTGGTGAAGTCTGCCGCGACCTTCGACAACATTGTTCGCAATCAAATGTCCAAGCTTGTTGCCGCGCTACAGCCGGCACTGATTCTGCTACTCGCCCTCGCGGT
>CBFIDY010000009.1:0-91823 GCA_965661495.1 Pseudohongiellaceae bacterium | reverse complement strand
GCAGAGGTTGTTGAGCTTTCTAACAAGGCCAAAGCGAGAAAGTTGGCGCCGCAGGATATGCAAGGTGCCTGCTTCTCCATTTCGAGCCTCGGCGCGCTAGGCGGGACGGGCTTCATCCCTATTGTAAATGCGCCAGAAGTAGCGATTTTAGGCGTGGCGAAAACGGCGATAAAGCCTCAGTATATCGACGAAGAGTTCGTGCCCCGACAGATGTTGCCGATTACCCTCTCTTACGACCATAAGGCTGTCAACGGGGTCGACGGTGGGCTTTTTGTCACCTACCTCGACAAGGTGCTAAGCGACATACGTAAACTGGTGCTTTAACAGTAGTGCGGTGTGATCCGCGCTACCTTTTTTGCTGCTCTTGTTGCTGCTTTTGTTGCTGCTCTTGTTGCTACACCGCGTAAAAGAACAGTCGTTCCTGGGCCTGAGCCTGCGCGATTTCACAGTCGTAGGCTCGGCTTAGATTCTCTGCGTTTAAGACAGCCTCAGCGGGCCCGGCAAGAGCCTCGCCGTCCCTCAATATCAGAATGAAATGGTCGCACACGCGAGCCGCTAGATTTATATCATGGGTTGCTAAGAGCAGTCCGCGCTGATGCGGGCTGTTATCGCGCGCCGTTTGAGCCAGCAATAAAGCGACGAGTTGGCTGTGGAAGCCAAGGTCAAGATGGTTGCTTGGCTCGTCGAGAAGCAACAGCGAGGGCTGTTGAACTAATAACATCGCCAAAGCCAGACGCTGCCGTTCTCCGCCGGAAAGCGAGATTAGTTGACGCTCAGCGAGATTGAGTATGCCTAGTGTTTTGAGCGCCTGCTCGGCAAGCCTGAGATCTTCTTTGGAGTCGAAAAATTGACCTTGAGCATGGGGGTGGCGACCAAGCAGGACGGTTTCGATAACCGTAGCGGGCAGGGCATCTAAATGATCCTGCTGCAGTAGCCCAATGAGGCAGGCGAGTTCGCTTCGACTCCATTGGGACACCGTCTTGCCAGCGATTTCTATTACGCCGGCATCGGCCTCTCTTAGGCCGGCCAAAGAATGCAGCAGCGTCGTCTTGCCGGCGCCGTTGCGTCCTAGCACCCCCCATCGTTGACCTGATGCAATCGTAAAAGAAAAGTCTGATACGAGGTATCGAGATCCAGCGCTGAGTGTGAGCCCACGTGTGCTAAGGAGCGTTGTCATTGGCTTGGTGTGCTCCTTAGAATGAGAATAAAGCTGGGTACGCCTATGAGCGCAGTGATTACGCCAACGGGCAGCTGCTGTGGCGCCAGGAGTGTTCGGGCAAGGGTGTCAGCGAGAACGAGAAAAGCGCCCCCTGAGAGGACGCTCAGGGGTATCAGCAGCCGATGATCCCGCGCGCCAAGCAGGCGCAGCATATGTGGAACGATCAAGCCGACAAAACCGACGCTGCCCGCCGTCATGACTGCCATCGCTGTGAGTAATGACGCGCCGAAGAATAGAGCGAGACGCAGACTGCCTACATTGACACCCAAACTTGCCGCGCTCGATTCTCCGCGAACCAGCACATTGAGCGTGCGAGCATTGCGTAAGGCTACACCGCTGCCCATCACTAGGACGCTCCACTGTAGCCATCCTGCGCGGCTTTGACTGAGATCGCCCATTAACCAGAACAGCATGCCCTGCACGCTGGCGCTTGCGCTAGTAGCCAGCATTAAGTTGATGAGCGCTCCCCATCCTGCTGACAGCACGACCCCTGTGAGCAGTAGACGTACGGTGGACCAGTGCCCGGCACGACCGGCGATACTGAAAACGAGAATCACTGAGGCGAGCGCGCCAAACAGGGCTGCACTAGAGAGCCAAAGTCCGGCGTAGCCTAGAGTTATACAGGCCAAGGCTGCGACAGCTGCGCCACCTGATAGGCCTAAAATGTAAGGGTCAGCAAGGGGGTTGCGAAGCAGCACTTGCATTAAAACTCCGGCCAGCGCCAAACCCGCGCCGGTGGTGAAAGCCGCGACGCTGCGCGGTATGCGAATATCAGCTAGCACCTGAGTTTCAAGAGGCGAAAGTGAGCGAGTCGTATAGGCGAGCAGATCGCCAACTGTGATGTCCACACTGCCGCTGAGTAATGAAAGCAGCAGGGCCGCTAAGGCGGCGAGGCCTGCGCACAGCAGCAGGCGGAGGACTTGAAGATTAGACACAAAGAGTCTCGCGTAATGAGTGTTGTTGGGGGCTGATGGATTGATCGTGAGATTTCTTGATGATCCTCGCAATCATTTCGCTCGAGCAGTAACGCCTGTATAAGGCTAAGATGGTAACATTGCGCGATTATCAGAACCATGTTGAGCCCCGCCATGCTCAGCGTGGCGACAAGCAGAGAAGGAGAGACGGCAATGCCAACATTCGATATCGTTTCCGAGGTTGATGTGCACGAGGTGCGCAACGCGGTTGAACAATCTAATAAAGAAGTCGGTACCCGCTTCGACTTTAAAGGGATCGATGCGAAATTCGAACTAGCGAGTGAGACGCAAGTTACGCTTACAGCTGAAGCCGATTTTCAACTGCAGCAGATGATGGAAATCCTGCGCGGGAAACTGGTTAAACGTAGCGTTGACGTGAAGAGCCTTAGCGAAGGCGAAGTACAGCTCAGCGGTCAGCGCGCTACGCTCGAGGTCAAAATACAGCAAGGAATCGAATCGGAGATCGCCCGTAAACTAGTCAAGCAAATCAAAGACAAGAAGCTCAAGGTGCAAACAGCGATTCAGGGAGAGAAGCTGCGTGTAACGGGCAAGAAGCGCGACGACCTGCAGACCGTTATCGCTTTCCTGCGCGATCTGCCTCTGGACATCCCCCTGCAATTTAATAATTTCAGAGACTGAGCTTGCAGGCCTCCACAGCTACTCCGAAGTCGCTGCGCCAGACGCTTGCGCAGCTTAAGGATAGGCGTTTTATCGCCGTGCTGCTGTTTGGTTTTTGCAGTGGTTTTCCTTGGGTATTGCATGGTTCGGTACTGACCCTATGGCTCCAAGAATCCGGTCTATCGCGCTCTGCCATCGGTTTCTTTGGGGTGATCGCGACGGTCTATGCGGTCAATTGGCTGTGGGCACCATTCGTAGATCGCGTTCCGCTGCCGTATCTATCCCCTCGCCTGGGCCAGCGCCGTTCTTGGATCATGCTATGCCTCGCGCTTATGGCGCTTCTCGTCGTTGGGCTAGCATCGAGTGACCCCTCCGTCAGCCTGGTGCGCATTAGCTTGCTCGCGCTAGGGATCGCCATTCTTTCAGCTACTTTAGATATCAGTGTTGATGCTTACCGCATCACGCTGTTTAGCCGTGAGGAGATGGACGCCAAGATGCCGTTTGCGGCGGCAAGTAGTACCGCTGGTTGGTGGGCAGGTTACGGTTTTATAGGCGGTGCTTTCGCAATTGCGCTGGGAGGCGAGACTCTTGGGATGCCATGGAATCAGGTTTACGCGATCCTGGCTGGCCTTATTGTGCTGCTTCTCTGTCTCGTGCCACTCACACCGCGACCGCTGAGCGAGGCCGCTGAGCTCGCTACAGCGAAGGCTGAGCAGCAGCAATCGACAGATGCGCTGCAGTGGCTGCGGCATACGGTGGTTGATCCTTTCGCGGAGTTTTTTCGGCGCTGCGGATTCCAGCTTGCCTTCTCGATATTGCTGTTTCTGCTGCTATTCCGTCTAGGTGAAGCGATGCTAGGCAGAATGTCCCTGGTGTTCTATGTCGAAGTCGGCTTTAGCCGCGATGAGATAAGTCTTTACCAGCAGTTTTTCGGCGGTCTTGTGACAGTCGCGTTCTCCCTCGTCGGCGCCGTGGTCAATACGCGCTTCGGTGTTATTCGCGGTCTTTTTGTTGCCGGTGTCGCGATGGCTGCTGCTAATCTGCTTTTCGCCGCCATTGCGGTGGTGGGTGCCAACGTCAATTTGCTCATGCTGGCGCTGTTCGTGGATAACTTCTTTCAAGCCTTCGCCACTGTCGCCTTCGTCTCATTCATTTCTTATTTCACTAGTCGCACCTACACAGGCACACAGTATGCATTGCTCGCCTCAATCTCGAATTTTGGCCGCACGACACTTGCGGCGGGTAGCGGATTTATCATAGACGCCCTTGGCGGAGACTGGGCGAGTTTCTTTGTGCTAACGACCTTCATGGTCATTCCCGGACTTGGGCTGCTAGTGTGGGTCGGCAGGCTTCTGCCTGGCTATGGTGCGGCGCAGTCCCAACCGTAGCGCTGTAGACTTATCTTGCCTTGAATAAACACGATGCCCTCGGCTTCTAGGCGCAGCCTCTGCTCCTGGTGGCTGCTGCTTTCTGGGGGAAGGGAGAGTCGGCCCTGAGCGTTACAGACTCTGTGCCAAGGCAGGGAAGTTGGGTACGGCAGATTTTTCAGAGTACGGCCGACGAGTCGCGCTCGCCCGGGTAGCCCTGCAAGCGTCGCAATTTGCCCGTAGCTAGCGACGCGTCCAACCGGAATCTGATGCACGATTTGCCAAATGCGCTCTTGGGGATTTAGGGGTTCGTTGCCGGCTGTCACTGCTTAGTCCGTCGCCTCGGAGAATATCGCTGCAGGTGCCCGCCAAGCGGGATGCGCTGAGCCCAAGATCGCGTAGAATGAAAGATCTGTCCAGTCCACCTAGGAGACACCGTGCGCTTTCTCTTTCTATTTTTCATCGCTATTCCGCTCGTGGAAATGCTCCTGCTCTTCGAGGTGAGCGACCGTATCGGCGGTCTCTCGACACTCGGTCTTGTCGTGGCGACTGCAGTCATAGGCGTGCAGGTGCTAAAGCAGCAGGGTATAGCAACGTTGACGCGGGCAAACGCGCGTCTCAGCTCCGGCGAGTTGCCCGCTAGTGAAATCGTGGAAGGGATGCTCTTAGCCGCCGCAGGCGCGCTCCTGTTAACTCCAGGCTTCGTCACCGACACCATAGGCTTCGTTTTCCTTACTGGGCCTCTGCGCCGCAGCATAGCAGCCAGGCTCGTGCGCAGCGGTATGATCGCGGCCAGCGGCTCTTCCCGCAGCGGTGGATTTAGCGCTTTTACCACCTTTTCCGGTGGCGCCGGTTTTGCCTCTAGGCCCAAGGCTGCGGGGCAGCGACAAGGCTCATCGGGTCAGGGTGAGATCATTGAGGGTGAGGTGGTTGAAGATATAAAAAACATTAAAAACAATGAGTAAAGAGCTATTGTTAATCTTCTTTGGCTTTCTTAAATCCGTCCGCTCGCAGCCTCAGATCCCCTACGTTCAGGCTGCTGAGTCTTAAAACTATTTTCTTTCCCTGCCATTGAATAATTCCCGAGCAACCCCACATTTGAGCCATCGACTCGGCGGGTGTGAAATCGCACCCGCACACAGTGCGAAATCGCGTGCGCAGGAGTGACATCACTCTCTCGCCGCTTAGGTTCTAGAAATCTGATCATACTATTCAGGAGTGAGTAAGAAGATGAACATTCGTCCATTGCAGGATCGCGTTGTAGTCCGACGCACGGAAGAGGAAACGACCAGCGCAGGTGGCATCGTGCTGCCGGGTTCGGCGACAGAGAAGCCCGCGCAGGGCGAAGTGCTCGCAGTAGGGCCGGGCAAGCGATTGGACAACGGCGATACTCAGCCAGTCGACGTAAAGGTCGGCGACACTGTAGTGTTCGGCAAATACGCTAGCAATACTGTGAAGATCGGCGACGAGGAGCTTCTCATTCTTGGCGAGAGCGAAATCTACGGCGTGATTGAAGCTTGAGCACCCGCACCTCTTAAGACGAGCGAGTTAGTGCAGGTTGCGACTCGGTCCAAGACAATTAGATAGACAGTGACAAAGGACAATACATCATGGCTAAAGAAGTAAAATTTGGCGATTCGGCGCGACAGCGCCTGCTAGGCGGCGTAAACATTCTTGCGGACGCGGTCAAAGTTACCTTAGGCCCGAAAGGCCGCAACGTGATTCTAGATAAATCCTTCGGAGCCCCGACGGTGACTAAGGATGGCGTCTCAGTAGCGAAAGAGATCGAGCTGGAAGATCGCTTTGAGAACATGGGCGCGCAGATGGTCAAGGAAGTGGCCTCGCAAACCTCTGACGTGGCGGGCGACGGCACAACCACAGCGACTGTACTTGCGCAGTCGATTTTAAATGAAGGCCTGAAGTCAGTCGCAGCGGGTATGAACCCTATGGACCTGAAGCGCGGCGTTGACAAGGCGGTTGCAGCACTTGTAGAGGAAGTAGGTAAGCTTTCTACGCCCTGCACAGACTCCAAAGCGATTGCTCAGGTAGGCACAATCTCTGCTAACTCTGATGAGGAAGTGGGCAAGATCATCGCCGAGGCGATGGACAAAGTGGGTAAGGAAGGCGTCATCACTGTTGAAGACGGTTCTGGTCTCGAGAACGAGTTAGACGTGGTAGAGGGTATGCAGTTTGACCGCGGATACCTGTCAGCTTACTTCATCAACAATCAAGAAAGCATGATGGTCGATCTCGAAAGCCCACTCATCCTATTGGTTGATAAGAAGATCTCAAATATTCGAGACATGCTGGGTCTTCTCGAAGGCGTCGCTAAGTCGGGCCGCCCCCTGCTAGTTGTTGCCGAGGACGTGGAAGGCGAAGCGCTAGCGACTCTGGTAGTTAACAATATGCGCGGCATCGTTAAGGTCGCTGCGGTTAAGGCGCCGGGCTTTGGTGATCGTCGCAAGGCAATGCTAGAAGACATCGCGATCCTGACTGGCGGCACCGTAATCTCCGAGGAGGTCGGTCTAAACGTAGAAGGCGCAACAGTCGAAGACCTAGGCTCAGCCAAGCGCGTCCAAATCACCAAAGAGAACACAACGATTATCGATGGCTCGGGTGATGTGAAGACTATCGAAGGCCGCGTCGCGCAGATCCGTGCTCAGATCGAAGAGACTTCGTCTGACTACGATCGCGAGAAGCTGCAAGAGCGAGTTGCGAAACTTGCTGGCGGCGTTGCTGTCATCAAGGTTGGTGCTGGCACCGAGATCGAAATGAAAGAGAAGAAGGCGCGCGTTGAAGACGCGCTGCATTCAACTCGCGCTGCTGTAGAAGAAGGCGTTGTGCCTGGTGGTGGTGTTGCCCTAGTTCGCGCCCTGCAGTCGGTAACGGGTCTGAAGGGTGACAACGAAGATCAGGATGTTGGTATCAGCCTGCTGCTTAAAGCGGTCACTGCACCTCTACGTCAAATCGTGAGCAACGCTGGCGGTGAAGGCTCTGTGGTATTGGATAAAGTTGCCAGCGGAAAAGGCAACTTCGGCTTCAATGCTGCCACGGGCGAGTACGGCGATATGCTCGAGATGGGCATCCTCGATCCCGCCAAGGTGACGCGTACGGCGATTCAGGCAGCTGGCTCAGTAGCGGGTCTCATGATCACTACCGAAGCTATGGTTACCGACGCGCCTGAAGAGAAAGGTGCGGCACCTGCAATGCCTGATATGGGCGGTATGGGCGGCATGGGTGGCATGGGCGGTATGATGTAAATCAGGCCACGAAAGGTTCGCCCTTAGGGTGGAAAGCCAGCCATAAAAAAGCCCGCGACTAGTTTGTCGCGGGCTTTTTTGTGCGCGGGGATTTATCCCGCCTTGCCAAAGTCTTAAGCGGCGAGATTCGCGTTTGCGAATTCCCAGTTCACTAGGTTGTCTAGGAATGAGGCAAGAAAGTCAGGGCGACGATTTTGGAAGTCGAGATAGTAGGCGTGCTCCCACACATCAGCGACCAGCAGGGGCTTGGCGCCAGAAGTAAGAGGAGTTTCAGCATTGGCAGACTTCACAATAGCCAGTTTGCCGTTCTGCTCAACTAGCCACACCCAGCCGCTGCCGAATTGGCCAACTCCGCCGGCGACGAACTGCGCCTTGAATTCCTCATAGCTGCCGAAATCGGCGTCTATACGCGCAGCGATGTCTCCAGTAGGTGCGCCGCCGCCATTTGGGCTAAGGCTGTTCCAGAAGAAGCTGTGGTTGTAGTGTTGACCGACGTTGTTAAAAAGCGGGCCGCCTACCTTGGCAGTGTCGTGTACGAGCTGCTCGAGGTCGCTGCCCTCGATTCCGGCGTCGGCAAGAAGCTCGTTGCCTTTTACTACGTAGGCGTTGTGGTGTTTGCCGTGGTGGAAGTCCAGGGTTTCGGCTGACATGTGCGGTGCGAGTGCGTCTTTGGCGAAGGGAAGTTCTGGAAGTTGTAAGCTCATAGTGCTGATAATGCTCCTTGGTTGAGTGGTGAGTTAAGAGGAATGCGTTCCATTCTCGATCTGGACTAAGCGTCTCAAGCCCTAAGATCTGAGTCCTCGTTACTCTGTGTTAAACGAGAAAGGGCCAATTTTAGACCTGCGTAGCGCAGGACTCAATTGGCCCTCTCTTATCTTTAGAGCGAGTCGGAGTCGACTCGCACGATTTGCCTATAAGTACTGAACGATGAGGAGCAGTACGATGGCCAGCGCAACACCCAGGTGTACCACGCCAACGATGCTCGCCATGGGGCCCATCTTGCCTTTGATAGCGTTCGCTTCAATGGCCAAAATGAGCAGCATGGACACAGCTGCAGCGGTTGAACTGACGCCCGCTTCTGCGCCCATCGGCAATCCGCCAAGACCGTTGAGATGGCCTGAGGCGACCATAAAGAAAAGCATGGGCAGGGAGAACAGCGTGTTAGTGCGCGAGGCAAGACCTGCCTTTGCAGCCGCACCTGCGGCTTCCGCTAGAGCTTCGCCGCCGCCTTGGACCTGCTCATTCGATGCCATCACCACCTTCTGATTGGGCCAGATAATCAGCCAAACGTTGAGGAACATAAACGTGCCCATCAGCATGCCCAGTGTGATGTAAAAATTGGTGGCAGCGCCCAGATAGCCGGCAAGTCCGAGGCCTGAGAGGAAGGTCGCTAGTGCGCCAAAACGAAACCATTTAAGCGCGTTAGGAAGTAGATTGGAGATCGCAGAGGCTTTAGCGTTGGGGTCGGCGACCTTGAAGTACTCAGTTTGAACGAAATTGAAGTAGTAGAGGATGCCTATCCATACCACGCCTGCGAATACATGAATCCACCGGACGAGGAAGGGGAGTAGATTATCAAGTTCCATGTGCTTGCTCCTTTGTTATTGTGATGTTCACTGTAGCATCGGCTAGCACGGCTCTGCCATTAACAATTCCGTTCTGGTCGAGTTGCTACTAATCGGGTCAGGGCATAGCGTGAAGACTCAACCCCGCACGTTTTGATACACTTAAGAAGCAGGCTAGCTCCACAGGAAGCCTAGTCTGTGCATGCAGCATCCCCAAGCGGGCGCGTGCACCTTTTTATCAAGGATAACGATCTATGAGAGACAATGACGATCTCGGCAAGCTTCCTCCGATGGTGCCAGAACGTGACGATGTAGATACTCACGCAACTAATCGCCGGGCTCAAGGTCAGGATATCGTTATGCCGGCTCGAAGCGCTGCGTCGCGCGGAGGAGGTGCGAGCGCGCTGAAGTGGGCCGTCGTTCTGCTGTTTGTTGCGCTAGGTGCCGCGGGCGGCTTTGCCTACGACTACATCACCAAATCGCAGACGGCGGCGAGGGCTGCGGAACTGCGTATCACTGATCTGGAGCGGCGACTCAATCTGGTTGGCGATAGCGCCGAAGAATCGACGCTCAAAATGATCGAGCGCATGGACTTTAATTTCTCCGAGATCGATAAGCTGTGGGCCGCACGGCGGGTTATCAACAGCAACATTGATGAGCTCAAGGGCGAGGCAGCGCGTCTGCGGATGAACAACGAAGGCCAGGATGAGACCATTGCGCAGGCCGCTTCTGCTGCTGCATCGGCCAACGATAAAACAGTGGTGTTGGAGGCGCGCATCAATAGCCTGAATACCGAGCTCTCCGCAGTCGCAACTGCAGCTCGCGAACTCGATGCCGAGGTGGCTCGCCTCGACGGCTTGCGTGGCGACCTAGAATCTATTCGCGCGGAGCTTAACAGCGGTGACAGCACGCTGTTGGGGCTAGCAGGGCGCCTTGAGTATGTGGAGCAGTCGATGGAGTCTGTCAACGCGTTCCGCCTGCAGGTAAACGACAGTTTGTTCCGTCTGCAGCAGAATCTTGAGTCAGTACAGTCGGCAGTCGCTCCAAACCCTTAGCAGGCTGACGCAGGCCGCTTACTTCCCAGTAAATTTCGGACTGCGTTTCTCAACGAAGGCTGTCACGCCCTCGCGGAAGTCCGCTCTGGCAGCGCAATCGGCGAAATACTCGGCTTCTGCCTGCAGCTGCGATTCGAATTCGCTCTCCAAAGAGCGGTAGAAAAGTGCTTTGGTGTTGCCATAGACGTGAGTAGGTCCTGCGGCCAGACGCGCAGCGAGGGCCTCTGTTTCAGTGCCTAGCGCGGCGCTTGGCACTACAAAGTTTATCATTCCTGCGTCCTTCGCCTCCTGTGCGCTGAAGCGGTCGCCAAGCAGTGCTATCTCCATGGCCTTTTTTATACCTACTGCTCTGGGCAGGTGAAACGATGAGGAGCCGTCTGGGCTTGTCCCTATCTTGCAGTAGGCTAGTGTGAAGAAGGCGTCGTCGGCGGCAATAACGAGGTCACAGGCGAGAGCCATGCTGACGCCGGCTCCAGCAGCCGCGCCGCGGCAGCTGGCTATCACCGGTTTTGGCATTCGGCGCATCGCAAACATGATCGGATGCAGATCGTGGATTCGTAGCAAGAACTCTTTGCGCACAGCGCTAGGTTCTTTCTTAATGGATTCGCTCATGCCTTTGACGTCGCCGCCGGCCATGAAGTGGTCTCCAGCCCCCTGTAACACAACGCATCTTACCTGAGGGTCGAGCTCAACCTCGTGAAGCGCTTCGATGAGCTGGCTGCGCATCTCCATGCTTAGGGCGTTACGCGCCTCAGGGCGATTCATAGTTAGGGTGGCTACGCCGCCGTTGAGCGTGAGGTCTAGGTGGGCCATGGGATATCCTCGTTATTCTTCTGATAGGGGCAAGATGTGGTCTTTAGCAGTATAGAAGCTGTCTTTAGTTTAGGACCAGAGTTTAGAGCCAGAGTTTAAGAGCAGAGTTAAAAGGCGAGTGCTTGGCATTGGACAACTATTAGGTATAATGCGCCTCCCCGCGAAGGAAGCGATAGCTTTCACAACAGCTCGCGGTTGCTGCGGACGTGGCGGAATTGGTAGACGCGCTAGATTTAGGTTCTAGTATCGAAAGGTGTGGGAGTTCAAGTCTCCCCGTCCGCACCATCTAATAATCACGGGTCTCTCTTCCCTCTCTGCTCTCCCTCTGACCCTTTTGCCTCAATCTATGCCCGCATTCCCGGCGCCGCCTTCTTAGTTTATAGCCATTCAGAGCATCGAAACATCCAAGCTAGCTAGTGGTAGTCCCAGTTCGCCGAAGCTTAGGATGATTGTCGACTGTCCTTGCCTTTGATTAGTCTCGAATTGCGCAGAACTGCTAACTAACTGCCCTCTATATCTAGCCGTATTCAATGCCAGAATGTTCGTCGAATCAGAGCGGGGCCGCTGAATGGCGGTTGGAGTTTTGAATGCATCCTTCATTGCGCCTTATTGCCTCGCCGCGAATGCGCGCTACTACATTGCCCCAGTTTAGTATTTGGTCGGCTATGCTAAGAGGATAAGCAGGCGGCGGTTCCACCGCGGAAGGGATTTCGCAGCGTTCGCGGCTATCTAGGTTTCCTGCGCAGGCAGTCATGATGCCGGTCATTGTCGCCAGCATAATGAGCTTCCGATAATCCTGCCGACGCCCGTAGGCGTTTGATCTACTGTGCTTAGTATCAGATAAGTTCATCTAGATTCCTTAAGAGTCGTCTAACACGAGAAGCTAAGCTTAAGATTGGCGAATCTCAACACTGCGATTTTTACAGACTGGCTATTTGTCATGCTACTCTTTAATCAGCGTAGCATAGCTTTGCACTTGTCAAAGCCAAGCAAAGGTGCAGGTTTGGCGGCAGAATTAACGGCTAAAGCGCTCTTCCGCGTTCTACGGGGCTGTGAAAATGAGTGACAAATTGTTAAGCAAACTGGTGGCTAAGCTGCGCTTTGCTAGTGCAACTCTACCTGCTGAAAAAGCGGACGAGTTTGCTCAATCGCCTACATCCGCTGCGGAACTGAATCAGTTCCTCGAAGCGATAAAACAGCTGCCGAAGGCCAGTGGCGATGCGCGTCTGCTGTTCGCACTCGATGCGACGGCGAGCCGCCAAGCGACGTGGAATCACGCGAGCGAGCTGCAGGCGCAGATGTTTAATGAAGCGAGAGCGCTTGGCGGGCTTGCGGTGCAGCTCTGCTATTTTCGCGGCTTTCGGGATTTTTATACCAGTCCTTGGCAAATCGATTCAGCAGCACTGCTTGGCATAATGCGGGGACTGCGCTGTGAAGCGGGGATCACTCAGATCGCCAATGTCCTTAAGCACGCGCTGGCTGAAAACGGACAGCGTCCCCTCAGCGGCGTCGTATTTATTGGTGACTGTCTCGAAGAAAATCTCGATAGTCTTGCCGATATTGCCGGCAAGCTTGGCCTGCTGCACGTTCCGGTTTTTATGTTTCAAGAGGGTGCTGATCCAATCGCGCAGCAAGGGTTTAAAGAAATCGCGCGGCTGTCCGGCGGCGCTTACGGCCGCTTCGATAGCGGCAGTACCGCGCAGCTGCGCAGTTTGCTGCGGGCCGTCGCTACCTACGCTGCAGGCGGCACGCAAGCATTGGAGCAGCTGGGTCGTCGCGATAGCTCGGCGCGTGAGGCCGTGGCTCTGCTAACGCAGCAAATCCGCTGAGTGGTTATAGGGTGGCGCTAGTTAGAATGAATAGGACATACTCCAACCCATGATAGTCCGACTACTTTTGCTCATTGCGCTGCCGCTGATTGCCTACTGGGTAGCGCAAAAGGTCGCCCGCCGCGTCACGCTTAGCCGCGCCCAATATCGGTGGCTCGTTATCAGCGTTGCTGCGCTCTTGGCGGTTGCAGTTCTGATTGCGATGGGACGTGTGCCTTTTCAATTCATCCTCGCCCCACTAGGTTTGGCTGCAACCACGCTATTTCGCGCCTTGCCGGCCTTGCTGCGATTCTTGCCGATGCTGCAGATGCTTAGAGGGCGATCGAGTGCTGCGCAGCCGCGATCGTCTGGGCAGGGCTCAACTATCCGTACGCGCTATCTGGCAATGACCCTAGATCATGAAAGCGGCGCCCTGCAGGGCGAGGTGCTCGAAGGGGGTTTTGCAGGGCGGGCGCTGTCGAGTTTAGAGCAGGGGCAGCTGGTTGAGCTTTTGCAGGAGGTCGCAGGGGAGGGGGAGTCTGTGCAGCTGCTGCAAGCCTATCTGAGTCGTGAATATCCGGGTTGGGAAGGCTCTGCAGAATACGCCCAATCGGATAAGTCGCAGGCAAGCGTTGACTCAGTCATGTCGCGCGAACACGCCTTAGAAATTTTGGGACTTGCAGAGGGTGCAGAGCGCACCGCTATCGTTGCTGCTCACCGCGACCTCATGCGCAAGCTGCATCCCG
Organism: Pseudohongiellaceae bacterium; assembly: GCA_965661495.1. Classification (GTDB taxonomy): domain Bacteria; phylum Pseudomonadota; class Gammaproteobacteria; order Pseudomonadales; family Pseudohongiellaceae; genus UBA9145. The sequence continues at coordinate 78,398 of CBFIDY010000009.1, read as the reverse complement.
ATCGCGGCGGTAACGACTATCTAGCGAAGAAAGTTAACGCGGCGAAAGACTTTCTTCTCGAATAGCTGTTAGCTTGAAATTTCCACGCCTCTTACTTTGCGGCCGATTTCGCGAGAAAAGCCTGCACGATAGCCTGCGCCTCTGGCGTTTCTAGTAGGCGCTGAAACTCCACGAGCTCATCCTGAATCACAGCCCGCGTTGCCTCAGGCGACCCTTTCTTGATAAGACGTTTGCTTGTCTGCACCGAATCGGCAGGTAGCGCGGCCAACTGCTGGGCTTTTTCCAGCGCGAGCCGTAAATAGTCCTGCTGATCGAATACTGCATTGACCACGCCGTAGTTACAGGCTTGCTCAGCGCTCATGCGCTCGCCAAGCAAAAGCATTTCTGAAGCGCGCTGATGTCCAATCTGGCGCGGCAGGAGGTAGCTTGAACCGGCTTCAGGGCAGAGTCCGAGTCGAGTGAATGGCATTTGCAGAAAGCAGTCGCGGGATGCGTAAACTAGATCGCAGTGGAAAAGCAGAGTCGTGCCTATCCCAATGGCTAAACCGCTGATGGCTGCGATTAGCGGCTTCTTACTGTCATTCAAGGCATGCATTAAATCCTGTGACGGGCGGCCACCTCCGGAGTCGTCACTAGCCTGCACGAATCCGTTAACGTCGTTGCCGCTAGTGAAGCAGTCTTCCGTGCCGCGAATCAGCACGCAGCGCACATCAATGCTAGTGTCGGCCCAGCGAATGCCGGCGGCGAGGGCTGAATACATCTCCGGCAATAACGCGTTCTTTTTCTCAGGGCGATTAATAGCGAGGATCAATACGCCGTTGTCGAGGCTGGATTCGATGTAATTGCTAGCAGATTCAAACATGGTGCAGTGTCCGTTTATTCGCTTGGCTCAGCTCTAGGGAGGAGTTCGAAGCGGTAGGGTGATAGTCGCGGTAGCAGCTGCGCAATGCTAAACTGAAGTTCGTTTTATCTAGGCTCGGCGCGCCGCACGAGCGGTAAACCTTAAGCTAGCCTACAGGCCGATGCAAGAGTGCCTAGGCCCGCACTATCGATTCAGTACCGCGAAGTGTCCTACCGATTTTTGTGGCGGATCTTACCGGCTAGGCCTGCGCTTAGTTCGGGAGTGATGCTAAACGTGACGGATCACGTGTAATCCGAGCTCCAACTGAATTTAGAGACAATCAAGAGGCAAAGCAGTGACCACTTTAATCCGAAATGAAGACCTTATTCAGAGCGTCGCCGATGCCCTGCAGTATATTTCTTACTACCATCCGATCGACTTTATCCAGGCCGTTCACGGCGCCTATGAACGCGAAGAATCGCCCGCGGCAAAAGATGCGATGGCGCAAATTCTGATCAACTCGCGTCTTTGCGCCGAAGGCAAGCGGCCGATTTGCCAAGACACAGGAATAGTGTGCGTGTTCCTCAAGATCGGTATGCAGGTGCAGTGGGAAGGCACCATGGCGATAGCAGACATGGTGAACGAAGGGGTACGCCGAGCCTATACCCATCCGGATAACGTGTTGCGCGCATCAATCCTGTTAGACCCCGCGGGCAAACGCAAAAATTCCGGCGACAACACACCGGCGGTCGTGCATATGGAAATGGTGCCGGGTAACAAGGTTGAGGTAAAACTCGCTGCGAAGGGTGGTGGCTCGGAGAATAAATCGAAGCTCGTCATGCTTAATCCAAGCGACAGCATTGTCGATTGGGTAGAGAAAACCGTGCCCACAATGGGTGCAGGCTGGTGTCCACCGGGCATGCTTGGCATTGGCATCGGCGGCACGGCTGAGAAAGCGATGCTGCTCGCGAAGGAATCCCTGATGGATCCCATTACTATCCACGAGCTGCAGGCTCGCGGACCTAATTCACGAGTCGAAGAGCTGCGTCTTGAGATCATGGAGCGAGTCAATAATCTAGGTATTGGTGCGCAGGGTCTGGGGGGCTTAACCACCGTGCTCGACGTTAAGATCAATGACTATCCTACCCATGCCGCCTCCTTGCCCGTGGCTATGATTCCCAACTGCGCCGCTACGCGGCATGCGCACTTCGAGCTGGATGGTGAAGGGCCTGCTGAACTTACCCCGCCGAGTCTCTCTGAATGGCCAGAAATTGCTTGGGATGTTGGGCCTCGCGCGCGCAAGGTTAATCTTGACGAGGTGACGGCCGAAGACGTTGCGCAGTGGCAGCCGGGGGAGACGTTACTGCTATCCGGGACAATGTTGACGGGCCGCGATGCTGCTCACAAGCGCCTACTGACGCAGCTCGCCAACGGTGAGCCGTTGCCAGCGGGTGTCGATTTTAAGAATAAGTTTATTTACTACGTGGGACCTGTTGATGCGGTGCGGGAAGAGGTCATTGGTCCGGCTGGACCCACGACGGCTACCCGTATGGATAAATTCACCGACGACTTGCTTGCTAAGACCGGACTCATAGGCATGATCGGCAAGGCCGAGCGTGGTCCTGCGGGCATCGAAGCGATCAAAAAGCACAAAGCCGTTTACCTTATGGCTGTTGGTGGTGCTGCCTACCTAGTCTCTAAGGCTATTAAAAAGTCCAAAGTCGTCGCCTTCGAAGATCTCGGTATGGAAGCGATCCATGAGTTCGTAGTGGAAGAGATGCCGGTTACTGTTGCGGTGGACGCGAGCGGCACCTCTGTACACAGCACGGGCCCAGCGCAGTGGAAACAACGCATCGCCGAAGCACAGCCCATTGAAGTGAAGTAGCTAGGGCTTCGTTATTTCCAGCAGGCCTGCGTAAGGGCTTGTTGGGCTCAGCGAAAGCCGCGGACGGCCTGAGTCAATGGTCAGTGCCGAGGGGCTAGCGAGGCCATCGGTTTCGAATTCGAGCGCAGTTGCGTCTAGCACTCCTTCACCAAAACGGTAATGAATGCGATGCTGACCCTTAGAGGCATCGGCATCGTAGTCTGCCACTGCTGTGCTGATTTTCTCGTTGCGCTGCGAGTGAGCTTTTAAAGCCGCTGCACCGTGTCTGGTCTCGAGCATTTTTTGGGTGGTGTGTGGGGCAAGTACGACGGCTGTCGCATTATTGCCACCGAAACCCTTCGAATTTAGTAGCACGGTATCGATGCTTTCATGGGCTACCTCTCGGTGCGCCAACACGAAGTCAAGATTCTCTTGTTCCACATCTTCTGCAACGCTTTCGACGGTGCTGATTCCGGGGATGATGTCCTGCTGCCACAGCCCGAGCGTTGCCATAAGCTGATCGCCTGCAGAGCTGGCTAAGGAATGCCCGACGAAAGCTTTGACGGCGCTGATACGCCAGTTTTGAATACCGAACTCGCTAGCCACTCGGCTAATCAGCTGCGACTCGCTCACTCGATTCTGCGGAGTTCCTGTGCCGTGTGCTTGAACTAAGCTGCGCCGGCGTAGGCTGTCTTCGCCTACTATGGCTCGCGCCGAGGCGGCGGCTTTGGCAAGGGTTATGTAATTGCCAAGACCCGGGCTCGCGATGGATTTTTTATACCCGTCGGCGTTGATAAACACATCGCTCACGCTGCCGTGAATTGTGGCGCCGAGTTCAAGTGCAAGGCTGTCATCCATGAGAATGACGAACTGCGCGGACTCGGCGAGAGTGAAGCCGCAGTTATCGCCAAAGGGTCGGCAAGTTCTACGAGCGTTGGGCGATTCGTTGGCTGCGAGTTTGTCTAAGGCTCGCAGTTTGGCGTCGTCAGCGAGTGCGCCCATCGCTGCGTAGCCTTCGATAATCTCGGGCGTTAGGGGGGCTTCGCTTGTTCCTATCAGTGCCACGCGTGCTTGGCCCGAAGCGATGTCCTGCACGCCTTGACGAAGGTTGTAGAGGAAAGTGGCGCAGGCCGCCACGCTTGTGCCGGTCGTTCCGAGGCTGCCAAGCAGATAGGCATTGATGAAATCCGCGGGCATCTCGTTAAAGCCAAGAGGCAGCTGCTTCGAACTGACTTTACGGCCCTGAAGGCGAGCCTGCAGCATGCCGCCGAAGCCGGCCTGATCTTGTTGCCCCATGCAGCTGCCTGCATAGACGCTAAATGCGTCGGGAGCGACGCGTTCGCGCAACGTGTCCCAAGATATGCCGAGGGAGTTGATGGCGTCAGAGGCGCCATACACGGTCATTTGCAGTCCGCGGGGATGATTGTGCGAGGCATAGAGCAGACTGGGATCGAAGCCGCTCGGCAACTGCCCTGCGCTGTTTACTGCGCTCAATCGCGGCGCATCAAGCCAGAAGTCCTGCTCACTGCAGGCAATCTCGAGGTGATCATCAAGATCGGCGATGACCCGCCAGTGAGGGGGTATGGCCTTGGTGAGCTGCTTTTTATCTACGCGGAAAGACATCGGGGCAGCGCCAGCCTTGAGTGAGAGGAGTCTGCGGCCAGGCATTGAGTTTGGGTCAAAGAGATTGGATTCTAGCCTGCGGATCAGGGTATTCGTTAAAAGCTCTGTGTTGGGAGTCAGCGGGCAGAGTCCGGCGAGGCTTGCGAGCATGGACGCTCTATCAGGCTCTGGCAGCGCGGTTTCAACCAGGCGTCGATAGCCTTGATGGCAGGAGCTGCGTCCCGCCGGGCTTATGCCTCCAATGCCGGTGATAATGGGAAGTGGGGTCATGACTGTCCTCTCCAGAAGTGTCAGGGCTAGGTTTTTAGTATGCCGTGACAGAGGGTCTTATTATGAAAAAATTTAGCCATAAAATAAGTAAAAAGAGCCAATTATGAGGGTGGCGGTCTCTTGTAAGTGACGAGGCCGCGGCCTAGCATGCGCTAGTACAAATCAGACAGCGGGTGAAGGGAGAGTTGAGTGAGTCAGGGTAGGGCGCAGTTTATCGGTCGGGTTAGGGCTGCTCATCAAAAGCTTGGCCTGAGTGAGGAGCTTCTTAGAAAGGGCCTTGAAGGTAGTAGCCTACAGCCGCTTTGTGACGAAGCCGCTGAGCTGGTGTCTATAGGTGAGGATGTTTTTAGCAGGCCTCAAAGGCTTGCCCCTGCAGCTGCGCACGCTTGGCTTCGCTTGCAAGGAGCCGCAGCAGCAGAGGGGGTTTCGTTGCAGCTAGTTTCAGCCTTTCGCGGCGTCGACTATCAGCGCCAACTGATCGAGCGCAAGCTGGCGGCAGGGCAGCCCATTGAGGCTATCTTAGAGCTAAGTGCAGCGCCGGGGTTTAGCGAGCACCACACCGGTAACGCCGTTGATGTCACTACTGAAGGGGTCAGTGCTCTTGAGGTGGAGTTCGAGCTAACAGAGTGTTTTCTCTGGCTACAGAATAGGGCGCCGAGTTTCGGCTTTACTTTGAGCTACCCCCGCGGCAATCCGTTTGGTATTGCCTATGAGCCTTGGCACTGGTGCTTCACTGGCATCTAAGTGATAAGCGAACTGAATCTTGATCCTGCTCAAGGAGTGTGACGTAGATCCAATTAGAGGGTTCTAAAACTTAGACATCATCGCCAGCTTGCGTTAGTCTCAAAGCGAAAGTTGGAGGATTAATGCCACGAGACGCATTCTGTGTCCATAGCGAAGCAAGATTCGCGGTAACGGGCTTGAAGCCTGAATTCCTCGGCAGCCAGCGCAAAGCGGGCTCCGCCGACACGACTCAATACATCCCTCAGTTTCTCCAATTTCCCCCTCTTTTTTCATTTTCTCAGGCTTCTGAAATGCCAGCGCGCCGAGCTAGCCGAGCCTATTTTTTGCTCACCCGCCCGGCGAGGGCAAACTCAATAGATTTTTTTCGCGACGTATCTCTGATACATCAACTAATAAAAACAGACCGCGCTCACAAGGCGGCCTAAGTAAGAAGGGCATTGGCGCCCCCTTGGTGCCTTAGTTAACAGTGAGGAGAAGTTAGTAATGATTAATGATATCCAGATTGTTTTCCATAACCTTGAACAGACAGACGCGCTAGTCGATGCCGTGCAAAAGCGGTTAGAAAAATTAGAAAGATACTGTGACCAGATCATCAACGGCCGCGTCGTACTTGACTCGCCGCATAATCATCACCATAAGGGTAAGGTTTATTCTGTCAGTATCGAGATCCATACACCTCAGCTAGAGGTGCGAGTTAATCAAGAGCAGCACGATAAACAGGCCCACGAGGATCTCTATGTTGCGATCAGGGATGCTTTTAATGTGGCTGAGCGACAGCTGCGCTCCATCGATAAAAAGCATAGGGCTACACCGATGCACGAGCTAAGCGTAAGCGAAGTGCGCGGCGAACAAGCAGAGGAGCTCGGCGATAGCGCTGCCGCCTAAAATTTTTCTTACAGTCGATTAACTGAGCCGCGCTGCCTTGAAGAGTAATAGGCAGCGTGGGCTGGAAATTTTAGGAGCAGGCCGAAAGTTAGAGCCTTGAGATTGCTTGTTAGATATTTTTGAGATTACTTGAAAGAGGCTTTAAGTTAAGCATTAAAATCTGCCTGCTCGGAGGCGCTTCGAGATGTGCTTGCTCACACTCGGAATCTATTGCCCTTCATTTCCTTTATTTCTGTGCCTCTCTCCCTCTCTCCCTCTCTCCCTCCCTTCCTCATTATCTAAACAGCCCCCTTAATCGCTCTCCGTTTGTTGAGTTAGCTGTCAAAACAGACGCTGCGTTCCTCTGCCATCAGCGCTGGTTTACAATACCCATCCCCGAATAAGGAGAGCATCATGTCACTCGATAAACAAACTCAGACAGAAATCGAAGCCGCAACTTTTCGGCGTCTTTTAAAGCACTTAGACGATAACAAAGACGTGCAAAATATTGATCTCATGATTCTGGCAAACTTTTGCCGTAATTGCCTAGGCAAGTGGTACGCCACGGCCGCGCAAGCGCAAGGAGTTGAGCTGAGCTCCGACGAGGCAAGGGAAGCGATTTATGGAATGCCGTACTCGCAGTGGAAAGAGAACCATCAGCCCGCTGCTACGCCAGAGCAGCTAGCGGCGTTAGAGGCTCGGCCTTCATAGAAGCGGTTTTTTGCTAGTGGGCGGCGAATAGTTTAGACCGCACTAGGCGTCGATAGTCCTTTGGCGTTGAACCGCTATAGCGTTTGAAGGCGGCTATAAAGTGACTGCAATCTTTATAACCAACTAGCTCGCCAATCTCCACGCTGCTTAGATCGCTTTCACGCAGTAGCTGACGGGCTTGTTCTAAGCGGATACTGCGCAGGTACGCTCCTATGCTAGCCCCCGTAGCCTGCTTGAAGCGCCGCGTTAGGCTACGAGTGCTCAGCGCAGCACGCTTTGCGAGCTCGCTCAAAGGCAGGTCTTGAGCGAAATTGTCATGGAGAAAAGCCTGTAGCGTGGCGATGCATTCGTCATGATGTCCGTCAGTAGGCGCTGCCGCTAACAAAGCAGACTGCAAGGATGGGCCGGCTTCGTGGGTGAATTGTTTTGCGATTTCGCGGGCAATGTTTTCGCCGTAGTAATGCGCGACGAAGTGCAAGATGACATCTCGCACTGCGTCGACGCTGCCGGTGCAGTAGCAATTAGCCGAGCGTGTAATGAAGCGCGACCGCTGTAAAGTGACCTGGGGATAGCGCTGAGAAAAATGCTCAAAGAACCGCCAGTGGGTTGTGGCCTCTTTGCCGTTCAGGAGTCCTGCTTCGGCTAGGAAATAAGAGCCTGTGGTTAGCGCGCATAGAGGAGTATTACCGCTTTTGCGCAGCCACTGGCTAATGATGGGATTGCGCGCGAGAACTGCCTGCGGATTACCCCAGAAGCCTGAGACAAAAATGAGATCTGCCTTGCCGCTTTCTTCCAGCGTGCAGTCAGCTTGTATTCGCATCCCGCCCTTTAAGTGGACCGATTTGCCGTCGGCGCTAGCGATCTGGAGTCTGAGTTCTGGGCTTTCTTGATGCCAAGCACGCGCGACATCGGAGGCAGCCTTTAACATTTCCATGGGTATGCTGAGTGTCGAGCCTAAGGCGTCATTAACGGCGATTAGGGTAACGCGAAGCATCTTTTGTCCTCCTTACCATTTGCCCGTTTGCTTACGTTCGACGACCCGTTGAATCGAAGCTTTGTGTCTCTGCGAGTCCATCCGCCTCAGTCCGCTTCTGCATAAGCAATAGAGATAATCGTATAGTCTATTGTGCCCGTAGGCATTGTGACGCTGACCTCGTCGTCGACGCGTTTGCCAAGAAGCGCTCGAGCGAGAGGTGAATCGATGCTTATCGTGTTTCGGGCAGGGTCTAGTTCGTCCGCACCAACGATGCGGTAGCGCTTCTCTACCCACGCGCCGCCTTGCTCAAATTCAACGCCGACAAAGGCCGCGAAAAAGACGCGGGAGCGGTCCTCAGGGGGTCTGTCGACAACAATAAAATTCTCTAGACGTTTGCTCAGATAGCGAACGCGCCTATCAATTTCCCGCAGTCTACGCTTGCCGTAAATATAATCAGCATTTTCTGAGCGGTCGCCCTGCGCGGCAGCGTCAGCAACGGCCTGAGTGACTACGGGGCGCTCTACCTTCCAAAGCTGTTTGACTTCGTCTTTTAACTTGCGACACCCCTCGGCAGTAATGTAGTTCGAGCTAGGTGGGGTGGGTGCTCGGTATCGACTCATAGCTCCCCCGTATCCTCTTTTATTGATAACGCTAACGGCAGCTGTGGACTGTCTTCCTCTTCGGATCCTTCCTGAGGTTCAACGCGGACGCCAACGCCTAGCAGGCGTACGGGTCGCTCGCCGCGGGCAAAGCCCTGCTCACAAAGGCTTAGAAAATTATCGACGTCTGTCTCTGGGGACAGCATCTCTACGGTAGTGATAACGAAGTCGTTAAACTTGAGCTTTACGAACTGTTTTTTGATTGCGTAGTCTTCTACCTTGCTGAGTCGCTTTGCAAGCTTGGGCAACAGCTCAATCATCGCCGTCTTACAGGCCTCAAGGTCGGGTAGGTCCTCATCGAAGGTATTCTCTACGCTGACGGATTTGCGAATACGATCCGTGCTAACAGGGCGTAAATCAATGCCGCGGCTTAGCTGATGCAGGCGTTCGCCAAAACTGCCAAATTGAGCGTGGAGTTGCTCTTCGCTTAGCTGACGTAAATCGCCGCAGGTAAAAAGTCTGAGTCGCTGCATTTTCTTGGCGGTGACCTTGCCAACGCCGTGCAACTTCTTAACCGGCAATACAGCAACAAAGTCACTTACCTGCTCGGGTAGGATGACAAACTGCCCGTTGGGCTTATTCCAGTCGCTCGCTATTTTGGCGAGAAACTTGTTCGGCGCTATGCCCGCGGAAATCGTAATACCGACGAGTTCGTGTACCTCTTCTCGAATCGCTGCAGCGATCCTTGTTGCGCTGCCGGCGAACTCGGAACAGTCGCTAACATCGAGGAATGCTTCATCTAAAGAGAGGGGCTCGATAAGCTCTGTGTAGCGCTGAAAAACTGAGTGGATGAGCTCGGAAGCCAGGCGATACTTCTCCATATCAGGGCGAATAATAATTAGATCAGGGCAGAGTCGGCGTGCGGTGGCCGAAGCCATGGCCGAGTGAATGCCGAATTCGCGAGCCTCGTAGTTGCAGGTGGCTATGACTCCACGGCGGTCAGGAGATCCGCCAACAGCTATTGGGCGCCCCACTAATGCAGGGTTGTCTCGCATTTCTATCGAGGCGTAGAAGCAGTCGCAGTCGCAGTGAATTATTTTTCTCTGCGACTGGCTTTCTGTTTCGGAGGCTGCGCTGGCTAATCGCTCCATCGCTATTCCTGCTGGCTGGATCCTGGCGCGAGGTAACTTGCGCCCATAACAGTGGCTGCGGGCAACTAAGCGTTGTCGCGTTCGAAACTACGCATGAAGGCCGCGAGCGCCTCGCAGCCGGCTACCGGCATCGCATTGTAAATAGAGGCCCTTGCGCCGCCGACGTCGCGATGACCTTTGAGCGCGTAGAGGCCATGCTCTAGTGCCTGCTGTACGAAATCATCAAGCAGCTCAGGTTTAGCCAAATTGAATGTCACGTTCATTATGGAGCGATGGGCGGGGTCTGCGACACCAAGGTAGAAGTCACTCGCATCGATCACGTCATAAAGGAGCTGAGCTTTCGCTTCGTTTTGTGCTTCAAGCTTAACCACGCCTCCCTGTTCTTTGATCCATTCAAGCACCAGCCCCATCATGTAAATGGCGAAGGTGTTGTTGGTGTTGGATAGGGAGTGGCTCTTTTCGTACACGCTGTAATCCAACAGCGCCGGGGTCTCGGGCAGGGCGTGGCCAAGTAGGTCCTCACGCACGATGACAACGGCTAGCCCAGCAGGGCCGAGGTTTTTCTGTAGGCCGGCAAAGATGATGCCGAACTGACTGATATCGATCTTTCTAGAAAGAAACTCTGAGGTCATGTCCGCAACGAGAGGGATATTTCCTGTTTGCGGAAATTCATGCCAGCGAGTGCCGTACAGCGTGTTATTGCTGGTGATGTGTAGATAGGCTGTGTCGGGGTCCAGGCTTGAGGGGTCGAACGCAGGGATGCGATCAAAGCCAGTATCGGCGCTGCTAGCTGCCGTACTGGCATTGCCAAAGCGTGACGCCTCTTTGCGAGCTTTGACACCCCATGTCCCTGTTTCTATGTAGCTCGCCGATTTCGTTGTGCTCCGCCCGAGCAGGTTCAGAGGTACTGCTGAAAACTGCATCTGCGCGCCGCCGTGCACGTAAAGGATTTTGTAATTACTCGGGATGTTCGCAAGCTCGATGAGGAGTTCGTCGCAGCGTTTAAGTATGGCTTCGAACTCCGGCGAGCGGTGGCTGATTTCTATTACTCCCGTACCCATACCCTGGTAGTCCAAGAACTCTTGCTGCGCTTTTTGCATTACCTCTGCGGGCAACATTGCGGGACCTGCGCCGAAATTGTAAACCTTAGTCATGTCTTTGTTCCTTTGCTAGATGAGTCAGCGTTTAAATCACGGTGACTTTAATTACGTTTTCTATGGCGGCGATCGCGGCAACAGATTCTTCAGATGGTGCGCTTTCCAGGTCGATCAGATTATAGGCCACGTCGTTGCGGCTCTTGTTGATCATATCGAGTACGTTGACGTTCTGGTCCGCGAGTACCGCAAGTATTTGACCAAGCATCTTGGGCACGTTGCGGTTGCTGATCGCGAGTCGGGTGCCTTTTGCAGCGCCCTCGGCCCTGTCGAGGCTAAGAGCGGGGAAGTTAACAGAGTTTCTTACGTGGCCGTTTTCAAGAAAATCCATAAGCTGGTCTGCGGCCATGATCGCGCAGTTTTCCTCGGCTTCTCTCGTGCTCGCGCCAATGTGTGGCATGGCAATGACTTCTTCTCTACCCATTAGTTCGCGGCGGGGGAAATCACAAACATAGCGGCCCAGTATTTTCGCGTCTAGCGCACGCACCAAGGCCTCGGGATCGACGATTTCATCGCGGGCAAAGTTAATGAGGCTAGTGCCTGGACGCATTGCGGCAAGGAGTTCGTCGTTAATCAGCCCGCGTGTCGCGTCTATAGCCGGCAAGTGCAGAGTGATGAAATCAGAGCTCGCAGCCAGCGCGTTAAGGCTCTCGATGCGCTTCACCTTGCTAGGCAAACGCCAAGCGGCGTCGACGGACAGGGCGGGATCGTAACCCTGTACGCGCATACCAAGGCTTATTGCCATCTCGGCCACTAAAGAGCCGATCGCGCCCAGTCCGACCACGCCGAGAGTCTTGCCGGCTATTTCGCTACCCGCAAAGCGCTTCTTTTCTTTCTCCATGAGGCTTGAAAGCTCAGCATGGTCGGCAATATCGGCCTTGCCCGCAGCGAATTGGATGCCTGGAATAATGCCGCGAGAGGCGAGTAATAGACCGCACAGCACAAGTTCTTTAACTGCGTTCGCATTCGCTCCGGGAGTATTGAAAACGACTATGCCTTTCTCAGTGCAGGCGTCGACCGGCACGTTATTGGTTCCCGCGCCCGCGCGAGCGACTGCGCGAATTGCGCCGAGTTCGTCTTCGCTGAGTTTGTGGCTTCGCAGCATGATCGCGTCAGCTGCCTCAGCATTGGCGGACACTGTGTAGTGTGCGGAGGGAAAACGGCTGAGACCGCGGTCTGAAATCTGGTTGTAGGTTTTTACTGAGTACATGCGCTGCAGTCCTTATGCGGTGCCCCCAGGCTAGCTGGCTAGCTTGCAGAACGAGACTGTGTCCGAGGGCGGAGACTGCGACTACGTGCTTGCGGGGGTATGGAAAAATAAACGCCGAGTATGCAGCGAAATAGGCTCAAACTCCACTGGTGCATAGCTCAATCCAGTCCTGCTTTGTGGCATGTTGGACGACTAAGTCGGCGCCAAGCTGACTTATGCGTAGCCTCTGTAATCAAATGAGTCGAATTAAGCGCGAGCTGCAGTCAGTCGACAGTTCGTGTGGAAAACGGCAGGGCCAAGTACAATGTGGCCCTCATGCGCGTAGGAGCGAAACCATGTCGTCAGCGAAGCTATCATCTGAGTTAGAACCCCTCATTGCCGGCGAGGCCGTAACGCTGAGAACGACCGCTGTGCAGGTTCGGCGTATTCTGGGACTCAACCCCGGCCCCATGACTGGCCCTGGCACGAACAGCTATCTCGTTGGCACTCAGGCCCTTACGCTCATAGACCCCGGTCCCATCGATGCCAAGCAGCTGGAGAATTTCCTGCGTGCCATTGGCTCAGCAAAACTGCTTAATATCTTTGTGACGCATACCCACGGCGATCACTCGCCTGCTGCCAAACAGCTCGCCGAGCTGACGGGTGCAAGGCTAGTAGGGATCAACGCTCCGGATGCGGCGGGGCAAGACCACAGCTTTGTGTCCGACATCGACTGTGAAGAGGGTGATGTGATTACCTGTCAAGACGGCGCAGCAAGCTATTCTTTGCAGATGTTTCATACTCCGGGTCACGTTTCAAACCATCTGTGTTTTCTTTTGAGAGAGGAGGGGCTGCTGTTCACAGGGGATCATGTGCTCCAAGGCACCACTCCTGTCATCCTTCCCCCCGACGGTGATATGAGCGACTACCTGGCCTCTCTGAATCGCTTGTTAGAGCTGCCTTTGGTTAAACTCGCGCCGGCACATGGCGCAGTGATGGAGGCGCCATTCACCGAGATTGAAAAGCTGATCGCACACCGGTTGAAGCGCGAAGCGAAAATACTCGACTGCTTACGTCAGCTTGGCACCTGCAGCGAAGATGAGCTCGTGCGCAAAGCCTATGACGATGTCGATGAGCATCTGCTGCCCTGGGCGAAAAAGACGATGAGTGCCCATCTTATCAAGCTCGCTAAGGATGGGGCTGCGACGCAAAACTCAACGCACTGGGCGGCTCTCTAGCTCGTCCGCATCATTTTTAGCGAGATTTCTACCGGTGCCAAAAACGATAGCGCTAAAGCCTGCCGGAGACAGCTCCGAAAGCGAAGGGAGGCGGCCTTCAGACGAATGGTTTCTGTATCTGCTGCGGCGTAGCGATGGGGGGCTTTACACCGGTATCACTACCGACGTTGCGCGGCGCTTCGATCAGCACAGCAGCGGCAAGGGAGCCCGAGCGCTGCGGGGCAAGTCTTTGGTCGGCATAGTTTACTCGCATTCGATTGGCAGTCGTTCGCTTGCTTCGAAAGTCGAGTATGCGGTGAAGCGTCTGACGAAGGTGGAGAAAGAAAGGCTAGTGCGCGAAGCGTTTAGCCGTGAACAACTACTCGACCTGCTCGCCATCGAGGCAGACGGCTGAAGCTTGGAGCTCTAGAGCGAAGATCCAGACTCGCCGGCGCCAATAGTCGCTTCGTCATCGACCAGCGGTGCTATTTTGATTTGCATAAAGCCGTAGATCATCGCCACGATGGGGCAAATGAGATTGAAGAAGCAGAACGGCAAGTAGGCGAAAGTTGCCACGCCCAATGTGCCGCTCATATAGGCTCCGCAGGTATTCCAGGGGATGAGCGGCGAGGTCATGGTGGCGGCGTCCTCCAGCGTGCGCGAAAGATTTTTTGGGTCTAACTCGCGGTCTGCATACTCTTGTTTGTACATCCTGCCAGGCAAAACAATGGCGATATATTGATCCGAGGTGATGATGTTGGCACCGATGCAGGTGCCGATAGTCGTCGCGATCAAGCTGCCAGTGCTGTGGACAAAAGACAGGGTGGTCTGAACTAGTCGCTGCAGCAGACCGGTGAAGTCCATCGCTGCGCCAAACACCATGGCGCAGAGGATGAGCCATACCGTATTGAGCATCGAGCTCATCCCGCCCCGCGTCATCAGGTCGTCAAGGGTGCTGTTGCCGCTATTCAGTTCGAAGCCGTCAAACAGGGTCTGCCAGATTCCTTTGAATACCCCTAGCGCCTGATTTGGACTATCACCAGCCATCGCGGCAAGCGCTTGGCCCTGAAAAACAAGGGCTAGAACTACCGCTAGTGCGGCGCCAGCTAGAATGGTTGGGATGGGCGGCAAGCGTTTATTTGCCATAAACAGCAGTGCGCCAACCGGCAGTAGCATTAGCGGATTAATCGTAAAGTTATCTTGAATGAGCTGCAGTGTAATCGCGAGGTCGTCGGCACTGGCGCTTGTGTCGATGTTCAGGCCGAGCAGCACGTAAAGGAATATCGCGATGAGGATGCTAGGAATAGTTGTCCACACCATATGACCAATATGGCTGAAAAGGTCCGTGCCGGCTACGGCTGGCGCTAAATTGGTTGTCTCGGAAAGCGGAGACATTTTGTCACCGAAATATGCGCCGGAAATAATAGCGCCAGCGGTAATATCGAGGGAAAGCCCAAGCCCCGCAGCGGCGCCGATGAGCGCAATGCCGACGGTGCCTGCCACTGTCCAAGAGCTGCCAATACTCAGCGCTATGAGCCCGCAGATAATGCAGCTCGCGGCATAAAAGATCGAAGGATCAAGTATTAGTAAGCTGTAGTAGATCATCGTCGGCACGGTGCCAGACAGTATCCAAGTGCCAATGAGCACGCCAACGCTGAATAAAATGAGAATTGGTTTTAAAGAAATGGTGATGCCGGCGACGATGGCATCCTCTATGTTGGGCCAGCTCAGGCCGTTGCGCCAACCGATCGCTGCGGCTACGGCGGCGCCAAGGCATAGCGCGATTTGATTCGGGCCGTAGCTAGCATCCTCACCGAAGAGGTAAACCGAGAAAGACAGAAGGGCGACCAGTACTGCTACAGGGACCAGAGCCTGCGAAAGAGAGGGGGCGCGGCTGGCTTCATTGCCTTCAGTTATTTGGTGTAAAGGGGGCATGCTGTCTCGCTTATCGGCTTGTTCTGGGCGCTCTAATGGGTGCTTCACCGAGAAGTTTGGGCAGCCCGCATGCGCTGAGAATAAGCCCTTCCGACTAAGTCTGTCCAATTGCGGGCTTATTACTGGTAGCTCGGCTATAGCAGGCAGACCGCAGCCTTGGCGCTGGGGTATACTAGGCGCACTTTCTAACAGATAGAAAAATCAGGTTTATGAATGACGTAAAGCAGTACATGGAGACTCTGGGTGCTAACGCACGCGAAGCCTCTGCGACAATCGCGAAAGCAAGCAGCGGGGTAAAGAATTCTGCGCTGTTGGCGATTGCGCAGCACATAGAAAGCAGCCGCGAAGTCTTGCTTGAGGCAAACGCCCTCGATATGGAAGCAGGCAAAGAGAAAGGGCTCGATGCCGCGCTTTTAGATAGATTAGAGCTGACCCCTGCGCGTATCGACGGAATGCTCGAGGGCTTGCGACAGGTTGCAGGGCTTGACGACCCCGTTGGTTCAATAAGCGATCTGAAGCCGCGCCCAAGTGGGATTCAGGTCGGGCGCATGCGCGTGCCCCTTGGTGTCATTGGTATTATCTACGAGTCGCGTCCTAACGTAACCTGCGAAGCGGCGAGTCTATGCTTAAAGGCCGGCAACGCCTGCATACTGCGCGGCGGCTCCGAGGCGCTGCGCTCGAATCAGGCGATAGCGGCCTGTATTGAGTCAGGACTTGCAGATGCCGGGCTGCCGAAAGAGCTTGTCCAAGTGGTCGATCGCAGCGACCGCGATGCCGTTGGCCATTTGATAACCATGCCAGAATTCGTTGATGTCATTGTGCCTCGCGGCGGCAAAGGGCTGATCGAGCGTATAAGCCGCGACGCGCGAGTGCCAGTGATTAAACACTTAGACGGCAACTGCCATCTCTATGTTGATGGTGCGGCAGATATTGAAAAAACAATCAGGGTGGCAGTGAACGCCAAGACCCAGCGCGTAGGAACCTGCTGCTCGCTCGAATCCCTGGTGGTCGATGAGTCTATCGCAGAGCGCATCCTGCCTCTTTTAGCGGCTGCTTATCTCGAGAAAGGCGTTGAGCTGCGCGGTTGCCCGAAAACCTGCGCACTTATTCCTGAGGCTCTTCCTGCCAGTGAATCTGACTGGGGCGAGGAGTACCTCGCACTCATTCTCTCGGTGAAAATTGTCGCTGGGCTCGATGCCGCTATCGCTCACATCAATCGCTATAGCTCAGGTCATACTGAGTCGATCATGAGCGAGGACTATTCTCATACCCAGCGCTTCTTGCGCGAAGTGGATTCCAGCTCGGTCATGATTAATGCGTCTACGCGCTTTGCCGACGGTTTCGAATACGGGCTCGGCGCTGAAATCGGCATCTCGACCGACAAGCTTCATGCACGCGGGCCGGTAGGCTTAGAGGGCCTGACTTCGCAGAAGTACATTGTGCTAGGTGACGGGCATATCCGCACGTGAGAACGCGAGTGGGTGTCTACGGCGGGCTTTTCGACCCCGTTCATGACGGGCATCTTGAGGTGGCGCGCTACGCCCGCACTGCACTTGAGCTCGACAAAGTTCTTCTAGTCCCCTGCAAACTGCCCAATCATCGCAGCGGCGCGCAGGCGAGCGGTGCCGCGCGTCTGCACATGCTCGAGTTAGCCAGTCGCGATGAGGCGACCCTCGAGGTCAGTGACATTGAACTCGAGCGCGAAGGGGTTTCTTACACCGTCGATACCTTGGCACAGCTGCGCAAACAGGAGCCCAATACAGATTTTGTCTTTATCTTGGGACAAGATGCATTCAGTAGCCTGCCAAAGTGGCAGCGCTGGCAGGAGTTGCTAAGCGACAATTTGCTCGCTGTGGTCTCGCGCAGTGACGCTGTAAGCGAGAAAGGCGCAGAGGTAGGTGAGCCGTCAGAACAAGCGGGAGGGCGCGGCACCGGATGGCGCCCAGAGCCAGCTTTGGCGGCTAGCGTAGATTGGGACGCGCGTCGCTCAAACGATGCGGCTGCCTTGTTCTCGGCTCGGCGAGGTCGGCTTATGAGTCTCGAAGGTCTCGCCAATCCACTTTCCTCTACTGCAATCAGAGCAGGGCTGGCGCACAAGGACTTCAGCGGATTGGCGCCTAGCGTGGCCGCATACATACAGCATGAAGGTCTCTATTAAATCTAGAATTCAAAATATAAAAGTTCGATAAATTATTGTAAATTAAGGACATAAACTTGAATAAAAACACGGAACTGAGCAGTGACAAGCTTGCGGCGCTTGCTGTGGCAGCGCTCGATGAATTGAAGGGGCAGGCCGTTCGCAGCATCAATGTAGGCAAGCTGACCTCTATCACCGACTATATGGTGATAGCGACGGGTACCTCCAGCACCCATGTGAAGGCGCTTGCGGACTCGGTCGACAAAGCGGCGAAGGAAGCGGGCTGCACGGTGAAAAGCATCGAGGGAAAAATGCAGGCTGAATGGGTGCTGGTCGATCTCATCGATGTGGTTGTGCATATCATGGTGGCGCCTATGCGCGCGCTGTATAACCTCGAGGACCTGTGGAGCTTCGCGCCACAAAGCCCAGCGGCAACAGAAGCCCAGAGCACAGATTCCGAGTAATGAAGCTGCGGGTCATTAGCATCGGAACCAAGATGCCCAAATGGGTGCAGGAAGGGGTTGCTGAATACAGTAAGCGGCTTGGTTCCGAATTGGGCTTTAGTCTCTTAGAGCTGCCCATGGCGAAGCGGAGCAAGACTCAGTCCGCTGCGCAGTGTGTCGAGAAAGAAGGCGAGGCTATTTTAGCCTCGCTCGCAGCAGCCGATTACGTGGTTAACCTTGAGGTACTCGGCAGGGTGTTAGATACACCTGGCGTGGCGAAGCGACTGCAACACTTTTCGCATTTAGGCCGCAATGTAAGCTTGGTCATAGGCGGCCCCGATGGCTTGTCTCCTGCCTGTGCGGCTAGAGCCGATGAAAGCTGGTCGTTATCGGCACTTACGCTGCCGCATCCGCTGGTGCGGGTGCTGTTGACCGAGCAGTTATACAGAGCGGTGAGTTTAAATAATGGTCACCCTTATCACCGCGCCTGAGCGCTGCGTCTAATTCGAACTTTTTACTCGCTAGGCTGTCTCAGGTTTAGCGTCCTTTACTGCGGAATCGGAGAATAAAGTTGGCCGTAAAATGGCAGCTAAAAGATCACGAAAAAGAGCGCAAGCTGTTTAATCGCCGGCTTATCGCCGCTGGGATGACCGTGGCCTTTCTGCTCGCGGCCCTTGTTCTTCAGCTGATTAATCTTCAGGTCAGTCAGTACGACTATTTCGCCTCCCGGGCTGATGGTAATCGCCTCCACTCGCAGTATGTGCCACCCGCGCGCGGACTCATCTTTGATCGCAGCGGTGAACTATTGGCTGACAATCAGCCTATATTTAACGTCAATATTGTCCGCGAGCGTATTGAGGATCTCGACGCTACGCTCGATTTATTGGGCAGCCTGATCGCCCTTACTGAAGAAGAGATCAGTCAGTTTCAGCAGCGCCTGCGTCGTCGGCGCGTACCCTTTTCCTCAGTACCCTTGCGCTTCGTACTCAGCGAAGAAGAAAAAGCCCGGTTAGCAGTTAACGCCCATCGCTTGCCAGGTGTGAGCATCGAGCCGCAGTTCGTGCGTCGCTATCCCTTTGAATCGCTCAACGCCCATGCGCTTGGCTATGTCTCGGAGATCAACCGTGCGGAGTTGGAAGAGTTCGATGACAGCACACGCGAAAACTATGGCGGAACCAATCATATTGGTAAAACTGGTGTCGAGCGTACGTATGAGTCGCTTCTTCATGGGCAGGTCGGCTACGAAGTGGTGGAAAAAAATAATCGTGGTCAGGTGATGCGCAGGCTCGAGCGCACAGACCCCGTGGCAGGGCGCAATCTGACATTGTATCTAGAGAATCGTCTACAGCAGGTTGCCCACGACGCGCTGGGTGAGAATCGCGGTGCAGTGGTTGCGATCGAACCCGCCACCGGCGGCATCCTGGCCATGGTCAGTAAACCCGGCTTCGATCCGAATCTTTTCGTCACGGGTATCAGTAACGCAGACTACTCGCGCCTGGTGACCGATGAGGTGAATACGCCTCTATTTGACCGAACCGTCAATCCCTATCCCCCCGCATCAACCGTTAAGCCATTCATTGGCTTAGGCGGCTTGCAGCACGGTTTTACCGAGCAGGATACGATAATCCAAGATCCTGGCTACTTCAGGCTGCCGGGCGTCAGCTACCGCTGGGGTGATTACACGCTGCGCACAGCGATTGGCGGCGGTCACGGTGAAACTAATCTGCAGCGCGCGATCTTCCAGTCCTGTGACACTTTTTTTTATGACCTCGGCTATCGCATGGGCATCGATACCATTCATGGCTTTTTGAGTCAGTTTGGATTCGGTCAGAACTTCGCGCTCGATATCGGCTACGCTAGGACGGGCGTGCTCCCGTCACGCGACTGGAAGCAGCGCACACGCAATGAACCTTGGTACCCTGGCGATACGATTAATTCGTCAATCGGGCAGGGGTATATGTGGGCGACGCCGCTGCAGCTGGCCACAGCCACCGCCATTGCGGCGAACAAGGGCGTCGTCGTTAAACCGCGTATCTTGGCTGCCATCGACGGTGTCCCCTTTACCCCCGCGGCTATAGAGCCTGTGTCTGACATTGCAATCGACAACCCCGACCACTGGCGCTACATCGAAGAGTCGATGACCATGGTGGTGCATCGCCCTTACTCTGATGTCTTCAGAGACTATGGAACGGCCTACGAGGCGATCGCACGAGCGGACCGAGACATGGCTTATAAGCTCGCTGGGAAATCGGGCTCGGCGCAAGTGGTGGGTATCGATCAGAGCATTCTTCAGAGCGCCGATATCGACGTGTCCGATCTGAACAAAGATCACGCGCTGTTCATTGCCTATGGACCTGCCCAGCACCCGACGATAGAGCCGCAGATAGCGGTGGCGGTATTTGTTGAGAACGGGCAGCACGGCAGCAGCGTTGCTGGGCCTGTCGCCAAAGCAGTGGTTGACGCCTATCTGCTGGATATTCTTGAGCTCGACTTTACCGGGGATGAATCAAGCATTGCCCCTGTGTCTCTAAGCGGCACTCAGTCCGTTAGCGGCCCCGAGCTCTCTGCTGCTCCGTCGCCACGCCCCTTCCCGGATTTTTCGCAAAGTCAGCCGCATAATTTGCTCGATGACCTGGCACACGACGGACACCGACATGACTAGGCACGATTTTTTCCATGGATAGTTTGCCAACTAATCGCGACTTTGTCCGTCAGTCTCAGCTGGACCTGCGGCAAACGCGACGGCTACGCAGTGTCTGGCATGTTATTCACATCGACCCCGTACTGCTGGTCGGACTACTGCTGCTCTGTGGCTTTGGGCTCTTTGTCCTTTACAGCGCCACGGCGGGAGATAGTGCGGTCGTGCGCCGGCAGGCGGCGATCATGGGCGGCGGTTTCGTTCTTATGGCTGTGCTCGCACAGTTCGACGTGCAGTTTTATCGCCGCTGGGCACCAACAGCGTACATTGGCGCACTCGCTGTTTTGGCACTGGTATTGGGGATAGGGGTAGAGAAAAACGGTGCGCGTAGCTGGCTTGATCTGCCAGGTCTGCCGAGCTTTCAGCCTTCGGAGCTGTTGAAATTCATTGTGCCGATGCTGGTGGCTTGGTATTTAGCAAGCAGGCCGCTGCCGCCCAAATTCAAGCATTTATTCTGGGCTGGGTTGATCACGCTCATACCGGCTGCACTCATCGTGTTGCAGAACGACATGGGTACGGCATTGATGGTGACGATGTCCGGAGTCTTTGTCGTGCTGCTGGCCGGTTTGCGTTGGCGGGTGGTCATTGCAGGCGGGCTAGCTGCGGTGGTAGCGTCGCCGCTGTGGTACTTCTTTTTGGCGCAGCCCCACCAAAAAAATCGCATTCTTACGTTCTTTGACCCTTATCGCGACCCCACAGGGGCAGGCTATAACATTATTCAGTCTCAGATCGCTATTGGTTCTGGCGGTCTTTACGGCAAAGGCTACGGTAACGGCGCGCAGTCTCACCTCGACTTTATTCCAGAGAGTAATACCGACTTCATTCTGGCTGTACTTGCCGAAGAGTTTGGCCTGCTAGGCGTGCTGTTGCTCATAGCGCTTTACCTTTTCGTACTTGCGCGCGGAGCGGTTATCGCTCTGAATGCCGAAGATATGTTCGGGCGTCTGCTCGCAGGGAGTCTGACACTGACGTTCTTCCTCTATCTGTTCGTCAACATGGCGATGGTCACTGGGCTTTTGCCCGTCATAGGCTTGCCGCTTCCGCTTATTTCACGAGGCGGCACGGCGGTGGCGACGCTGTTTATTGGCTTCGGCCTGCTAATGTCCATTCAAACCCACGGGATTAGGCGAGCATCTCGCTAAAAGCCTAATATTTTCGCTGCTGCGACCGTTATCCTTTATTAGCTAGACACTTGCTCTGCAGCGGTTCTGGCAAGAAGTTATACAGTCGCCGGACTCCTGTCAGCGCCCAGCGAAACGGAATTAGACCCGATGAATTTGATAGCACGCGAGATATCAGACGTTAACGAAGCCCGCAGCGGGCCGGCAAATAGCCGTCCGCTGATTCTGCTGAGCGCGTTGATGCTGCTTGCCGCCTGCGCGAGCAGTGCGCCGTCGCCTAATGCTGGGCGTTATCAAATCGCTCAGGACCGCGCGCCAACGCGCAGTCTCGATCCGGCGCAGATTGCAGACGTTGTGCCTACTGCGGTTACCCGCACAGGGGCAGGGAACCGCAGTCCCTACGAGGTGCTTGGAAAGCGCTACACGGTGTTACCTACCGAAGAAGGGTATTTTGAGCGTGGTGTTGCATCATGGTACGGCGAAAAATTTCATGGTCACAAAACCTCAAATGGCGAAGTGTTCGATATGTACGCCGTGTCTGCGGCCCACAAGTCGCTCCCGATACCTAGTTTTCTCAGGGTAACCAACCTAGATAACAATCGTAGCATCGTTGTTCGAGTGAACGATCGCGGTCCGTTTCACGGTGATCGGCTTATCGATCTCTCCTATGCCGCCGCTGTCAAACTCGGGTACGCCGACCGCGGGACCGCGAGGGTTGAGCTCGAAGCGATAGTGGTTAACGGTGAGGCAGTGCCAGCGCAGCCACGCAGAGCGCTGGCTTCAGTGGGCAGCCGCTCGTTAGCAGACTCTTATCTCCAGGTGGGAGCTTACTCTACCCGCACCGCGGCGCAGGATGTTGCCGCGACCTTGAAGACCTTAACCCGCGAGCCTGTGAGGATAGAGAAAATTCGCTCTGCTCAGGGCCGTGAACTACACCGCGTGCGCATCGGGCCCCTACGTGAAGTGCAGAGCATTGATGAAATTAAGCGTCGAGTAGCGGCAGCAAATCTTGGCACACCCTACACGGTAAACGAATAGGCTTCGCTGTTCGCTCGAGTGGTGCAAGGCAAGGTAATTCGGTAAAACCGATCGCAACTGAGTCCAAAATGCGGCAGCTCAAGGCCTAGCTTGTGGCTATGCAGTCTGATTTCCTTTAATCCATGGGCTTTCACTGACGCAGGCTTTAGAATATGGGCTTCGCAACGTTCTGGCATGCAAGACCCACGCACGAGAGGCAGCGACCATGACAACTGAGACAACTGAGACAACTGAAATGACCGACTCTTTACGATCAGACTATTTCCTTTCCGCGAAGCCGCTGCGCTTGCTACTCACTCTCGCGCTTCTTTTCTCGGTGTTGCCCCTCGTGCAACTGAGCGCGGCACCGGCGATCATTCCGCGCGCGCCAGACATAGCTGCTACCAGCTATATCCTGATCGATGCGAAGACTGGGCAGGTGCTTATCGAGGAAAATGCCGACGAGCCGTTGCCGCCGGCCAGTCTGACAAAAATTATGACCTCCTACATTGCCATTGAGGAAATCATCAACGGCCACCTCACGCTCGATACTCCGGTTCATATCAGTGAGAAAGCGTGGCGTATGGAAGGATCTAAAACCTTCGTTGGCGTCGACACTATGGTTCGAGCTGAAGATCTCCTGCGCGGTATCATTATCCAGTCTGGCAATGACGCCAGCGTAGCGATTGCCGAGCACATCGCGGGAAGCGAAGAAGCCTTCGCCGACATGATGAATCAGTATGCCGAGGTCATGGGCATGCAGCAGAGCTTCTTCATGAATTCCAGCGGTCTAGACACCGAGCTTTACTACAACACGATGTCTGCTCGTGACCTGTCGATCATCGCTCGCGAGACGGTGATCAAGCACCAAGATTTC
Organism: Pseudohongiellaceae bacterium; assembly: GCA_965661495.1. Lineage (GTDB taxonomy): Bacteria > Pseudomonadota > Gammaproteobacteria > Pseudomonadales > Pseudohongiellaceae > UBA9145. The sequence goes on along the minus strand of CBFIDY010000009.1, from coordinate 54,967 downwards.
TATCCCATCTATGCCGAGCGCGAGTTCACTTACAACGGCATTACGCAGTCGAATCGCAATTCGCTTCTATTCCGTGACCGCAATGTAGACGGTCTGAAAACAGGCTGGACTGATGCGGCGGGCTACTGCCTCGTTGCCTCTGCTGAGCGTGACGGCATGCGCCTCATTTCCGTAGTGATGGGCACAGACAGCACAGAAGCGCGTGCTATAGAAACGCAGAAGCTCTTTACCTACGGGTTCCGCTATTTCGAGACCCATCAGCTGTACAACGAAGGACAGGTGCTCGCCAATGTGCCCGTTTGGTCTGGTGCAGAGTCGGCTCTAGATTTAGGTGTGACTGAGGATGTCTTCGTTACGATCCCCCGTGGCCAAGGTGAGAATCTCACCGCGGCTCTCGACGTGGAAGAGGCTGTGACTGCTCCGCTAGAAAGCGGTCAGCTGATGGGAGTGGTCAATGTGACATTAGACTCCGACCTTATCTACCGAGGTGACGTGATTGCGATGCAGACCATCGAGCAGGGCAGTCTGTTTAAGCGCTTCATTGATTGGCTCACGCTATTCTTCAGCAACCTCTTCTCTTAGGGATCAGCAATGACCCGCGACATCACCTTCACAGAAACGCCGCTAGACGCCGATCAAGAGGCGCCTAAGATCGAATTCCCCTGTCTCTATCCGATTAAAGTCATCGGCGTGGCAGCGGTGGACTTTCAGGAGCGCGCAGTAGCAGCAGTCGAGCGTCACGCCGGCAAGATTGACCCAAAGCTTATTGAGCTAAATCCTAGCAAGAAAGGCAGCTATATCTCGGTACGAGTGACCATAGCCGCCACCGGCCATGATCAGCTGGAGAATATCTTTGCTGAACTCAAGCGTATCGAGCACGTAAAGATGGTTCTTTAACATGCGCCTGGAAGCCTATCGTTGGGAACAGGCGCAGCCTCGGCCGGCCCCACAGGGAAGCGGCGAAGTAGGGCTCAAAGTTCGCCGTCTCGGTCTGCAAGACTACGTGCCAATCTGGCAGTCCATGCGTTACCTCGCGGAGCATCCCAAGCCTGATCGCGACGATGAGATATGGCTGTTGAGCCACAAGCCGGTCTTTACTCAGGGGCAGGCGGGTAAGGCGGAGCATATTCTCGACTCGGGCGGTATTCCTGTCGTGCAGATCGATAGGGGTGGGCAGGTCACCTACCACGGCCCTGGCCAACTTGTGGCCTACCTTCTAATTGATGTGAGACGTCGCAAGATAGGCGTCCGCGATCTGGTAGACCTTATTGAACAAGCTGTTATCGATACCCTTGCACAGTTTGGTATCAGTGGTGAGAGACGTACTGACGCGCCCGGTGTCTATGTAGACGGTGCAAAAATAGCGGCACTGGGTCTACGCATCAAAAACGGACGTAGTTATCACGGACTTAGTCTAAATGTAGCGATGGATCAGTCGCCTTTTGCTAGAATAAACCCCTGTGGATTTGAGAACCTGCCGGTTACGCAGATTGCGGATCTTATTAGCAATCCTGCCGAGCGCAATTTAATGCAGGAGGCCAGTAGCATGCTCTCTAGCGCGCTGAAAGTGAGACTGGGGTACGAAGCCTAGCGCAGGCAGAGTCGAAAGACTGTTCCTTCCAGCTCAAGTCTGCTCGTCAAAATCCCTTAATCCGGGCTAGTTGAAGGTTAATTGACTGCGCAGCCGAATAATTAACGCGAATAACGCCGATCGACTCGGCATGGAATGAAAAGCATGGCTGAAAGAAAACGACGTAATGTGCTAATTGAGGGTGAAAAGCTGCGCGGTGCTGAGAAGGTGCGTCGCATTCCCCTAAAGGTCATTCCTACTGATGAATTGCCCACCAAACCAGACTGGATTAGGGTAAAGATTCCTGCCTCGCCAAAAATCAATCACATCAAGCAAAAGCTGCGTGAACACAAGCTCGCCTCGGTATGCGAGGAAGCGTCCTGCCCGAATTTAGGCGAATGCTTCAGCAACGGCACGGCCACATTCATGATTATGGGTGAGATTTGCACACGCCGCTGCCCGTTTTGCGATGTCGCCCACGGCAAGCCAAACGCTTTGGATGAGAACGAACCCCGAGAACTCGCCGAAGCGATTGCGGAAATGGGCCTAAGCTACGTGGTGATTACGTCGGTAGACCGCGACGACTTGAAAGATAGCGGTGCTCAGCACTTTGCCAACTGTATTATTGAAACTCGGCGTCACAATCCCGATATTCAAGTTGAGGTTTTGGTGCCTGATTTCCGTGGCCGTATGCAGATTGCGCTAGATATACTCAAGCTCACGCCACCAGACGTGTTTAATCATAATCTCGAGACGGTGCCCAGGCTTTACAAAAAAGCGCGCCCGGGAGCTGATTATCAGTGGTCACTCGATCTTCTTAAGGGCTACAAAGCCCTGTGCCCTGACGTGGTAACCAAGTCAGGTTTAATGCTGGGCCTAGGCGAAACACTCGATGAAGTGAAAGAAGTGATGCGCGATCTTAACGCTCATAACGTCGATATGGTGACGCTAGGCCAGTATCTGCAGCCGAGCAAAGACCACCTAAAGGTTGAGAGGTTCGTCCATCCTGACGAATTTGAAGAACTGCGGGAATACGGCGAGGCGCTGGGCTTCAAACACGTTGCTAGCGGTCCCCTAGTGAGGTCTTCATACCACGCTGATAAGCAGGCGCAGGGTGAAGAACTCGGAATCAAGGCCTAGCCAGTGTCGAAGCTTGCCTCACTTGTGTTCTTTGCGCTTGCGCTGGCTATTACGTTTTGGCTGCGCAGTGAGGCGGTATTTTACGGCACATTAGCACTCGGGCTGCGCGCGCTTATAGTCGCTCCGGCTTTCGTCTTCGCGCTCCTTGCGCTCCGGCCTTTCCTGTCGGCTTACCTGCGTTCGCCCGCTGCGTTTCTCGGGATTTTTGTCGCGCCCACGCTGTTCTTCGTTGTGCTGTATTTCTTTATGTTGCTGCCACAGCGAGAGGGTGAAGGCGTGAAAGCGGAGCAGCTGCTGAGTTCTCTGATTACCGATGCCTCGTCAAATGGCATTGTGGAAATTGGATTCAGTAATCCCATCTACACGCCGACACTTGAGTTCGAAAATGCCGAGCTTTTTACAAGGGATGTCGAAGTCTTTCTGCGTCTGCGTCGTGACAACAATGAAGTCTCACTCTATCGCGCCGTGCGCGAAGAGATTCCCGGATCAGCGCTGAGTTTAGAGTCTTCGGTTAAAGGACTGCTTAGTGAGAACGACGGCTATGTCTTTAACCCGGTTAGCGTAGCGCCCCTGTCTAAACAGCGTGGGCGGGTGGTGTTCGTGATTAGCGACCAAGAAGATGGTCGGGCATTCTCAGCAACACTGAAGCAAGCACTGTCGGCACAGTTTGAACTGCGAGTGCCAGAGACAGGCGAACTGCTCTACGAGTTACCGCTGATCGCGCTCTAGCCTAGGCATTGTAGGCATGTTCTAGCAGCCTGCCTGTCTGCAAGGTCTTTCTGCAGACTCATGCAGTGAGGTGTTCTTATTTTTCCGTTAGTGCCGCTCCAATTAACCAGCGGTCTTTTTTGAGCCCCCACTGGCCAATAGTTTTTCTTCCTCGTTTCTTCCTCAGTGCGCGATAGGGCCTGCGCTCGCGCTCTGATTAACAGCGTTCCTTGCAGGCAGCGTCAGCAAATTCTTCTTTAGCAGCAGGCTTAAGCTGAGAATCAGCAGAGAGGCTGCGCTAGCTCCCAACAGTAAGTTTGCCAGAAATGGCGATAGGGGAAGCAGCGAAGCGAGTCCCATTGCGACTAGTAGCCGCGAAATCTCGATGGCGTTGCCACTGCCGCGCCGCTCTAGCAGATAGCCGTGAGTGAATAGCGATAGGGCTATGTACGCTGCCGCAGACCAGAGTTCTAGCTTGCTCGCCTCTTGCGCGAGCGTGGCAAGCGAAAGGCTCATTAGAACGCTCACCACAAACTGCGCAAACAGGTAGGCCGCAGTTAGCCTATGCAGCGGCGGATTGTATTTGGCGGCGAGGTCAACGCGCGGCTTAGACTTACAGCTGCTTGCTTGCTCGGCAGGCAGCCAGCCAGGCGGTTTGATGAGCAGGCGCAGTTTGTTCGCGAGCCCACGCATCTTGACGAAGTCTACCGCGAGTCGCCAATACACGTGGACGTTAGCCCATAGAGGGTTCCAGCTATTCAGTGGTTTGCGCAGGCCGTAAACCGCAGGCTCTTCATCAAGCTCATCCTGAAATGTGCCAAAAAGACGGTCCCAGAGTATAAAAACACCGCCGTAATTCTTATCGACGTACTGATCGTTGCGCGCATGGTGGACGCGATGATTAGAGGGCGTGACCATAAACCACTCGATAACGCCGAGCTTTGGCACGTGCTGGGTATGCACCCAAAATTGATAAATCAAATTAAGGCTAACCGTGGCGACAAGCACTTCTCCCGGCACGCCGACGATGAAGAAAGGAATCAAGAACGCGAAGCCGTGGAAGTCGATGCTAGTCTGTCTCAAAGCGGTGCCAAGATTGTAGTCCTCGCTTTGATGATGCGAAACATGGGAGCCCCAGAAAAGAGCGACTTCATGGCCTAGGCGGTGCTTCCAGTAGTAGGCAAGGTCATACAAAACGAAGGTTCCCACCCAGACAAGAGTGGAATCCGCGGGAAGTTGGCTGAGTTGGAACTGGGCGACAATGAACTCATAGATGAGCGCAGAGAATCCCACGATTACTAGCCCGCTCAAGGAGCTTAACGTACCCATTGAGAGACTGTTTATGGTGTCGTTAAGGCGGTAGGTGTTGCGTCCAGTAAGCAGACCGTAGGCGAATTCCAAGAGTATAAGGCCAATGAAGAAAGGCACTGCAATAGCGATAAGGTCCATAGGTATTCCTACTGTGTTCGACTGCCAAGCGAGGCTAAAAAGAGTATCATGAGGGCAACGCTGCGGCGACATTCAATCTAATCGAAGTGCTATACGGGAAAATTGCCCATGATCGATGCAAAATCCAGAAAAAATACGCAGTCTGCGCCCCACTTTCTGAGCGGCTTTAACAAGCTCGCGCTTATCGGCCTGCTTGGCGTTTTCAGCGCCGCAGCCACGGCGCAGGGAATTCAGCAGACTAAAGGCGATTACGAAGATAAGTTCAGACAGTTAGATGAGGTTCTGCCGACGCCTAATGTCTACCGCAACGCGGCGGGCCAGCCGGGCCATGAATACTGGCAGCAGAAAGTCGACTACGAGATCGATGTCACTTTAGATGAAGAGGCTCATCGCATCGAAGGCACCGAAACCATCAGCTATCAAAACAACTCACCCGATACGCTGAGCTATCTGTGGCTGCAACTGGACCAGAATCGTTTCCGCAACGATTCGATTGCACAGCTTAGTGAGACGTTTAACCGCGCCAGCCCAGAATCCGGCTCGCCGGCACGTGTCAGCCTCGGCCAGCTGCGTGAAATTCAGTATATGGAAGAAGCGGCACTCGGCTACGATATCCGGGAGGTTACCGACGGTTCTGGTAATGCCTTGGCGCATACCATCGTGGGCACGCTGATGCGGGTTGATCTCGCGCGCGCCTTACGCCCAGGAGCTAGCACCGAATTTACTATCGACTATGCCTACAACATTGTTAATGGTGACGTTATTGGACCGCGTGCGGGTTATGAGCATTTCCCCGACGAAGGCGAAAATGGCAATACTATTTACGCGCTTGCCCAATGGTTTCCGCGTTTAGTCGCTTATACCGACTACGAAGGCTGGACCAATAAAGAGTTCCTCGGCTCAGGTGAGTTTACGCTCGAATTCGGCGACTACGAGGTCGCGATGACGGTTCCAGCGGATCACATTGTCGCGGCCACAGGAGAGCTCGACAATCCGAATCAGGTCCTCACAAGCGAGCAGCGGGAACGTTTGCGCGCAGCTGAGACAGCTGAGCGTCCAGTATTGATTGTGACTCCTGAAGAAGCTCTTGCTAACGAAGCCGAAGGAACGGACGAAACCAAAACGTGGCGCTTCAGTGCTGACAACGTGCGCGATTTCGCCTGGTCTTCTTCGCGCAAGTACATCTGGGATGCTAAAGGCTACCGTCAAGAGGGCGCCGATCAGGAGCTAGTTCTTGCCATGTCATTTTGGCCGAAAGAGGGCGGCGATCTGTGGGCGAAGTATTCGACCGAGTCTGTTATTCACACTCTTGAGGTCTACAGCCGGTTTTCTTTCGATTTTCCCTATCCAACGGCGCAGTCGGTCAACATCGGCTTCGTAGGCGGTATGGAATACCCAATGATCACCTTCAATGGTCCAAGGGCGACCCTGCAGGACGACGGAAGCCGTACTTACACGCTGGCTGAGAAGCGCTTTCTCATTGGTGTGGTTATTCATGAGGTCGGCCACTTCTATTTCCCTATGATCGTTAACTCTGACGAGCGTCAATGGACATGGATGGACGAAGGGATTAACAGCTACCTCGACGGCGTAGCAGGGCGCGAATGGGACGCAGAGATTCCCTGGGGCGTTGAGCCGCGCTACATCGTCGACTACATGGTGTCTAGCAATCAGGTGCCTGTTATGACTCAGTCCGACAGCGTGTTACGTCTGGGTCCTAATGCCTACTCAAAGCCGGCAACTGCGCTCAACATACTTCGCGAAACAATTATGGGACGCGAGCTGTTTGATTTCGCGTTTAAAGAATATTCGCAGCGCTGGGAGTTTAAACGTCCGACGCCATCCGATTTCTTCCGCACAATGGAAGAAGCGTCGGGTATTGATCTCGACTGGTTCTGGCGCGGCTGGTTCTATACCACCGATCATGTCGATATCTCTTTAGAGCGTGTCTACGAGATGCGTATGAATACTGAAGATCCAGATATCGACTTCGCCCGCGAGCGTGAAGACGAAAAAGCGTTCTCGCCTTCGCTGTTTAGCGAGCGTAATCGAGAGGCGGGCATGCGCACTTGGGTCGAGCGCAATACCGACGTACGTGACTTCTATGATGACAACGATCAGTTCACCGTCACTAATAAAGAGCGCAATGCTTACAACGCTTTCTTGGAGGGGCTGGAAGATTGGGAACGCGAAGTGCTCGATAGAGCGGTCACGGAAGATCGTCACTACTACTTGGTGGAGTTCGCGAATAAAGGCGGTTTGGTAATGCCAATCATCCTTGACGTGGAGTACGCCGATGGCGCCTCCGAGCAGATTCGCTACCCTGCGGAAATCTGGCGTCGTTCACCCAAGGCGGTTAAGAAGCTGCTTGTGAGCGAGCGTAAAATCGTCGGGCTGACAATCGACCCGATGATGGAAACCGCGGATGCAGATATTGAGAATAATTTCTACCCTCGACGCATGGTGCCTTCAAGAATTGAAAGCTTTAAGCGTTCATCGAGCACGAGCCGCGTGGCCCGCGATGTTATGCAAGACATAAAGACAGAGCTGAAGACTGCAGATGATGAGGCCAGTGACGAAGACTAAACGGCCATCACTGCAAGGCCTCGGCAGCCTTGTTTTGCTGTGCGCGCTGTTCTGGATGCCAGTGAGTAGCGCGCATCAGCAAAAAACCGCTGTTACCAGGCTGCTGTTTAATGAAAGCAGCGGGAACCTGGAAGTGATGCATCGTTTGTTTCTTCACGATGCGGAACACGCAGCGAGCGTCGTGTTCGGTGAGAAACAGGATCTTATTGAGTCCGCCGCTTCGCGTGCTCTATTTGGCAGCTACGTGGTAAACCGCTTCGCCATGCAGGCGACGGAGGCAGACGGGTCTAGCCAGGAGATCTCTTTGCAATATATTGGCGAAGAGATAGACGGTCAATTTCTTTGGGTCTATCAAGAGGCGGTGGGGTTTGCGGAATCAACGACGGCGCAGCAGTTAGAGTTAATCAACAGCATTCTGCGCGACGTATGGCCCGAGCAGTCGAACCTCGTTAATTTGGAGCGCGAAGGTCGCATTAACAGTGTGACATTCACCCAGGGCTCGGACACCCATACGCTGCCACTGACAACCCCTTAGCAGGTTGCTAGTAAGCGAAGCTGGATTTTCTAGGCATTGTTACCCTAGCTGTTTTCGCGAGCTGCGCTTACCCCTAAATATTCAGCGATTGCGAGACCAGCGGCCACGCTGGTAAAGGGGTCGTGTTCTACTACTTTGTTGGGGAAGCGCTGCTCCAGCAGATGTCTCACCGCGGGGATCAGAGACGAGCCTCCTGTGCGAATAACCAGCTCGATTTCATCGGGATCGATGTTCGCCAGCTCTAAGGTCTTCTCTACTGCCCTATCGAGTTTTTGCACCGGCTCGGCAATCAATTTTTCGAACTGCGCGCGGCTAAGTGTGAGCTCTATGTCGAGCTCAGGAATGTCTAGGGTTGCCGAATGGGAGTGCGATAGCTCCGCCTTTAGGTCTTTCAATTTTTGAAAGATCAGATAGCTATGGTTGTTTTTAATGAGGTCGTAGAGTCTCTGGAATTTTGCTGACGCTTCGTCGCCTTCCTGAATGCGCTGGTGCAGCGGCGTCGTGTACTGGTTTTGATTAAGCATATAGCTCACTGCCCAGTTAAGGAGCAGGTCTTCGTATTCCTCGAAGGGGAAGGCAGTCTCGATTTCGCGGTCTTCCCCTTTGCGGCGCCAGCGTTCACCTTTGCCCAATAGAGGAAAAATGAGCTCGCGAAACAGGAGCTGATCAATGTGATCGCCGCCTAGGCCAATACCGTGAGTGGCGAGCACTTCGAAGTCCTGCTGGGTATGGCGTATGACGCAAAGATCCAACGTGCCTCCGCCGAAGTCGACAGCAAGTAGAGTGCGGGTATTGAGCTGCGGGTGCGCATGAAGATAGCTGAGTGCGGCCGCGTTGGGTTCGGGATAGAAGCTTTGCTGAGTAAACTCGGCGTAACCATAGCTCTCTGACAGCGCGTTAAGCGCCGCTCTATTGCGATCGCTTTGCGCGCCTTCGAAGTTCACCGGATGGCCTATGCAAGCGTGGTCGACTTGAGAGGGCTCTGCACCGCTCGGCAGTTGAGCTTCGATAGTGCGGCGGATGCGGATCAGTAGCGGGGTGATTAGCGCGACAAGACGAAAGGGTTTTTCAAATACCATGAGGCGCTGCGTTTCGTTGTTGCCTAGCAGGCGCTTTACGCCTCGGAATAAGCGCCCCTGCTGGCCACCATCGACGAGCGATTGACCGTAAATTAGCGAGGTGGAGGCTTCCTCAGGCAAGCCGTGGTCACCAATTTGACCTGTGGTGGTACGGCCTTCACCGAGCACTTCTGCGCTGAGCTCGACCGTCCTGCCTGTATTGCTGCGCACGTATTCCTCGATCGCCTCTTGCCCGGTGACGATCTGAAAATCGCGGTTAATGTAGGTGGCGCTAGGCATCACCAGAGCTGCGCTTTCAAGTTTGACTACTGTCAGCGTCTCACCATCAAATACGGCTGCTGCGCTGTTGCTTGTGCCGTAGTCGACACCGATGCCGAGGCGTTTTCCCCGCGTTGCCTGCAGCGAATGATTTTTCTGATTCACAGTAATTAGCGGTCCTAAATGGTAACGGGGCGAGACGATAGCATAGCTAAAGCAGCCCCTCTAGATGCTGTTTTGCAAGGCGCTTTGCCCAGTGGCGAGCGGCCAGTCGCGCGGTTACAATGGGGTTTTCCAAGTCCGGAACCATCGGCTTGCCCTTAGCTTGTCCCTAGCTTGCCATTAGCAACTAGCAACGCGCAGGCCACCGTGTTATTGAGATTCTCTATGCTAGCTATCTTTTACAAGCCGCTCGAAGGTATTGCGGCACCCCTTCAAAGCAACCTGCTTCGTCGTATCGTTCCCGGCGCGCTGCTTGCTCTGGTGCTCAGTACGTCGGCTAGTGCCGGCACGATCGTTCGTGTGAGCACCAGCCTTGGTGACTATTCTATTGAGCTTTTGGATGAATCTGCGCCGCTGACAGTAGCCAATTTCCTTGGCTACGTTGAGCGTGATGACTACAACGGCACCTACCTGCATCGCGTTGTCGATAATTTCGTCGTTCAAGGAGGTGCTTATCGCTTCAAGCTCTTCGAAGGCCCCATCGATATCCCTGTAGGCCCGGCTGTCGTAAACGAATTTGGTGCCTCCAACGTGCGCGGCACGGTTGCCATGGCAAAGGTCGATGGCAATCCGGATAGTGCGACTAATCAGTGGTTTGTCAATTTAGAGGACAACAGCACCAGTCTTGACAGCGATAACGGGGGCTTTACCGTGTTCGGATCAGTGCTCGGTGAGGGCATGCAAGTTCTCGAGGCTATCGACGAGCTGCCCTTTGTCAGTCTTGGTGCTAAGGCGCCTAACGCGCCTTATTTCTCGGAGTTCTACAGCAATCCTTCAACATTCGTTTATATGAATGTGGAGGTTACCGAACGCTTCAGTTCGGCTGCACATGTCTACGAAAGTGGCACCGGTCTCCTAATTACTTCCGTCAACATCGACGACGGTGCCGAGCTGATAAGCCTCAATCTAAGCGCCGTGGCCTCTGAGCTAGGATTTATGGTCGAAGCAAATCTCGAGAGCGTCATTCCACGGCAGGCAACGTTCGATGGCATGGCCAGCTACGATAGCGGTAGCAAGCTGCTGTCCATCCCCAGTCTAGAAGTTAACCTCGATGGCTCCGTGTCACAGATCAACGATGTGGTGTTTCGGCTCGTTGATACTCAGCGCTCGCGCTTTCTGCTCGAGTCCTATAACCAGTAGCGGCTAAGCGCAGAACAGAAGAATTACTAAAAGGAATACAAGATGGCGGGTTCTCGAGGTGAATTCTCTTCAAGGTTCGGCTTCCTTATGGCCGCCGCCGGTTCGGCAGTAGGGCTGGGAAATATTTGGGGCTTTCCTACTAATGCTGCGAGCAATGGAGGGGCCGCTTTTTTGTTCGCCTACCTCCTTCTCGCGTTCGCTCTCGCTTATCCCGCACTCATGGCTGAGCTGATTATCGGCAGACATGCCCGCTCAAACGGTGTGAGTGCGTTGCAGTCGATCTCTGTAGGTCCTAAAAGCCGGCTATTTGCGACCGCGGTCGGCGTCCTTGGCATGGTAACGGTGAGCTTTATTCTCAGTTTCTATGCGATCGTTAGCGGGTGGATGCTCGCCTTTTTACTCGCCCCCATTACCCAGCTTGTGGGCTGGGACTCAGCTACAGTCTGGTTAACGACCGATGGTGTGCTTCGTAATTCACTGTTCGTGGTGCTGTTTGCCCTCCTAACTATTCTCATCATTAGTGCAGGAGTGAAAGACGGAATAGAGAAATGGGCAACGCGGCTTATGCCGTCATTGGTTCTGATCTTGGTTCTACTGATAGGTTACGTGCTGACGCTACCGGGCGCGATGGACGGTTTGCGAGCCTATCTGGTGCCAGATTTTTCAGCGTTGACTCAGCCGGGCTTACTGGTCAGCGCGATGGGGCAGGCGTTTTTTTCGCTGTCCCTCGGTGTGGGCACCATGCTTGTCTACGGCTCCTACATCAATAAGGGCGAAAACCTACCTGTGATCGGCAGCTTCGTGGCGCTCTTAGACGTTGGCATTGCCGTACTTGCAGGCCTTTTGATTCTGCCCGCTATGTATGTGGCGCTTGCCAGTGGGGTGGAGATATTTGACAGCAACGGCGGACTGATCGCAGGGCCAGGGTTAATTATTTCGGTGCTGCCGGCGCTCTTCTCCAATATGGGTGCTATCGGCGGTGCGGTCGCTTTCGCTTTCTTTGCGCTCATGACTATCGCTTCACTGACTTCCTCCATTTCTATGCTAGAAGTGCCAGTGTCCTTTGTTGTTGAGAGGAGCGAAACGAAACGTCCCGTAGCTGCGGCCATTTTGGGCAGCGCCATTGCTCTGATCTCGCTTGTTATCGTCGCGAACTTCGGCGCGCTGTTTGATCGCGTGGTGACACTCACCACGGAAGTCAGTCAGCCTCTTTTGGGCTTATTTTTCTGTATTTTTGCCGGCTGGATATGGAATAGGGCGACTATTCTCGAGGAAATAAAGCAGGGCTCACCGCAGGCGGCTACGGGGCTGTTTTGGAGAATATGGCCGTTTTACATTCGCTTCATCTGTCCTGCTGCTATCCTCGTTGTTTATTTTCAGTAAGTCGCGGTGATTCGTCCTAGATAGACCATCGTCTCTTGCATGATTGGCCACAACCCCATCAGCTCGCGTTTACAGAGTCTGCAACAATTATTAGCGCCGCTGTTTTTAAACTAGACTGAGCGCTGATCTTAATAAGATTGCTTTTAGAGAAGGGAATGAACTATGCATTTTCGAAAGAACAATAACTTTGCAAACACATTGATCGCCGCGGCGTTGGCGCTAACTGTAACGGCGATTCCCGTGTCGGTGCTGGGGCAGAATTTGAGCCAAGATAATCCCTTTGCTCAAAAGAGCGAACTGCCATTTTTCTATCCGCCTTTTGACGCCATAGATAATGAAGATTACCAGCCAGCTTTCGAAGCAGGTATGGCGCAGCACCTTGCGGAGATCGAGGCAATTGTCGATCAAAGCGCTGCTGCGAGCTTTGAGAATACCATTTTGGCGTTGGAACTCTCGGGTCAGCTTCTCGGTCGGGTAAGTACGGTGTTCTTCGCTTTATCTGGAGCGCACACCAACGATCAGATCCAAGCGCTGCAGCAGCAGATTGCCCCGCAGTTGGCAGCCCACGATGATGCGATCGTGCTAAATGCTGATCTCTTCGCGCGGATACAGGCGCTTTACGACAATCGCGCCGACTTGGGCCTCGATCCAGAGGCTGTGCGCTTAATCGAGCAGTATCACACGGATTTTGTGCGCGCCGGCGCGGCACTTGATGCAGCGCAGAAGTCGCGCTTGAAGGAAATCAATGGCGAGCTAGCAAGTTTGCAGACCCAGTTCAGCCAGAACGTGTTGAATGAGGTGAATGCGATGGCTCTAGTGGTAGATAGCCGTGAAGAACTCACTGGGCTCGATGCCGCTCTCATTGATGCTGCAGCAACAGAGGCAGAATCTCGAGGTCTGGCGGGTCAGTATGTTATTCCCCTGCTGAATACGAGCGGTCAACCGGCTTTGAGTAGTCTTCAGAACCGCGCGGTCAGAGAGCGGCTGTATCAAGCGTCCATCTCGCGAGGTACGCGCGGCGGTGAATTCGACAATACCGAGGTGCTGTCCACGGTGCTCAAGCTGCGTGCTGAGCGCGCCCAGCTGTTGGGCTACGCGACCCATGCGGACTACGTATTGGAGGATGCCACAGCGCAGACAACTGAAGCAGTTAACGAGCGCCTCGCAGCTCTTGCTCCACCTGCTGCAGCGAATGCGCGTCGCGAGGCGGCGGACCTGCAAGCCATGATCGAAGCAACTGGAGATGATTTTGATCTGGCGGGTTGGGACTGGCAGTTTTACAGCGAAAAATTGCGTCAGGAACGGTATGCGTTTGACGAGTCTCAGCTGCGGCCATACTTTGAACTCGACAACGTGCTCCAGCGCGGCGTGTTCTTTGCAGCAGAGAAGCTCTACGGGCTAACCTTCGCTGAGCGTTTTGATCTGCCGGTCTATCAGGAAGACGTGCGCGTGTTCGATGTCATGGAGCAAGACGGTTCGCAGCTCGGCTTATTTATCGCAGACTTCTATGCGCGTCCTTCCAAGCGTGGCGGTGCTTGGATGAATGCCTACGTTCCGCAGAGCGGCCTGCTTGAAACGCAGCCGGTAGTTGCTAATCATTTGAACATCACTAAACCTGCCGAGGGTGTGGCGACTTTGCTGACCTTCGATGAAGTGACAACCATGTTTCACGAATTTGGCCACGCGCTCCACGGCCTGTTTTCCGATGTGGAGTATCCGTCGTTTTCTGGCACCCGTGTGCCAAGAGACTTTGTAGAGTACCCCTCGCAGGTCAATGAGATGTGGGCAACCTGGCCAGAGGTGTTAGCTAACTATGCAGTGCACTTTGAAACAGGCGAGGCTATGCCGCAGGTGCTTTTAGACAAGGTGCTTGCCGCGCAGAAATTTAATCAGGGCTTTGCGACGACGGAATATTTGGCCGCCTCTTTGCTTGATCAGGCATTACATCAGCTAGCACCTGAGGAAGTACCGAGCGCTGAGGAGATCGTGCAGTTTGAGAGCGATGCGCTTGCCGCAGCCGGTGTCGACCTCGCAGAGGTGCCGCCGCGCTATCGTAGCGCCTACTTCTCACACATCATGGGCGGCTACTCCGCCGGCTATTACTCCTACATTTGGAGTGAAGTGTTAGATGCAGACAGCGTTGAGTGGTTCAAGGAAAACGGCGGGCTTGAGAGAGAAAACGGCGACCATTTCCGCGCTACGCTGCTCTCACGCGGGGGCAGCAAAGAGGCGATGAGTCTGTTCAGAGATTTCCGCGGCCGCGACGCAGACGTGACACCGCTGCTGAATCGCCGCGGACTCAACTAGTACGCTTAGGCGCTGCGTCTGCTTGGGGCTGCAGCGCCCAACCGTTTGCCGCTCAGTCTTAGTACAAGCAGGCTGAGCTCATCCCATGGATTAGCAGCATTCATGCCTTTCACCGCGCCGTCGATGCGTCTAGCATGATGAAGCAACTGCCAAGCCTGGCCTCTGTTGAGGCGCTTGAGCGCGGCTGAGACCGGCGCAACGCGGTTGCTCCACACTCTTGCGCTCTTGGTAATAGCGGCGATATTTTGTCCCTTGTCTTTGGCCGCGAGCATCGGCAGCAGACTGTCCAGTTCCCGTGTCAGCGCGCTGAGTATGGGTAAAGGATGAACGCCTTCGGCTTTTAATCCAGCGAGGATCTTCAATGCTCGCGTCGTTTCTCCCTGCAGCGCAGCGTCAATGAGTCCATATTGATCGACCCGAGAATTATCCGATACCAGCTCTAGAATCGCTGCGGCGTCCAGTGTGCGCTGTGAGCTATCTTCTAGTGTGAGTAGCCTGATACGTTCGATATCCTGCGCGGCCGCCAATAGATTGCCTTCGACACGGTCGGCTAGCGCAGCAATGGCTTCGCGATCGGCATTAAGGCCGGCCTGTTTAAGACGAGTGCTTAGCCAGCTCCCGAGCTCGTCGCGCTTGAGAGGCCATACTTGTACAAATAGTCCTTCCGCCACGAGTTTGCCGAACCACTTGGTAGATGTGGCCGCTTTGTCGAGCTTTGGAGCAATGATTAGGACAACGGTGTCTTCACCTGGTGCTTCGAGGAATTTTTCTAAGGCCTTCTTGCCGGCCTCGTCGGGCTTGGCGTTCTTAAAGCGCAGCTCTATGATCCGCCGTTCGGCAAACAAAGAGAGACTGCCTGCGAGCTGTAAAAAATTATCCCAGTCGAAGCCCGTTTCCACGCTGAATACTTCGCGCTCACTGAATCCCTGTTTGCGCAGGAAGGCGCGTATGGAGTCGCCGGCTTCTTGGGAGAGGAAAGGGTCGTCCCCTGCGATCCAATAGAGCGGACGATGGGGTGCTTTAAGTTGGCGCTGAAGATCGCGGGCGTAGATCTGCACGGCGGCTCCTAGTGCAGAGCCGCGGTGAGGCGGCGGATAATCTGTTGCACGAGTCTGCTGCGCATCTCTTCGGTTAACAGACGTATTTCGTCTTGCGTGCCAGCAAGATTTTCGATTTCTTCAAAGTACTCGCTTTGCACACTTGCAGGTTCCGCGTTTAGCAGCAGCGTTTCACCCTGTTGTAAGCTGATTTCCGTGCTGAGGCTTAGCTCATACTGAGCGGCACGGGCGCGGGAGTTAACCGACACGGCGCGTCGATCAAGCTGTTCAGGTGTTAGTGTAAGCTGCAGAGCATCGGCGTTTGCTGCGCCGCTCACGATGTCCACGCCAGCGGCGGCGAGTGCCTCACTGACCGCGCTGCTGAGTCTGTCACTCTCAGCGCCACGGATAAGCACTTGGGGTAGTTCTGCGCTTTGCGGCAGAGTGCCGCGCAAAGCGAAGCCGCAGCTGCTCAACAGAGCGAGGAGCGCAATGGCAGCCGATTTAGCTAAGCGAGGAGCGATCACTGTGCTTCCTTTAAGATTCGCTGGTTAGATGTGTGGGCTGCGCTAGGCGACAACGATGTTAACTAATTTACCAGGCACTACGATGACCTTGCGGATCTCGCCTTCGGCTGTAAATTTCTTCACCGTATCGTCGGCTAGAGCGAGGGCCTCGAGCTCAGCTTTAGAGGCGTCCTTGCTCACTTCTAATTTGCTGCGCAGTTTGCCATTAACCTGAACAACAAGCGTCAGGCTGTCTTGCACGAGTGCGCTAGGATCCACCTGTGGCCAAGCAGCATCAATGACTGCACCTTCGCCGCCAAGATACTCCCACAGCGCATGACTGAAGTGAGGTACAACCGGAGCGAGCATGGCGACGGAAATTTCCAGCGCTTCCTGTGCGACCAGATTATCCTGCTCTGCAGTATGACTGTCGGTAAATTTTGAGACCGCGTTAAGAAGCTCCATGGTCGCCGCGATCGCGGTGTTGAATGTGTGGCGCCGCCCATAGTCGTCGGTAACTTTTTCTAGAGTCTGATGGGTCTTCAAGCGCAGGGCTTTTTGCTCAGCGCTCAGCGACAGTGTTGAAAAATCAACCGAGCCTACCGGTTCATGCTTGGCAACGATGCGCCACAGGCGCTTAAGGAAACGGAAACTGCCTTCAACGCCGCTGTCAGACCATTCTAAGGATTGCTCTGGCGGGGCGGCGAACATGGTGAACATGCGCACCGTGTCAGCACCGTAGCGTTCAATAAGCGAGAGAGGATCAACCGTATTGCCCTTAGACTTAGACATTTTACTGCCGTCTTTTAACACCATGCCTTGAGTGAGCAGGTGTGCAAAGGGCTCGTCGCTGCTGACTAGGCCGGCATTGCGCATGAGCTTGTGAAAGAATCGGGCGTAAAGAAGGTGGAGAATCGCGTGTTCGATTCCGCCAATGTATTGATCAACAGGCAACCAATAGTCAGCTCGCTCATCGAGCATTGCGCCGTTTTGGTCACGGCAGGTGTAACGGGCATAGTACCAAGATGACTCCATGAAGGTGTCAAAGGTGTCTGTTTCGCGCTTGGCCGCGGCGCCGCATTTTGGACAGTTCGTATTGACGAACTCGTCAAGCTTGCCCAGCGGTGAGCCTGTCTCATCGATGACGATGTCCTCGGGCAGACGCACTGGCAGCTGTTCGTCTGGGACGGCGACGGGTCCGCAGTCGTCGCAGTGGATAATGGGAATCGGAGCGCCCCAGTAGCGCTGGCGTGAAACACCCCAGTCACGCAGACGGAAGTTCACCGTCTTTTTGCCTTTGCCCAGGCTAGCTAGCTTGGCTTCAATGGCAGTAAAGGCCTCTTCGAAAGCGAGCCCGTCGAATTCGCCTGAATTGATAAGCTTGCCTTTTGCGGTGTAAGCAGCTGTGGTCAAGTCGCATTCGTCACCGGCGGCTGGCGCAATGACCTGCTTTATCGGCAGCGCGTATTTTTGAGCAAACTCCCAGTCGCGTTGGTCGTGGGCAGGCACCGCCATGACGGCGCCGGAGCCGTAGCTCATTAAGACAAAATTAGCGATGAAGATCGGCACGCTGTCACCCGTGAGAGGGTGAATAGCCTGCAGTCCCGTATCCACGCCCAATTTTTCCATGGTCGCCATATCTGCCTCGGCGACTTTGACGTTGCTCTGTTCCTCAATGAAAGCTTGCAGGGCGGGATTGTCTTGCGCGGCGTATTGCGCCAAGGGGTGCTGTGGTGCCACGGCAACATAGCTTACGCCCATGAGCGTGTCGGGCCGCGTTGTATAAACCGATAGAGAAGCGAGTGCAGGATCGGTTTGTTCAGCGACGTCAAAACTAAGCTCGACGCCTTCGGAGCGGCCAATCCAATTCGCTTGCATGGTGCGGACTTGCTCCGGCCAGCCGCCAAGCTTGTCGAGATCGGCGAGCAGTTCATCGCCAAAGTCTGTGATTTTGATAAACCACTGCGGTATTTTGCGGCGCTCAACCAACGCGCCTGAGCGCCAGCCGCGTCCGTCTACCACTTGTTCGTTAGCGAGTACGGTTTGGTCAACCGGGTCCCAGTTCACCTCGGCTTCTTTTTTGTAGGCTAGCCCCTGTTCGAAGAGGCGCGTAAAAAACCACTGTTCCCAGCGATAGTAGTCTTCGTGGCAGGTCGCCAATTCTCGGTTCCAGTCATAAGCATAGCCAAGGCGTTGCAACTGATCGCGCATGTAGTCGATGTTGCCGTATGTCCAAGTCGAGGGGGCAGCCCCATTTTTCATCGCGGCGTTCTCTGCGGGCAGGCCGAAGGCGTCCCAACCCATCGGCTGTAGCACGTTCTTGCCCTGCATGCGCTGAAAGCGCGAGATGAGATCGCCGATCGTGTAGTTGCGTACGTGACCCATGTGCAAGTGACCGCTAGGGTAGGGCAGCATCGATAGGCAGTAGAACTTTTCTTTACTCGGGTCTTCGCTAACGCTGAAGCTATCGTTTGCTGTCCAGTAAGCCTGGGCGGCGGCCTCGACTTCCTGCGCGGGGTAATTTTCGTCTAGGTGTTTCATTGGGTCTCTTTGGCTTGTTTTGCAGCTTTCGCTGGATACTGAATGTTGCTCGCTCTTACTCCAAGTCTTGGGAGTGAGCGTGGATGTCTGTTTGTTAACAGGGTCGTGTTGCTGAGTACCTGTTGCTAAGAACCTGTTGCTAAGAAGGTAGTGCTTCGTTTCGCTGAAAGCTCACTAGAATACCTCAGCAGCCGCGCCGCAGGTAGTGATGCTAAGCACAACTCAAGCGGGCTGCGTGGTCACCTTCAATAGCTTGATCTGACGGCTATCGGCATTTAGTACGGTAACAGTGAAAGGGCCTATTTTGGCACTTTCGTCGCGTTCTGGAATGTGACCAAAACGCTGAAGCACGAAACCGCCGATGGTCGCGGCATCTTGGTCGCTAAAGTCGGTTTCAAAGTACTCGTTGAATTCGTCAAGAGGGGTCAGCGCCTTAACGATGTAATTGTGCTCATCGAACTTCTTAATGACGCTGTCGTCGTCTACATCGTGCTCATCTTCAATCTCCCCGACTATCTGCTCCAGTACATCCTCAATAGTCACGACTCCGCCGACGCTGCCGTATTCGTCAATCACCACGGCCATGTGCTGGCGAGTTTCGCGAAATTCCTTGAGTAGAACATTGAGACGCTTGCTCTCAGGGACAAAAGTGGCCGGTCGAACGATGTCCTTGATATCGAATCGTGGCGAACCCGCGTTAAGGGTTGCTGGAAGTAGGTCCTTAGCAAGCAAAATACCCACGATGCTGTCTATGCTCTCGCCGATGACAGGAAAGCGAGAGTGAGAGGCTTGCGAGGTGAGTTCGATAATTTCCTGCAGTGACAGGTCAGCGGACACTGTGACGACCTGAGTGCGCGGAATCATGATGTCTCGTACCTGCATGCTGGAGACTTGGAGCGCGCCCTCGATGATGCTGAGAGCGTCTGCATCGAGTACTCGGTCTTGCTCTGCGTTACGCACAAGTTCGAGCAGGCTTTTGGTGTCGGTCGGCTCGTCGGAAAAGACTTGCGCAATTTTATCGATCCAAGATTTTGGTCTTGGATCGAGGGGTGATTGGTCTTCAGGCATTAAGGGAATAACTCCTCAGAGCGGTTCTACCGCAGGCAGGTTTAATCTAGCAAATAAGGATTGGCGATTCCAAGGTTCTCTAGCGCGCGGATTTCAAGCGCTTCCATCTCATTGGCGTCGTCTTCATTGAGATGGTCGTAGCCAAACAGGTGGAAAAGTCCATGGAGAAGGAGGTGTGCCCAGTGATTTGCTGGGCTTTTGTTTTGCTGTGTCGCCTCTGCAGCGATTACCTCGGGGCAGAGTACTAGGTCGCCCAGCAGTTCAGCCTCCGTGTTACTGTTTTCCACATCGGCTTGGGGCCAGGCCAACTCCTCGATCCTGGCTACGGGAAAAGACAGCACATTGGTAGGCTTTGCATTGCCACGATAGCTCTCATTCAGCTCACGGGATTCTCCGCTTGTCGCAAAACGAAGGCTCACGTTGACGAGAGGGCTGGCTGAGCCCCCTGCAAGACAGCGAAGCCCCGCATTTAGCACCTCAGTGCAGCGTTCAGTCGTAGGTAGCCAGAAGGGGCAGGGCTCGACTTCCTGCTCGACTCCTTGCTCATCGAGCTGCAGCCAAGCAGAGCTGATCTCAACTGACGCAGAGCTTGCGGCGGCTTTATTGTTCACGTTCACTCGGAGAAGCCTGCGACTCGTTGCGTGGAGTCGCAGTGCGAGTCTCTTGTTTAGGTATTGTCTTAACGCTGTGACGATCGTGCTCATCATAGGCTTCAACGATTTTCTGCACGAGCCTGTGACGTACGACGTCTTTGGCATTGAAATGACTAAAGCTGATGCCTTCGATGCCTTCGAGAATCTGTGCGGCCTGAATCAAGCCGGAACGTTCACCCTTGGGCAGATCAATTTGGGTCGCATCACCGGTAATGACAGCGGTTGAGCCGAAGCCAATGCGAGTAAGAAACATCTTCATCTGCGCCGTTGTGGTGTTCTGGCTTTCGTCCAAAATGATAAAGGAATTGTTCAGTGTCCGGCCACGCATATAGGCGAGCGGAGCGACTTCGATCACGCTTTTCTCAATGAGCCTGCCGACGCGCTCGAAGCCGAGCATTTCGTAAAGCGCGTCATAGAGCGGGCGCAGGTAGGGGTCGATCTTCTGCGCTAAGTCCCCAGGTAAGAAACCGAGTTTCTCGCCTGCTTCGACTGCGGGCCTGACCAGCAAAAGCCGATTCACTCGCTCACTGACCAGCGCCTCGACAGCGCAGGCCACGGCGAGATAGGTTTTACCGGTGCCTGCCGGGCCTATGCCAAAGTTGATATCGTTGCGGCGAATGCTATTCACGTAGTCGCGCTGATGAGGGCTGCGAGGCTTGACTGAGGACTTGGGTGTGCGAATGACGCTTGCCGAATCGTTGCTCGCACTCTCTTCAGCGCTTTCTGTACCTTCCGCAGAGGCGGTTGCCTGGTGGGCTGAGTGCTCGCTGAGGACTAGATGCACGCTATTCGGGCTGAGTGTCTCACCCTGAGCGGTTGCGGCGTAAAGCGCTGATAGCGTGCGCGCTGCTGTTTGAGTTGCAGCGGCTTCGCCAAGGAGGTGGAAGCTGTTGCCGCGGTGCTGAATTTTCACCCCTAGGTGTTTTTCTACCTGCCGGAGATGTTCATCGAGCCTGCCACAGAGGTTGGCCAAGCGGGCAGTGCTATCGGGCTCCAGCGTGAGGTGCTGCGTGCTTTCTGTATTCGCAGTCATGCGTTGAATTGAGTTCCTGTGTGCGTGCTTGATGAGTGGCGACGACGGGGCGTCTACACTAGCGTGCCAAGCAGTGAATTAGGCAGTGCGTCGGTGATCTTGGTGGTGGCAAAGTTTCCTATGAGCGACGCGTCGTCGCAGCGGAAGTTAACCACGCGATTATTTTCAGTACGCCCTTGAAGGTCTGCTGGGTCTTTCTTCGACTGTCCGGTTACGAGTATGCGCTGCTCGCTTCCCACCATATTCGCGCTAATAGCATTAGCCTGCTGAAGAATCTGTGATTGTAATGTTGCGAGTCGATGTTTCTTCTCAATCTCTGGAGTGTCGTCGCGCAGATCCGCTGCGGGCGTTCCGGGACGCGCGCTATAAATGAAGCTAAACGACGTGTCGAAGCCTACGTCTATGATGAGTTTCATGGTGTCCTCGAAATCGCGATTGGTCTCGCCGGGGAAGCCCACGATGAAGTCGGAGGACAGGCTGATATTCGGGCGCAGCGCGCGGATTTTGCGAATGATCGACTTGTACTCGAGTGCCGTGTGCCCGCGTTTCATGGCGGCGAGAATGCGGTCAGAACCGCTCTGCACTGGTAAATGCAGATGATCAACGAGTTCTGGTACCTGCGCGTAGGTTTGAATCAGGCGGTCGCTGAACTCGATTGGATGCGATGTGGTGAAACGAATCCGGTCCAGACCGTCGATGCTCGCTAAGTAGTTGATCAGCAGCCCGAGGTCGGCGATCCCTCCGTCATCACTGAGACCGCGATAAGCATTAACATTTTGCCCCAGCAGGTTGATCTCGCGTACGCCTTGCTCAGCGAGGTGAACTGCTTCCGCGAGCACGTCATCCAGAGGACGGCTGACTTCTTCGCCCCGAGTGTAGGGCACAACGCAGAAACTGCAGTACTTGCTGCAGCCTTCCATGATGGAGAGAAAAGCTTGGCAGGAGTTGGCCTCTGGCTGCGGCAGATGATCGAATTTTTCGATCTCGGGAAAGCTAATATCCACGAGCGGGGCGCCCGGGATTGAGCGCGCCAGCATGTCGGGCAGCTTGTGCAGGGTTTGTGGGCCAAAAACGACATCGACATAGGGGGCACGCTTACCAATCGCTGCGCCTTCCTGGCTGGCAACGCAGCCGCCTACGGCGATTTTCAAATCAGGGTTCTTTTCCTTCAGGGCGCGCCAGCGT
Source organism: Pseudohongiellaceae bacterium (assembly GCA_965661495.1). Lineage (GTDB taxonomy): Bacteria > Pseudomonadota > Gammaproteobacteria > Pseudomonadales > Pseudohongiellaceae > UBA9145. The sequence goes on along the minus strand of CBFIDY010000009.1, from coordinate 32,567 downwards.
CCGAGCTGGTGAAAGACTTTCTCTTGAGCTTTTTCACGAATAGAGCAGGTGTTAAGAAGCAGTACGTCCGCTTGTTCGGCGCTGTCCACGAGCACAGCTCCTTCGTCGTCCTTCAGCAGGTCGAGCATGCGCGCCGAGTCATATTCGTTCATTTGGCAGCCGTGAGTTTTGATAAAAACACGGCGACCGCTCGCTGAACTCGACTTCGGCTTAGCGCCGGTGAGTGGGGCGGCCTCGGGTGTGTGGATCTCTACGCTCATGCTGGCTCCTAAGTGCGCGGGATGAGCCGCGTTTGACGCGGCTTGGAGTCGATTCCTGCGCGGCTTTTGTGATCTTAACTAAAACCGAATTATAGCAGTAAAAAACAGCGGTACTTAAGCAGCTTTTCCCGCATAATGCCTTGAAAATTAATAAGCTTAGCCCGATAACTGGAGCGTGGCAGTGTGCAAGCTCTGCATTCCAGCGCGCGGGTGAGCCGTCGCGTCAAAATCCTAGCTATTTCAGCGGAGCGTGAAGGTCTTTAGCGAGACGCATTGAGCTACTAAGAGTATGTTTTAAATGGATAACTCTACCGAAATCTACAAAGTTACTTTCCTCAATCAAGGCAAAGTGTATGAAGTCTTCGTGAAGCAGGTGTATCAAAGCGATCTCTACGGGTTCATTGAGATCGAGGACTATGTGTTTAACGAGCGCAGTCAGCTTTTAGTCGATCCTTCCGAGGAGCGACTAAAATCCGAGTTTACTGACGTGCGACGCAGCTTCATTCCCTTGCAGGCAGTTATCCGCATCGATGAGGTGGAAAAAACCGGTGTGAGCAAAATCAGCAGCGGCGACAACGTCTCACCTTTCCCCATCTCTCTTGTTGGCGGCAAGCCGCCGGTGAAGGATGTCTGACATCGAACTCGTTGAGTCGGCATCAGACAAAAACGGCAATGTCGCAGCCCCAGTAAGTCAATCTGAGCTGCAAGCCGACCCTGCCGATCATCCCTATGCAACTCTAAGTCCTGATCTTGTGCTCAGCGCTGCCGAGGCTCTGGGCTTTGAAACCGACGCGCGTATCTTCGCGCTGAATAGCTATGAAAACCGGGTCTATCAGGTCGGGCTCGAGAGCGGCCCAAGTTTGATTATGAAGTTCTACCGTCCCGGGCGGTGGAGCGATGAGCAAATTCTTGAGGAGCACGCGTTTACTGCCGAATTAGCCTCTCTGGAGATTCCCGTCGCCGCGCCTTTGAGTGTTGAAGGCAATACCTTGTGTTTCCATGAAGGGTTTCGGATCGCTGTTTTTGAGCGCCTTGCGGGCCGGGCAGTAGACCTAGAAAACCCGGACGACCTGCTCTCTATGGGGCGCTTTGTTGGTCGTCTGCATGCAGTCGGTGCCCAAACCAAGTTTAACGATCGGCCACACTTGAGTGTCGAGCGTTTTGGCTGGCAGAGCAGGCACTTTTTGCTTGAGAACAATGTGTTAGAGCCAGAAATGCGCCGCGCCTACGAGACGCTCAGCGAAGACTTGCTGCGCGTCGTCGAGCGGCGTTTCGCAGACGCGGGTTCTCAGGCCACGCTGCGCCTTCACGGCGACTGTCATATGGGCAATGTACTTTGGCGCGATGATACGCCGCATTTTGTGGACTTCGATGACACGCTCAGCGGCCCGGCAATTCAGGATCTGTGGATGATGCTCTCTGGGAATCGCGATCAGCAGCAGGCTCAGCTGTTGGAGCTAGTGGAAGGTTACAATGAATTTTATGAATTTAGACCGGCAGAACTCGCTTTAATAGAAAGCCTGAGAACGCTGCGCTTAATGAATTACAGCGCCTGGCTAGCCCGGCGGTGGAGCGATCCTGCGTTCCCCTTGAGTTTTCCGTGGTTCAATACGCCGAGATACTGGTCGCAGCACATATTAGAGCTGCGGGAGCAGCTGGCCGTGTTGGATGAGCCGCCTCTGCGACTCATCTAGCGATCTGTGTTTTCACTCAAGCTGTGCAGTCTGGTTGGCCGCGCTAGTTCCCGACTAACTCCTCGATGGCCGCCTCTATTTCTTCCATGTCGCCGTCGCGGAAACCCATGTGTACTAGACGCACCGTGCCCTCGGGGTCGATCAAATAGGAGGTAGGCATGCCGATGACGCCAAATAGCTCCGCTGCCTCGCCGTCTGGGTCTGAGGGGATTAGGAAGTCGAGGGGCTGGTCGATCAAAAAGTCGAGTCCGTCTTCAATGGGGTTGTCGACGTTGATGGCCACGAACTCGAAGTCCTCACCTTTAAGGCGATTGTAGAGCTCATTGTAGGCGGGCATCGAACGTAGGCAGGGCGCGCACCATGAAGCCCAAAAATCGACGTAGACAGTCTTGCCTCGTAGTGCGTCTAGATCGATAGCCGGTTGATCCGCATAGATCGAGGGCAGAGTGAGCGAAGGCGCGCTGTCACCCACCTCAAGTGCTGAGGCAAGCGGAGCAAGAAGTACGCTGAAGGCCAGCAGGCCGAGACGTGAGTTGCGAAGCCAGTGAGTCATAGAGCATGCCCTCGATACCCGGTCAAATAGCCGGTTAGTAGTTACTTAAGTGCGCAGTGAAGTCGGTAAGGCGGCTTAGGCGAACTCAGCCTGTGGCGACGTCATCGCATTGAGTACAGCTTGCCAACGCTTCTTCTGCAATTTTAGTTTCAATTTCACCTCAAGATAGTGCGCTTTCAGTTGAAGCATCTCAAGCTGCGATAGGCTTTCCTGCAGCTGTTTGCCTTTAGCTTCATACCAAGCGTGGCGATGCTCTGACCAAAGCTGCACAGTATTGAGTACCGCGTTGTATTCCTTCTCTAGGCGTTCTTGCCAGTCGCCGGCAAGCTTGAGCGCTTCACAACGCGCTGATGCCTGCAGGTACTGCATTTCCAATTTGGCTCTTTCTATCTTTTGTGGGTCGACACGCTTGAGTCCGCCAGCAAGGCCAATGCGCGAAAGGCTGTTTATGAGCCATTTTGTTGGGTCGAAATGCCACCAGCGAATGCCGTTGCGGTAATCCCACTGAAAGGTGTGATGGTAATTGTGGTAGCCCTCGCCGTAGGTGATCAGTGCGAGCAGCGTATTGTCCCGTGCCGTGCTTTTATCGCTGTAAGGTCGGCGTCCCCACATATGAGCGAGAGAGTTGATGAAGTAGGTAAAATGCTGGCTTAAAACCAAGCGCAACAGACCGCCCAGAAGCAGGCCGGCAATGACATCGCCGTGGAGAAAGCCGATGGCGGCAGGCAAAGCGATATTCATGATCAGGACGAGTGTCAGATAGTTTCGATGCTGCCACATAACTATTGGGTCGCGCTGCAGGTCCTTTACGTTTGAGAAATCGTTCTTCGCACTCGGGTAGGTTCGCACGATCCAGCCGATATGGGAAAACCAGAAGCCGCGGCCGGCGGAATAGGGGTCGTGGTCGTTATCGTCAACATGCTGATGGTGGCGGCGGTGATCTGATGCCCAGTTCAGAACATCATTTTGCAGCGCGCAGGCGCCGCCGAGCGCAAAGATAAAGCGAACTGCCGGGTGAGCCTCATAGGTCTTGTGTGACCATAGGCGATGGTAGCCTGCCGTGATTGAAAGCCCGCAGAAGACCATCATTAGAGCAAAGAAGCTCCACTCGAATCCGTCAAAGCCAACAAACCACGCGTAGGCCGGCACCAGGGTCACGGCAAACAGTGGGGTTGCGGTAAACAGGATCATATTGGTCCAGTTTATTGGCGCGTTATCAAAGCCGTCAGAGTTCTTGCTAGAGGTGCTGGCGGAGTCGACTGGGAGTTCGGGCATGGAGCGGTATCCTGTAGTAAAGCTAGATCGATAAACTGTACCATGAATGCAGGAGCTGAGCAGCGCTGAAACACTGTGAAGCTGTTTCGGTAATGTTTCAAATTTGAAGAAGATACACTAGTTTTGTAGATCATCTTCCCCGCAGAAGCTGAGGAGGTGGTCTGTGTTCGTTGACAAAGCTGGGTAGAGAGACGCCCTCTGAGGACAAGTAGATTATGGCTGTAGAAAACTCCCGTAATACCCCCCTAAATCATTCCCCACAATGTCCCGAAACAGCGCTAGAGCAGCGTCTGATCGACCTCGAAGAAAGATACAGTTTTCAGGAAGAAGCCGTTACGCAGCTCAGTGATATCGTGGCGCGGCAGGACCGCCAGATTGACGTGTTGGCACAGGAGCTAAAACTGTGCAAAGAGCAGTTGGAGGGGTTGAGAGAGCGCTCGCAGAGTGGCGAAGGGGGGGCAAACGCCGCCGACGAGCGCCCTCCGCACTATTGATGACCTGAGATAGCCTGCTTTGGGGATGCCGTCTTCTGGCGTGTTACCTCCAGTGCGCCTAAAAGTCTAAGGCACTCTCCGAGGTGGATGAGCTGTAGCGGCGATTGAGCAGAAGATTTGCCGACCGAACCTGTTTAGAGGCAATTGCCTGAGACTAACTAAGCCCGAAGACTAGCTAAGCCCTTAGACTGACTACGTCGTCCGCTTGTAAGCCCTTATCGCCATCGGTTACCACGAAATCAACTCGTTCCCCGTCACGCAGCGTGCGATGGCCTTCACCGCGGATGGAGCGAAAATGAACGAAAATATCCTCGCCGCTGTCCCGTGTGATAAAGCCGAAACCTTTCGTGCCGTTGAACCATTTTACGGCTCCGCTCTCTCTTGGGCCTTGCTTAGCTTTTGACTGCGAGCTGCTGCGGTTAGGTTTGGTTTTGCGAGTCTGCTGCTTGGTCTTACCTTGAGGTCTCGCGAGTACAGCGGAGACGAAAGACACGAGTGCTACGGCGGTCAATGAGGCGATCAGTGTATTGAATGTCTCAAGTTCTTGGCTTAGCGCGCCAGCGTTAATGAGTCTATAGAGCGGGTAGAATGCGAGTAGGGTGATGGCGATGGCAATGGCGTAGGGATTCTTTTGCATGGAGTCTTTCTTCCTCTTTTCTCGTTGTTATTTTTCTATCTTCCCGCGAGCTGCGCGTGATCGATCTAGTGCGTGTGTCGGCACTCAGCCCAAGCCCGCTAAAAACCCCTTAAGCTAAAAGAGAGGTCTACGAAGTGCGAACCCGGCGCTTGTTCAGTACCTCTTTCCTTGTGGCACTGTCGCTTTCTTTTCAGCGATGTCTGCATAAGAAAGAATCCTGTGCTGGCTTATTGCTCGTTTAAACAGACACTTAATGCGCAGTTTAAATGAAGATTACGTAGAGTGCTACAAAGCTCTCTAGGCCCCGTTCCCCGTTTTACTTAAGCCGCCATTCAGGTGCTTGACGGTACTTTAGAGCTCGCTAGAGGTGCTAGCTAGGGTCTGAGCTGCGTTGTGTGAGCTCGGACACGGCAAACCTGTTTTATCAATGGAGGAAGTCAATGATGAGAGCTCTAAACTCAACTAAGTTAACACTAAACATGTGGTTTCCAGGGTGGGTCGCAATGGCAGCTGTTGCTGTTCTCTCCTTGGGGCTCGTGTCAACGGCAGTAGGACAAACAAGCTATGAGTCAGTGGCCGTGCTGTCGTCAGTGCCAATTTATCAGCAGACTCGCGTTGAAACTCCGCAGGAGCGCTGTATCGAGGAGCGAGTGGCAAGAACTGATCGTCGCTCGAGCGCAAGTCAGTCGGCTACACCGGTCATAGTCAGCACTATCATCGGCGGGGCATTGGGGAATGCGGTCGGCACTAACAAGAGTAGTAGGCGCGTCGGGGCAGTCCTTGGCGCCGTCCTTGGTAACAGTGTGGGCAAGGATTTAACGAGGCACCGCTCAGGCGCGAACGCAAGCTACTACGAGACCATCGAGCGCTGTGACACTGTGTTTGTGGCTCATACGGAAGAGCGTCTGGTAGGATATGATGTGGAATACGAATACCTAGGGCAAAGGTATACCGTGAGGACACAAGAAAACCCTGGAGCCACGCTGCAGCTACGTATAAACGTGCAGCCGGTGCTCTAGTTACGTTTTAACGCTTCGCCGAGCAATGCAGCTAAGGATAAGTCAGTGATCTTAAGGCAAATGGCAATTAAGAGAGCCGCTCTCCTATTTTCGGCTCTGTATTTGGTTCTGGGCGCTGCGCTCGGTCTGCCTGCTCCTGCGCAGGCTCAGTCTGCCCAGGAGCTACAAAACCAGCTCGACCCTAGCCGGCGATCGACTAATTCTCGTAAGCAACCGAGGGATCTGGTGCTAAGTGAGCGCCAGGCGGTTGCGCAGGCGCGAGCAAAAGCTGCAGGTAAGGTGCTGCGCGTCAGCCTAGTGGGCGAGGGGGGCGCGCAGCGCTATCAGATCCGCATGGAGCATGATGGCAAGGTGTTTACGCTCTATGTTCATGCCCTCACGGGTGCTGTGACGCGGGGCGGGCAGTAAGCTCAGCGAGTCTAGGGAGAGTCAGATGCGTCTACTCGTTGTTGAGGATGACCGCCAGTTGCGCGAGCAGTTAGCAAGCGGCTTGCAGGGTCAGGGTTTTGTCGTAGATGTTGCAAGCGATGGCAAAGAGGGCCTGTACTACGCGACGGAGTACGAATACGACCTTGCCATCGTGGATCTGGGTTTGCCCGAGATCTCGGGGATCGATCTCGTGATCGCTCTGCGAGAGGCGAGCCGAAACTACCCTGTGCTGGTACTGACAGCTCGAGGCGACTGGCATGAGAAAGTGAAGGCTCTGGATGCCGGCGCTGACGACTACGTAGTAAAGCCATACCAGTTCGAAGAAGTCGTCGCTCGGATCAATGCCCTGGTAAGACGATCAGCAGGTCATACTCACTCAGTGCTCCAGTTCGAACCGCTAGCGCTGGATATAAGTTCGAAGCGCGTGACCGTGAATAACGAACCCATCGAGCTCACCGCGTATGAATATAAACTGCTTGAATACCTGATGCTGCACGCAGGAAAGATACTCTCAAAGACCGAATTAACTGAGCATCTCTACGCACAGGATCATGATCGCGACAGCAATGTGCTGGAGGTCTTTGTACGACGACTACGACAGAAACTTGATCCAGAGTCCTCTTTGAACCCCATCGAAACCGTTCGAGGGCAGGGTTATCGCTTTAATCTCTGAACAGCAGAAGACCAGAGCAATGCGATTGCCTAGCTCTGCCTACTCTCTTCGTACCCGCATGGTGCTGGTGCTGAGTTTCGTACTTTTGCTGTTTTTGAGTCTTACGGGCCTGGCTCTCGATCGCGCGTATCGCAGCAGCGTCGAGTCCGGTGCTGCCGAACGTTTGCAGATTCATGTCTATCTGCTTCTCGCTGCGTTGGAGCGCGAAAACGACGAATTCTATGTGCTTGAAGCAATTACCGAGCCACGCTTCTCGCTCATTGATTCGGGGCTGTACGGTTTTGTTCACAACCAAGCTCAACAAGAGCTTTGGCGCAGCGAGTCGGCCCGCATGCTGCCGCAGCTCGAGGGTCAATCGGCTGCTGTGCTCCCCGATGTTGGCGAAGCGGTATTCGATGAGCTCACTGCTAACAATGGCGCGTCTCTTTTTCGTTTTACCTACGGCATCCAGTGGGAAGGAGAGACAGCGCCCTATGCAGTCAGTGTGTTAGAAACCGCTGATCCCTATTTTTCTCAAATAAGAGATTTTAGAGCCAGTTTAGGGCGCTGGCTCGGCGGTGCGGCTGCCTTGCTGCTTGGGGTGTTGCTGCTGTTGCTAGCTTGGGGGCTGCGCCCACTCGTCCGTCTCGCCCAGCAGATCAGTCTTATCGAAAAAGGGGAAAGTGATCAGGTTCTGGGAGAATTCCCCGAGGAGCTCGCTGGCGTGACTCACAATCTTAATCGCCTCATAGAAACCGAGCGCAGACAGCGCGAGCGCTACAAAACAACACTCGCAGACCTAGCACACAGCCTAAAAACGCCGCTCTCTGTTGCGACCGGTGCGCTAAGAGTGCTGAGTGTTCGCTCCGTCTCGTCCGCGCAGTATAATCCGCCGGCTAATGAGCTTGCGGATATCGAACAGGCTCTGCAGCGAATGGACAAAATTGTCGCTTATCAGTTGCAGCGGGCTGTCGCTTCGCGCCCAAATGCGCTGGTGGTCGAACGCGTTGAGGTAAAGACTGCGGTTGCAGGGCTACTCAATGCCCTTGCAAAAGTCTATGCACAGCGGGGTATCGAGGTGTCGAATTCTGTTGTGCCGTCCCTCTTTTTTCATGGCGATGAACGCGATCTACTCGAGGTGCTAGGAAATTTATTAGACAACGCATTTAAACACGCTGCGACGCGGATCAGTGTGCGTTCAGTTGTCCAAGCCGGCGCTGGACATCAAGATCAGGCGACGCTAGTCATTGAGGACGATGGCAAGGGAGTCGCGCCTGAGCAGCGTCAATTTGTGCTTCAGCGCGGTGCGCGAGCAGATACCTTGGCCGCTGGGCAGGGTATAGGTCTTGCAGTGGTTAGTGATATTGTCGCTAGCTATTCAGGGACCATAGAGATCGACGCTAGTCCGACAACTTCTCTTGGCGGGGCAAGGGTTACTCTTATTCTTCCGCAGTTGGTCTTAACTGCGTAAGTGCTGGCGCTAGCCTGTTAGGAAGCCGCCAATCACTGCTAACAGAGTCATTGCAAACAGAAACCATTTTATCGCTTGCGGTGAGGCGCGAACGGCAAGTTTTACCGCCAGCTGAGCACCCGTCATTGATCCGATAGCTAAGATGAGTCCGGGCATCCATGCCACAAGGTCGAAGGCAATGAAAACGCCCAGTGCGACGCTTGTAAAAGCGAGAGCACATACCGTTTTCAAAGCATTTGCTCTGAGTAGATCGTATCTGAGGCCACCGGCTAGAGCTGCTAACAGTATAAAGCCCACTCCTGCCTGAACGAATCCTCCGTAAAGCCCCGCCAGGAATAAACCGAACCAGCCGCCTTTGCTCTGGCTTGGCGAGAGTGCCTGAGACCCGGGTGGATGCGCAATCATACTTGGACGAATGAGTATGATGAGTGTCATAACCAAAATCGTACCTAAAAGCAGAGGTTTTAAGACGAGGTTTGGTAACAGGGCCGCGAACAGCGCGCCAAGGACGCCTCCGAGAAGTGTTGGGATAAGGATAGGAACTATTGCTGTGCGGTCGAGGCTGTCGTGTTTGTCATAGCCTCGCACCCCCACGAGACACTGCAGCATAACCGCGACTCGATTCGTGCCGTTAGCAAGATCTGCTGGCAGACCGAGCATCATCAGCACAGGCAGTGTGAGGTTAGAACCACCACCTGCGACCGTATTCACCCCGCCAGCCACGAATCCCGTGGCACAGAGAAGCAGTGCGGTGCTCAAATTAATATCCATAGTTACCTTTTGTGTTGCGAACGGGTTCTAAATTCTGCGAAGCGATGCTTTGACTAAGAGAGGCAGCAGTATAGCGTAAGCAGCAAGCCCGCGATCGTCTCCTAAGGCGGGTATTCAATCGGCAGCGAGGCAAACTGGATGGATGAAAAAAGGCCAAATCCAGGTCTTTTTCTTCAGAACAAGTTTTCGCGTGACGAATTGGGGGTTATTCGTGTTGATCGATAAATCTAGCCTAACGCCACTCCGACAAAAGCAAAAGGGCTATACCCTGCTTGAGCTTCTGTTAGTTGGCGCGCTTGCTCTTATCTTGGTCGCCTTGGGTGCGCCAAGTTTTCGCGATATTCAAGCAAAAAGTAGTTCAGATTCGCAAGCCGCTGCGCTGCGCACTACGCTTAGATTAGGTCGTGATGAGGCTATTCGAACGAGGGGCGATGTCGTGCTCTGCCCGAGTCTCCTTGGGAGAGACTGCGATAGCAGCGACTGGAGCGATGGCTGGCTTCTGTTTCATGATGCGGCGCCTGCCGCTGCAGCAGCAGGTGAGGCGGGTGTTTCAGTCGGCACAGGAGACACCGTAATTCGCCATACTGCCTTCATCGGCAGTCATACGCAGCTACTAGCTTCTTTGCCAATGATCCGCTTCGACTCCCGCGGTCGGTCGCAAATTGCTCGTTTTGTATTTTGTCCGACCGTACCCATGGGGGGTGTCTATTATGACGATGAAATTGGACTGCGATTAAATCTGGCGGGCATTACCAGCGAGGAGAGCGGGGTAGAGCTATGTGGTGTCTGAATAATGCAAATCGCAGGCAAGCGGTTGTGGATCAGCAAGGAGTTGGCTTGGTAGAGATTCTCGTAGCAGTACTCCTGATCAGCGTGGGACTGCTGAGTCTCCTATCGTTTCAGCTGCTGAGCCTGCAGGCCGATCGAAGTGCTTACTTTCGTACCCAAGCACTACTGATCGGCATGGATGCGTCCGAGCGAATACGTGCGAACAAGCGAGGCTTTGAAGCCGGGTCCTACGGCAGTACCACTCCCGCGGAGACAAAAAGCTGCTACTCCTTAGGAGTTTGCACGGGAATAGAGCTGGCAAGGTTTGAAGTGGCTGAGCTGAGTGAGAGGGCTCAACGCAAGTTGCCCGGCGGTGCGCTCAAGGTTTGCATAGACTCGACTCCAAACGATGGGGTTCCCTCCGCAGAGGGGTGCGATAACAAGGGTGAAGCGCTGGCAATTAAGGTCTGGTGGGATGAGGATCAAGATGGCATTGCTGAAACACGAGTTGCCATGGGGGTGGCGCTGCGATGAAGCGGGCGGCTTATGTAAAGTCTCAATGCGGGCTGTCGCTCATTGAGCTGCTCATTGCCAGCGCGCTTGGCCTATTTTTAATTCTTGGGATGGTTGAGGTTTTTGTAAACGCTCGCGTGCTGCAGGCTGAGGTTAATGCTCGACAAACTATGCAGGAAGGCGCGAGGGTTGCGATGAGCTTCATAGGTGATGAGTTGCGGATGTCAGCTTACCTCGGCTGCTTCGGCTCTCTTGCCGGTCGTCAGCTTAACCTTCTGCTTGATTCACCGCCGGCGAGCTTCCAACCTTGGTTCGGTGTGCAGGGGTGGGAAGCTTTTGATACCGGCAGGGGCCGCGTGATTAATCCAACTGCCGGGCTCGACGTTATCGATGTCGACTCGGGTAACTGGCAGGTCGAACAAGCAGGGCACAATTTACCAAGTTTCGCTGCGCTGCCCACCAGCGATGTCCTGCGCACGTGGGCGGTCACAGGTATTCCTTCACCTGTTGTTGGGGTGCGCGCTGATCCGCTCGAATATCGTTTGACCCGTGTTTCGGATATTGGTGAAGGCGATATGGTTCTCATAAGTGATTGCTCGCGGGCTGATGTCGTGCAGGCTTGCGAGCTGCGATCAAGCCCGGACTCGGAGGAAATTACGATGGTCGCCTCGCAGAGCTGTACGCCAGGCAATCGTGAGAACGCAGTCCCGCAAACTTTTGCAACTTTGGGTGCTCCCGCCGAAGCTCTGCGCATGCAAGCTACCCTTTTCTATGTTGGGCGCAGGGCAGGAGTAACGCCAAACCCGCCAGCGCTATTTCGTCGAACTCTAGGCAGTGATGGTGAGGCGGGCAACGCAGAGGAAATTATTGAGGGGGTAGAAAGCCTGCAATTACTCTTTGGAGTCGACACAGGCCCAGTGATCACAGGTCAAGTCGATAGCTATCTAAGCGCAAATCAGGTCGCGGATTTCTCTCGTGTTGTTAGCGTGCAGGTTAACCTGCTTATGGTGTCTGTGGACTTCATCAGCGCAGGTTTAAGGTCTGGTTATTACTTTCACGGTGTTGACTATGCCGGAGAAGACGCTCCTGCCGATGGACGCCTGCGGCAGTCTTTCGAGATGACATTCCATTTGCGCAATAGAGCGCTCGGACTATGAGGGTTCGTCAGTCCGGCGCAGCACTGCTCGTGTGCCTGCTATTGCTCGTGCCTTTACTCATGCTGAGCCTGTCGGCCATGGAGACTTCGCTTCTTGGCGAGCAAATGGCGTCGGGGGTGGAAGATCAGAATCGGGCGTTTCAGTCGGCTGAAGCAGCCCTAGAGGCCGCTGAGCTGTGGATCGCCGAGCAAGAAGAGTTGCCACAGGCTTCTGCAGAAGCTGGCGGGCAGGTCTGGGTAGAAGGTGTTTTGAGCTCTGCGAGTGAAGGTGCGCTTTGGTGGAACAGTGGCAGCTTGGATCTCTCTTGGTGGCGCCTTAATGGAACAGCGATTGTTACCGATCCGAGCCTCGCTGAGAGCGCGCACTACATCATTGAGCAATATCGCTTTGTTCGCGATGGTGAATCAATTGAGTTGGGCTCGGGTAAGCAGCGCAGTCAAGTTGCTTATCACCGAGTCACGGCTTTGGGTGTGGGGCGACGTAGCTCCTCTCGTGTACTGTTGCAATCGACGTATGTCAGGACATTTGATGAATAAGCGTTCTAAGGCAGAGTATGGAAATCGCAATCCTCGTGGGATTTTGCAATTCCTCAGTGGTTTTGCAGTGATTTTTATCAGCATTGCTATAGGCCAGGAATTGACCATTAACCAATCGCCGCTGGTTTTAGGTGGTGGCGTTAGGCCGAATGTATTTGTGATGATCGATGACTCTGAGTCTATGGATCGCGAATTTCAAACCGATTTTAATAGTGTCGCCTCTTTCTACTGGGTGCCCGTTTCAAAGCGTACTAGCTGGGGAATAGCGGGACGAAAGCCGATGCCTCCGGGGCTGATGGAAGGGTATACATTTGGCGAGGGATCATGTGGCGGTCGCCGTATCACAGTCTTTGTGCATATGTTTAATCAAGATAATCGTTCGGGTGGTGGTTGTAGTATCGAGCAATCACCTAGAGCGGCAAAAATTGATTGGCGCTTTTACAGCTCAAGTCAGAATTTTCTCTATTATGATCCTCGTATTGATTACGAGCCGTGGAGTGAGTTTCCTCAAGCGAACTTTTACGCGGCTCGGGCGAATCCGATTCCTAGGACCTCCGGCTACTCAAAGAAAAAAAACTTAACCGGCTTTCGATACGCTGTATGGCACGACACGCTTGGCTATGAGGCCGATGAAAAAGGTCAGCCAATGGGGCCGGGAAGTGTGACAATGGGGGCGAATGGCAAGGTCGATGTGTGGGATGATCACATAATATACACAGTTGGAAGTGCAAGCCTCACAGCTGTCAATCACACGCATGATTACGACACAATCAAACATTCGGTCGAATGTGAGCGCTACGATATTCTCTCCGATCCGCCTTACCAAGATTGTTTTGGTGTTGAGCGTGAGTCTCTCTCTGCAGAAGCGGTGGATACTTACGGCCGCAGTATTGAGGAGACGCAGCAAAACGTGGCTAATTGGTATCAGTATCATCGTCGCCGCATGTTCACGATGAAGAGCGCTATCGATTTTCTCCTAGATCAAGCTTCTAATTATCAAGTAAGCCTTGATGTTTTCAATTCTGACTCCAAACGTTTCTATCCCGCACCTTCCCCCGACGCCAATTTGGAAGCTAGACGTGCGCATAATTTAAGAATCAAACGGGCTTTTCTGGCAGACAATCGCCTAGTAAGAAGTACACCGTTAAGGCGTTCCTTGGAACGCATAGGCAACTACTACCTCGGGGACCTTCCCGGTCACAACTCGCCAATAAGCAGCGCTTGCCAGCAGAATTTCGCGATGATCTTTACAGACGGCAGAGGGAATGGGCCACCGCCAATCAACAGTTTTATTAGCGACAATGATAAGGACGATGCTATAGACACTCTGGCCGACGTTGCGAGGCATTATTATCTTCGTGATCTTAGCGACTTAGAAAACAGAGTGCCGTCCTCCTCATTTAATCCGAATACGCACCAGCATATGGTGACATTCACTATCTCATTTGGTCAGACCGGTGATCTCGTGGACACCGATGGGGATGGGTGGCCGAATCCTCCGCTTACTGAAGATAGCCGATGGCGGCTACCCAATAATAGTCCGATTGCCGAGGCTATGGACGATCTCTGGCACGCGGCTTACAACAGCCGCGGGGCCTACGTTTCAGCTCGTAATCGCTTAGAGATCATCAAGGGGCTTGAACGTTTTATTATTCATATTGGTCAGGGCTCGGGTTCTGTCGTGCCGCTTGCGACCAGCACATCTTCACTGCGCGAAGGAGCGCTGCTGTTTAGAGCGAGTTTCGATAGCGAGAAGTGGTCGGGTGAGCTCGATGCGTACGAGATTGATTCTCTGAACAGAATCAAAAGCACCCAGAAATGGCGAGCTTCAAGTGTGCTTGACTCGCAGCACTACAGTCGGGAGCGCACGTTGCTGACAGCGAGGGAAAATGAGGCCGATTCAATTAATAATCTGCACTTTAATACCGGTGTAGCTTTCCGTTTTCCGGCAAATTTCCGTGATCCTTCGGCAGAAGAGCTTACCGAGGAAGCAGCACTGAGTCTTGTCCGAGACGCTCCTGATTCCGTCGGCGAAGATGAGGCGGACAGAGATGAGCGTCTCCAAGACTACGGTCAGAAGTTAGTTGGCTATCTAAGGGGAAGCCGCGACGAAGAAGGTGCCGATAAGCTTTTTCGCGAAAGAGAGCATGTGCTCGGCGATATCGTAAACTCTAAAGCGCGCTTTGTCGGTAGTGGTTCTTCTAGTGGCGTAGTGAATATAAGCCCTAGCTATGTGGATTTCTTATCGACAATCAAAGAGCGCGAGCCCATGCTTTATGTTGGTAGCAATGACGGATTTCTTCATGGTTTCTCTGCTCGCACGGGTAGAGAGCTAATTGGTTATATACCCGCCGGGCTGCTAGCAAAAGCGCCAGACCTTGCCTTGAAAAATTATTCACACAAATTTTTTGTCGACGGCTCGCCGACGGTTGTCGATAGCGAGATCACTCTTTCCTCGGGAGGCGAGAAGCAATGGCGAACCGTATTGGCCTCCGGGATTGGTGCTGGCGGTCGTTCAGTATTCGCACTAGACATTACGGAGCCTGCCGAGTTCTCAGAAAGCAATGCCGATGACATTGTTCTGTGGGAGTTTTCTGAGAAGGATGATGCTGATATGGGGTTCAGTTACTCAGCGCCACAGATCGTAAAGCTTGAAAACGGAAATTGGGCGGCTGTATTTGGCAATGGGTTTGCTAGCCGAGATCCGACCAGCCAAATAAAAGGCTCCGGTCAAGCGGTTCTGTTTGTGCTCGACCTATCCACGGGCAAACTGTTAAGTAAGATAAGTACAAAGGCTGGCACTTTTAGTTCCCCCAATGGCTTAGCTACACCTGTCCTTATCGATGCAAATAACAATGGCTCCGTAGATACAGCGTATGCTGGCGATTTGAAGGGGAATCTTTGGAAGTTCGATCTCTCGGACACGTCGCCGTCTGTATGGAAAATCGAGCAGGGGACTGAGGATAATCCAGCACCTCTTTTTGTAACGCGCGTAGGCCAGCCAATTTCCAGTCAGCCTACAGTGACGCGGCACCCTGACGCACTCGGCGGAGTCATGATCTACTTCGGTACTGGTAAGTTTATTGAATCGGCAGACGGTGAAATTAACTCGCAACCCAACCAGTCCGTATACGGTATTTGGGATAATAATAGAGGCGTGACAACGACCATACCGCTGTCTTCGCTTTTAACTCAGAACATCTTGAGTCAAGAATTGAGCGGATTGCGTTCAAGCGACGGTCATACCGTGAGAACGGTCAGTAATAGGTCTATTGATTGGGGCACCCACAGAGGTTGGCGGTTGCCTCTGGTTTCTCAAACCATCGACGGTGTTGCCAACTCACTAAATTTTGGTGAGCGCCAAATCAGTGCCCCGCAACTACGTCAGGGTAGAGTCTTTTTCTCTACTTTTCAGCCGCAATCAGATAGTTGCGGCAGTGTCGGTCGTAGTTTTCTCATGCAGCTAGACTATCGCAACGGGGGGCAGCCTCAAGAGCCGGTCTTTGACCTGAACGGCGATGACAAATTTACCGTGGAGGATGGGCTGGTAGCCGGTGTCGCGCAGGGTGGTGGTGCTCTTGGCGCTGCAGTGTTGCTGCGTTCAGGAGAGAATATTTCGGCTCTGGTGTCAGGTTGGGAAGAGGGTGTTTTAGAGACTCCGGTTAAATCTAGACCCACACTGCACGGGCGCCAGTCTTGGAGGCAGCTTGAGTAAAGTGATCAGAGGCAAGGCTCGAATGAGCTTCCCATCACATCAGTTCGCGCTTTCTCTGATTGAACTAATGATTGTGATTTTGATTGCGGGAATCATCGCCAGCATCGCAGTACCAAGCTATCTTGACAATGTAAGAGCCGTAAATCGAACGGAAGCCAAGACAGAGCTGTTCGCTGCAGCATCGGATTTGCAGCGCTATTTCTCAAGTTTTAATAGTTATATTAACGATGCGCAGCCTCTTAATTCGCCTGCGGTGCCCGGACGTTCTCGAGATACTCCATCAGGTCTCTATCGCATTACCGTGACTGCCTGCGATGGCGGTGCGATTAATGACTGCTTTCTCGCTACCGCCACGCCTCGCGGCACTCAGGCGCAGGATGCCTGCACTGAGTTTAGTCTCGATAGCCGTGGTAGGCGAATGGCAGAATCGGCGACCTTAAGTGCAGTGGAGTGCTGGGGGCTGTAGTTGTTGGCTAAGAGTTCTGGCAGAGATCCTGTGGACTCAGGTTAAGTTCAACGCGGCCGCGGGCTGTTCGATTGACAATGAGACGTGCCGCGGAGCCGTGAACCTTGTCATGGGGGCAGTATAAGAAGCTCCCATTCTGCGCAATAACCACGCCTTTATACTGAAGTCGAAGCTGCGCCCGGCTACCAAACGCCCGCCATGTAATATTACCGTTCAGTCCAGTCATATCCTGCCACCAAAGTGAGTCCATATCCCCTTCAGAGTCCGCTTCTTCTGAGGAATGCCCGGCGGCTGACGACTGAGAGTCGGCTAGCAGGAGTATGCCCTCGTGCCAATCGCCACCGCAGCGTGAGCCGTCGCGGGACGGGCACAGTTTTTGTGATTCGCCGGTGGTTATTGCGCGCGAGCGACCATGGTTCAGACTGCGCTGCAGTCGTTGCATAGCAACTAGGGCTTCGGTATCGCGTTGCAGACTGGCATAGCCCTGCAGCGTAGCGAGACTAAACGCTGCTACTAAAGTAAGAGTTAGTAGGAGCTCAAGAAGCGTTGTGCCGCGTATACCTGAGGTTTTGGCTTGGCGCTTTGGCTGGTTCATCTTTGCCCTCGAGAGATTTTTAGATTTTATTTTTTTGCTAACAACCCTTGTTAGAGCCTCGGTCGAGGGATGCTGGATTTCAGCCACTTGCTGGAGTACGGCGCGTCCTACCGTTTACTGTAGACATGAAAGCCTCTAGCGGCGAACTTTTGACGCCTATACTTTCTCTTCATGGGGCGCGCACGCCGTTACTTGTTGTGGGTCTCAACGGCCTACGCAGGGTAGAACATCATTGTTACCAGCAATACTTAAAGGCTATTAAGCTGCAGTCTACGGCTATGCCACATTTGCCCCTTTTCACGATTGCTGTTGCGCGTTCAGTTGCTCGGCCTCGGGCATGTTTCGATGCTATTGATCAACATTAGTTCTGACGTCGTTATGTCCCTTAACGCAATGTTGAGTAGTCGCATAGTGCAGGCCATAGACCGGGCCATCGCGTTTGTTGGTATTTGAATAGCCCGCTGTCTGGATGTCACGCTGTGCAATGCGCTTGGATACCAGTAATGGCACAAAGAGACTTTCCTTTGGCCTGCGAAATTTCGTTACAATCCACTATTGAGCGATAAGCAGTAGAGTAGAAGAAAAATGCCAAAGAGCCTTAAGGTCTGCATGGCGCAGATCAACCTCACAGTCGGCGCCATCGACGCCAATGTCGATAGTATGCTGGCTGCAGCTGAGCAAGCCATAGCGAGAGATAGCGCCGATATCGTTGTCTTTCCGGAGCTTTCTCTTAGCGGCTATCCGCCAGAAGATTTGTTGCTTAGGCCCAGTCTTGCGCCGCGTATCAACAAGGCGATCCAGCGGCTGTGCGAGGCCTCGCTATCAGCGGCGCTGGTATTCGGCTACCCGCAGCGGGAAGGCGACACTCTCTTCAATGCGCTAGGCGTTGTGGAGAAGGGCCGGCTCGTGACTAACTACCGCAAACAGTGTCTACCTAATTACCAGGTCTTCGACGAGCGCCGCTATTTTAGTCCGGGTACAGAGGCGGGTGTGGTTGAAATCTGCGGGATGGTTTTCGGTCTGGCAATTTGTGAGGATCTTTGGGAAGGAAGTCCAGCTGAGGCCCTAGCTGATCGCAATATCGACGCGTTGATAAGTGTTAACGCCTCTCCCTTTCACAAAGGAAAATTGGCGGAGCGACAGAGCCTAATTAGGGGTCGCGCGCGTCAGCTCGGCGTGCCTCTGTTCTATACCAATCTAGTCGGCGGCCAAGATGAGCTTGTCTTCGATGGCGGTTCTTTCGCTGTAGACGCTCAGGGAGAAGTCTGCGCTCAGCTTCCGCAGTTTGAAGAGGCGTTGGTGTCGGCGACCCTGTCAGCAGAGCAAGGATTAGTGGCGGATTCGAGTATGGCGAAGCCCCCACCGCTCAGCGCAGAGGCGCAGGTTTATGCGGCACTGGTCATGGGGGTGCGCGACTACGTGCGGAAGAATGGTTTTCGGGAGGTGGTACTAGGTTTATCTGGCGGGATCGACTCCGCTCTAACCTTAGTCATAGCGGTTGATGCGCTGGGCGCGGATGCGGTTAACGCCGTTATGATGCCCTATGAGTACACTTCGCAGCTGAGCCTTGATGCCGCTGCGCAGCAGGCAGCCACCTTGGGTGCGGCGTATCGCAGTATTGCAATCAAGGATATGGTGAAGAGTTTTTCTGCGGCGCTCGCAGAGGAGTTCGCGGGCTATGGCGAGGATGTCACAGAGCAAAATTTGCAGGCTCGCTGTCGTGGTGTTTTGCTTATGGCAATCTCCAACAAAAAAGGGCATCTCGTTCTAACCACGGGTAACAAGAGCGAGATCGCGGTCGGTTACTCCACGTTATACGGCGATATGGCGGGCGGCTTTGACGTATTGAAGGATGTGTCAAAAGGGCTTGTGTATCAGCTTTCTCGGTATCGCAACAGCCTGCATGCGCAGGCGGGCTTGAGCGGCGAAGCAATACCGGTGGCCGTCATTGAGCGTCCGCCCTCAGCGGAGCTCGCGCCCGGGCAAGTGGATCAGGATAATCTGCCCGATTACGACACCTTAGATAAAATTCTCGAGCTCTACATCGAGCAGGACGTCAGTGCTCAGGGCATAATCGCTGAGGGTTTCGAAGAAGAGCAGGTGAAGCGAGTGCTCAGGCTCGTTGACATTAACGAATATAAACGCCGGCAGAGCGCCATTGGTCCGCGCATCACGCCCCGCGGATTCGGACGGGACAGGCGCTATCCTATTACCAACGGCTGGGTAATTGGCGACTAGCTTCTGCGGCTTTAGAGAATTCCGAAAGTTAGAATATCGAGCCAAGAGCGTCCCTCGTCTTCGACTTCGCCCTGCGTGTCAATAATCTGCTGGCTGCCGGAATTGAATGGCCGCTTGGTGGGAGCAAGTGGAGGTTCGATGCGATTGTCGCCGAGCAACCCAAAACTGACTGTATAGAGCACGGATGGATTGGTTATCTCGGTGCGGACAGTGAACTCGCCGTCTGAATCGAAGGCCGCATGCTCAGGGTAATTATCGCGCAGCAAAGCCAAAGACGTATCAGCAAGGTCGTTGAGCCCGAGGCGCAGATAGCACTCAACCATCACTGCAATGCCGTCTGCTACCGCTGGGGTCTCTTGAAAGTTTTCCACCACGTATTGACCGCGGCGCAGCGCAGCTATGTACGCACGGCGCTCCAGGTAATAGTTCGCCACATGAATTTCATAAGCCGCCAGGTTGTTGCGCAGGAAAATCATACGTGCGCGCGCATCAGCGGCGTAGGGGCTGTCAGGGTACAGCGCGATAAGCTGCGCAAAGTCAGTGAAAGACTCACGAGCTCGGCCGGGATCGCGTTTGGTTTGGTCTATCGGTAAAAACCGGTTAAGAAAGCTATTGTCTTGATTAAAAGAGGATAGCCCTTTCATGTAGTACGCGTAATCAATGTTCTCACTGTCTGGGTGCAGTCGAATGAATCGATCGGCAGCCGCGCGCGCTGCCTCTACGTCGCTGTTGCGGTAATAGGCATAGACAATTTCTATCTGCGACTGCTCGGCGAACTTGCCAAAGGGGAAGCGAGACTCCAGTGCCTGATAAGTCGCGATGGCTCCAGAAAAATTCTGAGAATTGAGCTGCTCGAGTGCCCTGCGGTAGAACTGTTCTTCGTTGGTTAGGCCCGAAAACTGGTCTCGGTCCTCCCCTCGGTCGAAGAAGCTGCAGCTACTGAGACTTGAACCCAGCGCCGTTAAGGCAATCAGTAATGTGATGGTGCGTAAATTCATGGATGGAGCTCGTCTTGTATTTATGACGGTATTTAACCATAGCTCGCTTGGCGCAGATAGGTTTCCTCTGCGTTGAGGGGTGATATCGAGTATTATGGAGGACTTACCCTTCAGATTTCGATTCTTCGCTATGACCCATATTCAGCTCTCCGCTATCGTGCCTGACGAAGCCGCTAACCAGCGCTTAGACCTCGTCGCAGCGAAAATGTTTCCCGAATATTCGCGGGCTCGGCTGCAATCCTGGATAAAGGAGGGTTTGTTGCGAGTGAATAATACCGCGGCGCGTCCTCGTGACCAGGTCTATGCCGGCGACTCGCTTGCAGTCGATGTGGTTTTGCAGCCAGAGCGCGAATGGGAGGCTCAGGCTATGCCTATAGATATCGTGTTTGAAGACGATGAGCTCATCGTGTTGAATAAGGCGACGGATGTGGTCGTTCATCCCGCAGCGGGCCATCGAGACGGTACACTGCTTAACGGTCTTTTGAGCCATTGCCCCGCGCTGCAAGAAGTTCCCCGCGCCGGTATTGTGCACCGCTTAGATAAGGATACGACCGGCCTTATGATGGTCGCCAAAACTCTAGAGTCTCACGCGGCATTGGTTGAGCAGCTTCGATTGAGAGAGGTTAAGCGTGAATACGAAGCGGTGGCGCAAGGTGTGCTAACCGGCGGAGGGACGGTCGATGCGCCCCTTGGGCGCCATCCCGTGAATCGCAAGCGCCGTGCCGTCGTAGAGGACGGACAGGAAGCCGTAACTCACTATCGTGTAATGCAGCGCTATCGTTCGCACACACACATTCATGTGCAGCTTGAAACGGGAAGAACACATCAGATTCGCGCTCATTTAGCGCATATCAACATCCCCTTGGTCGGCGATCCCCTTTACGCGGGCAGGCTACAGCTGCCTGCGGCGTGCTCGCCGCTGTTGGCTGCGACTTTGCGTAGCTTTAAGCGACAGGCGTTGCATGCCCGCCGCCTGACTCTCGAGCATCCTGTGTCGGGTGAGCAATTAAGCTGGGAAGCTCCGCTGCCCGAAGATTTTCAGTCTCTGCTGAATGTGCTTGCAGAGGATACGAGGCTCGATTAGATGATTGACTCTGGAATAGAGCTTATCGAATCGCCTTGGAATGTCGATGGAGAAATTTTCGCCGCAGTAAGCTGTCGTGGTGATCTTAGCTTGCACAGCGCGTGCTTAGAACAGGGCTTTCGAGGACTCAATCTCGCCATGCACGTTGGCGATATGATTGACCGGGTGAGCGCAAATCGAGAGGCGCTCGCAGCGCAATTTCCAAACGAGCTTCACTGGCATTGGCTTGATCAGGTTCACGGTACAGATGTCGCGAATCTAGATCTTGAGGCTGATGTTGCAATGACTGCCGATGCCGCTGTTAGCTCTACTCCGAATCGAGTGTGCGGCGTGCTCACTGCTGACTGTCTACCTGTGTTCTTTTATAGCCCTAGGGAGAAACGCGTTGCGGTTGCGCACGCGGGCTGGCGCGGTTTGGTGTCCGGCGTGCTCGAGTCAACTTTGGCTCATTTCGAGGCGCCAGCCTCGCAGTTAAGTGTGTGGCTTGGTCCAGCAATTGGGTCCTGCCATTTCGAAGTAGGCGACGAGGTACGTGAGATTTTCTTGAATTCCAACGACTCAGCACGGGTTAAAGACGACATTGCGCAGGCCTTTGTTCCAGCGAAGGAGGCTGGAAAATTTAACGCTGATCTCTATGCGCTTGCTGCTCTGCGGCTCGGCTCAGCTGGTGTGCAAGAAATTGTAGGTGGAGAGTTCTGCACTCATTGTGATGCGGACCGCTTCTATTCTTATCGACGTGAGCCGGTGTGCGGTCGCATGCTCAGTATGATCTACATCAAGTAGGCGGCTAGTTAGTAGCTTATTTGGCGCCTGAGCAGTAAAGCCTGCGCAAACTCCCTTTTATTTTTCCGCCTAGCCCCAATCTTAAAGAGCATAACGGCGCTTGTCGCTGTAGCTATCGCCGAGGCGAACAGAGAAGGGGAATCCCATGCGAATTGATAAATTGACGAGTAAATTACAGGTCGCACTTGCCGATGCGCAATCCCTTGCGCTCGGTAAAGAGCATAGCGTGATTGCGCCAGCGCACCTAATCAACGCCTTGGTCGCGCAGCGCGACGGCGCCGTGAGGAGCTTGCTGTCGCAAACAGGTTTTAATCTCACGGTCCTGCAAGAAGGGCTTTCGCGACTGATCGAGGACCTGCCAAAAGTGTCTGACAATGGCGGTGAAGTGCCTGTGTCTCCAGAACTTGCGAAACTTTTGAACCAAGCGGACAAGCTCGCGCAGCAGCGCAGTGATAGTTTCGTTTCAAGCGAGCTGGTTCTTCTGGCAGCCATGAAAGATGGTGGTGCTCTTGGCAAGCTGCTTAATAGTTTCGGTGTGTCGGCTCAGGCACTCGAGGTTGCAGCAAATAATTTGCGCGGAGGCGCGGCAGTTGATGACGCCGGAGCTGAGGAAAGCTGGAAAGCGCTAGAAAAATACTGTGTTGATCTCACGGCACGAGCAAGCGAGTCGAAGCTCGATCCCGTGATTGGGCGCGACGCTGAAATCAGGCGTGCGATTCAGGTGCTGCAGCGACGAACCAAAAACAATCCTGTGTTAATAGGGGAGCCTGGTGTAGGTAAAACGGCGATAGTCGAAGGTCTCGCACAGCGCATAGTCAATGGGGAAGTGCCTGAAGGTCTGAAGGACAAGAAAATACTGTCTCTCGATATGGGTTCGTTAATAGCCGGCGCTAAATTCCGCGGCGAATTCGAGGAACGTCTGAAGTCGGTCCTAGGAGAAATTGCCAAACTAGAGGGTAGTGTCATTCTGTTTATCGATGAGCTGCATACTATGGTTGGAGCAGGGAAAGGCGAGGGCGCAATGGATGCAGGTAACATGCTTAAGCCTGCGTTAGCGCGTGGCGAGCTTCACTGTGTGGGAGCAACGACACTGGATGAATATCGTCAGTACATTGAAAAAGACGCGGCGTTGGAACGGCGTTTTCAGAAGGTTTTGGTAGATGAGCCGAGTGAAGAAGACACGATAGCGATTCTGCGTGGCTTGAAAGAGCGCTATGAGGTTCATCATGGCGTAGCTATCTCTGACGGCGCGATTATTGCGGCAACCAAACTGTCACAACGCTACATTACAGACCGCCAGCTCCCCGATAAGGCAATTGATCTTATCGATGAGGCGGCAAGCCTAATTCGTATGGAGATTGACTCCAAACCTGAAGAGATGGACAGGCTCGAAAGACGGCTTATCCAGCTCAAGATTGAGCGCGAAGCGCTGAAGAAAGACGAGGACACTGCGACAGTGCTGCGCAAGGAAAAATTAGATTTAGCGATTGAATCATTGGAAAGAGAGTTTTCTGACCTAGAAGAGATTTGGAAGGCCGAAAAAGCCTCTGTGCAGGGTGTGCAGGGTATCAAAAGTGCGCTGGAACAAGCGCGTGCAGATTGTGAGCAAGCGCGCCGCGCGGGCGATCTAGCCCGGATGTCGGAGCTAACCTACGGCGTGATCCCCGAACTCGAAGAGAAACTTGCGGCGGGCGCCGCAGTCGAGACCCAGGAGAAGCAGTTGCTTCGTAGCCGCGTGAGCGATGAAGAGATCGCCGAAGTCGTTGCCCGGGCCACAGGGATTCCTGTGAGTAAGATGTTAGAGGGTGATCGGGATAAGCTGCTTCGCATGGAAGAGGAGTTGCATAAACGACTCATCGGGCAAGACGAAGCGGTTTCAGCGGTAGCCGATGCGGTGCGGCGATCTCGCTCCGGTCTGTCAGATCCCAATAAGCCAAACGGCTCATTCCTTTTCCTCGGCCCAACCGGAGTGGGCAAGACGGAACTTTGCAAGGCGCTTGCTGAGTTCTTGTTTGATACAGAAGAGGCGATGGTGCGGATCGATATGTCAGAATTCATGGAGCAGCATTCAGTCTCGCGTCTTATCGGGGCGCCTCCTGGGTATGTAGGCTATGAGGAAGGGGGGTACCTTACCGAAGCCGTAAGGCGACGCCCCTATTCTGTGCTGCTGCTGGATGAAGTAGAAAAAGCCCATCCAGATGTCTTTAATATCCTTTTGCAGGTTATGGATGACGGTCGTCTCACCGACGGCCACGGCCGCACTGTCGACTTTCGTAACACGGTGATAGTGATGACGTCGAACCTGGGCTCTGAGCGCATTCAGCAAGCGCTAGGCTCTGGGCAGGCTCTCGATGCTAGCCTCTACGAAGACGTTAAGCGCTCAGTGCTAGACGTTGTCGTGCGGCACTTTTCTCCTGAATTTGTTAATCGCATCGATGAAACGGTAGTGTTTCATCCCTTGCTCGCTGAGCAAATTCGCGCGATTGCGGAGGTGCAGATTCAATGGCTCAATGCACGGCTTGCGGAGCGTGATCTCAAGCTCGAGATCACAGCGGAGGCGTTAGATAAGTTAGCCGAAATTGCTTACGACCCCATCTACGGAGCGCGCCCCCTCAAACGAGCCATTCAGGCGCGGCTGGAAAATCCTCTAGCCAAGGAGATGTTAAAAGGCGCATTCAAGCCTGATAGCGTCATTCGAGTTGAGCTTGGTGATGATGAAGCGCTGCGCTTTATCGAGGCCGCCGTGCACTAGCCTCGCGTAAATCTGCGAAAAAACTCACTGCCTAAGGTCTTGCTCAGCTTGACAAAATTGGCCTAGCTGTCAGAATTATGTCCCTTAGCGCGCGCAGTGAGTGAAAGACTCAGCAAGCGTCCGGTCCGCAAGCCGCACCCGGCCTTACCGCGGACCGATCTCTAGGTGACGAAACCATCCACCTAAGGTTCTCATTACGTTATCACGTACAGGGCCGACACAGTCTTCAAGCAAGGCTGAAAGAGCTATCAAACAGGACTCGAAGTCCGTAAGGCTAAGCGCCAAACATCCAGCATGGGTTCAATCTTGTTGGGCTGTTGGGCAGCACGCGATACGTAGTCGTTCGCAGCTGTGCCGGCGGTGAGGCACTGTGTAAGGCGTGAAAGCACGCGACGAAATCGAAATCGAGAGGCAAAGACAGTGGAACATTTATCGGGAGGCGACTCTCTTATCCGAGCGCTGCATGACGAGGGAGTCGACCTTATTTTCGGCTATCCCGGCGGTGCGGTGCTGCATATCTACGACGCCATTTTTCGGCAGGATAAAATAGAGCATATTCTTGTGCGTCATGAGCAGGCGGCCACGCATGCAGCTGATGGCTATGCGCGAGCGACCGGCAAAGCCGGGGTGGTGCTTGTGACTTCGGGTCCCGGCGCGACCAATGCCGTAACAGGTATAGCAACGGCCTACATGGACTCAATTCCGATGGTAGTCATTTCGGGTCAAGTAGAAAGTCGCCTGATCGGCACTGATGGCTTTCAAGAAACCGATATGGTCGGGATTTCGCGACCCATCGTGAAGCATAGCTTTATGGTTCAGCACGCTTCAGAGATCCCTGCGGTCGTCAAAAAAGCTTTCCATTTAGCAACTACGGGCCGACCTGGTCCCGTGGTCATTGATATCCCGAAGGATGTGACTGATCCCAAGCTGAAGCTGCCCTATGAGTATCCGGCAGAGGTGAAAATGCGTTCTTACGCGGTCCCCGGGAAAGGACATAGCGGTCAGATTAAGAAAGCCGTTGAAGCGCTACTCGCTGCGAAGCGTCCGATGATTTACGCCGGCGGCGGGGTGATTCAGGGTGAAGGGGCTGAGTTGCTAACAAAGCTCACGCGTAAGCTAGGGTACCCAATTACCAACACGCTGATGGGTTTGGGTGCTTACCCTGCGTCTGACAAGCAGTTTCTGGGCATGTTGGGCATGCACGGGACTTACGAAGCCAATATGGCAATGCATTATTGCGATGTGCTGCTCGGTATTGGCGCACGCTTCGATGACCGCGTAACCAACTCCGATACGAGTAAATTCTGCCCTGATGCGACTATTTTGCACGTCGATATTGACCCCGCTTCGATATCAAAAACGGTCTCTGCTGACGTGCCTATCGTTGGGTCGGTGACAGCCGTCCTCGAGGAGATGATTGCATGCCTCGACTCGATGCAGCAGTCTGTCGATGAAGAAGCTCTTGCTACTTGGTGGCAACAAATCGATAAATGGCGAGAGAAAGATTCCCTTGGTGTTACCTCGCATACGAACGGCGTGATCAAGCCGCAGCAGGTTATCCAGTCGTTGCACCGCATTACCGAAGGTGATGCTTATGTCTCGACAGATGTGGGTCAGCATCAAATGTTTGCCGCTCAGTACTACGGTTTTGACAAGCCTCGGCGTTGGATCAACTCAGGTGGACTTGGCACGATGGGCTTTGGCCTGCCGGCCGCCATGGGGGTTCAGCTCGCCTACCGCGATGCTACCTCTGTTTGTGTCACGGGCGAGGGCAGTTTCCAGATGAATTTGCAGGAGTTCGCGACCTGCATGCAATATAACCTGCCGGTGAAAATTATCTGTTTGAATAACCAATCACTGGGGATGGTAAGACAGTGGCAGGATATGCAATACGGTGGTCGCTACTCCCACAGCACCTACGCAGAGTCGCTACCCGACTTCGTGAAACTTGCGCAGGCCTATGGGCATGTTGGTATCCGCATCGAAACCCTCGATGAGCTCGACTCCAAGCTAGAAGAGGCATTCGCTCTCAAAGACAAGCTCGTCTTTGTCGATGTCATGGTCGATCCGGAAGAGCATGTCTATCCGATGGCCATCAAAGGTGGTGCGATGAAAGACATGGTATTAAGCAAGACGGAGCGAACTTAAGATGCGGCGAATCATATCTCTACTCATGGAAAACGAACCGGGTGCGCTCTCGCGCGTCGTCGGTCTGTTCTCGCAGCGCAGCTATAATATCGATTCTCTCTCTGTTGCGCCGACGGAGGACAATACGCTTTCGCGTCTGACCGTAGTCACTTCCGGCGACGAACGTAAGATCGAGCAGATTACTAAACACCTGAATAAGCTGGTGGATGTAGTGAAACTTGTGGATCTCTCCGAAGGTGCCCATGTTGAACGCGAGCTTCTTTTGGTGAAGGTTAAAGCTGTCGGAGCACAACGCGCTGAAATACAGCGGATGAGCGAGATTTTCCGCGCGCAGATCGTCGATATTACGCCGACGGCCTATAGTATTCAGTTAACTGGCACCTCGGAAAAACTCGACGCGTTTATTTCGGCGCAAGCTGAGGGAACCGTGTTAGAAGTTGCTCGAACTGGCGTCTGCGGTATTGCGCGCGGCGACAAAGTGTTAGCGTTGTAGTAGCTCTCATTTTAGGATCTTAGCGACACCCGTAAGCATCAGATAAAAAAAAGGGCCCGGTGACTGAAAATCACCGGGCCCTTTTTTGTCGCGAGCAGTGTCTAGATAGCGCGCTTCATCGCAGTCATGTAGCGACGCAGGCGCTTGCCTACTACTTCGATAGGGTGGCTGCGAATGCTATCGTTCGCTTCGATTAGGGCGGCATTGTCGACGCCGTTGTCAGGGGCATTTAGCCCGCGGCCAATCACGTCTGTATCGATCTTCTTCATGAAGTCTTCAAGCAGAGGTACACAAGCGTGTGAGAAGAGGTAGCAGCCATACTCAGCGGTGTCGCTGATCACCTTGTTCATTTCATAAAGCTTTTTGCGGCCGATCAGGTTAGCGATCAACGGCACTTCGTGAAGTGACTCGTAGTAGGCTGACTCTTCGATGATGCCGCTAGCAGTCATTGTTTCGAACGCAAGTTCGACGCCGGCTTTGACCATAGCAACCATGACGATACCGTTTTCAAAGTACTCCTGCTCTGCGATATCCATGGTGCCTGCCGGACATTTCTCAAACGCAGTCTCAGTTGTCGCTTCGCGCCAGGTAAGCAGCTTGACGTCGTCGTTAGCCCAGTCTTCCATCATTCCGTCGGAGAAAGCGCCCGTAATGATATCGTCCATGTGCTTTTCGAAAAGCGGGCGCATGATATCTTTTAGCTCGTCTGCTAGATCGTTCGCAGCGAGTTTCGCGGGGTTGCTAAGGCGGTCCATCATGGTGGTAATGCCGCCATGCTTTAGGCCTTCGGCAATAACTTCCCAGCCGTGCTGCAGTAGTTTCGATGCGTAGCCGGCATCAACGCCTTTCTCTACCATTTTTTCGAAACAAAGGATGGAGCCGGTTTGCAGCATGCCGCAGAGAATGGTTTGTTCGCCCATTAGGTCGGACTTAACTTCGGCGATAAATGAGGACTGGAGTACGCCGGCACGATCGCCGCCTGTCGCCGCTGCGTAGGCCTTGGCGATGTCCATGCCGTCGCCATTGGGGTCGTTTTCTGCGTGGACAGCGATGAGTGTGGGTACGCCAAAACCGCGCTTGTATTCTTCTCTGACTTCAGAGCCTGGCGATTTAGGTGCGACCATCACGACAGTCAGGTCGTCGCGAATCTGCATCCCTTCTTCTACGATGTTGAAGCCGTGAGAATAGGCGAGACAGGCGCCTTGCTTCATTAGAGGCATCACCTGCTGTACTACTTGTGTGTGCTGTTTGTCAGGCGTGAGATTAAGAACCAAGTCAGCAGTCGGGATGAGTTCTTCGTAGGTGCCAACCGTAAAGTTGTTTTCCGTGGCGTTTTTCCAAGAATCACGTTTTTCCTCAATCGCTGCGGCTCGCAGAGTAAAGGAGACATCGAGACCGCTGTCGCGCATATTCAAGCCTTGGTTCAGCCCTTGAGCGCCGCAGCCAACGATAACTACTTTTTTACCTAGCAGTTTGCTAACGCCTTCGCTGAACTCGCTGGCGTCCATGAAGCGGCACTTGCCTAGTTGGTCCAACTGAAGGCGTAGTGGTAGCGTGTTAAAGTAGTTCATCGATGACACTCCGGTGTTCGTTTATTGTCTGAGTTGTTAAATCTAAATTTAGGTAGCTGAATTATTCGTTGCGCATACGCGTGGCAGGCTTCGCCCGCTGGCCATGCATGTTGCTCATTTGTTGCGCCTGCCTCACATACTTTGCAAGTCTTACGTGCCCGAGACGCGATTGTATTTTCGCAGCCTCACGGCAAGTCGTTGGCGCGAAGTTCGCGACTAGGGGCGCTGAGTCCTATGTAAGGCCATGTAAAACCCTATTTCGCATCAAATTTCGCACCAAAAGGGCTGCTAGTTTCGTGATCTGGAGGGCTTTTGGCCCTAAGATTACGGTGTTAAGACCGCAGGGTCTTCGACCGCATGGCGGACGCGAGCAACACTCTGCCAAGAGTAGGGCCGAGTCGAGCTCTTTAAGATGAGGCGGGATAATATAGCATCTGTCTGTCAGCGTAAATTGCGGATTGATTGGTGGGAGAGGGTTTAGGCGTTAACAATGAAGGCGTAAGCATGTGTGTCGCTGGGCTTGGGGTGGGCCTGGGTCAAACAAAGTCTGTGCAGTTTGCTCTGGTCGCGATAGTCTAAGCGCTACTGAGTAGTCATCGTATTCGGTTTAGACCAAGCCGATTCGCCAACGTTTTATAGAGGGTTTATGGAAGAGCAAAGAGGGCCGCAGTCGCAAGGCCGCGAAATACACGAGGAAGATGAGTCTATCGCGGCTGCTGAATCCATCAGGTCTGAGGTCGAGGCGGACAACGCCGGAGAGGCAGAGGAAGATTTCGACACGCTGCTGCCTATTGATGAACATGAAGAGCTGGTATCGGAGGGTGGGAAGACTATTCGTCGTCGAGGCATCTTTCTGCTGCCCAACCTGCTCACGCTCGGTGCGCTCTTTGCTGGCTTTTACGCGATTATCGCTGGGATGGCGGGTGATTTTAACGAGGCCGGCTGGGCCATATTCATAGCAGGTATTTTGGACGGTCTGGATGGCCGTATCGCACGGCTGACGAATACGCAAAGTGCTTTTGGCGCTCAGTTCGACAGCCTTTCCGATATGGTGTCGTTTGGCGTCGCGCCCGCGCTTATTATGTTTAGCTGGGCTTTTGACGATATAGGTCGCCTCGGCTGGGCTGCGAGTTTCATCTATATGTCCTGTGCGGCGCTACGCCTTGCCCGCTTTAATGTGCAGCTTGGCACAACAGATAAGCGTTTTTTTGTTGGGTTACAGTCTCCCCTGGCTGCGGGGGTTGTCACTTTTCTACCTTGGGTAGGCTATCGCTATGACCTAGGCGTAACCCAGGCTATGGGAATAGCTCTCGCAGCCGTGACCATTTTCATTGGCTTGCTTATGGTGTCTAACTACCGCTACATCAGCTTTAAAGAGATCGACTTTAAGGGCACAGTGCCTTACTTTTTCTTTGTGGCTGCCGTGGTGCTGCTGGTGGTGATAGCGCAGAACCCCCATGAAACACTGCTGTTAATGAGCGTCACCTATTCGATTACTGGCCCGCTAATGTGGGTTTATCGGAAGCAACAAAGCATGCGGGCGAAGCCGACGCCTGAGAAAGCCGCCTGAGGCAATATTGTCTGATCTCAAATAAGGCTCTGGCCTTGAGTTAACTCATTCCAATTGGAGCAAGCTATGCTGATCAAAAAGCCCGAAGATATTAAAGGATCGGAGATCACCCCAAAGTCGATTTATGTTCAAAGGCGTAAATTTTTGCAAGGGGCGGGCACACTGGCCGCGGGTGCGATGGTGCCTGGTCTCTCTCTTGCGCAGTCCGGCTCGGCATTGAAGGCGCCAGCTCCGGCCGGTTTAAACTCCTCGCCAGCGCCAGCTTGGCTAGAGGCAAAGCTACGCAGTGCTGCGGGCGCGCCGGATTCAGAGCCGTTCTTTACCGACGAAGAGCTCACGCCCTTTGGCGATGTGACGCGCTACAATAATTTTTATGAATTCGGCATGGATAAGTCGGATCCCTCAGCTAATTCAGGAGATTTCCAGACCGATCCGTGGACGGTGGAAATTACAGGTGAGGTCGGTAAGCCCGGCAAATACACGCTTGAAGACATTTTGAAGCCCCACGACCTAGAAGAGCGCATTTATAGGCTGCGCTGTGTTGAGGCGTGGTCCATGGTCATTCCTTGGCTGGGTTTCCCTCTAGCCGATCTCATTAAGCGTTTCGAGCCGACCTCTAAGGCCAAATTTATCGAGTTTGAAACTATTGTCGACGACGAATCCATGCCCGGTATTCGCTCGCGATTCGCTATCGTGCGCTGGCCGTACCGAGAGGGGCTGCGTATGGATGAGGCGATGAATCCTCTGAGTTTTATGGCTGTTGGGCTCTATGGTGAGGCCTTGCCCGCCCAAAATGGCGCACCGATGCGGCTAGTGGTGCCATGGAAGTATGGATTTAAGAGTATTAAGTCCATCGTCAAAATCAATTTCCGCGAGACTATGCCCAACACGACTTGGGTGGACTTGCAGGCGCGAGAGTACGGCTTTTACGCGAACGTGAATCCTGAGGTGCACCATCCGCGATGGCGTCAGGATATGGAGCGTCGGCTTCCGCAGACCTTGTTTAACCGCAAGGTGATCCCGACCTTGCCATTTAACGGCTATGGCGAGCAGGTCGCCTCTCTCTACAAGGGAATGGACCTCAGTCGCTATTACTAGTTTCAGCGGACGATGTAGCAAGGGCAGGGCGGCAGTTGCGCTCAAGGTGAAGAATGTCGGTGTTTAGTCTGCGGATAGGCGTGTTTGCGCTGGCCCTCGTGCCTTTCGCTCTCATGGCGTGGGTTGCCGTGTTGGGCGATCTAGGGCCTGATCCGGCGAAAGAGCTTTCACTTGAGACCGGTCAATGGGCCATGCGTTTCATCCTCATAGCCCTTGCTATGACGCCGCTGAGGCATCTTACGGGGAGGCTGGAATTCGCCCAGCGCAGAAGAATGATCGGCCTCTTTGCTTTGTTTTACGCCAGTGTGCACTTTGTTGTGTGGATGGTGTTTCTGCTGGGCTTGCAATTAGGCGCCATCGTGGAAGAGGTGATTGAGCGTCCCTATATCACCCTAGGTTTTGCGGCGTACCTGATCTTGCTGGTGCTAGGTCTGACCTCGCCGCGCAGCATGGTGCGGCGTCTCGGCCGCCAGTGGCGGCGTCTGCATCGTCTGGTATACCTGAGCGGCGTGCTCGCGGTGGCTCATTTGGTGTGGATAGTGCGCACCGATCTGGTTGAGGCTACTGTGTATGGCGCTATTTTGGTTTTTTTGCTCGGCTGGAGGGTTTATTTTTCCCGTAAAACGGCTCGAAAGCGCCCAGTTGCTGCGTTCAAAAACTAGCTTCGTTGCAGGTCTGTGTGTGGTGAGGCGCTGCGCTTTAAAGTTTTTTACAATTCTTGTCACAAACCCCTTGTCACGGGGCTTTGGATACGTATAATGCGTCCTCCCTGAGACGAGGTCTCGGCGGAAAAGTTCTTTAAAAATGTAGATTAAGTAATAGAGGTG
>CBFIDY010000008.1:0-138816 GCA_965661495.1 Pseudohongiellaceae bacterium | reverse complement strand
GGTGCCAGTTTGGTAGAGATTTTGGATGGCAATTCACTTATTACAGCCCCGATTACTTCATTCAAACAGGATGATTCTTATGATGCAGTTTCTATACGGCCATTCACTTCAGAGTTCGCAGAGCATGTCAATATATCGGCTCTACTCGATATTCCGCGAGTTAGTGGAATAAGTAATCTAGCTTCTGATGGCTCGGATGCGGGCGAGGCTAGTGATCGGGAGCCCTCCGAAATTAATCTTTCAGCAAGCGAGAAAGTATCAAGTCGTACTGTTCTACATGCATCTGATCTTGAGGTAATGCTCGAAGCAATTCTTGCGGCAGGGTTGAGCTCAAAGCTAGAGATTGACGACATTGAAGTGTATTCACCGGAGGAGGATGTCGAAGGAGATAGCAGGCCGAACACTATCGTTAAAAAAACGATTATCCCAACGGGGTTGAAGTTCGATAAAGATCGTCGATTACAAGTCAATTCATTTGAAAGCGAGTGTAGCTATAAGCCAACAAGCGCGGGTCCATATCAATTTGCTTTGGTGCAAGCAGGTGGTATATCGGTTCCCGGCATACTGTTCGGAAATTATGAACAGCTGCAACCGCTTGGCAGCTACGAAGAGTGTCAGGTTGTCCCGTTGCTGAATGCCAGTGCAGCTGACAGTTCTGAACGGTCATTATCGGAAGTCTTGGCCGGTTTATGGCAACGCGATTCAGGTGCAGATTCAGTTTATAACAACCATTTTATGCCGTTACTGCCCGCTGAAACTTATATTGTCGGAGACAGTGCGCCTGAAGGGGTTGTGATGCTCAATGATGGGACCTTGCTGATCACAAAGAATAACTTTGCCACGCGGTTCCTGAACTCTCCTTTTGACATGGCAGCACTTGAATCGACTTTTTCTGAGATAGGGCGCGCGCGATTCTATCCAGCTTTGTCGCATTTTGCAGTTGAGGACAATGATCAAATTATACTAAGTGCCGCGTTTAGCCCAAACGGCGTAGTGGCAGGTGAGATTGCTGAAACCACAAGTTGGAGCATTCCTGCGCAGGGTGATGAAAGTGATCTGTCTTATACGCTGGAGGTAAATTACGCGGCGGGCTTGCAAGAAACACTGCAGCCGCTCGTAGCCGATTCGCAGTTCTTGGCTTCGATAAATGCTATTCCTGATCTGGAGGCGTCTTTCGATCGCGCAACGGGGTTAGTGAATGTCAGTGGTATGAAGTTTCGGCCATCGTATACTGTCGAAGCGCTTAGCACTGGAGAGACAGCATATAAAAATCAGCTAGCAGACGATTTTGGCCTGGCTTATCGCTTAATCGACGCCAATGATGACGGTCTTGAGGATGTATTCATCTATTCTCAGGTGGGTAAGCAGCTACTTTACCGTGTTGCTAACTAGCGACAGTAAACCTTCTAAAAAGGCGCTGACTGCGATAACCGTCAGTGCCTTTCTTTAGAAGAGCATCTCTTTGAGTTCCAAAAACACTAGAGTGAACTTACAAAATAGTTCTCTAGCTGCGCAATCAAATAATCCGCTTTTCGTGAAGCTGTGAGATTTCGACTTCGCTGTACCCCAGTTCCTGCATTATTTGATCGGTATGCTCGCCGAGCGTGGGCGCGCGATGGCGAATTTCTCCAGGGGTGTTACTGAGCTCTACCGGTGTGCGCATGAGCGGGGCGGGTTTTTCCATGCCTGGGTAATCAACCGGCTGAAAAAGTCCCTTTGCAGCGATATGCGGGTCTTCGAGTACCTGCTGTGGTGATAGCACTGGGCCTGCGGGTAGGCGTACTTCTTCCATCGCGGCCAAGGCTTCTGCGGATGTGCGCTCGGCGCACCATGTCGCCATACGCTCGCTGATGAGCACGCTGTTTTCGCCGCGGCTGATGTCGTCTTTGAAGCGTTCGTCTTCAAGCCAGTGGGGCTCGCCCATCAACACTGTCCAGCGCTCGAACAGCGGGCCACCTACAGACTGTACTAGTACCCAGCCGTCTGTGCATTTGAAGGTGTCGGATGGGGCTGCCGCTTGGCCGCGGTTGAGACTCGCGACCCGATCGATTTGCAGTGCTGACTGCTCGATGGCAGTGCCGTTCATTAGGGTGAGAGCGGTATTGAATAGGGACCCTTCGACCACCTGGCCTTTGCCTGTTTTTTGTTTCTCATACAGGGCAGCGAGCGTGCCGAAGGCGGCGAAGCTGGCTGTGCCAAAGTCAATGAAAGGAGGCCACGCTTTCACCGGCTGTTCAGGCGTGCCGCTGAGGTACATGGCGCCAGACATGGCCTGTCCAAGACCGTCAAAGCCAACGCGGTTACTGTAGGGTCCGCCGCGACCAAACGCCGAGATCATGGTAAGAATAATGTCAGGCTTCACGGCTTTGAGGCTGTCGTAATCCAGGCCCATCGTCTTCAGCGTGTCAGGCGGCAAATTGGCAATGACTACGTCGGCTGTCGCAACGAGCTTCTTAACGATTTCGCGCCCCTCGGGCTTCATTGGATTCAACGTCATGCCGAGTTTATTGCGCGCCAGCTGCATAAAAGTACCGCCTTCGCCGGTGTCGCTGATTGGGGTCAGGAAGCGGTCCTCACTCCCGTCGACCTTCTCGATGCGGATGACCTCGGCTCCCATGTCGGCGAGCAATGTGCCGCAAAAGGGCCCAGCGATATAACGGCCGAAATCAAGAACGCGAATACCTTTTAAAACCTGAGACATGCCTGATAATCCTGTTGTTTCTTAAATTCTATAGATGCATGAGTCTAGCATAAGGTATTGTTAGCTCAACGCAGCACTGCAGAACGCTCGTCCTTTTGTCAGTCAAACCCAATGCAATTAAAAAGGAGAATACGATGTCCATAGACTCATTACCGCCGAAGACCTGTCGGCGTGGGGGCGGAGTTTCGTTGCTGCTAGGCGGCTTGCTTAGCCTGCTCGCTTCGTTGAACGCTAGCGCTGCTGAAAACCCCGGGTATATCGAGGATCCCTCGCGGCGAACGACGGGTATTGGCAAGTTCTATATGGGTAGGGAAATATCTTTTGTTATGGGGCACCAAGCCGCAGGGTGGCTCAATCGCCCCGGGCGTATACAGGAAGAAATGCCTGACGAAGTCGTTGCGAATATGGAATTAGCACCTGATCACGTGGTGGCAGATATTGGCGCGGGCTCAGGCTATTTTTCTTTCCGCATTGCCAAGCTAGTTCCTGAAGGAAAGGTGATGGCAGTGGATATCCAAACGGAGATGCTCGATATCATTGAGGCGCGCAAGGTTGAAGATGGTGTGAGTAATATCGAAGGCGTCAAAGGCGAGGTCGATGATCCAAGCCTAGAGCCGAACTCTATAGATGCGGCAATTATGGTTGATGCCTATCATGAGTTCTCCCATCCCTTTGAGATGATAGATGGAATTTACGAGGCTCTGCGGCCCGGAGGCAGGATCTTTCTTTTGGAGTACCGAGGTGAAGATGCCACAGTTCCCATCCGCCCGCTGCATAAGATGACGCAGGAGCAGGTGAAAAAAGAGATGGCCGTGTTTGGTTTGCAGTGGACTAAGACTTTAGATTTTCTGCCCTGGCAGCACATGATGGTGTTCACTAAGTAGGCAAATCGCTGTGCCGCGCGGCCGCTTAGAACGTATCGCGAATCTTGAGCGAGAATTTAGGACCGTCCTGTGAGCAGGAATTCTCGATTTCCTCCACAATGCCATCGATCGTAGCGCCAACGAATCGAGTGCGCTCGCGACACCAGCTGCGGTCGTTGGCATTCATCATATCGAAGCGGAAAGTCATGCCGTCGAAGGCGCGTTTCTCAAAAAAGAGATTAAGTGCGTACTGGGGAATTTCGCGTTCAATGTCGAACACATCTATCTGGTTATAGTTGCTACCCTCGCGTGCCTGGGTCGAGTAATTGAAGCCGTAGCTGTAATTGAAGCGGTTCACATCGTGGCGAAATTCGGCTCGACCTCGCCAGCGCGGGTTACGGTCGAAACGTCTCTCTGTTCCTAGGAACGGATCGATCACCTGGGAGTCTGCAGCGCTCAATCTAACAGAGACCAGAGCGGTAGGCAGGCCAAGGTAAGCGAGCTGAGTGCTCACGTCGAGATTGATGCCGTAGCGTCTGCCGTCGCCGATATTACCGCGCGCGGACTGTAGATCTTCCGCCGACGGCGAGACGTCTATGCGATCGATGGCGTCGGTGACATCGCGGTACCAAAGCTCGCCATTAAGAACGCCAACGTTGTTGGGTAGGCGGTATTCAAGGTTGGTCCCAAGTCGCCAGTTCTGCTCTTGACGAATATTGGGGTTGCCAGCAATCGTGTCTTGGTCGTCGTCTGAGTTGTCTGTCGTTGCGCTGAAGTCCGAGAAGCTCAGCTGCGACACGATTTTCTCGAGCGTGGTTCGAAACTGCAATGATTCGTTGAAGTTGTAGCGGAAGTCGATTTTCGGCTTGAAGAAACCGAAGTCACGTGCCTTGCCTATGTCGCCGCTCTGTTCGATCGTGGAGGATTCGTAAACTAGCGAGGTCTCAAGGGATGTGTCCTGATTGATCTGCCAGTTATGAATGGCGAAATATTCGCTACGCTGTTCTTCAACCGTAGAGACTGCATTGTCTACGAAGACGGGAAATAGGTCGCCGTGCTGATCAGAGCGCGGAATGCCTTCGTCATCGTCGTCACCCTTTCTTATCTCAGAGTCGCGAATTGTTTGTGCGACTTCAACGCCTGTTTCGAGTGCCTGTGCCGCCCCTAGGTTGAACGTATAGGAGGTGCGAGCGATGCGTTCGCGATCGCGAGCAGAAGAAAAGAGAAAAAGATCTTTAGTCTCGTCGGCTTCGCCCAGCAAAAATCGTTCGCGCGTAAACTCAAAGTCGCGATCATTGACGATAAACAGGAAGCGAAACTTAGAGCGATTGTCGAAAGTGTACTCGTAATCGCCCCCCAGCTCCCAGTTGTCACGGTCGCCTTGGTTGCCTTCGCGTTCTAGGGAAATTTGCGGTTGCTCACCCGTGAGGTCGGTAATTCCGCGCGTTAGATCCGTCGGAGGAGAGGTGATGCCGTACAAGCCGTTGAACTGAATCATCGACTTGTCGAACTGATACCCCAGATTAAA
Organism: Pseudohongiellaceae bacterium; assembly: GCA_965661495.1. GTDB lineage: Bacteria > Pseudomonadota > Gammaproteobacteria > Pseudomonadales > Pseudohongiellaceae > UBA9145. The sequence goes on along the minus strand of CBFIDY010000008.1, from coordinate 133,724 downwards.
GCTGGTCTCATAGTTAGTTTGATCCCGTGTGCTCTCCTGAATTCGAAGCTCGGTAGGCTTGCCTTCGGCGTCGACGCTGGATTCGCGGCGCACCCGATTATTGTAGCCGGGGTCGCCCTGCACGTGGAAAAGGTAGTTGAAACGGCCAGTTTGACCGGAGTAGGACAGGCGCGCGCCGGGAGCGAATTTACCGTCCTGCATCCTGTCAGTATTGATCTCCGCAGCAATACTGGAGCGGGACTGTGCTTCGAGCAACACCACATTCACAACCTGGCCGCCGCCGCGCACATCGATCTCTTCGCTGGTGCCGCGGATAATCTCGATGTAATCGACATCGTCTGCGCTGATACGACTTAACTGGCTGCGGCCTGCATTGCTCTTGCCTGTGATGCGCTGACCGTTGATGAGTATCTCGCCGGCTCCGCCACCCAAGCCGCGACCACCGCCCCCGCCGCCGCCAAGTGCTAGACCGATGCCGGGAATGCGGGTGATCATGTCATTAGCAGAAACCGGTGAGAATTCCGCGAAGTATTCTGCTTCATAAACCACGCTCAGGTCGTCGGTCTCTGACTCTTGTGCATGAGTAATCACCGCTGCCAATGCGAATGCGGTGAGACTCGCGAGCTGCGAAGGCTTGAAAAGAGGGTTGCGCTTTTTTACGGCTAGCCCACTCGATCGTTTGTTGAGAGAAGCAGCGATTGAATGCTGGTGCATAGTGTCTCCGAGGACGGCAACTACCTCGAGAACGCACTGGAGCGACGGGCAGATCGAATTCATTGGGTTTTGACTAGGGTTGGGCTAGCTAACTTGTTCGCATTATAGAGAGGCGACCGGGTTATCGCTGTGACAAATTGTGTGGTTCTGCGGGCGAATTCGGAGTGCGTAGCCTCTATTCCTTTGGCCTTGTCTTGGTCTATCCCTGTACTATCTAGCGTACTTAATAGCGGAATCTTTAGTAATTTCTGCGGCTAGTGGGGCGCCTTCACACGCCTGGCAAGAACAGCACTTTGTCAGTGCCACTTTGCGCTGCAGCCACGAATTGGCGATAATGTTTGGCTAGACAGCAGCGCAGGTAATCGCGCTGCAAATCATTGAAAAGGGGAATCAAATGTCACGCGAATCTATGGAAGTCGATGTTGTAATCGTCGGCGCGGGCCCTGCTGGTCTGTCCACTGCCTGTCGTCTGCTGCAGCTCGCTCAAGCGGAGGGCAAAGAGCTTTCGGTCTGCGTGTTAGAGAAAGGCTCCGAGGTTGGCGCACATATCCTGTCGGGCGCTGTTTTCGAGCCCTCGGCGCTTAACGAGCTGTTTCCGGACTGGAAAGAACGGGGTGCCCCGCTCAATACTCCAGTAACGGGCGATAATGTCTACTATCTGCCTAGCGCTAAGTCAGCAGTGAAATTCCCAGATCTTCTCGTACCTAAGCCGATGCACAACGAAGGTAATTACATTATCTCGCTTGGTAATCTTTGCGCTTGGCTTGGTGAGCAGGCGATGGAGCTTGGTGCTGAAGTGTTCCCTGGGTTTGCGGCAGCAGAGATTCTTTATCACGAGGACGGCAGCGTGAAAGGCGTGGCGACGGGCGATATGGGTGTTGCCGCAGACGGCGAGCACAAGCCTTCCTACGAGCCCGGCTTTGAATTTCATGCGAAGTACACGATCTTTGCCGAAGGCTGCCGTGGGCACTTGGGTAAAGAGATTATCGAGAAGTTCGAGCTCGATAAAGAGAGCGATCCACAGCACTACGGGATCGGCTTGAAAGAGGTGTGGGAGATCCCCGCTGAGAATCACGAGCAGGGCCTCGTCGTGCACACAGCCGGCTACCCGATGATTGGTGCGAGCTACGCCGGGACCAGCGGAGGCTTTCTCTACCACGTTGAAGACAACAAGGTCTCCTTAGGGCTGATCGTCGACCTTGGCTATAAGAATCCTCACATTAGCCCCTTCGATGAGTTCCAAAAGTTTAAGCATCATCCGGTGATCGAGAAGACACTGCAGGGCGGCAAGCGCATCAGCTATGGCGCGCGAGCTTTGATCAAAGGTGGTCTGAACTCACTGCCGAAAATGACGTTCCCTGGCGGACTTATCGTCGGCTGTGATGCAGGTACGCTGAACGCGGCAAAGATCAAGGGTAGCCACACGGCGATGAAGTCGGGCATGTTAGCCGCCGAATCTCTGTTCGCAGCGCTGGCGGAAGAAGCGCCTAAGAAGGAACTCAGCGACTACAGCGAGCGCTTCAAACAGTCCGACCTCTATGCAGAGCTACACAAGACTCGCAACTTCAGCTCAGGCTTCCACAAGTTCGGTTTCTGGATTGGTAGCGCGCTAACATTTATCGAGCAGAACATTTTGTTCGGTAAGTCGCCGATTACTATTCACGATAAAACAAAAGATCACGCGCAGCTGATCGACGCCGCGTCCGCGCCAAAGATCGATTACCCCAAGCCAGATGGCAAAATTTCTTTCGACAAGCTGTCGTCGGTGTTTTTGTCCAACACTAATCATGCAGAAGATCAGCCGTGCCATTTGAAGCTGAAGGACCCCTCTATACCCATCTCGGTGAACTTGCCTAAGTTCGACGAGCCAGCGCAGCGCTACTGTCCTGCGGGAGTTTACGAAGTGATTGATGAGGCCGACGGCTCGAAGCGCTTCCAAATCAATTCGCAGAACTGTGTGCACTGTAAAACTTGCGACATTAAAGACCCTTCGCAAAATATTCAGTGGGTAGTGCCTGAAGGCGCAGGTGGCCCCAACTATCCGGGCATGTAGTTCGATTGCCTCGCCGCACACTTGCTAGCGGCACAGCTAAAAGGGGCTAAGGCCCCTTTTTCTTGCTCGCAATTTTGTTTTCTCCCGTCATATTCCCGCTATGGAATCCCAGCGTACTTAGGTTTAATCTGACTAGACATGGGAGTGCTGGACGATGTTGTTAGCCCTAAGAATTAACAGAGTCTTCAGGCAACTGTTTATCGTAAGCAGTGCTCTTCTGCTGTGCCTTTTATCGGCCTGTTCGTCCATCGACGTCGAAACTGAGTTTGCCCATGATGCCAAACTGCAGGCGCTGATCCTCGATCAATCCGAAGATCTCTACAGCCATATCGATCCTCTTTTTATCGATGATGCTATCAAGCAGCGCCTCGACGCCTACATTGGAAACACCCGCGATGAAAGAGCGAAAATCGAACGTCTGCAGTCGTTCATGTACGACGAAGACGCGCTTGGCATTATCTATTCTGGAGAAAAAACTCATACGGCGATGGAGTTGCTCGAGGCGCGTTCAGGCAACTGCCTGTCAGCCATGCACCTGTATGTTGCCCTAGCTCGCTATCTCGGCGTCGAAGCTCGCTTCCAGCGGGTTGACGTGCAGCCGAGCTGGGACAAGCGCGGCAATTTGCTTGTGCTGAGTCAGCATATTAATGCGACTGGGCGCTTTGATACCTCTGTGCGCTACGTTGCGGACTTCACTCCCGAAATAGCTCTACAGCAGCTTACTTCGGTGGTCCTTTCGGACACCGAGGCGCGCTCGCTTTATTTCAATAATCTAGGTGTTGAGGCACTGATCGGCGGCGACTACGAAGCTGCGCTAAGCTATTTAAAGAACGCGCTCTTTCTAAACACCGATAACGCGATTGCCTGGAATAACATAGGCGCCGCCTACAATCGGCTTGATGAAAGCGATCTTGCGGAATACAGCTATAGAACCTCTTTCGAGCTGGATGTGAATAGCTCGACTGCGGTCGGTAATTTAGCCAAGCTTTATCGCGCTCAGGGTGATGAGCGCAGAGCTGAGGAGTTTGAGCTGGCTATAGAGCGCTTTAATCAAAAAAATCCCTATTACCATTTTGCGCAGGGCCACTTGGCCTACGCAGAGGGAGATCTAGTCGCCGCGCAGAGGGCGTTTGAAGAGGCTATCAAGCTGAAAGAGGAGGAGCCCGATTTCTATTTGGCGCTACGCCAAGTGTATTTCGATCAGGGAGACCTCGCACGGGCGAGCGAGCTGCGTCGTCAGGCGCTGGCGCTGGTTAATTCCTTCGCAGAGATTTATCGTCCGAGCGACTCGCGGCTGCGGGTGCTCGAAAGCGAGACTCCGCAGCACAGCGATAGTGACGTGCGCCACCGTCTTGTCATGCCTGAATAAAGTTAGCTGATATCACTCGCGAAAATGTAATTTTTTACCAGTTCCTTCGTCTCGGCAATCTGATTTTTGTTTTGGGTGTCGATCTTTATCACCAAGCCGCGCTTTTTCTCGTTTTCGCTAGTGACAGAGGCGATGATGCCGGCGTCGGCGAGTAAACCGTTGACGATCTCTTCGCCTATGCGTTGGCGTAGTGCAGGACGGAATATTTTTCCTACCGCAGTGAGCGGCATCTCGTCGATAAAATCGATGCGCTTTGGCACGGCGGCGCGTTCAGAGATTCGCTCGGCGGCATAGTCGATTAAGGCCTGCTCATTGAGAGAGCTGCCTTTTACTTTGACAACATAGGCCATGGGCAGCTCGCCGGTGTAAGCGTCGGGGAGACCAATAGCTATTGAGGTCACGACATCCGGATGAGAGTTGATCGGCTCCTCAATGAGCTCAGGGTCGATGTTGTGTCCGCTTCGAATGATGAGGTCCTTCGCCCGACCAGAAAGGAACAGGCAGTCGTTCTCATCGAGATAGCCGAGGTCGCCCGTGTTAAACCAGCCGTCCTCGACCCATGCATTGTTGTTGTCTGCCTCTACTTTGTAGCCTGCGAACACCTGCGGTCCTTTGACAAGAATCACACCGCTCTCGCCGATTTCACAGTCCTTCTCGACGGTCGCGCCGTTTAGATGAACTATGCGGATTTGCGAGTAGGGCACTCGCATGCCTACGCTGCCCGGAGGTTGTTCGATTGGCGCGCGGCTGATGAGCGCGGTCGTTTCGGTCATGCCATAGCCGTTGCCGATTTCGACATTGAAGCGCTCCTCGAAACTTAGCTCGAAGGGGTGAGAGAGAGGCGCAGCGCCGGAATTAATATTGGTGAGGCTGGAGATATCGGCGTCGCCTACGGGGATTTCCGACAGCGCCATGAGCACCGTAGGAACTGCTGAGATTTGTTTAACCTTAAAGCGCTCGATTAGCTTCCAGATGTTGGGCATGGCGGTGGTAGAGCGGAAGCCAACGGGAGTCATAAGCAGGATTCGGTAGCCTACGGCGAAAGAGGCGATACCTTGAATGATGCAGCCGTAAATATGGAAAAGCGGTAAGCCGCAAAGCACGGTGTGGTGCTCCATATGAGCGGTGTAAACCTGCATCAGCTGACCAAGAAAGGCCATGTTGCCATGGGTAAGCTGTGCCAGCTTGGGTCGTCCGGTGGTGCCGCCGGTGTGGAAGTAGGCGGCAATCTCGTCGGCTGTGAACTGACGACCGCTATCCAGGCTCTGCGCGTTCATGCCGGCAATGGCTTTATCGAAGTCATGTAGCGTCAGCGAGGAGCCTTCTGGCAGTGTCGCACTTGGGTCGCACATGCCGGCAACGTTCACGGCAACAATATGTTTAACCGAGTCTACCTGTTCGGCGGCAGCGAGGGTCTTCTCCCAAATATCCGCCGCTGGAGACTTGCCAAGGCAGATAACGACCTTCGAGTTAGCCGCTGCAATGATCTCAGCCATATGCTCTGTTTCTAGCAGCGGATTAATCGGGTTAGAGATCCCCGCCGCCTGTGCGCCCCAGATAGCGAAGTGAGTTTGCGGCAACACGGGAAGCACGATAGACACAGAGTCGCCGGCGACTACGCCGAGAGAATGAAGGAAGTTGGCCGCACGAGTCGTTTGCGCGCCGAGTTCAGAAAAAGAGGTCGTTTGCGAAGGCTCTTCGGGTAGGCCTTGCAGGAGAAATTCGAGTGCGGCCGAGTCGTTGAACTCGTTCGCAGCGTGCATGATTAACTCGTAGCTATTGGTGAACGGGAACTGCTCGCCAAGCGGTGTTTTTTCAAACTCGCGCACATCGGCTAGGGTTTCCATTACGGGCTCTGGGAAGGGGCGTTGAGTTAGATCGATCACGATGTTCTCTCTCTTAATTAATTGCGTTTTTTGGCCTTAGACGCGGCATGGTCGCACGCGCTTTGGCGTCCTCGTTGTTGTTCGCGATGGGGCTCAGCAAGAGGTCTCTGTGCTAAGCCGCTCGGTAGGGTTATAGCACGTTCTTTCAAGCGCCATCTATACGCTAAAAGCCTGACCGTAAACGTTGTTTTCTATCAGACGAGCTTGAGCAGGGCGCCTTTGGGGAGCGCCTTTGGATAGTACGATTGATGACGGCGATAAGACGGCGCGAGGGAGAGGGGGCTGTGAAGTGGCGTGCTTGGTCGGCTTTGGCAAGTGAAGCGCTGAGTAGAGGTGCGTAAGGCTTAAGTTGAGCGTGCGACCGAAAAGGCGCTGAGTGTTTTCAGTGCGTCGCGGAAGGCGCTGGGTTTCAACGCGTCAAGACAGGCTAGAGCGAGGTCGGCCTGCTCTTGGGCCTTGGTGCGGGTGTAATCTAGAGAGCCACTTGCGCTGACAATAGCGATCACGCGCTGCAGCGTATCGGCTTCTAACGGGGTTTGACTCTTCAGGCACTCACGAATCAGCTGCGCATCGTCGTCACTACACTGTGTCATGGCGTGGATGAGCGGGAGCGTAGGTTTGCCCTCGGCCAAGTCGTCCCCCACGTTCTTGCCCAGGCTTGCCGCGTCGCCGTCGTAATCTAAGGCGTCGTCGATGAGCTGAAAGGCGATGCCGATGTGCATGCCGTAGCGCTTGAGCGCATCTTGGGCTGAGCTATCGGCGCCAGCCAAGATTGCGCCGCAGTGGGCGGCAGCTTCAAACAAGATTGCGGTCTTGTTGTGAATGACCTGCATGTAACTGTGTTCAGTAGAGGCAGGGTTATTCTTGTTAATTAGCTGCAGCACCTCGCCTTCGGCGATTTTGTTGGTGGTATCCGCCATGATTTCCATAATGCGCATATCGCCTATCTCGACCAGCAGTTGGAAGGCGCGCGAATAGATGAAATCGCCGACCAGGACGCTCGAAGGATTGTTCCATTCGGCGTTCACCGTAGGGCGGCCGCGGCGCAGCTCTGACATATCAACGACGTCGTCGTGGAGCAGGGTTGCGGTGTGGATAAATTCTATGACCGCAGCCAGGGCCACGGGCGCGTCCTGCTCTGAGCCGCAGCAGCGTGCTGCGAGCAAGACAAGTATGGGGCGCAGACGCTTGCCGCCCGCGTCAACAATGTAGTGACCTATGTTCTCCACCAGCGGCACTTGGGAGTGCAGCTGTTCTACAATGTAGGTGTCGACGGCGTTCATGTCGGCACTGACGACGGAGCGAATGTCTTGGTACATACGGGCTCTTCTAAGCTGGCGCAGGCGGAGTGATTTCGAGGGCAGCATGCTAGGGAGAGGGGCGAAGACTGTCAAGGGAGCCTGTGCGCGGTTAGAGCCTCGCACAGGGGCGGTTTCAGGCTGCTTTGGCTCAATTCAGGCGTTAGTTTGCGCTGGTAAGCTAGTCTCTAGCCGAATTAGGCCGCTGAGCAGCTGTTTTAGAGGTTTAATAGTGGTTTGCCTCTTGCCTAGCCCTCCAGACTTCCGTAAAATCCCCGCCCCTATATGGAATGGGTCCAATATCCATTCGTAGCGGTTTCGGAGAGAACTATGTACGCGGTAATAGTAAGTGGCGGTAAGCAGCACAGGGTCAAAGAAGGCGAGACTCTGAAGCTCGAGAAGTTAGAAGTCGCCACGGGCGAAGTTGTCCAGTTCGACAAGGTCCTCATGGTTGGCGAAGGCGAATCAGTAAAGATCGGCGCACCCTACGTTGAGGGCGGTCAGGTAACTGCTGAAGTGACAGCTCAAGGCCGTGCCAAAAAAGTGCAGATCATCAAATTCAACCGCCGCAAGCATTTCCGCAAGCAGCAGGGTCACAGGCAGTGGTTCACGGAAGTGAAAATCACCGGCATTAAAGGTTAAGTAGGAGTTAAACCATGGCGCATAAGAAAGCAGGCGGTAGTACTAATAACGGCCGCGATTCCATATCCAAACGCCTCGGCGTGAAGCTTTTCGGTGGCCAAGCGGCTCGTGCGGGCAATATCATCGTGCGTCAGCGCGGCACACGCTTCCACCCGGGAGAGAATGTTGGCTGTGGTAAAGACCACACTCTCTTTGCTAAGGCTGACGGTGTAGTTAAGTTCGTAACCAAGGGTCCCTACAACCGTAAGTTCGTGACTATCGAAGCGGTTTAAGACTCCTGGCCCAAAGGGCCTTACGAGTTAAGCTAAGAAGCCTCGTCACCCGACGGGGCTTTTTTGTTTTTACAGTAGTCCAATCAGTAGTCCAGTGGCGCCAAGCGTCAGACCCTAGGCGGGAAAATGAAATTCGTAGACGAAGCAGAGATCGTAGTAGAGGCGGGCAACGGCGGCAGCGGTGCTCTGAGCTTTCGTCGTGAGAAATATATCGAGCGCGGTGGTCCTGACGGCGGCGACGGCGGCCACGGCGGCAGCGTTTATCTGCAGGCTGATGCCAGCCTAAACACCCTCGTGGATTTTCGTTTCCAGCCGCGCTATCGCGCGCAGCCCGGCGCCCCGGGTGCGGGTCGTAACTGCACCGGTCGCGGTGGTGACGATCTAGTCGTCAAGGTGCCGATTGGCACAACAGTGATAGACGTCGACACCGAGGAGCTCATTGCCGACCTGCGCGAAGCAGACGAGCCGGTTATGGTAGCCAAAGGCGGCTTTCACGGCCTCGGCAACACCCGCTTCAAGTCCAGTACCAATCGTGCGCCTAGGAAGACTACCAAGGGCTCGCCGGGGGAAGTGCGCCGCCTGCAGCTGCAGCTGCGCCTCGTAGCCGATGTCGGTCTGCTAGGGCTGCCGAATGCCGGTAAGTCGACCCTGATCCGTTCGGTCTCAGCAGCGACTCCAAAGGTTGCGAATTATCCTTTCACAACCCTAGTGCCAAGCCTTGGCGTTGTGAGTCTCGGCATGGAAAGAAGCTTCGTTATGGCTGATATTCCCGGGGTTATCGAAGGGGCCTCCGAGGGTGCAGGTCTGGGCTTTCGCTTTCTAAAGCATCTTTCTCGCACGCGTCTGCTGCTGCATCTGGTAGACGTTTTGCCCATGGATCAGGAAGACCCGGTCGAGACCGCAGTGAAAATTGCCGCTGAAATTGGCAAATTTAGCCCGACGCTGGCAGCCAAAGATCGCTGGCTAGTGCTGAACAAGATTGACCTCATTGAGCCCGAAGCCCTGGCAGAGATCAAACAGCGAATCCGTGAAGCGCTGAACTGGGAAGGGCAGATCTACGAGATTTCAGGTATTAACGGTCTTGGCTGTGATGAGCTCTGTAACGCGCTTATGGATGAGATTATTGTTCACCGCGAGCGTCTAGTCGAAGACGAAGACTACGCTGCAGCGCAAGAGTCGCTCGAGGCTGAAATGGCTTTCGAGATTCGTCGTACAATTGAAAGCAGCAAAGCCGCTCGCCGCGCGCTGCGTGAGCAGCAGCAAGCAGACGCGGATGATTTTGACGACTTCGATGATTTTGAAGAGTGGGACGACGAGGACTAGCAGGGCATTAGTCGCATAGATGATTCGCCTGGCGGATAGGGACATGAGAGAGCAAATTAGCAGGGCGCAGCGCTGGGTAGTTAAAGTAGGCAGCTCGCTAGTAACCAATGAAGGCTTGGGTTTAGATCGCGCAGCCATTGAGACCTGGGCATCGCAGCTTGTTGCTTTGCGCGCGCAAGGTGTTCAGGTCGTGCTAGTGTCTTCCGGCGCGGTAGCTGAAGGCGTTGTGCGGCTAGGCTTTGCTGCGCGCCCGACCGAAGTGCACCTGCAGCAGGCGGCTGCTGCAGTGGGCCAAATGGGCCTAGTACAAGCCTATGAGAGCTGCTTCGATCGCTTCGACGTGCGAGCAGCGCAGATACTGCTCACGCACGAGGACTTAGCCGACAGAACGCGCTATCTCAATGCGCGCTCTACACTCACCACCCTGCTTGAACTCGGAGTTGTGCCGGTGGTGAACGAGAACGATACCGTGGCCACCGCTGAGCTGTGTCTTGGCGATAACGACACTCTGGCGGGGCTGGTCGCTAACCTTGTCAATGCCGATGCGATGGTGCTGCTTACCGACCAAGATGGCCTGTTCAGCGCCGATCCACGCTCCGATGCCAGCGCCGAGCTGATCAGTCTCGGCTCTGCTGTGGATCCCGCGCTCATGGCAATGGCCGGCGGTGGCGGAAGTCTGGGGCGCGGAGGCATGCGCACAAAGCTCTCTGCCGCGCGCCTAGCGGCGCGTTCTGGCACTAACACGGTGATTGCAAACGGTCGTGACAAAGATATCTTGCTGCGGCTCAGAGCAGGCGAGGAGATCGGCACGCTACTCGAGGCTGACTGTGAGCCGGTAGCGGCGCGCAAGCAATGGATTGCCAGCCAACTGAGCACTCAGGGCGAACTTATCCTCGACGCTGGCGCGACAAAGGTCTTGCGCAACTCTGGACGCAGCCTGCTTGCGGTGGGTGTGCTGAGTGTCACTGGCGAGTTTAATCGCGGTGACGTAGTGCTGTGCCGCGATACTGACGGCGAGGAAGTGGCGCGCGGTCTAGTCAACTATACGGCAGCGGAAGTGGCAAGAGTGAAGGGGCTAGCCAGCGACAAAATTATCGACGTGCTGGGCTATGATGGTGATGATGAGATTATCCATCGTGACAACCTAATTCTGGCGGAATAGGTACACTAGACCGTATAGAAGGTAACTCAGTCGGCTCGCCCAGTTAATTTACTTTGTCAGTTTAATGGTCAGCTAAACGACAGACACAAAAAAGCCGGCTACATTGCCGGCTATTTTAAGTCTTCAGGCTTCTTCAGCCGTCAACACTCCCACTGTGAAAGCGAGAGGGTAGCAGCAGTTAAGCTTTAAGCGCTTTAACCGCTGTGTTCAGACGGCTCTTGTGGCGAGCGGCCTTGTTTTTGTGGATGATGCCGCGATCTGCCATGCGATCGAGCACTGGCACTGCCGTGTTGTAAGCTGCAGTCGCCTCAGCATGGTCGCCTCCAACGATGGCTGCGTCGACCTTCTTAATGTAGGTACGAACCATTGAACGGAAAGATGCGTTGTGGCGGCGACGGACTTCGCTTTGCTTAGCGCGCTTACGAGCTTGTGCAGAATTGGCCAATTGTGACTCCTCGAATTCTTAAAACTTTGTTTTAACTAACAAAAATATTTATCTTGCGTGACCGCCTGTTTGGCCGTCGACGCTTTAGCGAGATTTCACACCGCGCCAAATTGAGAGCCCGACACTATGCCGCTTGGTAGCGGTTATGTCAAGGGAGGATGTCAGGCGCGGCGGGCTCTGTAGGCAAGGCATGGAGTTCCCTGTTACGTATTGGGTAATAAGGTCCTTGGGTTTGAGAGGCTGTTTCATTACTGCAGAACTGCGCCGCGCTGCACGATAAGAGAAGATGGATAATAATCAGCAAAACGATGACAGCGATCAGCCTGGAGCAGAAATGAGCGCGTCGCAGCAGGAGACTGCCACGGTGAACCGGAGCCTGCTGGGTGCAAGCGGCGTGACAGGTGCGATGACCCTCGTGTCACGCTTCTTAGGTCTAGCCCGCGATATCGTGATCGCGCGCCTGTTTGGCACCAGTGACGCGGCCGACGCTTTCTTTCTAGCGAATAAGATTCCCAATTTTCTTCGACGTTTGTTCGCAGAGGGGGCGTTCAATCAGGCTTTCGTTCCCGTTCTGTCGGAATACCGCAGCTTAAAAAGCCATGCCGAGGTCAGGCAGCTAATTGCAGCGGTGGCGGCGAGCCTTGGTGGTGTCATTACGCTGATCAGCGTAGGGGTGATGATAGCCGCACCGCTCATTGCTGTGCCTCTGGCCTATGGCTTCAATGACGAGCCCGGCAAAATGGCGCTGTTTGTTGAGATGCTGCGCATCACTTTTCCTTATCTGTTGTTGATCTCCCTAACCGCGCTTTGTGGCGCGGTGTTAAATAGCTACGGACGCTTCGCCGCGCCGGCTATAACTCCGGCACTGCTGAATCTGTGCCTCATCGGCAGCGCTTTTTTACTGGCACCTTATCTGGATACTCCCGAGCTCGCATTGGCCTGGGGCGTGTTGATTGCAGGTGTTGCGCAGCTGCTGTTCCAATTGCCTTTTCTCGCTCAGCTTCGGCTCTTGCCTGTGCCACGACGCAGTGCCGGCCATGAAGGTGTTGCTCGTATTAAGACGCTAATGTTACCTGCGCTGTTTGGTGTGTCGGTCAATCAGATTAATCTGCTTATCGACTCTTTTATCGCTTCGCTGCTGGTGTCTGGCAGTGTGTCGTGGCTGTATTTCTCCGACCGACTGATGGAACTGCCGCTGGGCACCTTCGGCGTCGCGCTGGCGATCGTGGTGCTGCCGAACCTGTCACGCAAACACGCCGAGCGCTCGCTAGAGGAGTTCCAGGCGGTTCTTGATTGGGCCTTCAGGCTTGTTCTGCTTATAGCTCTTCCAGCAAGCGTTGCTCTTGTGCTTCTCGCAAAGCCTCTGCTGATCACGCTCTTCTTTAATGACAACTTTAACGTGGTTGATGTGGAGCAGGCCGCGGGAAGTCTTTGCGCCTATGCGCTTGGGCTGCTGGGGTTTATGGCGGTTAAGGTATTCGCGCCTGGCTTTTATGCGCGCCAAGATACACGCACGCCTGTGCGTATCGCCATGATCGCGCTAAGTGTGAATATGCTGCTGAACGTACTGTTCTATTGGTTTGGTTTTGCCCATGTGGGGCTTGCTGCGGCGACTAGTATCGCCGCCTGCGTGAATGCCGCGCTTCTGCTGCGGGGTCTGATTAAAGAAGGGGCCTACCGCTTCGCAGCGGGCTGGGGCGTCTGGGTATTACGACTCGTGCTCGCTAACGCCGCAATGGCGCTGTTTCTTTACACGCAGGCGGGACCTTGGCGCGGCTGGATGGAATGGAGCGCCAGCGCTCAAATTCTGCAGATGACGTGGTTGGTGTTTGGCGGCGCTGCGCTTTATTTTGCCGTGCTGTTCGCGGCTGGCATGCGCTGGCGGGATGTTTACCGCTAATGGCTAACAGGCTTGTGCCAAGCCGCAATTGGCAGCGGGTTTACACCGCCGACACGCCCGCCGAAGCCTGGCATATCCGCAATGTTCTCGAGCAGCATTCGATCGAAGCACGGCTGCGTAATGAAACGCTTTTTGGCGCAACGGGGGAAGTCCCGGTGCTTGAGTCGCTACCCGAGGTTTGGGTTCGGTCGAATGCCTACGATGAGGCGGCGCAGCTAATTCGAGACATTCGTAGTAAGCCTGCGAGCGGAGCGCAGTGGCAATGCGCTAATTGTGGAGAAGTGAGCGACGGAGTGTTTGCCGTGTGCTGGCGCTGCGGTGTTGCTGAGGCCGAGTAAATGCAGCCGCTGCCCAGTCTGCCAGCGCTACGCGCGCGACATGAATTTGCCGGTCACCGTGTTCACTTTAATGGTCTCACCGGTAGCGAGATATTCTGGCACCTGCACTTCTAGTCCGGTTGAAAGCCGCGCTGTCTTGCTGCGGTTGGTTGCCGATGAGCCGGTCACCGCCGGAGGTGTATCCTCAACCACAAGGTTAACCGACTGCGGCAGCTCGATACCTAGAAGAACGCCATCCATCAGTAGAGCAATGATGTCCTCTTGCTGCTCGACCAGATACTCACTCTGTCCCTCGAGCTGATCAGCGTCGACTGCATACTGGCTGTAGTCTTCCAGATTCATGAAGACATAGCTGTCGCCGTCCATATAGGAATACTGCACGTGCACGCGTTGACAGTCAGCTTCTTTCAAAAGATCGTCGCCTTTAAAAGAAGAGTCGAGCTTTTGCCGCGTTTTAAGGTTGTTAAATCGTACTTTGTACAATGTGGCCGCGCCGCGAGAAGAGGGGCTCTTGCTCTCGAATTGGCGTACAACGTGAGGCACGCCGTCGATTTCAACAATCATGCCGCGTTTCAGTTCGCTCGCTTTGGGCATCGTGCAGACTCCTGGGTCGATAAAGTTCGGTATAGGTCAGAAGAGCTCAGAAGGCTCGTTATGGGCCGAATGTAGGCTGCGCAAAGGTACAGAATGCCCGTGCCACTGTAAACTCCGGGCCGATGTGTGCCGGCCGCAACGGCGGCGCTTTGAGTTAGTCATCGCGATCGCGCATAATCATGCCTCGCCGAAATTTAGAGAAGCCAAGCTATGGTAGAGCGCGTCAAGGAAATCGACAATTTGCACATCGTAAAACAAGAAGAGCTGCCATCACCGCAGGCGCTCAAAGCCGAGCTGGTGTTGGAAGGTAAAGCGCTTGCCACTGTGCTCGAAGGACACAGGGCGGTAAAAGCCGTGCTCGACCGCGAAGATCCACGCCTGATAGTCGTAGTTGGTCCGTGCTCAATTCATAATCCGCAGGAGGCGCTGGAATATGCGCGCCGACTCAAGCCTTTGGCCGATGAGCTAGCAGATAGTTTACTCATCGTTATGCGGGTTTATTTCGAAAAGCCGCGTACCTCGGTTGGCTGGGAAGGGTTAATCTACGATCCTCATCTGGATGGCACTCACCGTATCGAGCAGGGGCTGCGTATTGGTCGACGACTGATGCTAGACATTGCAGAAATTGGCCTGCCCATTGGTATCGAGGCCCTAGATTTGATTTCGCCTCAGTATCTTCAGGACCTGGTGACATGGACCGCCGTTGGCGCGCGCACTACCGAATCGCCGACACATCGTAAATTGGCGAGCGGTATTTCTTCAGCTGTTGGCTTTAAAAACAATATTGATGGCAGTCTCACTGTGGCCGTCAATGCGATTCGCTCGGCGGCGGCCAATAACAGCTTTATCAGCATCACTGACGAGGGCAAAGTTGCGGTTTTCCGTACCGACGGTAATCCTCACTGCCACGTTATTCTGCGAGGCGGCAAAGAGCCAAACTACGACAGTGAGAGTGTGGCGGCTTGCGAGGCCGAGCTCACGAAAGCCGGGTTGGTCGATAACTTAATGATCGATTGCAGTCACGGTAATTCCCGCAAGGATCCGCAGAATCAGCGGCCGGTTCTTCGAGACATTGCTCAGCAGATCGCTGCGGGCAATCGCTCGATTATGGGTGTCATGCTGGAGAGCAATCTGGAGGCGGGCAATCAGTCAATTCCAGACGATTTAGCGGATCTCAAGCCTGGTGTGTCAATAACCGACGGCTGCATTGACTGGAGTACCACAGAAGAACTGCTACGGGAGTTTGCGGCGGCCGTGAAGCCGGCCCTTGCGGACCGGCGCCGATAAACTGTACTTCGCGGCTTAGCCCTTCAGGACTTTCGCAAGACTGTCGGCCATGTATTCAACGTTGGCATCATTGATGCCAGCGACGTTTATTCGGCTGGAGTCGACGAGATAGATGCTGTAATCCTTCACCAGTGTCTGTACTTGCTCAACGCTCACTCCCAAGAAAGAAAACATCCCTTTTTCATTCTCGATGAAGCCAAAATCACGATCGATACCTGCGGCACGTGTTTGTGCAACCAGCTTTGCACGCAGACTGTTGATGCGGTCGCGCATCGATGTGAGCTCGCTATCCCATTCGCTACGGAGTTCCGGGTCGTTCAGGATAAGCTGAACCACTTCCGCGCCGTGATCGGGCGGCATGGAATACATTGCGCGAGCTGCAGCAGCGATCAATGTGGTCGCTGTTTTGGTTTCGGCGTCAGACTCCGTAATTAGCGTCATCGCGCCGGTACGCTCTCGGTAGAGCCCAAAGTTCTTTGAACAGGAACTGACAACCACGAGTTCCGGTAGCGATTCGGCCATGAGTCTTGTGCCCGCCATATCTTCTTCGAGGCCGTCACCAAGCCCTTGATAGGCGAGGTCGATTAGCACCGTGAAGCCTTGAGCTAGAGCGACATCGCGAACTGCTTGCCACTGAGCGAGGCTGAGGTCTGCGCCGCAGGGATTGTGGCAGCAGCCGTGCAAAAGAACGATATCGCCCTTGGGCACCTGCTGCAGGCAGCTGAGCATTTCATCAAAGCGTACGCTATGCGTTGCGTAGTCGTAATACGGGTATTTACTGATTTTGAGGCCCGCGGCAGACATCAAGGGAATGTGGTTTGCCCAGGTAGGATCGCTCACCCACACAGTGGCCTCGGGGCTTGCCAGTTTCAAAAATTCCGCGGCAAGACGAAGGCCGCCACAGCCACCAGGGGCTTGCACTGTCACTCGGCGTCCACCAAGCGTGCTATTGAGCTGGGCACCAAACAGCAGTTCAGCGACGGCCGCGTTATAGGCCGGCGATCCCGTCGGACCAACGTATTTCTTTGAATTCTGAGAGTCGAGTATGCGCTGTTCGGCTTTTTTCACCGCTGTCATTACCGGGGTGTCGCCGTTCTCGTCCTTATAAATACCGATGCCCAAGTCGATCTTATTGGGGTTGGTGTCGGCCTGATACTCCGCGACAAGTCGCAGTATGGGGTCGGCGGGTAGGGCGTTTAAAGACTGAAACATAGTGTTTACTCTTCTCTAGGTTCTCAATGGATGAGGATGATTTTGCAGGGCTCTATAACGCATCTACCGCGGATTCTACTTTAGCCACTGGTCATTGGGCGTTTGCGAGGTTCGCCTTTAGCGTGTTCTGCAGTAGCGATGCCCGTGTCATAGGGCCAACGCCGCCGGTGACGTAGGTAATGTAAGAGCACTTATCTTTGACATTGTCAAAATCGACATCGCCAACATTTCTAAAGCCATTCTTCTTACTGCTATCGGGTACGCGGGTCTGACCCACGTCTATCACCACGGCGCCGTCTTTAACCATGTCGGCGGTGACGAATTCGGTTTTGCCGATTGCCACAATAAGTATATCAGCGCTGCGGCAGAGTTCTTTGAGGTTTTGCGTTCGGCTATGGGCGATAGTGACCGTTGCGTTACCGGGATTAGTGTTGCGCGACATCAGCACAGCCATGGGTGTGCCAACGATGTTGCTGCGGCCCAGCACAACGCAGTGCTTGCCCTCGGTTTCAATCTTGTACCGAGCTAAGAGCTCCATGATGCCGTTGGGCGTGGCGGAGATATAGGTGGGTAGTCCGAGGTTGACCTTGCCGACGCTAACAGGACTAAAACCGTCGACGTCCTTGGCTGCATCAATAGCGAGAATAATTTTATTCTCATCAATGTGCTTGGGCAGCGGGAGCTGCACGATGAAGCCGTCGATACCTTCGTCCTCATTGAGCTCGGCAACTTTGGCAAGCAGCTCCTCTTCGCTCACCGTATCGGGCAGCCTAATAGTTGTGGATTCAAATCCAACCTGAGCGCAGTCCTTTACCTTGAACGCTACGTAGTTCTCCGAGGCGCCGTCGTTGCCGACTAGCACTGCAGCTAGGTGAGGAGGGCGTTTACCGCTCGCCTTTATCGTGTCTACTTCGCGCATAATTTCTTGGCGAATTTGTTCAGAGCAGAGGTTGCCGTCGAGAAGCTGCATGGTGCGTATCCGTTGCTTGATATCTGTATTTTTAAGGAGCTCCATCATAGCCGAGGCCCCCTCCCGTCTCAAGAAAATGGCGCTTGTTGCGCAGCCAGCAAGCGAGTTGGGGGTAGACCTACCACTCGCCAGTATTGGGCATGGACAGCCAGGGTTCGGCTGGTGGCAGCGGCTCGCCTTTTTGCAGCAGCTCGATGGAAATATTATCGGGTGAGCGCACGAACGCCATCCTGCCGTCGCGCGGAGGCCTGTTAATTGGGATGCCGGCGCTGTGCAGCTTGGCGCAAAGCGCGTACACGTCGTCGACCGCATAGGCTAGATGGCCGAAGTTGCGCCCGCCGGTATACTCCTCCGGATCCCAGTTATAGGTGAGTTCGACCTGCGCGTCTGAGTTTTCGTCGGCGCCGAGGAACACTAAAGTGAAGCGGCCTTTCTCTGACTCATGCCTGCGTAGCTCAGTGAGGCCGAGGTGATCGCAGTAGAAGGCCAATGAGGCGTCTAGGTCGCTGACGCGAACCATCGTATGTAGGTATTTCATTAAAGGCTTTCCTTGTTGTGCCGCTCGCCCCTGAGGGGCCAGGCAGTAGGCTTTCATGCGGTGCAAATTGAGTGCGGTGGTGATTGCACTAGACAGTGAGTATTATGCCTGCCCATTCTTTCCCTCGAAAGTAAGGTTACAGGACAAAGCCATGGAGCTCGCACTTGCAGCATTGGTCATCTTGGTGGGCTCGTATGTTCAGAGCAGCATCGGTTTTGGCTTGGCGATAATTTCTGCGCCGCTCCTGTTCGCCATAGATCCGCTTTATGTGCCCGGCCCGGTGACTGTATGCGCCCTGACTCTATCGCTGGCCAACACCTATCACCACCGCAAATCTGTGTCGCTCAGCGGCCTGCAATTCGCTGTGTTAGGACGCGTGCCGGGTACCGTGGCTGGTGGTTTCTTGCTGCTGTGGATTTCCCACGATGCTCTGGCCCTTTGGCTCGGCGCATCGGTGCTGCTCGCAGTTGGCCTAAGTCTGAGTCGTGTGGTGATTCGTCCGAGCAAGCCGGCAATGATCACCGCAGGATTTTTGTCGGGTTTTATGGGAACCAGCTCCGCAATAGGTGGGCCGCCCATGGCGCTGGTTATGCAGCACGAGGGTAATGATTTTATTCGTGCAAATCTCGCTGCGTTCTTTATTGTCAGCTGTATTCTATCCCTAGCTATGCTCCTATCGATCGATCGTTTCGGTGCAGCGGAGCTTAGGGTGTCCTTGCCGCTACTGCCGGCCACGCTCGCGGGCTACTGGCTTGCGCGCAAAACGATGCATCGCATTTCTCACCGTCGTCTTAGGCTTTTTAGCCTCATCCTCTGCGTGTTGGCAGGCAGCGCGTCAATACTTTCGGTGCTGCTCTGATCGAGCGGGCGCGCGTGCGCCGCTTGCTAGGCACTGTTAGCGCTATCGGTTAGACTCTGCTACGGGTCAGTGGCTCACTCAGTGCTGATGCCGAGCTACTTTCAGTTTTTTCAGTAGTTATCTTCAACGAGTTGTCTCTCACAGTTTATTTTCGTACAACGCAAGTTTTCGACCTAAAGAGGATATCGCTATGTTAACAAAGCAAACAAAAACTCTGGTTCGCGCTGTTTCCCTTACCGCTCTGGTCTCTCTGGGCTCTCTGTCGCAGGTAGCCTTGGCCGACGATGCGGCAGCGACTAAGACGATCGCTGGCGTACTTGCTGGGCTCAATCATTTTCCGTCTGCTGATGAAAAAGCTGCGCTCGCAGCGATTGCGAGCGACGAAGGGAATGGCATGGCCGTGCGTGCATTAGCCGGCGCTGTAGCTGGTATTCAGCATGCGGCGACAGCAGAAGGCAAAGCCGCTATGCAGCAAATCGTTTCCAGCGACATGGCCGATGCACAGGCGAAAGCGTTGGCCGAAATTGTTATTGGCATTAACCATGTACCCAGTGCCGAGGCTAAGGCGACGTTGCAGGCAATGCTGTAGCGGCTAATCACAAGCTGTAAGGCCGCACATTGCAGGCTGACTGCACTGTGCGGCTATAAAACGAAGATCGACGTTAGATGTTAAATTTCACAGACTCTCAAGAGAGCACTGCAGCTGCTTCCGCGCCTTGGCCGCAGACACTGTCCATGGCTGCTTTCCGCGAAGCGCTGCCGTTTGAGGGTGAACCTTTTTGGCAGACAGTATTCGAGATGCATCGTGAAAAGATGCAGATAAAGAACTCCCGCCTCGCTGTCGCCAACCTAGAGAAAATTTTCACCGCAACCTTCACCCTGGCAGCTGAGAAGGGTTTTCAAGCGATGAGCCTGCGTGACCTAAGCAGTGAAGCGCAAATAAGCATGGGCGGGCTGTATTCCTATATTGGCAGCAAGAACGATCTAGCCTCGCTCATTGAAGGCGTGTTGAGGGCCTGTATTGACGAGGTCGTAGTGCGCCTGAACGAGGCTGACTTGCCCCCCGTAGCGACGCTCAGGACGCTGATTTTTTCAGAAATCTACATGGTGGAGCTACTGCGCGATTGGTATCACTTTTGTTTCATGGAACTAAAGGGACTGCCACGGGAGCAGCAGCAACAAACCCTAGAGCTTGAACTGCGTTTCGAGCGCTCTTTGGTTGAGGTTTTCGAGCGCGGTATCGCTGCGGGAGAATTTCGCTGTGAGCAGCCGCTGATGCTGGCCTCTCAGGTCACTGCGCAGTTAGAGCAGTGGCACCTTAAGCAGTGGAAGTTCAAGCTTAGGGGAGTGAGTAACGATGACTACGCCCAATTTGTCTTTGATAGCCTTCTGCGCTGTCTTGATTGCTCGAAAAACGCTAGCGCGAGCTAGCTGTTGGCGGCAACCAGTCCTTTCTTATCGGCATAAAACGCTCTGATCTTTTCCATGTCCGCTTCCATATCACCGGTCGGATGGAAAAAATCTGCGAGCCCTGCTGCTTTATTCTCGCCGTCAACATATCCCATTAGTATTGGCACGTTGGCGTTACGGGCTATGTGATAAAAACCTGATTTCCATTTGGTCACCTTGCTTCGAGTCCCCTCCGGGGGCACGAGAACGACGACCTCTTCATTTTCTCGATATAGCCGAACCGTCTCATTCACCACGTTGTGGGACTTGCTGCGGTTAATTGGGATGCCGCCAAGATATTTCATTAGCCAACCCGCGCCGAAGGGGAATAGGGTGTGTTTACCCATCCAAAAAACTTTTAATCGCAGCTTCAGCACGACCATGAGCATGAGAGGGAAGTCCCAGTTGCTGGTATGGGGCGCGCCAATGAGCACGAAGCGACCGTGGCGCTGTTCTTCGCCAACGGCTTGCCAGCCGATGAGCTTTAGACCAATAACGGACAGCAGGCGCAGAACCGGCGTAATGAGTGGGGTTGAGAATACGGTCATGCGCATAGCGAAGGAGTCCTAAAGAGTCGTTGTTCTGCGGCGGCATAATGCCGGCGCTAAATTAGCAGTCACAGGACTGACTTAAGTCTTTCTTAGTATATTCGAGTTTAAGCTGGCCAAGGTTGAACAAAATCCTCAGACCGCTGCTCTGCCAGGCCTTTGAGAGGGCCAAGGGGAGTGCCCAGGTAGAGAAAGCCGACGATCTTCTCATTGTCGGCAACGCCGAGGCCATCGCGAACGGTGGCGTCGTAGGCCTTGCCCCCGGTGCGCCACATGGAGCCCAAGCCCTGAGCGTAGGCAGCAAGTGACATCGACTGCACGGCGGCGGCAGCAGAGTACTCCTGTTCAATGGCAGGCACCTTGTCGTGCTCGCTCAGTTTGGCGAGGGCTACGATGATGAGAGGCGCGCGCTTAGGCTTGTCGCGGAGTTTTTGCTCCTGAGCAGCATCCAGCTCCTTACCCGCTGCGCGCTCGGCGCTGAGGAAAAGCTCGCCGAGAGCATCTAGACCCTCGCCGCTGATACAGAGCATGCGCCAAGGACGCAGTAAGGCGTGGTCGGCGGCGCGTAGGCCAGCCTGGAGTATGTTCTCTAGCTGCTCGTGAGTGGGAGCAGGGGAGCTGAGCCGAGGGCTGGAGCGGCGGGTGAGCAGTGCATCGAGCGCGTTCATAATGGGTCCGAATTGATTACTGTGCAGCTAAAAGTGGAAGCAGTAAAACTAGCATGGTGCGAGGCCTGCTGCGAGTGTGAATAACCACAATGATTCAGAGGGAATAGCGCGATAAAACAAGGCGTTGGCCAATTTTTTGCTGCACATGTCGGTGATAAATCGGCTGCGGTAGTGGTATACTTTTCGCCTTTGGTGTCGACACACTCTGAGAGCGTTCCGGAAAGAGAACTGCAGTGTGATCGTATGTGATTAGAAACACTCCCATGCTACCGGCGATCTGAGACTATGTATTCAGCATATTCAATGGCAGCGCAGCGAAAAGTGCTTAATTGCAAAATATTCTCAAATACAGGATCGGCTAAGATATGAACTCTAAGGCAGATGTCATTGCGATGAGCACCGAGCGTGCGCCTTACCCTCAGGCTAAGTCGCGCTGGTTCGGCAGTGTTAAGCGCGAAAGGCTGCGTTTAGTGTTTGCTTTTTACTCTCCCGACGGCAATGAAATCGCTATGCCGATCGCAAGCATGTCTGCCTATCTCAAGCGCGACTTCCCTTGGGTTGATGTTATCAATGAGCCCATTCTTATCCTGCGTGATGAGAATAAGTACTCTCCTGAGAACTACGCCAAGCTCATTGAAGAGCACGATGCGGACGTTATTGCGTTCTCGGTGATGAGCCCGCATTGGTATCCTATGGAGCCTTATTTTGCCGAGCTCAAAGCCCGCCTGCCCAACCTGCCTATCGTCATTGGCGGCTACCAGGCTATGCTGTCTCAGCAGCAAACAATTGATAATCCCAACGTCGACTACATTTGCACAGGCGACGGTGAATACGCGATCGGTAATGTGGTGCAGCATCTCAAAGGGACAAAAGACGGCCCAGCTGACGGTCTTTGGGAGAAGCTCGACGACGGCGAGGTGTACGAAACCGAAGCCCATCAGATCGGTGACCTAGCGGCTTTGCCGTTCCCTGATTACGATGTCTTCGCCAAAGCCGACGGCTTTAAAGACGTAAACTCTTCCATCTTTGGCCCGAAAGGTAAGCTCGTGCTGCCGGTGATGACCGGGAGAGGCTGTCCCTATCGCTGCACCTACTGCTGCAACACGCCGATTCTCGAAGGATGGAAAACCAAGAAAACCTTCCTGCGTAAGTACGACCCGCAGGATATGGTTGATGAGCTTATTCGCCTGCGCGACAAGTACGGCGTAGGCTACTTTGAATTCTGGGACGAGCTTTTTCTATCCAACCTAAAATTCGTTCGCGCTTTCTTCGAGCTGTATAAAGAGCAAATTCGCCTGCCTTTCTCGATTAACTCCCGCGTAGAGGTAATGAACGAGGAGTTTTGTAAGAGCGCCGCGGAAGCTGGCTGTCATACTATCTGGTTTGGCATTGAGAGCGGCGACGAAGAATATCGCGCGAAAATGCTCGGCCGAAAAATGACTAACGAGCAGGTTATTGCCGCAGCAGAGAACTGCAAGAAAGCGGGAATCAACAGGCTCACGTTTAATATCGTTGGCGCTCCTCTAGAGACGGCCGACAACATGCGCGCTACGCTTGCGCTGAACAAGACCATCGCCCCCGAGCACTTTTTCTTCTTCCCTTATATCCCGCTGCGCGGCACGCCTCTTTACAATATAGCGAAAGAAGAGGGCTTGCTGCTTGAGAACAAGAAAAACATGCACTATCTCTCGGCAGCGAACGACAGGCAGTTCACGCTCAATATGAAAGAGTGCCCGGAGCTGTTAAATGCGGAGGAGTACGACCAAATCTGCCGCGAGATGCTTGCGTTCCAAGAGGCCAACAATCGCCTGACGTACTCTGACGAGGAGACCGGCGAAACGAACCCGGTTACGGTTGAAGACAAGAGCTTCTCACTAAGTGAGGAGCCGCAGGCTAGTACGGCTGCGTCACCTGCGGAATCGAAGGTGGAGTCCTCCCAAGCTGCAGCTACGCAGGCTGTCGAGGCCAGCGTTAAACAGTATACGCCAGCACCCGCACAGCCCGCCGAGCAGGCCACTCCGGCGTCTATGCCGCCTCCGCAGGCCAAGCCGTCGCTACTAGATAGTGTAAAAGGCTTTTTCCGTAGCTAGAGTACGTGGCCTCGCCTTAGAGCGAGGCCAGAGTTCTCATCTCCGTATTGAGTGCGCGCTTTACAGTGAGTGCACTCACGCCTGCCATCAGCACGTTGGCACACACAGCCCCCGCAAAAAATCCTGACACTCCGTAGAACCGGCTGCCGATATAGGCGAGCGGCACGTAGAACACGAAGAAGCGCGCTATGCTGAGATAGAGCGCGCTCATCGGTCTGTGCATGGCATTCAATGAGGAGTTGCTCAGTATGATGACTCCCTGCATGCCGTAACCTATGGGAAGAATCCATATAAAGAGTTCTATAACCTCAAGTACCTCGGGATCGCTGCTAAACAGGCGAGCGATCCACGGAGCCGCGACTAGCAGCAAGAGGTAGATCAATAGCTGCCAAACTACGATAAAGCGCAGGCTCATAGCGTAGGCCTCGCGAATACGGTCCAATCTGCCTGCGCCATAATTTTGGCTGATCAGCGGGGGCAGGGTCGAGGACATCGCGAGTACGAGCAGCGTCGCTATGGGTTCAAGGCGTGCGCCGACGCCAAAAGCCGCGACGACACTTGTGCCGAAGCCGGCGGCTATGGCTGTCATGGTGCCCATAGCCAGTGGCGTCATCATATTAGCGCCAGCAGCAGGCAGACCAATGCGCAGCATTTCTCGTGCTGAGCTGCTCATGATTTGCCAGCTTGGCAAGGCGGTGCTGATGAGTTTATGACGGAAAGCGAGGTGATAGAAAAGATACCCATAGCCAACTATCCAAGCAGCTAAGGTAGCGTAGGCCGCGCCGGCGATTCCCATCGGGGGTATCGGGCCGTAGCCAAAGATGAGCAGCGGGTCGAGTAGGGCGTTAATCAGGCCCGAGCCAGCCATGAGCAGGCTCGGTGTTTTCGAGTCTCCATGTGCGCGCAGGATGCTGTTTGCAGTCATCAAACCTACCAGCAGAACGCTGCCGGGGAACCAGATTCCCATGTACTGACGAATAAGCTGCAGAAGCTCTTCATCGGCGCCCATGAGTGTGAATAGCGGTGTCATGAAGAACCAGCAGCCCGCAATGAGAGCGGCGGCAAAGAGTAGGGCAACGTAGTTGATGACAGTTGAGCTTTCCTTGGCTCGCTCAAAGTCTTCTCTGCCGAGGTATTTTGCCACCACCGCCGAGGCGCCCACGCCCAAGCCGATCGCGAGACTCATAATCGTGAAGGTTACGGGAAAGGTAAAACTGATGGCCGTGAGCGGCTGTGTACCGAGCAGGCTGACGAAGAAAGTATCGACGAGACTGAAGGTGAACATCATAAACATACCGAGGATCATCGGTATGGTCATTCGCACCAGGGCATCTTTTATCGAGCCTTCGATGAGGCTGTGCTTCGCTGTGGGCGTTTTTGTTTCTGTTGGCGCTGGGCTGGAATCTGAAGGCATAGTTGTGGGTTTCTCTAAGTGAAGCCCACCTTACCTTACTTCTTTGTCTGTCGCATTTTTACCAGCTGCTTAAAGATTTTAGGGTTAGAAAATAGCAGCTCGGCGCTGTCGGTATATTCGGGGTTGGCCGATTCCGAACCGATCAGGCCGCCTGCTTCTTTTAGAATGAGGGCGGCAGCCTTGAGCGAATGGTTTTGTCCGCCTTCGTTCGGAGCCCATCCGCCCTGTAGACGGTCGGCTGCAGTATTGACGATGTCTAGCGCGGTGCAGCCAGAGATGCGCGGCTGAGCGCCTGCGGCGAATACGGCTTCCTGCATTGCGCTTAGCACATCGCGCTCCTCTGAGTCGCTGTTCAGGCCTACTAGCGAGCCAGGCACTAGTTCCGTCTCGCGGCCTACGCGCAGGCGACGCGAATTGAGCTGAGCGCCGCCGCCGCGAGTCGCGGTAAATTCTTCGTTGGTCATCGGGCAGACGACAGCGGCATGTTGAATGACACCGTCAATCTGACAGGCGAGTGAGACGGCGAACTGCGTATAGCCGCGTGCGAAATTGCGGTTGCCAATGAGGGGATCGATAAACCACACGATATCTTTGCGTGTGCCCGCCTTAATGCCGGTGGCGCGCGAGTCTATGCTGTGTTCGGGATAGGCCTTGAGAAGGTGATACTGCAGTGTTTTGTCGGAGTCTAGATCCATCGAGGTCAGAAAGGAGTCCGCCGAACTATCGACAATCTTGATGCGATCTAGGCGATCACTGCTGTGGGCGATCGCTTCGGCGGCATCGCGGGCAGCTTTGAGGGCTATGTTAATCATTGGGTGCATCGCGGTATTCCTTCCTGAGTGTCCGAAATCGAAACCGCGAGTACAGGGCAGTGCTTGCGAGCTGGGCGAGCTATTGGCAGCGCGCCCGGCAGAGGCTTCGAGTTCAGAAAAAATAAAGAGCGTGGCAGCTTCATACATTGATGGGCGACCTAGTGAGCACATGATAACAGATGTTGCCTGTGGATAACGCATAAGTCTTTATCAGCTAGTTCTCTTATCGCCTGTGTGCCTCACCTGAAAGCAGCCTTGCTGCTATACTCCGCCACCAATTCTTCCTTCTCTGTTCATTGCTTCCCCAAGGAGCGCACGTTGACTACTGAAACCAAACCCACTGCTCGAGAGTGGATGCCTGCAATCGACCCCGCTCAGGTCGCCATCGTCTTAGTGAATACCTCGCACCCCGGCAACATCGGTGCCGCCGCGCGAGCGATGAAAAATATGGGTCTGACACAGCTCATTCTTGTTGATCCGGAAGATTTCCCTAGCGGCGCAGCGACTGCCCGCGCAGCGTGGGCGGTAGACGTATTGGAAAATGCGCGAGTCGTGTCTACTTTGGAGGAGGCGGTTGCTGATTGTGGACTGATCATTGGCACGAGTGCGCGCTCGCGCAAACTGCCTTGGCCTATGCTAGAGCCTGAAGCTTGTGCCGAACGCGTGCTGCTTGAGCACGCCACGAATAAAGTCGCCCTGGTGTTTGGTCGCGAAGACTCTGGTTTGAATAATGAAGAGCTACAGCTTTGCCACTATCACGTGCAGGTGCCGACTTCGCCGGAATGTCCGTCGTTAAATCTTTCAGCAGCAGTGATGGTGCTCAGCTATGAGATAGCCAAGCGGGCTCGCTTGGATGAGGCTGCCCCGCAGCTGCCTGAAGATCACTATTGGGATCAAGAACGATCGACAGCGGAAGAAAACGAGCGCTTCTTTACCCACCTAGAGCGCGTCATGATTGCCATTCGCTTTCACGACCCTGACAATCCGCGGCAGCTAATGCAGCGCATGCGACGGCTGTTTGGGCGCATTCGTATTGATGTTATGGAAATGAATATTCTCAGAGGCATTCTGAGCAATATTGAATGGCATATTAAACATCGCGACGAGCGCAGAGACCCGCCGCGGGGCGCAACTATCGAGCAGATCGAAGAGGCGCTAGAGAAAGAGAAAAGCTAGCGCCGTTTGGCGCTAGTACCCCTGCCACCCTTTACAGCCTTGCCCACTTTACTCACTTTGCCCTTGGCTCCCTTGGCCTTGCTGCGTCGGGAATTGGGGGTACTGCGTGATATCTCATGCGGAACGAGGTGCTTCTCATCACTTCCAATCAGGTCAGTGCGACCGAGTTTAGTGAGCGCCGTGCGCAGCATGGGCCAGTTCTTCTCATCGTGGTAGCGCAGGAAAGCTTTTTGTAGCCGGCGCTGCTCGAGATTCTTCGAGACGCTGATCTTCTCGCTTTTGTAGCGCACTTTTTCTAGCGGGTTTCGCTCGGAATAGTACATAGCTGTAGCAAGAGCCATGGGCGAAGGATAAAAGGTTTGCACCTGGTCCGGCTTAAAGTTGCGCTCCTTAAGCCACAGACTGAGATTCAGCATGTCCTCGTCATCGCTGCCAGGGTGAGCGGCGATGAAGTAGGGGATAAGGTATTGCTCTTTGCCGGCTTTCTTTGAAAACTTATCGAACAACTTTTTGAAGTCGTCGTAGGCAGAGATGCCGGGCTTCATCATCTTGCCCAGTGTTTTGTCTTCGCTGTGTTCCGGTGCGATCTTCAGGTAGCCGCCTACGTGATGAGAAACAAGTTCTTCCACGTATTCGGGATCTTTCAAGGCGAGGTCGTAGCGCAGGCCGCTAGCGATTGCGACTCGTTTTACGCCGGGAATAGCGCGAGCTTTGCGATAAAGCTGAGTCGTTGGACTGTGGTCGGTCTCGAGGTGTTTGCAGATACTTGGATACACGCAGGATAGGCGTTTGCAGCTGCGCTGGATCGCTGGCGACTTGCAGTTGAGTTTGTACATATTGGCGGTTGGGCCGCCAAGGTCGGAAATGGTGCCAGTAAAGCCCGGTACCATATCTCTGATCTTTTCGATCTCGCTCAGAATGGATTCCTCTGAACGACTTTGTATGATGCGGCCTTCGTGCTCGGTTATCGAACAAAAGGTGCAGCCGCCGAAGCAGCCACGCATGATGTTAACCGAGGTCTTAATCATGTCGTAGGCAGGAATGCGTGCATCGCCGTAGCTTGGGTGTGGACGGCGCTGGTAAGCCAGATCAAACACCCAGTCCATCTCTTCTGTTTCGAGTGGTATCGGCGGCGGGTTTACCCACACTTCGAGCGTGTCGTGACGCTGCACGAGAGTCTTGGCGTTGTAGGGGTTGGCTTCTTGGTGCAGCACCCGCGAGGCGTGAGCATACAGAGCCGGATCATTCACTACCTTGCTGTGAGACGGCAGGCGTATGTACGCGGTTTTTGAATCGTATTTTTCTTTGCGCTGCAGTGGCATGGGCACGATTTTTATCGGCTGCGGGGTATCTTCCGCGGCCTCGATGCTGTCCTCTGCCTTCGGCTCACGGTCGTGAAAATCGTAAGGATTGGGGATGGTGTCGATCTTCGAGGGCCAGTCGATGCGAGTCGAATCGATTTCGGTCCAGCCTTCGGGTAATTCTTTCAGTACGACGGCGGCGCCGCGCATCTGCCACAGCTCACTGACCTGCTTGCCATTGGCGATTTCGTGGGCGACTTCAACCAACGCGCGTTCTGAATTGCCATAGAGCAAAATGTCAGCATTGGAGTCGATCAGCACAGAGCGGCGTACAGAGTCTGTCCAGTAGTCATACTGGGCGATTCTGCGCAGGCTAGCTTCTATGCCGCCAATAACAATCGGCGTGTCGTAATAGGCTTCGCGGCAGCGCTGGCTGTAAACGATGACAGAGCGGTCGGGCCGTTTACCTGCCTCGGCATGGGGCGTATAGGCGTCGTCGCTACGCAGTCGCAGGTCAGCGGTGTAGCGATTGATCAGGGAGTCCATGTTGCCGCCAGTTACACCAAAAAACAGATTCGGTTTACCTAGCTGCTTGAAAGGCTCGGCACTGTCCCATTCGGGCTGCGCGATGATGCCAACTCGAAAGCCCTGCGCCTCTAAAAGTCTACCAACTACAGCCATGCCGAAACTCGGATGGTCTACATAGGCGTCAGCGGTCACGATGATGATGTCGCAACTATCCCAGCCGAGTTCGTCCATCTCTGCTCGCGACATGGGCAGATACGGCGCCGTGCCAAAGCACTCTGCCCAATACTTAGGGTAGGAGAATAGTTTACGAGGGCTGAATTCGTCTACGCTAGGGGTCTTGTCTTGCTTGGCCATGAGCTGCTCTTGTACTGATAGGTCGTAAATTATAGCGCGTCTGCTCGCGCTTGCCGTGATTAGTTTTATCTTTTACGCAGCGATAGCCGTGATCTTGTAAGCGCAGCGCCTAGCACCCGCGAGGACGTGATCGCCGCGCTCTACCTGTGCATGGGGTGCAAGCAGCGAGCGGAATAGCGACAGCTCGGTGTCACACAGTGCCCGGCACTGACTCGCGGCGGCGTAAAGCGGGCAATGATTTTCGATGAGTAGCCAGCCACTAGGGGTAAATCGCAGCTCAGCCATAAAGCCTTCAATACTGCGCTGTTCGCAAAGCCCTTCGAGGGTCTTCTTCAGATCGATGGCAGGTGAGGGAAGGAGGGCGCGATAACGCACCAAAGCCGATTGGCTATCGCTCTGGATGAGGGAGTTCAGGGCCGGTTCGCCGAAGGACTTGCGGGTCTCTTGCAGTAGCGTAACAGCGAGCTGGGCATGGCGGTCAGCGAACAGTTCGTGGCCTTGCTTGCTGAGCTTCCACAAAGTGACGGGTCGTCCGCGAGTCTGACGATTGGTCTGCGCCTGTTCTACATAGCCTTGAGTTTCTAGCTGCGTGAGGTGCTGGCGTACGCCCATCGTCGTCAACTCGAGTGCAGCGGCTAGAATCTTGATGGACTGAGCGCCGCGGGATTTAAGGTGCGAAATCAGGGCGGCTTGCGAGCGAGGTAGATGCTGAAGGCTTGTCATAGCAATAATCTGGCAGGGGGGTCGGTTTGGTAATTAACAAATATTTTACTTTACTTAAGTGAAGGAGATCTAGACGCTGCTCACGCAAAGAGAGTCATTGGCAGCCAGATTGCTTGCCATGTTAGGGTTTACTCTCTTTGAATGTCGCAGGGCATTTATTCAGTACTTGGGAATTTTTCCTACGATATTTTCGTTGAGGTGCTCTATCCAAACCTACTCAGATTTCTTCGATTTTCAGGAGGCTCAAGGTTTCTTCAAAGCGCATTCGAACCCGCAGGCCAATGATGCTTTCACCTCTCAAGGCCTCGTTGTATTGGACGTGACTCTATGATTCAGCTGCCTTTGCTAGTTACCTTCGCCGTCTACCTGCTTGGAGTGCTGGCTCTGGGACTTCGGGCCTATCAGAAAACGCAGGACCAAAGCGACTATCTTCTTGGCGGGCGCAAGCTGGGTGCTGTGGTGACAGCGCTAAGTGTTGGCGCATCAGATATGAGCGGCTGGCTTCTTTTGGGTTTGCCCGGTGCGGTGTATCTGTCGGGTTTACAGGAAAGCTGGATCGGTATTGGCCTTGTCGTAGGTGCCTACTTTAACTGGTTGCTCGTTGCTCGAAGACTGCGAGTCTTCAGCTTTCATGCGGGCAATGCGCTTACATTGCCCGACTACCTAGCTAATCGCTTTGGGGAGGGCAATAAGCCGCTGCGATTGCTGTCGGCAGCGGTGATTTTGCTGTTTTTTACGTTCTACACTGCATCTGGCCTCGTAAGTGGAGCAATTCTTTTCGAGAGCAGTTTCGGTCTGGATTATCTCGTTGCGCTGCTCATTGGCGCGGTTGTCATCGTGTCCTATACCTTTGTCGGTGGTTTTTTGGCTGTCGCCTGGACCGATGCGATTCAAGCCTGCCTGATGGCGGTTGCGCTATTACTCACGCCCATCGCTGTCCTTACGTCTATTGGTGGCGTGCAAGACGTGATCGGGCAAGTTGAGCGCATCAATCCCAATGCGCTGTCGCTAGTTGGCGATCTGTCGGTGATGGGGCTGATTTCGCTGGTGGCCTGGGGTTTGGGCTACGCGGGTCAGCCGCATATTCTGACGCGCTTTATGGCCATCGAAAAACCACAGCAGCTGGTGGGTGCTCGGCGCTTGGCGATGGGCTGGATGATTCTTATGCTGGCCGGCTCGGTGACAACAGGCTTTGCAGGGCTGGCGTATTTTTCAGCGCAGCCGCTGGAAAATCCCGAAACCGTATTCATCACTCTCAGTCAGGCGCTGTTTAATCCCTGGGTGGCCGGCGTGATTACCGCGGCGATCTTGTCGGCGATCATGTCGACCATCGATTCTCAGCTGCTGGTGTGCTCGTCGGTCATTAGTGAGGACTTTTATCGCAGCTTTCTCCGCCCCGATGCGAGTCCCGATGAGCTGCTTAAAGTAAGCAGAATCGCTGTTATCGCGGTGGCTCTCGTAGCACTGGTGATAGCCACTGACCGCAGCAGCGGTGTTCTCGATCTCGTGAGCTACGCTTGGGCTGGTTTTGGCGCGGCTTTCGGCCCTGTCATTTTGCTCTCGCTATTCCTACGCTCGATGACTGCCACGGCCGCTATCGCAGGCCTCCTGAGCGGCGCCGCCACCGTTGTGCTCTGGTCTAAGCTTAGCGGTGGTATTTTTGATCTTTATGAGCTGGTTCCAGGCTTTGCCGTAGCTCTGCTGTTGATTGCTGGAGTGAGCCTGCTAAGGCCGCAGCGGCAGGTCGCAGTGCTTACGCAGTTCGACGAAGCCAAAGCGCTTTCGCAAAGTTAAGCTTTCTGCCAGCGGGTTCTGCGCGATTACTTCGCAGCCGGCCTAGACATCTCTACATGGGGAATGTCGTCCTCGAGGTACGGCGCCGAGCGCGTAGCAAAACCGAACTCGGCATAAAAGGCTTCCAAATGCTGCTGCGCCGAGAGTGTAATGCCTGCGTTTGGGTGCAGTGTCTCGCAGGCTGCGATGGCCTCCCGAAGTAGATGTCTGCCTTCTCCCGTCCCGCGTACGTTCGCACTTGTCACAATCCTGCCCAGGGATGCCTCAGGGTATTTAACCCCCGGCGCAATGATGCGCGCGCAAGCAGCGATCTCTGCCGCTTCAGTCGATTCTGGATTTGGGATTGTCCCTATAAGGTGATGCGCCTTGAGGTCGTAGCCATCGGCATCCTGATAGACGCAGTTTTGTTCCACTACAAAAACCTCGCTGCGCAGGCGCAGCATGGCATAGAGCTGCACCGGGCTCATGGTATCGAGGGTATAAAGGGTCCAGATGAGGGGCATCGAGAACTCCTAAGCTGCCATTGAGTCGCCGATTCTAGCCTTTCTGTGAGTTAATCGATAAGACTCTTGTAGTTCCTAAACGATTGCACCAAGGAGTAAGTCACATCTTGTGACATTTAGCTTATATTGCTGCCATAATTGGCGCCTGTCTTTTTTCGAGTATCTAACCCCTATGGTGTCAATAACCGCTGCTTCATTGCTGGCTTTTTTGGCGGGCGTTGGGAGTCTGGGCTCTCTGCTTTACGTTGGGCAGCTGCGAGCGCGCTTCCCTCTGCTTCAGGCCGTCGTTATTGCCTTTACGCTGCATCACCTGCTGTGGGGAGTAATTTTACTGCAGGGAGAGTTAGCAGCCCTCGCGGACGCTCGCCTTAGGTTTATTCTTTTTGGCCTCCGTTGTTTCGCCATTGTGGCTCTGGTCGCTTATGCGATTGAAAATGTGAAACTAACGGCGGGAAGGTTGCTAGTCTGGTCCTATGGAGTTGGAGGGCTTGTGCTAGTAGTCGCTACGTTTATCGGCTTTGGTGATGTAGAAGCGAGTTTCGAAGGCGGCATGCCGATAAGTTCGGCTCTCAAGGGCTTCAGGCGATTGTTTTTAGTATCAGGAATCGCGCTTTTCGCGCTAGCTATGCTGCGGGGACTCAGTGCAGCTGATCTCGCTGTTCGTCAGCGCTCCCGTGCAACGCTGAGGTCGCTACTGCCGGTTGCATTATTCTATGTGTTACACATAATTTTACGCTCTTTTAACGTAGCGCTGCTCAGCGATGCTGTGCTGCTGTCCTTATTGCCTCTTATGATCTGTGTCGTACTTTGGGTTTTAGTATTGGAGGAGGCTGGGCTGCTCTCGCCCTTACGGATAAAGTTAGAAGTTCTGTTTCGCATATTGATTCATAAAGGAAGTATTGACGCGGCGACGCTTAACGATTGCCTTGAACAGGCTATGGTGCTGAGTGCGCTACGCCGAAGTGAAAACAACAAAGCCGAAGCGGCGCGGCTTCTTGGGCTCAGCAAGAGTACCTTTCATCGCAAGGCGAGCCGTTACCTAAACCAACCTGAGATTGAGTCTGCAAAGTAGAGAGCGAGGGTCTGGTTTTGGTGAGGACGCGGAGGTAACGAGGGAGCGCGGTGCATAGACGCTCTGCCGCAGTTGGGAGCTGCGTGATACAATCTGCCCGCGCGGCCCCGGTGGCACAGCTGGATAGCGCGGCCCCCTCCTAAGGGGCAGGTCAGAGGTTCGAATCCTCTCCGGGGCGCCATCTTTTCAAATCTCAGCTGGGCCTGTAGAGCTTGGTGTGAGCTTGGTGTGAGTTTGGCGTACCCGCTGCGTGTTCCGCCCGGCGCTTACCCTCCGCCTAGCGGCTTAAAGAACCCTCAGCGCTTAGGCCTCGGGCTCGGAATAAAGAAGTTCTAGTAACGTAAGCTCCTCACCATTTAATCCAGCTAGCTTGTTTTGCGCCGCCTCGATGGGCAGCACGGCAAGCGCGCTGTGCGGGGTGACAGAGAACGCCTCCCCCAAGTCTTCGTCCTCTAAACCCTCTGCAACAATACTCAATGGAGCGGTGAGAGGTGCTTGTGCCTGTAGGGCAAAAAGCCGCTTCTTGGGCGTGCTGCGGTAAAACATCCGCGCAACGATCTCTTGGCCTGTGTAGCAGCCTTTCTTGAAATCAACGACACCCGAAATGTCGTAATTGAGGAGGGCGGGTGTGAACTCCTCACTCATGTCTTCGGTGATATGAGCGATGCCGCTAAGATTCTCGGCCTCGGTCCAGCTGACAATATCGCCGTGCGAGAGCTTGGATCCAAGCGTAGCTTTTAGGGTGTTTAGTTTTTCCGCGCTTCCCCACACTTCTATAGCAATGACTGGCTGGCGGCGCAGTTCGGTGCGCAGCATTGTGCAGCCGGTTTCCAGCGGAGAGGCCGCACCGGGGGCTTTCGGCAGGGCGTTAGCAAATAGGCTGTGGTGTAAATCACTGTCGCTATCGTTGGGAATATGAAGACCCAAAGCTTGGAAATTGTCTTCGTTTGACAGCGTCAGTTTTGAGAAGACCGCGTACTTTTTGAGTATTGCGAGCACCTTGTCCTGCAAGCCCGAAGACACTTGCAGGAGAACATCGCCGTCGATCTCTAATGCACGGAAATCTGCTATTGCGCGGCCCTTTAGATTGCACAGGGCGCCGGGAACGCTTTGCGTGGGGGTGATCTTGCTCGTGTCGCAGGTCACTTGGCCTTGCAAAAAGCTTTTAGCGTCGGGTCCAGAGGCACGAATGAAGCGGTACTGCTCTAAGGCGAAACTTGCTACGGACTGGGTCGGCATGAATGGATCCACTGTGTCTTTGCTCAATTGCTTGGGGCGGTTTGACGCTTTATTTTGAGTTCGCAGCTGTCACTGACCGCGGAGTAGGCTGACTGCCCTTTCTGTTCGTATTCTACAGCGTAACGCAGCAAATTCATCTTGAAGATGAGTGGCAGCAGGGCGCTAGCGCCAGCAGTGCCTAGAGAGTATCCTGCGCCGCATAAGTTGCAAAGAACCCACGGCAACATGAACTGTAAACGAGAAATACGATGAGCGAGCTTGATCCTGAACTTCTGCAAACAAAAATATTTTGGCACAGCCGGCGCGGCATGCTGGAGCTCGATTTGCTTTTAGTGCCCTTCGCAAACGAAGCCTATGAGCTATTGAGTGTCGAGGACAAGAGGCTCTACCGCGATTTTCTTGCCGAAGAAGATCAAGACCTCTGGGCATGGCTGATGCGCCGTGCCGAACCGAGTGAAGCGCGCTTTGAGCGAATGATAGGGCTTATTCTCGCGCATCAAAAAACGCTGCACTAAGCTTGAGGGTAAGCGCTTCACGCAGGTCCCGTGAGCGCCATACCCCAAAAGCGAGTTCAAGCGAGGCGCGACCCCGATTGTTTGCAGTCGATATCAAGGTTTCTCCTCTCATCCCCGCGTCGATACTGTTGTCGACTCTCTCTGCGCTACTCCTGCTGTTTGAAGGAGTGAGGGGCTCCAATACCTGGCTATGCCTGCTCTTAGCTTTTCTGCTGTGCGCTCATGCTGCGGCAGTGCTCAAAAGTTCCTATTCCCAGCGGGTCAGACGTGTGGTTTTTACACCGACGCGCAGCATACTGATCTATGAATCCGCAGATAAACCGCCCGTTCACGCCCTGCCTCCTGAAGTGAAGCGCAGCGGAGAATTTCTGGTCGTACTCAGTTTTTCTCTGCGTGACTCGATTCAGGCGCGCAGGTCGGCTGCCGCAGAGGCGGTGATGACATTGAGGTTCTGGCCAGGGAGTCTTGAGCGCGCGCAAGCGAGTCGCCTGCGCCGCCATCTGAGATTTCTAGAAGCCGATCACACAGGCGGCTAGGGGGTAAGAACTGTATCCGTGCTGTTCTCGCACAGCTCTGGGTAGTCGAGAGTGAAGTGCAGGCCGCGCGACTCTTTGCGCTCTAGAGCGCTGTCTATGATCAGGCTAGAA
The DNA here is from genome assembly GCA_965661495.1 of Pseudohongiellaceae bacterium. Taxonomy (GTDB): domain Bacteria; phylum Pseudomonadota; class Gammaproteobacteria; order Pseudomonadales; family Pseudohongiellaceae; genus UBA9145. The sequence goes on along the minus strand of CBFIDY010000008.1, from coordinate 98,029 downwards.
ACGAGGACGAGATTGCGCAGCTCCAGTAGATCGTTGGTCACCTTATGGCGGCTGTAATAGTCACTTACTTCGTTTTGAAGTAGGTCAATGCGGCGCCGCGCGCGGGTCAGGCGCTCGTCGTTACGTACGATGCCGACAAAGTCCCACATGCAGCGCCTTAGCTCGTCCCAGTTATGTGCAACAAGTATTTCGTCGTCGGAGTCGACTACGCGGCTTGCGTCCCAGTCGCTAAGACTCTGGGCATGTGATGTGCTATCGATGCGCCCAGCGATATCCTCCGCGGCGGCGAAGGCAACGACGAAACACTCGAGTAGTGAATTGCTCGCCATGCGGTTTGCCCCGTGCAGTCCTGTAAAGCTCGTCTCGCCTATTGCGTAGAGATTACTGAGGTCGGTCATACCGCGCTCGTTCACAGCGACGCCGCCGCAGGTATAGTGGGCGGCAGGCACAACCGGTATGCGCTGACTGGTGATATCGATACCAAATTCGAGACAGCGCGCATAAATAGTGGGGAAATGTTCGCGCACGAAGTCAGCCGGCTTGTGAGAAATGTTGAGGTATACACAGTCGCAGCCTAGCCGTTTCATCTCGTGGTCGATCGCTCGCGCCACGATATCGCGCGGAGCCAATTCCTCACGTGCATCGAAGTTGGGCATAAAGCGCGTGCCGTCTGGCAACTCTAGCGTGGCACCTTCGCCGCGCAGCGCCTCGGTTATGAGGAAGGACTTGGCGTGGGGGTGATAAAGACAGGTTGGATGGAATTGATTGAATTCCATGTTCACAACCGAGCAGCCGGCCCGCCAAGCCATGGCAATGCCGTCGCCGCTGGCGCCGTCGGGGTTAGACGTATATAGGTAGGCTTTGCTTGCCCCGCCGGTTGCTAAAGCAACGAATTTGCAGCCAAGCACCTCCACCGCTTCGGTCTTCTGGTTGAGTACATAGGCGCCAACGCAGCGTGTATTTCCGCTGTCGTCCTGTTCGGTTACCAGATCAACCGCCGTGTAGCCCTCCAAGAGTTCGATGTTGGGGTGTTCCAGCGCGCGTTGCTTTAAGGTCTCGAACACCGCCTTACCTGTGGCATCGGTGGCGTGAATGATGCGGCGATGGCTGTGTCCGCCTTCTTTGCTTAGGTGCAGTGTATCCAAGGCACCGCCGGCTACTTCACCGCCGCTCGTGGTAGTAAAAGGTACGCCCTGATCGACGAGCCAGGCGACCGCTTCCGCGCTATGCTCGACAATACGTTCGACTACGTCGCGGTGGCAGAGGCCGACACCGGCAGTCAATGTGTCGCTGACGTGGGAATCAATGCTGTCTTCGTCATCCAATACGGCTGCGATGCCGCCCTGAGCGTAAAACGTAGCGCCTTGATTGAGCTCCCCTTTACTCAGTACCGCGACACGGGCAAAAGGCGCTGTGCGCAGGGCGAGGGTGAGGCCTGCTGCGCCACTGCCGATAATAAGCAGATCAAACTGGTTTGGCTGTGGTGTTGGGTTCATGTTTTAACTGCTTAATTTTTAATGATAAATTGGTTTTATTGTGGGGCGCGGTTCAACCGCCATAATAACGCTGTCCGAAGAGCGGCGGATTCTAAAGGTTTTGAGAACTTTTGCACCCAGACGCGGTCTGAGTAGGTGTCTGGATGCATTTGTTCCCCTCGGTGCAGGTCGAGTGCGCGGAGTTGGGAGTTAGTTAATGAGTGAAAGTGGTGCGCAAGCAAGCGATTTGCAGCTAGTGGAGCGCGTACGGGCAGGGCAGACGAGCGCCTTCAATTTTCTTGTGCTGCGTTATCAGAATCGGGTCGCAGCCTTGGTTGCGCGCTTTATAAAAGACCCGCAGGAAGTCGAGGACATTACGCAGGAAGCCTTTATCAAGGCTTACCGGGCACTGCACCTGTTTCGAGGCGACAGCGCCTTCTACACGTGGCTGTACAGGATTGCAGTCAACACGGCGAAGAACGCGCTGGTTGCTAAGACCCGGCGGCCCCCAGCCAGCGATCTGCAGGCCGAGGAGGCCGAGCTCGTTGAGATAGGCCAGCCGTTGAGGGAGGTCGACTCTCCGGAGGGAAGTTTTGCTACAGCCGAATTAAAGGCGGCGCTGGAGAAAGCGATCGAAGAGTTGCCTGAGGATCTACGCACCGCTTTTACGCTGCGCGAGTTCTCAGGGCTTAGCTATGAGGATATTACTGAAGTAATGAATTGCCCCGTTGGAACAGTGCGTTCGCGAATATTTCGCGCCCGCGAGGCGATAGATAAGGTGGTAAAGCTGCATATGTAGCTGTGAAGGAACAAGGTTAAACTCGTCTTTCGGCAAAATGATGGGCGAATGAGTTTCTAAGTAATGTGTGCGCAGCGAATGCGTAGTAAGTGAAAACGAAGGATATGGGTACGCAATTGATGAACAAGGATTCGAACATGGCAGGCTCCGATCAGATATCTGAACCCAGTGCGCGGCAAGACGAAGCGCTGTCTGCACTGTTTGACGGTGAGGGAAGCGAGCTCGAGCTGCGCAGGTTATTAGCAGCGCAGGATCCACAGCAAGAGGCTAAGTGGCAGCGCTTCGCTATCGCTCAAGCGGTCCTGCGCGGGCAGGGTGGCGAGATGCGCCAGCTGAGTCCTGATTTCAGTCAGGCAGTGATGTCGGCGCTACCCAATTTGGCTGGTGAGGCGGCGGTTAAGTCGAAGGCTGGGACTTGGACCACTGGTGTAGCCAAGCTCGCCATTGCAGCCAGTGTCGCTGTCGCCTGCGTATTCGCCCTTCAGCTTGCTCTGCCATCTTCGACAACTCCGACTACAGCGGGCAGTTTAATGCTGTCATCGAGCGTTCAGGACCCTGGAAATGACAGTGCGATCAAAGGGCTTGATGAGCAGGAAAGAGGCGGCCTCAACAGTCAGGAGCCTTTTGACGCCGTTGCGGCGACAGCCGGTACAGCGAATGTAGCCGCGCAACCGGTCGATGCCCTTGCCCAGCAGCGCTTGCAGGAATACATCGCAAACATGGCGGTCCTCGAAGATCAGCCGGTTCGCACAGAGCATTTACAAGAATCGCCCCTATACCGTCTTGTGTCTGAAACAGTGGAACTGCCGCTAAAGCGTTAGCCGCAAGTCTTGTAGTTTTCAATTGCGCCTCTATGTTTAGCTTGTGCTCGACGCTCAAGCCTAGCCTAGAGGCGCTTTTCGTTGCGAATACAACTCACTGCTGAGTAGACAAACTTGTTCTCCAGTTCAGAGACAGGATTAGGTCGCATCGGAGCTTTTTGCTCTCTAAGCTTGCGCAGAATCTACTGGCGCCGAGCGAACGTATTCGATAGAAACAAGGAGATAAATATGGGCCAGTTTTCTCGATTCTCACTCGTATTGCGAAGTGTTCGCCTTTTTCAGCGAATTCTTTTAAGCGCCAGTCTAGGCGCGCTGCTTATGCTGCCGCACCAGAGCAGTGGCGCTGCTGGGCTGCCTAATTTTGCAGATCTGGTTGAAGATAGCGCGAGCGCTATTGTGGAAATCTCAACGCGCCGCAGTGTCTCCCGGCGCCCGCAGGTCAGCGACGAAGATCTCGAGGAGCTGCTGCGTCGTCTGCGGCCCGAAGATGCGCCAGAGCTGCAGTTAGAGGAACAACCGCCGATGCAGCGCGGCGGTGTGGGCTCTGGCTTTTTGATTTCCGACGATGGTTTTGTGCTCACCAATAATCACGTGGTGGAGGGCGCCGACTCCATTCAGGTCACCCTCAACGACCGTCGAGTGTTCGAAGCCGAGGTTATTGGGCTGGATGAACCTTCAGATTTGGCCCTGCTTAAGATTGCCGCAACGCAATTGCCCTTTGTCGAGTTCGGTGACTCCCAAGGGGTGAGAGTCGGCGATTGGGTGTTAGCTATTGGCTCGCCTTTCGGTCTCGAATTCTCTGCGGCTGCGGGAATAGTCAGCGCCAAAGGCCGCTCAGTCCCTGGCCGCTCTTCGTATAACTACATGGCCTTCATTCAATCCGATGTTGCGATCAATCAGGGTAATTCAGGCGGTCCGCTTTTCAACCTAGACGGCAAAGTCATCGGAATAAATTCGCAAATTCTAAGCAGCACCGGCGGATCGAACGGTATTTCTTTTTCTATCCCGAGTAACGTCGCAGTGAACGTCGTCGCTCAGCTACGTGAATCAGGTGCAGTGGAGCGAGGTCTGCTGGGCGTGCGTATGCGTGAAGTCGATTACGCCTTAGCTGAGGTCTTCGATATGGACAGGCCGCGGGGCGCCTTTGTCGATGCGGTAATGGATGATAGCCCGGCGGGGCGAGCCGGGGTTGAGGACGAAGACATCATCGTCGAGTTTAATGGCCACGAAATCGAGTATTACACCGACCTGCCGTTTTACGTGGGACAGTATCGGCCTGGAACCAGGGCAGAGGTTGCTCTTATTCGCGATGGCAAGAGAGAGCGCGTGGTAGTGGAGCTAGGGAGCTCGCCAACCAATGAATTGGCAGAGGCGGCGATCGAAGCGACGCCCGCGCGGGTGAATCCGCTCGGTTTTAAGGTGGAAGAGCTAAGCGAGGAAACGCGGCAGGTCGCGGGTCTCGATGGTTTGCGGGTCGTTGAGATAGAGTCAGGCCCAGGGCGGGAAGCGGGTCTTCGCGAAGGTGACGTAGTGGTTTCGCTCAATCGAGAATCAGTGAGCTCGATGGCCGACTTTGAGGCAGCGGCTGAGGCTTTACCTGACACTGGATTCGTTCAGATTCGTATTGTGCGCCAAGGCCAGGGAACAACGCTCACTCTCGAACTTGGCAGCTAAGGCGCGGTAAGCACTGCTGCGTCATCGTCTGGCGGGGTCTGAGCGCAAGGCGCAGGCCCCGCGACTGCAGCGGTTTTCCTGCCACTGCAGTCCAAAATACGGTAGAATCGCGCGCTTCAGGGTAGTTTGCTATCCCCCATTGCACGTTTTCTGCGACTCCTCACTGTGACCGATCTTAGCCATATACGAAACTTTTCCATCATTGCCCATATCGACCACGGCAAATCCACATTAGCCGATCGTTTTATTCAGCACTGCGGCGGGCTCACTCAGCGCGAGATGGCAGAGCAGATACTCGATAATCTCGACATCGAGCGCGAACGTGGCATTACGATCAAAGCGCAGAGCGTCACGCTTTATTACGACGCGCTTGACGGCCAGCGCTATCAACTCAATTTTATTGATACACCTGGACACGTCGACTTTACCTACGAAGTATCACGCTCGCTTGCCGCTTGCGAAGGAGCACTTCTCGTTGTTGATGCGGGGCAGGGCGTCGAGGCGCAGTCCGTTGCGACCTGCTACACCGCAATCGAGCAGGGCTTGGAAGTACTGCCAGTCTTGAACAAGATGGATCTTCCGCAGGCTGAACCGGATCGCGTTAAGACCGAAATCGAGGAAATCATCGGAATTGATGCCACCGAGGCGGTGTGCGCGAGCGCAAAGTCCGGGCTTGGCATCGTCGATATCCTCGAAGAAATTGTCGCTAAGGTACCAGCGCCTGTCGGAGATCGAGACAGCAAACTGCAGGCTCTGATCATCGACTCGTGGTTTGACAACTATCTGGGGGTCGTGTCTCTCGTTCGCGTGGTCGCGGGAACCCTCAAGAAGGGCGACAAGATCATCGCCAAGTCCTTAGGCAAGGCTCATGTCATTGACAGCGTGGGCGTCTTCACTCCCAAGCGGACTGAGCTGCCTGTGCTCATGGCTGGCGAAGTAGGCTTTGTCGTAGCGGGTATCAAAGAAATTTTAGGTGCCCCCGTTGGTGACACGCTCACGCTGGCAAGTACACCCGAGGTTGAAGCATTGGCGGGATTCAAGCGTATTCAGCCGCAAGTCTATGCGGGCCTGTTTCCCGTCTCGTCAGACGATTTCGAAGCTTTTCGCGACGCGCTGTCAAAGCTGACGCTTAACGATTCCTCCCTACAGTACGAACCAGAAAACTCCGATGCACTGGGCTTTGGTTTTCGCTGCGGCTTCCTTGGCATGCTGCATATGGAGATCATTCAGGAGCGCTTGGAACGCGAATACGATCTCTCTCTGATTACCACCGCACCCACGGTGGTGTATGAAGTACAGATGAACAATGGCGATGTGGTTATGGTGGACAGTCCGTCGCGCCTACCACCGGTTGCGTCCATCGATGAGATGCGCGAGCCGATAGTGCTGGCAAATATTCTTGTTCCCCACGAGCATCTAGGCAGTGTTATCACTCTGTGCGTGCAGAAGCGAGGAATACAAAAAGATCTTCAGTTTATTGGTAAGCAGGTCTCACTAAGCTATGAGCTGCCAATGAACGAGGTGGTTCTCGACTTCTTCGATAGACTGAAGTCGGTGAGTCGTGGCTACGCGTCTTTAGACTATCAATTTCAGCGCTTCGAGAAAGCGTCGCTGGTGCGTTTGGATGTCATGATCAATGGCGACCGCGTTGATGCGCTCGCGCTCATTGTGCATCGCGACCACGCGCTCGGCAAAGGCCGCGCACTGGTCGAGAAAATGAAAGAGCTTATACCGCGCCAGCTCTACGATGTTGCGATCCAGGCGGCCATAGGTGGGCAGATTATCTCGCGGCAAACGGTTAAGGCGCTGCGTAAGAACGTCACGGCGAAGTGCTACGGCGGTGATATCACGCGCAAGAAAAAGCTGTTAGAAAAACAAAAAGCGGGCAAGAAGCGAATGAAGCAGGTGGGTAATGTTGAAGTTCCGCAGGAAGCCTTCCTCGCTGTTTTAAAAGTAGACGGTTAGTCGCAAAGCTAAGGGGCGCAACCCATGGATATTGATTTTTCATTAGTACTGGTTTGTCTGGTCGCCTTATGCGGCGGCATTTGGCTGCTCGATACCTTGTTAGTAAAAAGTGGTCGTACTCGCGCCGCAGACGCCTTTCAGGCTCGGGCGAGCACGGATCTGAGGCTCACCGAAGAGCAGGTGGCTCAGGAGCTTGAGCGTCTTCGCAGAGAGCCCGTGGTCACGGAGTATGCAAAGTCTTTCTTCCCTGTGTTGCTATTCGTGCTTACGCTGCGCTCATTCCTGTTTGAGCCGTATCAGGTGCCGACGGGCTCTATGATCCCAACCATTAAGATCGGCGATTTTATCCTGGTCAATAAATTTGCCTACGGGCTGCGTTTGCCCGTCTTAGGCACGAAAATTCTCGACGTTGGCGAGCCCCAGCGTGGCGAGATCATGGTGTTTATTCCACCCCACGTGAACCAGTATTTCATCAAGCGTGTGATCGGGCTGCCTGGAGATACAATTCGCTATGAAAATCAGCGCCTAAGTGTAAACGGCGAGCTGGTGCCCGAGGAATTCGTTGCTGATATCTCTGTAGACACCGGGATTGGTCCGCTCGATGGTGTTCTTAATTCAGCAACGTACAACGGTGTGACCCACGCCGCACAGCATATTCCTGGCGTGAATGCTTCGCGCGGCCGAAGCAGTTGGATTGTGCCCGCGGGTCACTACTTCATGATTGGGGACAACCGCGAAAACAGCGCAGATAGTCGTGTTTGGGGTGCTGTGCCGGAGGAAAATATAGTCGGCAAGGCGATAGCTATCTGGTTGCATAAAGACCCCGGCTTCAATGTTCCTAGTTTCGAAAATAATACCTTCTTCCCACAGCCCGAATAAGTGGGGAGCAGCGTCGTGAAGCCCAATAAGTATGCGCAGATTGAAACGCAGCTGGATTACCAGTTTCGAGACGTGAAGCTCTTGCAACTTGCCCTTACTCATCGCAGCGCAAGTGGCGCTCACAACGAGCGGCTCGAATTCCTCGGCGATGCGGTGCTCGGCTTTGTGGTGGCCGAGGCGCTGTTCAACGACAATGCGGAACTGAGCGAGGGTGATCTCAGTCGCCTACGGGCGAGCTTGGTAAGCAAGCCAGCGCTGGCGCTAGCGGCGCGTTCCCTCAAAATAGGCGAGCATCTTGTGCTTGGTAGTGGGGAAGTGAAAGCAGGGGGGCGCGACCGAGACTCTATTTTGGCTGACGCAGTCGAAGCACTCATAGCAGCCATTTATCTCGATGGCGGTTTAGACCCTGCCGCCGGCTTTATTCGTCGGCTCATCGCGAGCGAAGGGCCCTCTGGCAATGAGGCATCGGCACAAAAAGACAGTAAAACTGCGTTACAGGAATTCTTGCAGGCACAGAAGCGCAGCCTGCCTGCTTACCGAGTGGTCAGTATCGATGGTGCTGCACACGAGCAATGGTTTCACGTCGAGTGCTCGGTTGAGGGTCTCGGTGCGCCGGTGAAAGGTGAAGGTGCGAGTAAAAAAGAAGCGGAGCAACGCGCGGCACAGCTCGCACTTATCCAGCTAGGAGATCAGCAATGAGCGAAATTGATGCGCAAGAAGATCAGGAACAGCGCTGTGGCTTCGTCGCGATCGTTGGGCGTCCTAACGTCGGCAAGTCGACGCTGCTAAATCATGTGCTCAAGCAAAAAATTAGTATCACCTCGCGCAAGCCTCAAACGACGCGCCACCGCATTCTCGGCATCAGCAGCGACGACAAGACTCAGTGTCTATTCGTCGATACGCCAGGTCTGCACGCTCCTACCGGCAAGGCCCTTAACAGGGTGATGAATGACACGGTGCACAGCGTTATCAAAGACGTCGATGTCGTGCTTTTCGTAGTCGAACGCTTTGCTTGGAATGAAGCGGACGAGCGTGTGCTTGAGGCGCTAGCAACGACTTCGCGTCCTGTGATCCTATTAATCAATAAGATCGATCTCGTGAAGGACAAGCAGCAGCTTCTGCCGCATATCGCCATGCTGGCAGAAAAAAGGAACTTTGCCGAGATCGTGCCTGTCTCCGCGCTGGGCGGGCATAATTTAGACTCTTTAGAAGCGCTAATTCGCGCCTACTTGCCCGCCGGGCCGTTCCTTTTCCCCGAAGATCAAGTGACGGATAGAAGCTCCCGCTTTTTGGCTGCGGAGCTGATTCGCGAAAAAGTGACGCGTCAGCTCGGTGATGAGTTGCCATACGACGTGACGGTCGAGATAGAGAAATTCGAGCAACAGGGCCCGACGCTGCATATACACGGCCTGATCCTTGTGGATAGGCAAGGTCAAAAGCGAATTATCGTTGGTAGCGACGGTGACAGGTTGAAGCAGATTGGTACGGCGGCGCGTGAAGACATGGAAATCAGCTTCGACTGCAAAGTCATGCTTAATTTGTGGGTCAAAGTGAAGTCCGGCTGGGCGGATGACGAGCGTGCGCTACAAAGCCTGGGTTACAGCGATCGCTAGCGGGGCGTGCTATGGAATCCAGAGTCGCACTACAGCCGGCCTATGTACTGCACCGAATTCCGTTTCAGAACTCGAGTTTAATCGTCGATTTCTTTACGCGCGACTACGGGCGCGTCAGAGCAGTAGCGAAGGGTGCGCGCGCGGCGAAATCCCGTCACCGCTCGCTTCTGCAGCCATTTCAGCCCCTGCTTATCAGTTTCTCGGGTCGCAGCGATTTAAAAAGCTTAGGCGCGACTGAAGCCATGCACGAGTCTCTGCGCCTCGGCGCGCAGCGCTTATATAGTGGTTTGTATGTCAACGAGCTATTGGTACGACTCATGCAGACGGGGGAGGAGCACCGGGCGCTCTACGGTTTCTATCAAGATACGTTAATCGCTCTTCAGGGCAGTGCCGATCTTGCGAGTACTCTCCGGCACTTCGAATTTAGTCTGCTTGGCGAACTTGGCTACGGGATTAACTTTGATACCGAAGCCAATTCGGAAACGCGTATTGATTCTGCTGGACACTACAATTTCGACCCGGCTCAGGGCTTTATCCGTATCGCCGCAGAATCGTCTAGGAGTTTTTCTGGTGTCGAAATAGAAGCGGTGCGCAATGAAATGTTTTCTCAAAGCTTTTGCGCCACTGCGGCTAAGCGTTTAACCCGCCTCGCATTAGAGAAGCATTTGGGGCCTCGCCCGCTTATGAGTCGTAGCTTATTTATGGCTAGACGCGAGCCTGACCGCAGCGCTGAAAGTTAGCTCACTGTTGGGCGCGTCTTCGAACCGTGCCACAATTAGGATCTTAAAACGCTGATCACCTCGAATTTCCGAGATCAGGTCCTCCCTAGCGGGTGAACCGACCTTATGGCCTCTTTTTCTGAGCGAGGCATTCGACTAGCCTAGAGATAATTTTGTATGCCTATAGACACAATCGAATCGCTTATCGGAAACACGCCTCTCGTCGAGCTGCGTAATCTGCCGGGCGCTTCGAATAATCGGGTTCTAGTGAAGCTCGAAGGCACTAATCCTGGCGGCTCTGTGAAAGATCGGCCGGCGCTGAACATGCTGGTGCAGGCTGAAAAGCGCGGCGACATTAAGAAAGGCGACGCCCTTATAGAGGCGACCAGCGGTAACACGGGGATCGCACTCGCTATGGTCGCGGCGGCCAAGGGCTACAAGATGATTTTGATCATGCCTGACAATATGAGCGAAGAGCGCAAGGCCGCGATGAGCGCCTACGGCGCAGAATTGATTCTGGTTTCGGGGGAAGAGGGGATGGAGGGCGCGCGTGATCTTGCTGTGCGTCTTCAGTCGGAGGGCAAGGGCCTGGTGCTTGATCAGTTTGCCAATCACGATAACCCCGATGCCCATTACACAGGTACTGGCCCGGAAATATGGCGCGACACCCAAGGAAGCGTGACTCATTTTGTCTGTTCTATGGGCACAACCGGAACCATCATGGGCGTATCGCGCTACCTGAAAGAGCAGAACGCCGACATCGAAATCGTAGGTCTCCAGCCTAAAGAAGGTTCCAAGATCCCTGGAATACGCCGCTGGCCGGCTGCCTATATGCCAAAAATCTTCGATGCGGCTCGCGTAGATCAAGTTATAGACGTTGCACAAAGCGATGCTGAATCGACCATGCGCGCCTTGGCAAAACAAGAGGGCATCTTCTGCGGAGTGTCTTCTGGTGGTTCGGTTTACGCGGCATTAGAACTAAACACGCGTGTTAGCAATGCCACGATCGTGGCCATTGTCTGCGATCGCGGCGATCGCTATCTGTCAACAGGCGTTTTCGCCTAGTTAGGCCCCCATACTAGTCAGTTTCTTACCGCCCGAGCGTTAGCTTGGGTAGTATTGAGGCGTTATCGAGAAAAATTATGAGCAGGCGTAGGTTTCGTAAACAAAAGCTTCCCACCGAGGCGATTGAACTGAACATCACAGGGCTAAGCCATGAAGGCAGAGGTGTTGCCCATGTGGACGGTAAAGTGGTGTTTGTTGACGGTGCGCTCAAAGGTGAGCGCGTGGCAGCGCATTACGTTCGCAAGCGCAGCAGTTTCGACGAGCTGCGTACCTCGGAGGTCTTTGATGCCTCACCACTGCGGGTGCAGCCCCCCTGCAGTTTTGCCGGCAACTGTGGTGGCTGCAGTCTGCAGCATATGGAGGCCTCCGCTCAGATCGATTTTAAGCAGTCTGTTTTGATCGAATTGATGCAGCAAGCATTAGCGGACTCTTTAGATAGCGTTGACATATTGCCGCCGCTGCGCGACGTCGAGCTGCACTACCGGCGCAAAGCACGCTTGGCCGTGCGCTTCGTATCGAAGAAGGGCGGGGCGCTAGTGGGGTTTCGAGAGAAGTACAGCAGCTTCATCGCCGAGATGGACAGCTGTGAGGTATTGGTAGAAGAAGTCGCCTGTCTTATCGCTCCGTTGCGTGAGTTGTTCACGACTCTAGACGGCAAAATGGAAATACCGCAAATAGAAGTGGCGGTAGGTGAGACAGCGCCAGAGCCTGACGCTGCGAAGGAGGTTGCGCTGGTAGTCAGGCATTTAGAAGCGCTTAGCGAGAGCGATAGTGCAGCGCTGACTGACTTTGCACGTGAGCACAGTGTCGAGATATATCTGCAGCCCGGGGGCAATGACACAGTGGCGCGGCTATGGCCGCAGCGCGATGAAGATCGACTGCGCTATTTTCTCCCCGATTTCGGCCTGGAGCTCGCTTTTCACCCTATGGACTTTACCCAAGTCAATGCAGGGATAAACCGGAGGATTGTCAGCCGTGCTCTCGATCTTCTCGAACTCAATGAGCAGGACAGTGTGCTCGATCTATTTTGTGGTTTAGGTAATTTCACGCTAGCAGCAGCTACACGAGCGGGCAAAGTGGTTGGGGTGGAAGGTAGTCAGGAGATGGTTGAGCGCGGCGGCGAGAATGCGCACAGGAACGGTCTTAGCAATACGCAATTTTACGCAGCCAACCTGGCGAAGAGCTTCGCCGGCGAGAGCTGGGCGACTAACAGCTATAGCAAAGTTTTATTGGATCCACCGCGATCCGGAGCTTTAGAGATCATTAAAGAAGTAGCTGCACTTGGCGCGCAAAAGATCGTGTATATTTCCTGCAACCCAGCCACGCTCGCCCGCGATACAGCGGAGCTTGTAGCAGCCGACTATCGCTTAACGACCGCAGGAGTTATGGATATGTTTCCTCACACGACCCATGTCGAATCGATGGCGGTTTTTGAGCGTCGCGCTAAGTGACAAAGCAGACAAAGCTATTGGGAGAGAGCGTGATGAGTAGCATTGAGACATTGATCGAACTTATGTCGAAGCTGAGAGATCCTGAGCACGGTTGTCCTTGGGATTTGAAACAGGATATGAGTACCTTGCTCCCGCATACACTGGAAGAGGCGTACGAGGTAGCCGAAGCAATAGAGAATGGCTGTCGGATAGAGCTTGAAGACGAGCTTGGAGATTTGCTTTTTCAGGTCGTATTCTATGCGCAGCTCGCCCATGAGGAGCATAGCTTCAATTTTGAAAGTGTTGCTTCCGGAATTGTTCGCAAGCTTCTGCGACGGCATCCGCATGTGTTCCCAGATGGGTCTTTGGACAGTTTTGGCCAGGCACAAAAGCTGAGTCCAGACCAGGTGGTAGAAAATTGGGAAGCCATAAAAAAAATCGAGCGTGAAGAGAAGCATCAAAAGCTTCTTGCTGCTGGTGCCGTGCCAAAGCAGGAATTGCTGGGTATTCTAGACAACGTGCCCAAGGCGCTGCCAGCCATGGATCGTGCGCGCAAACTGCAAAAGCGTGCGGCGGGTGTGGGTTTTGATTGGGACGATCGGGAGCCGGTGTTCGCCAAGCTAAAGGAAGAGGTTGGCGAGCTTGAAGAGGCGCTTGCCAGCGGGAATCAGGCGGAGATAGAGCACGAACTTGGGGACGTCCTTTTTGCCGCTGTTAATCTTGCGCGTCATACAAAGGTCGAGCCCGAAGCGGCCCTACGAGGCTGTAATGGGCGATTTGAGGCGAGATTTCGATTCATAGAGAGTGAGCTTGAAAGGCGCGGCGAGTCAATTGAAGACAAAAAGCTGGAAGATCTCGACGCGCTTTGGGATAAAGCGAAGCAATCTGGGTTATAGTTTAAGGCTTTGGCCGCGCAGAAACATATCAAGGAGTAGGTAAATGAGATTAATTCTTTTGGGAGCACCGGGAGCCGGGAAGGGAACGCAGGCGCAGTTTATTACCGAGAAGCTGGGAATCCCGCAGATCTCAACTGGCGACATGCTACGCGCTGCGGTGGCTGCGAAATCTGAGTTAGGAAAGCAGGTAGAGCAGGTTATGGCTTCGGGTGGTTTGGTAACAGATGAAATTATCATCGCGCTCGTGAAAGAACGCATTGCTCAAAAAGACTGTGAAAACGGCTTTTTGTTCGATGGTTTTCCTAGGACGATTCCCCAGGCGCAGGCCATGGTTGACGCAGGGGTAGAAATTGACTGCGTTTTAGAAATTGATGTGCCAGATGACGAAATAGTAAAGCGCTTAAGTGGTCGCCGTGTGCACCCCGGTTCAGGGCGTGTTTATCACATAGAATACAATCCTCCAGCCAATGAGGGTGTTGATGACGACACCGGTGAAGCGTTGGTGCAGCGAGAAGACGATCAAGAGCAAACGATTCGGAAACGTTTGCAGGTTTATCATGAGCAAACAGAACCGCTAGTTGGTTTCTATACCGGCGCGGCGGAAAACGGGGCTTCAGTAAAGGTTGTTAAGGTGGATGGCGTTGCAAAAGTTGAGTTCATACGTGAATCGATTGCCGTGCTGCTCGCTTAGGAGAATTATTTACAAAAAAATCGAGGCAGATGTTTCATCTTAAACGGCAAAGGCCCGAGGTGACTCGGGCTTTTTTGTATTCGAATTTGCAAAAATAAACCACGTTTTCTTAAAGTTTTTTCTGTTACTATCGAAATAGTCCGTAACACCCATCGTAGTGGGGGTTAGGCGTGGCTTGAAAATAACTTCTTTCGAGCTACAAAATGAAGTCGCTTTTCACTGTATTGGACAAAGTCAGTAGTCTTGTCGGGAATTATCAGTGTATGGTGAACTACAGCTAAGAACTGCGGCTGTGAATACAAGCTTGGTGAACTCTGATGTCGGCAACGACTTTCTGGGAACATGGAAACAGCAGCGGGCAAGATTAATAACCTAGGAGAAAATCGAGCATGGCTAAAGTTAAAGCTAAAGCAAAACGCAGCCCAGTGGCTAAAAAGAAAACTGCTAAGGTGAGCAGTCCTGCGCTAGACAAGGCGCAAGCAGCCCTAGCTAAACTAGAAAAAGAATCAGCAGCCGCAGCGAAAGTTGCGACGGCGGCTAAGAAGAAGTCAGCTGCAGCAACTAAGTCTGCAGCGAAGGCTAAGACAGCCGCAGCCAAGAAGTCTGCTGCCGCTGCAAAAGCCGCAGCTAAGAAAGCTTCTGCGAAAGCCGCTGGCGTTGCCGCCAAGGTACGCACTGCAGCAGCACGCGTGAAGGCAGCTGAAGCGGTAGCTAAAGCAGCTGCTAAGAAGGCGGCAGATGAAGTGAAGGCTCAGGAAGCTCTCGATAAAGCGGTCAAGGCGTTTACTGCGAACTTCAAGAAGAAGCAAGCTAAAGCTGCTGCTGCTAAGGCTGCTAAGGCTGCTAAGAAGGCGGCTGCAAAGGCTAAAGCTGACGCTAAGAAAGCGGCTGCAAAAGCAAAGGCAGAAGCCAAGAAAGCTGCTGCTAAGAAGAAACTAGCCGAGAAGAAAGCCGCCGCCAAGGCGAAAGCAGCAGCGAAGAAAGCTGCAGCAAAGGCTAAAGCAGCTGCAAAGAAGAAAGCGCCAGCCAAGAAGAAGGTAGCGGCTAAAAAGGCACCTGCAAAGAAGAAGGTAGCCGCTAAGAAAGCGCCTGCGAAGAAAAAAGCACCTGCTAAGAAAAAGGTAGCCGCTAAGAAAGCGCCTGCGAAGAAAAAAGCACCTGCTAAGAAGAAGGTAGCTGCTAAGAAAGCTCCAGCTAAGAAGAAGACAGCTGCAAAAGCTAAGAAGCGCAAGTAGAACCTCTGCTTAATGCTTCCACGGGCTTTTTCTAAGTCTGTATAGTAGTGATAAAAAGTCCCCTCGAGCATGCTTGAGGGGACTTTTTTTATGTAGAATGCCTTCTAATCTGCTTTATCAGCCTTCCCGAATTTCTAACTGATTGCGAACAAAGTCTATGTCGACCCCTCGGATTCTCTTGATTGACACTTCTTCCTCTCGCTGTGCTGTAGGGCTCAGTGGTGACAGCCTTCACAGTAAAGAGAGTCTGGAGGCGAGGCAATCCGCACAAAAGATACTGCCCTTGATACAAGATGTCTGTGCCAGCGCTGAAATAGGGCTTGCTGAGCTTGATGCGGTGGCGGTGATGGCGGGCCCTGGCTCATTCACTGGGCTGAGGATTGGGGTAGGTGTGGCGCAGGCTATCTGTTACGCGAACACCTTGCCAGCAATTGCCGTTTCAACGTTGGCCGCGCTGGCTCAGAGTGCTTCGCAGCATACCGCGGCGAGTGTCTTTTGCGTCGCTCTCCCTGCCCGTGAAGGCGAGTATTATTTTGGCGCGTATGCGCGCGGAGAGCGTGGTGTGCTAACTCAAGTTTCCGCAGAGCAGGTAGCCACACCTGCAGAGATTATTTTGCCAGACTTCACCGCTGATACCGCATTCGTGGGTGAGGGCTGGCGTGACGAAGCACTGCTGTCGCTTGCAGAGGGGCCTATACAGGTTGGCCTCGTTGAGTGTGAAGCGAATTTGGATGCCTTGGCAGCCCTTGCGGCAGTCAAATTTGAGTTGAAAGATTACGCCAAACCGGCCGATCTCAAGCCTAACTATGTTAAGGAGCAGCTCGACTACTAGCCGGCTTGAGTGGCGAACTAGGCGGCAAGGAGTAATGGAAAATAAATAGCTTCCAGATCATCGTGCTTGCGGTGCTGCAGGGCTTTACTGAGTTCCTCCCAATCTCCTCCTCTGGACACCTGCTCTTGCCCGCTATCCTGTTTGGCTGGCCCGACCAAGGGCTTCATGTCGATATAGCGGTGCACCTAGGCAGCTTGTCCGCGGTGCTCGTCTTCTTTCGGGCAGAAATCGTGAGCATGTGCGTTGGTGTAGCTCGGTCGTTCTCTGCTCGCGCATGGAACAAAGAAGCTGCGCTAGCGTTAAATCTCGCCGTAGCCAGCATTCCTGCAGGCCTAATCGGCTTTCTTCTACACGGGTTTGTACAGGCGCAGGCGAGAACGGTCGCAGTCATGGCAAGCGCTTCGATCCTGTTTGCGTTGGCCCTTTGGTGGGCCGACTCGCGGGCTCTAGCAAGAGAGAGCAGGGCAGAGCTCGCTTCATTGCATCTCAAAGGTGCGCTGTTCATCGGTGTGGCGCAAGCGCTCGCGCTTATTCCGGGGACATCGCGCTCCGGAGTGACACTGACGGCTGCAAGGTTAATTGGCCTGAGCAGAGAGGCAGCGGCGAAATTTTCTTTTCTACTCTCGATCCCCATTATTCTCGCTAGTGGCGGTCTTTTACTCACTGAGATCCCAGGCAGCGGTGCAGATCTCGATTGGCGGCTGATGCTTCTTGCGACGTCTGTGTCTGCATTGGTTGCCTTCGCCACCATTCATTTCTTTCTTAAGCTGCTGCCACGAATCGGTGTGCTGCCTTTTGTTATTTATCGTCTCGTGTTTGGAGCTGCACTACTGCTATGGCTGAGCTAGCAGGCAAAGATTTCGTTGTCTCCTCTATCGAGGGGCGCCAGTGTTTGCTTGAGCGAGGCGCACCTGACTCTAGCGGTGTCTACGTTGATTTTCTTTCCGCTGCACTTAGCTATCGAGCCGGCAGCTCCTTGCGTCAGCAGGCGATAAGCCGCGCGGTGGGTATAAAGCCGGGGCGACTTCCGCGGGTGCTCGATGCTACCGCCGGCTTCGGCAAAGATGCCTTCCTGTTAGCCTGTCAGGGCTGTGAAGTGACACTTCTGGAGAGAGATGAGAAAGTCTTTGAACTACTCAGAGATGGCTTGGAGCGAGGGCTTGCGGCTGCCGACGGAGCTACGCTGTTGAGCTTGCAGCGCCTTTCCCTTGAGAAAGCCGATTTCTTGGCTCTGCAGGCTGCGGTCGGGGAGTGGGAGGTTGTCTATCTTGATCCTATGTTTCCAGAGGCGAAAAAGTCAGCGCGAGTAAAGAAAGAGATGTTCGCTCTGCAGGAATATTTAGGGGCGGCGGAGGACGGTGAGGCAATGTGGGAAAAAGCCTGTCTGCTCGCGCGACGCAGGGTGGTCGTCAAACGCAGCAAGCACGCGCCCTTGATTAGCTCCGTTAAGCCCGACCTTCAGCTTAAGGGAAGCAGCAGCAGGTTTGATATCTATTTGACTCCGAAGTAGCTGCTAGACGCTGCTTGCTTGTGCTACGTAGCGCAGAACCCCTGCGTAAAGTTCGCTGAGCTTCTCTATATCGGCGATAGCCACACATTCGTCGACCTGATGAATGGTCGTATTGCGCGGCCCAAGCTCTACAACCTCCGCGCCGCTGGGCGCTATGAAGCGGCCGTCAGAGGTGCCGCCTGCGGTAGATTGATCGGTTTCTAAGCCTGTATGCTCGCGAATGGTCTTTGTCACCGCGTCTCTTAATAGGCCTGGTCGCGTCCAAAACGGTTCGCCCGATAGGTGCCAGTCGATGGCATAGTCTAGTCCGCTGTCATCAAAAATGGTTAGAGCTCTGCGCTGCAAATCTTCGTAACGCGATTCTGTGGAATAGCGAAAGTTGAAATCAACCTCGCACACAGGCGGGATGACATTGTTGGCGCCCGTGCCTGCTGTAATGTTTGAGATTTGCAGCGTGGTGGGTGGAAAAGATTCATTACCGCTATCCCATTCTTCGCTGCTGAGCTTTGCAAGAGCGGGCATCGCCTTATGAATCGGGTTAACTGCGAGCTGGGGGTAGGCTACGTGCCCCTGAACCCCTTTGACGGTGAGCTTTGCGCTGAGTGAGCCCCTGCGTCCAATGCGAATGGTGTCCCCAAGCTGCTGACCACTGCTTGGCTCGCCGACGAGGCAATAATCTATTTGCTCGCCGCGCTCATTTAGCGTTTCCATGACTTTCCGCGTACCGTTCTTAGCAATACCTTCTTCGTCGCTTGTGATTAGAAAGCCGAGGCGTAGCGAGTCAAATAGCGCGGCATCGGGGCCCGAGAGCGCGGCTTCACACGCGGTGATCATCGCAGCGAGGCTGCCCTTCATGTCGGCAGCACCGCGCCCATGGAGATAGCCGTCCTCTAGCTGGGCGGCGAAGGGCGGGAAGCGCCAGTCGGCTTCGTTGCCGACGGGTACCACATCCGTATGGCCTGCGAATACGAACAGTGGGCCTTGATCGCCGCGCACGGCCCAAAGATTGTCCACGTCATCAAAGCGCAGGCTCTCACAGGCAAAGCCTAGTGCCTGCAGACGCTCACGCATGAGTAGCTGGCAGTCACCATCATTGGGTGTGACCGACGGGCGCTGAATGAGGTGGCGCGCTAGCGCGAGGGTAGGGCTTTCGTTCATAGGTGTTCTCTATTCCAGCGCTGCTAGTTGTGAGCGTGAAGCTCTTCATTGAGCTCGACTTCGCTTTGCAGCGGCAGGCATTCCACCGCGCCACTTAAGGAGTTGCGTCTAAACAGCAATCCTTGTTGCCCGATAAGGTCTATAGCCTTGCAGTTTGAGCGGTGTTTGCCCTGGGCGTCTAGCAGCTGAATCTTTGTGCCGGCTGTAACGTAGAGGCCAGCTTCGACCACGCAGCCGTCAGCCAGCGGGATACCAATACCTGCGTTGGCGCCGATGAGGCAGTTCTCTCCTACGGCGATGACCTGCTTGCCTCCTCCGGACAGCGTGCCCATGGTGCTGCAGCCGCCGCCGAGATCGCTGTTGGCGCCGACCATAACGCCGGCAGAGATGCGTCCTTCAATCATGGCTGGGCCTTCTGTGCCTGCATTGAAGTTGACAAAACCTTCGTGCATGACTGTTGTTCCCTCGCCGAGATAAGCGCCTAGGCGGACGCGAGATGTGTCTGCTACACGAATGCCCTTGGGCACCACGTAGTCGCTCATTCGCGGAAATTTGTCCACGGAGAACACTGTAAGCTGTCGTCCTTGAAGGCGCGCGGCTAATTGGCGCTCGGCGAGCTCATCGAGATCGATTGCGCCCTCGCTGGTCCAAGCCAGGTTATGCAGCACACCGAACATACCGTTTAGGTTAACTTCATGTGGACGCACTAGCCGTGCGGATAGCAACTGTAGCTTAAGAAATGCGGCTGGCACGCTGTCTGGTGCGGCGTCATGGGTGAGCACGCAGAGCACGAGTGTTTTGTCACTATGAACGAGCACGCCAAGCTCGTCTTTAAAGCTCTCTTGAAGAGAGGCGTCCAGTTTGATGAATCCATTTTCTGAACTGCTAAGCCCCGTAGCGGCGAGTAGCCTAGCGGTTAGGTCAGAACCCTCGTCGAGGCCATAACGCGAATAAAAGACTTCGATGATCTCTCCGCCAGCATTTTCTGTGGCGAGTCCGAACCCGTAGCTGTGAATTGCTGTCATACGTGTGTACTCCTTGTTCGCGTCTTGCTTATGTCTTTGTGGTGGCTAAGGCTTGTCTTGTCGCGTCATCGAAACCAACCAGCAGTTGGCCGTTAGCGTCAATAATTGGGCGCTTGATGAGTGATGTCTCCCGCTGCATTAGCTCGATGGCGCGCGTTGAGTTGAGCGATTTTTTCTCAGTCTCAGGTAGCTTGCGCCAGGTAGTCCCGCGGGTGTTAATGATTCTTTCAAGCGACAGCTCAGCTATCATGCGCTGTGCTAGCTCGGCGCTAATACCAAGCTTTTTATAGTCATGAAATTCGAATTCTAGGCCGTTTTCAGTCAGCCAGTTCTTCGTTTTTTTAATAGTATCGCAGTTGGCAATACCGTACACAGTGAGCATGACGCAGGCTCCTTTGGGATGGATTAAATGCTAAGCCGCGCTTCGACGGCTTGTTCTATCTTGCTACACAGCTCTTCAATTTCTTCTGCATCGACTAAGCGCTGATCGTGCCGATTGGTGATATAGAAGAGATCTTCGACGCGCTCGCCGAGCGTCGTTATGCGCGCATCTTTAATATTTATTGACTCATCTACAAACAGCTTTCCAACTGTCGCTAAGATGCCCGGATGATCAGGGCAGTTAATTTCTAGCGAAGAGTGTAGGCGATTTTCTGGGTTGCTAAGTCGTACGAGCACCTTGGTGGCAAAGTAGCGCTCCTTGCGTGTTTGTCTGTAAACAGGGGCTCCGAGCGCGGTGTGCTTATTCGGTAGGCTTGAAATAAGGGCGTCAACTATTTCTGCGATACGCTTTGGCGAATCACCCACCGGCGTTCCCTCATCTTCCAGAACTGTGAATGTATCGAGACAGTAACCGTGCGAGGAAGTGAAAATTCTCGCCCCCTGGACGTTTAGGCGCAGTCTTTCAAGCGCAGCGGTTGTGTTGGCAAACAGAAAATCGCCGTCCTTGGTGTAGATAAATATCTGGGTGGCCCCTTCGCCGTCGATCTTGGTGAGCTCTTTAAGGGCGACTATAGGTCCTTCGCCTGCAGCGGCAATAATAAGTTCGCTATGCCAGCTAATATTTACCGCTGACTCACGTATGAAGTACTCCTCGTCGAGCTTGCTCCACAGTTCCTCAGTGGCCTCAGTGGCGACTCCTTTCTGTGCCAGCTCGGCCGCTGCGGCGCCTTTTTTGTCAGCGATTCGGTCTTCGCGATTCTGAGGGTTTTCAAGTCCTGCGCGTAGTGCCTGCTTAGTATTCGAATAAAGCTGAGAAAGTAGTGAGGCTCGCCAGCTGTTCCAAAGCTCCGGATTTGTAGCGCGAATATCGGCGACGGTCATGGAATACAGATAGTCTAGGTGCAGCTTGTCACCCATAATTGATGCGAATTCGTGAATCACTTCGGGGTCTGAGATGTCTTTACGCTGGGCAGTCATCGACATCAAGAGATGCTTGTCGACCAGCCACGAGACAAGTTTCGCGTCCCAGCTGCTAAGGTGATGACGTTCGCAGAAATTCACTGCGTCGACCATGCCGAGTTTCGAGTGATCGCCACCTCGGCCTTTCGCGATATCGTGGTACAGACCTGCGATATAAAGCAGCTCAATTTTCGGCAAATTTTTGACTACGTTGGAAACCCCCGGAAATTCATGCGCAGTTTCTGGTAGCCAAAGTCTACGCATGTTTTCTACGACCTGAAGGGTGTGAGCATCGACCGTGTAGATATGAAACAGGTCGTGCTGCATTTTTCCCATGATTTTTCCAAACTCCGGGAGATAGCGGCCAAGAATGCCGTAGCGCGCCATTCGTCGCAGCTGGAACGTCACCTTATTCGGTGAGCGGATTAATTCCATAAAGAGTGTTACGCAGCGAATATCGGCGCGGAACTCATCGTCAATGCGATGGCGATTGTCGCGAATCAGGCGAATTGTCGATGCTCGAACGCCCTGTATCTCAGGATTCTGAGCGCAGAGAACGAAGGCTTCGAGGAGCGCGAAAGGAGCGCGTTCGAATACTTGAGCATCAACGACCTCAAGGCTGTCATTGTGTATTTGAAAGCGGCTGTTAAGCGGGCGTATATGATCGCGCTCATCGCTGCGCAGGATCACTTCATCGAAGTGCTGAAGAAGAAGATCGTTGAGTCCGCGTACCGTGCCCACAGTGCGGTAGTAGCGCTGCATCAGCTTTTCTACGCCGAGACTAAGTTCGTCATCCTCGTAGCCAAAGATTTTGGCGAGCTCGCGTTGCTTGTCAAACAGCAGTCTGTCTTCGCGGCGACCTTCGAGTAAATGCAGGCCATAGCGCACACGCCAAAGGAAGCGTTGGCCTTTGTCGATAAGGGCGCGCTCGACCTCGGTAAGAAAACCTAGCTCTTGCAGGTCGCGAAACGAAGATGCATTAAAGTGGCGCTTTGCAACCCAGGCGATGGTCTGTATGTCCCGAAGACCACCGGGGGAGGTTTTTATATTAGGCTGCAGTGCGTAGTCGATATCATGATACTTCTCATGCCGAGCCAGCTGTTCATCCCACTTGGCGCGCATAAATTTTTTGATCGGCCACACTTTTTTTGCAGTGGTCGCACGGTACATCTCTTCTTGTAGTGCGCTAGGGCCCATGAGCGTGCGTGATTCCATCAGCGCAGTAGCAACGGTGATGTCAGCGCTTGCCTCTTGCACGCACTGCTTTACGGAGCGCACGCTTTGACCGATTTCTAAGCCGACATCCCAGAGCAGCGTTAGAAAGCCGCTGACAGCAGCCTTAAGGGTTTTATCAGGGGTTTTCTTGGTTAGCAGGAGGATGTCGATATCGGAATGGGGGGCGAGCTCGCCGCGCCCGTAACCGCCAACCGCGACTAAAGACAGCTCTACCGCGGGCCAGTTTTGTAACTGCCAGGCGCAGGCAAGGACCTGGTCTACCACCCAGGCACGGCCACGCACTAGATCTTCTATGTCGGCGTTTTCTCGAAAGCGGCGGTCCAGAATGTCGCCTGCTTGCTCGAGCGCTGTCTTGAGGCAGCCTATGGGCGCAGCGCCTGCCGCAATCTCGCGACGTAAACTCTCAACATCGAGCAGGGAAGTGTCTGCGCTGGGTCTGCTTAGTGTAACTGCATCTACGTCCAAAGGAGCTGGAGTTCTCATTGCGCGGGTGCTCTTGAGTAATGGGTCTAGTAATGCGAGTTTTTAGTTTGGCGGTATGCGATTAAGCCTAGAGGGAGTCATCTGACCTCAAGGTAAAGACCTCGAACCCTGTCGCTGTGACAGCGAGCGTATGCTCCCACTGTGCCGACAGCCTTCGATCCTTCGTAGTGACGGTCCAGCCGTCGGCTCGCGAGAGTTTGGTGTGCCGCGATCCTGCGTTAAACATAGGCTCAATAGTAAAGGTCATGCCTTCCTCGAGTACCAGACCCGTGCCGGCGCGTCCGTAATGCAGCACCTGCGGCTCTTCATGGAATACTCGACCGATACCATGTCCGCAATATTCCCGTACTACTGCGTAATTATTGCCTTCACCGTGGGCCTGAATTATTGCCCCGATATCACCTAGGGTCGTGCCGGGCTTAACGATGGAAATGCCTTTGTACATCGCTTCTTGGGTGACTCTGATGAGCCGCTGCGCGTGTTCAGGTACATCGCCGACCTGAAACATTTTGCTGGTATCGCCATGAAAACCATCTTTGATCACAGTGACGTCGATGTTCACGATATCGCCATTTTTGAGGATTTTATCGTCGCTTGGTATGCCGTGGCAGACGACATGATTCACCGAGGTGCAAACGGATTTTGGAAAGCCGTTGTAATTGAGTGGAGCAGGGATGGCGTCCTGTACTTCAACGATGTACTGGTGACAGATACGATCCAGCTCTCCCGTGCTCACCCCGGGCACGACGTGGGGTGTGATCATTTCGAGGACTTCGGCGGCGAGCTTGCCTGCCACGCGCATCTTGGCGAGATCGGCAGCGGATTTTAGGTTTACAGTCATAGTTTTCCGGTGTGTTGCTTTTGCTTTAGCCGCGAGTGGCGTTGCGCATAAGGCGAGCTCGGCATGCTGTTGGATCAGCTTAAGCTCTGACAGCTTTGGCCGTTTCGCAGAGGAGCAAATTGTAATGCACGAGACCTGTTAATACGAGGCCGCTTGAGCCTGCCTACGCTAGAGAATTCTTTTATCAAGCAGGGGTTTATGGTTTAATGCGCGGCGTTTTGGCGTTGGTACAGCAGGCAAGAAGAAGATGCTTCTTTTTACTTTAGCTCCCGGCTCCTTGAAAACGCTTATAAATCATAAACTAATGTCGCACACTTATCGTCACGTCTGATCTGGGTGCCGCGCTCACTAAGAACGCGGTTGATCGATGGGGTAAGTGGAGGCCTAACCCAAACCAAGGAAAACTTATGTCAGTCACTATGAAAGATATGCTCCGCGCGGGCGTACACTTCGGCCATCAGAGCCGCTATTGGAACCCTAAGATGGATCAATTCATCTTCGGTGCCCGCAACAAGATCCACATCATCAATCTCGAGCACACCGTGCCGGCCATGAACAAAGCGCTGGAAGAAATCAGCAATATGGCTGAGAAGAATCGCAAGATTCTCTTCGTAGGCACCAAGCGCGCCGCATCCAAGATCGTCGGCGTTGAAGCTCAACGTGCAGGCATGCCTTTTGTAAATCATCGCTGGCTCGGTGGCATGCTGACCAATTACAAGACCATCCGCGGTTCAATCAAGCGTTTAAAAGACCTTGAGACTCAAGAAGCCGATGGCACATTTAACCGCCTTACGAAGAAAGAAGCCCTTATGCGTACCCGCGCTAAAGAGAAGCTTATTCGCAGCATCGGCGGTATCAAGGATATGGGTGGTCTTCCTGACGCACTCTTTGTTATCGACGTTGAGCACGAGCGCATCGCGGTAACAGAAGCTAACAACCTGCGCATCCCAGTGATCGGCGTGGTAGACACAAACAGCAACCCAGACGGCATCGACATCGTTATCCCTGGTAACGACGATGCGCAGCGCGCTATCCAGCTCTACGCCACTGCCGTAGCCGACGCCTGTTTAGAAGGGCAGAAGCGCAACGGTGGCGCCGCCGTAACAAGCGAGTTTGTTGAGGTTGAGGAAGCTGCGCCTGAGGCTGCTGCCGAAGCTGCACCCGCTGAAGACGCTGTAGCGGATGCGCCTGCCGCAGAAGCCGCGCCCGCTGAAGAAGCGCCTGCAGCGAGCTAAGTCCCGCTAAAAGTGCGAGCGTGCAAACGACGCACCCGCACAGGCAAGCTGAAGTGAGGGGGCGAGAGCCCCCTTTCTGTGAGTCGGAAAAGGATGGAACTGCGAATAACGCGACCAATCTTTCCGGCATTTTTCACCTACATCAACTGCGCGCACTGCGCGTGGTTAACTCATTTAGAGGCAATGAAAATGGCTAATATTACTGCTGCAATGGTCAAGGATCTCCGTGAGCGGACTGGTCTTGGCATGATGGATTGTAAGAAGGCGTTGGCGGAAGCCGATGGCGATATCGAGAAAGCGATCGATGATCTGCGCAAAGCAAGCGGCATGAAAGCTGCCAAGAAGGCGAGCCGTGTGGCTGCCGATGGCATTGTTGCTACCAAGGTAGCCTCAGACGGCAACTACGGCGTCATTGTTGAGGTCAACAGCGAAACAGACTTCGTAGCACGAGATGAAAGTTTCCTTGGCTTCGCGCACAGCGCCGTCGACGCGGCGTTCGACAACAAAGACGCAGACGTTGCGGCGGTGCTTGCGGGCGGCCTAGAAGACGCGCGTGAGAAGCTGGTGCAGAAAATCGGTGAGAACATCAACATTCGTCGCATTGAGCGTCTCGAGTTTGCTGATGCGAATGAAGGGATTATTGAAAGCTACGTGCACAGCAACAACCGCATTGCAGTATTGATCTCGCTTCGCGGCGGTGATTCGGCGCTGGCAAAAGACATCGCTATGCATATCGCCGCGGTCAATCCAATGGTTGTGCGTGCCGAAGACGTGCCTGAAGAAACACTGGCGAAAGAGTCCGAGATTTACTCTGCGCAGGCGCGCGAGAGCGGCAAGCCCGAGGAAATCATCGAAAAGATGATCAGTGGTCGCCTGAAAAAGTACGTAGCTGAAATCAGCCTGCTAGAGCAGCAGTTCGTGAAAGACCCTGATACGACTATTTCTGCGCTTCTAAAGGCTGCAGGCGCCGATGTTGTGAGCTTTGTGCGCTTTGAAGTAGGTGAAGGCATCGAGAAAGAAGAGATGGATTTCGCAGCCGAAGTAGCTGCGCAGGTGGCAGGCAGCGCCTAAGGATTATCAGTTCACACAGCCCATTAATGAGGAGAACAGAATGCCGAAGCACGATAGAAAGTATAAGCGGATACTCCTCAAGCTCAGTGGTGAAGCTCTAACCGGCGATGCGGAGTTTGGCATCGACCCGAAAGTGCTAGACCGCATGGCCGTTGAGATTGGTCAGCTGGTTGGGCTGGGTGTGCAGATAGGTCTGGTTATAGGCGGTGGTAACCTGTTCCGCGGTGCGGCTCTTAACGCTGCCGGCATGGAACGGGTGACTGGCGACCACATGGGTATGCTGGCTACCGTGATGAATGGGCTAGCGATGCGAGACGCCCTAGAGCGAGCTAGCATTCCAACACGCGTAATGTCGGCAATTCCCATGAGCGGGGTTGTCGAACATTACGATCGACGTACGGCCATTCGCCACCTCAACGCGTCGGACGTGGTGATCTTCTCTGCCGGTACCGGCAATCCCTTCTTCACCACCGATTCTGCGGCTTGTTTGCGCGGGATCGAAATCGATGCCGATTTGATCCTAAAAGCCACCAAAGTCGATGGGGTTTATTCAGCCGATCCCGAACTCGATCCCGAGGCGGTTAAATATGATCATCTCACCTTCGATGATGTGATCGAGAAAAAGCTCGGAGTCATGGACCTCACGGCAATTTGCCTCAGCCGCGACCACGGTGTTCCTATTAAAGTATTCAATATGAACAACCCCGGCGCGCTGCTAGCTAACGTTATGGGCGACGCCGACGGAACCCTGATCGACTAAGACCTGATCGACTAAGAAAAGAAGCCGTCTAACGTAAAATAAAATACGGAACGTACTATGATCGATGACATTATTGCTGATGCCGAAGAGCGCATGCAGAAAAGCCTTCTCGCCTTGGACGAAGCGTTTAAGCGAATTCGCACGGGCCGCGCCCATCCAAGTATTCTCGATTCGGTGATGGTGTCTTATTACGGCTCCGACACGCCTCTCAATCAGCTGGCTAACGTCAATGTCGAAGAGGGACGAACTCTCATCGTTTCGCCTTGGGAAAAACCGCTTATCGGCGATATCGAGAAGGCGATTATGAAGTCGGACCTCGGCCTCAATCCGTCAAATAACGGCGACACGATTCGCGTGCCAATGCCTGCATTAACCGAAGAGACTCGCCGCGAGTACACCAAGCAGGCAAAGAGCGAAGCGGAAAATGCCCGTATTGCCGTGCGCAACATTAGGCGTGACGCTAATTCGGACTTCAAGGATCTTGAAAAAGAGAAAGAGATCAGTGAAGACGATCAGCGCCGTGCTGAGGAGCGCGTGCAGAAGCTGACCGACAAAACAACGGCGGCTATTGAAGCGGCTTACCAGGCCAAAGAAGAAGACTTGCTGTCGATTTGATCGGCAGCCGCTGTGCGCGCCACCCGGTGGCCGTGCAGTGGGAGTCAAAGCGGGTATACTGTTGTCCAACAGATTACACGCTCACTCTCATCGGCTCATCATGACTTTCCTGTCTTTCTCATTATGACTTCCCCGTCCCGGCTTTCAGCGCTGACGGAATCGGCGCGCTCAAATTCTGTGCCGAATGAAGTTCGCGCGTCGTCAGAGGAGTCTTTATCCTCAGTTGATGATTTCGCTCAGGGAGCTAGGCCCGATCATATTGCGATCATCATGGATGGCAATAACCGCTGGGCTCAGCGTGAGGGGCTGCGCTCATCAGAGGGGCATAGTCGCGGCGCTGAGGTAGCGCGAGACATCGTACGAGCCTGTCTTGCATTGGATATCAAATACCTGACCTTATTCGCCTTTAGCAGCGAGAACTGGCTGCGTCCCGAGGCAGAAGTTCGCGCACTGATGGCGCTATTCCTTCGAGTCATGCGCCGCGATGAAGTCGCTCAGTTTCACGCCGATGGCGTTCGTATACGTTTCATAGGCAATCGCAGCAGCTTCTCTCGAACTTTGCAGAAAGGCATGGCGCAGCTTGAAAGAAAAACTGCAAACAACACGGCTATGACGGTAGCGGTGGCAGTGGACTACGGAGGGCGTTGGGACATCGTGCAGGCCGCAAAGTCTCTTTATGCCAGCTTACCTGCAACTGCCGATCTCGACGCTGCGGTTACACTGGAGACCTTCGAGGCGCATTTAAGCAGCTCGCAAATGCCCGAGCCTGATCTTTGTATCCGCACTGGCGGCGAACACCGGCTAAGTAATTTTTTGCTATGGCAATTGGCTTATGCAGAACTCTATTTTTGCGAGACCTATTGGCCAGACTTTACCGAGCAGGATTTAAAGCGCGCGCTCAAGGATTTCGGCTCTCGTCAGCGCCGTTTTGGCGGTCACGTGGAGGCCTCGGATGGCGCCTGTGTAGGCGGTGATCATGCTTAAGCAACGGATTATCACGGCTCTTATTCTCCTTGGCGCGCTAATTGCCGTAACGACAAGTGTCAATCTACTCACCTTTGCTGGGGTGGCTGGCGCGCTTGTGCTGATCGGTGCTTGGGAGTGGGGCGCCTTTGCCTCGCTCACGGGCTTTGCCCGAGGTTCTTTTGTCGCTTCCCTCGCGCTCTCTATGGTGCTGCTGGCAGCGGCTCTTGGCATTGCTGGCGGAGATTCATTTGACGTTGAGCTCGCGTTAGGCATTAGTCTGCTCGGCACACTCTTCTGGTCGCTTATGGTAGCGGCGATAGCCCGCTATCCCGAATCGACAGACTCTTGGAACGACAAGTCCCGGATCTCTGTCATGGGAATGATTGCGCTGCTTTGTACGTGGCTCGGTTTAGTTGCCCTGAAGGCACTGCTGGCTAACGGCGCCTTGGTGATCATGGTCGTCATCATGGTGGCTGCGGTCGATGTTGGGGCGTTCTTCGCCGGCAAGTGGCTCGGTCGACGTAAGCTTGCACCGGCGCTCAGCCCCAATAAAACATGGGAGGGAGTGTGGGGCGGAGTAGCGCTTAATATTCTGGTTTCTATTGGCTTTGCCGCCGCGCTGAATAGCTATGTTAAACCCTTTTCTCAGCTTGAGTTTGTGGCTTTCGCCGGCCTCGCCCTGATCGCGGCTTTCTTCGCTGTTATCGGCGACCTGGTCGAGAGCATGCTCAAGCGCAATTGCGAGATTAAAGACAGCGGAGCGATTTTGCCTGGCCACGGCGGCCTGCTAGACCGTATCGACGGACTGATGGCGGCGACGCCGGTCAGCGTAGCTTTTCTGCTTGTGCTGTTGGGGGAGTTGTCTGCATGAGCGTGACCAAGCTCAATAAAGCGGCGAGTCTGAGTATTCTTGGTGCTACAGGGTCTATTGGTGAGAGCACACTGGCCATCGTTCGCGAAGTCGACAATCTGAGCGTTTTTGCCCTGTCTGCCAATACCAATGTGGCGGCTCTTGTCGCGCAATGCCTTGAATTTGAGCCGCGCTATGCGGTGATCTGTGATCCGAGCTTGGCACCTGAGCTGCGCACCGCCCTGAAGGCCCAGGACAGCGCGACTCAGGTGCTCGTGGGCGAGGAGGGGCTTGAGAGGGCAGCAACGGCGCCAGAGGTCGACATTGTTATGGCGGCAATAGTCGGTGCGGCAGGACTCGATTCAACCCTAGCCGCTGCCGGTGCAGGAAAGAAGCTGCTGCTTGCCAATAAAGAAGCCTTGGTGATGACGGGTGATCTGCTGATAAGTGCCGCGCGGGAGTCCGGCGCGACCCTGTTGCCAGTAGACAGCGAGCACAATGCCATTTTCCAGTGCCTGCCTACCGTCGAGGCAGGGGTGAGTGCCGAACAGTTTAGCTATGTCGAAAAGCTTGTGCTTACCGCCTCGGGCGGGCCCTTTTTACGAACGCCGCTCGATGCCTTCGACGAGATCACGCCGGCGCAAGCCTGCGCTCATCCAGTTTGGTCGATGGGCAATAAGATTTCGGTGGATTCGGCTACAATGATGAATAAGGGTTTGGAGTATATCGAGGCCTGTCAGCTGTTTGGCTTGCCTCCGGAGCAAGTGGAGGTAGTGATCCATCCACAGTCTATAGTCCATTCCTTTGTTCACTACAGCGATGGCTCTGTACTTGCGCAAATGGCGAGCCCCGACATGCGCGTGCCGATCGCCCATTGCCTTGCTTGGCCGCAGCGAGTTCAGACGCAGGCGCCGCGCTTGGATCTGGCCTCTCAGCCGGCTTTGGAATTCCTAGTCCCAGATCTTGCGCGTTTCCCCTGTTTGCGGCTTGGCATTGACGCAGCTCAAGCGGGAGGCACTGCGCCCGCGCTACTCAATGCCGCCAATGAGGAAGCGGTGGCGGCGTTCTTGGCGGAGCGTCTCGACTACCTCGGCATAGCCGAAGTCAACGCGCAGGTTATGGCACAAATCCCTTGTGAAGCCGCCTCGAGTCTCGCTATTATCCGAGAGGCAGACGCTAAAGCAAGAAAGCTCGCTAATTCACTGATTAATAATAGATTAGTCTAAACCCCGATTGCTTTTTCAGGCAGATATCAGGAACGGAGACACGCTATGTTAGACAGCCTTATAGGTATCGTCAGCAGCATTGCAGCGCTGCTCGTGACCCTTGGAATTCTCGTGACTGTTCACGAGTTCGGCCACTTCTGGGTGGCGCGCCGCTGTGGGGTCAAAGTACTTAAGTTCTCTATTGGTTTTGGTAAGGCGGTGAAGACCTGGGTCGGCGAAGACGGTGTGGAATACGTGATTGCTCCCATTCCCCTAGGCGGTTACGTCAAGATGCTGGGCCAGGAAGACACGTCGATTGCTGACGTCGACGCCATTGCACCAGAGGACGCTTCGCGATCCTTTGCCGCTAAGAGCGTCTGGCAGCGTATGGCGATATCTGCCGCAGGTCCCATTGCCAATTTTTTGCTAGCGATCGTCGTCTTTTGGATTATCAACGTGGTCTACGGCATCTCAGGTGTGGCGCCAGTCATCAGCTCGGTCGCGCCGGGCTCGGTTGCCGAGAGAGTAGGTCTAGCCGCAGGTGATGAAATCCTCGCTATAGACGGCGAGCAGACACTGCTGTGGCAGCAAGTCTCGATGCAGCTTTTAGCGCGCATGGGTGAGACCGGACAGGTCGAATTCGAGATAGAGCGCGGTGCTGGAGATAGGCGCCTCGTCAACGTACCAATTATGAGCTGGATGGCCGAAGATACCGAGCCGCGTCCGCTCAGAGATCTTGGCATTTCGCAATTGGATATACCCCCGGTGCTTGGTGACGTGATGCCTGGCGGAGCTGCAGAGGCTGCCGGTTTTATGGAAGGAGACCGGATACTCGCGGCTGAAGGAGTGGCGATTCGTGGTTGGTCGCAGTGGGTTGAGTTAATTCGCGCCAGTCCGGAACTCCCTCTCGCAGTGGAGGTCGAACGAGGTGGCATGATTCAGCAGCTGAGCCTGACGCCTGAGTTCACCCAAGATGAATCCGGCACTCAGTACGGAGTGATTGGTGCGGCTGTGGAGCAGATCAGCTACAGCGAGCTTGTTCCGCAGGAGATGCGCAGAGAAGTAAAGTATAATCCGCTCTCTGCCATCGGGCCGGCGGTTGTCGAAACCTACGATAAATCGGTATTCGTGTTGGCCTCTATCAAGAAGATGGTAGTTGGGCTTATTTCTGTAAAGAATATTAATGGTCCGATCACAATTGCGCAGGTAGCTGGAGAGACGGCGTCCTATGGTCTCAATGTCTATCTGGGCTTCTTGGCATTGTTGAGTATCTCTCTTGGGGTGATGAATTTGCTGCCGATACCTGTACTGGACGGCGGGCACATTCTTTATAACTTGATCGAGATCGTGACCCGCAGGCCCGTGCCAGAAAAAGTGCAAGCGATGGGGCTTCAAATCGGTCTTCTGCTTATAGGCGGCATTATGATGCTCGCTGTATTCAATGACGTGAATAGGCTGATGTAGGCTGATAAGGATTTATTTAAGGATTCGAGCTTTGGCGGAGCCAGAGTTAAGGTGCTTCGGAAGTAGCGTGTCTGAATTCAAGCTCGGTCCGGCGAAATACAGGATTAGTCGCTGCTAACAAAGCGTTACTCGCCAAAATATGAAAAGCTAAGAACAGATTAAAAAGACGGTTTAATAGACAATTTACATAGATAATTCACACAGACAATGGACCTCGCAGGTCGCATTCACTGGCCTCAAAAAGGGGTGCGCTGCGCCTCTACATGGATTACCCGAGATAGCACAACGAATGAAGAAACTGGTTTACTGTTTCCTGCTGGCCATTGGCTTGGCTGGCCCGCTGCATGCGCAGAATTTTACGATTGCCGACATTATTGTCGACGGCTATCAGAGGATTTCGCCGGGCATAATCTACAATCTTTTGCCTGTCGGTATTGGCGATGAGGTGAATTCTCTGACCTCAGCGCAAATTATTCGAGAGCTGTCTGCCTCGGAATACTTTGACGAGATAGAGGTCGCTCGCGAAGGCAATATTCTGGTTGTGACAGTGCTCGAGAGGCCCTCGGTTGCCGAAATCACCATCGAAGGTAATAGCGTCCTCAAAACCGAAGACATTATCGAGAACATGGGGTCTGCGGATATAGCGGAGGGGCAGATCTTTACGCGTGCTGCACTAGAGGTTATCCGTCAAGGCATCCAAGACGTTTACTCCTCTCGAGGCCGCTACGGCGCCGCGGTGGAGATTGAGGTTGAAGAGCTGCCGCGCAATCGGGTCAGTATCAAACTCGACATTAACGAAGGTGAAGAATCGCGCATTCGTCACATCAATATTGTCGGCAATGAGTCCTACCCCGAAGAAGAGCTGCTCAAACTGTTTGAACTGGGCACCAAGCCCTTTTATCTAATTATGAGTCGTCGCGATCGCTATTCTCGCGAACAGTTTTCCGGCGACCTCGAGCGGTTGGAGTCCTTCTATCTCGATAATGGTTATGTAGAGTTCAACATTGACTCCACGCCCATCGCGATAACTCCCGATAAAAAAGAAGTCTACATTACCGTCAATATCAACGAGGGTAAGCGCTATTCTGTTCGCAACGTAGAACTTGCGGGAGACCTAGTCGATGCTGAGGATCTGCTGCGTGCGGCACTGTTTGTGCGCTCGGGACAAATATATTCACAGGGCCTGGTCACCGGCACTGAAGAGATCATGGTGCAGTTCTTGGGCAACCTTGGCTATGCGTTTGCTGAGGCCACCGGTGTGCCTGAGATTAATGATGACGAGCAAACAGTCGACGTCACCTTTTTTATCGAGCCAGGCAACCGTACCTACGTCAATCGCATCAGCTTCGCTGGCAACGTATCGACCGCCGACGACGTATTGCGGCGCGAGATGCGACAGCTAGAGAGCGCTCCTGCGTCTAGCCTGCAAATCGAGCAGTCGAAGGTTCGCTTAGAGCGGCTAGGCTATTTCGAGACGGTTGAGGTAGAAACCGTCGAAGTCGCTGGGGTCGAAGATCAGATAGACGTGAACTACGATGTTTTGGAGCAAAACTTCGGCGCCGTGAGCTTTCAGGTTGGTACCGGCGGTGGCGGTAACTTTTTCCTCAGCTCGAACCTTCAGGCGCAAAACTTTTTGGGCACTGGGCGTACCATTGGCGTGGGCGTTAATAAGAGCCGCTTCCAAGAGGGGCTAAACTTTCAATATGTGGATCCCTATTTTACCCCGGACGGCGTGAGTCGCGGTTTTAATGTTTTCTATCGCGCGATCGACTCCCCGTTCAACGTGTCGAACTTCAATACAAGTTCTTACGGCACATCGGCCAGTTTTAGCTATCCGCTCAGTGAAATCGAAAGCCTTGGCTTCGATCTAGGGTTTACTCATACGGAACTCAGCGCCGGGACGGGTTCAGTGCAGGAGATTCTGTCTAGCCCCAAGTTAATCGACGGCGTCGACAATTTCATCATCACACCCGCTAATCCCAACGCATTCGATGGTCCCGTTGTGGACTCGGTTCTTGGTAACGTAGCAGATCTTACAGCGGAGCAGCTGCAGGCAAACCCAGAGAGCGGTTTCGTGGATCGTTACGGTGACACGTTCGATAACTTCACGCTAACAGGGCGCTATTTCCGCAACACGCTTAACCGGGGCCAGCTGCCCAATGCCGGTTTCCTGCACAGCCTTGGGATCGAAGTGACGCTTCCGGGTTCTGATCTGGAATACGCGCGAATAAACTATAACGGTCAGTTTTATTGGCCTATCTCGCAGGATCGTGAGTGGGTAGTTTCACTGCGCACAAACCTTGGCTACGGGTTTGGCTACGGTGACACCGAGGAGCTGCCTTTCTTCAATAACTTCTTCGCGGGTGGTCTAAGCGCTGCAGGGGTTCTACGGGGCTTCGAGGAAAACAGCTTAGGCCCGGAGAGCACGCCGGGTGCACGCTACCTCACTCAACGTGGCGTCAGTCTTCAGAAGGATGAAGAGGGGAACATCATCAAAGGCGAAGATGGTTCGGCCGTGGGCTTTGCCAATGACTTCGGCTACAGCACCGTGCCAATTCTAAACGCCGACGGCAGCCAGGCGCTTGACGCTAATGGCAACCCCGAGGTCGCACTGGCGGTTGAAAACTTCTTCTTGGATGAAGATTTCGATAGTTTTGGTGGTAACATATTGGCTACCGCAACACTGGAGCTCCTGTTCCCGCTGCCTTTTATCGATGATCAAAGCAGGATCCGGTCAGCCTTCTTTCTCGACGCCGGTAATGTCTTCTCTTCGAGCTGTACTGAGAGACAGAGGCTGCTGAAGAACTGTGCGGATTTCGACTTTAACGAGATGCGAGCTTCGGCTGGCGTAAGCGTGACTTATCTGTCACCTTTCGGCCCGCTCACTTTCTACGTCGCTCAACCTTTTGGTAAAGAGGGCGATGACACGAGAACATTCGACTTTACCGTGGGACAGGGTTTCTAAGTAAAAGTCGAAAACGAGAACAGAGGCGCGTAGCGTCTCGAATGCAGAGCTTGGCCGTTGACCGCTTCGCCGGTATACGTTGAGCCTCACACACTATCGCTAGGATTTGGAGAAAACACGTGAAAATATTGAAGACCTTAGTAGCCGCACTTTGCCTGACTGTGCTCGCGCAGGGAGCGTTCGCTCAGGACACAAAGATAGGCGTGTTGAACGCACTGCAAGCGCTGTTTAATTCTGACGCAGCCCGCGTGGTTCAGGAAGAGTTGGAGCAGGAATTTAGCGCCGACGAGGCGCGCGCGCAGGAGCTTACTACTCAGTTGCAAGATCTCAGCGCTAAGTTTCAGCAAGATGAAGCGGTAATGACTGACGAAGAAAAGCGTCGCATGAATTCCAATGCACAGGATATTCAAGTGCAGATTCAGCTGATTCAAGAGCGCGTACAGACGGCGCTGCAAGAGAAAAATCAGCAGTTTCTGCAAAGCATGCAGGCGGATCTAGCAACCGCGGTCTCTGACGTTGTCGCGGAAGGCGGCTTCGATCTGATTCTGAATGTCGACAGTGCGCCTTACTTCGCGCCGGTACTTGATATTACAGCTAAGGTTACGGCCAAGCTGAACGAAAATAGTCAGTAGCTCTCAAACAGTTGCCCCTGACCCTGAGGTGGGGTGGCCGCACTATCGGCGCCTCACTTTGCTGTGCGAGCTTTGACACGCTATGAACGGAGGTTTGTAGCGAGTCAACTTCGCAAAACGCCCTAGGGGGCAGTCAATAGCGTCTTCTCAATGTAGGCGCTACCCGCAAAAAGCCTTCGAGGACGTCCGTCGTGAAGCAAGCGCGCAGCTACACTCTCGCTGAGATCGCCTCGCTGCTCGACCTGTCGCTTATCGGCGACGGCGAGTGTCGTATACAAGGCCTGTCTACACTTGCTGCAGCAGGCCCTGGGCAGATTAGCTTTCTTAGTAACCCTGCCTACGCCAAGCAACTCGCTGCTTGCAAGGCCAGCGCCGTAATCCTTTCTGAAAGAGCTAGCGAGCAGTTTGCTGGCAACCGCCTCGTGTCGAAGAACCCCTATGTCAGTTTTGCTAGAGCCACG
Source organism: Pseudohongiellaceae bacterium (assembly GCA_965661495.1). Classification (GTDB taxonomy): domain Bacteria; phylum Pseudomonadota; class Gammaproteobacteria; order Pseudomonadales; family Pseudohongiellaceae; genus UBA9145. The sequence continues at coordinate 62,057 of CBFIDY010000008.1, read as the reverse complement.
GCGCTGTTCGACGAGAGTCGCGACTTGGCCTCCAGCGGTATTCATGCGTCAGCAGTGGTCGCTGACTCAGCTCAGCTTGGTGTCGGCGTCTCTGTCGATGCCAATGCGGTTATCGGTGACGGGGTCGTAGTAGGGGATAACAGTCATATTGGTAGCGGTGCCGTAATTGAACAGGGCTGTCAGCTGGGCAATGACTGCCGGATTCATCCGAACGTAGTGCTGTACCGCAAGGCTTGCCTTGGTGATCGCGTCATTGTTCATTCCGGCAGTGTCATTGGTGCCGATGGTTTCGGTTTCGCCTTTGACGGCGAACGCTCAATTAAGATTGCCCAGCTGGGCGGTGTCATTCTGGGTGATGACGTTGAAGTAGGCGCCGCGACTACCATCGATAGGGGAGCGCTGGAAGATACGATCATCGGCGACGGCGTGAAAATAGATAATCAGGTACAGATCGGTCACAACTGTGTCATCGGCAAGCATACGGTCATCTGCGGCTGCGCGGCCTTAGCGGGCAGCGTGACGGTTGGAGAATACTGTGTGTTCGGCGGCGGTTCAGGCGCAGTTGGTCATATCACCATCGCAGATAAAGTTCAGGTGAGTGCGATGACTTTGGTACATAAATCCATTGACGTTGCAGGCACTCTCGCCTCGGGCACGTTGGCAGCACCGCTGACAGAATGGAAACGCAATGCTCTTCGTTTTCAGCAGTTGGATACCATAACAAAAAGACTTAAAGACCTGGAAAAGCGGGTCGACTAAACGAGACACCTGCAGTATCGATAATAATAGAGAATCACATGCTTCTAGATATCAACGAAATCAAAGATTACCTTCCTCAGCGCTATCCGTTTTTGCTCGTCGATCGAGTGCTTGAAATGGAGTTAGGCAAGTCGATCGTCGCCTACAAGAACGTGACAAACAACGAGCCTTTCTTTGAAGGTCACTTCCCTGAGAATCCCATCATGCCCGGCGTGCTGATTATCGAAGCTCTAGCGCAAGCGGCCGGAGTGCTTGGCTTTAAGACGCAGGAGAAGAAGCCCTCGGATGGCTTTCTCTATTACTTCGTAGGTGCGGACAATGTGCGTCTGCGTCGACCTGTAGTTCCGGGTGATCAATTGACCCTGCGCGCAGATGTGATCACTAATCGCAGAGGTATCTATAAGTTCGAGGGCACTGCCTCGGTTGGCGAGGAGCTCGTCGCTTCGATGACTCTGATGTGCGCCGAGAGGAAGATCGATGTCGATTGATTCGAGTTCACGCATCGATCCGAGTGCGGTGATTGCTGAAGACGTTAAAATCGGACCTTGGTGCATCGTAGGGCCCAATGTATACATTGGTCCTGGCTGCGTCATCGAATCCCACGTTGTTATTCGCAGTCACACTCGTATCGGTGCTAATAATCGCTTCTTTCAATTCTCCTCTATCGGAGAAGAGCCTTCGGACAAAAAATACGAAGGGGAAGAGGTCTGGCTCGAAATCGGCGATCGCAATGTTTTTCGCGAGGGCGTGACTCTACATCGTGGCACCGCTGTTGGCGGCGGCATCACTCGTATAGGCAGCGATAATCTGCTGATGCCCTATGTCCATATTGCCCACGACTGTCTCGTAGGCAATAACACGGTCTTTGCAAACAACGCTGGTCTCTCAGGCCACGTTGAAGTCGATGACTGGGCAATTCTCGGCGGCTACTCCGGGGTGAATCAGTTCGTCAAGATCGGCGCTCACGCGATGATCGGAGGTGTCACCCATGTCGGCCAGGATGTTCCGGCTTACATGCTTGTTAGTGGTCAGCCAGCGGCAGTACGCAGTGTGAATACTGTTGGGCTTGAGCGTCGAGGGTTTAGCGCTGAGGCCATCGCGACGCTGCGCACTGCCTTCAAGGTTGTTTACCGGCGCGGTAACTCTCTAGCGGAAGCGCTTGCAGAGCTAGAGGCGATGCGCGAAAACTGTGAAGAGCTCACTCTGCTTATCGACTCTATCGCCAATTCGACGAAGGGCATCCAACGCTAGCGAGTAGGAAACTGCATGGCGCACTGTTTTGGCCTCGTTGCCGGAGAGAAGTCTGGAGATATACTTGGAGCAGGGCTAATCACTGCGCTTCGCTCTCGCTATCCTGATGCGCAGTTCGTCGGTGTTGGCGGGCCCGAGATGCAGGCGCTGGGTATGGAGTCTATTGCGCCTATGGATAGGCTTGCGGTCATGGGCTTCGTAGAGCCTCTTGGACGTCTCCCTGAACTCTTCGCGCTTAAAAAGAGACTGCGCGGCCTCATGAGTGAGCGGCACGTGAGTGCCTTTATCGGTATCGATTCGCCAGATTTCAATCTGCGTCTTGCACGCGAGCTGCATGAAGACGGAATCAAAACGGTGCACTACGTCAGCCCCAGTGTTTGGGCCTACAGGCAGAAGCGCATCTACGGTATCGCTGCGTCCATTGACTTGATGCTGACCCTTTTTCCTTTCGAAGAGGCAATCTACCGTGAGCATGGTATAGCCGTGCGCTGCGTAGGTCACCCGCTTGCCGATCAGCTAGCTGCGCCAACTCCGCAGGCAAAAACCGCAGCACGGGCAGAGTTCTCCATCGCCGACGATGCGCAAGTCGTGGCGCTTATGCCCGGCAGTCGCGGGGGAGAAATCGCCCGTCTGGGCCCGGTTTTTTTAGCCGGCGCTGTTGCGGCATTAAAGCAGTCACCCGCTTTGAAATTCCTAATCCCGGCCAGTGGGCCTGAGTCACGCAATCGTCTCGAGTCTCTCCTGCAGCGGCAGGGGCTGGTTTCAGGCGATCCCTTTTTGATCGTCGATGATTCGCATGCGGCGATGATTGCTGCTGATTTTCTCGTGCTCGCTTCGGGCACCGCGAGCCTTGAGGCATTGCTTCTCAGACGACCGATGGTCGTAGGTTACCGGCTGGCAGCTATTACGCATTTCATAGCCTCCAAACTCGTAAAAATCCCGCATATTGCGCTGCCCAATCTGCTTGCGGGCGAGAAGCTGGTGCCGGAGTATATTCAAAACGAATTAAGCGAGGCGGTTCTGTGCGCTGAAATGCTGGCCTATTTTGACGCGCCGCAATCGCGTGAGCCCTTGCTAGTGCGCTTTGCGCAGATACACGAATCTTTACGCCTGGATGCGTCTCATTGCGCCGCTGAATCTATTGCTGCACTTGTTGAGGTGCAGTCATGAGCCAAACCGAGGCCGAGCCTTGGGAGAGTATCGATACTCAAGGACTGGTGGTTGCGGGCTGTGACGAAGCAGGGCGTGGTCCCTTAGCCGGCTGCGTTGTCGCGGGTGCCGTCATTCTCGACCCGACACAGCCAATCGCAGGCCTTGCAGATTCAAAAAAGTTGACGGAGCCCAAGCGCGAGGCACTGTACTTGCAGATTATGGAGCAGGCACTGGCAGTGGGTGTGGGTAGGGCAAGCGCGGCTGAGATCGATGAGATCAATATATTGCAGGCAAGCATGCTTGCTATGCGGCGCGCCGTTAGCTCAATGACGCACGCGCCGGACTTTGTCTTTGTAGACGGCAATCGCTGCCCGCAGTGGGATTATAAAAGCCTCGCGGTAGTGAAGGGTGATGCGAAGGTCGCGTGTATCTCCGCGGCGTCTATCGTTGCCAAAGTAGTGCGAGATAAAGAGCTGCGCGACCTCGATACGCTTTATCCCGGCTACGGCTTCGCTCAGCACAAAGGGTATCCAAGCAAAGCGCATATTGAGGCGCTGTCGCGGCTAGGCCCAACCCCAGCACACCGTCGCAGCTTCGGGCCGGTGAGACGCGTTATCGACCTTAGCCTCTCACCCGAAGCGAGCGAAGAGGCGCACTAGGGATAAAATCTATGGTCATTTAGTAGAGCTGCGTCGCCTCGCACGCTACACTGCTGTTTGTCTAAATAACGCCTCAGTCGGCTCTCAGAACCTCATCTATGTCCGCAGAAAGCCCCGCAACTCCCGAGTCCTCTCCTCAGTCTTCAGCGTCAGACAAGCTGCAGCACGAGGCGGGCTTCGTTCACCTTCGCCTGCACACCGAATTCTCAATCGTCGACGGCCTCGTCCGCGTCAAGCCGCTCGTGGCACAGGCGCGTGAATTGCAGATGCCAGCTATCGCAGTGACCGATCTGGCGAATATGTTCGGCTTAATTAAGTTCTACAGTGAAGCTGAAAGCAAAGGCATCAAGCCGATTTGCGGCTGCGATGTGGTCATTAGGGGTGAGGACGATCGGGCCGAGACGCGTTTGGTCTTGCTCGCAAAGCATCGCGAAGGCTATCTCTCGCTCTCTCGATTAATTTCTAAAATTTACACGAGTGATAACGCGCGGATCGATGCGAGCCTAAGCCGGGAGCAGCTAGAAGGGGAAACAGAAGGCCTTATTGCACTGTCTGGTGCGCAGTTTAGCGATGTTGGTGCGGCGCTGCTGGCTGGCGAAGCCGAACAAGCACGTGCTTGTCTTGAGTATTGGCGTCAGCTCTTTCCGGATAGTTTTTATCTGGAGCTGCAGCGTGTCGGACGCGAAGACGAGGAAGATTATATTGATGCCGCTGTAGAACTCGCCGCCGCCACCGACACGCCGGTGGTCGCTACCAATGATGTGCGGTTCTTGCAGCAGGAAGACTTCGAGGCTCATGAGGTTCGGGTCTGTATCAACGACAGGCGCACACTAGATGATCCGCGTCGCTCTAAGGCTTACCGCGATCAGCAGTATTTGAAATCGCCGGCGGAAATGGCGGAGTTGTTCAGCGACATTCCCTCGGCACTTGCTAACAGCGTTGAGATTGCTAAGCGCTGCAGTTTGTCACTTGATCTAGGCACGCCGCGACTTCCTAACTATCCCGTGCCCGCGGGACAGACCATGGAGGACTTCTTCTGTGAGATCAGCACAGCAGGTCTAAAAGAACGTCTCGTGTCTTTGTATGGAGCAGATTACGAGAGTCGCGAGAATATTCAAAGCTATTGGGACCGACTCGACTTTGAGTTACAGATTATCAACCAGATGGGTTTTGCTGGTTACTTTCTCATCGTGATGGAATTCATCCAGTGGTCTAAAGACAATGGTATTCCGGTGGGGCCTGGTCGCGGCTCTGGTGCCGGTTCGATAGTTGCCTATGCGCTTAAGATTACTGATCTCGATCCGCTCAAATATGATCTGCTTTTCGAGCGTTTCTTGAACCCCGAGCGTGTCTCAATGCCCGACTTCGATGTCGATTTTTGTATGGACGGCAGAGACCGGGTAATACAGCACGTCGCCGAGCTCTACGGCAAAGAGGCTGTCTCCCAGATCGTAACCTTCGGTACATTAGCGGCTAAGGCGGTGGTGCGCGATGTGGCGCGCGTGCAGGGCAAGCCCTATGCGCTGGCAGACAAACTCTCGAAGCTCATACCGTTCGAGCCAGGGATGACTCTCACCAAGGCTTTTGAGGAAGAGCCAGAACTCGGCGCCTTTGTTGATGCCGACGAGGAAGCGCAAGAAATCATCGAGATGGCGTTTAAGCTCGAAGGCATAACGCGCAATGTAGGTAAGCACGCGGGCGGTGTGGTAATAGCGCCGACCAAGCTGACGGACTTTACTCCGCTTTACACCGACGAAGCCGGTCAGGGGCTAGTTACCCAGTACGACAAGAACGATGTTGAAACGGCGGGTCTGGTGAAGTTCGACTTCCTTGGCCTACGCACGCTCACCATCATCGACTGGGCGGTTAAGATGATTAATGAGCGCCGCGCCGAGGGTGAGGCGGAGCTTGATATTAATCAGCTTGCCTTAGACGACGAGCAGGTGTTTCGGCTGCTTCAAAGCGGCGAGACCACGGCAATATTCCAGCTCGAATCCCGCGGCATGAAAGAGCTTATCAAGCGTCAGGTGCCAAACAGCTTCGAAGATATTATCGCTTTGGTTGCTTTGTTTCGCCCTGGGCCGCTGCAGTCGGGCATGGTTGACGACTTTATCGACCGCAAACACGGCCGCAAGAAAGTGGCCTACCCGCATCCAGAACTCGAGCCTGTTCTGTCCAACACCTACGGGGTCATCCTGTATCAAGAGCAGGTGATGCAGATAGCGCAGGTGCTAGGTAACTACACTCTCGGCGGCGCCGATATTCTGCGTAAAGCAATGGGTAAAAAAGACCCTGCTGTGATGGAAAAACAGCGCAGCTTATTCACGGACGGTGCAGTTGCAAGGGGCATCGATGCCGGTTTGGCTGAGACGATATTCGATCTCATGGAAAAGTTTGCGGGCTACGGTTTTAACAAGTCTCACTCCGCGGCCTATGCTCTGGTGTCTTATCAGACAGCCTGGCTCAAGACGCATTATCCGGCCTACTTCATGGCGGCGGTGATGTCTGCTGATATGCAGAACACCGACAAAGTTGTGACCTTCATTGATGAGTGTCGGGCAATGGGGCTAAAGGTGCTGCCGCCTGACATTAATGTCGGACAGTTCAATTTCACAGTGAACGACGACGGCGAGATCGTTTACGGTCTAGGGGCTATTAAGGGGCTCGGCGAAGGGCCTGTTGGCGGCATACTCGCTGCGCGGGAGCAGGGTGCCTTTAGCAGCATGTTAGAGCTGTGTCAGCGGGTGGATTCTGCGCAGTTGAACCGACGCACTCTGGAGGCCATGGTGCGTGCTGGCGCGTTGGATAGCTTGGTCGAGGGCAAGCCAGACTCGGCGCGAGCACGCCTAACCCATTTGCTGCCACAAGCGATGAAAGCTGCGGAGCAGGCGAGCAAGAACGAGGAAGCCGGTGTGGCTGATCTATTCGGTGAAATTGAGCCCGAAGGTACGGCAACAAGTGCCGCTTTGCCCGGCAGCCTGCAGATAAAGCCGTGGGCGGAGCAGGACAGGCTTCGGGCTGAAAAAGAGACGCTAGGGCTTTATCTGTCAGGGCATCCAATTGACGAGTATTTGCCTGAGTTGTCTCATCTCACGCGGGATCGTTTGGCTAAGCTTCGGCCTGAGCGGGCGCCGCAGCCGATCGCAGGCCTGCTGATTGATATGCGCACTATGCGCAACAAAGCAGGGGACACTATCGCTTTTCTCACTTTAGATGATAGAAGCGGGCGCTTGGAGGTGCGGCTGTTTGCGAAAGAGTATGAGCGCTTCCGCGATCTGCTGGTCAAAGATCAGATACTGGTTATCGATTGCACGGTGAGCATCGATGAGTACAACGGGAATTCGGCAATGCAGGGGCGAGCAAAAGAAATCATGACGCTCGAGCAGGCGAGGCGCGCTCGCGCGCGCCGGATTACGCTGAGCTTGGCTCAAGAGAGTCTTAGCGCAGGATTCACCAAGCGTCTCGGAGAGCTTCTCAGTCCTGCTCGCTTAGACGCTCCCAAGACGATAGCGGGGTCGGGCATCGAGATACCCAGCGCTGAAATGCACGCTCCAGGCCGGCCCAGCGCCGCGTCGGGCTGTAGTATAGCTATAAGCTATCAGCGTGAGGCCGCCAAGGGGTGTATAATGTTGGGCGATGAATGGCGCGTAGCGCCTAGCAACGAGCTCGTGCAGCGCCTGCGGAGCGAATATGGGCGCCGCAGTGTCACGGTAGAGTATTAACGGCCGACACAAATAGCGCGAATACCTGCGTGAGTATGAGTTTCTTTCAAAATGCGCAGCAATGGCTTGCTTGAAATGTGTTGCGTAAGCCCATTCTCAATGCAGTTATCAAAACACAGAATACAGTGACGATGGACAGACTATGGATCCCAATTACTTAGACTTTGAACAGCCCATCGCCGAGCTCGAGGCTAAGATCAGTGAGCTGCGCTTGGTCGGCAGCGACAATGATCTGAATATCGGTGAGGAAATTCAGAATCTGCGAGCCAAGAGCACAAAGCTCACAGAAAAGATCTACAGCAACCTCAGCTCATGGCAGATTTCTCAAGTAGCCCGTCATCCCCAGCGTCCCTATACCCTTGATTATATCGAGCATATCTTCACCGACTTTGATGAGCTGCACGGTGATCGTTTGTTTGCCGACGACCAGGCGCTAATCGGCGGTCTTGCTAAGATTGACGGTCGACCCTGTGTGGTCATGGGGCATCAAAAAGGCCGTGGGACCAAGGCGAAGGTACAGCATAATTTTGGCATGCCTCGGCCTGAGGGCTACCGCAAAGCTCGCCGTCTTGTTGAGCTCGGCGAGCGCTACAATTTGCCAGTGCTTAGCTTTATTGACACGCCGGGCGCCTACCCCGGAATCGATTCCGAAGAGCGCGGGATTAACGAAGCCATCGCCAACAATATGGCTATGATGTCTCGAGTGAAGACGCCCCTGATCGCCACAGTGACTGGCGAGGCGAATTCCGGTGGCGCGATTGCGATAGGCGTGTCTGATCAGCTCAACATGCTGCAATACTCAACCTACACGGTGATTACCCCTGAGGGCTGCGCAACTATTCTTTGGAAATCGTCCGAATATGCTTCGGCAGCAGCAGAGGCGATGGGCGTGACTTCCAAGCGGCTAGAAGAGCTTGGCATCGTAGATCAGACGATTGCCGAGCCTCTTGGGGGCGCTCACCGCGACGTGGCGGCTACGGCAGAAAATATCAAAACCTCTCTCCTTGAACAGCTAGATCGTCTGAGTGCAACCGACAGCGATGAGCTTATCGAGCGTCGTTACAAGCGTTTAATGAGCTATGGCCTCAGCGCCTGATCCAAGCGGAGAGCCAAGCAACTCGTTGCTGACCGCGCTTTCTAGCGCGGTTTTGCGTCATGCAGGAGAGTCTCGGCAGCTTGTGCTGGGCTTCAGCGGGGGATTGGACTCTAGCCTCCTTCTCGCAGTGTCCTGTCAATTTGTGACGCAGAATCCCTCCTTTGGCCTTAGGGCGCTCCACGTCAATCACGGCATCCATGCCGACTCGGACAAATGGGAATCTGCCTGCAAGCAGCAGTGTAGTGCGCGGCAGGTTTCCTGTGCCGTGCGCCGAGCAGATATCCCGGCTCATGGAGGCCGGCGAGTGAGCGAAGACATGGCTCGCCGTGCGCGCTATGCCTGCTTCGAAGATGAGCTTGCGCCAAATGAGACCTTGCTACTGGCTCATCACCTTGACGATCAGCTAGAGACCCTCATGCTGCGGCTGAATCGCGGTGCGGGGGTGGGCGGCTTATCAGGCATGCCCGAAGCTCGACCTCTTGGAGAGGGCTGGCTGCTGAGGCCTTGGCTAAATTTTTCGCGGCCCGAGCTGCTTGAAGCTGCGCAGCAGCTGGGCGTAACCTGGCTTGAAGACCCTAGTAATACGCAGCTGCATCACGACCGCAACCTGCTGCGCAATAGCCTGCTGCCCCAGATTGAAGCTCGGTGGCCGGAATATAGAAAGAGCTGGGCTAAATCCCTAGCGCTGCTTGGCGATTCTGCGGCATTGAACTCAGACCTTGCTCAGATGGATCTGGACCTCTGCAGTGCCCAAACCCCGGGAAGACTTCGTGTGACGGAGTTGAAGGAGCTGAGCCTGCCTCGACGACGTAATCTGCTGCGCTACTGGCTCAGTCGCTCATTACGTAGCGTCCCTGCCTGGTCGCTGGTGATGAGGTTGGCCGAGGAGGCAGCTATTGCGGCCGAAACCCCCGCTAATTGGCCCTGCGGCGAAGTACAAATTTATCGCTACTGCGGCGAGCTCGTGCTGATTTTACATGACGATTTTCAGGCACAGGATCTCCTTGTTCCCTGTCCTGAAGCATCGGAGCTAAGCTTGGAGCTGCCAAACAACGGCAGCCTTGTGATCAACATTGAGAAGCAAGGCAGAGCTGAGCAATCTGGCAGAGAAGCAGCACAGCTGACGGTCCGCTATCGCCGAGGAGGGGAGGTGGTGCGACAGCAGGGGCGAGGGTCTCGTCTGTTAAAAAAAGCCTTGAATGAAGCGCAAATTGCGCCATGGCTACGGGACAGGACGCCGCTGCTGTACTGTGGCGATCAGCTAATCTGGGCCGCCGGGTTAAGAGGGCTTGTTACAGAAGAAGCAGTGGCCGTTAGCTCAGTAAAATGGCTGCCACCGGCTTTGGAACCCGTAGCACTATAGCCCCTAGCCTAGCTGCTTGCAGTGCTTAGTTTCGACGGCCCGTAGTCTTAACGCAGGTCTGCTTTCGTTGCCGAAACAGAGCGCTTCTAGTATGCTATCGGTCCATCTACTCGGAAACTTCTAAGCCCTCCCAAAGGTGCTATTCCGAGATCAAACGATGGGGCTCCAATGACTAAATTTATCTTCATTACCGGTGGCGTTGTTTCTTCACTGGGTAAAGGCATTACTGCCGCATCACTCGCCGCTGTTCTCGAAGCGCGCGGTCTCAACATCACGATGTTGAAGCTCGACCCTTATATCAACGTTGATCCCGGCACCATGAGTCCGTTCCAGCACGGTGAAGTGTTCGTGACCGATGACGGCGCCGAAACCGACCTCGACCTTGGTCATTACGAACGCTTTATTCGCACCACGATGCTGAAGAAAAACAACTTCACAACGGGGCGTGTGTATGAGGAAGTGCTAAAGCGCGAGCGCCGCGGTGACTACCTCGGAGCAACGATTCAGGTGATCCCGCATATCACCGACGAAATTAAGCGCCGCGTTGTCGCCGGCGCCGGCGACGCCGATGTTGCGCTCGTCGAGCTAGGTGGCACGGTTGGTGATATCGAGTCGCAGCCTTTCCTTGAAGCGGTGCGGCAACTGCGAGTCGAGCTTGGCTCTGAGCGCGCGCTGTTTATGCACCTGACGCTTGTACCCTATATCGCCACCGCCGGTGAGACTAAGACAAAGCCGACTCAGCACTCGGTGAAGGAATTGCGGTCGATAGGTATTCAGCCTGACATTCTGATTTGTCGATCAGACCTCGAAATCGATGAGTCTGCGCGGCAAAAGATTGCGCTGTTCACTAACGTCGAGCTGCCTGCGGTTGTGTCGCTGCCCGACTCCGATTCGATCTATCGCATACCGGCGATCCTCGGTGCGGCAGGCTTAGACGACATCGTGGTAAAAAAATTCAATCTCGACTGCCCCCCGGCTGACCTCAGCGAATGGGCTGAAGTTGTAGAGGCCGATCTGCACCCCGAACGCGAGATCAATCTCGCCATGGTGGGTAAGTACATGGAGCTTCTGGATGCGTATAAATCTCTCAACGAAGCTATTACCCATGCGGGTATTAAGACGCGTACTAAAGTGAATGTAACCTATATCGACTCGGCGGACGTGCTGGATAAAGGTACGGGTATTCTCGAAGGCATGGACGCTATTCTTGTCCCTGGCGGCTTCGGTGAGCGTGGTGTTGAAGGAAAAATCATGACGGTGCAGTACGCGCGCGAGAATAAGGTCCCGTACCTCGGTATCTGTCTCGGCCTGCAGGTTGCTGTCATTGAATATGCGCGCAACGTAGCTGGCTTAAAGGATGCCCACAGCACGGAGTTCTCGCCGAGTTGCGAAAACCCGGTAATCGCCCTAATCAGCGAGTGGACGACTTCGCAGGGTAAAACAGAATTCCGCGACGAAGACTCAGATCTCGGCGGGACGATGCGTCTCGGCGCGCAGACCTGTGTTCTGGAAGAGGGGTCTACAACCTACGATTGCTACGGCAGCACGGAGATCCGTGAGCGCCATCGCCATCGCTATGAATTTAACAACGACTACCTTGAGGTACTCAGTCAGGCTGGCCTGCGTCTGTCTGGGCGCTCAGAGGACGGCATGTTAGTTGAAGTGGTCGAGGCGCCAGATCACCCTTGGTTCGTTGGCTGCCAATTCCACCCGGAGTTCACATCGACTCCTCGCGATGGTCATCCTTTGTTCACTGGGTTTATCCGTGCAGCTATCGCGCAGAAGTCGCTGACTCAAAAGGCTGTGGACTAATGCCGACAGCGAGCAGCGGAGCGAAAGCAATACAGATAGGCAGTCTTACCGTCAGTAACGACCGGCCGTTTACCCTGTTTGGGGGAATGAACGTACTGGAGTCGAAGGACTTAGCACTTGAGGTGGCGCAGGAATTTAAACGCGTTGCGGACAGCCTGGGCGTCGCCTTCGTGTTCAAAGCCTCCTTTGACAAGGCGAATCGCTCATCGATTAACTCCTTTCGCGGGCCCGGCCTGGAGCAGGGGCTAGAATGGCTTGCTGAAATTAAGTCGCAGTTCGATGTGCCCATTATCACCGACGTGCACACTCCCGGGCAGGCAGCGCGTGCTGCGGAGGTCGCGGACGTCATTCAGCTGCCGGCTTTTCTTTCACGTCAGACTGATTTGGTTAAAGCGATGGCAGCGACCAACGCCGTGATCAATATCAAAAAGGCGCAGTTCCTCGCGCCAGCTGAAATGGTGCACATCCTCAAGAAGTTTGAAGATTCAGGCAACGAGCGGCTGATGCTCTGCGAGCGCGGTAGCTCCTTTGGCTACAATAACCTTGTCGTCGACATGCTTGGCTTTTCGGTGATGAAAAAGTTTGGCTATCCGCTTTTGTTTGATGCTACCCATGCGTTGCAGCAGCCCGGCGGCTTGCCGGATGCGGCGGGTGGACGAAGAGCAGACGTAACGGCTCTGTCCCTCGCAGGCTTGTCCCAAGGCATAGCAGGATTGTTTATTGAGGCTCACCCAGATCCGGCCGTAGCGAAGTGTGACGGCCCCTGTGCTCTGCGCCTCGATAAACTGCAGCCTTTCCTTGAGCAGATGCAGGCGCTCGATACGCTAGTCAAAGGGTTTTCGGCCCTTGATACAGCCTAAAGCCATCCGAATTTAAATTACAAAAGAATAAGGGATTAACAATGACTGCTATCAAGAACATCGTCGCCCGCGAAGTAATGGACTCGCGCGGCAACCCAACTATTGAGGCGGATGTCACGCTAGAGAGCGGCGTTGTCGGTTCGGCCTGCGCGCCGTCAGGAGCCTCAACCGGCTCTCGCGAGGCGCTGGAACTGCGTGATAAAGACCCGAAGCGTTACCTCGGCAAAGGGGTTTTGACGGCGGTTGGCAACGTTAATGGTGAGATCCGCAATGCGCTTGTGGGTTTCGACGCAATGGATCAAGCCGGCTTAGATAAGCTGATGATTGATCTCGACGGAACAGAGAATAAAGCCAAGCTTGGCGCCAACGCTATCCTCGCTGTGTCGCTTGCCGCGGCGAAGGCGGCGGCAGCCTCTGCACAGCTGCCGCTTTATGCGCACATCGCTCGCCTTAACGGCACCGAAGGACAGTATTCTCTACCGGTGCCCATGATGAATATCGTTAACGGCGGCGAGCACGCTGACAACAATGTCGACATCCAAGAGTTTATGGTCCAGCCCACGGGAGCAGGCAGTTTTTCGGAAGCGCTGCGTTACGGAGCAGAGATTTTTCATGCGCTAAAGTCAGTTCTTGCCAAGCAGGGTCTTAGCACGGCAGTTGGCGATGAAGGCGGCTTCGCGCCGAATCTGCCGTCCAATGCCGCGGCCTTAGACGCTATTCTGACGGCTATTGAGCTTGCAGGTTTAAAGGCCGGTAAGGATATACAGCTAGCTCTTGATTGCGCTGCGTCAGAATTTTACGCCAACGGAGTGTACGATTTAAAAGGCGAAGGTAAAGCCTTTGCTCCAGCGGAGTTCTCCGATTACCTCGCGGGTCTCGCGGCACAGTACCCCATTCTGTCTATTGAGGACGGCATGGATGAGAGCGACTGGGACGGCTGGGCTAAACTATCCGCTCAGCTTGGCGATAAAGTCCAGTTAGTAGGGGATGATCTGTTTGTTACCAATACGAACATCCTACAGCGCGGTATCGATGAAAATATCGCTAACTCGATTCTGATTAAGTTTAACCAGATCGGTTCGCTAACGGAGACTCTCGCTGCCATCAATATGGCAAAGAAAGCCGGCTTTACCGTTGTGATTTCTCACCGCTCAGGGGAAACAGAGGACACGACGATTGCGGATCTCGCGGTAGCGACTGCGGCAGGTCAGATAAAAACGGGTTCTCTATGCCGCTCGGATCGCGTAGCTAAGTACAATCGTCTGCTGCGCATTGAAGAGCAGCTCGGCAGCGGCTCAGTCTATCGGGGCCTCGGCGAGTTTGCTCGCTTCGGTCGTTAATTCAGCGGGCTCAGACTGATTTCCAAATAATGCGCGAGAGGGAGGTGCTAAATGAAAAAACTCATAGTTACCCTTGCTCTCGCTCTTTGCGTTATGCAGTACAAACTCTGGTTTGGTAACAATAGCCGCGCCGAACTTAGCGACATTGCCGTAGAGGTTGCTGAGCAAGAGGCTATTAACGCCAAACTAAAAGCGCGTAATGAATCGCTTGAGGTTGAAGTGCTTGATCTCAAAACCGGTCTCGAGGCGGTAGAGGAGCGAGCACGCTCTGAACTCGGCATGATCGAGACGGGTGAAACGTTTTATATGATCGTTCCGAGTCGTTGAGGGTGGCAATTCAAACTTTTGCTTACTGCCACTGCTCAGTGCGATTGGCTCGCAGCATGCAAGAACTTCCTCAATCCTTTTTCTTTGGATTAGACCTATGACTCTCTGGGCCGTGGTACCTGCAGCGGGTGTAGGGCGACGAATGCAATCGGCAACACCAAAGCAGTATCTGCCTCTTGCTGACAGCACGGTCATCGAGCAAACGCTTGACGCATTACTCAAGGTTTCTTTGATTGAAAAAGTCGTGGTTTCCATCGGTCCAGATGATGGCTATTGGCGCGATTTGTCCATTTCGCAGAATCCGCAGATAGCAGAAGCGAAAGGTGGTCGCGAGCGACAGGACTCAGTGCTTAATGCGCTGGATAGTCTCAGCGAATCCCACGGTGCTGCAGCGGATGATTGGGTGTTGATACATGATGCGGTACGACCCTGTGTGGCGCCTAAAGATATTGAGTCGCTGGTCTCTACAGTAATGCGTCTTACCGCAAAAGACACGGCAGTCGGCGGTGGTTTGTTAGCGGCGGCGATGGACAACACTGTCAAAGAAGCTGAAGCGCCTGAGTGCAATTTAATTCCCCGTGTCATAGCCACGCGCAATCGTGATCTGCTTTGGCAAGCGCTGACGCCGCAGCTGTTTCCTCTTGGTCTCTTGCGGCAGGCACTGCGTGACGCGGCGGACGGTGCTGCGCAGCTTACAGACGAGTCTTCTGCGCTCGAGCGTCTTGGTTATCAACCGTTGCTAGTTGAAGGCGCCAAAACCAATATTAAGATCACCCATGCAAGCGATCTCGTCCTCGCCGAGGCGATCCTCGCTTCGAGGTAAAAACTATGCAGTTTAATTCCCCCCGTGTCGGTCACGGATTCGACGTACATCGCTTCGCGCCAGCAGCGACGCCGGACAAGCCCCTTGTACTTGGTGGGATCACGCTCCCAGATGCGCTGAGTTTGGAGGCGCATTCAGACGGAGATGTTGTGCTGCATGCACTTTGCGACGCGCTGCTCGGAGCGGTAGGTAAAGGTGATATAGGTGAGCATTTCCCAGATACCGACTCCGCTTTTGCGGGGGTTTCTAGCTTAAAGCTACTCAGACAGGTGTGGGCATTGGTTGTTGAGTCGGGTCTTACGCTGAGCAATCTTGATCTGACCGTTGTGGCGCAGCGTCCTAAGTTGGCTCCCCATCGAGCGGCAATGCGTGATGGCATTGCGAAGGCGCTGGGGGTCGACGCGCACTCAATTAATGTGAAGGCAACCACCACTGAAGGGCTAGGGGCCATCGGGCGCGGAGAAGGCATTGCCTGCCATGCCGTTGTGCTGCTGCAGCCGCTAGTATGAGCGAGCGAATCCCCGACCGCGAGGTACTGCGTCCGCTTGAGTCGCTTGCCTATGCATTGGGATGTCCGCAGGGCAGTGCGGTTATTAAGCGTGAGTTCACTGATTTTCGTGTTGATGAGGAGCTCGCCTTCGAGCCCACAGGCGAGGGTGAGCATGTCTTTTTACAGGTGCGCAAAACCGATGCGTCCACCCTTGATGTAGCCAAACGAATTGGCTCCCTGACCAGCGCCGCACAGGCAGATATCGGCTACTCTGGAATGAAGGACCGTCGTGGCGAGACTACGCAGTGGTTTAGCGTCAAGTTACCAGAGGCGGAGCAGGGGAGTCTCGAGGCGCTGAGTGATGACAAGCTGCAGGTACTGACTACTCAGCGTAATGCGCGCAAACTCAAAATCGGTAGTCACGCGCGCAACCGGTTTCGCCTGCGGCTGCGCAATTGCCAAGGGGCGCCTGCGGAGTATGAGCGGCGCCTGCAAGCGATGAGTTTACAGGGGGTGCCCAATTACTTTGGTGCGCAGCGTTTCGGCGCGCAGATGAGTAATCTGCAGCAGGTCTCTGTGCTGCTACGACAAGTACAAAGTGATGCTGCAGCGATTAAGCGCGGGCCCAGGTTTCGTCGCGGCATGTTGTATTCAGCGGCGCGTTCCTATCTGTTCAACCAGGTGCTGTCAGCCCGGATTGAACGCTCAAACTGGGCGCACTATCTAGAGGGCGATGTCATGAGCTTGGACGGCAGCGGGCGTCTGTTCGGCGTTTCGCGGGCGCAGCCATGGGACGAGACCTTGGTGCACCGCCTAGCCGCGCTCGATATTCACCCGACGGGGCCTTTGCCCGGTGCAATTTCGCCTAAAGATAAGTATGTAAGCACGGGCAAAGCGGCCGATATTGAAAGGACGACACTTAAATCCGAGCAGTGGATGGTTGACGGCTTAAAAGCCTTTGGGCTGGTAGCTGGTCGGCGGCCCTTGCGCTTCGCCGTTCGTGAGTTGCAATGGCACTGGGAGGACAGCGCGGAAGGCGCTGATGAAGAGAAAGACCTGTGTCTAGAATTTTTTCTGCCGCGCGGCGCCTATGCGACAAGCCTGCTGCGCGAACTATGTCATTTACGAGAAAAATGAGCCGCCTCGGGGCAGGCTCGAGACCCTAGCTATGAGTTTTCGACCTGACGCTGGTCCCAATTTAAGCGGTATTGGCATGACCTCCCAGCGTACGCGTGAGCGGCTAATTGGCAGGCTTGTGGATCAAGGTATAACGAGCATGGAAGTGCTCGATATTATTCGCTCTACTCCGCGGCATATTTTTCTCGATGAAGCTCTGGCGCATCGCGCCTATGAAGACGTTGCGCTACCTATAGGGTTCAGCCAGACGATTTCGCAGCCCTACATCGTTGCGCGGATGACTGAAATAGCCTTTCGCAGTGGGCCGCTAGAAAGCGTTCTAGAGATTGGCACTGGCTGCGGTTATCAGACATCTATCATTGCACGCCTCGCAACACGGGTAGCGAGTGTCGAGCGTATCAAGCCGCTGCTTGACCGCGCTCGTAAGAATTTGCGCCTGCTTGGCCTGCGCAATATCGACCTAAAGCACGACGATGGCAGTCTTGGCTGGGAAAACAAAGGGCCTTTCGATGCCATTATCACCACAGCAGCGCCGCAGACCATCCCTCACGAGCTATTGTTTCAGCTTAAAGATGGCGGCCGTTTGATCATTCCTGTGGGTGGTGAAGAACAACAGCAGTTGCAGTTGATTACGCGGCAGGGAGACGACTTCCAGCGCGAGAAGCTTGAGGACGTGCGTTTTGTCCCCTTGCTCGTTGGTCAGGTTCAACGATGAGCCTGCGGGAGCGTCTGCTTCTCCTAGCAAAGGGTGTGCTGATTGGACTGAGTGACTCTGTCCCCGGCGTCTCTGGTGGCACCATAGCCCTGCTAACAGGGGTTTATTCACGCTTGCTGGCGGCGATAAGTTCCGCTGACCTGAAGGCGTTACGTTTGCTTTTACGCGGTGAGCTAGGTCGTCTTTGGTTGCGTATCGATGGCGCATTTTTGCTTTTTCTGGCACTAGGCATGCTGGCAGGGCTGTTGCTGTCAGCCAACACAGTGCTTTACGCGCTCGAGACGCACCCAATTCCGCTAGCAGGGTTTTTTATGGGGCTGGTGATAGGGACGGTTGTGCTGCTGCGTCGTCAATTTCAATTGCGTGGCCTGTTTGGGCCCATGCTTTTCATCGCAGGCGCTCTCTTGGTTGCTAGCCTGCTATGGCTGGAGCCGGGGCGAACAGTAACGAGTAATGGTGGGCTGTTCATCGCTGGAGCTATCGCGATTTGCGGCATGCTTCTGCCGGGGCTTTCAGGGGCGTTTTTGCTCATCCTACTCGGTGCCTACGAGCGTATGCTGCAGGCGCTGGTAGCCGTTGAGATTGGTCCAATCGCCGTTTTTGCTCTGGGCTGCGCGCTGGGCTTAGCAGTTTTCTCACGGTTTTTGACCTGGTTGCTACGACGCCATGCGCAAGCTACTTCGACCTTTATTGGTGGGCTGCTAATGGGTTCGTTGCTGGTGATTTGGCCGTGGCGAGTGACTGAACATGCGCAGCCGCTACTGCCATGGGATTACGCTAAGCTGACAGGTGCCGAGCCTCAGCTTGCCTGGGCCAGTCTCGCGCTAGCCGCGGGCTTTTTACTGGTGCTGGCGGTAGAGCGCTTATTCAAAACCCAGGCACGATAGAATTAGCGAGCACATGGCGTAAGCTTGGCGACAACTAGCGATGATCCGCAGCGACGGCGGGTGGTTTGCAAATTTTAGGAAATATAATGCGATATCCAGTAAGTGTATTGTGTGCAGTGTTGCTGTCTCTCGTCGGCTGCCGCAGCTATGAAGCGCCCATTGCGGAGCAGGGTGATCGGCAGGTCTCAACGCCGCCGCTCATCGTGACGCGCTCGACGCCGGATAGCGCACTGCGCTTGCCGCAAAACTCGCCATTAATCGTGGACTCATCGGGCGCGACGCAGCGCAGCGCTGTGCGCCAGCCGGCAGAGGTGACAGTGAGCGAACCGGTGCGTAGAACCGGCGGCGCGCAGACGCGAGCAGCGAGTCGGCCGAGCCTCCATCGCGTTCGCGAAGGCGAGTCACTCTATTCGATTGCGTTCCAATACGATCTCGATGTGCGAGCATTGGCTTTAGCTAATGCGCTGCAGGCCCCCTATACGATATTCGTCGGCCAGGAGTTAAACCTCGACCCCAGCGCAAGTGCGCAGCCGCAGGCTAGTGTGGTTGCGAACGTCGGCACGGCGGTGCGCAACAACGGAGTTGCTCAAGCCCAAGCTGGCACCCTTGCTCGCGGCGGCGTGATACGCCGCTCACTCGGTGGAGCCGCCGCCACGCCGAGCTGGCGCTGGCCTACGCAGACTACTCGCGTTTTACGCAGCTTTGGAAGCGGCGACGCGCGAGGGATCGATATTGCGGTGAATAGCGGGGATCCTGTTTTTGCCGCGGCAGACGGTGAAGTGGTTTACTCCGGACGCGGTGTGCAAGGCAGCGGCGACTTGATAATCCTAAGGCACAGCGATCGCTATCTCAGTGCCTATGCGCATAACAGAGTGATGCTTGTGGAAGAGGGTGTGCGGGTGCGCGCTGGGGATAAAATCGCTGAGGCCGGAACGACCCCAGCTGGGGATGCGCTACTGCATTTCGAGATCCGTGAGGACGGTAAATCGATAGATCCGGTAGGGTTGCTGCCGAGGCGTTAGCGCTCTAAGTATTGCAGCTTATTCGGAACGTCTGTGAACTCTTCCGCTTCCGGTAGCGCATCTTTCTTCTCAGTGATGTTCGGCCAGACTTCGGCGAGTTCTGCGTTTAGCGCGAGGTATTCTTGCTGATTCTCGGGGAGTTCGTCCTCGGCGTAAATCGCATCTACAGGGCACTCCGGCTCGCAGAGAGCGCAGTCTATGCATTCGTCAGGATGGATAACGAGGAAATTAGGGCCTTCATAGAAACAGTCTACGGGGCACACTTCCACACAGTCTGTGTGTTTACAGCGAATGCAATTATCACCAACTACGAATGTCATGTTCTCTCCGCGTCTCTCTACTCTCTAATCTCTACTCTCAAATGCCTGGTAACCAGTGGTAAGCGGCTACTAGGCTTGTCTGTAACGTTGTTGTGCGCGCCGCCAGGGGCTCGAGCAAAAATTTAGCAAAAGATGGCCGTCTCAGTTCGGCGCATTTGGCAGCGGAAGTATTCTAACAGCTTTTGCGGCTGATGCTCACGTCCCTTTTATATGCTCCAGGCTTGTCAATTGGAGCCCTTATGTTAAATCTGGCTTTTTAACGAGTAGAGAAGTGCAAGGGCTTCTTTGGCGGTGAGTTCGTCGGGATCAATGCGAGTTAGGGTCTCTACCACCGGATGCGTAATGGTCGCGAAGAGTTCGCTTTGCTGTGGCGTGTTGAGCAGCGGCTCGGCGTCATCGGCGGTCTTGTGCGGTTCGCTCCGGCGCAGTTTCTCGCTGCTCACCGCCTGTCCGCTGCCGGCCAGGCTTTCCTGTTCCAGCTGCTGAAGCTTGCTGCGAGCGCTGTCGATAACCGACGCGGGAATGCCGGCGAGCTGAGCAACTTGCAGGCCGTAACTCTGGTTGGCGGGGCCGTCTTTCACCGCATGCATGAAAACGATGCCGCTCTCATGTTCGACTGCGTCGAGGTGAATGTTGGCGATGCTGCCGAAGTCTTCAGGCAAGCTCGTCAACTCAAAATAGTGGGTAGCAAACAGCGTGTAGGCGTTGAGACGCTGGGCGATATACACCGCCGCTGCCCAGGCCAGTGACAGGCCATCAAAAGTGCTGGTACCGCGCCCGACTTCGTCCATTAACACGAGGCTGTGTTCGCTCGCATTGTGCAGAATATTCGCCGTTTCGGTCATTTCCACCATGAAAGTCGAACGACCGCCGGCGAGATCATCGGCCGAGCCGATGCGGGTAAATATGCGGTCGATGGGGCCAAGCTGCACTCGTCTAGCCGGAACAAAGCTGCCGCACAGTGCGAGCAGTACGATGAGCGCTGTTTGTCGCATGTAAGTCGACTTACCACCCATGTTGGGCCCGGTGATGATAAGCATTTTTCGCTCGCGGTTGAGCTGTGCGTCGTTGGCAACAAAGGGGTTATCGCTTACCGATTCGACTACCGGATGACGGCCTGCTTCTATATCGATGCCCGGCTCGCTGCTGAGGATCGGGCGGGTGTAATCGCCATTTACCGCCCGCTCGGCAAAGCAGTTTAATACGTCGAGCTGCGCCAAAGCCTCGGCGCTGGTTTGTAGCGCTGCGAGATTGGAGGCGAGGGTTTCAAGCAGTTCATCATAAAGGGCCTTCTCCCGAGCCAAGGATTTACTGCGTGCGCTGAGCACCTTGTCTTCAAATTCCTTAAGCTCTGGGGTAATGAAGCGCTCGGCGTTCTTCAGTGTTTGTCGGCGTATGTATTCCGCCGGCATGTCGACGCCGGCCTGACCCTTACTGATTTCGATGTAATAGCCGTGTACTCGGTTATAGCCCACTTTGAGTGTAGCAATGCCGGTGCGTGCTTTTTCTTTGACCTCTAGATCGACTAGGAACTGGCCTGCATTGCTACTTAGATTACGCAGCTCGTCGAGCTCAGAATCAAAGCCGTTGGCGATGACGCCGCCTTCACGAATGACGACTGGCGGGTCTTCTTCCAAAGCCTTCTTAAGGAGTTCAAGCTCTTCTGGAAACTGCGAAATATCCGCTGCAAGTGGAGCTAAGCAGGGCAGCGTTTCGCTTCCCAGCAGGGGTTTTTCTTGGGCCGCGCCCAACGCTTTTTGCAGTTCAGGCAGTTGCGCGAGTCCGTCACGGAGTTTAGCCAGGTCTCGCGGGCGCGCAGAGCGCAGGCCAAGGCGAGCCAAGATTCTCTCTAAGTCACCGATACTGCCGAGGATCTGAGCGATTGCTTCGAAGTGAAAGTCATTCATCAAAGCAGCGACGCGCTCCTGGCGTTCGTTGAGAATTGCGGTGTCGCGCAGTGGCCGATTGATCCAGCGCCCGAGTAGTCGCCCGCCCATCGCAGTAGACGTGGTATCCAGAACAGACAGCAGGGTATTTTCTCTGCCACCAGAGAGATTGATATCCAGCTCAAGGTTGCGTCGACTCGCCGCATCCAGCACCACGCTGTCCTCGAGCTGTTCGACACTCAGGCCTTGAATATGCGGCAGTTCAGAGCGCTGGGTCTCGCGTGCGTACTGCAAGAGGCAGCCAGCGGCGGCGAGGGCGCAGTGCAGGTCCTCGCAGGCGAAGGCACTCAGATCTCGTGTTTTGAAGTGTGTAGTTAGCACGCGCCGCGCGGAGTCTAGCTCAAACTCCCATTCAGGACGTTTGCGTTTAGCCGGGTGATTGAGCGGGGCGAGTGCTTGCTCTAACTGCTCCTGAAATAGAATCTCTGCAGGTTTAAGGCGCTCAATTTCCGCCAGCAGTGCGTCGAGACCGAATACTTCGCTCAGTACAAAGCGGCCGCTGCTTATGTTCATAGATGCGAGGCCGAAGAGCGTGCTCGCGTCTAGCTCTCCGGTCTCGCCGCCGACCGAAAGGCAAAGCAGGGAGTTGTCGCTGCCGGCATCCATCAGCGCTTCGTCGCTCACTGTGCCTGGGGTGATGACCCGAACCACTTTGCGCTCGACGGGCCCCTTGCTTGTGGCTGGGTCGCCAATTTGTTCGCCAATGGCTACGGAGACACCGGCGGCAACAAGCTTGGCGAGGTAGCGATCGGCGGCATGAAAGGGGATGCCACACATAGGTATAGGTTGACCGCCAGATTTACCCCGCGCGGTAAGTGTGATGTCGAGAATTTTCGCTGCGGTTTTTGCGTCTTCGTAAAATAGCTCGTAGAAATCGCCCATACGGTAAAACAGTAGGCCGTCGGGATGCTCGGCTTTGATGCGCAGGTACTGCTGCATCATTGGGGTATGGGGTGATTGACTCATTAGGGCTGTTTCTTAGGAGTTAAACGCGGCGAATAGGATGACATTCTAACTGTCACAATTGATGAAGGATAGGCATGGCTAGCTCGCACAAAGCCTCTGCATCTGCCGCGGCACGGCGGGTGTCAGAGCTGCTCGCATCAAGGTAAACTTTAAGCGCCCTGGTACAGTGAGGAGAGTGAAATGCCCTTAGAATCAACACCTATTCCCGCGATGGTAGCGAGGCTCGCGTCTTTTTTAGAGCGCCAAAAGCTTGTCATTGCGACAGCAGAGTCTTGTACCGGTGGCGGTATTGCCGAAGCGCTCACCGCGCGCGCTGGAAGCTCTGCATGGTTCGATTCCGGGTTTGTCACCTACTCTAACGCCGCTAAGCAGCGCATGCTGAGCGTAGCCCCCGAGCACTTTCAAGAGGGGGGTGTGGGCGCGGTCAGCCGCGAGGTGGTTCTTGAGATGAGTTGCGGTGCAGTAGAGCGCAGTAACGCGCAGGCGGCTGTTGCTGTCAGCGGTGTCGCGGGGCCGGGTGGAGGTAGCGAAGCCAAGCCTGTGGGCACCGTTTGGATAGGCTGGTGCGTCAACGGCGAGGCTACAGCCGAGAGGTTTCAGTTTACCGGCGACCGCGAGGCGGTGCGGCTAGCGACCATAGAGCGCGCGCTGGAAGGGCTTATTCGGCGTTTGGAAGTTCAGAGCTAAAGAGATTCACGGGTCTGCCAATATACTGGTTGTCCATACAGTAATTATCTGCTCTAATAGCACTGTCTATATAAACAGTGGTTGGTAAGCAAAAAGCCTAGCTGTCTTGGTTTTAACCTGCGGAGCTTACGGGCTCCATGGCTGAGTCGTAGGCGCAACCTTGCGGGAATAAGCAGAGGAAAATTGCAACTCAGCTTCAATAGGCTAGGCTTGAAATAGAGAGCGCTGGTATGACAGTGGCTTAGGCAGGTAAGGCAGGTAAGGCAGACAGCTGAGGTGAATGAAGCCTCTCGGTAAAACGAAGCCAATGACTCGATAAGGCCGTAAGCGCAATCTCATCGTAAACCAGACACCACTGAGCCATGCGTTGTGATAACGAGCTCTATCCGTTAGCGGGCAGCCGCTACAAGAACTTTTAAGAAGTCATACGTAACACATAAGTAACAATAGGAATCGAACATGGTCGACGAAAGTAAAGAAAAAGCACTATCGGCAGCGCTCTCACAGATCGAGCGTCAATTCGGTAAGGGCTCAATGATGCGCCTCGGCGACAGCGAGCGCGAGGCTATTCCCTCGATTTCCACCGGTTCTCTAGGTCTCGACGTCGCGCTGGGAATAGGCGGCTTACCGCGCGGGCGCATTGTCGAAATCTATGGCCCTGAGTCTTCGGGCAAGACTACTCTGACTCTGCAAGTTATCGCCGAGGCGCAAAAAGCAGGGGGTAGCTGCGCGTTCATCGACGCCGAGCACGCCCTCGATCCTGTTTATGCCGAAGCGTTAGGAGTGGACGTTGATAATCTGCTCGTCAGCCAGCCCGATACCGGTGAACAAGCACTGGAAATTTGCGACATGGTCGTGCGCTCAGGTGCGCTCGATGTGGTAGTAGTCGATTCAGTGGCAGCGCTGACACCGAAGGCAGAAATCGAAGGTGACATGGGTGACAGCCACATGGGTCTGCAAGCACGCTTGATGTCACAGGCGCTGCGTAAGATGACGGGCAACATTAAGAATTCAAACACGCTAGTAATTTTCATTAACCAGATTCGCATGAAGATCGGCGTGATGTTTGGCTCGCCGGAAACGACTACGGGCGGTAACGCGCTGAAATTCTACTCGTCGGTGCGACTCGATATTCGCCGTATTGGTTCCATTAAGGAAGGCGACGAAGTGGTGGGGAACGAGACTCGCGTTAAAGTGGTAAAGAACAAAGTTGCGCCGCCGTTCCGTCAGACCGAATTCCAAATTATGTATGGCAAAGGTATTCATAGACTGGGTGAGGTTATCGACCTTGGCGTGAAGCTCGATCTCGTTGAGAAATCAGGTGCCTGGTACGCCTACAAAGGCGACAAGATCGGCCAGGGTAAAAAGAATGCGTCAGTCTATCTGAGCGAAAACCCCGAGGTGGCCGAGGAGATCGAGGCGCAGATCCGACAAAAGCTGCTAGCCGACCCTAAGGCTCAGGCGGCTGCCGAAGCGGCTGCGCGAGCCGAAGCTCGTGCGTCGGCTAATGACGGAGTCGTCGAGGCGGATGCGTCGAACGGCTAGTCAAAGCGATGACGGCGGTGTGGCAGGCTCTGCTGCATCGCCAGAGCGGTCCGGGAAAAGCAAGCGCAGCCGGTCTGAAGAACCTCTTCCCGTTCGCATTCGCCGTGCTGCGATGGACTCACTCGCTAGACGTGAGCACGCCTTTGTAGAGCTGAAGCGTAAACTGCTTCAAAAATTTGTCGACCAAATACCTTCCACACGGACTCCGTATGTGAGCGACCCCGGCGCTTGCTTTTCCGATGGAGTCCAAGCTTCCTACCTGAAAGATCGGCAGCTTTCCGAACCAGACGCCAGCGTAACCGTAACCGTGGAGCCAAGCGCATCTAGTGAAGCGCTGATTTCTGAGGCGAGTCTTGCCGAGCTAATCGATGCAGAGCTTTCGCGGCTGCGCGAAGAGCGGTTGCAGTCTGATGAGCGCTTTGCTGAATCATTCGTGCGTTATAGAAAGACGCGAGGTTTTGCCTATTTGCACATCAGGGCGGATCTGCTGGGCCGGGGGGTTGCAGAGTCTTTGATTGAGGAGACTTTGCTGCTCGATGACCCGGACTGGATCGATATGGCGGAGTCTTTGGTAGAGAAGAAGCTGCAGGGCTATGCGGATCGCGAATTTGGCGGTAAGGCCCATAGGAAGATTATGCGTTTTCTCGAATCCAGAGGTTATCCTAGCGGCGTCATTCGTGAGGTGCTGGATCCAAAATTCCCACGAGGCTCGCGATCTACCAATAACAACTAGCCCATAGCGTTAGTCTGCCGCCTGTAGTCTAGCTAGCGCTTCTCTGATTGATTGTTCTTACTCTCACTTTTCGTTTACTACCCGCTGTCTGTTTACCGCCCGCTATTTATTAACTGCACGCTACCCCAGTTCGCGTGGTTTCAGCGTTTAAGTCACAGCGCGCTCATGCGATAATTGATCCTAAGTGTAATGCGTCTTTCCCCACCACTCGTTTTCAATGTTGAATTGTCAGGAATTGCTATGTCCCTCATCCGACCCTTTCGCGGTATTCGTCCAATCGACTCTCTTGCTTCCAAGGTCGCATCTCATCCTTACGATGTGCTGAACAGGGAAGAGGCGTTCGAATTAGCGAAAGACAATCCCCATAGCTTTCTGCATATCAATAAGCCTGAGATCGACATGCCTGCCGAACTTAGCGTTTATGATCCGAGTGTGTATGCGAAAGGAAGAGAGAATCTCGACCGATTTCTAAGCGAAGGTACTTTAGCTCAGGACGAAAAACCGACTCTCTATGTCTATAAGCAGGTGATGGGATCTCACGAACAAACGGGCCTCGTTGCTGCAGCGTCAGTAGAAGCCTACGATCAAGACCGAATTAAGAAACATGAGTTCACGCGCCCGGTGAAAGAGGATGACCGCGTAAACCATATGGTTGCTCTAGATGCGCAGGTAGGACCGGTGTTTTTAACCTACAGGGCGCAAGCCGAGATCGACTCAATGATTGCTAGCGTGACATCAGGGGCGCCTTGCTATGATTTCGAGGCCGATGATGAGACTAGGCACGTCTTCTGGGTTATTGAAGACGCTGAACTCGTTACTAAGATCGAGTCAGCCATCAATGGTCTCGATTGTCTCTACGTTGCCGATGGCCATCATCGCTCGGCTGCCGCGTCGCGAGTGAAGAAGCTGCGTCAAGACGCCAACCCTGCACATACGGGGGATGAAGCCTATAACTTCTTCCTCACTGTGCTGTTCCCGCATGAGCAGATGCAGATTCTTGACTACAATCGTCTCGTCGCAGATCTAAATGGCCATAGCGCAACAGAATTCCTTGCTGCTCTGGCTGAAAACTTTGATATCGAGCTGTCCGATTCTCAAGCTAAGCCCGCTCAGGCAAGAGAGTTCGGCTTCTATGCCGATGGCCAGTGGTATCTGCTTAGCGCTAACTCACAGCTGCTGGAAAAAATTGATGACACTGATCCTGTCGCCAGTCTCGATGTCAGCATTCTGCAGGAGTTTGTATTCTCACCTTTGCTAAATATCCTTGATCAGCGTACCGATAGCCGGGTCGACTTCGTTGGGGGGATTCGAGGCTTAAGTGAGCTTGAGCGACGAGTGGTCGGCAGCAATTGGCAGGCCGCCTTCGCGTTATATCCTACGTCGATCGAAAGCCTGATGGCTATTGCCGATGCCGGTGAGGTTATGCCGCCTAAGTCAACCTGGTTCGAGCCTAAGCTAAAGAGTGGTTTAGTGATTCATTCTCTAAGCGAGGAGTAAATACGACTGAGCTCAGGGCATGCACAAAACAAGAAACCCCGATCCGCACAGGCGGATCGGGGTTTTTCTTTATAGGTTTTTGTTGGTCTTTTACTGGCTTTAGCAAGTACTGCTGAGTAGCTGTTTTTTCAGTCTGCTCTAGGCAACAGACTGCTTTTTCACGCTAGTAAGCTTAGGGCGCTCGGCGCTATTGATCGGAATCTGCTTCGGGCGCATGGCTTCCGGAATGACTCTTACTAGATCAATGTAGAGCAGTCCGTTCGCTAAATTCGCGCCGACGACTTCAACATGATCGGCCAGTTGAAAGCGACGCTCAAAATTACGCGCGGCGATGCCTTGATGGAGATAGTTGCGCGCCGTCTCGGTCTCTTCCTTTTTGCCCTTTACTGTGAGAGTTTGCTTTTCCGATTGCAGTTCTAGTTCGCCTTCAACGAATCCTGCAACGGCCATAGTGATTTGATATTTGTCCTTCTCTACCGCCTCGATATTGTAGGGCGGATAGCTGGGTTGGCTGGCGTCGTTGCGGTTAACCGCATCGAGTAGATTCGACAGATGGTCGAAGCCAACGGTAGAGCGATAAAGAGGTGAAAAATCGAAGTTACGCATGTCATATCCTCGCAATTAAGCAATATGTTGTTTAAGCAGTCTATCCCGCTACGCAGTAGCCTTGGACTAGACTGGGGCGACCTCCCATGAGCCTCGCCTAAGAACTATGTGGAGCGTGTCTGGCGTTTTTCAAGCCTTTTTTTTCAAATATAAAAAAACGGCCTCGCACACTGTGCGAGGCCGTTTCTAAAGCCATTGTAACGTTGGCTGTACTGAGCTTTAGATCACCAATAGATCCATAAACTCATTCACCGGTGTGGCTTCGAGTTTGGCCTGGTCTTTGCACAGATCGAAAATCGCCTGCGAGCGCTTGGCGGGGAAGCGCGTCGCGAGGTTGGCCTTGAATTTTTCTTCGAGCAGCGGAATGCCTTCTTCGCGACGACGACGATGACCCACTGGGTAGTCGATCTCGATTTTTTCTGAACTGCTACCGTCTTTGAAGTGAACCTGAAGTGCGTTAGCAATTGAACGCTTGTCCGCTTCGAGGTATTCCGCCGTATAAGTGGGGTTCTCGTGGATCTCCATTTTTTCACGTAGTTCATCGATGATCGGATTGGCTTCGTGGAAGCTATCTTCGTAGTGTTCCGCAACAAGGTTGCCAAAGGCGAGAGGTACGGCAGTCATGTACTGAAGACAGTGATCGCGATCAGCGGGATTGTTGAGAGGGCCCGATTTACTAATAATGCGGATCGCCGATTCGTGAGTATGGATAACGATTTTCTCAATATCCTCCAGACGGTCTTTCACGCTCGGATGCAGGCGAACCGCTGCCTCAGCTGCTGTTTGGGAGTGGAACTCTGCAGGGAAGGAGATTTTGAACAGAATATTCTCCATCACGTAGCTGCCGTAGGGACGCGTAAATTCGAATTCCTTACCTTTGAAAGAGACGTCGTAAAAGCCCCAGGTCGGTGCGCTCAATACGCTTGGGTAGCCAATCTCGCCGCGCATGGTGAAGTCGGCGAGGCGGACAGCTCGCGAAGTCGCATCGCCTGCCGCCCAAGATTTGCGCGGTCCCGCGTTAGGCGAGTGGCGGTAAGTGCGCAGGCTAGAGCCGTCGAGCCATGCTTGAGAAAGGGCATCGATGATCTGTTCGCGTGTACCACCAAGCATCTTTGTTGCGACCGCCGTGGAGGCCACCCGCACCAAGAGGACATGACATAGCCCTACGCGGTTAAAGCTGTTTTCAAGCGCGATCACACCTTGAATTTCATGTGCTTTGATCATCGCGGTCAAAACGTCGCGCATGGTAAGAGGCGCTTTGCCCGCTGCAATGTTCTGCTGTGATAAATAGTCTGCTACCGCGAGGATCGCGCCAAGATTGTCCGATGGGTGACCCCATTCAGCGGCTAGCCAGGTGTCGTTGTAATCCAGCCAGCGGACGATACAGCCAATGTCCCACGCAGCTTTTACGGGGTCTAGACGGAACTGTGTGCCCGGGACGCGGGCGCCATTAGGCACGATTGTGCCCTCAGCCAGAGGCCCGAGGAGTTTAGTGCATTCGGGGAAGCGCAGGGCGAGGAGGCCGCAGCCTAGTGTGTCCATAAGGCAGTTGCGCGCGGTGTCGTAGGCCTCATGTGAATCGATCTCGTAGTCGCATACATAGTTGGCGATATCGACGAGGACCTGATCGGGTTCGGGGCGGTTATTAAGTTCTACATTCGCTGACACAGAGTTTTCCTTTTCGTTAAATGATTCGTATTGTGAGTGCTGCTAACGCACCCGCTGTGGGCGCGTCTGGCAGGCGATTTAGAGGCAAATTCGCATCCTAGCGGTCAGCGATATCCACCCAGTTTGACGTTTCTGGGCCGGTATAATCGGCGCTTGGACGGATTATGCGATTATTCGCGCGCTGTTCTTTTACGTGCGCGGCCCAGCCCGTGAGACGCGACATAACAAAAATTGGCGTGAATAGTTTGGTTGGGATGCCCATGAAATGATAGGCCGAAGCATGGAAGAAATCGGCATTACAGAAAAGTTTCTTCTCACGCCACATGACTTCTTCGCAGCGAACAGAAACGGGGTACAAAGTGTTGTCACCCACTTCCGCAGCGAGCTTTTCGCTCCACTTCTTTATGATTACATTGCGCGGATCTGATTCGCTGTAAATTGCGTGACCAAAGCCCATAATTTTATCTTTGCGAGCTAGCATTCCCATTATTTCAGTCTCTGCCTGCTCGGCGCTCGTCCAGTTCTCAATCATCTCCATAGCTGCTTCATTGGCGCCGCCGTGCAGAGGTCCACGCAGCGAGCCGATCGCTGCGGTGATGCAGGAATGCATGTCTGATAGCGTAGAGGCACAGACTCGAGCAGTGAAGGTCGAGGCATTGAACTCGTGCTCTGCGTAGAGAATCAACGACACATTCATCACCTGGGTAAACAGCTCGCTAGGCGCATCGCCCGCGAGCATATGGAGGAAGTGCGCGCCGATAGACTCATCCTCAAGGGCGGTGTCTATTCTCACTCCCTCGTGGGAAAACTTGTACCAGTAGCAGATGATCGCGGGAAGCGTGGCGAGCAGGCGGTCGATGGCATCGTCCTGCTGAGCAAAATCCGTCTCGGTTTCAAGATTGCCCAGCATTGAGCAGCCCGTGCGCATGACGTCCATTGGGTGCGCGTTAGCGGGAATGCGTTCGAGCACTTCCTTGAGCGCTGTTGGCAGACTGCGCAGGGATTTTAATTTCGCTACGTAAGCATCCAGTTCCGTTTGAGTCGGTAGATGGCCTTTCAGGAGCAAAAAAGCGACCTCTTCGAACTGTGCTTTTTCCGCGAGCTCGCTAATATCATAGCCTCTGTAAGTGAGGCCTGTGCCGGTTTTGCCTACGGTGCAAAGCGCTGTTTCCCCTGCAACTTGCCCGCGCAGTCCAGCGCCGCTAAGTTTCTTTTCTGCCATGTTAATTCTCCTGTCTGTCACTATTTAGTTTTTCGCTCGCGCAACGCTGCTGCTAAGCCGTTTATCTGCTCTCGGCTTCGAAAAGCGCATCGAGTTTATCCTCATAGGCATGGTAGCCAAGCACTTCATAGAGTTCCTTGCGGGTTTGCATGCTGTCGACCACGGCAGTTTGATCCCCATTGATCGCGATGGATTGATAAACGCCGAGAGCGGCTTTGCTCATTGCCCGGAACGCGCTGAGCGGATAAAGCACCATGCCAACCCCTTGCTCGCCAAGCTCTTTGCAGTTGAAGAGGGGAGTTTGCCCAAACTCAGTGATGTTCGCGAGAATCGGAACGTTCACGGCGTCAGCAAACTGCTTGTACTGTGCTAGTTCATTGATTGCTTCTGGGAATATAGCGTCGGCGCCGGCTTCCACGCAGGCTATAGCGCGTTCAATGGCGGATTCCATGCCTTCGACTGCGAGCGCATCGGTGCGTGCCATAATCACGAAGTCTTCATCGACTCTTGCGTCCACGGCTGCCTTAACGCGATCGACCATTTCGGCCTGCGACACGATGGCTTTATTGGGCCTATGCCCGCAGCGCTTCTGCGCAACCTGATCCTCCAAATGCACAGCAGCAGCGCCGGCTTTTTCCATTGCGCGGATGGTGCGAGCGATATTGAAAGCGCCACCCCAGCCGGTGTCGATGTCTACCAAGAGCGGTACCGAGCTTGCATTGCTGATGCGTTCAACGTCGGCGACCACGTCGTTAAGGCTCGTAATGCCAAGATCGGGGAGTCCGTAGGACGCATTAGCCACGCCGCCGCCCGATAGATAGATCGCCTGATGTCCAGACTGCTCAGCGAGCATGGCGCAGTAGGCGTTAATAGCTCCAACGATCTTCAGAGGCTTGTTGTTTTCGAGTGCTTGGCGGAACTTAGCGCCTTGGGACTGTTTCATGCTGACTCCTACGTAGCTGATACTAAATGGTGGCTGAATACTTGATAAAAATAACAAGGGAGGGTGATCGTCACTGTGTCGCTTCCTGTGCTTCGAGCTGTTCTAGTAGTGTGAGTTTCGCGCTGGCGATATGTCGGCGCATAAGCAGCTCCGCCAGTTCGCTGTCCTGCTCTTCGATCGCGTCGACGATTCTGTGGTGTTCTTTGAACGCCTGTGCTGGGCGTGAGGGCTGGCTACTGGTTTGCACGCGATAAAGGCGAAGCAAATGGTAAAGCTCGTCGCAGAGCAGCTTGAAAAGGCGTGCATTGCCGCTCAGCGACACGATGAGATAGTGGAAGTCGAGATCGCCTTCTTTCTGGTAATACCTCTTGCCGTCCTCGGACTCTATCTCGCGCTCGTGGCGAGCGAGCAGGCTGCGCAGCTGCTCGCAGTCGGCAGCGCTGGCGTGGCGAGCAGCTAAGCCGCAGGCGAGTCCCTCGAGGGACTCGCGAATCTCGTAGATCTCGATAGCCTGACGTAGTTCAAGGGAGACGACTCGCGCGCCAACATTGGCCGTAATCTCGACAAGTTTGCAGCCTTCAAGGCGGCGGATGGCTTCGCGAAGCGGTCCTCGGCTTATGCCGTACTGCTTGCTCAGCTGCGGCTCATTGATCTTCGTGCCGGGCTGAAGATCCCCGCGCACTATTGATGCTCGCAGCTGATCAAAAACAGAATCTGCGCGCGTGGCGGTTTGAGGGATTGGGCTGTGTTCGGGTTCTTTATTGTTGACAATATTTGGCATATGCGGCGTATTATCACGTCTAAAGTGCATAATAACAAGTTTATTGTCTACAATATGTTAAATGCTGTGATAAAAACTGCGGTCGTTTGCCGCTATATGCGTCAGTGAAGAGGCAAAAGAAAAGGCGCCTAGGCGCCTTTTCCCGGTCAAGTTCTAATTTCAGCTGTCTTAGATCCCATAGGGTTCGGTGATCGCCTGATAGAGCAGGCGCCTAGAGGTGCCGCGGACATCGGGGATACCGTTGCCAAACTGCTGAATCATGCCGACGAACACAATGTTTTCCACCGGGTCGATCCAGAACCAGGTGCCGGCTGCGCCTCCCCAATAGTATTCGCCTTTCGAGTAGCTCTCCGCTTCAACCGGATCGTCAACGATCGCGAAGTCGAGTCCAAAGGTCGTGCCGCGCGCGCCAAGAATGCTGTTCTTCAGCCCCTCGGGCAGCTGATTGCGGTGCATAAGCTCTACAGTAAGCGGGGCGAGGATGCGTACGCCGTCCAGTTCACCGCCGTTCAACAGCATTTGGCTAAAACGGATGTAGTCCATTGCTGAGCCGACGAGGCCGCCGCCACCGCCTTCGAATTTATGCTCGACTAAGTAGCTAGGACCGTCGGTAAAGCCTTCGCTAGCGAACAGTGAGCCGTCTGGGCCGTAGGCATAAACCTCGGCGAGTCGATCTGCTTTCTCGGCAGGTACAAAGAAGTCGGTATCTACCATGCCCAGTGGTTCGAAGATTCTCTCCTCGAGGAATTCCGAGAAGCGTTGCCCCGAGAGCTTTTCAACTAAATAGCCCTGTACGTCGACAGAAACGCTGTAGTGCCACATCGAGCCCGGCTGCTGCCGCAGAGGGATCTTCGCCAGCTTGTCGATCATGTCTTGTAGCGTGGAGTCGGGATCGAGCACGGCTGCTTGGTTATAAAGATCATCCACTGGCGATTGCGAGAAGAGTCCATAGGTTAATCCGCCCGTATGGCTCATCAGCTCGCGCATGGTCATCGGGTGGTCTGCGGGTTCGGTTAGCATCGAACCGTCGTCCGCCATGCCGGCATAAACCTGCAGATCGGCGAACTCAGGGATGTGCAGGGCAACGGGGTCGGACAGCTTAAACTTGCCTTCCTCATAGAGGATCATCAGCGCCACTCCGGTAATCGGCTTGGTCATGGAATAAATGCGGAAGAGATCATCCGTCTCCATAGGGTCGCCGCTGGCTAGATCGCGCTGGCCCACGGATTCGAAATGAAAGATCTTGCCATCGCGGGCTGCCGCGGTAACCACGCCTGCCAGCTTGCCTTCATCCACAAAGCCCTGCATGGCCTGCGTGACACGCTGTAAGCGCGTCGAATCGATGCCAACCGACTCAGGGCTGGAGTAGTCCAGGCCCATACTGCTGCGTAGACTGGCCGACGGAGCGGCGCAAGAGGCGATGAATAAAAAGCTGAGAAGAAGTGCGGAGCGGCGGAGCGCGCCGGAGTCAATCTTGATCATGCGGTAAGACCTCGCAAGAAGTTCGCTAAAAAGGAATATCGTGTGAATTGAGAATAGGTGGGGCCTAGAGGCTTGTCTACAGTTCAATATTTTAACCTTGGCATTAATAATTAAACCATGGTTAAATAAGATCTACGCAATCAACGGGACATCAAGCCGCTATGCCAGACAATGCTCATTCTACTAATACCATGACTACCCTGGGGAGTGCTGTTAATAAGCCGTCACAGCACTACGCATTCAAAGGCAGCGAACTGGTCGCTGAGGGAGATCGGCAAACCCTTGCGCTACAGCTTAAACGCGCCGGCCTTGAAGAAGCCTTAATGCGAGGCGAAATCTTGGTTTTCGACTCGACAGACGGGCGCCAGATTGATCTGCACCTCATGGGGACAGAAAGCGAGATTGCTCGCCGCTATGGTAGCGCCGAACTCGTCTCTGCTCCAAAGGGCGTGGCTGGCGATAGCTCGAAACGGGGGCGCGGCAGACCAAAGCTAGGTGTGGTCGGTAAGGAGGTAACGCTCTTGCCCAGACACTGGGAGTGGCTAGATACCCAGCGAGGCGGTGCGTCGGCTACTCTCCGCCGTTTGATCGATGAGACACGCAAAGCTCAGGTGGGCGTGGATGCCATGCGGGCGAGCCAGGACAGGAGTAATCGCTTTATGTCTGCACTAGCCGGTGATCTTCCAGGGTTCGAGGAGGCCACCCGCTCGCTCTATGCTCAGGACAAAAACGGCTTCGACAAGGCCACTTCGGCATGGGCTGCTGATATCAGGCGTGTAGCTAGAACTCTGTCGGCAGAAGCCTTCGTTTAAAAATCCGTCGGCTCCTTCGCAGCAGATACGGAAGAAGTGTTAAGCAGCATAGAGGGTCTTTATGAAGTCTAGGGTATGGATCGACTGAATTTTGATGCCGAGCTCGTCTATGCAAACCAGCTTGAGGTAGGGGGTATTTGGAGGGGAGGAGAGGAGGAGAGGAGGAGAGAAGCCTTAGGGCTAAACGGCGGATAGCGTGGCAGACAGCTAAGCTGCTTTAACCGTGAGCGGCCATATGCTGGATAACGCCGGGCTTTTGGCTCTCAATCTTCGAGATTTTATACTGATAGGAGGATGCGTTTGGGTCGAGGTTGCTAGCTTCATTCATCGCGGCCTTGAGGTCGGCCTGAGCCGCCTGCTGGGTTAGATAGGGGCCAGAGATGCGCACCTGCAAAGATTCGTCTTGGGGGGCAGACGCGACGATATAGAAATTCTCTAAGTTCACTCGATTGTTCTCTTTTGGAGCCTTTCGCCTACTCGCCCAATATTTCTTCGATTTGGCTACTCTGATCGCTGAGAGCACACACCGAGAAGGAGCAATTTTCAGTTGCGCTGCCGTTAAACAGTGTATCGGCGCTTATTAATTTCGCAGTAGAGCGAACGGGCCAATTTTAACGCGGCATAAATTAACAGCGCTAGTACTATATGAGGCTCAAGCCATGACTGGCGCCATCCCAAATTCAAACGCCATCTCGATTATTATGCCTGTGCGCAATGAAGCGGCGTCATTGGCGAAGTCTTTGCGGTTGCTACAGCGGTGGCGCAAAGCAGGACATGAACTGATAGTTATCGATGGTCACAGCACGGACAGCAGTGCTGCGATTGCAGAGAGCTTGGCTGACAAAGTGCTGCGCTGCGAGCCCGGCCGCTCACGGCAAATGCATGCTGGAGCGCTGGCGGCTCGCGGCCAGATATTGCTGTTTCTGCATGCCGACACGCAGCTTCCTAGCAACGCCTTACAAGAGATCGACAAGCAAATAGCTCAAGGCCATCACTGGGGCTGGTTCGATGTCGCTTTTGACTCCAATGCAGTGGTATTTCGCGTAATCGCTAAAGCAATGAATAGGCGGTCGCGCCTAACTAAAGTCTGTACTGGGGATCAGGGCCTGTTTGTTACACAGGCTCTGTATTCGCAAGCGAAGGGCTTTCCCCAGCAGCCGCTCATGGAGGATGTCGAATTCAGCAAACGCCTGAGGGCGTTAGCAAGCCCAGCGCCGATCTCGAGTGCAGTGACCACAGCGGCTCGTCGCTGGCAGAAACAGGGTGTAGTGCGAACCGTGCTGTTGATGTGGGAGCTGCGACTGCGCTATTTCCTTGGCGCCACGCCTGAATCCTTGCATAAGCGCTACTATCCGGAGATTCCTCGACCCGTGACGGCCTATCGCTATCCCCAAGCGCGGCTCATAGCCTTCGCAAAATCTCCGGTTGCTGGGCAGGTGAAAACACGCTTGATACCCGCGCTTGGCGCTGTGGGCGCCATGGAGCTGCAACAGGCTATGCTGCGCAGGCTAGCCGCGATGCTAGACGGGTCAAAGCTGTGCCCATGGCACTTTGCTGTGGCTGGAGATATGACGCCCGCTGTTTTTCACACGCAGGGGGCGACACCGCAACAGCAGCATGGCAAGGATCTAGGTGTTCGAATGCGTCATGCAGCGGAGTCGAGCTTTAACGCCGGCGCAGACAGCGTGCTGCTTGTGGGTGGTGATGTGCCGGCTTTGAACGCGCAGGCCCTTGCCGAATCTTTAGAAGTCTTGCAGCGTGGCAGCGACGTGGTGTTCATCCCTGCGCATGACGGCGGCTACGTGCTTCTAGGCATGCGCAGACTGATCCCGGAGCTGTTTGATGGACCGCAGTGGGGCGGCGATGAGGTGCTGGCTAAGAGTCTCGAAATTACCGAGGCGCTCGGACTAGAGGCTGTCTGCTTGGAGGCATTGTGGGATGTCGATGTGCCTGAAGACCTCGAGCTGCTTGAGCAGCTAGATCCGCCTCTGCAATGGCGCGGCTAGTCTTTTTTTGCTTCGCTAGAGGCCTCGCTGTCGGCGGAGCGTGGACGGTCGAAGCCGAGCATCTTGTCTGCCAAAGAGCGGCTGTCGATTGCGAATTTGCCCTTTTCTAATCTGTCGTTGAGTTCAACGACGCGTGTCATATCCATTTCCGGTAGTCCGTCGAGAGCTTTTCGCATCTCGTCAGTGAGTCTTTCGAGCTTGGCGAGACCAGAGGCAAGGTCCTGAGCCGTGCGAGCAGACTCTTCGCGCTGAGCACGGGCGTCTCTAATTGTCGCAAGCACGGCTGCGAGCTCATTGGATGTCGCGTTTAATGCGCTGTCTTTGCTGTCCAAGGGCTCGCTCTCACCTAAAGGTCTTATTGCCGGCGAGACCGTTACACCTCGCTGTTCCGCTCGAGTGGTACTGACCGAGCCTTAGTATTAACGTCTCAGCGCTAGATATCTTTAAGGCTATGCGCAGCACTGTGTCGTCTCGTTGGCTATGGATGAGTGTCTACTTACGTGCGATGCACCTATGTCATTGACTCCGAAGTCTCTGCGATGTCTAATTAAAAAATGTCCCAAGCCCCCCAATCAGTCGCTATCGACAGCCCCGATCAGCAGTCCACTCCTCTAATTCTCGTCGTGCAGGCTCCCACACAGGACAGAGACGACCTGCGAACCATTCTCTCCTTTCTTGGCGAGGCAAACATTCAGATAGTCCCCGAAGACTGTGTGGCTGCGCTCAACGAGCAAAGAGCCCAGGGACAGGTGATCTCCTTAGTGCTCTTCGCAGGTTCTCAACAGGATTCGGCAAAGAGGGGAGAGTGTGGCCTGCTGCGAGGGCTTGCGGAGATTGCTGAGGCCGATGACGAGCTGCCTTTTCTGCTTTACGGAGACATCGCCTCTGCTGAGCCACAGGAACACGAGGCTCGCATCGTCGCGCGTCTTGCGGCCGACTGCGGATTCCAAGCTCTTCTGGATGCGATCCATAAGTGCAAGCTTTACAGCCGCCATTCAAGACGCCTGCGTGAGTCCTCCGCCGTCAGTGACTACAATATGTTCCGCAGCCTAGTGGGGGTCAGCGACAAGATTGAAGTCGTAAGGAAGATGATGGGGCAGGTCGCCAACACTGAGGTGAGCGTGCTTATTACTGGAGAGTCGGGAACTGGTAAAGAAGTTGTTGCCCGCAATCTTCACAATAATTCATCTCGCGCCCACCGTGCCTTTGTTCCTATTAACTGCGGTGCAATTCCCCGTGATCTTCTTGAAAGCGAGCTATTTGGTCATGAAAAAGGCGCGTTTACCGGCGCCGTCGCTGCCCGTAGCGGTCGCTTTGAGCTCGCAGATGGTGGGACCCTGTTTCTTGATGAAATAGGCGATATGCCTTTGGACATGCAGGTTAAGCTTCTCCGTGTTCTGCAGGAGCGAAGCTTTGAGCGTGTGGGCGGCGTTGAAACTCTCACCGCTGACGTGCGAATAGTGGCGGCAACTCACCGCGACCTAGAGCAGATGATCGCTAGCGGTGAGTTTCGGCAAGACCTTTATTATCGGCTC
Source organism: Pseudohongiellaceae bacterium (assembly GCA_965661495.1). GTDB lineage: Bacteria > Pseudomonadota > Gammaproteobacteria > Pseudomonadales > Pseudohongiellaceae > UBA9145. The sequence continues at coordinate 23,893 of CBFIDY010000008.1, read as the reverse complement.
AATGTGTTCCCGATAGAGATGCCGTCATTGCGGGAGAGGCCGAGCGATATTCCGCTGCTGCTCAACGAGCTTATTGCCAGTCTCGAGGCAGAGGGCAGGGGATCTGTGAGATTTAACTCCACTGCCATTCAAGCTCTGTGCTTACACGCGTGGCCGGGCAATGTGCGTGAGCTCGCCAACCTCGTCGAGCGCATGGCTATTCTTCATCCCCATGGCATCGTTGGCTTAAACGATTTGCCAGACAAGCTACGTGCTCTGATCGACAAAGAAGGCCAGGGCGGTAGGCCATCCTCTCTTGCTGAGCGTGAAGTGCCAAAGAGTCCGTTGCCCGAGTCGCAAGCTGTGTCGCAGGCCTTGCCAATGAGCGGCGTAGACTTGAAAGAATATCTTGCTCGCTTAGAGCGCGACCTTATTGAGAAAGCTCTCGACGATAGCCGCGGTGTAGTGACCCGTGCAGCCGATAGGTTGAGCATCGGCCGGACGACGCTGGTAGAGAAAATGCGCAAATACAAACTGCCCAAGGCGGGTGAGGCTTCGGTCTTTGACGACGCGCAGTCAGACGATGGAGAGTCCCCCCATGATCCGCCCGTTCGACTTCAGTAAAATCAGCACGCGGTGTGCAGCTGCGGGTCTGTCAGCTTGCGACCTGTTCGTTTATCGCTTTGATCAAAGAGAGCGTCACAGGGTCGCTGGTAAATCTAACGTCGAGTGCCTTGCCCTGCCTTGCTGAAAACTGAGCTCTCCTCGCGCAAACCAGTCGACCACGGCCGGGTAGAGTCTGTGCTCTTCTACAAGTACTCTGGCAGCAAGAGATTCGGCGGTATCATCGGGCTTCACTGCTATTTTGCAGCGCGCGATCACAGGCCCACCGTCTAACTCTTCTGTCACAAAATGCACGCTTGCTCCGTGTTCTGCCATGCCGGCATCGAGTGCTCGCTGGTGGGTATTGATGCCCGGTAGATCCGGCAGTAGCGAGGGATGGATGTTAACGAGATGCCCCGCGAATTGCTGCACGAACGACGCTGTTAGTATGCGCATGAATCCGGCAAGCACAATGAGGTCCGGTTTAAACTCGGTCACTAGCTTAGCGAGCTCTGCGTCAAAATCCTCTCGGCTGGCAAAGTCTCGATGCGAGAGCGCTCGGGTTGCTATGTTGTAATTCTCTGCACGTTTCAGTCCGTAGGCGTCATGTTTGTTTGAGATAACAGCGACTACTTCGTAATGGCTAGTCGGCTGCGCATCCAGCAGAGCTTGAAGATTGCTGCCGCTGCCTGACAGAAGCACTACGACTCGGCAGCGCAGAGATGAAAGATTTTGAGAAGTCATGATTTAGCTGACGTAAGCTACGGCTTCTTCGTCGGCCTGCTTCGCTTCGATGTAGCCAATCTTGAACGCGCGACTTGAGGTTTTTGCTAGCGCGGCAAGCGCTGCTTCAGCCTGCTCGCTTGGCAGGCATAGAACCATGCCAATGCCGCAGTTAAAAGTACGCAGCATTTCTGCTTCGTCGACGTTGCCCTTTTCTTGCAGCCAATCAAAAATGGCGGGTCGCTGCCATGCTGAAAGATCGATGACGGCTTTCGCATTTTCTGGCAGTACGCGCGGAATATTCTCAGTAAAGCCGCCGCCTGTGATGTGGGCAAGGGCGTTGAGCTGAACGCTCTGCGCTAGTTCGGCAATGCTTTTCACGTAAATCTCGGTCGGTGCAAGAAGGGTCTCGCCTAGTGTTGACTCTCCGAAGTTTGCAGTGAGATTCGCGTCTGCGTGCTCGATGATTTTACGAATGAGCGAGTAGCCGTTGGAGTGGGGGCCGGATGAAGATAAACCAATCAGAACATCGCCCACAGCGACACGCGAGGGATCGATGATCTCGCTTTTCTCAACAACTCCAACCGAGAAGCCGGCTAGATCATAGTCGCCTTCGCTGTACATGCCGGGCATTTCTGCAGTTTCGCCGCCGATCAGCGCGCAGCCGGCGAGTTCGCAGCCGCGGCCGATTCCTGTGACCACCTGGGTTGCAACTTCTATGTCCAAGCCGCCTGTCGCATAGTAGTCCAGAAAGAAAAGTGGTTCGGCGCCGCAAACGATCAGGTCGTTAACGCACATGGCGACAAGGTCGATGCCGATCGTATCGTGCTTGCCCATTAACATTGCGAGCTTCAGTTTGGTGCCAACACCGTCAGTAGCCGAGACGAGAACCGGCTTTTTATACCCTTCTGGGATTTCGCATAGTGCCCCGAACCCTCCTAGCTGCGACATGACTTCAGGGCGATGAGTACGCTTCGTCACAGCTTTGATATTTTCTACCAAGGCGTTGCCAGCATCGATATCGACGCCCGCATCTCGATAGCTCAGGCTGGGGCGAACAGAATCATGTGGGGCTGTCATCGAGATATCCTTGAGGTCAGAAAAGCAGAGCGCAGTTTACCAAAGACTCGGCATGCAGTCAGGGGTAATTAGAAGACAGTTGCAGCGGGATACGCGGTCAAGTTAGCTCAGTTCATAGCTTTGCAGTATCATCTTTGCCATGACCTCTCTTGCTACCACGCAGCTGTGTGCTCATTCGCGCGCCAGCTCCTCGTTTTTTGCTGCTCTCCTGCTGCTAGCCTGCTTTGTGGGCTCTGGCGCTGTTAGCGCTCTACAAGTGACAGGACTCTATAGCTACAGTGTCCTAGTGGCGAACGATTCAGAAGCCGAGAGAAGGCGGGCTTTTTCTGAGGGCCTAAGCGCGGTATTGGTTAAACTAACTGGCAAACGCGAGGCGCTGGAGCTCAGTGGGGTTGCACGGGCTATCGCCGCCGCAGCGGACTATGTAGAGGGAGTGAGCTACGCCGACTCTGGGAGTAATGGGCGCCGATTGACCATGGATTTCTCGCCTACTTTGGTAGATGACCTGCTCGAGACGCAGGGTATTCCCGCTTGGAATAGTAATCGTCCAAGTGTGCTCGTTTGGATTGCGATTCAGCAAGAGGGGAGTGGGCGGCGGCTGTTCGATCCGGAGCTTGACGCAGAGCTGTTTGCGATCATGCGAAGCTTTGCTGAATCTCGAGGCCTGCCGCTTATATTCCCTGTGCTTGATTTCGAAGATAGACGCGGACTCTCGAGCGATGAGCTTTGGGATTTGGAAGTTGACGCAATCAACGGTGCGAGCGAGCGCTACAGTGCAGATAGCATCCTGGCTGGTCGGCTGCTAGTCACTCCAAGCGGAGAGCTTGTCGGGCTGTGGCAATTTCAATTTCGAGACAGTGTAAGATTGATCGATGGCTTAGATCGCGAACTTGAAGCTTATCTCGAGTCGCCGCTGCAGGAAGTGACCGCGGAATTTGTCGAGTCGTTCGCGACGTCGAACTCGTCTCTGTCTCAGCAGGAGCTTACTTTGCGGGTAGACGGTATCCGCGATCTCGGAGATTACGCTGCACTCAATGAGTATTTGCTGCAGTTAGGTGCCGTGAATCAGCTAGTTCTGAGTAGTCTCGACGCTGAGCGCTTAGAATTAAAACTGTTAGTGGCGGGCGGCGAGCAAAGGCTGCGCGACCTCATAGCCTTGGATCGCAATCTGAGAGCGATAGACTCCTCGGTGACTGATTCTGCTCTTCTGCATTTTCGCTGGACACGGTGATGATCAGCGATCAACTTTCCCTTGCTCTCGCGCTCGACGAATCGGCTCTATTTTCTAACTTTATTGTCGCTACGGAGAATCAGCTGGCAGTAGAGGCGTTGAAGTCCCTTGCGCTTCCCGATGGTCACATCAGCGAACAATTCGTGTATCTATGGGGCGATGGTTCACCTGGGCGAACTCATTTGCTTCAGGCTCTTTGTCATGAGGTCTCAAAAGGCCGACAGTCGGCGCTGTATTTGCCGGTTGCCGAGTTGGTTCAGCTCTCGCCCGAGGTTTTGGAGGGTTTAGAAAATTACGCCGTCGTTTGTTTGGATGGCGTTGATGAGATAGCGGGGAGCAAAGGCTGGGAGGCGGCACTGTTTACAGCGTTTAATCGGCTGCGCGCAGAAGGCAGGCTCTTAGTTATCGCGGCGAAGGAAGCGCCTTCGGCTCTGTCATGGGAGCTACCCGACCTCGCTTCGCGGATGCAGTCTGGCTTGACTCTTAAACTGAGTCAGCTTGAAGACGGGGATAAGCGAGATCTTTTACGTCAGCGCGCTCAGTCTCGAGGGCTGCAACTCGACGAAGCGGTCGCAGATTTCATCATGCTGCGAGCACCGCGTGATGTGCCAGCGTTAATCGCTATTTTTGAGAAGCTCGATAAAGCCTCTCTTGATAAGAAGCGATCTATCACGATCCCTTTTGTTAAGCAGACACTCGGCTGGTAGCGGTATCCTCCCCTCTCGGCGCAGGTCCGTTGAATGCCAGGAGCCGAATTCGGGATGTCGTTGCGCTTCTATGACTACAGAGGTGTTTTGTAATGCTCGCGGTACTGACGAATAAAAAGGATTAGCAGTGAGAAGAGCGCCACGCATAGGGCTACCTCAATGAGTCCCTGCGTGAGCTGTTCCGGTCGGAAAGCAACTAAGACGCCGTGGGTAAAGTACAGCAGCACCACAAAGCTCATCCAACCGTAAGTGCGCAGCCGGGTACGCTGCAAGCCGGGCGCGAATAGCAGTAGAGGGAGTGATTGCAATAGGGCAATGCTCAACGTGCCAAGACTTAGTGCGCCCAGCATCATGGGTGTCGCCACAAAGAAAAATCCAACCAAAGCCCAGTAAGTCGCCAGCACGCCGAGTCGGAGAGCTGCGATGCCGGCCGGCAATATTTGTGCATTCATTATAAATCCTTGCCCAGACGCAGCTGTAGAGCAATGGTGCCGACGCGCTTGCCCAAGGCCACGCAGAGTTCCTCTTCGTCTTTGCTAATTGGCAATGAGCCGTCGGCGCCGGCGACGTGGCTGGCGCCGTAGGGGGTGCCGCCACTCGTGGTCGTGCTTAGTGCAGGCTCAGAATAGGGAAGCCCGCAGTGAATCATACCGTGATGAAGTAGTGGCAAGGCCATGCTGAGTTGGGTGCTTTCCTGGCCGCCGTGCATCGATGAAGTTGAGGTGAAGGTTGCGCAGGGTTTGTCGATCAGCGCGCCACTGCTCCAAAGTGCACCAGTGCCGTCAAGGAAGTGTTTCAAAGCGCCGGCCATGTTGCCGAAGCGAGTCGGGCTGCCCAGGATAAGACCGCTGCATTCCCTTAGATCCTGCTCTGTGCAGTAGACGGCGCCTTCACTGGGCACCACAGGGTCACTCGCTTCGTTAGTGGGTGAAACCGAGGGCACGGTTCGCACCCGGGCTTCAATAGAAGCGCCTGATAAATGCGCTTGCTCTACGCCACGGGCTATGGCTTGTGCCATTTTCGCAGTCGCACCGTAGCGGCTATAAAAGAGAATGAGGACGAAGGGATTAGTCAAAATTTACCTCGGACGTGCGCTTAGATGAGTTCTAATACGCGTTCGGGTGGGCGAGCGATCAGCGCACGGTTGCCGGCTACGGCTATTGGGCGCTGGATCAGAATTGGGTTTTTCAAAACCAGCTCAAAAATAATGTCTTCGCTGAGCGTGTCGTCATCGAGCCCGAATCTTTCGTACTCCGTCTCGCTTTTACGAAGGAGTTCGCGAAGACTTATTCCTAGCAGAGAAAGCAGGTACTCTAGTTCGCTGCGCTCGAGAGTTTCATCGAGATAATAAACAATTCTCAGCTGAGCATCGTTTTCTTCCAGCAGCGCAAGCGCGGCTCGTGACTTAGAGCAGTCGGGATTGTGATAAAGCGTGATCTCAGTCATTCAGCGCCTCCTAGGCAGTATGGCACCGTGCCCAGCGCTTACTGATTGCTGAGGTCGGCTATCTCTTGAACCTTGATTGTGGCTTCTTCAGTAGTTAGAAGCTGTTTGTCTTCAGCGCCGCGACGCTTGTATTCAATAACTCCGTCCGCGAGCGAGCGTGGAGAGATAACAAGGCGATGGGGTATGCCGAGTAGCTCTGATTCAGCAAACTTTACTCCGGGGCTTGTTTTCTTGTCACGATCGTCCAGCAAAACCTCCACGCCGAGCTGTTGAGCCTGAGCGTATAGGGCCTCAGAGGTCTCGCGAACCAGTTCGGATTTGTGGGCGTCAACTTGAACAATGACTAGCCCGAAGGGTGCAATATTTTCCGGCCAAATAATGCCGTGTTCGTCATGGTTTTGCTCGATACAAGAGGCCACCACGCGGGTCACTCCAATGCCGTAGCACCCCATTTGCATGGTGACGCTCTTGCCGTTCTCATCGAGCGCGGTTGCCTTGAGCGCGGCGCTATACTTATCGCCAAGCTGGAATATATGGCCTACCTCAATCCCGCGCTTTATGGCTAAAAACCCTTTGCCGTCGGGGCTGATGTCGCCTTCCTGCACGCAGCGAATGTCCGTCTCTTCGTCAAACTTAATTTCATCGTCCCAGTTCGCGTTGACGCAGTGCTTGCCTGCTTCGTTTGCACCGCAAACGAAATTTTTGAGTTCGACGACGCTGAGGTCCGCGTAGACATAAACGCTCTTCTTTTGCGGGCGGGCTGGCCCGAGATTGCCCGCGCCGCAGCCGTAGGTTGCGAGTATCTCTTCGTCGCTTGCGAACGCAAGCGGCGAGGCTACGCGGCGAAGCTTTTGTGCTTTGATCTCATTCAGGCTCTGGTCCCCGCGTAGCAGCAAGGCAACGAGTTCGCCGTTGGCTTCGCCGTTGGCGTCGCAGCCGTGAACGACCAGCGTTTTAACGCAGCGCGAGGCGTCAATCTCAAGCGCTTCGCAGAGCTCTTCAATCGAATGCGCCTCGCCCGTATCGACGATGCTTAGGGTTTTGGTATCGGAATCCTGTGCTAGCGGAGGTAGAGTGCCCGTGGCCATTTCCATATTGGCGGCGTAGTCGCTTTGTGTGCTGAAGACAATCTCGTCTTCTCCCGACTCGGCGAGGACGTGGAACTCGTGCGACGCGCTGCCGCCGATAGCGCCGGTGTCAGCGGCAACGGGGCGGAAGTCGAGCCCAAGGCGCTGGAAGATTGCGCTGTAGGCTGCGTGCATGCGGGTATAGGTTGCGTCGAGGCTGGCCTGGTCCATATGAAAAGAGTAGGCATCTTTCATGGTGAACTCGCGCGCTCGCATGACCCCAAAGCGTGGGCGGCGCTCGTCGCGAAACTTTGTTTGTATTTGATATAGATTGATAGGTAGTTGACGGTAGCTATTGATTTCATTACGAATAAGGTCAGTGATAACTTCTTCGTGAGTCGGCCCTAAGCAAAAGGCCCGCTCGTGTCTGTCGGTAAAGCGCAGGAGCTCCGGCCCCATGGTCTGCCAGCGTCCGGTGTCCTCCCAGAGTTCTGCGGGCTGCACAACGGGCATCGAGACCTCGAGAGCGCCAGCCTTATCCATTTCCTCGCGAACTATATCGCTCACTTTACGCAACACCCGAAGCCCCAATGGCAGCCAGGTGTAAAGCCCGGTTGCGAGTTTGCGTATAAGCCCGGCTCGAACCATCAACTGGTGACTCGCCGTTTCAGCATCGGAAGGGGTTTCTTTAACGGTGGCGAGAAGGTACTGACTTGCGCGCATTACAGCGTTCCTTAGCTAGCGAAGTGAAGAGCGTATTCTACTGAGGTGTTTGCTCTGCTGAAAGAAAAAAGGCAGCCCATGGGCTGCCTTTTTATTCTGCTTTACGTTGAGCAGTGTCTTATACGGCGAAGTCTTTAAGCTTCTTTAGGGGAAGCACCTTCACTCGTGTAGTTGCAGGCTTGCGCGCGACGTCCATCAGTTCGCCTGGCTTGAACGGGTTAGGCACGTTCTTGCGAGCTGGGCGAGCGGGGCGCACAACTGATTTGATTTTTAGCAGACCAGGCAGCGTGAATTCGCCTACTGCGCGCTTTTTGACGTGGCGTTCGATGAGAATTGAGAGCTCGTCGATAACTGCAGCAACGTCTTTTTTGCTGAGTTCAGTGTTGCTTGCGATCTCATTTAAGATTTCAGTTTTCGTGTACTTCTTCGAAATAGCAGGTGCCTTGCGTGGCGCAGGCGCTGCTTTAGCTTTTGCTGCAGCTTTCTTAGGTGATTTTTTAACAGCCATGCCCATTCTCTTCTGTGTAGTCATTGGTAAAGGTTAATTGAAGTTCGCGCTAGTACATCGTTTTTCTAGACGCGATCCAACAGTCGCTTTATAGATCATTCACTTATTCCTCGCAAGCGTTTCGCTCGGAAAATAGCGGATAATTCGAATAAAAAGCGCAATTCTAACCGTGACCGAGAGTCTGGGCGCACAAACGAGTAGATCAGTAACCTCTCGTCTAAATGTTTTTAGTCTTTCAGATTTCGAGTAGCTAGGTTGCTTTGGTCCTCAGGGTGCTGATTCTTTGCTTTCTGGGTTATAATTTGAGGTTGGTCAGCCATGCGGGGACGAGGTGGTAAGGGAAAGGTGCAAGCTTGCAGGATTAGACGTGCTTGTGCCCAGTCGCTTTCCGCATATCACCCTTGAGACAAGAGGGCTGGCTTGGGAGGCAGTTTAAGCTGCTAGTTAACAAGTTTTCTGTTGTAGGGTCGGTCAATGCCAATCTACGAATATCAATGTGGTAACTGCGGTCATAGCTTAGAGGCGCTGCAGCGTATGAGTGATGCTCCCTTAGTGCAGTGTCCTAGTTGTTCGCAGGACAAACTAGCAAAGAAGGTTTCGGCGGCAAGTTTTCGTCTAAAAGGCGGGGGCTGGTATGAAACCGATTTTAAAACGGGCAATAAGAAACAGTTAGCTGGCTCTGATTCCGCCGCGCCCGCAAAGACTGAGAGTAAGCCCGCGAGCTAGTGGTTTTTGTGGCAGCTAAAATAGGCGGCTATAGCGGCTATAAGAGACAGCTGTAAGAGACAGCTACAGAAAGCAAATCGAGGCTGAGGACCCGACGTTCCGGCCCTAAACAGAGTTAAGGAAGAGTGATGCGCAGCAATTATTGCGGAGAGTTAAACGAGTCTTTTGTTGGTCAGCAGGTCGAGATCTGCGGCTGGGTGCATCGTCGCCGCGACCACGGTGGAGTGATCTTCCTTGATTTGCGCGATCGCGAGGGCTTGGCGCAGGTGGTTTTTGACCCTGATACGGTAGAGGCCTTCGCGCTAGCTGAGACTGTACGCAATGAGTTCGTAGTGAAAGTAACAGGTCTCGTGCGACCTCGCCCTGAGGGTACGTCGAACACGGGTCTTGGCACCGGGGCCATCGAAGTCCTTGGCAAGCATCTCGAGATTCTTAATGCTGCCGCTACTCCGCCTTTCCAGTTAGACGAGCACGCAAGCGTCGGAGAGGACATTCGTCTGCGCTACCGCTATGTCGATCTGCGCCGGCCAGAGATGACCGAACGCCTACGCTTTCGCTCCAAAGTAACAAATACAGTGCGCAACTTCCTCGACGACAATGGGTTTGTCGATGTTGAGACGCCACTCCTTACCAAGGCCACCCCGGAGGGTGCTCGCGACTATCTTGTTCCCAGTCGTACACACCCAAGCCGTTTCTTTGCGCTGCCTCAATCTCCGCAGCTGTTTAAGCAGATACTCATGGCGGCCGGCATGGATCGCTATTATCAGATCGCTAAATGCTTTCGAGACGAGGACCTGCGCGCTGATCGGCAGCCTGAGTTTACCCAGATCGACATCGAAACTTCGTTTATGGATGAAGAGCAGATCATGTCGACGATGGAAGGCATGATCAAAGGCATCTTTAAGAAGCATCTGGATGTTGAGCTTGGGGATTTTCCTCGCATGCCGTTCGCCGAGGCAATGAATCGCTACGGCTCCGACAAACCCGATCTGCGCATCGACTTGGAGCTAGTGGATATCGCTGATCTTATGAAGGACGTCGACTTCAAGGTGTTTAGCGGCCCTGCTAACGATGCCGGCAGCCGGGTAGTCGCGCTGCGTGTGCCTCAAGGTGCTGAGATTAGCCGCAAAGTGATAGATGAATACACGAAGTATGTATCGATATTCGGAGCAAAAGGACTGGCATGGGTGAAAGTGAACGACCGTGCTGCAGGCCTTGAGGGGCTCCAGTCGCCCATACTTAAGTTTATGCCTGAAGACACCGTGAATGCGCTTCTCGATAAGCTCGATGCGCAGACCGGCGATATTTTGTTCTTTGGGGCGGATAAAGAAAAGATCGTGAATGAGGCGCTAGGCGCTCTGCGAATTAAAGTGGCAGAAGATCTAGGGCAGATCAAAGATGAGTGGGCGCCGCTGTGGGTGGTCGACTTCCCAATGTTCGAAACCAATAGCGAAGGTAATCTCACCTCGCTCCATCATCCATTCACGGCGCCTGCCTGCGCTGTCGAGGAACTCAAGAAGGCGCCGGCGACAGCGCTTTCCCGGGCCTACGACATGGTACTGAACGGCACCGAGTTGGGCGGCGGCTCTATTCGTATCAATAAACCAGAAATGCAGCAGAGCGTCTTCGAGGTGCTCGGCATTGGCGAAGAAGAGGCGCAGGAAAAGTTCGGCTTCCTTCTCGATGCCCTGAGCTTTGGTTGTCCACCTCATGGTGGTATCGCCTTTGGCCTCGATCGCCTCATCATGCTTATGACCGGCGCAACTTCTATCCGCGATGTCATAGCCTTCCCCAAGACGCAGTCGGCCGCCTGTCCGCTCACCGATGCACCAGGCGATGTCTCATCGAAACAGCTGCGCGAACTCAACATTAGGCTTCGGGAAATTCCGAACCCCGAGGCTGGGTAGCTTAAGCGGCAAGTTCCAAGTAGCTGTAGTAAAGGCAGTCAAAGAGTAAAAGAAGAAAGAGTAGGGTTTAGCGAGGAGAGGTAAATGGCGGGTCACAGTAAATGGGCGAATATCAAACATCGCAAAGCCGGCCAAGACGCCAAGCGCGGTAAAATTTTTACGAAGATAATTCGCGAGCTCACTATTGCTGCCAAAATGGGCGGCGGTAATGTCGCAGATAATCCGCGCTTACGTGCGATCGTAGATAAAGCGCTAGCGGCCAATATGACCCGCGATACGATTGACCGTGCCGTCGCTCGCGGTGCTGGCACGGCTGAGAATGAAAACCTTGAAGAGCTAAGCTATGAAGGCTACGGCCCGGGTGGTGTGGCCATACTCGTTGAAACTCTGACGGATAACAAAAACCGTACGGTGGCTGAGGTAAGACACTGCTTCAGCAAGTTCGGTGGCAGTCTAGGCACTAATGGTTCGGTGGCTTATTTATTTGAGCGTACGGGCATTATTAGCTACCCCGAGGGAGCTGACGAAGAGCGCATAATGGACTGCGCGCTTGAAGCTGGCGCTCACGACATTACGACAAACGAAGACTCCAGCGTGGATGTGCTGACAACTCTGGAAACGTTTGGTGGCGTTCAAGATGCCTTGAAAGAGGCCGGGCTTGAGTGGGTCAATGCAGAAATGACGATGCTGGCGTCAACTCAGGCCGACCTTGACCTGAGCGGAGCGGAGTCCTTACTCAAGCTGCTCGATCACATGGAAGATCTTGACGACGTTCAGAACGTTTACCATAACGGCAATATCTCCGACGATATTGCGACTCAGCTTTAGTCGCACAGCGCTGTCCACCGCAAGCTCCGCAATGAGAGCCTTATGGCCATATTTCTCGGCATAGACCCCGGTTCACGCATAACTGGTTACGGATTGATTAACTCCGTTGGTCAAAAGCTCGAATTTGTTGGCTGTGGCCGAATTAAAACCGACTCTGATTCGCAGGCCGAGCGTTTGAAAACCATATTCGACGGTGTTGGCAGTGTTATTGAAGAGTTTTCTCCTCAGCATGCGGCTATCGAAGAAGTTTTCATGGGCAAGAACGCGGCGTCGGCTCTTAAGCTCGGGCAAGCACGAGGTAGCGCGATGGTGGCGTGCCTGCACCATGAGTTAGCCGTGGAGGAGTTTTCAGCACGGGCCGTGAAGTTGGCCGTAGTGGGCTCGGGTGCGGCTAGCAAAGATCAGGTGCAGCATATGGTCAAGGCGATTCTCAGAATAGATGATACACTCGCAGAAGATGCAGCTGACGGGCTGGCCATTGCAATTTGCCACGCCAACACGCAGGCAAGTCTCATAAAACTCGCTGGCGCGAAGCGCTTCAGCAGGAAGCGCTTACGGTGATAGGACGCATACGCGGGACGCTGATTGAAAAATCGGCGCCCGATATTCAGGTAGAAGTGAACGGCATCGCCTATGAGCTTCAGCTGCCAATGACCTCTTTATTCAAACTTCCCAATTTAGGCGAAGAAGTTACGTTGCACACTCACTTTGTCGTGCGCGAAGACGCGCAGCAACTGTTCGCATTTTGCGACAGCAAGGATAAAACGCTCTTCCGTACGCTGATTAAAGTGAATGGAGTGGGCCCGAAGATGGCGCTGGGTATTTTGTCTAGCGTGGAATCTGATGAGCTCGTGTCTTTGGTGTTGAATAATGATGTGAGCGCGCTAGTTGCCATGCCCGGTATAGGAAAGAAGACAGCTGAGCGGCTTATTATCGAACTTCGAGACCGGCTTAAAGATCTCGGCGCAGGCGGTGCTGCGGAGCCGGGTGAGGGTAGCTCAAAGCAGGGCGCGAAAGCGGCTGCGCTTGAGGCCGAGACTGCGCTGATAAGCCTTGGTTACAAACCGCCGCAGGCGGCAAGAGCCATTGCTGCTGCACAAAAAGCTCAGCCCGAATCCTTGAGCAGTGAAGAGCTTATTCGCTTGGCGTTGAAGAGCCTAGCTTAACTTTAGATACTAGCGACTTGCGAAAATCATGATCGAAGATAGATTAATTTCAGCTGAGGCAAGCTCCAGCGAAGAGTCCCACGACCGAGCGATTCGTCCGCTCACCCTTGGCGATTACATCGGCCAGAGCGAAGTGAAGCAGCAAATGGGGATCTTTATCGAGGCGGCGCGTGGTCGCGGCGAGGCGCTAGATCACACTCTGGTGTTCGGCCCACCGGGTCTCGGCAAGACGACGCTTGCCAATATCATTGCCAACGAGCTACAGGCCGCCATCAAGACGACCTCAGGTCCAGTGTTGGAAAAGGCGGGGGATCTAGCCGCCATGCTCACCAATCTCGAATCTGGCGATGTGCTGTTTATCGATGAGATACATCGCATGAGCCCGGCAATCGAGGAGATCCTCTACCCAGCAATGGAGGACTATCAGTTAGATATCATGATCGGAGAGGGGCCCGCCGCGCGCTCGATTAAACTTGATCTTCCGCCGTTCACTCTGGTTGGTGCCACGACCCGCGCGGGGCTATTGACGTCGCCTCTACGAGATCGCTTTGGCATTATCCAGCGCCTTGAGTTCTATACCCTGTCCGAGCTGACAACTATCGTGTCGCGCTCGGCGCGCATTCTAGGTACTAAAATCGATGAAGAGGGTGCGGCAGAAATTGCTCGCCGCTCACGGGGCACGCCTAGAATTGCGAACCGTTTGCTGCGTCGGGTGCGCGATTATGCGCAGGTCAAGTCAGACGGGGCGGTGGGGATAAGTGAGGCCTCTGCAGCGCTCGATATGCTCAGCATAGATAACCACGGTTTTGATCCCATGGATCGTCGAATGCTCATGACTATGATTGAAAAGTTTGATGGTGGTCCTGTCGGAATAGACAGTCTTGCCGCAGCAATCAGCGAAGAGCGCGACACGATAGAAGACGTGCTAGAGCCCTATCTGATTCAGCAGGGTTTTATCATGCGCACGCCTCGCGGCCGGGTGGTTACTCAGCACGCCTACCGCCATTTTGGCTTAAAGCCTCGCAGCCGCGACGACCTCTTTGAAGATGAGTAGCTAAGCTGCCGATCTCCTCCCTAAATTAAAGCGCAAAACTATTTGCTCAAGCGGCCGACTACAACAGTTGATGCCGTGGATAGTCTGTGGCTTTTCACTGCCCAAAATGCAATGCGAACTGAACAGCTCTTAAGAGCTTTAGGAATCAGGCTCAGTAGGCGGTTTAGAACCTGCTCGTCCTAACAGTTAGCGCCCATATAGCCTGCGCACAATGCGTACCCGGAGATGCCCGTGAACGAAGCGATCAGCCCGATCACCCTGATTTTTGAAGCCACTCTGACTGTTCAGCTTGTCATGCTGACGATACTCGGCTTGTCGGTGCTTTCTTGGGTTGTCATCGTTCAGCGCGCCATGGTTTTAAACTCCGCCAAACGCGGCTTGCTGAGTTTTGAGGAGCGCTTTTGGAGCGGCATGGATCTCAGCCAGCTATATAAAGAAGGAACTCAAATGCAGCGCGAGGACCAACCTATCGTGGGGCTGGAAAATATCTTCCGCGCGGGTTTTAAGGAGTTCATGCGGCTACGTCAGCAGGCCTCCGTGGACCGCGAGGCCATCATGGAAGGCGCGCAGCGCGCCATGCGCGTGGCTTATTCCCGTGAAGAAGAGAAGTTAGAGCGGCACCTCGCCTTTCTCGCGTCCGTTGGTTCTGTGTCGCCTTACATCGGTCTATTTGGCACGGTCATCGGAATTATGAATTCCTTCATCGGCCTCGCGAGTCAAAATCAAGCGACGCTGCAGGTAGTAGCGCCGGGTATTGCCGAAGCGCTTATCGCCACTGCTATGGGGTTGTTCGCCGCTATTCCTGCGGTTGTTGCCTACAACCGCTACGCGTCTTCGGTTGAGACAATTACCGGCAGTTATATAACCTTCACTGATGAATTTTCGAGCATTCTGCATCGGCAAGTTCATAGCGAATAGGCGTGATCGCCAGTCGCGAGTGACAAGCTCAGCACCCCTTGTCACACCTCAAGCCAACGCCATAACCAGAGCAAGCCAAGATCAATGGATATCATAAAGCGTAAAAAACGCCGACCCATGGCAGACATCAACGTCGTTCCTTATATCGACGTGATGCTGGTGCTGCTCATTGTGTTTATGGTGACAGCCCCTCTTTTGAATCAGGGTATTGATGTTGAGTTGCCCCAGGCGAATAACGAGCCGTTAAATATAGACGAGAATCAGGCGACTCTGGTGGTTTCTATCACAGCGTCTGGCGAGTATTACCTGAGTTTAGGGGCAACTGGCGATGAGCGTGAGTCGACGAGTCTCGAGACCGTAGGTGAGCAAGTAGCGAAAATAGTCGAGGCCAATCCAGACATTCAGGTGCTCGTTGAGGGCGATACTAGTGCCGACTGGGGGGCAATGATCCAGCTGCTCACCACGCTTCAAGGCGCTGGCGTTGCGAACCCCAATTTCATTACTCAGCCCTTAGATTCGCTTTAAAGCAGGGAGCCTAAGATGCGGTCATTGCGGGAACAGCTCGGATTCGGTGAAAGCAAGCCGCGGGCGAGCCTTGTGGTCCTCAACGGCTATCCCCTTGCTGTCTTTGTGGCGATTTCTCTGCACACCTTGTTGCTTGCCGGTCTGCTTTATCTTCAGGGCTCCAACGAATCCCAAGCCCTCGAGCTCATTCAACCAACAGTGATTAAGGCGTTATTGATAGATGAGAATCCGCAGGTAAGCAATCAGCGCAACCAAGAGCGACGTCGAGTTGAGAGTCAAAGGCGCGAGCGCGAGAGGGCGGCAGCTGAGCGTGAACGACAAGAACAAGCGGCGCGACAAAAGCGGCAGGAAGAGGCCGAAGCAGAGGCGCAACGCCAGCGTCGTATCGAGCGCGAGCGACAGCAAAAAGCGGAAGCAGAGGCAGCTGCCGCGCGTGAACGTGAACGAGAGCAGCAGCTCGAAGCAGAGCAGCGCCGAGAGCGTGAGCTTGAACAGCAGCGCCGCGAGCGCGAGCAGGAAGCGGCTAGGCAGGAGCAGAGGCGCCGCGAGGCGGAGGCTGCTGATGCCGCCGCTGCCGAGGCGGCCAGCAGCGAATTTGAACTTGTGCAGAGTGCTACGGGTCTAATTCAGCAGCTGGTGACAGAAAACTGGTCGCGTCCACCCAGCGCTCGCAACGGCATGCGCGCGGTAATCCAAATCCGTATGCTACCCACAGGTGAGCTTATCGAGGCCAGAATCACACAGTCCAGCGGCGACCCCGCTTTCGATCGCTCTGCGGAAAATGCAGTGTATCGAGCCGCGCCGTTTAGTGAATTGACTGCGCTGCCAATCCGCGTGTTCAATCAGAACTTTCGAACACTCTCACTCATTTTCCAGCCAGAGGATTTGCTGAACTAATGACTCTCAAGCGCCTTCAAGCCTCCATCCTGAGCTTTTTGTTCCTTTTTCAGGTATCAACAGCGAACGCCGAACTCAGTATTCAGATTACACAGGGCATAGATAATCCTATTCCCATTGCCATCGTGCCTTTCTCCTGGGAGGGTAGCGGGGTGTTAAATGAAGATGTGGCCGAGATTGTCAGTAGCGACCTGCAGCAGGTAGGTGAATTTAGGGCCTTGCCACCTTCGAATATGCTGGCGATGCCCCGCGAAGAGAGAGAGGTGTATTACCGAGATTGGAGCGTGCTTGCTCAAGACTACTTGTTGGTCGGTAAAGTTCAGCGTTCGCCTGGCAGCCAGCTTGTTTCAGTGCAGTACGAATTCTTCGATATTAACCGTGAAATCAAACTCGCGGGTGAAGTTCTGACCGGTACGGAGGCCCAGCTTCGCGATATTGGGCATGAGATTAGCAACGTAGTGTTTGAGTTGGTCACAGGCAATCGCGGTGCATTCACCACCCAGATTCTGTATGTGGTGAGTGACTATGTAAGCCCTGAACTCAGCTATTTCAGACTCGAAAAGGCAGACTACGACGGCCGTCGCGCGCAGGTGCTACTCGAGTCCCGCGAGCCCATCATGTCGCCCAGCTGGTCGCCTAATGGCCAAGATATTGCTTATGTATCCTTCGAGACCGACCTGCCGCGGATTTATACGCAGAATATTGCTACGGGGCAGCGCCGCCAGATTACGAATTATCCGAATATAAACAGCTCGCCTGTTTGGTCCCCTGATGGCACTAAGTTGGCTATGGTTCTGTCGAAAGATGGGAGTCCAGATATCTACGTGCACGATCTCATCAGCAACCAGCTTTCCCGCATTACAGATCATCCGGCCATCGACACCGAGCCCGCCTGGTCGCGCGATGGGCGCTCGATCGTCTTTATGTCTGACCGTACTGGCCAGCCGCAGATTTATCAGATGGAGATAGGTGCCAGCTCCTATGAAGTTGAACGGCTGACCTACGACTGCTTCCAGTGTGCGAAAGGTCAATTCCTTCCCGACGGCATTAATCTCGTGCATGTACGACGTGAGACGCGGCAGAGCCCCCAATACCAAATTTCGATCATGAACACCGAGACGCTGCGCGTTATCTCGCTGACCTCCACCGCGCTCGATGAATCACCCAGTGTCGCGCCGAACGGCAGCATGATTATGTACGGCACCAAGTTCAATGGCAGAGGAGTGCTCGACGCCGTATCGATAGACGGGCGAGTCAAGTTTCGACTCCCTTCCTCGCAAGGTGATGTTAGAGAACCGGCGTGGTCACCGTTTCTGAATTAGTTGAAAGTTTTTACCCAGTCCGCCGATCTAACGGCGGTAACTAGAACAGATATTTAGTCTTAAGGAGTCAGAAATGCGCGCTAGTAGCCAGTGGTTTAAATTTGGAATAGTAGGGCTTGCCCTCATTAGTCTCGCTGCGTGTAAGTCCACGGGAGATGCCGAGGAGCAGGCGGCAGAGATGGGAACTGAAATGGGCGCTGCTGGGACATCGAGCTCTTCGGCCCAAGCCAGCGGCGCGGGGTCTAGCGGTCGCCTGACCCAAGCGCAGATAGAAGCCGAGAATGCGCTACGCCAAACAGTCTTTTATTTCGATTTTGATATAGCCGAGTTCAAGCAGGCTGACCGCGAAACACTGACCTATCACGCACGTGATCTGGCGGCGAATCCTAGCAAACGACTGCGTCTAGAAGGCCATGCTGATGAGCGCGGTACACGAGAGTACAATCTTGCTTTGGGCGAGCGTCGCGCAAACAGCATCCTAAATTACTTGATTGTTAACGGCGCATCGCGGTCACAGATCGAGGTGGTTAGCTACGGAGAGGAGCGGCCAGCTATGACTGGGCAGTCGGAGAGCGTGTATAATCGCAATCGCCGAGTCGAGGTTGTTGCGCGCTAAATTAGCGCCAGCTAAATTTTGTAAGAAAGAGAGGTGACCAGCGTGGTTCAAGCAGCACAGACAATTGCGTCTTTATCAAAACGCCTGTCAGGCTGCGCTGGGCAGCTTAGCTCCTTGAGTAAAGCGATCTCTTTCAAGTACGCGCGTTGCTTGTTCGTGGTTGCGCTGACAGCGCTGATCGGTATGAGTGCTTCGTTAGCGCAGGCTCAGGGACGTGGCACTCAG
Source organism: Pseudohongiellaceae bacterium (assembly GCA_965661495.1). Lineage (GTDB taxonomy): Bacteria > Pseudomonadota > Gammaproteobacteria > Pseudomonadales > Pseudohongiellaceae > UBA9145. Next base: position 5,642 of record CBFIDY010000008.1, on the reverse strand, counting down.
TCGAATAGTGATGCTATGACTCTGCTCCTAGAGCAGAACAGGCAGTTACAGGCTGAAATCCAAGCGCTGCGTGGCCAGTTAGACGAGCAGGGCTTCGAGATCAAAAAGCTTCAGCGTGACTCCCTGAATCGCTACACCGACGTGGATCAGCGCTTAAGCGATCTCGAGGCCGCGCCAAGTATGCCAGCTAGCACTGCACAAACACCTGCGCCTACAACGGCGTCGTCAAGCAGTACGGCTGGGCTTGCCCCTTCTAATCCCGCTGCGCAGCGCGCTCAGCCCGAGCGCTCGAGGCCTGGGCTAGAGCCCGCGGTGCTCAGTGAGCAGCAGCGCTACCAGCTCGCTTATGACTCTGTCATTAATAGCCAGTTCGAGCGCTCTATTGCCGAGTTCGATCAATATTTAGAGCTGCATCCCCAGGGGCGCTTCGTTGCTAACTCGCACTATTGGAAGGGGCAAGCCTATTTATATCTCGAGCGCTTTGAAGAAGCGCGTGCGGCCTATGAAATAATCCTTGAGCAGTACGCAGATTCGAGCAAGCTGCCCGACGCGATGTACGGTTTGGGCTTAGCCTATCAAGGCATGGGCAATGTCCAGCGTGCTCGACAGCTGCTTAGCGACATCAAGCGCCGTTTCCCCAATACCGGCGTGGCGAATCTTGCCGATACCCGTCTGCTTTCGCTGTGATGCTGCGATGAGTTCAAATTCGAGCCTTCGGCTTACCGAAATATTCTATTCGCTTCAGGGTGAAGCGCGGAGTGTGGGACGACCAACTGTATTTGTTCGTCTAACCGGCTGTCCGCTGCGCTGCACTTACTGCGACACCGCCTACGCGTTCGAGGGCGGGCAGCAGGTGGCTATCGATTCTATTCTCGAGCAGGTTGCGCAGTACGGAGCGCAGTATGTGTGCGTGACAGGCGGTGAGCCGCTCGCCCAAGGCAATGTTCGCGAACTGATGCAACGCTTATGCGAAGCAGGCTATCAGGTTTCACTCGAAACGAGCGGCGCTATGGATATCGCCGACATAGATTCGCGGGTCTCGGTCGTGCTGGATTTAAAAACACCGGCTTCAGGCGAATGTGATCGTAATAAGCTGAGCAATCTACCTTTGCTTAAAGCCCTCGATCAGGTGAAGTTTGTCATTTGCGATCGCGGCGACTACGACTGGTCTCGGTCTATTGTGGAGACGCAGGATCTTGGCAGCAGGGTAGACGACATCCTTTTTTCGCCCTCTTACGAGCAGTTAGCGCCGTCGCAGCTCGCTCAATGGATTCTCGACGACCGTCTTAAAGTGCGCATGCAGTTGCAGCTGCATAAACAGATTTGGGGCGAGGAGACAGGGCGATGAATCTAGTGGACAAAGCGCTTGCACGAATACTTATTGATTGCGCGAGAGGGGCCTTATGAAAAAGGCGATCGTACTTGTCTCCGGCGGACTCGATTCTGCAACCTGTTTAGCTATAGCGCAGGCCGAAGGGTTCGAGTGTTTCGCGCTCAGCTTCGATTACGGACAGCGTTCTCACAGCGAGTTGCAGGCGGCGCGCGAGCTCGCCACTGCCGCTGCAGTCTGCGAGCATAAAGTGATTCCTATCGACATGGGCGCGATTGGCGGTTCAGCTCTAACGGATCGCGACATTGACGTGCCGGAGGAGGAGACCGAAGGAATCCCCGTAACCTACGTTCCCGCGCGCAATACCGTATTCCTCAGCTACGCGTTGGCATGGGCCGAGGTCGTCCAGGCTGAGGCTATTTTTATTGGTGTTAATGCGCTCGACTACTCGGGCTACCCTGACTGCAGGCCTGAGTATATCAACGCTTTTCAAGCGCTCATGAATCTAGCGACCAAGGCGGGAGTAGAAGGGCATGAGCTCGAGCTTCGGACGCCACTGATCGACCTCAGCAAGGCGGAAATTATCGATGTGGGCCTGCAGCTTGGCGTTGATTACGCACTGACGGTGTCTTGTTATCAAGCGGATACAGAAGGGCGCGCGTGTGGGGTCTGCGATAGCTGTCGCCTTCGCAAAAAGGGCTTTGCTGATGCAGGCGGAGAAGACGTCACCCGCTATCAATAATTTCGGAAAAAATTAGCTTTCGGGCTTGTCTTTTTCCCATTTACTAGTAGTATACCGCACCTTCACGGGCCGTTAGCTCAGTCGGTAGAGCAGTTGGCTTTTAACCAATTGGTCGTGCGTTCGAGTCGCACACGGCCCACCATTATTCCCGTGTTGTTCAATAGCCTAGCGGCTTATTTGACGCAAAGAGCTCGCAGACCCCGTCGATCTCGAGCTTTATTATCCCCCTATATAACTCCTCGAAGTTCGCAGATACTCAGCCTCCGTTAGTGAAATGGTTAGCGGCCCCTCCTGCTTATAAGCAGCAGAGCGTGATCTCTTCAATTCCTTACATCGTTTAACCTACCCATGCTTGGTCGATTTGCTCGCTATGCGGGTTCGAGAACCTAGCAGTTGAGCTAGCGTAGCTTACAGCCGCGCTCAAGACTCGAACCTGCAAAATTGCTAAACTACGGATGTTTTCAGCAGTCACTAAAGCAAGCAAAATTGCGTGTAGGAAACATTTGCGAATTGCGTGAACTGGTTTTCAGCAACTACGCAGCAGCAAATAGAGTAAGACAAGCACGTAAGCTAATGAGAGTAATTATGAATGCTTCTTCCCCAGCCGCCCCGCAGTCCTTAGCCGCTGACACCGCGCTGGTGCGTAGCTATCTTGATAAAATTGACAGCAAACAGGTCGAAGTTCTCAGCGACGCGGTTATCCGAGACTATAAGCTCAGGATACTCGATGCTCTGCACGCTAGCGGAGCCTGCTTAGTCGCTCATTACTACACCGATCCCGTGCTTCAAGACTTAGCAGAAGAGAGCGGAGGCTTCGTTGGTGACAGTCTCGAGATGGCGCGCTTTGGCCGTGACTGCGACGCGCAAACGCTCGTCGTTGCAGGCGTGAAGTTCATGGGCGAATCGGCGAAGATTCTCAGCCCACAAAAACGCGTCATCATGCCGACCTTAGAGGCTACGTGCTCCTTAGATATCGCGTGTCCAGCCGATGAGTTTTCAGCTTTTTGCGATGCGCATCCAGATCGGACTGTTGTTGTCTATGCCAACACATCGGCAGCGGTTAAGGCGCGTGCCGACTGGGTAGTGACGTCTAGTATTGCCTTGGAGATCGTCGAGCATTTACACGACGCAGGGGAGAAAATTCTGTGGGCTCCGGATAAGCACTTGGGTAGCTATATTCAGCGCGAGACCGGCGCCGATATGCTGCTGTGGAACTCAGCCTGTATCGTGCATGAGGAGTTCAAGGCGCGAGGTCTTGCTGACATGCGAGCGCTATATCCGGACGCGGCGATTCTGGCCCATCCGGAGTCGCCAAGCGAGGTGCTCGAAGTCGCAGACGTGGTGGGTTCGACTACGCAGATAATCAAAGCGTCGCAGTCATTGCCTAATAAGCAATTCATCGTTGCTACCGACCGAGGAATATTTCACAAGCTTACCTCTCTCTCTCCAGAGAAAGAATTTATCATCGCTCCAACGGCAGGCAATGATGCAAGCTGTCGCAGCTGCGCCAGCTGCCCTTGGATGGGGATGAATACGCTGCCAACCCTTCTTGCTGCGTTGGAAGCGCCCAGTACGGCGTCACCTGTAGACATCACCGTCCCTGCAGAGACGGCTGCGAAGGCGATGGTGCCGCTGCAAAGAATGCTGGATTTCGCTGCTGAGCATCAGCTGAAGGTGAAGGGGAAGGCCTAGGCCTCCCTCAGCACTGCCGCGGCGTCTAGCCCTGCAGGGCTCGCTGCTGGTCTTCTAGGGTATTAATGCGTTCGCGCAGTCGGGCCTCTACGGCGGCACTGCTGCCGTTATCCACCTCTATGCGCAATGCAAACTGAAGCTGCTGACGCGCATTGCGAAAATCGCCAAGTAGTCGAAAATATTCGGCGCGAGCTTGGTGCACCTCGCTAATGTTTCCCGCCTGTCCCTGCGTCTCTGCGATTAGTGCCCAGAGGTGATGGTCGTCGGGTCGCGTGGCTGCATGGCGTTGCAAGAACTCGCCGGCTTCGGAATAGCTGCGCGCCGCTATTAAGGCGTCAGCATAGGCGATGCTGAGAGCATGGTTGCCCGGATTGATTTGTAGGTGTCGTTCGAGGTAAGCCCGAGCCTGGCCTGCTTCGTTCTGCTTTGTGAGAATTTCCGCCTGAGTGACCACGTAAGCAATTCGATTGGGGTCTTTGGCTAATAGTGGCGCTAACGTGGCGCTTGCGGTGGCGTAGTTTTCTGCTTCCCATAGGGCAACAGCGAGAGCATAGCGATTAGCGTCTCGGGTAAAGGCGCTGCTGCTATTGCGCAGGGCTTGACGCGTTTCAGCAACCAAAGCCTGTTTGTCGGTCGCGTAGTAGCCCACAACGCGTGCGCGCGCTATCTGATAATCAAGGCTTTGCGAATAGCTGCGCTCGGGATAGCGAAATTCTCGGCTGCGGGCGTCGGCTATCCGCGACTCGGTGACCGGGTGAGACAGGAGAAACTCAGGGGGTCTCCTGCCGAAGCGGTTAATAGCAATGAGCTGCTCGAAAAGGGAAGACATGCCTTCCGGATCGAAGCCCGCATTGAACATGGTGTCCTGCCCGATGCGATCCGCTTCGGCTTCGTTGCTACGGCTAAAGCGCAGCTGGTTTTCAAGTGCTCGGCCTTGCGCTGCTGCGAGCGCTGCAGCTCCATGCCCTGAATCTGAGGTGGCCATCACTACTACGCTGGCGAGAAGAGTTGCCATCTGCGGAATTCTTCCAGCCTGCGCTTCATCGATGCCGCGGGCGAAATGACGCTGGCTGACGTGGGCGATTTCGTGGGCCATGACAGAGGCGAATTCGGCTTCCGTTCGCGCGTTAAGAAACAGTCCGGTGTTAACGCCGATAATGCCTCCAGGTGCGGCAAATGCGTTGAGCTCCTCGCTGTCGATAATGACGAAAGACAATCGATGATCTTGGAGTTGGCTGCGGGAGGCGAGCTTGAACGTGACTTTCTCGAGATAGTCGTTGAGCAGCGGATCTGGGATGGTGGGCGCGCCACGCCGAATGCTAGAGAGAAACTGCTGCCCGATCGTATACTCTTGCTCGATTGATACCGTGCCTGAAATCCGATCCCCCAGGGTGGGCAAGGGTGTTTGAGCTACGGCTTCCAGGTTAAGCAAGCTCGTAAGGAGCGCTGTAGCCAAGATGCGGGAGAATCTCGCAACTGCCTTAGGTGAGCCACAGTTCATGGCTTCTAAGGCCCGCCTTTGAATGGAGCTGCGCGCTGTGATGGACTCGTTAGGCATAGGTGCCTCGGGACTCCTAGGTTGAATGCTGTGCTTGTCTTTTAAGCTCAGTTTACTGGAATACACCTGCAATTAAAGCTTTAGATCATGAGCATTCCTAGGCAATGCTTGATAAAATAACGTGATGAATCCGAAAAGCGACATCGACTTAGACCTCAGCGGCTTGCAGTGCCCCATGCCGCTGTTGAAAGCGAAATTAGCGCTCAACGGCATGGGCGCCCAGCAGGTCCTTAAGGTTATCGCTACCGACCCTGCCTCGGAGAAGGACTTTAAACTGTTCGCTTCACAAAGTGACAATCAGATTGTGCACTTCGAGAACA
>CBFIDY010000007.1:0-164905 GCA_965661495.1 Pseudohongiellaceae bacterium | reverse complement strand
CTCGGCCATGGCAAACAGCTTGAGGTAGGCGGTGAGGGCATGGTTTTGGGGCACGAAATTTTTGGCGAAGTTGTTGCCGTCGGCCCCGACGTGAGCGATGCGAAAGTTGGTGATCGTCGTGTGGTCTATCCGTGGATCGGCTGCGGCGAATGTGCCGCTTGCGCGCGCGGTGATGAAAACCTGTGCACACCCGGCCGAGCATTAGGAATCGCAGCGAAGGGCGGCTTTGCCGACTATGTCATGATTCCCCATTCTCGCTATTTGTTCGACAAGGGCGACGTGGACGATTCGCTTGCGGCTACCTACGCCTGCTCTGGGCTGACAGCGTTTAGCGCGCTGAACAAAGTCGGCGAACTCGTCGCTGGTGACGAAGTTGTGATCATTGGTGCCGGCGGCGTAGGCATGATGGCAATACAGATCGCCTTAGGCCAAGGTCTTGATCCAATTGTTGTAGATATAGACGACGCTAAGCTCGCTGCTGCGAGAGCGCTGGGGGTAAGCCGAACGTTTAACTCCGGTGAGCCTCAGTCTGGCAAGGAAATACGTAAAACCACAGGCGGCGCCTATGCCGTGCTGGACTTCGTAGGTGCCGAGGCCTCGGTCAATTACGGTCTTGGCTGTCTTCGCAAGGGCGGCATGATTATTGTTGTTGGTCTATACGGTGGAGCTTTGAATATTCCTTTACCTTTTATTCCGATGAACGCGCGCATTATTCAAGGCAGCTACGTAGGGACCCTCAAAGACATGGGCGAACTAATGGAGCTAGTACGCGCCGGTAAGATTGCGCCTATCGACATCCATGAACGCCCTTTAGCCGAAGCTGAAGCGGCCTTGGCTGATTTGAAGGCAGGTAAAGTACAGGGACGGCAGGTGTTGGTTAATCGCTAAAACCAAAGCGAGTCGTCAACAAAAATTTGATTGATAGTTTTGAATAAAAGAGGAAACGCTTGTGCAAGCAGTCGCTCAACTTGAGGATTTCAGAGACACCACGCGTGCGTGGTTAGAGGAAAATTGTCCGCCATCGATGCGCACGCCTATGGTCGACGCTGAGGTAGTATGGGGTGGTCGTAATGCGACATTCGCCAATCCAGACAGTAAGATTTGGCTAGAGCGTATGGCAGCCAAAGGCTGGACTACTCCAACGTGGCCCGCAGAATATGGCGGCGGCGGACTCAACAAAGAAGAGGCGATGATCCTCGCTCAAGAAATGGCGCGCATCAATGCGCGTCAGCCGCTAAACAGTTTCGGGATAAGTATGCTTGGGCCGGTGCTTTTGGAGTCAGGCACCCATGAGCAGAAAATGGAGCATATTCCTAAGATCGTGCGCGGCGAGATTCGCTGGTGTCAGGGTTACTCCGAACCGGGCAGCGGCTCCGATCTTGCGAGCCTTAACACGAAGGCAGTTGCTGACGGCGATGAGTATGTAATCAACGGCTCTAAGGTCTGGACGTCCTATGCTGATAAAGCCGACTGGATTTTTTGTTTGGTGCGCACCGATAGCGACGTTCCCAAGCACGCTGGCATAAGTTTTATTCTCTTTGACATGGCAACGCCCGGCGTGACGACTAAGCCGATTCAGTTGATTAGCGGCATGTCGCCTTTCTGCGAAACCTTCTTTGATGACGTGCGTGCCAAAGCGTCGAATCTCGTTGGCGGCTTAAACAATGGCTGGGCAATCGCCAAACGCCTGCTGCAGCACGAGCGCACGATGATCTCTGGTTTTGGGCTTGCGGGCAGTCAGGCAGATAAAGGCGGTACTACGTCGACCATGGACAGCGTAGAGCGGGCGGCGATGCACTACCGCGGCGACACCGACATGATTTCCGACCCCGCTCTGCGTGATCAGATTGCGCAGTTCAAAATAGACAGCGCCGCCTTTGCTATGACCTCGCAGCGCTCTATCGAAGAGTCCAAACAGGGCCAAGGCCCTAACGCGACTTCGTCGATGCTCAAGAATTACGGCTGCGAACTCAATAAGCGCCGCTATGAGCTCCTGCTCAGCGCGCTGGGCAGTCAGGCTTTAGGTTGGGAAGGCGAAGGCTTCGAAGGCGAAGAGCTTGCGGTGACACGCGAGTGGCTGCGGTCGAAAGCGAATTCAATCGAAGGCGGCACGTCGGAGGTGCAGTTAAACGTGATCGCTAAGCGTGTACTGGGCCTACCGGATATGCTGAGCCTCGTGCAGAAATAGGCTACTAGCCGCAAAAATTGAGTGTCGCGCAAACGGTTTGCGTAGCGGAATAACTCCCCGCCGGCGACTAAGTTCGCCGGGCAGGGCAGGAGCGGTAAATGCTCCGTGTTTTTAGAGATAAGTAACTATGAGTTTAGTGTTAACTGAAGACCAACAGCTTTTAAAGGATTCGGCGAAGGCATTTGTCGATCAAAATGCGCCGGTATCGATACTGCGAGGACTGCGCGACAGCAAAGACGAACGCGGCTACGACCAAGGCCTGTGGCAGCAGATGCTTGAGCTGGGCTGGGCTGGCATGGCTATACCTGAAGCCTATGGCGGTTTCGACTTCGGGTATGGCGGGCTTGGCGTTGTCTTGGAAGAATCTGGTCGAACGCTGGTGAGCTCGCCGCTCATCGCCTCGGTACTCTTGGGCGGCAGCGCCATTAATGTTTTGGGCTCTGAAGCTCAGAAAAGCGAGCTGCTGCCTAAGGTCGCCGGCGGCGAGCTGCTCTTAGCGCTCGCAATTGATGAGCGCCCTCATCACAAACCAAACCGTATAGAAACTAGCGCAGTGAAAGACGGTGACGGCTATATCCTCAACGGCTGCAAAACCTTTGTGCTCGACGGCCATATCGCAGACCAGCTCATCGTCGTTGCGCGTACCTCCGGCGAGCGCGATGCAGAGGCGGGAATCAGTGTTTTTCTGGTCGACTCTGCCGCGCAGGGACTATCGATCAATCGCAGCGCGATGGTAGACAGCCGCAATTCTGCGATGCTGAGTCTTAACGACGTTCGTGTCGATGCTTCGGCACTGCTAGGGGAAGAGGGCAACGCCTTTGCTGGATTGAGTCATGTACTCGATATCGCACGCATTGGCGTCGCTGCTGAAATGCTAGGCAGCATGCAGCAGGCGTTTGACATTACTCTCGACTACCTTAAGCAACGCGAGCAGTTTGGCGTCCTGATCGGCTCCTTCCAAGGACTGCAGCATCGCGCAGCCGAGATGTATTCTGAGATTGAGCTATGCAAATCCGCCGTGCGCGGTGCCCTGTCGGCGCTTGATGACGACAGTCAGTCCCCGAAAGACATTGCTATCCTAGCCAGCCTTGCCAAGGCCAAGCTCAGCGACGTCGCTACTGCCGTAAGCAACGAAGCGGTGCAGATGCACGGCGGTATCGGCATGACCGACGAATACGATATCGGCTTTTACATGAAGCGTGCACGAGTTGCCTCGGCCTTTTTGGGCGATGCGCTGTTTCACCGCGAGCGCTACGCTACGCTAAGCGGTTTTTAAGACAGTTCAGCAAATAGTTTAGGAGTCTGCGGATGCAACGTGCAATGGAAATAGACGAGTCGCTGAATATTTACGACGAGCCTCTCGTCCCCTGTGGCATGGACCCGGTCACCGGTTTCTTTCGCGACGGCTGCTGTAACACCAATGAGCAAGACCATGGCTGCCATACCGTGTGTGTTGCAGTCACGGCAGAATTCCTCGACTTCTCTAAATCGCAGGGGAACGATCTTTCGACACCAGTGCCCGCCTTCGGCTTTCCCGGTTTAAAGCCCGGCGATGCTTGGTGCCTTTGTGCTAGCCGCTGGTTGGAGGCGCATAAAGAGGGGCGAGCGCCGAGGGTTTTCCTTCAGCGAACTCATAAGAAAACCCTTGAGATAGTTCCCATGGAAATACTCAGCGCCTATGCGGCAGATCTTAACTAGCCTATTACTGTTGGTGATCGGCTCGGCTCCTGCTGGCTTGGCCAGCGGGCCAGAGAAGCTCGTCAGTCCGAGACTCGAAGCCAGCGGCTTTGATGGTACAGTGGTGCTTTTTGATGGCGAGACGCAGGTATGGCATGCCAGTGATGCGTCTTGGTTAGACGCCACGGCTATTCCTGCTTCTACGTTTAAAGTATTCAGTTCCCTAGTGGCCTTGGAACTGGGCTTGGTGGGATCCTTGGATCAACTTATGACCTTGGCTGAGTACCGCAGCTCCCGCGAGGCAATTAATCGGCCGCTACGTTTCGATGAAGCGTTCAGGCTTTCGGCCCTGCCACACTATCAGCAGCTCGTCCGCGTGATAGGCGAGCAGCGTATGCAGGCGGCGCTGGACGCGACGGGCTATGGCAACCGCTCTGTCGGTGGCGGAATCGATCAATTTTGGATAACTGGCGATCTGCGTATTTCTCCGCGCGAGCAATTAGCCTTTTTGCAGCGCCTCACTCAGGACGATTTGCCGTTCCGCTCTGAAGTCATGCGCGATGTGCGCTTTATCATGAGGCGTGAAGAGTTCGACGGCGGGCTGCGCGCTAAAACCGGCTGGGCAACCTCAGCTGAGGGTGAACACACCGGCTGGTCCGTCGGCTGGCTTGAGCGCGAAGAGCAGGCGCCGCTGTATTTTGCCGTGTTATTGCAGACTCGAGAGCCGGGCGAGACTTTTCTAGATATCCGCTTGGACTTAGCCCTGCAGGCATTAGCTGAATACACCGGACGGCAAATTTAAGTAAACTACCCGCAGTAGAGTTTCATGATTTCCTGCGTCAAACAGGCTAAGCCTTTTTGATGCGCGCCAGTTAGCTTATTCGCAAGGGCCTTGGCCCGACCCTTCACAGCACCGCAGGAGACAAGCGTATGCGATCCACTCTCAAGATCAGTAGAGCACTCCCACGCTCAGCCGTCATTGTGGCTGGCCTCGTCATGACGAGCCTTGCTACTGCGCAGGTCCCCATCATTCAGCCCGGCGCGCCGGGGCAGCCAAGCCGCCAGATTAGCGTTGAGGAAGCCTCGGATCTCGCGAATCTCAGCTATACCGACGCCGACGTCAAGTTCATGCAGGGCATGATCATGCATCACTCCCAAGCGCTGGAAATGGCGGCCTTGGTCGAAGCTCGTAGCTCCCGTGAAGCCATTCAGCTGATGGCGCTGCGCATCTCTCTCTCGCAGGAAGACGAGATAGCGATGATGAGCGACTGGCTCGAGGCGCGGGATTTACCGCAGGCTATGCCCATGGCTGATATGCAGGCGATGGCAGACAATCCCGAGATGATGCCCGGCATTCTCACCGAGGCCGAACTCGCGGAGCTCGCAGACCTTAGCTTTCAAGACTTCGATTCACGTTTTCTGCAGCTCATGATTAAGCACCATGAAGGCGCTATCACGATGGTCGATCGACTCTTAGCGCAGCCGGGCACGGCCCAAGACTCGGTCCTGTTCGCTTTCACTACCGATGTCACCTCTGATCAAACGAGTGAGATCGAACGCATGAGCGCGATGCTTGCGGGCTTCTCGCCCGATCCTCGAGTGAATCTTAAGCCGGGCTATGCCGATGCCGGTCAAGCAGCTTTGAATATGCGTTTGCTCGCCGCACTGCCTAAGCCAGACGGTTTCTTTGATCCTGATAACCCCGAAGGGCTGCCGATGAGTCGTGCACGACCTCAGGCCATAGCAGCGGGGGACGAGCAGGAAAGCGAAGAAGCGGCTGCCGCCGAGGAGGAGAGCGCTAACAGTGAATCCACCATCGAGACCTTAACCAACGCTGCCGACGAAGGCGTTGTGCCTGCGGATGTTGAGGATGAGATTGCCGAGCCGCGGCCAAGTCTAATGAACTTCGCGAATACCGACCTGCTGTTCGATGGCGACGTGGTTGTAGCGGGTAACTATCATGGATTTAACGCCTATGATATTTCCGAGCCTCGCTCGCCGGAGCTGCTCAGTTCGGTGGTCTGTCCCGGTGGTCAGGGCGACGTATCTATTATCGGCGACCTCTTGATTATGTCGGTAGAGCAAACCCGGGGCCGCCTAGACTGCGGTTTGCAGGGGGTCGCCGAGCCCGAAAGCGCTGAGCGTTTCAGAGGTATCCGTCTGTTCGACATTAGCGATTTCCGCATGCCGATTCAGGTGGGTGCAGTACAAACCTGTCGTGGTTCTCACACTCACACGGTAGTGACCGACCCTGACGACGACGGCAACGTCTACATTTATGGCTCGGGCACAAGCTCGGTGCGCCCTGGTGAAGAGCTTGAGGGTTGCTACGACGAGTCGCCCTTTGAGAATCCTGAGTCGGCGCTATTCCGCATTGATGTCATTCAGGTTCCTCTTAACGACCCCGCTTCCGCCCGCGTTGTGAATCGTCCTACTGTGTTCTCCGATCCTGACACCGGCGTTATAGCCGGACTTTGGGAGGGGGGCGACCACGGTCCCGGCACACAGACCACTCGTGTGACTAATCAGTGCCACGACATCACGGCTTACCCCGAAGTGGGTCTCGCTGCGGGGGCCTGTTCGGGTAATGGCATTCTGTTAGATATTTCCGATCCGGCGAATCCCTCGCGCATAGCTGAAGTGATCGATCCAGGTTTTGCCTACTGGCACTCTGCCACCTTTAGCAACGACGGCCGCAAGGTCGTGTTTACCGACGAATGGGGCGGCGGTTCGCGACCGCGCTGTCGTCCGGCTGATCCGCTAACGTGGGGTGCAGATGCTATCTACGACATCGTCGACAATGAAATGCAGTTCCGCAGCTACTTTAAAATGCCAGCGCCGCAAACCGAGCAGGAAAACTGTGTAGCTCATAACGGCTCGCTTATTCCCGTGCCGGGCCGCGACATCATGGTGCAGGCTTGGTATCAGGGAGGCATCTCGGTTTTCGATTTCACCGATTCCTCGAATCCACAGGAAATCGCTTTTTTCGACCGCGGACCGGTCGATGCAGAGGAGTTGATTCTAGGAGGCTATTGGTCAGCCTACTGGTTTGAAGGGCTGATCTACGGCACAGAGATCGCGCGCGGTTTTGATGTCTTAGAATTACTGCCAAGCGATTATCTTAGCGAAAACGAGATCAAAGCGGCCTCGCTGCGCAGTGCCGGCGGCACGTTCAATGCGCAGCGCCAGCAGCAGCATGTGTGGCCTGCCGAGCCGGTGGTCTCACTCGCCTATCTCGATCAGCTGGAACGCAGTTCGGTCGTGAGCGGAGAACAGGCTCTTGAGCTACGTGAAGCCTTGGCGCAAACCGAAGCGTTATTAGCCGACAACAAAGGCGATGCACGCGCGGCGGGCAAGTTACGTTCACTCGCTGTGAGCTTTGATGCCGAAGCAGATTCAGCGCGGGGCGTGAGCCGTGACAGGCTTCTCGCACTGAGCGAGTCGCTCGAAGCGATAGCAGAGCGTCTGTAAGCAAAGCTATGCACAAGGGCATCACACTTGTTTAGCTACGACTGGCTGCACTGGAGCACATTCTTTGCGGCTACCTTTGCATTGAATGCAGCTCCGGGTCCTGATCTCGGCTACATCTTTGCGCAGACGCTGAAGAATGGTCGCGCCGGTGGTTTGGCTGCCATGCTTGGCATTTGGACCGGCGCTTTCGGTCATGTGCTGATGGCCGCGCTTGGCTTGTCGGCTATTTTAGCCGCCTCGGCAACGGTGTTCGCGGTGGTGAAGTGGGTGGGTGCTGCCTACCTAATATGGATTGGTATTGAAACCTTGCGCAGCGTCACTCGCTCGCAGAGCCAAGCCAAGGATGACTCAGCTTCACCACAGGTGATTGAGCCAGCGAAAGCTGGCGTCATCTATCGTCAGGGCGCTCTTATCGCGCTGCTCAATCCAAAAACGGCGATCTTCTTCCTCGCGTTTCTCCCGCAGTTCGTAGAGGCGGGTGCCGGTTCAACGGGGCAGCAGCTATTTTTGCACGGTGTCCTCGTCATCGCGATCGCTGCCCTGATTGATCCATGGCTGGTTCTGCTCGGCGATCGTCTTAGCACGCGGCTCAAAAGCGATTCACAGTTTAATCGCTGGGCTAATCGCCTTCTCGGAGGCGTGTTTATTGCGCTTGGCGCAAGATTGGCGCTGATGAGTCAGTAGCGTAAAGATTTACATTCGGAGACAAACTATGGCTTTAACCCCTTTTCACATCGCCGTGCAGGTACGCGACATTGACGAGGCGCGAGAGTTTTACGGCGTTAAAATGGGGCTGCCTGAAGGGCGCAGTGCTGAAGATTGGATAGATTTCAACCTGTTTGGTCACCAGTTCGTCGTGCATCTCAATCGTGACCTTGGCCCCAACGGTTCGGTTCGCAGCATAGCCAATGCCGTCGACGGTCATGGAGTGCCGGTGCCTCACTGTGGCGTTGTGCTGCGCTTTAACGACTGGGAAGCCTTTGCTGTGAGGGCGCGGGATTTTGTTGAGGAATTCGTCATTGAACCCTATGTGCGCTTTGCTGGGCAGCCGGGAGAGCAGGGTACTATGTTCTTCTGCGATCCCAGCGGCAATGCGCTTGAGTTTAAGGGGTTTAAAGACATTGAGTCGCAGCTGTTCGCGAAGTAGCCGCGCACTAGAAGATCTTTCTACTGTTTAGCCTAGCGCGGCAGCTGAAAAACTACAGCAGCAAAAAAATGGAAAAGATTAAAAACCTGCTCACTTAGAAGCTTTAGAAAAGGACAGCCTCATGATAGCGACAAAAACAAAATTTTCTCAGCGTTTGGTTCCTGCTCTCGGCGCGTTAGTGCTGTCGATGTTGATGGCGAGCAGTGCGCTTGCACAGAATATTGATCCCACGCGCTTCGAGAAAAATATTGAACGCTTCGAAGCGATGGATGCCGAGAACATGCCGCCGGAAGGCGCTATCGTACTGACCGGCAGCTCTAGCATTGCGCTCTGGAATCGCAGTGCGGCGGAAGCGCTAGCGCCACTCACTGTTATCCCCAGGGGCTTTGGCGGCAGCGTAATGGGCGATGTGTTGCACTATCTTGACCGCGTGGCGCTGGTTTATAAGCCGCGCGCAATACTTATTTATGAGGGCGATAACGATACTGCCTTTGGTCTCGATCTCGATCTAGTTGAAGGCCAGCTCAATGAGATCATTGCCCGCGTTGATGCAGAACTGCCAGACACCCGCATCTATTTATTGTCAGTAAAACCTAGCGTGGCCCGGTTAAATTTTTGGGAGCAGGCGCAGGCCCTTTCTGCGCGTTACCAGGCGATCGCCGATGCTAATCCTAAGGTTTTCACGATCGATGTGGTTACACCTTTCATGGATGCTAACGGTGAGGTCATGCGCGATATTTTTATCAGCGACAATTTACATCTCAATGAGAAAGGCAATGAAATTTGGGGGCGCGCAATTAAGGCTGGTCTGATGCCAGTCGAAGCACAGTTCGAGGACTAGACTGTGATCAGCGACCTGCTTTTCGTTTCTGTGCAGCTTGGCATCCCTATGGCGCTTTTAAGCTGGCTGCTTTTTATGCGCTTTTTTGGTCGCGGTGAGCTCGATCGCAAAGCGAACAGACAGGATATAGAAAAGCGCGTCAAAGAGTTCGAAACCAACTACAAAAACAGCAAGAAGAAGCGCAAGCGTGAGGGCGATACGAATTTTGCCCTGCGCTCGGGCACAGATCACGTATTCGACAAGTGGATGGTCTTTGGCAGCGGCTTCTACGGGCTTGCCGCACTATGGTCGTTGCTAGTGATCGAGTTCTTTAGCTTGCTCGAGCTCGTTATAAATCTTCTGACCTTAAGCCTCTTCGATGACGGATTTATTGCCTTTCTTATAGGGCTTGCCACCGAACAGCTCAGTAATTTTCTCAAAGCGTTTTTGTGGTTTAACTACTGGGGCGATTCGCTTCTTGTAAATTTTGCCGTGGCGTATGCGGGATACTGGATAGGTGTCGAAGCGGCTAGGCGCAATCTTCAGATTTCACGGCAGGCGCTGATCGCTGAGGTAAAGCGCCGCCTTAAGTCTAAGCCGCGCGACTGAGCTGCGTGCCAAACTCCTGCGCAAGTAGTTCATAGGAGCGAAGGCGCGCTTTGTGGTCGTGTACGATGCTTACCAGCATGATCTCGTTGGCGCCAAACGTTTGAGCCAGCATCTCTAGTTTCTCTCGCACCTGCTGCGGTGTGCCTACAGCCCGCTTATCACGATTAGCGGCGATCAAATCGCGCTCAGACTGCGCATAAGGATAGTCACGCGCCTCCTCCGGGGTGGGGAAGGGCCCGGGATTGCCCCGTAGGAGCCTGATGTACCAAAGATCGCGACTGCTTGCCAGGCGCTGGGCTTCCTCCTCAGTTTCGGCGCACACAGCAAACAGAGAGAGGCAGGTGTGGGGCTGCTGTAAATTTGGTCCAGGCTTGAAGCGCTCCCGATAGATATCGAAAATATCCGGCGTGATATTGGGATTAATAAAGTAGGCAAAATTGTAGGGTAGGCCCGCGAGCCCAGCGAGAGTGGCACTATCGTCGCTAGATCCCAGCATCCACATCTGCGGTGGCGTAGTGGTAGTGGGAAAAGCCCGTGCCGCCTCCATGCCGGGGGTAGGCGGATCGGTGTCGTTTAACAGCGCCTGCAGGTCGGCGATCATATTGGGAAAGTGCTCAGGCCCTACGCGCGACCCGTAGCGAATTGCCGCGGCGGTAAACGGGTCTGTACCTGGAGCTCGTCCTACACCAAGATCAACGCGCTCGGGGTAGAGTGTCTGCAGCAGCTTAAAATTTTCCGCGACCTTATAGGGGCTGTAATGAGGCAGCATGATACCGCCGGAGCCGAGGCGGATTTGCTGAGTTTCGGCGCCTAAGCGTCCTAGCAGAACCTCGGGTGAGCAGCCCGCCAGAGCGTCCGAGGCGTGGTGCTCGGAGACCCAGTAGCGGTGATATCCGAGTGCGTCGCAGTGGCGTGCGAGTTCGATTGTCTCCTGCAGCGCTTCATAGGGGGTGCTGCCCGCACGCACCGGTGACTGATCGAGTACTGAGAGCTTGAGTGTCATGTCGTGTCCGTTGTTGAGCCGGGCCGTTATTTCTCGGCCCAGTGAGCGCGGTCTTTCTAATCAATAATCGCCTGATACACGCCATTGCGCAGCGTCGTGTGATCGTCGAGGTCTGTCGCAGGGATGATTTGCGTAAGGTAAACCACAAGCAAATCTTCCACGGGGTCTACCCAATACACCGAGTGATAGGCGCCGCCCCAGGCATATTCACCCTCCGAGCCCAGTGTGCCGCGTAAACCCAAGTCTGTGGCGATGGAGAACCCTAGGCCAAAGCCTTGGCCGGGTTGAAAAGAGATATCACCAAGGTGGTCTGTGGTCATGAGCTCTATAGTCTTGCGTGAGACAAGGCGCTTGCCGTTTAGCTCGCCGCCGTTCAGAGTCATTTGTAGAAACTTGGCATAGTCGCTCGCGGTCGATAGTAGCCCAGCACCGCCGGAGTAGCTTTGGCGCGGACCGTCGTCATAGAGGCCCTGACTCTGCATGCCGTTCTGTGCAGGGATCGCTTCAACACCGCCGCTAGCCGGACGATAGACGGTTGCCAGACGACCACGTTTGGCGGCCGGCAAATAGAAATGAGTGTCCATCATCTCCAGCGGAGCAAAGATCTCAGTGGCAAAAAAGCTCGCCAAATTTTGACCGCTCACGGTTTCGATCACGGCGCCGAGAATGTCGGTGTTATAGCCGTAAATCCACTGTTCACCAGGATGCGCATCGAGCGGCAAAGACGCCATGCGGGCGATGGTGTCGCGCACCGGCTCTTCACGATCGGCAAAGTACCATCCCTGCATAGAGGCCTCAGCCCACGCGCTGGCAGCCACTCCGGTGCCGTAGCTCATGCCGCCGGTATGGGTTAGCAGATGACGCAGGGTGATTTCGCGGCGCGCAGGCTCAAGCGTATAGCCGCCGTTGCCATCGGATACGGCAACCTGCATGTTTTTCCACTCAGGAAGATAGCGCGATAGCGGGGCGTTAATATCAAGCTGTCCGCGTTCCTGTAGCATCATAATGCCGAGACTAGTGATCGCCTTGGTTTGCGACGCAATGCGAAACAAAGAGTCGGTGCTCATCGAAATCCCGCTGGCTATGTCCTGCATGCCGTTGGCTTCATGTGCGACCACCTCGCCGTGGCGCATAAGCACATACACTTGCCCCGCAAGTTTTTTCTCATCTACGTAGCGTTCCAAATTGCGATCTAACAGCGCAAGTCGTGACGAGGACATGCCGACGCTTTCGGGGCTTGCGAGATCTTGCGCAACTGCACTGCTGGCAGCAGAGGCAAAAGCGAGAGGGAGTGCGATCCTGCGAATAATAGCAATAAGAGTCGTTTTACTTAGGGGCGATGAGCTTCCTAGCATAGTGTGCTCCTTACTTATTTTTCTTTTTGAATAAAAGTAACCGAAGTTTACACCTTAGATCGCAGCCCTTGCTATTGCCAGGCAAAGTCTGGGCGCTACTGAGCAAGGACCTCGGTAAGTCGACTTAGCGAAATCTGTCTTGCGCTTCTACTCTGGCAGGGTGTTTTGAAACCAGATTGCCAATCTCAGTCCGGCGAGCCCTAGGCGCTCACTGGCGATCTCAATCATCTCAGCAACATAGGCATCATCAAGGCTTTGTGCGGGCAGTCTCTTGTTTGACTGCTCAGCTGTTTCGATCGCCTGCAGCAGCGCAGGAGAGTAGACGGGGCCGCGCAGATAGCTGCGGCTCTCGTTCAGCCAGAGTGACCAGTCTGAGGCTGTGCCGCTGAAATCGCGAGGTATGGCATCTGACTTTATCGCCTGTGCTTGGCTTTCTGCTCCGCGCATCGCCTGATCCCAACGCGCGTGCAGATTGCTGTCGCCTACGCGGATGGCATTGCCGCCGCGGTCTCCGGTTTCGAACAAGCGTGCGCTATAGAGCGAGCCGGAGTGCAAAGGCTGATGGATGTCCCCCATGAGGTGTAACACCCAGCACAGGGCAATCGCACGCTGAGCGGCTGGCAGCGCTGAATCGGCAAGCACACGAGTGTTGTAATCGATGGCGGTCATAACATTGTCAGCGTCGTCTTCGCTAAGCACCTCTCGCGCCGAGGGGCCCTGTATGGCCTGCGCCGGAGGGCGATTCACATACAGATTGCCCTGCGTGCTGGCCGAGTCGCGCAGCCAAGCGCCGTCGATGTAGTGCCAGCTTGGTCTGCTGTACTTTGCCCGTTCGCTGTCGTTAAAACCTCGTGCGATATCGGGCCAATAAGCCGCTTGTCCTAGTAGCCAGTCCAGCTGCTCATCTTCAGTTGCGGCGGCAAGCGCGTCGGGCATTGCAGAGCTAAAATCCTGCTCATAGCGAGGATGCTGTTCCAATAGCGCTCTCAGAGAAGTACGGGTGTCAGCATCGAGATAGCGCAACGCCACGCTTGCTGAAAGGCGGTGGCCGGTGGAGTCCCATGCCGAGGCCGGCAGTGCTACAACGCTAAGGCTTAGGGCAAGGCTCGCAACAACATGGCGAATTAGAACGGATGACAGCATGACAGGGTGCTCGCAGTGAAGTTTGTCTTTTTATTTTGCAAATAGGCTCGGACTTTTGATGATGAGCTGGGGATTTAAAAATGAGCTGGAGCCCTGAAAATTAAACCTCGAGCCATTCCGCCCGAACGTCATCGGCTTCGAGCAGGCTTGCAGGCGTGCCTTCGTAAACTATTCTCCCGTGGCCCATGACGTACAAACGCTGAGAGATTTTTAGAGCAATAGACAGTTTTTGCTCGACCAATAAAATAGATACGCCGCGACTCGCGATTTCCTGCAGCAGCTCGCCGATTTGCTCTACTACCTTTGGCGCAAGACCCTCTGTAGGCTCGTCGATCATAATGAGTTCGGGATCACCCATCAGCGTGCGGCACATGCATAGCATCTGCTGTTCGCCGCCGCTCAAAACACCGCCAGGCACATCCGCGCGAGCGGCAAGATTGGGAAACAGCGTAAACATATCGTCTATGCTCCAGCGGCTACTCTCGTGCTTGCCTTTTAAGCCCAGCACTAAGTTTTGCCGCACCGTGAGCGTGGGGAATATATCGCGATTTTCAGGTACGCAGCCAAGACCGCGCTGTGCAATCTCGAATGGCCTAAGTCCAGCGATTTCCTCTCCCTTGAACAGTATCGAGCCCTGTGGCGCTACTTCGCCCATCAGCGTCTTTACGGTCGTAGAGCGACCGACGCCGTTGCGGCCAAGTAGGCTAACGATTTCTCCCGCGCCCACTTCAAAATTGACGCCCTGCAAAATGTGGCTCTTGTCATAGTAGGCGTGAAGTTCACTTACCTTAAGCATCGCTTGGCACCTCGCCGAGATAGGCCTCTTGCACGCGAGTATTGCTGCGAATGTTCTCGGGTTTATCTGTCGCGATAATCTCGCCGTAGACGAGCACGCTAATGCGGTCGGCGATATCGAAAACGATATTCATATCGTGTTCCACCATAATGAGTGTTTTGCCTTCGGTGATGCGTCGAATCAGGGCGACAGCGTTCTCAGCTTCGCTATTACTCATCCCAGCAACGGGTTCATCGAGCATAATCAGTTCAGCGCCGCTTGCCACTGCAATGCCCAACTCCAACGCGCGCTGCTGCGCGTAGGCAAGCTCGCCGCTTGGCAGGTCTGCCTTGTCGGCTAAGCCAATTTGCTCGAGCAGTTCGAAGGTTTTGGCATTGAGTTCTGCTTGTCTGCCTAATAAGCGCCAAAAAGCGTAGCGGTAGCCTTCTGACCATAGCAGTGCGCAGCGAATATTTTCGAACACGCTCATGCGGTGAAAAATATTAGTAACTTGAAAACTGCGTGCAAGGCCGCGGCGCGCTATCTCATAGGGCGGCAGATTGCTTATCGCTTCGCCTTTAAAGTCTATGTTGCCAGAGCTGAGCTGGTAACGGCCCGAAATCAGATGGAACAGCGTGGATTTCCCCGCGCCGTTGGGCCCGATAATGGCATGCTTTTCGCCAGCTTCAATGTTCAGAGACACGTCGCGGATTATCGCGGTAGAGCCGAAGCTTTTGCAGACTTTATCTAGAGTGAGGATGCTCATGACTGCCTCTCCTGAGGCTGCTTGCCGGCTACATTTGCAGCCTCCCAAGCTCGACTAAGGCGTGCTCTTGCCAGCTTCACGCCCCCCGCGCCGATGGCAGCCATTACCACTAAGACAAGCCAGCTTACTGCCGAGTCTGAAGCGAGGCTCATGCCCAGGTAGTGGAGGAGCTCGTCAGCGTGACTCAGCTCAACCATGCCGACGAAGGCGAGCAGGAAGATTCCCGCCGGCACAGCGACCAAACTATAGGGTAGCGCTAAGCTGCCCAAGCGGCCGTTAGCCCATGCCCCGCGATGCATCATAATGAAACCCGCGAAACCCTTAGGGAGAAACATGACGGTGAGTAGGAACATGATGCCGAGATAGAGCATCCACATTTCAGAATAATTGCTTAGCAGCGAGTTCATTAGCGTAAGAATGACTGCGCCGATTATGGGCCCTATAAAGAAGCCCAGGCCGCCGATATAGGCCATCAGCAATACGCGGCCAGAGGTCAGTGCGTTGAGGTTTTCTTCGGTGATGAATTCATAGTTTATTGCAAACAGGCCACCGGCTACGCCAGCAAAAAGACCCGCGGCGCAGAAGGTTATAAACCGCACGCGGCGCGTGCTGTAGCCGATAAACTCAGCGCGTTCGGGATTGTCACGTACGGCGTTAGCCATGCGCCCCGCGGGAGTCTGAGTGAACAGATACATGAGTAGCGTCGCGATAAATAACCAAAATGCACCGAGGTAGTAGACTTCTGAGTCTTGCAGAAATTCTATGCCGAAGAAGGGCGGGCCGTAGGTTCTATCGCCGCTGACGCCTGCTTCGCCGCCAAAAAAGTCGACGAAGATAAGCGAGGAAGCGACAATCAGCTCGCCGATCCCCAGCGAGATCATGGCGAACACAGTGCCCGCTTTTCGCGTTGAAAAACTGCCGATAAAAATGGCAGCAAGCAGGCCAAACGCGCCGCCGACCAGGGGTATAAGAGTGATCGAAAAGACGAGCACCTCATCGGCGATAAGATTGAGCGCGTGTACGCTCATAAAGCCGCCAAGACCAAAATACACGGCGTGACCGAAGGACAGCATGCCTCCTTGTCCGAGCATCATATTGTAGCTAAGAGCGAAGATGATCCAGATAGTCATCTGATTAAGAATGGAGATACCGAGCACCGAGCTGAATACCGAGGGCAGCAGCAGGAGGGTCAGCGCATAGGCACTCCACAGGGCGAGATTTTTCTTCATCGGATTATTCTTCTCGATTGCCCATAAGGCCAGTGGGCTTAAAGATAAGCACGAGTATTAGCAGCAGATAGGGTAGCACTGGCGCTATTTGCGGCAGCTTAAGCGTCCATAGATCGTTAAGCGGATGGCTGCGCTCGAAGCTCACACCCAGCAGTTCTAAAAGCTCAGGCATGCCAGCGTCGGCGGCGATTGCATAGGATTGCAGGAGTCCAACTAAAAGCGAGGCCACGAACGCCCCTGGCAAGCTTCCTAGCCCGCCGATCACCACAATAATGTAAACGATGCTACCTAGTACCACGGCCATGCCAGGGAAGGTCGTGAGCACAGGTCCAGCGATAACTCCGGCAACCCCCGCCAGCGCCGTGCCCGCGCCAAATACGCACATAAAAATGAACGGCACGTTATGGCCAAGGTTCGCCACAGTATGGGGATGGCTGATCGAGGCCTGAATGATGATGCCTACGCGACTTCGAGTGAGCACTAAATAGAGCGCCGCAAAAATACCGAGGGAGATGGCGATCATGAAGCCGCGGTAGGCTGAGAATTCTTGGCCAAACAGAGTGAATAGAGCGAAGTCGAGTAACTCTGGTGTTTGGTAGTTCTTGGTATCGCGGCCCCAGAAAAACTGCACTAGCTCTTCTACTAAAAAAGCGAGACCAAAGGTGAATATGAGCTCGGCGACGTGCCCGTAAGAGTGAACGCGACGAAGTCCATAGCGCTCGACCCCTGCTCCAATGACACCGACTAGGAGGGGCGCAATAAGGAGCCCGCCCCAGAAACCTAGATACCCGCTTATGCTATAAGCGATATAGGCTCCCAGCATATAGAAGCTCGCATGGGCAAAGTTGAGTACGCCCATCATGCTGAAAATCAGTGTAAGCCCGCTGGCTAGCATAAACAGCAGCAAGCCGGTCACCAGCCCGTTAAGGGTGGCAAAAATAAAGACTTCGCTCATGCTTTAGCGCCGGGGTCTGCGCATGCGGCAGCTGTGTTCTAGTGCAGTATCGTCGCCGCTCACCTCATACTCGGTTAGCAGGCCAAAACCTGAATTGTCGGCGTCGAATTCGATACCCTCGTCTGTCTGCTTAGAAATAAAGAGAGGCTGCATGAGTTGGTGGTCATCTGGGCGCATCCATAGTTCGTCGCCGCCGAGATTGGTGAAACGCATGTCCTCTAGCTGCAGAGCGACGTCATAGGGATCGTCGCTTTGAGCCTGCTCCATCGCATTGACCACCATCATGAGCGCGTTAACAAGCCGCGACTGAGTGACGTCGAAGTTGGGATGAGCAGTTTTGTAAGCTCTGTAAAATTCACGGCGCACTTCGCTGCCTATCGGATTAGCGCTATCGGTATGGATAAGCCTGATTCGGTCTTTGCCATCTTCGCCCAGCGTGGCTGTAATGCCGTCGTAGGCGGCATAGAAAGTATAAATCGGCGCGTCCATCCCGGAGTCAATGAGTGAGCGGGCTAGGGAAACCATGTCGGCGCCAAAGTTGCCGGTGATCACTGCGTCGGCGCCGGAGGAAACGATTTTGGTCACGTAGGGAGTGAAGTCTTTTACTGTGCCGATTGGGTGGAACTCATTGCCGACGATTTCGATGTCGGGGCGTTTTTCATTGAGTAATCGCACGGTGTTATCGGCGACAACCTGGCCGAAGGAATAATCCTGCCCGATGATGTAAACGCTCTTAATGTCCTCATTCTTCGCGATAAAGTCGGTGAGTATTTCGAGCTTCATTACCGCGTGAGCATCAAAGCGGAAATGCCAAAAGCTGCATTCTTCGTTAGTAAGTATGGGATCAACGGCGGCGTAGTTTATTTGCAGAACTTCCTGTCCCGCATTACGGCGATTGTGACGCGAAATTGTTTGGTTTAGCGTATTTGCAACAGCTGAGCTATTGCCTTGGAAAATGATACGAAGCTCTTCGCTGACAGCGCGGCGGAACTGTAGCTGAGTCTCGGTAGGACTCTGCTTATTATCCAGCGCAACAATTTCTATGGGGCGGCCACCGAGGATCCCGCCCTTGGAGTTGAAAAAATAGTCGGCAGCGAATTCCATCAGGTTTAAGCCGCTAGTCCCAACCGAGGCAAAGGTGCCAGACAGGGGGTCAAGAAAACCCAGTCGAACGGGTTCTTGGGCTGTTGTCGAAGCCGAGAATAAGCCGCTCGCGACCAGGCTGCTAAGCGCGAGGATTCGAAGGCTGCCCTTTTGTCGTGCGAGGGCGGATTGATTGACTTTGGGTCGTTTAGCTTTTGAGAAGCCGGAGGCTAGGGTGAGAAACATAGAAAGTTTGCCGAGGCGAAGCTGCATGATGGAGTACCCTTTTGAGGAAAGAAGCTTTCTTATTGGTAACTTAGTACAAGCGACCTTATCCTAGAGGCTTGGACGGTGCAACAGAGTTAGAACCGAAGCCTGTAGGTGGCCAGCATGCGTAAAATCAAAGAACAAGAGGTAGAGTTCTCAGCCATTCGGGCAAGCGGGCCGGGTGGGCAGAACGTCAACAAAGTCTCCACGGCGGTGCAGCTGCGCTTCGATTTTCGGCGTGCAAAGATTAGCGCGGCACAGCGAGCCCAGATTGAATCCCTGAGAGACGCTCGTATCACGTCGGCGGGCGAGATAGTCATTAAAGCACAGCGTTTTCGCAGTCAGGAAAAGAACAAGCAGGATGCGATGGTCAGGCTTAATGCGCTGCTAGAAAAAGCGACCCGCGTACAGCCTGCTCGCATAGCGACCAAACCCAGCCGAGGAGCGAAAGAAAGACGATTAGAAAGCAAGCGCAGTGTAGCTGGGAAGAAATCGGGACGCGGTGCGGTGAGAGACTTTGACTAGCGGTGGTACGGGGTGATAAGCGGCGATAAGGCGTCGCTCACTAACCGGTGGTTAGGCCGCTCAGTCTGTCGCAGCGTCACAAATTACAGGCACAAAAAAAGGCAGGGTATTAATCCTGCCTTTTTCAGTGCATCCAGTTTTATCTAGAGCGGCCGTTTAAAAGACTTCGAACAGACCCGCAGCGCCCATGCCGCCACCCACACACATAGTGCAGACAACGTACTTCGCACCGCGACGCTTGCCTTCGATAAGTGCGTGACCAACCATGCGCGCGCCGCTCATGCCGTAAGGGTGTCCGATAGAGATCGCGCCACCGTTTACATTGAGTAGCTCGTCAGGAATGCCGAGCTGGTCGCGGCAGTACAGTACCTGCACAGCGAAGGCTTCGTTGAGTTCCCAAAGACCAATGTCGTCCATCTTCAGACCGTTGCGCTCAAGCAGTTTAGGAATGGCGAAAACCGGGCCGATACCCATTTCTTCCGGCGCTAAACCGGCAACTGCCATGCCGCGGTAGGCGCCCAGTGGCGACAAGCCGCGCTGCTCGGCGAGCTTGCTGTCCATAATGACAGAAGCCGATGCGCCGTCGCTTAGCTGGCTTGCGTTTCCAGCTGTGATTACGCCGCCTTCGATGACGGGCTTAAGCCCCTGCAGACCCTCTAGCGTTGTTGTAGGACGGTTGCCTTCGTCTTTTTCAAGAAGCACGTCGTGCACGCTTTGCTGCTTAGTCTCTTTGTCCATGAACAGCATCTTTGATGCGAGTGGCACGATTTCGTCGTCGAACTTGCCCGCAGCTTGAGCCGCAGCTGTGCGCTGCTGGCTTTGCAGTGAGTACTCGTCCTGCGCGTCGCGGGAAATGTTGTAGCGTTTAGCGACTATTTCAGCGGTCTCGAGCATTGAAATATACGCGTGCTCTGACTTTGCTACGACATTGGGGTCTACCGCGCGGTAGCCGTTGCGGTGTTCGTTCTGCACTAAGCTAATGGATTCGAGTCCACCGCCCACGACGATGGGCATGCCGTCGGAAATAACCTGTTTTGCTGCAGTGGCAATAGCCATCATGCCCGACGCGCACTGACGATCCATGCTCATGCCTGAGACGGTGTTCGGTAGGCCCGCTGCGACGCCTGCTGTACGGCCAATGTTGAAACCCGATGAGCCCTGCTGCATCGCCGAGCCGATGATTACGTCGTCGACTTCAGCTGGATCGATACCTGCACGCTTAACCGCCTCGGCGATAACGTGGCCGCCCAAAGTAGGGGCGTCGGTGTCATTGAAAGCACCGCGGTAGGCCTTGCCGATGGGGGTTCTTGCTGTAGATACGATTACTGCTTCTCTTGTCATTACGGTCTTGCTCCCTTTTCAATAAATCTTTCAAAAAACTGCTGTCCGGTTCGGCTAATCGCTTGTGGCCGCGTCGCTGATTAGCGCGGCAATGTCTGTCATTGCCTGCCGCGCTAGCTGTGTCATTTCGTCATCGCTGCGATCCTGTATGGGATGCGCTACGAACAAACTTGCTGGTTTGATGCCCAAGGATTTTCCCTGCGCCGCTGCTGCCGCTATAAACTCGCTCGAGGCGATAAATGCCGACGGGATGCCCTTACTCTCTAAGCTCATGATGTCATGCAAACTGCACGAGGTACATGAGCCTCAGTCGGCGAGCCCTTCGATTACCGCGTCGCATTCAACGCTAATCTTCTGCGTGAGCTCTACGGGGGCTACACGGGCAAAAGTCGGCTTAGCATAGCGCTTAACCTGTGCCCCCAGTGCAATGAGCTGCTGCTCCACCTCGTCGAGAAACTCTTTACCCCGTGGTTTGGAGATATCGAGCAGTCCTACAGTGGCGCCAGCCAGAGAGGCGAGCCGCGGCAGAATCTGCCTTTCGACCGGGTTGAGCTCGGCTGTTGGGTCTAGCAGGGTGGTCGTCATTAACACACTCCTTGGTTAAAGATTGTTAGTCGTTTACACCTTTATTCATTCTATTTCGTGCGCCTTGCGCCGAAGTCATCGCCCTTAAGGCCTCGTCTTTTGAATTCGCGTCCGCTTCATGCCTTTACAGGCTGAGAGACTAGCTGGCTGCCGCGCTCTCCAGAGGCCACCCACCCGCCAATGATCGCCGAAAACATGCCGGCCGTGCCGCCTAGGGTGACGATATGGAGGCCGTCGTCTCTAAATTTATTAAGAATCTTATCTTTGAAGCGCTCTGGCATGCCCTCGGCGATCCCGTCGGCGCCCCGCATAATGGCTTCGCCGGAAACCATCAGGTGATTGTATAGTGCTGCCCGCAGATCGGCCTTGCTCCAGCCGCCATCACGGAAGACGCGGCGATGCTCGGGGGAGACTAGCAGAATCGCGTCGGCCATTCCAAACAGCTTGGTGTGGGCGACACTGCGCAGGCTTGCGGCCATGCTACGCGCGAGGGATTCAGGGGTCCGCGACTGCTGGTCGACAATCCCCTGCAGGCCTTCGCCGGCGAACAGGCTCACCACAGACTCGCCGCGGTCGTAGCCGCGATCCTGAGCCAGGCTCGGCCACTGCTCATCGCTTTCGTCTTCGGCGAAGCAGTAGCTGTATTTTCCTGGGTTGCCCATCGTGGCTCGGTCTATGCCTCCGGGCACTCCTCCACCGACGTTGCGGATGAGCAGCTGAAGTGCGCGTCCTATGGTGGCATTCGCGCGACTGCCCTGACCAAGGGCGTTGACCCCCGAATTGACCCCTACACGCGCAGCGACTTCGCCGTTGACGATAACCACAGGCGCGGAGAAATACGTGGTGCACAGCAGTCCGTGCATGCAGAACTCGTCTTTTAAGGCAGCTTCGACCGCTGCGAGTACCACGGGGAAATATTCGGGCTTGCACCCGGCCAGCACGGCGTTAATCGCGACTTTCTCTACCGTGCAGGGGGCGTTGTCAGGGGGCACGCTGCCGATAATCTCATCGGCCCTGCGCGAGGCGCCGCGCAGCATCCGCAGAACCCGCAGGGCGGTAGGTGGTACCACGGGCAGGCCATCGCTCCAGCCGCGATCGTAGCAGGCTTCGAGTTCGTCCTCGGCGCTGGCTAGTTCGATAGGCCGCGCTTGCAATGCTGTGGAGCCATAGAGGAGTTCGAGCTTTTCCTCCATGCCGGGATCTTGGGTCTTCGACCCGCAGCCCGGTTTGAAGTCAATGAGCCCCTCACCGATTTCAGGGGAGTTTAGGAATTCTCGCCACTGAGCTCTGTCCCAGCCTTCTATGCGCGTCGCGTTGCCGTCCGCTGTGTGACGAATTAGCGTAGGGACAATCTCAATATCGCAGCGAAAAGACTGCTCTAGCGTAGTGTCGTCTACGACAGGAAGGTCGCTGGGGAAAGAGGGGTCGTCCTGAGAATAGATTTGAAGGCTGTTGCCAAGCTGTGCCGAGAGTTCCGCTATAGCGGGTTCGATGAGCTGGCAAGTAGGACAGTCGCGTTTAACAAAGAGCGCATAGCTGACCGTGCTGGCTTGAGGTGGATTCACTAAATTTATTTCCCTTTTCTCTTCGCTTAACCGGAGCTTTTCTTAGGGGCGGCTCTCATGGGGGCAGCCTAGTAGACGAAGCCCAATGTACTAATGCCAACAAGAATATTGGTGATCATAAATACTGAAGAGGTACGGGACATTACCTTCCACATTTGCGGACCCTTGTAGCCGGCGCGTATGCCAATGATCAACGCAAAAGTGTAGCTCAGCTGCGTGGCGACTAACGCCAGAAAAATGATCCAGCGCTCGCTGTCCACTGCCCAACTACCAGCAAAGAAAAAGGCAGTAGCACCAACCGTGTAAAGTAGCCAGTAACTGACGGCGAGCCGGATGTCGCCGGACACGAAGCCTGATTCTTCGGAGTGGCTAGTTTCGGCGCCTGTGTTTGTCCCTTCCATACCTGCTCTCTTATCAATCCTGTGAAATCAGCTTATACAACGCAGATAGACGCTGACTAGGTCTGTGGCCGTGGCTGATTGCGGAAACAGGCTTGAGTCTACCCCAGTGCTGCAAGGCGGACAATTTGCCCTGTGGCGCGAGGTAGGTGCCATGGTGCTCGGATGCTACAGTGTCGATGCTACCTATGATCTATGCCCAAGGCCTATGCCCAGTACCGAACTTGCCGGCAGAGAATCCTGCATAAATCGCTGCTGCTAAGCTACGCGCACAATAAGGTCCAACAACTAATAACAAAAGCAAACAAAGAGGCTTGTTATGACAATCGATACGCTCTTCTCACTCTGCAATCTGCTTGTATTGCCCGGCTGGGCGCTGCTGATCTTCGCGCCACGGTGGAAGTGGACTCTTGGGTTCGTGTCCTCAGGGCTCATTCCCTTTGCTCTAGCAGTGGTTTACGCAGGGCTTTTTGCGAGTCGCGCGAGTGTCATGCCGGAGGGTGGCGGCTTCGGCTCGATAGAGGGATTGATGATTCTCAACGACGACCCCTACCTGATTACGGTGGGGTGGATTCACTATCTCGCCTTTGACCTCTTTGTTGGGTGTTGGGAGGTCAAGGATTCGCAGGACAAGGCGATTCCCCACTGGCTGCTGGTGCCTTGCCTGCTGCTGACGTTCATCCTCGGCCCCGTGGGCTTGGGCGTGTACTTTATTTTACGCTTTGCCAGAACGCGCCAGCTGGGGATTGTCGCCTAGCGCGAGCCCATCATGCCCTTGATTGCGGCTGGGATGTCTGCGGGGAAGACGACGAACTTGGAATTGTCTGAGCTGGATAAACTCTGTAAGGAATCGATGTATTTTTCGCCAAGCAGGTAGGCCACAGGCAGTTCCTTGTCGCCCACAGCCGAGGTGACTAGCTCAATCGCCTTTTGGCTGGCCTCGGCAAGAATGACCTGCGCCTCAGCATCGCGCTTCGAAGCCTCTAGCTTGCCCTCGGCCTTTAGAATGGCGGCCTGCTTGTCGCCGTCAGCGCGTGTGACGGTTGCGCGCCGCGCGCGTTCCGCCGCCGCCTGCTCCTCCATCGCTTCCTGCATTGTCCCCGACGGATTAATGTCCTGAATCTCGACGGTTTTGAGAGTAATGCCCCAATCTGCGATATCGTCGCTTATCGCCGCCTTAAGTTTGGCTTTGATGTGGTCTCTCGAAGACAGAGCGGCGTCGAGTGCCATTTCGCCAACGATCGAACGTAGCGACGTTTGCACTAGGGTTTGAATAGCCAGTTCATAGTCTTCAACGCCGTAAACCGCTTTCTCGGGCGAGACGATATTTATGTAGGCCACGGCGTTGGTCATGATGACCGCATTGTCCATGGTGATGACTTCCTGGGAAGGAATGTCGAGCACGATGTCCTTGGTCGTCACCTTGTAGGCAATGCTATCGATGTAGGGAATGACAAAGTTAAGCCCGGGGTTCAGCGAGGTGTAGTACTTGCCTAGACGCTGCACAACCCATTTATTGCCTTGCGGTACTTGCCGGACGCCCTTGGCGATGGTGACCAGCAGAAAAAGCAGAACGGCTGTGGAGAGAATGAGTGCGGGTTCCATGGCGTGCTCCTGAAAAATTTAGTGGGTAGTAGCTAAGGTAGTAACTAAGGTGGAAGCTAAGGTACTAGACGCGTTCAACAATAAGCGAATTACCCGAGACATCTTTTACTGAGACGCGGTCGCCGATAGCAAGGCTGTCTTGGGACATAATGAGCCACTCGTCGGACCCCAGCAGCGGGGCA
Source organism: Pseudohongiellaceae bacterium (assembly GCA_965661495.1). GTDB lineage: Bacteria > Pseudomonadota > Gammaproteobacteria > Pseudomonadales > Pseudohongiellaceae > UBA9145. The sequence goes on along the minus strand of CBFIDY010000007.1, from coordinate 140,216 downwards.
GGGAAGCGCACGGTGCCACGGCGGTCGCCATTGGGCACTGACAAGACTTGGCCGATTTCTCCGAGCAGTGCCTCGCGAGACAATCCCGCTTTGGTGACATCTTTGGATAGCGGTTTTAAAAAGCGGAACCAGGCGACAGCAAAGGCTAGAGAGAGCGCTGTCCATGCGCCGAGTTGGGCTGCTTCGCTCAGCTCCGGGGCGAGTATGAGCGCTGCGCCGACGACGATGGCGGAGGCTCCAAACCAAAAAATAAAGAACGAACCGATGAATATCTCGGCGAGCATAAGAGCGAGTCCGAGCACGATCCAATGCCAGTAGGCGAGTTCCATGGCCTTACCTCTGATTAGAATTAGGTGTTTCGCTGAGGGGTGATGGTAAGGCTTCAGCCTTCGGGCCCTACCGTACCTTGCCACCTGTTAGAGTAATTTAGACCGCCTCGAACGAGAAAACTGACAGCGATATGGGCACTCGCAGCGATCTGATACTTCAATTAGACTGTATAGCCTAATCACAGCCTAGTACAGTCCCGCTCATTTAGCCCAGATCGAGAAAATTCCCGTGCAAGCACTCGCGCTCAGCGCCAAAATCCCCGTTATCGACTTCGGTGGCGCCGGTGAGGTCGTTCTTTTTTCCCACGCCAACGGCTACCCGCCCGGTGTTTATCGTCAACTGCTGGAAAGCCTCACGACGCGGTTTCGCGTCCTTGCCGTTGAACATCGGCCTCTGTGGCAAAGCGACCCGATGGAGTTGAAATCATGGCAGGAGTTCGCAGACGACGTGCTGGAGCTCCTCGATGAGCTAGGCGAGCCCGTGCACGGTTTTGGGCACTCTATGGGGGGCTCAACACTGCTGCTCGTGGCGCAGCGCAGACCCGAGGCGTTTCGCAGTCTTGCGCTAATGGAGCCGGTGCTTTTGCCAGGTCTCTGGCAGTTCGGCCTAAGACAGGTAGGAAAACTGTTCCCCAATAAAGTCCCGCCTATCCAGCGCGCGCTGAATCGCGTCGACACGTGGGCCAGCGAAGAGTCGGTCTATGCGCATTTTCGGCCGAAGGCAGTGTTTCGGGGTTTCAGCGATGAAGCGCTGTGGGATTTGGTAAAACACTCGACGCGACCGCTATCAGAGGGCGGCGTCACCCTGCGATTTAGTAAGGAATGGGAGGCACGCTGCTACGCTCTTGTCCACAATGTTTGGCCGAGCTTGCGTCAACTGAGCGCGCCGCTGTTAGGCTTTCGCGGCGCCAAGTCTAATACCCTAGCAACTCGGGAATGGGAGCGCTGGCAGGCCTTACGCCCAGACGGCCGCTTCCATCTTGTGGAAGGCGCCGGCCATCTCCTGCCCCTAGAAAGCCCGCGGCAAATTAGTCAGCACTATTTAACTTGGCAGGAAAGCCTGCTTAGCTAACTTGTCTGCTTCACCCAGCTGTGGCGAATGAGGTTTTCGGGGATCTTATCTGCTATCTGAGCGTGCAGTTTCGGCAGCTTAGACCAGTGTAAGCCGCCGCGATGATGGTGCGCGGTGTGATAACCCAGATTGCCGGTGAAGAGGTTGTACCAGCGATTGAGGTTATTGAAAGACGCTTCGAATTCGTTGTCGACGTTGAGGCCTGAGTGATGCTCGTATGTCGCCCATGCGGTAACGAGTAGTCCAACGACCATAGGCAGGGCAAAGACTAGAAGACCCGCAACTGGGTCGTGCAGAAGCAGAGAAGCCAGACAGGCGAGGGTTAGTAGCGTGTAGGCGACAAACGCGCGTCTGTCCCGGGGGTAGCTTTTGCCTACTTTGAATCCGCGCCAGTAGGCGGTTGCCGCCACTTCTAGCGTGTACTCCAGCTCACCCATCTTGCTGCCATCGGCTCGTGCCCAGCGACTCTCGTCTTTCTCCTGATCAAGAAAATTGAGGTGATGACCGTAAACGTGATGCAGAAGCCATAGATTGCTTGTTACGCCAGTATGCAGCGCGTAGAAAAATTCCAGCAGTCGATTCAGAGGTTTTGCGCGAAAAGTTGGCGTGTGCTGGTGGTGGTGATTCCAGGCGCAGATGTGAGCTTTCGGAAGCACCATGAGTGCAAAGTAGCCCAGAAGAAGAGCAAGGCTGTCTACCAATAAGTAGACTGTGAAGTCGAGTGCGCTTAGCGCAAGAATACAGAGAACCGGCAGGCGGTCGGCAGCGTGTTTAAACAAAACGAACCTACTTCTTAACGGGTTTGATTTAATTCACGCGCAGGGCATGAAGCTGATGGTTGCAGTGCCTCAGGAAGGACGGGCGCAAGAGTAGCACAGTGCCCGAAGCGAGCCTATTCGTAGCGCAGGGCGTCGATGGGATCGAGATTGGCGGCCTTGGCCGCAGGCAGTATGCCAAACAGCACGCCGACAAAGCCGGAGAAGCCAAGTGCTAGGGCAATGGACCACAGAGGTATGGTTGCCGGAGGGAAACCTGGAATACTGCTAGAGATGAGATAGCCGAGGCCATAGCCAATAGCGAGTCCAATCAGACCGCCGAGCAGTGATAGCAATAGAGCCTCGATGAGGAACTGCATAAGAATATGGTGACGCTTAGCACCTATTGCTTTGCAGATGCCTATTTCGCGTGTGCGCTCGGTTACCGATACCAGCATGATATTCATGATGCCAATGCCGCCGACAAGCAGTGAGATGCTCACAATACCGCCGACCACAATGGTTACCGTGTTGATGATCGTGTCGAATGTCTCCATCAACTGCTCGGAGGTTTGTATGCGAAAGTCGTCGTCTTCGTCTCCTGCTAGACCGTGGGCGTTACGCAGCAGCGCACTGAGCTGATTAGAGACAGTGTCGATGTTGGCACCCTCGCTGAGCGCGAGTTGAATTTGAATATCGCTCTGCGACTGATTGCCCGCGATGCTGCGCATGCTGTTGAACGGCATGATGACGAGATCGTCTTGGCTAAAGCCCATGAGGTCGCCTTTGGCTTCCAGCAGGCCGACAATTTTCAACCACTCGCCGCCTATTTCAACAAATTCATTAACCGGATTCTCTGGCAGGCTTAGGTTTTCGCGCACCTTCTCTCCTATGACTACCACGCGCCTGCGCGTGTCGTTGTCGCTCGCTGCGATAAAGCGACCTGCGCGAATATAAGACTGTGTCACTTCCGTAAAGGCGTAGGTGGTGCCGAATATTTGGCTGAAGGCGGTTTGCGAGCCGTATTTAACCTGCGAGGTGCGATTGGCATAGAGAATAGGGGTGATGAAGGCGATGTTTTCGCCGCGCTGTTCGATGAGTTCTAGATCGCTCGGAGTAAGGCGTGCGCGTAGGCCTTTCATTTGATCCTGCAGCGGAGTGTAGGACTCGATGGTTAGGCTGTTAGAGCCTAGGCTTGAAAAGGTGTCGCCAATGAACGCGCTCATACCCTGCGTGACCGAGACGACGGCGATTACGCTAGCCACGCCAATCACAATACCTAGCGTCGTTAGAAAGCTGCGCAGTCCGTGCGCAAAAATGGAAGCAAAGGCTGCGCGACTGCTTTCGAGTAGAGCAAAAAGCATTAGTTGGTCCCAAGCGGCGAACCGCTGTCGCTCGCAATCTTGCCATCTTTCATCTCGACCACGCGGTGACAATGGTCGGCAATTTCGTCTTCGTGGGTGACCACGATGAGGGTCTGGCCTTCACGGTGCAGTTCGTCGAACAGTGCCATGATTTCAACGGTAGTTTTCGAGTCAAGATTACCGGTGGGTTCATCTGCGAGCAAAATCGAGGGCTCGGTCACTAGCGCACGCGCTATAGCGACACGCTGACGCTGCCCGCCGGAAAGCTGGTTGGGTAAGTGCCCCACGCGGTCGCCCAAACCCACTCGTGTAAGGGCCTCCATAGCGCGCCGCTTGCGCTCGCCATAGGGCGTATTACGGTAGATGAGGGGCTGCATCACATTGCCCAATGCCGAAGAGCGGGGCAGCAAATTGAAGCTTTGAAAAATAAAACCGATCTCGAGATTGCGGATCGCCGACAGCTGATTCTGGTCTAGCGTTTCAACATTTTTGCCATTGAGGTGGTACTGACCTTCGGTGGGCTTGTCGAGGCAGCCGAGGATGTTGAGCATAGTAGATTTGCCCGAGCCTGAGCTGCCGACAAAAGCGAGATAGTCATTGCGCTGCACCTCGATATCTATGCCATCTAGCGCGCGGACGACTTGGTCGCCCATCTCGTAGGTTTTCTTTACCGAATCTAGAGTGATCAGAGCCATGGCGATTAAAGCTCGATGCGAGTCGCGTCGATTGCATCGCCTTCCAAAAGATGGCGCAGCTCTTCATCGGGTCCAACGACAATTTCCACATCGCCTTCTATGTTTGTCAGCAGTTCTTGGTATTCATCGTCGGAGATGCCTACGTCTATCTTAGTTTTGCGTGCGACCCCGTTGTCATTGACGAAGACAAAGTAGTCGCTCTTGAGCGCGGCGCGATCCTCTTCGAATAGGATCGCTTGAATAGGCACGGCGGCAACGGATTGATCCTGACGCGTAAAAATCTCCGCTCGGCAGGACATACCCGGGCGCAGAGTGACCGCTCCTGAGTCAACTATGTCGATCTCTACCGTGAAGCTTAGGCCTTGGCGACCCGGCGCAATCTTTGCCGTGTTAGCGATGTAGCGTACTTCGCCAATCATCGGCTGATCGGGGTAGGCAATGGCCACAATTTCGACGCGCTGTCCTATGGCGACATTAGCCACATCGGCTTCGTCCACCAAGACTTCGGTGTAAATGCTCGCGGGATTCGCGATCGTCATGAGCGACGAGCCTGGGATGTTCGTCGAACTCGCTATGGCAGTCTCGCCCACCTTAATGTCTAAACTCGTCACCACGCCGTCGATGGGAGAAACGATTTTCGTATTGCTGAGCTGATCATTAATCTGGTCAAGCTGCGCTTCGGACTGAGTTAGGCGTTCGCGCGCCGACTTAAGGTCGACGCGGGCGAGGTCTAGCTGATTGCGCATGGTTTCAAACTCATCGTCACCTATCGCGGCGCGCTCATGCAGCGTGCGCGAACGCGTGAACTGACGTTCGAGATTGGCAATACGTATCTCTTGGCGCTCGATATCAATGCGGTTGAGACGCACCGCGGCTTCAGCCTGTTCCAGGCTCGCAATAAAATTGATGTCCTCGACCTGCAGAACGAGCTGACCGGCTGTGACGCTGTCGCCTTCCTTTACATAGAGTTTGTCGACGCGGCCGATGACCTCGGAGCTAAGCATGACCTCCTGCTCGTGGGCGAGAAAGCCTGAGGCGAGGATGGACGGACTAATGACACGTTCGGTGATACCCGCCACGCTGACCGCTTTCTGCGCAGTACCAAACACGGCGCGATTAATGAAGGGAAGGGCTACGACCGTAGCGAGGATCAGGCCAACCCCTATAATTTTCTTACTATTCATAACAACTCTCAGAGACCTCGCCGTAGCGCATCAATATAGTAAAACGCGCAAATGATGAAAGAGTTACACAAGCGCGAGGAATACAGTCAGTATCAGCAAATAGGGGGTGAGAATGATGGCGGCTGACTGAGCTAGTGAGCTCCGCTGCCAGGCCGCGAAGCCGACTACCATAAGCGCAAGAGACCACAGCAGGGGCAGGGTGATTCCGCGCATTAGCGGCTCCAGTGCTTCGCTTTGATTGAGCCCGAGCGCGGCGAGGCTAGTGGGGTCTAACGCGGTTGCACTGAGCTGTCCGCTAGGATGAAGGGCGATATTCACCAGCATGGCGATCGAGCCGATGAGGTAGGGCGCACTGCACCAGGCGGCCAGGGCGAACCAGTGACGGAATTTATAGCTTGCGCCCATGAGTGCCCCTGCGAGGCTCATATAGCCCGCCGGCAGGAGTATGAAAACCACTGTGGCCAGGGTTGTGCTTACAGTGCCTATGGTAGCGAGCGCCCCGCGCCCTGTTTGCTGCAGACTCTCGCGGGCGGCCTCTAGCTCTTCGCCGCTAAATTCAGCTTGCGCGAGCGTATCATCAATCCACCAGGCTAGGTCGACAGCGCTAAAATAGTAGAGGCTTACCGCAATGCTCGTGCAGGTGAGAAGGAAAAAGGGGAATAGGCCGCGCGGTGAGCGCGCGATAGCCTCGAACGCTTCACTTGGTGAGGTGAGCGTATCGATGAGCACGGCCCAGACTGATTCAGTGGCTTTGCTGTTTTCCATCCGCTTTCACTCCCTGTGAGGTGTTTGCGCACTCCGCGCTTGGCTGAGTTAGTAGACCCAGCGTTCCGTCATTTTAGTGCAGCCATCGTAAAACTCGCACGAGTCCATGCCGTGTGTAGCGATTTCTGGACATCTATTCGACGGCCTTCGCCACGGCGCGTTGAAACGCAGGGCGTGATTTACAGCGCTGAAGGTAAGCGCTAAGAGTGGGGTAGTCGTCCAGCTGACTGAGCCGGTCTGCCATCGATACAACATAGGCTATACCGAAGTCCGCAGCGCTAAAGTCAGAGCCGAGGATATAGTCGGTGTCGCCCAGCTGAGTCGCGATATGGCCTAGGTGTAGCGCGATCTCCTTGGCGCTAAACGCGTCCAGTCCTTGGTGTTCGCCGCCGCGCAGTAAAAGCATCTTGATAAGCAGCGGGCCAAACACCGAGCCCTCGGGATAGTGGAGCCACTGCGTAAACTTAGCCCACGCTGCTAATTCAGAGCGCGCCGGGGCGAAGCGATTGTCAGCGTCTAAGGTCTCGAGCAGGTATGAGGTAATGGCGCCGGATTCCGAAAGGGTGAGATCGTCCACCTCGATCACCGGAGATTTGCCAAGGGGGTGCACCGCTTTTAGCTCTGGCGGCGCGCGGAAAAGCTCGTCGCGGTGGTAGACCTCGAGCTCATATTCGGCGCCGAGCTCTTCGAGCTGCCACACGGTGAACAGAGAGCGGCCGATGCGTAAGTGGTGAAGTCGAATCATGGTGTATCCCTAAGCTCTATGGATCGAATCTATAGATAGTCTCGGCTATCCGAATAGAAAGTAATTTAGACCATGAGTTTCGCATGCGTGGCGTGGCTTGCACAGTGCTCGTCAGCCAACAGGGGGAGTAACAGGCGCCTACGGCTGCAGAGCTGCGCCTGCGCGCCGATAAGCCCTCAAACAAGCCGAGACAGCCTATGCAAACCTCCCACTCTTTTCCTGATCACGCTGAAGATTCCGCTGCGCGCTCAGACACGCGCTATGGCGCGCTGTTAGCGAAGGCATGGCCGATTATTTTGGCAAATGCTGCTGTGCCGCTGTTGGGGTTGGCGGATACTGCGATCATAGGCAATGTTGCGACTACAGCCGATCTGGGGGCAATCGCTCTGGGTGCGCTGATTTTCTCATTCGTTTACTGGAGCTTTGGCTTTCTGCGCATGAGTACGACTGGTTTCGTCGCCGCTGCGGCGGGCGCGCAGAATAACGAGGAATTGCGTGCGATACTCGGTCGCGCGCTCAGCGTGGCGATGGGTCTGGGGTTGTTGATTATTGTTCTGCAAGAGCCGATAGCCTGGCTTGCGTTAGAGCTGTTCAGCGCCAGTGATCAGGTGGAGCGTGTTACTCGCGGCTACTTTGACCTGCGGATTTGGGGCGCGCCGGCGACACTCAGTCTGTTCGTGTTGATGGGGGTGTTGATCGGCCTGGGCTTGAGCAAGCAGTTGCTGTTAGCGCAGCTGTTTATGAACGGGCTTAATATTGCTCTCGATCTGCTGTTTGCCGGTGTCTATGACATGGGCGCGCCGGGCGTAGCACTGGGCACAGCGCTCACCGAGTGGGCAACGCTTGGCTTGGGATTGTTTATCGTAGTGCGCGCGCTCAACGCGCGGGGCAAGACGCAGAAATTTTTCCAATGGCGACAAATCTTTCAGCGCAAGGCGCTGCTGGGCATGCTGTCATCGAATGTAGATATCATGATTCGCACACTAGTGTTGATCGCCTCGTTCTCTTTTTTCGCAGACCAAAGCGCGCGTTTCGGCGAAGTGGTGCTGGCGAGCAATCACATCCTCTTGCAGCTCGTCTCCTTCGCAGCATTTTTCCTCGACGGCTATGCCTTTGTCGTCGAAGCGCTGGTGGGCAGGGCGAAAGGAGCGCGACATGCGCTGTTGTTCCATCTAGCTGTAAAGCAGTCGACGCGCCTTGCGCTCGCCACGGCCTTACTGCTTGCAGCGGTTCTCCTGCTTGCTGGTGAAGCGATTATTGCGCTGCTGACTGATATCGAGGCGGTGCGCTCTGCCTCGCTACCTTATCTCGGCTTAGCGGCGCTTTATGTGGCCGTGTCGTTTGCAGCGTTTCAATTAGACGGCGTGTTTATTGGCATGGGCGCGACGCGGCCCATGCGCAATGCGGCGCTGCAGGCTATTGTGATTTTCTTTGCAGCTTGGTGGTTATTGAGCCCGACTTTGGGTGTGGTGGGACTGTGGTGGGCGATGATCCTTTACGTGATCGCTCGCGCCGCAACACTGTATCGCTACTACGGTACGCTCAGTGCGACGCTTCTGAATGTTGCTGACTAATGAACCTGATCGTCTATCTCTGAGCCCGGCAGTACATGGGGTTCAACCTCGAAGCGGTTGAGCCTCACGCCAAACAGCTCTACCCAGCCTTTGTAGCGAGTCTCGCCAGTGGTTGCGAACTCAAAACGGTAGCGCCGGCGCAGATGTAAGCCCCCGGATTCTCCGCGCACAGGTCTCACACCCACTAGCACAAGCGACTGATCGAGTAGCTGCAAGCCGCGCTCGCGGCAATAGCTCAGTGCATGCTGATAAGCGAAGCTGCGTACTTTGTCGCTTTGCCACCAAAATCCAAGAACGGCAGCAGCGAGGCCGGTCCAGAAAAAAAACGAGAGACTAATCATAGAAACATTGTGACTCTTAACCCAAGGCCGTGGCGCCGCGTCAGCGTTTAGCGAGTGTTGGCGAGTGAACGCCAAAGCCGATCAGGCGCACAGTGTATTGCGTTAAGCCACTCGGCGCGAACGCTTTGCGCTGCGCTATTGTGAAGACTGGGCTGCTGCGCGCGCCTCCTCGGCTCTTGCGCCGCGCAAAATATTCATCAGGCCGTAATTCCCCTCCTGACAGGCGTATTCGTAGAGCTGGCCGGCGACCTTGGCCATGGGCAGCACAGCTTCAATCTTGTCGGTGAAGGTGGCCGGATCTTCCAAAGTCCAGCGATATTCCAGCGCGTCGTAGGCGGTACGAGTGAAGCGCTCGGTAAGTATCTTCTCCCGTCCCGTACCAAGCGACGCAAGGCTCGCTGTGTAAAAACTGAAATTACGCGTCTCAACAACGAGTGTGTCGCCGTCCCAGTAGCCGCGTGAGTCTCCGGTCCACTGTTCGATCGAATCCGGCAGTGGCGGTAGATCTGTGAGTGGGACCATGCGCGCGTTGTGAATCATCTCACCCAGAATCACCACATGCTCCCGGCTCTGCACAATCTGAAGATTATTGTTGTAGCGGCTTGCACGGTAGGGGGGCAAACCGTTGAGGCCGATAATGCAGCGTTCCGGCAGGCCGCGGTCTTCAGGACCGTCCTTACCTATGCCGCCGCTACCCGTGCGTACTGGCCGCTGACCCGGCGCATCCTGCAAAAAGCCGCTTTGTCCGCGGGGCGCCCCGGCAACTAGTGGCGGCAGGCGACCATTGCGGGGGTAGATGATTTGCGAAGTGCGGACCGTGTCGGCGATAGACGCCATTTCGTACCAAAAATGGTCGTAGCCGTAGAGAAAGCGTTCGTCAGTCGAGGGCGCGCTGCGATTCGCTAATTCGCTGTCAGCCTCCACGCTGGCTCCAGCCTCTGCTTCGGCGGCCAGTCGAGCCTTGATGGCGCTTATTTCTTCGCTGGTTAGGAACTCGCGCTCACCAAATTCTTCAGGCCGCTCGAAGGGAATCTCGGTTGAGAAATTCCATACTCCCTGCAGGTCTGGCTGGCCCCATTCGGTGCGAAATTCAGCAGATTCCGCTGCGCCGACGAGCGAGCTCGTTGCTGCCAGTGCCAAAGCGCACAGCGACCCAGAGAGTGCAGTGAAAGAAGCAGTTCTTGAGAGCGTTAACATAGAGCGTCCTCGCTGTGAGCAGCGCAGAAAGAAGAGCAGCCGCAGCGCTGAGCGCCGCGGCTGCGGAAGTTAAACCTTGCCGCGACTAGTTGTCGCGGTAGCTGCTTACGGGTGGTAGCTGCGCACCGGAGAGATCGGAGGGAACGCTAGTTTCCGCACGCACCGTATGGGTCAGCGTGCCTATGCCTTCGATCGTTGCGGTGATGGTTTCCCCGTCAATCAAATAGCCCGAGCCGCTAGCGCGTTCGACGCGACCCGCGCCGGTGCCGCCAGAGGTGCCGCTTTGCATAACATCGCCGGGAAATACGGTAATGAGTGAAGAGGCGTACTCGATCAGCTCGGGAATGTTGTGGATCATATCGCCGGCCTTGGCTTCTTGTACCGTGACACCGTCGACGACGGTAATCTGGTGCAGGCGCTCCATGGGGTCACCGTAGAATTCCTTGGGCACAATCCAAGGGCCGTGGGGGGCAAACGTGTCGTGGCCCTTGCCCACGAACCAGTCGGAGCGCACGCCATAGCCGCCGGGTGGACGACCGCCGCGATCCGAGACGTCCATGGCAACCATATAGCCAAAGACGTGATCGTAGGCGCGGTCGGCGGAGATGTATTTACCTGTCTTGCCGAAGACGATGGCCATCTCTACTTCGTACTCAATCTCGTCGCGGCCATAGGGCATGATGATGTCTTCGCCATCGCCAATAACTGCACCGCGGGTGGGCTTGAGGAAGAGGTAGGGCACGCCGCGATTTTCCTGGCGCTCTTTCGTGCGCCGCGCGAGCTCGTCGTCGTTGCAGCCCTCGCAGGCGTGAGTGTAAAAATTGACTGCCGCGTTCATGATTTTGCTGGGATATTGCACTGGCGCCATGATGTCCACCGTGTCGACATCGTGGACAAAGTCGCGGCGGTTGCTGCCGCTAAGGAGTTGTTTGTCGACCATCCAGTTGACGACTTCGTAGACGCGGTACTTGAGGCCGTACTCATACTGTTCGATCAAGCCGATCATATCGCTTGGAATGTTAATGTCGCTGTACTGAGGCAGCAGCTGCATCGCGCGGTTGGCTGCCACCAGATCGACAACCAGGCGGTCATCGCGCATCACGAGCCCAACCGTGGGCACGTCGTTAATTGCGAAAGTGCCGACCTTAAACGGCTCGGCAGATTCTGTTGCCTGGCCGAAGCCAATAAGCGGCGTAAAAAGAAGTAGCGCAGCGAGCAGTGCGCGGGGTAGGCGGGGCTTTATTTTTAACATCTTTGTAGTCTCCCGGAACGGATTTATGAGCTTATTTGAGCTATTTTGAGCTATTTTGAGCTTAAGAGTGGGCAGCGCCCATCCCCTTCAGAGCATCCTCAATAGCGCTTGGCGTGCTATTAAGGATGCTCTGAAGGTATAAGCAAAAAGGGAGAATGTCGAGAGGGAAGAGCTAGCCGCGCGCTGCTGCACGTGCCGTGTAGCGGGCTATGTGAGGCTCGAGTATTTCGAGCGCGGTCTTATCTGTAGGGGGCAGCTCAGCGTCGCTTAGCGCTAGAGGGGTAGTGCGTTCGCCCCAGCGAATAACGCCGGCACCCCAAGTTAAGCCTGCGCCAAAAGAGGCGGTGAGCAGCGTGTCGCCGGCTTTAACCCGACCCTCTTCGACGGCCTCGGCCAAAGCCACTGGAATAGTTCCTGCGGACGTGTTGCCGTATTTATGCACGTTGACGAACACGCGGTCTTCTTCAATGCCTACGCGCTTGGCGAGTGCGTCCAAGATGCGTTTGTTCGCCTGATGCGGCACTACGAGACTTACGTCATCGATGCTGAGGCCGGTGTCTTTTAAGACTTCTTCGCAGCCCTGAGCCATCGCCTTCACCGCGCGTTTAAAGACCTCCTGGCCTTCAAAGTTCCACACGTTAAAGAGGAACTCTTCCGACAGACGACTTTCGCCAGAGCCGATATTCATAATCTGAATCGCGTATTTCGCATCGGACTCGCATCCGATTCGGGCCGACAGCAGGCCCACTTCTTGATCCGAGGCTTCGATTACCACCGCGCCGCAGGCGTCACCGAACAGCACCGCGACATCGCGATTACTCCAGTCCATGTAATGCGAGATCAGCTCGCCGCCCAGCACTAGGACCTTCTTGTGAGCGCCGGTCTTGATGAGATTCGAGCCAACGTGCAGCCCGTAAAGAAAGCCGGTACAAGCGCTGTTAAGATCGATGGCCGCAGCGTTACGCGCACCCAGGTCGTCAGCAATAAGCGAAGCCGTATTCGGACATGCAGAGTCTACCGTTAAGCTGCCGAGAAGAATCAGATCTAGCTCCATTGGATCTAGATTCGCCGCCGCCAATGCGCGCCGCGCAGCGACGAGCGCCATCTCGGAGAAATTGCAGTGTAGTATGCGTCGCTCTTGGATGCCGGTGCGCGAGGTGATCCACTCGTCGCTCGTATCCATAAAGGTGGTGAGGTCGGCGTTGCTTAGCACCGCCGGAGGGAGGCATTTGCCCCAGCCGGTAATCTCGGCGTATTTCATGTCTTGCTCTCCGCGCCCTATGGGCGTTTACCTGCATTTATTTCAGCGAGACGCTGCTCGCGGCGGCCTGTTCTGAGACTGGCTCTGCGCTACGTTCCTTACTATATTGACCGGCGGCGAGAATTCTAAAGTGCCACGGGGTTGAGAGGCGCTCATCGGGCCTCAATTGGGCTGTGTAGACTGTGTCTACGAGCAGCTGCGCTCTGGGTAGACGAAAATCGCCTTCTGCCCGCTGGCAAGCTGCCGAAGCCGTGGAAGTAAACTGTGACGCCGATCACCAATTGAAATGAGAATACGCCATTCGCCGGCTTGAGGGTAGTGACGAGAAGATGAAATCAGAAAGGATCGACCTCACTAGTCGCTGTTTCTCCCGGGCAGGCTGCCGGCTCGCCCTTGTCGCTGCGAGCTTGCTTCTCACGCTATCGGCGGGACTCATATCAGCAGCGCCGGCGCAGAAAGTATTCGACCATTCCCGTTGGGACTCGCTTTTGCGCAATCATGTCAGCTGGGTGCGAGCTGAGCAGGCGAGCGCAGTGGATTATCGCGGTCTGCGCACCGCGGCGAACGAACTGCAGACCTACTTGGGTCAAACAGCCGCAGTTGAGCGCAGGGTGTTTGAGGCATGGGGTCACAGCGAACAGCTCGCTTTTCTCATCAATGTCTACAATGCCGCGACGGTTGCGCTAATTATCGAGAATCTTGACGCTATCGATTCGATACGGGACATCGGCTCGCTTTTTACTTCGGCGTGGGAGTTGGAGCGCGTGGAGCTGTTCGGCGATCTCGTTACGCTTGATGAGATTGAACATGACATGATTCGCGGCTGGGGGCGCTACAACGAGCCGCGCATCCACTTTGCGGTCAACTGCGCCGCGATTGGCTGCCCGGCGCTGCAGCCGAGAGCTTACCGAGGTGCTGAGCTTGATGCTCAATTAGAAAACGCGACCCGCAATTTCCTCGCCGACCGCTCGCGCAACTACTACGACGGCAGCCGGCTGCGCCTCTCGAGCATCTTCAAATGGTACCGCGAAGACTTCGAGTCCGGCTGGGGTGGGAGCGACTCCCTCGAAGAATTCGCGGCCCGCTACGCGGCTGAGCTGGGCCTCGGCGCCGCGCAAGCTCAACAGCTGCAACAGGGAGAAATAGGTATCCGCTTCCTGCGCTATGACTGGGGCTTGAACAGTCTCTAGGCTGTGCCGAGCTCGTGTGCAGCCCGGCGCTCAGCCTGTGCTAGACTCGATCGCGGAAGAGTATCATTCCCGGTGGGGTGCCCGGACTTCAACTCCGGTGAAGCGTGTTAAAGACAGGCTTGGTGGGTTCGACTCCTGCCTCTTCCGCCAAATCTCCCGCTTTTACTTTGCACTATCTTTCGATAAACGAAACCCCATCGAATTCAGCACTCACCGCAGCTGGGGCCTCGACAGCTAGGTGCTCTAATATCGAAGGCAAAATATCCACAATGCTCGGAAGCTGTTGGAAGTGGTCGGTGGTGTATGCGCTATTGGTCACTATCCAGGTGCTACGTTCGCGTGCACTCTGGCCGCCATGGTGTTTGCCGGTCTCTGCGTCGCGGCCGTGGTCGGTGGTGATAATGACTAACCAGTCTTCATTGTGCTCCTGCTGCCTGGTCTGAACGGCACGCCAGAGCTGTCCAAGCTTGCTGTCCATGAGCTCGATCGCTGCGGTGAACTCGGGGCTATCGCCGAAGCGATGCCCGATGTCGTCGGTGTGTTGTAAGTACACCCAGCTCAGGTCAGGCCCGCGAGCCTGCAAAACACGCGCGGCGTCTGCGACAACGGCGCTGTCGATCTTCTCAATGTAGTCACTGTTTTTGTCGTGGGGGAAGCGCTGCTCGTCCTTCTCTAGGCCGTCGAAGGCGTAGTCCAGCTTATGGCCGCCAGCTTGTACCAAGCCCTCGCCTAGCAGCCCGGTTCGATTATCCTCCCAAGTCGAAAAGAGTGCCGTGTAGGCGTCTTGCCGCGCATGTTTGAGTATGCGGAAGATGTCCCAGTAGTCGTAGTTGGGCGCCTTGATGGCGTTGGAGTAAACGTTGTGTTTATTCGCCCAAGTGCCTGTGAGAAGGCTGTTATAGCCAACAGCGGAGATAGTCGGGCTTTCTGAAGGGGTGCCGATTTCACCTCCCACTGTTGATCTGGTATAACCTTGAGACTGCGCGATGGCGTCTAAATTAGGCGTGTAAGTGCTCTCGATAGTGTCCGCTGATATGCCGTCGACGATAACGAAAAGCGCTTTGCGAGTTTTGACGCTCTCTTGGCTCTCTCGGCTCACTTGGTTTTCGTGGCTTGCTTGCGCGGCGCTCTGTGCCAGCGCGCTGCTTGCGAGAGAACCCAGGACGAGCGCTGCAAGCAATGCCATTGCTGATGTTCTAAGCGAGGATGAGAACACGCGGCTGGCTGAGTGATGGCTTCGTCGGCTGAGCTTCATAGACGGTTGTATCCTTGAGACGCTGGCCTTGAATCATTGGCCTCGCATCGTTGGTTTGACGCTCTTTATTGGTATGGAAATAACTCGGCGCTAGTCGCCAAGTATAAGGAAACGCTTCTTATCTTTTCGAACACCTTACGCAGCTCGTTTGTCGCCAAAGCCGAGAAGTCGAAGCGATGACAATCATTCTGCAGCTTGCGCTAATCGCCGTAGTGTTCAGCGTGCTCGGCATTCTATTCTACTACGGGCGCCAGATTCTTCACGGCAGTCATCCTACGAAGTTCTTTGCCTTCTTTGCGATTCTATTTACTTCCGGGCTGGACGTTGGCCTGATTATGTTTCCGCTCACCGAGTTCCCGCTTTATGAGGCCGATGCGGTCTACGGCTTCACTAACCCTTTGGCGATAGAGTTCGGCTTTTGGGGATTTTTTATCTGGCTTTTTTACTTTCTTACTACGTTTTATTTCTGTCTGCTTGAGCCCAAGCTACAGCTTTTTGAAATCCCCGCCATTAAAGCAATCAATAATGTCATTATCATTACGACCTGCTCGTTTACCGGCTATCTGTTTCTGCAGTACCTGCCCGACTACATCGTAGGTATTAGCGAGTTCTCTCGCTTTCTGATTGTAGGGCTAGTGCTGCTCGCTGCGGTTCTTTGCAGCACGGACGTGCGCTATATCAAAATCTTAAGTTTGGGTTCTGCAGGCCTTTTTTTCGTGCTAATCGCCGCGATGGGGGTGTTTGGCGGCGTGAGTTTAACCGGACTTGGTCACAACCTGCTGCAGCTTGCCGATTATTTTCCCAACATTCACCGCTTCCTCATACCGTTCTCTGATTACCACGCGTTCTACCTGTTCTGGTGGTTTGCGTGGAGCATTATGATCGGTCAGTTTGTGGCAAAGTTTGTGGGTGGACTGCGCACCTGGCAGCTTCTGCTTGCGCTGCTTTTTGTGCCCTCTATTCCCATTGCGATCTGGTTCTCGGTGCTGTTCGCTGTGTACGAACAGGGCAATAACGTGTCGCCCATGCTTAACGCCTTTATGATCGTAGTCGGCATCGTGTTTGTCATTAACTCCCTCGATTCGCTTACGCGTCTGTATACCGAGAGTCTGGAGCTGACCGCGCCAAAACTGGGGATTTTGCAGTACGTCATCGGCCACTGGGTGATGCTGTTTGCGCTAATCCTGATGTATCAGTTCACGCCGTTGCAAATCGAGTGGATCGGCCTAGTCGTTATTCTGCTGTACTGTGTGATCGCGCTGTTAATAGGTAAGCATCGGCACCGGCTAGCAAAGCCAGGTGAGGTTTTATTCAAAGGCGAGTCGGTGGTTTCGCCACGCAGTTAAAATTTTTTTTGAGAGAGTAATCAAGTGCAAGAATTTGACTATGTCATCGTTGGAGCCGGGTCCGCCGGCTGTGTGCTCGCCAATCGGCTGTCGGAGGATCCGAACAACCGTGTTCTGTTACTCGAGGCGGGCGGCAGCGACAAGAATCTCTTCGTAAAAATGCCAACGGCACTGGCGATCCCCATGGCAAGCAAGCGCTTCGACTGGGGATACGATTCTGATCCCGAAGAGGCGCTCGATGGCAGGCGCATTAGCTGCCCGCGCGGCAAGGGTTTGGGTGGCTCGTCGTCGATAAATGGCATGGTGTATGTGCGCGGTAATCCGCAAGACTACGAAGAGTGGGAAGCGGCGGGTGCCAAAGGCTGGGGTTATCGCGATTGCCTGCCGTATTTTAAGAAAGCCGAAACCTGGGTTCGAGGCGGCGATGACTACCGCGGGGGAGAAGGGCCGTTAGGTGTCTGCGCAGGTAACGACATGCGCTTAAATCCGCTCTACCGTGCGTTCATCGACGCAGGAGTGGAGGCAGGGTATCCCGAAACGCCTGATTATAACGGCGAGCATCAAGAAGGCTTCGGGCCGATGCACATGACCGTTCGCGGCGGCGTGCGCGAGTCTACTTCGCGGGCCTATCTTGACCCTGTGCGAGGCAGAGCTAATTTAACAGTGCTCACACACGCTCATGCCTGCGAGTTAGAGTTTGAAGGCAAGCGTGCGGCAGCCGTGATTTACGAAAGGAAGGGTAAGCGGCAGCGTGTGGCGGCGGCGCGTGAGGTGCTGCTGTGCGCAGGGGCTATTACTTCTCCTGCGCTGCTGCAGCGCTCGGGTATCGGTGATCCTGAGCAGCTCGCAAAGCTGGGCATTGATACGCGGTTAGCCCTGCCCGGCGTAGGCCGCAATCTGCAGGATCACCTAGAGGTGTATTTCCAGTTCCACTGCCTCGAGCCTGTGAGCCTCAACTCGCGTTTGAACTGGTTTAGCAAAGCGCTTATCGGTGCCCGTTGGCTCCTGACTCGAAAAGGCTTGGGTGCAACGAATCACTTTGAATCCTGCGCGTTTATTCGCTCCCGCGTGGGACTCAAGTCTCCCGATATCCAATACCATTTCCTGCCGGCAGCGATGCGCTATGACGGCACGCCATCTATCGAAGGCCATGGGTTCCAAGTGCACGTCGGGCCCAACAAGCCGGTGAGCCGCGGGGAAGTCTGTATCGAATCACGCGACCCCTACGCGCGGCCAAGCATTCGCTTTAATTACCTACAGGCAAAGGAAGATCGCGAGGCGTGGCGAGCCTGTATTCGACTGACTCGCGAAATTATGGCGCAGCCGGCGATGGATAAGTATCGAGGAGAGGAGCTGCAGCCAGGCTTGAATGTGCTGAGCGATGAGCAAATCGACGCCTGGGTAAAAGACAATGTAGAGAGCGCCTATCATCCGGCGGGCACCTGCAAAATGGGCGCTGCGGATGACTTGTCGAGTGTAGTGGACCTAGAATGCCGCGTTCGCGGTGTAGACAATTTGCGTGTGGTCGACGCCTCTGTCTTCCCCACGCTGCCGAACGGCAATATCAATGCGCCGGTGATTATGGTGGCGGAAAAGGCTGCCGATGCGATACTCGCCAGAGCCGCCCTCGCTCCTGCGCAGGTCGCTGTACCAGAGCCTGCTAACTGGCAAGAAAGTCAGCGAGAGGGCGTACCCGTTCGCGCTTAGGGCGCCTTGCAGGACCCCACGAAGGCAAGGGCGTTAAGGCCGTAGTCCATATAGACAAGCAGAAAGTTGTGCTTGTCCGGATGCAGTGAAAACGTGGCCTCGCCGTAGGTGGCGTTGGTGTCCTTGCAGACCAAATAGCCTTTGTCTTCACTGCAGGCCCCCGAGAAGAAAGACACATCGCTGCGGCGCCAACCGCGCTGAGGATCGACTATCCATTCCTGTGGCGCCGTCACAATCGAACTGCGGCCTTTTTCATCTTCGCTATCGCTTGTTTGGAGAGAATGCCTGTCGATCGCGACGCCCGAGGCGTTCTTGCATAGGTACTGAGTGGCGTGCACCCAGCCGGGCGCGCTGGCGGCTAAGAGGCCTAGGGCCAAAACGAAAGCGCTAGCTGGTTTTCGCGTCAATTCTAATGAGGATAGGTTCATATTTGTAATAAACGTTGCTAAGCCTGCTTGAGATCTCTGCCGCAATTTGATGGGGATCAAAGCCCGCAGCCCAATGGCGCGCATACTGAAGCGGAATGAATCGTGACTAACGCCGGAGGCAGGTATGTTTGAAGCCAATAAAATCCTTATCGCCGTGGACCCTGAGTTAGATAATTCGTCAATAATCGAAAAGACCCTATTTATTGCCAAGGTGAGCAGGGCGAAAATAGAACTCGTGTACTGCGAGTATGTGCACTACCTAGAAGATGGCTATTTCTATGAGCCGGTGGTCGCCAAATCCCTGCGCGAGGAGCACAGCGCCGTCAACGCGGCGAAGGCCGAGGTGATGGCGGAGACCTTGCGCGCGGCCGGACTTAGCGTGCAGGTGGTAGGGCTTTGGGGGAGCCCGCCGCATCAGGCGTTGGTCGATTACATCCAACAGAGTCAGCCCTCACTCGTCATTAAAAGTACGAGTCATCACAATCGGGTTGCACGCTTGTTTCTCGCAAACGATGACTGGGAGCTCGTGCGACACTGTCCAACAGCGCTGTTGCTCGTTAAAGGCAAAGCGTGGTCGCAGCCGCCGACTTTCATTGCGGCAGTTGATCCCAATCATTTGCGTGACAAGCCGGCGAGCCTCGACGCCAAGCTAATTAGCCACGCGCTCGAATGGCGCGACCGCTTTGCCGGCGATGCGCATGTATATCACTACGAGTGGGTGCCGCCGCTGTCGGGGCTCTATGCCCTGCAGGTAGATCGAGTGGCAGAGGCTTCCAAACTGACCGCGCTTGGAGAAGCTCACGGCATCAAAGCCGATAAATGTCACTGGACAGACGAGCTCATTGAAGACTCCCTGCCGGCGCTGTGTGACTCACTGGATGCCGCCGCTGTGGTCATGGGGGCTTTGTCGCGATCGGCTATCGATCGCGTGCTGATTGGCAGCACTGCCGAGCGTCTCCTGGATCGGCTGAGCTGCGATGTATTGGTGGTTAAGCCGGACTAGCGGGACGCGGCAGACGCACCGGCGTGGTAAACTGCAGAAAACCGCTTTTTAGCTATTCGTTTACCTAAAACTCTCGGCAGAGCCACCATGACGCAAACTCCTTCCGCTCACACTCCTTCGCGCCTTGCGGGCCCAAGCTCGCACAACTATTTCTCCCAGCGGCTGCGGCTACACTATGTAGACTGGGGAAACGCAGACAAACCACCTTTGCTGTTGATTCACGGAGGTCGTGACCACTGCCGCAACTGGGACTGGGTGGCGGAGCGTTTTGCCGACGACTACCACATTATCGCACCTGATCTGCGCGGGCATGGCGACAGTCAGTGGGAGCAGGGCGGAACTTACAATCAGATTAGCTATGTCTATGATATCGCCGCTCTGCTAGAGCAACAGGGTATCGAAAAGGTGACGATCATTGGGCATTCGCTTGGTGGTGGGATCGCCCTGATGTTCACGTCGCTGTTTCCCGAAAAGGTAGTGAAGCTCGTGGCTATCGAAGGCATGGGGCCTTCGCCTGAGCTGGCGAAAAAGCAGGCGCTCAAGCCAATGACTGAGCGCGTGCGTGACTGGATTGCCGAGTCGCGTAAGCTTTCTGGTCGCTTACCACGCCGCTATCCCACCCTCGATGATGCGCTGGCTCGTATGCGTGAGGAAAACCCGCATCTTTCCGAAGAGCAGGCACGCCATCTTACGGTTCACGGCGCGCACCAGAATGAAGACTGCACTTACAGCTGGAAATTCGACAATTACGTGCGGGTATTCTCGATGAGCGGCTTGCCTAATGAGGAAGTGAAAAAGATGTACGGCGAGATCACCTGTCCAACGCTGCTCATGCGCGGCGAAGAGTCGTGGGCTTCAGACCCTGTGGCAGACGGGCGCACCGCCTGTTTTAACTGTCCTTTGGAATACGAGCCTTTCGCTAATGCGGGGCACTGGCTGCACCACGATCAGTTGGAAAAATTTGTGGCCAGAGTGCGCCAGTTCTTTGCCGCGTAGAGGCTGTCTTTGCCGCTGGCTATAAGACGCCATTTCCAAGGCGGTATGTCTTAGGCCTTACCTTGAAGGCGCAGTAATCACTAAACTAGTTTCAAAGCTTTGTTCTTTGATGGGCCAGTGGAGTAGGGCAGCAACTAGGCCCAAAACAATGCCCGATAGCCAAATGCCGTCGTAGCTGCCCGTAGTTTCGTAGAGATAGCCCCCAAGCCACACCCCGCTGAAGCTGCCTAGCTGATGGCTCAGGAATACCAGTCCGTAGAGATAGGGCATATGTCTGACGCCAAAGAAGTGAGCGACCAGACCCGAGGTCGGCGGAATAGTTGAAAGCCAGAGAAAACCCATAGCAGCGCTGAAGCCCAAGATGCTGCCTAGTGATGGCGGTAAAACCAGAAAGAGCGTAATGGCTGCGGCGCGCGCAGTATAAATGGCCGAAAGCATGGTGTGTTTGGGACGCTTGCCGCTTAGCACGCCGGAGTAATAGGCGCCGATGACATTGCACAGGCCAATAGCCGCTATGCTCCAGGCGCCAACCTGCGCGCTAAACCCTAAATCCACCACATACCCCGGCATGTGCACGGTGATGAAGGCGAGGTGATAGCCGCAGACATAAAATCCTACGAGCAGCAGAATGTAAGAGCGCACGCCGAGTGCTCGCTTCGTCAGCTCCCAAAGTCCAATCTCCGCTTGCTCCCCGTTACCGCTTCCCGCTTCAGTGCCGTAGCGCGCGAGCGGAATGACGCACAGAGCCATAACAAAGGCTAGGACGCCAAGCAGCCGCAGCGCGCCGATCCAGCCCAGCCAGTCGATAAAAACCTGCGCTGCCGGCACCACGAGGAACTGTCCGACGCTACCCGCCGCCGTGCCGATGCCTAGCGCCCAGCCTTGGCGCTCCGGCGGCACTGCTCGGACGATAGCAGGGAGCACAATGCCGAAGGACGTGCCGGCGATGCCCGCGCCAACAATGATGCCTGCATTCAGATTGAGCGTGGCAGCAGTGGCGCTATAAGCCATGCCCAGTGTTCCAAGCCCATACAGAGCGATGCCGCCGAGCAGAACCTTAGCTGTACCAAAGCGATTGACCAGCCCGCCTGCGACCACGGCGCTTAGGCCCCAGGCTAGATTCTGTATGGCCAGTGCGAGTGCAAAAACATCGCGCCCCCAGCCGTTCGCCTCGCTCATGGGCTGCAGGAACAGTCCAAAACCCGAGCGGATGCCGAAGGAGAGGATAAGCAGCAAGCAGGCGCTTATCAGCACCGGCAGGTAGGCGCTAGGCGCGGCGGGTGTGCTCTGCGTTTGTTTCATATTGCTGTATTAATCCGTAACTAGTTATTTCGCGTCTAAGTATTTAGCGCTGAAACGCTAAATTAGGACCAAAAACGAGGATCAGAGTAACTGGTTTTTGAAAAAAGGCGAATTGATTTGTTCCTAGTGAACAATGCTTTATTCTTGCCTAAATTAAGTCACGTAATTTTTATCCACAGCCACACGAACACAGGTATGAACATGGTTAAGGTACTTTTTAAAGATCATTCGGGTAACGAGCAAACGGTAGAGGCAGCGGCTGGCACCTCGGTTATGCAAGCAGCGGTCAGCAACGGCGTCGCGGGAATCGATGCCGACTGTGGCGGTTCTTGTTCCTGTGCTACCTGCCACGTCTTTGTGGACGAAGCGTGGCTGGACAAGCTGGGTGACATGGATCCGAACGAAGATGCGATGCTGGGTCTTAGCGCGGACCGGCAGGCAAACTCTCGTCTGTCCTGTCAGCTAAATCTCAGCGAAGAGCTAGACGGGCTTGTGGTGACAACGCCTGAGTTCCAGTTTTAACCAGCACTGCGCCAAGTCGTGGGCTTGAAACTACGAGTAAGTAGCTGCACATGAAAAGCTACTTTTACGAAAAAGATGCGCAAGCGGGATGCTTGCGAGTCAAGACATAGCGAGCCGCGCGCTCTCAGCGCCGGCCAAGGGGGGAGTAAACAGTGACTGAATCAACAGACAGCGTAAAGACAATGGAAGACATCGATCGTCGTCCTGGCAGCAAATGGAGTCTGGTGGGCAAAGACCCGCAGGCAATACCGCTAGATAAGATCGATCTCGCCCATCCTGGTATCTGGCAGGCCAATGAGTACCTGCCATTTCTCAAACGTCTCCGGGAGGAAGCGCCGGTGCACTACTGCGCCGAATCCGCCACGGGTCCCTACTGGTCGGTCACCAAGTACAAAGACATTATGGAGGTCGACACTTCTCCGCACATTTACTCGTCGGAGCCCACTATAGGCATCGTCGACGCCTACGAGGAATTCACCATTCCCTCGTTCATTTCCATGGACCCGCCTAAGCATGATGAACAGCGCCGGGTGGTGCAGGGCGTCGTAGCGCCCAATAACCTCAAAGAGCTCGAAGGACTCATTCGTCAACGTGCTCAGGTGATTCTAGATGGTTTGCCCATAGGCGAGGAATTCGACTGGGTTGAGCGCGTCTCTATTGAGCTCACGACGCAAATGCTCGCGACGCTGTTCGACTTCCCGTTTGAAGATCGCCATAAGCTTACGTTTTGGTCAGACGTAGCCACTGCGATTCCCGGCGGCGGCATTATCGAGACTAACGAGGAGCGCTGGGAAGCGATTCAAGACTGCCTCGCCACCTTCACTCGGCTCTGGAACGAACGCATCAATGCAGAGCCAGGTAACGACCTGATCTCGATGCTTGCTCACGGCGAGGCGACCAAGAACATGCCGCCGATGGAATACCTTGGTAATGTGTTATTGCTCATTGTTGGTGGTAACGATACGACACGTAATTCCATTACCGGTGGCGTGCTCGCTCTGAATCAGTTTCCCGAGGAATACGACAAGCTGCGCGCCGACGTATCGCTGATCCCCAATATGGTGTCAGAAATTATTCGCTGGCAGACTCCGCTTGCCTATATGCGGCGCACGGCGAAAGTCGATACGCAGCTGAACGGCCAGCACATCAAGAAAGGTGACAAAGTCATCATGTGGTATGCCTCGGGCAATCAAGACGAAGAGGTTATCGAAAACCCGGAGCGCATGATTGTCGACAGGCCGAATGCTCGCCAACATTTGTCGTTCGGTTTTGGTCTGCATCGCTGTATGGGCAATCGTCTTGCAGAAATGCAGCTGCGCATCGTTTGGGAAGAGATCATGCAGCGTTTCGAGAAAGTGGAAGTGGTGGGCGAACCGGAGCGCATCTACTCTAGCTTCGTGAAGGGCTACTCGAAAATGAACGTGGTGCTTCATCCCAAGAAGGCCAGCTAACGCTGTTTGGCGGCCGGCGCGTTGAGCGTCAAGCCGCCCACTCTCGGCGGAGTACCCGTACGTTGTCCCTGCGCTGAGTGAAGCCGCAGGCATCGAAGTGCTCAAGCACTTCGATGCACAGGTTTCTCCCCATGCCCGTTGCATCCCTGAATTCGATCACGCTAAAGCCGTCGCCGTTCTTACTGTCTGCCAGCGTCTGCGCCTGTTCCGCGAGCTGCGTAAGCGTTTGTGGAAGATAACAGCGGTTATCTGCGACCCAAACCACGGCGCCTTCTCTGGCGCACTGCTGCAGAAGCCGCTCGAGTCCTTTTAAGGGAATGCCTGTCGCCTCGACGATCTCCCGAGTACGCGGCGGTGTTAGCCCCCCGCGTAGCAGTAGCGGCAAAATCTTCGCTTCGAACTCTTCCCGTTCACGACTTTTGGTCTGACGAAAACTCGCCAATGCCCAAAGCGAGCCGTTCATAACGACCTTGCCCTTGGCGGCTAGCGCGTCGAGCAGAGCTGGGTGAAGTAGATTCGGGGCCTCGCAGCTACGCTGCAATAGTGTTTGATCGCAGCCACTCGCGCTCGGCTGCTGGTTGTGAAAATTGGCAAGCGCTTCGAGCAGACTGGCTTCATAGCTCTGTGCCTGTGCCAGAGCTATGAGCTGCTGTTTGCCTTCAGCAAGGGGGAGTAGCAAAGGCCTTGCTGCGCTAGCCTGCTGTAATGCGACCAGTTCCGCTAGCGCCTTAGGAGTGAGATTGCGCGCGCGGGCGAAGCTCGTCAGTTCGACCCCGGGCCCTGGCAGCTTAAGTAAAGCAGTGAGTGCGGCTTCCGCGGTATGAGTTTCAGCCCTTAGCTGAGCGAGACGCTCCGGACTTGCGCGCCCTCGGCGCGGGATGTCCACGCTGATCACTCTGCCGCCGCCGAGCGTGTAACGGCCCTGCGGATCGCGCAGCACAAAGCGGTCGCCCCAGTGGCAGCTCAGCGGCTTGTCGATACTGAACTGCACGAAATCTTCGGAGAGCCTGCGCAGCTGCACAAGGCGGTGAGAAGCGCCAAGATAAAGATGATAGTTCACCCCAGGTTTGAGAGCGGGCGGTTTGGCGTTTACAGCAGGCAGCAGGCGCAGCTCGGCGTCGAAGCGGAAAACGCGTTGGACGTCACTGCCAAGCGTGTCTCCGCGGCTCAGCTCGCCATGATCGAGAGTGATATTGAGGGCGCCGCGTTGCCCACTCTTTAAGATCGACAGCGTCTCGTGATCGAGTCGAATCCCCCGGACCTTGGCCGATTTGCCGCTGCCGGTATGTTGGAGTTCGCTACCAAGCTCTATAGGACCTGCGAGCGTCGTGCCTGTCACGATAGTGCCAAAACCCTTGGCGGCAAAGGCGCGATCGACAAGGAAGCGGGGGTGCTGCTGCAAAGTTGATTCAGCGGTATGTGAGATCAGCGCTAGGCTCTCGAGGTGGCTCGCTAGCTTGCTAATTCCTGCTCCGCTTAGATTGTCGATCTCGAACAGCGGCGCGCCATCGAGTCCGGTGCCTTCTAGCAGTGCCATGATCTCGGCTTTGAGTGTGGCGAGATCCTGAGGATTGCAGCGATCGACCTTGCTGATAGCGACGGCCCCAACGCGAATGCCGAGTAAGTCGATGATCGCGAGGTGCTCACGGGTTTGCGGCATGATGCCGTCATCCGCTGCAATCACAAGCAGGGCCGCGCCTACTGAGCTAACACCGGCGAGCATATTGTTGATGAAATCGTGATGCCCAGGAACGTCGACAAAGCCGAGGGTGTAATCCTGCCCAGACGTCTGCGCAGGCTCGGCGACAGCGGGTGCAGCGCTGAAGCGACGATAGGCGAAGCCGGTATTGATCGTCAGCCCGCGTGCTTTTTCTTCCGCCAGGGTATCGGTATCAGTCCCTGTGAGATGGCGGACTAAAGAGGTTTTGCCGTGATCAACGTGGCCTGCGGTGGCTATCGCAAGAAAATTCGAAGGATTTGCAGGCATGGGTTTATCGAAAGGCGAATGCCAAGCGGTGAACGCAGTGTTCTACTCGGCGCCGGCAGCCTCCCTTTGCTCCTGCGCGCGGGCCCCGCGCAGAATGTTCACCATACCGTAATTGCCTTCGTGGCAGGCGTATTCATAGAGCTGACCTGCGACCTTGGTCATAGGAATTACCGCGCTCACTTTGTCGGTGAAGGTAGTGGGGTCCTCAACCGTAAACGCGTACTCGACCGTGTCTGCGGCTGTACGTGTGAAGCGCTCGGTGAGGACTTTGTCGACCGCCGTGCCCTGTGAGCTAAAGCTGAAGGTGAGGTCGCTAAAGTTACGGGTGATCACAACAAGGGTGTCGCCTTCCCAGTAGCCTTTTGAGTCGCCCGACCAAAGCCGCAAGTCATCATGCAGGCTGCGGTGGGCCTCTTCGGAGGCTGCAATCGGCACGATGCGTGCGTCATGTATCATCTCGGTCAAAATGACGGCCGTGTCGCGGCTTTGAAAGATCTGCACATTGTTGTTGTACAAACTCGGAAAGAAAGGTGGCCCGGCGTTGAAGCCGACAATGCAACGCTCAGACAGTCCGCGGTCTTCAGGGCCGTCGGTGCCGATGCCGCCGGCGAGCACTCTAGCGGGGCGTGCTTCGCCCGTATCTTCGCCACCGTAGTTGCCACGCTGAATAATGGCAGTAGGAGCGAGGGGGGGGAGCTGGCCGTTGCGGGGATAGATAATATGCGACGTGCGCTGGAGCCCGCCAATGCCTGCGTTTTCAACCCAAAAGTCATTATAGGACTCATCGACTCCGGAAATGGCCAAAGCGCCATCGGAACTTGCATCTCGCGCTGCGGCGCGCGCTTTAATCTCCTCTATTTCGTCGCTGCTCAAGAATTCGCGCTCGCCGAACTCGCTAGGGCGAATCATCGGCCGGTCAGAGGAGAAGTTCCATACGCCTTGCAGGTCAGGCTGATCCCATTCGGTCCGTGGCGCGCTATAGTCTTGCGCAGCGGCTGCAAGGCTGAAGCTGCCCAATATTAGGCCAAGAGTAAGGCGAGGCCATAGAGAGTCATGGCTAAAGCGGGTGTCTTTGCAAAGCAGGGAAGAGGTTGGCATTGGCGCTCCGTTTAGAGTCTTTTTGTTTTTACTTAAGACTAGGGAAAGTAACCCAATCCACGGGATTGCACAATTGCCAGCTGTGGCAGCTGAGCGGGCGAGCGGCTGTGTTCGCAGGCAGAGAATTCGGCAAAGACAGCGTTGCGATGACGGCGCGGTGACAAGCGCTAGAAGCGAGAATAAAGCGAGAATAAAGCGAGAATAAAAAAGCCGGCATCAGCATGGAAGCTGAGGCCGGCTTTTTAACGCGTTAATGCGCGGTGTTACTTATTACGCAGTCGCGCCTGAGCCGCGGCAAGGCGTGCAACAGGAACGCGCGGCGGAGAGCAGCTTACATAGTTCAGCCCAGTGCGGTGACAGAAATCAATCGAGTTAGGATCGCCGGCATGCTCGCCGCAAATGCCCAGCTTGATGTCTGGCTTGGTCTGGCGGCCGCGTTCGACAGCGAGCTCAACCAATTTACCTACGCCTGTTTGATCTAGGCTGGCGAAAGGGTTCTGATTATAAATCTCTTTACTCTGATACTGATCGTAGAAGAGCCCCATGTCATCGCGGCTTAATCCCAGCGTTGTCTGAGTGAGATCGTTGGTGCCGAAGCTGAAGAAATCTGCTTCGTGAGCGATTTCATCCGCTGTTATTGCGGCGCGTGGCACTTCTACCATCGTGCCAACCATGTAGTCGATCTTAACCTTGTGCTTTTTCATGACCTCGTCAGCGACGCGATGAACGACGGCTAACTGGTCAGCGAGTTCAGCGCGGAAGCCGACCAGCGGAATCATGATCTCGGCCTTTACCTTGATCGCTTTCTTGCCTTTGCTCACCTGTGCAGCCGCTTCAAAGAGGGCGCGAGCCTGCATTTCGGTGATTTCAGGGTAGATAATGCCCAGGCGGCAGCCGCGACAGCCGAGCATGGGGTTCTCTTCATGTAGTGCTTTGATGCGATCAATGACGAAATCAAAGGGGACGCCGAGCTTCTCAGCCAGTTGACGCCTTACCACGTCGTCATGGGGTAGGAATTCATGCAGTGGCGGATCGAGTAGACGGATCGTGACTGGGCGTCCTGCCATCTCTTTGAACAGGCCAACGAAATCTTTCTTTTGGAAAGGCAGGAGCTTTTTAAGCGCGGAGCGGCGCTGCACCTCGTCCACCGCGAGAATCATTTGGCGCATGGTATCGATGCGGTCGCCATCGAAGAACATATGCTCGGTGCGACAGAGGCCAATGCCCTCGGCGCCGAAAGCCACTGCCTGTTTCGCCATCGCCGGCGTATCGGCGTTAGTGCGTATATTGAGCGTGCGGTGCTTGTCCGCCCAGCTCATTACCGTTTGGAAAAGCTCATAGGTATAGCTCTTGCCAGGCTTCACTTTGCCTTCGAGTACACGTTTGACTTCGGAGTCGGCGCTTTCGATCATGCCCTTGTAGATTAGGCCCGTGCTGCCGTCGATCGAAATATAGTCGCCTTCTTTAAGGACTGTTTTGCCAGCCGTTAAAGTGCGCTTTTCATAGTTGATAACGATGTCACTAGCACCGCATATGCAGACCTTGCCAAGCTGACGCGCGACGAGCGCAGCGTGTGAAGACACCCCGCCACGAGAAGTCAGGATGCCCTGCGAGTGCAGCATGCCTTTGAGGTCGTCTGGTGATGTTTCATTGCGGCAAAGGACAACTTTGTTGCCCTTACGTGTCTCTAGTTCTGCTGTTGCTGCGGTGAACGCGATGCGTCCTGTCGCTGCGCCAGGGCCGGCAGGTAAGCCCTTGCCGATTACCGTAGCGGCCTTTAAGGCCTTGGGATCAAACACAGGAACTAGGAGCGAGTCGATGGACTCCGCGGGAATCTTAAGAAGCGCTGTTTCTTGATTCATCAGCTTTTCGCGCTGCATCTCAACCGCTATGCGCACAGCGGCCAAACCGGTTCGCTTGCCGTTACGGGTCTGCAGAATAAAGAGTCGCCCGCCTTCGATAGTAAATTCGAAGTCCTGCATGTCTTTAAAGTGCTTTTCGAGTTTGCTGCGAACTTTTTCCAAGTCCTTAAAGCTCTTCGGCAGCTCCTGCTCGAGTTGGGCAATGGCGTTGGGCGTCCTTACGCCAGCTACGACGTCTTCACCCTGGGCGTTGATGAGATATTCACCGTAGAAGACTTTTTCGCCGTTGGCGGGGTCGCGCGTGAAGGCAACGCCGGTCGCGCTGTCGTTGCCTGCATTGCCGAACACCATCGCTTGGATATTCACAGCGGTGCCCCATTCAGCAGGGATCGCGTACTGCTGGCGGTAGAGAATGGCGCGGTCGTTGCGCCAGGAGTTAAATACTGCGCTTGTCGCACCCCATAGCTGCTCCATCACGTCCTGCGGGAAAGCACTTCGAGTGCGTTTGCGGATAAGCGCTTTGTACTGATCTACAAGCTGCTTGAGGTTGTCGGTGCTCAGGTCGCTATCGTTGGCAACCTTTGCTTTGCGCTTCATTTTTTCGAGGATTTCGTGGAAGGGATCGTCCTCTTCCTCGCTGCGCGCCTCAACGCCCATCACGACATCGCCGTACATTTGGATAAAGCGGCGGTAGCAATCCCAAGCGAAGCGCGGGTTACCGGAAATTTCCGCAAGCCCTTCAACGGTCACGTCGTTGAGGCCTAGATTAAGGATGGTATCCATCATGCCGGGCATGGAGTCTCGGGCACCGGAGCGGACAGAGACTAGTAGCGGATTGCTGCGGCCACCAAACTGTTTGCCGAGCTGAGATTCGATCTGCTTGATGGAAGATGCGACGGTTTTTGCGAGCGACTTGGGGTAGCTGCGGCCATTGTCGTAGTAATAGCTGCAGACTTCGGTGCTAATCGTGAAGCCCGGGGGCACCGGCAGTCCGATTGAGGCCATCTCTGCGAGGTTAGCGCCTTTACCGCCGAGCAGTTCACGCATAGTCGCGTTGCCGTCGGTCTGTTTGCCAAAGGCGTAAACGTATTGCGTGGCCTGAGTTTTTTTGGTTTTGCCTGCTGTCGCTTTGGTCTTCGTGCTCATAGCTTTCCGATATTCCTTAACGGCTAGCCGCGTCGCTTCCTGCGAAGGGGTGAGTCTAAGACCACAGCATTGCTAACAGGGGGAGGGTTGGCTCGCCGTCAGCTTGGGCAGGGTGTGAAATTAGACTGTGCGAGCGGATCACTTTCATAGATTGCGGCGCCTGAATTACAGTGCGCCAAAAAAAGCGAAGAATAAAGCAAAGCGGAGCGTAAATCCAGATTTCGGGGGAATAAGAATGGCCATGCCCTGCGCAAAGCTGTTTGCGCAGGGCATGGCAAGGTGCTGTTTTATATGCCTTATTTAGGCGGCTTTGCTTAATGTGCCAGGTTGTGTCGTATTACTCCGAGTTCTCGTGGCCTTCTGATTACGGCGCGCGCTGAGTGTCTCGCGAACACGCTTTTTGCGTGCCATGGCCTCGCGCAGATAGAGCGGGTAGTTCAGCAGCAGATTCCAGCGAGTCGTATAGCCGACCTTGATTTCCTGATGGCTCTCCTGACCTCCAGCGAGCTGTGGCGCTCCCTGATAAAGCAGCGTTGGACCTGTCATCTTGTGGATATTTTGAATGACCTTGTTCTTGGGATTGCTCATGAGTAGAAGATAGCGCTTACGGCTGAAGAAAATATCTAGCACAAGCTGAGTCCAGAACCGAAGCTGCATCTGCACGGTCTTGAACGCAGGGCCAACCCACAGAGCGTTCACTTCCATCATTTCATAGGGGCTGTTGGTGAAGAACTCATGGGTTCGTTTGCAGCTATCAGGGACGAACATTAGCGTTCGAAACTCTGGTCGCGTCACCAGCATGTAGCCACCAGCAAGGTGGCCGTTAACGAAAGCCCCCTGAACTCGCGCCTGCTTTGCGTAGCTAAGGGGTAGGCGAACGCCGCTGTGATGTTCCGTCATCGAGACAAAAGTGTCGAGATCGCTCGCTCTGGTTAATGTACGGAAAGTAATTTTAGCCATGATGAAATCCTCGGTAGGAACATGCCTACTTGCTGTTGATAAAGTGCATAACTTTCATTATTCGGGCCCCTTAAAATCGCGCCTTCTTCTTGCTGTGCCGAATAGACATAAAAGCCTATTAAGTAGATGAGTGTAGTCCAGAGAATTATGGAGCTGTACGCGAGACAAGACGCAGTCCATGTAAGAATGTAGGAGGTATAAAAGGGGTGGCGCACGAAACGGAACGCGCCTCGCGTGATTATTTTTTCGGGTGTCGTGCTCAGTGCGAATTTTAGATCTGTCGTGGTTCTAATTGAGGAAATAAAAAGTGATATTGCGCACAAATACAAAATCAATGGCACCTCAATAGGAATAAGCTTGCTGTAGTCGCTTGCAAAAAAAACAGGTATAGGTCATCAGAAGATGAACACAAACCACAGGGTCATAAAATAAACTTCCTTTGCTGCTCGCCGAGTTCTCGGTTTGAAATACGTTGAATCTCGCCCAGATGAGTAGTGCGCTGATCGAGATCAAGAAAACAAGTAAAGCGATTTCCAAGGGTGATCTTGAGAAAATATCTGTCAAATACGTAGGCATATGCATGTTCCAGACCTGAGTTTTGTGAAACCTAATTGAGACCGTGACGCACGAGATTTTCTTACAAAAATATGTTTTAACTTGATCACGCTTTTTCAGTGCTAAAGTTTGCACTCATTAGAGCCGTCAATAGTTTGTCGCGATGAATTGAGTGGTCCATTCAGTGTTGGGTTTTGGTGTTTAGCTTTTTGTTCATCTACAGCGGGAACCAGCCAGACATTATTAGAGTCGTAAGGCGGTCTTCGCACTAAAGGTGCGGAGCATAAAACTGCGAGCTAGTTCCCTAAAAAAAAGCGGGTAGAGCGCAAAATTCAGTGTTTGTAGTGCGTTGGCTCAAGCTAGAACCTGTAAATTAAAGAGCCTTTAGCGAACGGAAAGCCCTCAATTAATTTGAAGTAAGCGCAAAGATTCAGAGCCACTAAACGGCGAATGCAATCCATCAGGAGGCGATGCTTTGGCGGGACGAGTGTTAGAGAGAGCTAAATACGCAGCGTATTGCCGCGATCATATTGCTGAATTTGGTTTTGAGCTGAGCGAAGAAGCGTCGCAGGTGATCAGCGGCTGGGTGGGTCGCGCGCTCATAGTCATTCTTCTTGTCTCTACTGTGTTAACTTTTCGAGAAGCCGAATCTACCGGCAATCCCCAAGCGTCGCTCACACTTCTCGCGTATGTGCTGCCTCTTAGTATTGTGATGCTCTATCCGATCGCCGTGAACCTAGTGTCCACACTCGAACGCTACAGTGCCCTTATATTAGACCTACTGTGTGTGACTTCAGTGATGGGTTTCGCATTCACAGTTTATGTTCTGCTCGACTTCATAGAAGTTGAAGCGACTCGCCAAGTGCTGAGCGTGCAGCTTTCTGGTCAGGTGAGCTTTATTTTGCTGCTTGTCACTGCTTTCTCCTACCATGCTTCCTATCAAGCGACACTAGTCAAGAATTTAACCGTAACATTTATCTTTGCAGTGCTTCTGGCGCTGATCGGCCGGGAGTTTTTTGCACTGAGTGTCCTGCAGCTTGTGCAGGGCTTCGTATCTGGTTCCGCTGTAAGCTGGATCTTCTACGAAGGTGTTCGTGCTAGATTCTACTCGCGGGCTACCGACGCCGACACCAGAGAACATCTTCATAAGCAATTATCGAAACTGGTTTATCCACATCAGCTGCAGATGATTAAGACCGGTGAAGAATTAGAGCTCACAATGCCGCTTAAGGAAGGTAAAGCGATCGTTAATGTGTTTGATGTGCAGAAATCCTCGGAAATTCGCCATGAAAAAACGCAGGAATTTTTCATGGGGGTCTTCAAGTCTTTTCTGGATATTTGTATGAGTGGCTATGAACACTCACCGCTGCGTTCACGGGCTTTTCGCCTCAAGGAGACCGGTGATGGCTTTATAAGCACGGTGGGCTACCCTTTCTTGCCAACTGAGTCGCGATCGTTGGCCGACAGCGCTGTCGGTACGGCGCTCAGCATGTTCGACGCCTTTAATCAGGAAGTAAGCAAATTCAATTACTCTAGGCCAATCAAAGGCGCGATCGGACTAGCCTACAATTCCATACAGGGGACGTTTCAGAGTGGAGGCATTCGCTCCTACGATCTGTTTGGCGAAGCCATTGTGCAAGCGGCAAAATATGAGGAGCTTCGCAAACAGCCGCAGATATGGGAGAGCTTCGCTCAGCGGGCCGGGGAATTAGGCTTAGAGCATTTCCATGTATTGATCGTGCAAGAGGTTGTCTATAACTCGCTGAGTCCTTCTTATCGCGACCTCTTCTCCGAATTAGATATTAGCAAACTGTCTGCCTCCGGCCAGCCGCTCGATCTACAGTACGATACCGAAGCGAGATTTCTGTATTTTCACGTTTTGGATTGAGGTCTGCGCTCATGATGGAAGGTATTCACTTAACAGAGATCCGTCTTCGTAAAATGCTTTGAGATTGTTGCGAACGAGGTCTCCCATAGCCCTGCGGGTTTCCTGCGTTGCGCTCCCTATGTGGGGTAGCAGAACTACGTTATCGAGGGCCGCAAGTTCCTCAGGGACGTTGGGCTCCCGCGCGTAGACGTCCAAGCCAGCGCCGGCAATTGCCCCCGTTTCTAACGCCCTTATCAATGCAGGCTCGTCAACGCTTTGGCCGCGGCCCACATTAATGAATAAACCCCGAGCTCCAAGCGCTCGGAAAATTTCCTCGCTTAGTATGCCTGTTGTCGCGGGCCCGCCGGGTAGCACATTAACTAGTATGTCACATTCGCCGGCGAGTTCCTCCAGGGAAGAACAGTAGCGGTAGTCTACTTCGCGGGGGTTGCGGTTGTGATAAATCACCTTCATTTTAAAGGCCTCGCAGCGCTGTGCGATCTCGAGACCTATCCTGCCCATACCGGCGATGCCGACTGTCTTTCCCGCGAGACCCGAGCCCAGGGGAAGAGGGCCGTTGTGCCATTTTCCCGCGCGCAGGAAAGCGTCGGCACTTACTAGTTTGCGGGCGCAGCTAAGCATTAGCCCCAGTGCGATTTCCGCCACGGCATCATCAAGCACGCCAGGTGTATTGCTTACGCGTATGCCGTTTTTCTGTGTTTGCCTGAAGTCGATCCCATCTACACCAACTCCAAAGCAGGCGATGAGCTGTAATGAGTCGAGTGTATAAATCAACGGGTCGGTAGCCCAAGAGGCGCTAGCCGCGGCGTGGCATTGACCGTCTAATTTGGCTAGCACCGCGAGCTTGTCGTCATGGTTGAGCTGCCATAGATGGACGGTTTCGTAGTCGGCATCGAGCTGTTCTATCGTCGGAATATGAAACTGATTCGCAATCAGTAGGATAGGGCGCGTTGTCTTCATAAGCTTCATTTTCACCTAGCTTGGTGTTATTGCATCGCCTAAGTGTATTCCGTACATTGGCGCTTGTCTTCTGAGCGCAGAGCCTAGCGCTGCGCTCACTTCTTAAACACTAATACGCAGCACACGCCTATGAGTTCTCAGTCGATTTATTCGCTCATCCCCTCGATCGATGCGCTGCTTCAGCATGAGACGCTTAAGTCTCTTGTCGCGCGCTATGGGCATGAACCGATAAAGCTCGCCGCACGCGCTCAACTAGAGGCGCTCAGATCAGAGCTTAGAGAGGCGCAAAAAAATGACAATCAGCTACTCGATTCTTTTAGCCGCGATGCGATCAGCGAGCGCGTTGCGCAAGGCGTCAGGCAGACTCTAGTCGAAGAGTTCAAGCCGCTACTGCGCCCCGTGTTTAATCTCACTGGCACGGTAGTGCACACCAATCTCGGGCGTTCACGTCTGCCGGATGCAGCTATCGCTGCAATGGCCATTGCAGCAGGCGACTCTGTTGATCTTGAATTCGACTTGCTCAGCGGAAGCCGTGGAGATCGGGATTCCCGTCTTGAAGCGCTGCTGTGTGAGCTGACCGGCGCTGAAGCTGCGACGGTAGTAAATAACAACGCCGCTGCGGTAGTGCTGCTGTTGAACTCCCTGGCAAAGGACAAAGAAGTCATTATTTCACGCGGTGAACTTGTGGAAATTGGCGGCGCCTTTCGTATTCCCGAGGTCATGGAGAGCGCTGGCTGCAAGCTGCGAGAAGTGGGCACGACTAATCGGACACACGCACGGGATTTTTCAGCAGGCATTAACGAAGGCACGGCGCTTATTATGAAAGTGCATGCGAGCAATTACGAGATCAAAGGGTTCACCAGCAGTGTGCCTGAATCGGAGCTCGCTGCTATCGCCCACGCCGGCGGATTACCGTTTGTCTCAGACCTCGGTAGCGGGTCGCTTGTAGATATGACGCGTTTTTCCCTGCCGCCGGAACCTACGGTTAGGGAAACCGTAGAGGCAGGGGCGGATCTTGTGACGTTCAGTGGCGACAAGCTTCTGGGAGGCCCGCAGGCGGGTATCATCGTGGGGAAAGCAGCGCTTATTGCTAAGATCAAAGCTAACCCTTTGAAGCGAGCGCTGCGTGTCGACAAGACCATACTCGCTGCGCTGCTGTCGGTACTGCAGCTCTATCGCGACCCTGGGAGTCTGCCCCAACGTTTGCCGCTGTTGCAGGATCTCTGCCGGGAACCAGATGAAATCCGTAGATTGGCCGAGCGAGTCGCGTTACCACTGCAAACTACACTTCAAGAGCAGTTTTCGGTGAAAGTCGTGGAGTGCAAAAGCCAAATCGGCAGTGGCGCTCTGCCATTGGAAACTCTGCCAAGCTACGCGCTAAGAATCACTGCCCCTGATAAAGCGCCAGATAGTCGCATTACCGCGCTGGCCGCACGCCTGCGCGAACTAGAGAGACCGATTATTGGTCGGCTTTCAGCCGGTTCGTTAGTTCTAGATATGCGCTGCTTGCGCGACGAAGCGGGTTTTATTGAACAGTGCCTGGCGCTTAATCTGAGTTAGCGCCGCGCCGACTCGCTACAAAAAAGCCAAGAGACGCGAGCGAAGCCGCGAGCATCATGAGCAGAAGCGGGAAGGCGGTTTGATTGTAGATTACTGCGACCAGTTGCGCGGCGATGGACGAGAAAGCCATTTGTAAAAACCCGGTTAGCCCCGACGCCGTGCCTGCGTATTGCGGGAACTCATTAATGGCTGCAGCCTGGGCATTGGGCAGTGTAATCCCATTTCCTAAGACCGCGAGCGCCACCGGTGCAAACAGCGCGAGGGGATGAGTAAGCCCTAGCAGCTGCAAGCCAAGCGCGAGCAGAATACCGATCACGCCCAGACTCGCGCCAAGAGTTATGAGTCTATCTATTCCCAAGTGGTTAAATTGTCGCGCTACGGAATTTCCGAGCATGAAGCCCAGCGGCACGAGAATGAAATAATAGCCGTACTCAGTGGCGGGACGCTGTAGTACCGAAATCATGATCTCGGGCGCGGCTGAAATGAAGGCAAAGAACACCACCGAAACGAATGCAACGCATAGGGCGTAGCCGCGAAATGCTCGCGAGCGCATGAGCCTTACAAAATTGCGCAACATCGCGCGGACGCCGTCAAAGGGCGCGGGTTCAGCTAGGGTTTCCTGAAGAGACGTCTGTAAGATTAAAAAGATCAGCAGGCTTAGTGCAGACATGACAAGAAAGACTGCCTCCCAGCCAAAGCGCGTCATGACTTCACCGCCGACGGCGGGTGACAGCATGGGCATCACGACCATGACCATGACTAAGGTAGCGATGACTCGAGCAGCCTGCTCGGGCCCGTACACATCTCTAACGATAGCTCTCGCCAACACCAAGCCTACCGCGCCGCCAAAAGCTTGAATGATGCGTCCAACAATGAGCATTTCGATGCTCTGCGCTACATAGCAAAACAGTGAGCCGACAAAAGTAATAGCGAGCCCGATTAGCATAATCGGCTTGCGGCCATAGCGGTCTGACAGTGGGCCATAGGCGAGAGTGCCGATAGCGATAGCGAGCATGGACAAGCTCAGAGTCAGCTGCGCGATTTCGGCGCTGACCTGAAAAGTCTCTTTGATCACAGGAATCGCCGGAAGCAATATTTGCATCGCGGTGGGGCCGAGTGCTGACGTCGCGGCGAGTAGAACAATGACGCGTTTGCTGAGGATTTTGCTATTGCTCACTGGGGTCTCGAGGCAGCAAAGCTGCGGGTAAAATTGTATGCGGCGCTCTAAATGCCTCTATTCGGCGTATTGCTAAACACAAACAGCGGTAGCAGGGCTACGAGGGCGTGTCTAACGGATTGCACACGAATGAGCTGCTGATCAAAATTCAGGCAGGCCTTGTTGGCCTTCTCTATAGCGCTGCGATCGCAGTACTACGCTAGCCCCGGTAAGCGCGGAGCGCTCGGCTTTGCTTAACTCTACGCCGACGCCAAACAGCTGTGACTGTAACTCAATGGCGACTGCCGACTCGGCAGCGCGCGCAGTGTAGCACGAAAGCGTATTGCCTTCTGAACCAGCCAGACACAGGGAGTTTGCAGTAAGTTCTAGCGGTAAACCCTGCTCATGTATCAGCAGGCGCGGCGATGCGGCAAGACTTTTTTGCAGCGCTTTGGCGCCGGCACTGCCGTCGCCTAGCAGCTGCACAGGTAACGCTGCGCCTAAGCGGCGTGCAAGGCTGGGATCTAGGCGCATACTCGCAGCGAAGTCTCTGCGCGCTGCGGGGTAGCTGTCCAACTGCCACAGCGCCGTAGCCCTGTGCCAAAGCAGTCGCGCACTGAGTAGAGTCTCTGCGGCGGGCAGATTTTGCAGTGCTTGAGTAGCAAGATCCACGGTTTGGGAGTGTTGCGATTCGAGTGCGGCGACTTCGGTGAGGTAGGCGAAGCGGTAGCCGGAGCCGCGATTGAAAGTCCCTGCCGAGTCAGCCTGTTCGATCACAGCCTTCGCAACGCTTGTGCCTAGCAGGCCGACGATTTCCATCTCCATCCATTCCGGAATATGCACATCCAACGGCCCGTAGGGACGCAGCCTGTCCTGCATAACCTGGGCATTGGCAAACAGAGAGGCTGCGCGTCTTCCTGCGCGCCATGCAGCAAAGCGAACAGTTTGTGCTTCAATCAGCAGCCCCAGACCCTCGAAGCCTTCGGTGGCATAGGCCGCCTCGATACGCCGCTCATAGTCGGCTCTAGCTGCGAGGGTTGTGATGAGGGCAGCAATGGCTTCTTTCTGTGAATCTGCGGCACTGAAATTGCCATTGCGGTCGGGTTGGTTTAGCGCCAAGTTAGCGAGCTTTGTCGCGTCTTCACCATAGCCGGCGAGAAGCAGTAATGTCGCACCGACAAGGAAGTGCTCTGCGCGGTTGCTGATTGCAACCAAGGGATCTTGGCGGTTGCGCCAGTTCAGCATCTCACTAAGTACTCGGGCTGCGTCGCTAAATTTGCCTTGGGCCATCGTCAGATAGAGTTTCTGTATCCATGGATTGGCGATGCTGCTCGGGTTGGGATAGCGTGTCGCGCGATCAATCAGAGCTTCGGCCTCGGCGATCTGTAGCCGGCTCAGGGCTACCTCAGCGGCGTTGCTCAGAGTCACGGTACTGAGTTCGCCACCGGCCGTTACAGCGGCTTCATCGAGCGCCAGAGCCTGATCGCAGGCTTGGGCGTCGGGGCTGAGAAGCGGCTCGCTTAGCTCCACCGCACACAGGGTATTCCACGCCTGGGCGGCCGAGAAACTGTCCAGGTCCTCGTCAGCGAGGACCCGCAGTGCGCTCTGCCGCGCTTCCTCAA
Source organism: Pseudohongiellaceae bacterium (assembly GCA_965661495.1). Taxonomy (GTDB): domain Bacteria; phylum Pseudomonadota; class Gammaproteobacteria; order Pseudomonadales; family Pseudohongiellaceae; genus UBA9145. Next base: position 101,688 of record CBFIDY010000007.1, on the reverse strand, counting down.
AGCGTCGCAGTTTTATGAGCGGCCACCCCTTATAGGGCTCAAGCTTAACGCCGTATGCCGTTTCCAATGCATCCAGGTAGCGCAGGGATTCTTCCTGATTTCCGATCAGCTGATGGACTGAGGAGAGTTGGTTGAGAGTGAGGTAGTGCCAAAGCGGGCTGAGCTGATCGTTAGGCTCGGCTGCGAGCATCGCGTCGACCGAGGTGATCGTACTGTTGGCTTCGGCGCGATTGAGATGAAATAGAGCTCTTGGGGCATTGCCCTCTACCGTGAGAAGCACCTCCGCAAGCGCGTAGTGAGCGGCTGCCGATTCAGGCGCCTCGCGTAGCCAGGACTCCGCCAGATCACGTGCGCGAATATTTCTCTCGGCGGCGAGCGCTGCGCAAATTTCTAAAGCCTGAGGCTCAACGATCGTGCGCAATCCAAAGCACTGCTGCGGGGCAGGTAGTGGCACCTCGTCTAGTGATTGAGCGGCGGCGGTGGAACAAGCAAGCAAAGCAGCGGTTATTGCCAAGCGCGCGACTGTTCGATGCAGCGTCGACATTTAAGCGAGTGTAGATCGCGCTAGCAGCTCAAGGGGAGTCGCCATGACCTCGGTCAGCAGTTCGTCTACGTTGCCAGCGCCGGGGGCAAGCACGAGTCGGTGGCCGAGGACACGGGGCAGCAGGCGTTCGATATCTGCCGCACTGACATAGCTGCGCCCCGCGAGCGCCGCAGCGCCTTGCAGCGCTGGCAAGAGAAGTACCATGCTGCGCGTCGAGTTGCCCTGCAGCACGCGCGCATCGGCGCGCAGTGCGCGGGATATGTCGACCAAAGCAGTCTTAATCTCTGGCGCAATGTGCACGCCGCTGCGAAGTGCGTGTCGCGCGTCGAGCAGTTCCTTTTGAGTTACTGTTAAGGTCGGTTGATGCTGATCTACTGCGTCGAGCAGATGCGCATCGAGCACTTGTAACTCGGCCTCGCGGTCGATGTGTTCCATGTTTAGTTTGAACAGGAAACGATCTAGCTGCGGCGTCGGTAGCGGGTAGGTGCCGGCAAGATCGAGCGGGTTCTGTGTGGCGATGACAAAGAAAAGCTCCCCCAGTGGATAGGTCTGATTGTCCACTGTGATTTGCTTTTCACCCATCGCCTCGAGCATAGCCGATTGCACTTTGGGCGAAGTTCGATTGATCTCGTCAGCCAGTACAACGTGAGCGAACAAGGGCCCCGGGCGAAAGTGAAAGCCGTTGTCTTTGGGGTCAAATACGGTAACGCCTGTGATATCCGACGGCAGCAGATCGGGTGTGAACTGTATGCGTCGAAAATCCGCTAGCTGCGACGTCTGGCTTGTAGGTGCCTCGTTGTCTGCGGTTGCCTGCGAGGTAATCGCTTCGCCCAGCGCCTTAGCAAGCGTGGTCTTGCCCGAGCCAGGAAAATCTTCGAGCAAAACGTGGCCGTCTGCTAACAGCGCAATGACGCAGAGTTCGATAATCTCATCACGGCCCAGTACCTTACGGCGTACGGCCTCGACGAGGCGTTTGATGACCGAACTTGCGCTTTGTAGAGCTGCTGCTTGCTCACTCAGTGACCCATTGGGCGCCGCGACGGGCGGCTTTTGTGCATCAGGCTCAGTGGGGGTTGAGCTGTTCGGGTCTTCAACGACTGTCATGGATTTCTCCGCGCTCACTAGCGTACCGCGAGCCAATTAAAAGGGTGTAGGGCGCCGAGAATACGGCGCCAAGGGGCGGTATTGCTACGCAATTCCTGCCGTATATGCTGATCGATCTGTGTGAATTCCTGGGTGTTTATCGTACTCGCAGCGCCGAAACTGGCTTCTAGATGCAGGCGAGTTAAGCGGGCAAACTGCGGCGATAAGTCTTCACAGCGCTGGGCGAAGGCCTCTCTGGATTCGCCGAAGCGGCGCCTGATTTTTAAGTCGGCGAGTCGATCTGCAGCGGCGCGGTAGCTTGCTTTATGGCGCGCAGCAGGGTGGGCGAAGCGCGGTGCGATTCGGCGTGCCAGTTTGGCAAGATAGCCCGCGATAGCGGCTAAGCCAGCACCAAGACCGAGCCAAGTCAGCATCTGCCTTGCTAAGCCCCCAAAGTCGATGCCTTCGTCGGCGCGTGTTTGACGATAGTCTTCGAAAGATGCGTCGTCGCGCAGCATATCGCCGAGCAGCTGTTGGAGATTGTCCTGCGGGTCTGTGCTCATATCAACTAGGGTTTGCTGCGGTGCAGGATCAACGATGACCCAGCCGATATCGCGAAAATAAATTTCCGGCCAAGCGTGACCATGGATCGCTTGTATCAGCAGAGAAGAGCCGCCAGCGCGGTTGCTCGCAGGCACTGAGTAGCCCACGCCGACTCGTGCTGGTATCCCAAGGCTGCGATAGAGATACACAGCGGAGAAGGCGAAGTGAACGCAGTAGCCTGTCAGGTCGCCAAATAGGAATGACGCGGCGGGGTCGGGTTCAGCCGCGTGGGCATTCTTCAGGCTGTAGATGCCGTTTTCATCGAGATACTGCTTGATAACCCAGGCCTGCGCGAAGGGATCCTCAGCAAACTCTGGTTTAAGCTCGCTAGTCAGTGACTGCGCGAGTTCGAGATAACGCGGGTCCGCGGGTAAGCGCAAATACTCTGCTAATAGATCTTCGCTCCAGTCCGCCGCACCGGTGCGACGGCCTAACAGCGCGTCGAAATCGAAGGTAGGCACGGCAGATTCGGCTTCATAGGTGGTATCAAAGCGGGCTGGATTAGGGTTGGCATTTGCGGAGTAGGCGACCGGTGTATCCAAGGCGAAGAGCGTTCTGTGCGGCGTAAGTGTGCCAATCGTTGTTCTTACCCGCTGGCGCGGCGCGGAGGCGGGGGGAGAGAGCGCGCCCGCTAGTGAGGCGTTACTGCCCTCAGAAAAGCCTTTGATTAAATCGGTATCCATGTCTGCGCGACTGGCATAGTCAATGCGCGTGCCATTGAACTGCGAGTAGGCTGACTCGCGAAAATAGTAGGCTCCGTCTGTCGGCTCGTAGTCGTCGTGAAACACCACCACTGCAACTGGAGAGCTTTTGTCTTTTGGATCGTTAGTGCTGTCTTGGAATGGATTGTTTTCGGCGGCGCTGCCAGCGGACGATCCGGCAAGACCGAGATCATTGCTCAGCTGTGGCGTGGGCATTCCCGCGCGTTGCACATACACGACCAGCAGAAGGCAGACAGCAGCGATGCTCGCAAGATGGTAAAGGCTGCGCAGGCGGCTCCTCTCCTGCAAATTGAGCGCGGTGATGAGCAGCAGCGCCGCTACGCCGAAACCCATGAGCAAATTAGCCGGGTCGAGGCCGCGAATAAGCGCATAGTCGCCGAGTAAAAACGGCCTGTCTATCATGCCATTGCGATGAGCGGCGAGAGTTATGGCAAGCGCGCCGGCGACAAACACCACCTCAGCGATCTTGCCAAAACTTCCACGTAGCCGTGCCAGCCCGAGTAGCGCAGCGCCGGCAAAGGCTAGAGAGCCGGTGGCTATAAATTCTCCCGTGCCGTACAAAACAAACGGTTCAACGCCGATAGTAAGCAGAGCGTTGGCGATTACTCCGGCGCGTAAAACTCCCGCAACAGTAAGGCCTAGGAAAATAATCATAAGTGCGGCAAGAATTCCGACCGGCAGTCTAAGCGTGCTTAGCAGGGACTGCCGACGCTGAGGATTTGTCGCTGGCGCGACAACTAAAAAGGCGGCGGTGACGCCGATTAGCGCACCTGCCGAGCCTGCGTTAATGGTCAGAGGCAGGCTTAACAGCCACGCAGCAAAGGCGACTACCGCGAGTCGGGCGAATGTCTGCAACTGAAAAAGGCGAGTCATGGAGCTGTCTCTGCTGGTGCGTTCTGCAACTGAGCCGCGCTGAGCTGAGCGCCGCTGTCTCGGTCTATCACTACGACCGATTCTACGTGCTGGCTCAGGGCCGTCAAACGCTTCGCGCGGAACGCAGTAGAGTCCGCGATGCTGTGCTGAGTAGTCAGCAACCGCCGCCAGCCGGGGGAAGGCGTGGCCGCAGTCTTTTGATCGACCCCAATCACAAGGCTGAGGCGGCAGCGGCGCGCTGTTGCGGTCGCCAGAAGACGCTCTACTGTAGCAGCGTCGTCTAAGCTGGCAAAAACTAGGCAGTGCTGCAGCTGCAGAGTGTCGATAAAAATATCGAGGCCGTAGTCATGGCGCTGCCTGCCCTGCGCATTGGAGGCAGCAATCGCATCCAGCGCCGGGGTCAGATCAGTAACGAAAGGCTCTTTGAGGCCATCGGCGGCAAATTGCCAGTGGTCGCCCAATAGCCTGCTTTCAAGAGCCAGGCGCGCGAGTGCCGCAGCGGTCTCGTCGCCCTCGCCGCTTAATAGGTAGGCGGAGGTTTTGTCCTCCAAAGCCGTACTGCGTTCAGGAAGCCGCACATTGAGCTGGTGGTTATTTGCGAAGTGTTTCCAGAGGATGTTGCGGAAGGAATCGCCAGGGGCATAGGCGCGAATTTCCATGCGATCCCCGTCAGCGGCGCCGCTGGGGTCGGGTATGCCGTCGTCGTTCGCCAGCGCCCGCTGCAGTGTGAGCGGGCGATAGGCGCCCAGACTTGGCAGGATGCGATAGGGGCGATTATCGCGCTGTGTCCATCGGTAGCGGGCGAGTCCAAGTGCGTCTCCTACAGAGAAGTGGCGAACGATGCCTCGGCCCATTGCGCGCCGCTGGGGCATTAGAGTTTCACGCTGACTGCCGTCCACATGGAGCTTAAGTTCGGTGTTCACTGCTTGTGGCTGTAGCACCTGCCAGTCCAGCCGTATGAGGGGGAGCCAGCCCAGCGCCGGAGCGAGTACGCCAGTGCTGTTCGCGTAAGCTGCCTCCAGCTCGAGCTGGCTATTCGGCTGTTGGTGAATGGCGCGGGGGAGCAGAGTTTTTTGAACATAGAGTCCGCCAACAACCGTCGCGAAGAGTGCAGTAATGATCACGATAAGCGCGCACACGCACAGCGCGAAGAGGACTAGATCCATTTGCCCATAGCCAAAGCTGCGCAGTGCTCCGGCGCTAGTCAGTAAGGCGAGACTGCCTAGCCAAGTCAGTGGGTAGTGGCGGGCGAGGGCGCGCAGCACCGACTTAGCGATTCGCGCGGTGCTCAATGAGCTGCTCTACCACGGCAGGTTCGGCGAGGGTGCTGGTATCACCGAGGGACTCGAGCTCATTAGCGGCAATCTTGCGTAGGATTCGCCGCATAATCTTGCCCGAGCGGGTCTTGGGTAGTCCCGGGGCAAATTGAATGACCTCGGGCCGCGCGAACGCGCCAATCTCTGTGGCGACGAAGCTGCGCAGTTCAGCGTTGAGGTCAGCTGACTCTGCGACACCGTCCATAAGAGTGACGTAGGCATAAATACCCTGTCCTTTGATCTCGTGTGGATAGCCGACGACGGCGGCTTCAGCGACGCTGCTGTGAAGGACCAGTGCGCTTTCGATTTCGGCGGTGCCCAGGCGATGCCCCGACACATTGATCACGTCGTCGACGCGGCCGGTAACCCAGTAGTAGCCGTCGGTATCACGGTACGCGGCGTCGCCTGTGAAGTAGTAGCCGGGGTAGGTGCTGAAATAGGTGTCTATACAGCGCTGATGATCGCCAAAGATACTGCGCAGCTGACTAGGCCAAGACTGACCGAGCACGAGATTGCCGCTGGCTTCGCCCATTAATTCATTGCCTTCGGCGTCTAGCAGCGCCGGCTTAACGCCAAAGAAAGGCAGAGTGGCTGAGCCCGGCTTGAGATCGGTGACGCCGGGCAGGGGGGTGATCATGATGGCCCCCGTTTCGGTTTGCCACCAGGTATCAACAATCGCGCAGCGGCCTGCGCCTACTACGCGGTAATACCATTCCCAGGCTTCGGGATTAATCGGCTCGCCAACGCTGCCTAAAAGCCTCAGTGAGCTGCGGGAAGTCCGCGTGACCGGCTCGTCTCCTGCTGCCATGAGTGCGCGGATCGCAGTGGGCGCCGTATAAAAAATAGAGACCTGGTGTTTGTCGATCACTTCCCAAAAGCGCGATGGATTGGGGTAGGTAGGCACGCCTTCAAACATAAGTGTAATGGCGCCATTGGCGAGAGGTCCGTAAACGATGTAGCTGTGACCGGTGACCCAGCCAACGTCTGCCGTGCACCAGTACACGTCGCCTTCGTGATAGTCGAACACGTATTTATGCGTCAGGCTTGCGCCTAACAGATAACCTGCTGTGGTGTGGAGTACGCCTTTGGGTTTGCCTGTGGAGCCTGAGGTGTAGAGGATAAACAGCGGGTCTTCGGCAGCCATTAATTCGATCGGACACTCACTGCTCGCCGCACTTGTGCTCTGGTGATAGCAAACATCGCGCGTCTCGTCCCACGGCACCTGTGCCTGCGTGCGGCGAACGACGAAGACGCTATGCACGTCAGGACAACTGGCCAAGGCAGCGTCGACGTTTGCTTTAAGCGGGATGCGACGTCCCCCGCGCACGCCCTCGTCTGCGGTAATCACCACCCGGCAGTCTGAGTCCAGGATTCGGTCTTTGATCGACTCGGGTGAGAAACCACCGAACACCACGGAATGTACTGCACCGATGCGTGCGCAGGCGAGCATGGCATAGGCAGCCTCCGGCACCATGGGCATATAAATACAGACGCGGTCGCCTTTTTTAACGCCGCGTGCCTTGAGAGCGTTGGCTAGTCGGCATACCGCTTCGTGCAGCTCTCTATAGCTAATGGCTTTGGCGTCATTAGGTTCATCGCCTTCCCAAATAATGGCGGTTTGCGCGCCCCGGTGCTCTAAGTGGCGATCTATGCAGTTGTAGGCCGCATTGAGTTTGGCGCCTTCGAACCAGCGTGAGTCTGCCTGGCTAAAGTCGCCGCTACTGACTCGCTGCCACGGTTCGTGCCAGTGCAGGAGCTGTCCCGCCTGCTCGGCCCAAAACTCTTCGGGGCTCTCGATTGATTGCTTGTAGAGCGCGTCATAGCTCTCTTTATCGAGATGGCTGCGATGTGTTTGGTCGCTGGTAACGGGATAGAGTTTCGCGGATGACATAGTTCAATCCTGGCGCAATAAAGCGGCGCGGCAGAGGGGCAGATTTGCAATCAGTATGCCGTAAAGGGTACGGGGGCTCAACGCGCGCGGACGCGCCTACCGCGAGACTCGCAAGTTGTCGATCAGTCTAGTTTTGCCGAGGAATACGGCGGCTAGTATGACTAGGTCACGGTCTTGCGGCGCGGCTGGGACCAGGGTGTCCGCAGCGGCGATGCCAAAATAGTCGGGACGCAGTCCGGCAGTCTCGAGTGAGAGGCGAGCGTGGGCGCTGAGCGCCTCGATGTCCTGCTCGCCCCGCTGCAGCGCGGCGCCAGTCTCCTTGATCACGCGGTACAGCGTGGGAGCCAATGCTCTTTGCTCAGCGGATAAATAACCGTTGCGCGAGCTCAATGCGAGGCCGTCGGGCGCGCGCACCGTGTCGAGGCCATGTATCTCGATAGGCAGGGCGAGATCGGCACTCATCTTGCGGATTATCGCGTACTGCTGAAAGTCTTTTAGTCCAAAGTAAGCGCTGCTCGGCTGCACAATATTAAACAGTTTGGCTACTACCGTCGTGACGCCGTCAAAGTGTCCGGGGCGGCTAGCGCCGCAGAAGCCCTCGCCTAGAGCAGGGACGTGGACGCGCGTGCTAGCGGCCATATCAGCGCCATAGAGCTCATCGGCGGTGGGCAGAAAAAGGAGGTCGCAGCCCGCTGCGCTCAGTGCGCGGCGGTCCTCGTCGAGTGTGCGTGGGTAGGCGTCTAGGTCTTCATTAGCGCCGAACTGTAGAGGATTAACGAATATACTTGCGCAGGTGAGTTCATTGTTTGCGCAGGCGGCTTTCACGAGAGCAAGGTGTCCCTCGTGTAAATTACCCATGGTTGGCACGAAGCCGAGGCTCGCAGCGCCGTATTCGGCAAGCGCGCTGCGCAGCTGCGCTATGGTGGAGAACTCACGCACAGCGCTTTAGTCGAAACAGTGCTGTGAAGCGGGGAAGGCCTGCGACTTGACGTCGCGGACGTAGTTACGCAGCGCGCCTGGAATACCGTCGTCGGACTCAGTTAGGAAGTTTTTCACGAATTTAGGTGTGATGGGCGACACGCCCAGCACATCGTGAAGCACCATGATTTGACCGGTGGTGTCTGGGCCGGCACCTATTCCTATAACCGGAATGTCCAGGCTTTCGGTTACTAGCTTAGCGAGTTCGCGGGGCACGCACTCGAGTAGGAGGACGCTCGCTCCGGCGGCTTCTAGAAGCTTAGCCTCTTCCAGAATAGCCTGGGCCTGCGCCGTGTCGCGGCCCTGCACGTGGAATCCGCCGATGCGGTTCACCGACTGCGGCGTGAGTCCCATGTGCGCACACACAGGGATGCCGCGCTCGGAAAGAAGTCGAGTCGTGTTTTCAATCCATGCGCCGCCTTCCAGCTTGACCATGTGAGCGCCTGCGCGCATGAGTGCCGCAGAGTTCTCCAAGGTTTGTGTTTCGGAGGCGTAGCTCATAAAGGGTAAATCAGCTATGAGTAGCGCCCCCTGATTGCCGCGTTTAACGCACTGCATGTGATAAACCATATCATCCATAGTCACCGGCAAAGTGCTGTCGTGGCCTTGTAACACCATGCCTAGTGAGTCGCCGACAAGCAGTACCTCGACGCCGGCGGCGCTGGCGATCCCCGCAAAGCAGGCATCGTAGGCAGTAAGACAGGCGAATTTTTCGCCGTTCGCTTTTAGCCGTTGCAGGGTAGTAAGAGTGACGTTCTTGATCTTCGTTTGAGTGCTCATGGCGCGGATTGTAGCCCTTTTACGAATGGGATGCCTGTGGTTTACGGCGTCGAGGCCGGCGCCGCGGGCGCGACTCTTTGGGCAGCTGCTCTAGTAGATGCTCGCGCTCGACCTCGTCGGCTGCTTGGAATTCTGTCCACCAAGCGCCGACGCCGCCGAGATTCTCGCCGCCGTCCTCGCGCAGGAGAAGAAAGTCATAGGCGGCGCGAAAGCGAGGGTGGTCGAATACGCTCTCCGCGGCACGGCGGCTGCGCTGCTCCAGCTTTGACTGCAGGTCCCAAATTTCCTTGGTCACCTGAGTGAAGCGTTTGGGGATGGAGGTATAGCTCAGCTGCTCGGCGATGGCGCTGTTGGTTGCCGCCGCGAACTGCTGCGCCGGGTTCATTCCTTCAGCTGGATGAAGTGCCAGCTTCATCTGCACAAGTGGCCAGAGTAGCGCAGCATAGAGAAACGCGGGCGTCACCGATTTGCCCTCTGCTAGGCGCGTGTCGGTGTTGCGCAGTGCGAGCTGCAACAGCTCGGCCGCGTGATCACGTCCTCGAAAAGGAGTGAGCAACGCGCGCAGCGTAGGCGCAAACAAGTAGTTGCCCGGCTGATAGTGGCGTAGCAGTGCCCAGGTAGCCTCGGCTTGGCCGCTGGCTAGCAGTTTGATCGTCTCGTCGAAGAGTCGCGCAGGTGAAATAGACTCGAGTAGATAGGCTAGCTCATTAATGGGTGCGGCAGTGGCCTCTTCGATCTCAAAGTCTAGCTTGGCGCTAAAGCGGATCGCTCGCAGCATACGCACGGGGTCTTCTTTGTAGCGCGCTTCGGGGTCGCCGATCATGCGAATTTTACGCTCTTTAAGGTCTTGCATGCCGGTGCTGAAATCGAGAATCGAGAAGTCTGTAGTGGTGTAGTACAGGGCGTTGACGGTGAAATCGCGGCGTAGCGCGTCTTCATCAACGTTGCCGTACACGTTGTCCCGCAGGATCATGCCCGTTGAAGAGTGAGCCGAGTCTAAGTTGCGAATGCCTTTGCGTGAGCCGCCTTCGCCGATTTCAACGGCCACATCGTGGGGTGCGCGAAAGGTCGTCGCTTCAATGATTTCGCGGCCGTAGCGTAAATGCACGATTTTAAAGCGGCGACCAATAATTCTGGAATTGCGAAATAGGCTGCGCAGCTGCTCCGGAGTCGCATCGGTCGCGATATCGAAATCCTTCGGGCGTTTACCGAGTAATAGATCGCGCACTCCGCCACCGACTAAATAGCCTTGAAAGCCGGCATCGTCGAGTTTCCGCAGTACGCTGAGCGCATTGTCGGAGATATGCTTGCGCGAAACCGAATGATCGTCGCGGGGGATTACTGTGGCCTTTTCTAGGCCCGGAGGCAGTTTTTTTCTCGGCATAGCTCGCTATCAGGGATTATGGGTTTGGCGGTGGAGTGGGATTGGTCGAATTGCTGGTGTGTTGCGCAAAATAGGGGCTGATCCAGGCAAAAAACGCATAATACACTGAATTATCGAAAATAAAAGCGATCACAGAGACGTTAAAGTTCAGCTGTGTTGGAGCAGAAATGGCGCCGCCGTGGTGTAGAGGCTAGGGGCAGGGCAGTAATGCCAACGGGCGGCTGCAGCCAGAGAAGGGTCTGCGCTGAAAAGCCCAAATGCTAGAAATGAAAAAGGGATGCAATGCATCCCCTGAGAGTCCTTTAGACATTGCTTAAGTGCTTAGTCTGTAGACCTTTGCGTCACTCGCCCCTGCGTTTTTATTGTTGGGTGTCTGTTCAGCAATATAGTTATTGTTATTAAAAATTTTGTAGTGCACCAACCTAGTTTCGCTCAAAAAGTAGAAGCGCGTGCCATTTTTATTATTTTTGACTCTTGTTTTTATTATTTATTGTTATTGTGATCTAGATCAAAGCATTTAGCGTGCCAGAAATAAAATATCAATAAAAATCAGTAGTTTGCTATTTTTTAAGAGGAAGCGAGAAGGGGCTTTTTAAACGATTGTTACGAAAGGGTGGTAACACTGATTTGCCGCTGGGTAGATGGGTAGCACTTCATGCGCGGCTTCCCCATCTTAGCAACAATGCGATCTAGGCCTGCTGAGCTTCCTGCTTCTTCTTGCGTGGGATGCCGAAGCGCTGGCGGCGCTCCCACAGGCACTTGCGACTTATACCTAGCTTTTTCGCTAGCTGCGTTTCATTCATCGTGTCTTGGTGTTCAAGAACGAAGTGTTGGAAGTAGTCCTCCAGGGAGAGGTCTTCCATTTGCGCGGGCCCGGTATCCGCTGCTGCAGTACTCGCTTCGCCGGCGTCTTTTGGCTGCGATTCGATCGCGAGTAGATCTTTGCCAATGACCTCTTCCTCGGCTAAGACGACGGCGCGTTCGACCGCGTTCTCAAGCTCTCGAACGTTGCCTGGCCACGGATACTTGGCGATGGTGTCTAGCGCTTCGTCGTTGAAGGTGAGTACAGCGGTTTTAAGGCGCTTGCAGGTCCTCAGCAGAATGGCTTGCGCGAGCTCAACAATGTCGGCCCCGCGCTCTCGCAGGGGTGGAATAAGCAGGGTCATCACGTTGATGCGGTAATATAGGTCTTCGCGGAAGTGCCCGTCTGCGACTAGCTGCTTGAGATCACGATGCGTCGCAACAACGAGCCGGACATCGACCTTCTGAGACTGCACTGAGCCGACCTTGCGGATCTCGTTTTCCTGTAAAACCCGCAACAGGCGCGCCTGTGCCTCCAGTGGCAGTTCACCGATTTCATCGAGGAAAAGAGTGCTTTCGTTTGCCGCCTCAACGAGTCCAGTGCGCGTTGCGGTGGCGCCGGTAAACGCTCCCTTTTCGTGACCGAAGAGTTCGGATTCGATGAGGTTCTCGGGGATCGCCGCGCAGTTAACCGAAATCATTTCCTTGTCGCCACGGCTGCTCAAATTATGCAGCGCACGAGCGACTAGTTCTTTGCCGGTACCGGATTCACCGTTGATTAAGACCGTGGAGTCCGTTAGCGCGACCTTACGAATGCGGCGAAACAGCTCCATCATCTGAGGACAGCTGCCGATCATGCCGTGCACAGGGGGTTCGAAGCCGTCCTCGTCCTCGGTCTCTGCGCTTTTTCGAGTCCCATGCTCTGCCAGCACTTTGCCGACGGACTCAATGAGCTGTGCGTGCTCGAAGGGTTTGGTGATGTAGTCGACAGCGCCTAGCTTCATAGCCTCAATGGCAGAGCTAATGCTGGAATAGCTAGTCATGATAAGCACGGGGCGGGAAGTAGCTGCTATAAGTTCTGTGCCAGCGGCGCCGGGGAGGCGGAGGTCACTGAGAATAACGTCGAAGGAGTCCAGTTCGCAGTCGATGGCTTCTTTGACGCTGCCAGCTTCGCTGACTCGATAGTCGTGTCTTTCGAGTAGTCGTCGCAATGAGCTGCGAATGATTGCTTCGTCTTCGACAACTAGAATGTGAGGCCCATCTGTCATGCTTTTGCTCTAAACCGTGTTGCTGGAATTCGCCGCAGGGTGCTGCCAATTACAAAGACTCATCATAACAGGGAAATGTGAGTAATACCTGCGTTCCCGTGCCTCTCTGCTTGTCTACCGGGCTGATTATATCAATATTCCCCTCCAGATCTTCTACGATGCTAAAGACCAACGAGAGTCCGAGGCCTGTGCCGTCTCCCGCTTCTTTAGTGGTGAAGAACGGATCGAAGACGCGGCTCTTGATAGCGTTCGGAATGCCCACGCCGGAATCTGTCACGCTAATGTGTACGCTGGAGCCTACGAGTCGAGCAGACAAGGCAATAGTAGTGCCAGAAGGCGAGGCATCGCGGGCATTGCTGATGAGATTGATCAGCACTTGCAATAGGCGTTGAGAGTCTCCCAAGATAACAGCCTGGTCTTCGCAGTCTACCGTCAGCTTGAGGTCGGCGTTCTTTTTATCCAGCGAGACCAGTGTTTGAGCCTGGGCAATGCAGTCTGCGATGACGACGCGCTCATTCTGATGGTTTAGCTTATTGGTGCCGGCATGGGCGAAGTTCACAAGAGACTGCAGGATCTTAGATGTGCGGTCTGTTTGTTCGATGATTTGCTGCGCAAGATCGTTAAGTTCGCCGTCTTGGTATTCATCACGAATAATTTGCGCGAGGCAGGCGATACCGGTGATGGGATTGCCTATTTCATGCGCCACTCCCGCCGCGAGACGGCCAATAGAGGCTAAGCGTTCGCTGTGGGTAAGGCCTGCCTCGAGTATTTCAGTTTCGGTCATGTCCTCCATCAGGATGATGAGTCCTTCATGGGCGCTGTCACCGGTTTCGCCGCTCTCTTCGATCAGCGCCTTATGCAAATTTACCGTGCGCTTATTATTAGCTAGCTCAAAACTTTTTTTGTAAGAGTGGTCAATATCTTCGCCGACAAACTCTTCGAGCAGAGACGCCCACGGCGCGGGTAGATCGCTAAGCTGAGAGCCAACGACATCCGCTGAGCTGATTTCGGTGAATTCTTCTAGCGCTTTGTTCCACATGATGATTTCGCGGTCGGAACTCAGCGAAAACACACCTAGCGGTAAATCGAGCAGTATCTGGCGATGATAGCGGCGCAAATTATCGAGGTCCGCGGCCATGCCGGAGAGGTTGCTTCGGTAGGCTTCGATTCGATTCTCGATCACGTTGACATCTGAGCTGCCGTGCTGGGAGACGATGCTGTAGGGCAGGTAGCTATCGATGATCTCACGGGCGATGGAAGGACCAAGAAGACCAGAGAGATTGGCTTCGAGTCGCCCGCGTAGCAGCCGCATGGCATAAGGGCGGCGGTCCTCCTTTTTAAGCCCTAGATCCTGCAGAGCCTGTCCGACTTCGCGGGTTGCAGTGCGCTCGCCCAGGGGTTTGCTCAAGCTCTTGATAAAGTCCGCGGCGGACTTTGCGACCAAGCCGCTACGCTTGCGCCGCTTGATTGTATCTAATGTGCAGAGATCCGCCGAGCTGCGCTCTTCGTCGCTGCTGCCAAAGTAGAGCGATGCGGCAACAAAAATCACCGAGTTGATGATAAGCGACAGCGCAGCAATTTCGCGCCAATTTATGACGATATCGCTAAAGCTGTTTGCCTCGGTCAGTAGAGGCAGCATAAGAAGTGCGAACCAAATAAGGATGCCGGCCGCGAGTCCACCGAGGAAGCCGCGCTTGTTGCCTTGAGGCCAATAGAGGATCGCGACGATGCCCGGCAGGAATTGTAAGCAAGCAACAAAGGCGACTGTGCCTATAATCTGCAGAGAAATACGATCGGCGGGCAGGTAGTGAAAAGCAAAGCCGGCCCATATGAGCGCGGTGATCAGCACGCGTCGGCGCTGCATGAGCCAGCGGTAAATGTCTTTGCTTGCCGCCGGCTGCTGCAGCGGCAAAATAAGATGGTTAAGGCACATATTCGACAGCGCGAGCGTGATCACAATAATCAGGCCGCTTGCCGCTGACAGCCCACCTAAGTAGGCGAGTAGGCTGACCCAGGGTGCACCGAACGCCGCGCCGATGGCGACAGGAAAGTATTCAACCTGAACCGAGCTGCCGGAATAGAGTCCCGCCCAGAGTATAGGCAGCACCGGCAGGCTGATAAGAAGGAAGTAAAGCGGCAGGCCCCAGCTTGCGAAGGAGAGGGCGCTGCGACTGCCGCTCGCGTTGAAGGTGACGTAAAACATGTGCGGCATGGCGACAGCTGCAGAGAAAAATAGCAGCGCCATCACGTGAAAAGAGCTGAAGTAGTTTGTGTCCTGCAGGCTCTCAAGCAGGGCAGGCTGAGTCAGCAGCCATGCCTGCATAGCTTCAAGACCTCCAAAACCGCCTTGAATCGCAAACCAGCCGACCAGTAAAAAGGCGACTAGCTTGATGAGTGACTCGAAGGCAATTGCCATGACAAGGCCGTCATGCTGTGTGCGGCCCGGCCTACGCGAGGTGCCAAACAAAATAGCGAATAGCGTGATCAAGACGCAGAAACCAATAGCGATAGAGCCGTGAGATGCTGCCGGCGTGAGGATGTCGGCGGTGTCTGCGACCGCACGAATTTGCAAAGCGATGAGCGGGGTGACGCCAACAAGGATCACTAGCGTTGTTGCAGTGCCTACCCAAGGGGAGCGGTAGCGGAAAGCTAGGAGATCAGCAAGGGAGCTCAACTGATAGGTGCGCGTGAGCTCCATCAGCGGGCGCAGCAGCAGCGGTGAGAGCATGAAGGCGAGCGAAATGCCAATGGAGTTGGCAAGATAACCATAGCCTTCGCGCTGCGCGCTGCCTACGGCGGTGTAATAGGCCCAAACGCTGGCAAACACGCCTAGCGACAGGACATAGACTACGGGATGGCGCACAAGCCGCTGTGGAATCCAGCCCTGCTCGGCAAGGTAGGCAATGCCAAAGAGCAGTGACAGGTAAACACTGCCGAGGCCAACTAATGTGGTGAGTTCGAAGTTCATAGCGGCTAGCTGCTCTTGCGCGGATTAAGGCTCATCAGAGTCCTGATCGCGATGCGCCCAAGCTGCAACCAATACGACGAGAAGGCCAACAATAAAGGGGCGATACCATAGTTCGCCGGCGGCGTTGATCCAGTCGACTGATAGCAGAAACAAAAGATAGATGATGACCAGCAGCATCAGCATGGAGCGGGGGATGTACATGGCCTTACTCGTCTCGGTGTGTGTTCTCGCGTCTAGCACTTAACAGGCGTGCGCTGTGTTCATGCTTAACGGGCTCATGCCTGGCTAATGTTTCATGAACGGCGACTAAGTTTCGCTCAGTGTAGCCAATTTGGGAACCTGCTGCATATCCCAATGCGTTACGGCCCAGCTTAGTATTTCGTCGGGGGCTGCACCGCTGAGAGCAGCGGTAGGCTGCTGCCCCAAGAGCTCAAGACAGCGCAGCAGCAGGCGCGAGGCCTGTGTGGTATCGACTGCGGGAGCGAAGCTTTGCTTGCTCAGTTTGTCACCGTGCGTGTCGACGATTACGGGTATATGCGCATAGCGTGGTTCTGGCAAGTTGAGATAGCGCTGCAGGCACAGCTGCCGCGGTGTCGAGTCGAGTAGATCAATCCCGCGTACGATATCAGTAATGCCTTGAAACGCATCGTCAACAACCACCGCGAGCTGATAAGCAAAGAGCCCGTCTTTGCGCCGCACGACGAAGTCGCCGACCTCCTTCTTGAGTGCCTGCTCGAAACGCCCTTGTACCCGGTCGTCGACGGCGACTTGCTGGTCACTCACGCGCACCCGCAGTGCCGCCTCGGCTCGATCGCCATGGGAGTCGCCATACTGTAAATCCCGCGCGCTGACACCTTGAGCGCGGCAGTGTCCCGAATACACATTGCCCTGTGCGCGCAGATCGGCGCGTGTACATTCGCAGCGAAAACAGAGCCCCTCGTTCGCTAACTGCGTAAGCGCGGCGGCATAGGCGTCGAGGCGCTCGCTTTGATACAGCACCTCGCCGTCCCATTGCAGGCCAAACGCGAGGAGCTGATCGAGAATAATAGCTGCTGTGCCCGCAGGTTCCCGCGGTGGGTCGAGGTCTTCGATGCGCACAAGCCAGCGCCCGCCCTGGGCTTTGGCGTCGCAGTAGCTAGCGACGCCGGCAAGGAGTGAGCCGAAATGGAGTGGGCCAGAAGGGGAGGGTGCGAACCGGCCAACGTAGGGCAAGCTCGTCTTCGTCATAGACGCTGAGCGGTTAGCCAGCCTAGAGGCTGCCTAACTGCTTCTCTTTAATCTCGTCTAGTGTTTTGCAGTCGATGCACTTATTCGCTGTTGGTCGTGCTTCTAAACGACGTATGCCAATCTCGATGCCGCAGGAATCGCAGAAGCCGTAGTCGTCTTGGGCAATGAGCTCGATGGTGCTGTCGATCTTTTTGATGAGTTTGCGCTCACGATCACGGGTGCGCAGCTCGAGGCTGAACTCTTCTTCCTGAGTGGCGCGGTCAGCGGGATCAGGATAGTTCGCGGCATCGTCCTGCATATGATGCACGGTGCGATCGACTTCCTGCATAAGCTGGTTGCGCCACTGCAGTAAGATCTGCTTAAAGTGCTCTCGCTGTTTTTCATTCATGTACTCTTCGCCACGCTTTGGCTTGTACGGAACGAAATTTTTGAGAACCGGTTGTGAATCAGAAAGTGCGGTCTTAGACATGTTTCTTTATGCCCCTGCAGGCTTAATAGCCTAGCTCAAGTAAAATAGCCTAACTTAGTACAGAGTTAACGGCGCTGCTGCTTTGTTCAATAGCTGCTGCTCTATTTGGTAGCTGCTGCTTTGATTAATAGTAGCTGCTGCGACTTTTGTTGCAACAGCCTAAGTGCCCGAAAACACCTTATCTAACATATGTAGCGAGTATAGATCATTGGCTCTTTATTAGCCGCGACCCCACTCCCTGTTGGGAGCAGTTTTAAGGGGTCGGTAAACTAGCAGATTCAACCGCTGTATGCACGGAATATCAGTGTCTTAAATTCGCTCCATTCTAGTGCAGGGGAATGACATCTCTGTGACTCTCGCAACTCATCGCGAAGCGGTTACAATCCGCTCCATTCTTATCAGCCCAGTCGGTATGAAGCTAGGAGCGCCCAATGTCAGTACCCGAGAAAACCCCGTCTAATTTGCAGCCTCGTGAGGGTTTGGCGGAGGTGGCGCCTTTTCGAGTCATGAGTGTTATGCAGCGGGCTGCGGAGTTGGAGGCTCAGGGCCGTAGCATTGTGCATCTCGAAGTAGGCGAGCCGGATTTCTCTACCGCGCAGCCCATTGTCGATGCTGGTAAAGCCGCGCTCGATGCTGGGCTGACTCAGTACACGGCGGCCACAGGGCTTGCTGCGCTCCGTGAAAAGATCAGCGAGCGATACAAAAAACTGCACGGGATTCACGTTGCACCTCACCGCATACTCATCACCCCTGGTGCCAGCGGCGGACTGCTGCTGCTAGCGCACTTGCTAGTGGGCCGCGACGAGGGTGTTTTGATTCCGGATCCGGCGTATCCCTGCGTACGCAACTTTATTCGCCTGCGCGATGCCCAGGCGCAGCTAGTCCCTGTGCACCGAGAAAACGATTATCAGCCCAGTGCCGCGCAGCTTGCTGAGCATCGCACAGAAGCTAGCTGTGGTATCTGGCTTGCCTCGCCGAATAATCCCACCGGCACCGTGCTAGATCGCTCCGCTCTTCATGAGATCTCTACTTTCGCTCGCGCTGAAGGGCTGCACCTGCTGGTCGACGAGATCTATCACGGCTTGGACTATTTAGGCGGCTTACCCAGTGTGCTCGAGGTCGATGACGGCGCCTTCGTGGTAAACAGCTTTTCCAAATACTTTGGCATGACGGGTTGGCGACTGGGCTGGATTGTCGTGCCCGAAGCCTTCGTAGAGACCGCTACGACGCTTGCGCAGAATATGTATATTTCGGCCTCTGCCGTTGCGCAGTATGCGGCGCTAGCGGCCTTTGAGCCTGAGACCGATCGCATACTCAGGCAGCGCCGCGATGAATTCCAAGCGCGACGTGATTATTTTGTGCGCGAGCTTGCGCAGCTTGGCTTCGTGTTGCCGAGGCAGATTGCCGGCGCATTTTATGTCTACGCCGACTGTTCGGCCTTCACTGATGATAGCGAAGCCTTTTGTCGGCAGCTTTTAGAAGAGCATGGTGTTGCGATGACGCCGGGCACAGATTTTGGTGTAGCAAGCGCGAAGCAGTCGGTGCGCTTGTCGTTCACGACTTCGCAGGCGCAGCTAGAACTGGCAATCTCACGTCTGCGAGGGGCGCTGGGATGATTTTTGACCCGCCGCTTCAGCAGGCGCGCTTGATCAAACGCTACAAACGTTTTCTTGCCGACGTTGTTCTCGCCGATGGCAGTGAGGCGACTCTGCACTGTCCGAATACGGGTTCAATGACCCGCTGCCAAGGCGCAGACTGGCGGGTATGGTACAGCGACTCGGGCAATCCTAAACGCAAGTATCCTTGTACCTGGCAGATCGTCGAAAACGATGCGGGTGACTATATTGGGATCAACTCTGCCTTCGCGAATACCCTTGTGCGTGAGGCGCTAGAGTCTGGTTCCGTGGCGGAGCTTGAGGGATTCTCTACTCTGCGTAGCGAGGTAGCCTACGGCGAGCAAAAAAGTCGTATCGATTTTCTGCTGAGCTTCGCGCGTGCTGGCGCGACCGAGCAGGACTGCTATGTGGAGGTGAAAAGTCTTACCTTAGGATTGCCGGAGGGGCTGGGCGTGTTTCCCGACGCAGTGACCACGCGCGGGCAAAAACATCTCGAAGAGCTCATTGCGATGCGTGCTCAAGGGGCGCGAGCAGTGCTGTTTTTTTGTGTGCAGCACACCGGGGTGAGGCGCGTTAGCGTAGCGCGGGATATTGATCCTCACTACGCACAGCTGCTCGAAGAAGCGAGTGCGGCGGGTGTGGAAGTGCTGGCCTATGGCGTGGATATTGTGCCCGCCGAGCAGCGTATGGCGTTGGGTCGACGCCTACCCTTTTCGCTCTAGCCGCGCTGCAGCTCCGCCTCGGCGATGGAAACCGTGCCATCGATGAGTTCGAAAGGCGCGGGTTTGAGGTGTTTGCCGCGGCAAGGGCCAACCAAGCAGCGACCGCTATCGATCTGGAATAGCGCTCCGTGGGTGGCGCACTGAATGAGCTCCTTGTCGGCGTCGAGGAATTTATCCTGTTCCCACTCCAGCGGCGTGCCGATGTGCGGGCAGCGATTCCAGTAGAGGAAAATTTCCCCCTTTTTGCGCACCGCAAAGAGCTGCTTCCCCTGCACCTCGATGCCTTTCGCAGCGTCGTCTTGTAGTTCGTGAGTCCGAAAAAGGGGAATCAACATGCGCTACAGCCCTTGCGCCGTGTTCAGCGCCTGTGTGAAGTCGTCGAGCAGATCTTGCTGGTCTTCGATACCCACCGAGAATCTGATCATGGAGTCAGAAATACCCATGCTCGCGCGGCGCTGTGCGCCCATTTCGTAAAATATCGTATGGGCAACTGGGATAGCGAGTGTGCGCGTGTCACCGAGATTGCTCGAGGAGACCACGGTTTGCAGCGCATTGAGCACTTCAAAGCAGTCGACGCCCTCGACTAGATCAATGCTCATGATCGAACCAAAATTGCGAAACAGCTCTGCGGCACGTCCATGCTGCGCATGACTTTCGAGGCCCGGATAGAAGACGCGGTTAACGGCAGGATGCGCCTGGCACAGCGTAGCGATTGCCAGGGCGTTATCACAGGCTTTGTCCATGCGCAGAGGAAGGGTCTCTGAGCCGACGGCAAGATGATGCGCAGCCTCTGGGCCGAGCGAGCCGCCCATGTCTCTGAGCCCCTTTTTCTTAATTTGTGTGATGCCCCACAGCGCCGAGTCGCTGCCTTTATAGGTGTCATAAATATGCGGGAACTGCGGCCAATCGTAGAGCCCGGTGTCGGTGATGGCGCCACCGAGTGCATTGCCATGGCCGCCGATGTATTTGGTGAGCGAATTGACGACCAGGCTCGCACCGACCGTTTTTGGCCTGAATAAATGCGGCGAGGTCATCGTATTGTCGACGCAGTAAATTAAGCCTTTGCGTTTACACAGTTCGCCGAGGCTCGCGAGATCTGCTATCTGCGTTGCCGGGTTGGCGATGGTCTCAACAAAGACCAGTCTGGTGTTATCCTGAAGTGCATCCTCGACATTCTGTGCGCGGGTAGCATCGACAAAGCTCACTTCGATTCCCATGTTTTGCAGGGTGCTGAAAAAGCTATTGGTGTTGCCGAACAGAAAGGCGCTGGAGACGATGTGATCGCCGCTGCGCAGCAGGGCAATCATGGTCGAGGCTATAGCCGCCATGCCAGTTGCAAAAGCCGCGGTAGCGATGCCGTCTTCCATCGCTGTGATGCGATTCTGAAGGGCGGTCACTGTGGGGTTGAGCTGGCGCCCGTAGTTGTAGCCTGCCTGTTTGCCCTGGAAGACTGCTGCCAACTCGCGCGCATCCTCATAGCCGTAGGCAACTGAGGGGTGTATTGCCTTGTGCAACACGCCGTGTTCCGGCTTGTCGCGACGGTCGGAATGGAGATTGCGTGTAGTGAAGCCCTTGCTGCTCATGCCCATCGGTCTCTTATCAGTCAGAAAGTGAGAACCAAGCAGTATACACGAGGGCAAGGGGCTTGAGAGCGGCTCGCTAGTTGCTGAACAATGGCAGCTGTGAGAGCTCGAAGTCGATTGCGGACAGGCGTTCGCGGTATTCGCTGCTGCTGCGATCGCGGTATTGCGCTTCGAATTCACGCTGGCTGAGTCCGTCGCGGCTGTCACCAACGCTGGGGATTAGCTGGTCGTCGCCGTCGAGAAGAATTAGGCGGCGCTGAAATTCCCGCGCTGAGTCATGGCTTTCCGTCGCTAGCTCAGCAAGCCTGATTCCGGCACGGTTGGCAGTCAGATCGGAAAAGCTAAAACCCGAGCGGTAACGGGCGTCGAAGGCTTCTTTGCCGGTGGAGATAATTTCTGCCAGTTCTGCGCCGGCGACGGCGGCAATAGCCGCTGAATTTACAACGTGCTGCGCGAGATCCTGGCGACGTCGCAGGCGGATTTCGGGGTCGCTTTGCTGTCCTTCGCGACCGGCTAGGTGGGCGGAGAGGGCATAGAGCAGAGCGGTGTTTTCTAGCACGGGATTGCCCCCGTCCTGCGTTCTATCAGCCGCTAGATTCGCAAGTCCAGGCAGCAGATCGCTGAGTGCGACCGCGCGCTGGGTGCTGGGCAGGTCGCGCAGTGTTTGTCGCAGCTTACTGCTGTACTGCTTGCTCGCCTCCTTGGCGCTGGGAGACACGAGGCCTCGCTGCAGGTTCCAGCTGACGCGGTCGAGGGATGCTCGGTCCCACTCAAAGGCTGCGCTGGCAAAGCTAGGTTGAATTTCCAGGCTGTGAAAGGCCGAGGCGGTTTCCTGCAACGCTTCGCGCCAGGACTCGCGTTGCAGGCGCGGAGCCCTCGCGATGAGGCGCATCCCCAGCCATTGCGCCACTGAGACAGGCACTGGTATCGAGCCGACCTGGAGTGAGGAGGGCAGAGGCAGGGCGTCGTCGCTCGCCTCTAGAACGAAGGCGAGGCGCAGATAGGGTGCAGTATTGCCAAACACTGGTCCGACGGCGGTGAGCCTTAGCTCGCCATGGTCTAATTCGGCGCTACTACGCCAGTCAGTTGGAAGTCCCGCAAGCCGCTGCGCCGCTACCAAGGCGGCATCGATCTCAGCGGCGCTCAAGGTTAGGCGTTGCTCGCCGGTTTCCTGGCTAACCAAGCCGGTGGCGAGGATTTCGCCAAGGCTCGCCTGCATGGGCGTGCCATAGCTCTCATTTTCGGGCCGCTGCCAGTCCAAGGCGAGCACCGCGATGAGGCTTGCGAGCATTAGGATCGCTAAAGCCAGCGCAAACAGGCCCCTCAAGATCGCTCTCAAGGAGCTGCGGCGCGAACTACTGAGACTGTGTCGCTGCATAATCGCCTGCTCGTGACGCTAAATTCCTAGCTGGCGCATTGTTACGACTTTCGAGAGTGCTGTCACCTGCTCTTCACGATGACGTGAATTTGGTCGATACCTAAACGAGCGCGCAGAGAGGCGCGCGAGAGTGCGCAACAGCGTCATTCTGAGGGGCTCGCAGGCCTCTCATCGCTTTGATTGCAAGGGGCTTTGTGCTAAAGTCCGCGCCTTTAAATAACACAGTCCTGCTAGGGGGATTTTTTAGTGATAAGTACAATAGGGTTAACAGTAGCGCTTTCGGTGCTGGGATTGGCGATTGCCGTGTTCTATATGAAGCGCGTCACCGACATTCCTGTAGACATGGGGCTGGAGGCTGAAGAATCTGAGCGCCTCAAGTTCATCCACTCTGCAATCGCAGACGGAGCGATGGCTTTCCTAAAGCAGGAATACAAGTTCCTCACTATCTTCATGATCGCTTTCGGCCTCCTTATCGCCGTTGCTATCGATGATTCTCATACTCCTCAGTACCACGAAGGCATCTACACAATGGTGGCCTTCCTGTTCGGCGGCCTAATCTCTGTAGCCTCGGGTTACATTGGTATGAAGGTGGCGACACAGGGTAACGCGCGTACAACGGTAAGCGCGAAGAAGAGCATCTCTGGTGCCTTCGACGTGGCAATCAACTCGGGCGCGGTGATGGGCTTCGCTCTGGTGGGGCTCGCAACGCTTGGTCTGGTTGTCATCTACGTCGTGATGTCTGCACTAATGGCGGATCTGGGCCCTGACAACAATCACATCCTCATGGAAGTCATCGCAGGCTTCGGTCTTGGCGGTTCTACCATCGCGCTGTTCGCGCGTGTCGGCGGCGGTATCTTCACCAAGGCGGCCGACGTGGGCGCTGACCTCGTGGGTAAAGTCGAGCAGGGTATTCCTGAAGACGACCCCCGTAACCCAGCGGTTATCGCTGACAACGTAGGTGACAACGTAGGTGACGTGGCCGGTATGGGCGCTGACCTATTCGGTTCCTGCGCAGAAAGCACCTGTGCGGCTATGGTTATTAGCGCGGTTGTATTCGCCGCTGATCCTAATGCGCTGCTCTATCCTATTCTCATCTCTGCAGTGGGTATTCCCATCAGCTTGATCACTAAGCTAATCGTGTCAGTGAAGACTGAGGACGACGTGGCTCCAGCGCTGATGAAGCTGTTGGTTATCTCAAGCGTACTGATGGCGCTGGTTATGTACCCCCTCACACTAGAGCTTATTCCTGCAAGCTTCGAGCTCGGTGGCGACACGTTCACCAACATGGGCGTATACCTCTGCTTCCTATCAGGCCTCGTGTCTGGCTTGGCGGTAGGCCTGCTAACCGGTTACTACACCTCAGAGAAATACTCTCCGGTTCAAGAAGTGGCGAAGTCCTGTGAGACGGGTGTTGCAACCAACATCATCTACGGCCTCGCGCTCGGCTATAAGAGCACGGTTCTGCCTTATATCTGCATCGCGATCAGCATCTTTGTTTCTTGGGAGCTGGCTGGTATGTACGGTGTGGCGATTGCTTCACTCGGCATGCTCGGTACCTTGGTTATCGCACTGATGATCGACGCTTACGGCCCAGTAGCCGACAACGCCGGTGGCATCGCCGAGATGGTGGGTCTGGAATCAGAAGTGCGTCGCCGCACAGACATCCTCGACTCAGCGGGCAACACGACAGCGGCGATTGGTAAAGGCTTCGCCATTGGCGCAGCGATTCTTACCTCGCTAGCTCTGTTCGCTGCCTTCATCACTATCTCTGAGAAGCTGATGGGCGCGCCTATCACGATGAGCCTGCTCGACCCTATGGTCTTCACGAGCGTGTTCATTGGCGCGGTACTGCCTTTCCTCTTCACAGCAATGACTATGAAGTCGGTTGGTAAAGCGGCGTTCGCTATGATCGAAGAAGTGCGTCTGCAGTTCCGCAACATTCCAGGCATCATGGAAGGCACAGGTAAGCCGGACTACGCGAAGTGTGTAGCGATCTCTACGCAGGCTGCGCTGAAAGAAATGATCGCGCCAGGTATCCTGATTATGGGTACACCGCTGGTCATTGGCTTCCTGTTTGGTGTTGAAGCGGTAGCGGGCTGTCTAGCTGGCTCACTCGTCTGTGGCGGCGTATTGGCGATCTCGTCGTCAAACAGCGGCGGTGCATGGGATAACGCGAAGAAATACATCGAAGCAGGCAACCTCGGCGGCAAGGGCTCAGAAGAGCACAAAGCTGCGGTAGTTGGCGACACGGTTGGCGATCCTCTTAAGGACACATCGGGTCCTTCACTCAACATCCTGATTAAACTGTCAGCGATCTTGAGCGTCGTGTTCGCACCGTTCTTCGTTCAGTACGGCGGTATCCTGCTAGGCTAAAACCAGCAGTTAAAGGTGTTTGCTTAGCGGGCACCGACACAAAAAAGGAGGCTTAGGCCTCCTTTTTTGTGGCTGCTGCTTTTGCCTTAGTGGCAGAGTGTCTCCTCTTTGTGCTGGGCGGGGGCGCTATAGTGAAAACCTATCAGCTGTATTCCATGATCTAAGGATGGGCGGGCTTGTGGTTCCAGTTTACCTAAATGATAATGATTATCGTTTAGATTATTAACCACAAAGACTGAGGACAGCTATGTATTGGTTCCGCCTAATGACAGCAACGGCCGCTGCAACCCTAACACTCATTCCGGCACTAGGTGCCGCGCAGGAGGCATCGCAGATCGAGACTATTCAGGTGCTAGGGAGTAGAGGTGTAAGTATTCCCAGCGCCTTACCTTCGCTTAAAGACGGCAAGCTATTTGAAGGTAAGAAAACGACGGTAGTTGATCTTAGCGAGCAGCCAAACTTCGTCGAGCCCAACTTGCGTCAGATGTTCTCGAAGATGCCGGGGCTGTTTGTCTCGGATCAGCAAATCCCGAGCATCTATAATGTGAACTATCGCGGTTTGGGTAATCCTCACGAATCAGAATTTGTCGCGTTCTTTCAAAATGACGTCCCGCTAGCAGCCGATCTTTTCGGCTACCCAACCATGTACTACATGCCTTCGGCGCAGCGCGTAGAGAGTATCGAGTTCGTGCGCGGCGGCGGGCTTCTGTACGGGCCACAAATCGGCCCTGCCGTTAATTTCGTGACGCGCCGCGCTCAAGCAGCTGCAGACACCGCGTTTAGAACTGACCACGCGGGTGGTAGCAACGGTCTTTACAGTACCTACAATGAGATCAGCGGATCCAACGGTGACTTTGGCATGATGGCATCCTTCGACCATCGCTCAGCGGATGGACCGCGACGCAATGAAGACTATGACGTGAACTCTGCTTACGTAGGCTTCTCCTATGAAGGCTTAGATCAGATTCGATTGGGCTTGGATCTCGATTTTTACCAATCAGATTCTGGCGAGGCAGGTCGCTTGTCCTCCGAGGAGTTTGCAGCGAATCGTGATATGACCAAATCGCCATTTAATCGTGTGGTGATCGATCAGGCCATGGCGACGTTTACCTACGAGCAGCAGCTGAGCGACCGCGCAACCCTCGATGGACGCGTATGGTACTCCGGCATGGACAGGCTTAGCAGGCGCTCCGCCCTGTTCACCGATCCAGCAAACGAGCCCGGCACCACGGCAATCGACGAGCAGAACTTCGAAAACCTGGGGCTAGATCTACGCTTTGCCAGCGCTTGGGGGCAGGGTCACGTACTCACGCTGGGCACCACCGCTTATCTTGGCGACAGTCCACGCACGCGTCACGTCAGCGACGATATTCGCTCCAGTAGTCAAAACTCGGCTGACCTTGCCTTCGAGCAGGATCGGGCCATTACCTACAGCGCCCTGTTCGCAGAGAATCTATTTAGGTTTGGTAATTTCAGTGTGTCACCCAGTGTGCGCTATGAAACGATTAACTATGACCTGTTTGATGTTCAACTCAATCCTAGCCTGAGTCGCGACGGCATAGACTTCGACCGCACGTCTAATGAAACACTGTTTGGTTTGGGCTTTATGTATCAGGCGAACGAGCGCACCGAATTTTACGCGAATATTTCCGAGTCTTACCGGCCTCAGCGCTTCGATGATCTGATTAATCCTGCCTCTGAGCTTGCAGGCAGCAATGGCCCAGGCGTGTCCCGCGCGATGAATTACGAGCTAGGCCTGCGAGGTCAGCCAACTGAGGGTCTTGTCTTCGATGTTAGCGTTTTCTCGATCGACTTCGATGACAAAATCGAGCAGATTCAGCGCGACATAAGCGACGTTGAGCGCATTAATTCAGGTGATTCGCGACATCGCGGAATTGAATTTAATGTTGAGTACGACGTACTGAACGCCGAGGACCTATCGCTCGTGTTTTTTGCCAATGGCTCCCTATTGGATACCGAGATCGTCAATAGCGTGAATGCGACCCTAGTAGGCAATGAAACGGCCTTCGCGCCGGAGCATGTTGTCCGTGCCGGGTTTATTTTCGACAGCAATCGCTGGGGTGCGTCCCTCACAGCCACGATGGTGGGTGATCAATATTGGCAGGACTCAAATCAGGCGCGTGCTACGGGCTTTGGTCTTATCGACGCAGAAATTTCCTCGTATCAGGTCGTCGACTTTAGCGCCGAGTATGAGGGATCTAAGCTGTGGTCTGTTTATGGCGGCGTGAACAATTTGCTAGATGAAGACTACTATAGCCGTGTGCGTAACGACGGGATTGAGCCAGCTTTAGAGCGCACTGTGTATCTTGGCGTCCGCTTCGCTTGGCAATAGAGAGCCAGCATTGATTGCAGGTTCTTGCTAAGAAGCAGCGTCTGAGTCATCAGGCTCAGCCGCTGCTTCTGCTTTCGAAATGGTACAGTACCCAGCCTTCCGCCCGGATCGCTGACTCATCTGCCTGTCGCCAGACAAGCTCAACTGAGCGCACGCATTGATAGATGCGAAAGGAGTTTGTGTCTTCGATGATCAGGTTACGCACCGAGGGATTGAGGGTGTAGTTGGAAATCTCTACTAGTTTCCAGTTGTCTGCCATTGTGCGTGTCACACACTCGTCCCCGCTCAGAAGGTCTAGCGGGGGCAGGTCGGTCTGAGCATATTTCCCCGCCGCAAGCTCAAGCGCTAGGGGAAGATCGATTTGCTGCCCCTCGCTTGGCAGGTCGAGAAAACGAATCTGCTCGAGGCGCAGAGGACTGGAGGTGAGGTTCTGCGCTACTACGCGCACGCCGTCATCAGTGTTCTCACCCCAGGCGGCAGAAAATAGCGCGAACTTAATGCTTTCAGAAAAATCATCGGCCTGGTCTTGTGCGCTTAGCTGTCCAGCAGCACAGAGCGCGATTAAGGGCAGAAGCTGGACTGTTGTTAATAAATAGCGGTGCATGCCTGAATTCTAGAGTGTGGCTCGCAGTGTGTCAGCCTTTATTGTCCGTAAGTGTCTCCCCGATTACCTCAAGCAGTCGAGATTTGCTAAGCTCACCCTACGCATCGTTTAGTAATCAGAGGGCATCCATTGAGCCGCCTAGAAAAGATCAAGCGCATTGTCTGTGTGGCCTCGGGTAAAGGCGGGGTCGGTAAATCCACCACGGCGGCTAACTTAGCTATCGCACTCAAGCTGCAGGGCTTTACCGTGGGTTTGCTCGATGCGGATATTTATGGCCCGAGCCTGCCTCTGGTGATGGGTATCCCCGCGGGCACCCGGCCGCAGATAAAAGACCAGCGCGTGATGCTGCCCCTTGTTGCACATGGGGTGGAATGTAATTCGATGGGCTTTTTGGTCGACGCTAAGACCGCCATGGTCTGGCGTGCTCCCATGGTTGTTTCGGCTTTTAACCAGATTCTTAACGACACCGAATGGTCGGAGCTGGACTATCTGATTATCGATATGCCCCCGGGCACTGGGGACATTCAGCTGAGCCTGGCCCAGAATGTTGCGGTTAGCGGCGCCGTTATTGTCACTACGCCGCAGGATATAGCGCTATCGGACGCGCGCAAAGGAATTGAAATGTTTACCAAGGTGAATGTTCCGATCCTAGGCGTGGTGGAAAATATGAGCGTGCACGTGTGCAGCGAATGTGGGCACGCAGAAGCGATCTTTGGCAGCGGCGGCGGTGACCGCCTCGCACAGGACTACGAGGTAGATGTGATCGGTCGACTTCCCTTGGATATCGCGATTCGCGAGCAAACCGACCGTGGGACTCCTGTGGTAGCATCCGACGCTAACGCGGCAATCGTTGAAGCCTATACTTCTCTGGCACAGGCGGTGCACGCGCAGACTCTCGCGCAGGCGGAACAGGCTGAGAGGCCAACACTGTCTGTGGTTGATGACTAGAGCCGGCTAGATAAGGCGGCATATCGTAAAATAATGACAACATTCTTGGCGGAGCTATTCTGTGGACGCAGTTAACGACTTACTTATTCTAATCGACAGCTATCTCGGCAGCGCCGTGTGGTTTCCCTTCTTGCTCCTCTCTGTCGGTATATTCTTTACGCTTTACCTCGGCTTCCCGCAAATCCGCTACTTCAAGCATGCCGTCGGTATCACCACAGGCCGCTTTGACAAAGACGGCGCCAAGGGTGACACCTCGCATTTTCAAGCGCTCGCAACGGCGCTATCGGGCACGGTGGGTACGGGTAATATCGGCGGTGTGGCGTTGGCGCTGCATCTCGGTGGCCCAGCGGCGCTATTTTGGATGTGGGTTACGGCGTTCTTTGGTATGACAAGCAAGTTCGTTGAGGTCACGCTTTCGCACAAGTACCGCGAACAAACTGCCGATGGCACGATGGCCGGTGGCCCCATGTACTACATGGAGAAAGGCATGAACGCGAAGTGGCTCGCAGTCATGTTTGCTATGGCTACGGTGTTAAGCTCCTTTGGTACAGGCAGTCTGCCGCAGATCAACAGCATAGCGGCGGGCCTGCAGAGCACCTTCGACATCGAGCCCATTGTAACCGGCGCCGTACTCTCGGTGCTCTTGGGACTTGTTATTATTGGCGGTATTAAGCGCATCGCTAAAGTCGCTGCGACAATCGTACCCACCATGGCGATTCTTTACCTCATTGGGGCCTTTGCCGTGATCCTTCCCAATCTAGGCAACATTGGTCCTTCGTTCGTAGCTATTTTCAGCGATGCCTTTACCGGGTCTGCCGCAACCGGTGGCTTCCTTGGCGCCACGTTTGCCTATGTGTTTGATCGCGGCGTTAATCGCGGACTGTATTCTAACGAAGCTGGACAGGGCTCAGCGCCTATCGCTCACGCCGCGGCGCGTACAGACGAGTCGGCTGATGAAGGAATGGTCTCGATTTTGGAGCCCTTTATCGACACCATTGTCATCTGCACAATTACGGGTCTTGTGATTCTGTCTTCAGGTGTCTGGAAAGAAAAATTCGATAACGACTTCCAGCGCGCTGATATGCGTTTTGTTGCGGGAGCGTACAGCGAGGCGCAGCCGCAGGATGTTGAGCAGATGTTCAATCTGCTTAATGGCGATGCGACGGCGGCGACTCTCTACTCAGGCGATATTGCTGTGAGCAACGGTTTAGCTACTAATAGCGACGACTTCACCCTAATGGCGTCGCGATCCTTCGCCGAAGACGTGGTCTTTGCCCGCGCCGGGTCGCCGTTGAGCGGCACTTTGGCGGTGACAGAGGGCCGCCTGGACGATGCCTCGGTTGAGGTGTCCGGCAAGTCGCTCATCCACTCAGTGCCGCTGACTACCATCGCCTTTACCCGCGGTTTCTTCGGTGATTACGGCCAATATGTCGTCTCGATTGGCCTCATGCTGTTCGCTTTTTCCACGGCGATTGCCTGGTCTTACTACGGCGATCGCGCGATGACCTACTTGCTCGGGCCGAAGTCGGTTCTGCCCTATCGTGTAGTGTATGTGGCTGCTTTCTTTTATGCGGCGTTCGCCGACACGACCATCGTGTGGAATCTGGCACTCATCACTATTGTGCTTATGACTGCACCGAACCTGTTCGGCCTGCTCTACATGCACAAAGAAATGAAGCAGACGGTAAGCGAATACTGGAATAAGACTGATCACGGGAAGCATAAAGCGTAGGCTGTAACCCGCGACCAAATAAAAAAGAGCTGCTAGTGCAGCTCTTTTTTTTGCCTGAGTTTTCTCTCTGGTCCTCTTTCTAGTTCTCTCTCTAGGGAGTACCGCTGTGCTATTCCCCGGGCAGGCGAATACGCTCAACGATGGCAATGACTTCGGGAGGCGGTTTTGGGCTAAAGCGCGCGACGCTGACAGCGACCACGGCGTTGATGACGGTGCCGAGCGTGCCGATGCCTTCAGGTGAAATGCCGAATAGCCAATACTCTGCGCTGTCTACGCTAGGATTGAGGAAGCGGAAGTAAATGATGTAAGCAGCAGTGAAGCCAAAGCCCGCGATCATGCCGGCAATCGCACCCTGCTTATTCATGTTCTTCCAGAAGATCCCCAGCACGATGGCTGGGAAGAACGAGGCAGCCGCAAGCCCAAATGCAAAAGCAACAACTTGGGCTACATAGGCTGGAGGATACATGCCGAAATAGCCCGCAACGAGCACCGCCACAAAAATCGCCGCTCGCGCATAGCGCAGCTCCTGTTGGTCGGTGAGATCGGGCTTAAAGCTACGCTTCATCATGTCGTGCGCAACCGAGGTGGAAATGACGAGTAGCAGCCCGGCGGCGGTGGACAGTGCAGCGGCTAAAGCGCCAGCTACTACCAGAGCGACCACCCAATTAGGCAGTTCGGCGATCTCGGGATTGGCGAGCACCATGATGTCGCGGTTGACCTCTAGTTCGTTAAGAGCCGGGTCACCCACGTACTGGATCTTACCATCGCCATTTTTGTCATCGAAGCGAATGAGCTCGGTGGTTTCCCATTTCTTAAACCACGAGGGCATGAGCGTGTACTCTGCATTGCTCACCGTGTTAATCAGGTTGGTTCGAGCGAAGGCTGAGACCGCCGGCGCGGTGGTGTAGAGAATTGCGATAAAGATCAGCGCGTAGCCCGCAGAACGTCGTGCGTCGCGCACGTTGGGAACGGTGAAGAAGCGGATAATGACATGGGGCAGGCCTGCGGTACCAAACATGAGCGCAGCCGTTATGAAGAATACGTCCTGCGTGCTGCGCTGCCCCTCGGTGTAGATAGGAAATCCAAGTGCTTCGCTCATGCCATCAAGCCGGTCAAGCAGATAGCCGCCGCCGAAGGCCTCGGTAAGCTCTGAGCCGAAGCCGATCTGTGGAATCGGCTGTCCGGTCATGAGCAGTGAAATAAAGATCGCCGGCACAGTGAAAGCAAAGATCAACACGCAGTACTGGGCTACCTGCGTGTAGGTTATGCCTTTCATGCCGCCAAGCACCGCATAAAAGAACACGATAGCCATGCCGATGATGACTCCGGTTTCGATGTCTACCTCTAAAAAGCGGGAGAACACGATGCCTGCGCCCTGCATCTGTCCGCACACGTAAACGAAGGAAATCACGATGGCGCAGAACACGGCGATGAGTCGTGCTGACTGCGAGTAATAGCGGTCACCGATAAAATCCGGCACGGTGAATTTGCCAAATTTACGCAGGTAGGGAGCAAGCAAAAGGGCGAGGAGCACGTAGCCGCCAGTCCAGCCCATCAAGTAAAAGGTCCCGTCGCGGCCAAGAAAAGAGATAAGGCCCGCCATAGAAATAAACGACGCAGCGGACATCCAGTCGGCTGCCGTGGCCATACCGTTGGCGAGAGGGGGTACCCCGCCGCCGGCGACGTAAAACTCTTTGGTCGACGAGGCGCGTGACCAAATAGCGATGCCTATGTAGAGCCCAAACGAGAGCACGACGAAGAGGGTAGTCCACAGCTGAACGCTCATGAGTCTTGCTCCTCGCCGTCTTTCTGCGCATCTTTGTACTGCGAATCGAGCTTATCCATTAAGTAGATATAGACGAGGATCAGGACGACAAAAACCAGTATCGAGCCCTGCTGTGCCATCCAAAAACCCAGCTTGAATCCGCCAAAACGAATCCTATCCAGTGTGTCGACGAAGAGAATTCCAGCGCCGAAGGATACGATAAACCACACGCAAAGCAGGGAGGAGACGATCTTGAGATTGGACTTCCAATAGGAGGTGGCGTTCTTGCTAGTCATAGCGCCCTCTTTTTTATTTTTATGAGTGTTGGCTAGAGGCTGATGATAGTAGCACCGAAGCTCGAGGCGAGGGTAGGGCCGCCGAGAGGCAAGGTTAAGCTGCAAAGCGTGTTCTACTCAGCCGATGTTCTGGCTAACGTAGTGCGATAGCTTGTTGCGGGCGCGTTTCTCAGCGGCACTGTCGTCTTTTTTGGCCGCAGCGAAGATCGAGCGGCAAAGCTGTCGGAGGGTTTGGCGTTCGAGTTTGGGGTGTACGCCAATGAGGCGCGTAATCTGCTCTTCGCTGGCCGCGGTATCGGCGAGCAGCTCGGCGCAAACTTGTGCGGTGGGGCTTAGGATTTTCTTTGGAGTGCCAGGTCTAGCTGTGCTGCGCGGATTCTCCAAATCTTGGACAGCGCGCAGAAGCGCCTCATAGTCGCGGCCGCGCATTAATTTGCCGATATACTGTGCGTGACGCTTGCGCGCGGCATAGCTGTTGGGCAGTACGATGTAGTCTTCGATAGCTTTCACCAGAACGTCATCCAAGGCGAGTGACGCGAGCTGCTTTGGCTTGAGTAGCGACATGCGTACGCCCAGATCCTGCAGCGCCGACGCATCGCGTTTAAGCTGTGATTTGCTAGGGCCTTCGTCGATTTCTAAATCTACTTTTTTGCTTTGCATAGGGTGCTGCTCTTTGCCGCGTGGCAGTGTTTGATCGCTGGGCGTGATGGGGCCTCTAAGCCGGAAAACACTCGGTAACGATTCGCGAGGTTAAAGGTAGAACATCTGCGCCAGACCGAGAAAAGAGAGAAAGCCAATAGAGTCCGTTACTGTGGTGAGTGCCACCGAGCCGGCGAGGGCTGGATCGATCTTCACTTTGTTTAATAGCAGCGGCAGATAGGCCCCGGCGAGCGCAGCGGTGATGAGATTGATCATCATAGCTGCGGCGATGATTAGGCTGAGCGCAATATCCTGGTACCACAGCAGTGTGATTGTGCCGATGACTGTTGCCCAGGCGAGTCCGTTGAGAGCCGCCACACCCAGTTCGCGAATGAGTAGCCAGCGGCTATTCGCAGGTCCGATATGGCCTAAAGCGAGGCCGCGCACCACAAGTGTGAGAGTTTGCGAGCCAGCAACACCTCCCATGTTGGCGACGATGGGCATGAGTATGGCGAGTGCCACGACTGCGTCCAGCGTGTCTTGAAACAGATAAATGACCAGCGAGGCAAAGACTGCAGTCATAAGATTGACCCCCAGCCAAAGCGCGCGTCTGCGAGCGGTTTTCGCCACGGGTGCAAAGGTGTCGTCCTCTTCATCGAGGCCAGCCATGCTCATTAAGGAGTGTTCGGTTGAGTCGCGAATCACATCCACCACGTCATCGATCGTTATTCGCCCAAGCAGTTTGCCCTCATCGTCGATTACCGGCGCAGAAACCCAGTCATGCTGCTCGAAAAGCTGTGCGACCTTGGTTGCCTCCATGTGCACAGGCACACCTTCCAGTTCCTCAAGCATGATGTCTGCGACCGTCGTTTGCGGGTCGGATACGAGCAGGGTGCGCAGCGGCAGGCGGGCAAGCAGCCTGTCGTCGCGATTTACCACGTACAGTGTGTCGGTCATCTCGGGCAGCGATTCGTGCCTGCGCAGATAGCGCAGCACTAGCTCGAGCGTGTGGCTCGGGCGCACGGTGATGGTGTCAGTGTTCATCATGCCGCCGGCGGTGTCTTCGTCGTAGGAGAGGATGCTCTCTACGCGATGCCGGTCCTGATCGTCCATGGCTTCAAGAACCTGGCCGGCAACTTGCTGTGGCAATTGCTGCAGTATGTCTGCCAGATCATCGGTCTCGAGGCCGAACGTGAGTTCCGCAACCTGCTGGGCGTTCAGTTCGCCAAGGATCTGTCCTTGAATATCTTCATTAAGATACTGCAGGACCTCACCTTCGGCGTCTTTGTCGATAAGCTGCCAGAGGACGCCGCGGGTTTTTGGCGGAGAGGATTCGAGTAAATGAGCGATGCCCGCCGTGGGCAGGGACTTGATCATCTGCCGAACTTCGTACAGCGACCCGCTATTGATAGCCTGATTCAGCTCTAGCGCGTGATCGGTGGTGGGCTGTAGGTCGGAAGTTTGCGACATGGGGCGGCTGTCCTTGGTGACTGCTCAGGCAAAACCGTCTCGCCTGCGGCCGCCACCGTGCATTCTAACGCTATTCCCGCGCCTTGAGAATGCGGTGCGCTTAATCTGACTGGTCTAATTCGCCAAAGCCGTCAGCAATGAGCTCTAGTAGCGCCTCAATAGCGGCGTCTTCATCCGTGCCCTCCGCGTGCAGTGTGAGTTCTGTGCCGCAGGTAGCAGCGAGCATCATCAGAGCGAGGATGCTCTTGCCACTCACTTGCTTAGAGCCAGCGCCTACGGTGATGTCGCTACTAAATTTCGCAGCCACTTCCATGAGCTTGGCAGAGGAGCGGGCGTGCAAACCGGCTTTATTGATCAATACGGCTCGAGCGCTTCTCATTGGGTTTCCTCTTGAAGCTCTGGCGCTAACTCGCGATGCCGCACCTGCACCTGAGCGAAGCGCTCTTGGAACAGCTGGCCTAGCTTTTCGGCTAAGTAGACAGAGCGATGTTGTCCGCCGGTGCAGCCAAGCGCCACGGTCATATAGCTGCGGTTATTGCGTTCGAAGCTCGGCAGCCAGCGTTCTAAGTAAGCTTCGATTTCGTCGCTCATCTCCTGAACCTCGGGCTGACTGTCGAGAAAATCCTTAACGGCGATGTCTCGTCCCGTCAGTGCTCGCAGGCTACTGTCCCAGTAGGGGTTGGGAAGGCAGCGCACATCGAAGACTAAGTCGGCGTCCAGCGAAATGCCGTTTTTGAAGCCGAAGGACTGGAACTGTAAGGTCATGCGTTTCGACTCGCCATTCAGTAAGCGGTTGACCACAATATCGCGCAAGGTGTGCTGGGACATTTCACTTGTGTCGACGCTCAGGCTTGCCATCAGTGAGAGCGGCTCGAGCAGCTCCGATTCGCGGTCTATTGCCTCTCGCAATCCAGTGTTTTTGTTGCTTAGCGGATGTTTGCGCCGCGATTCGCTAAAGCGTTTGAGCAGCGTGTGCGAGTTGGCGTCGAGGAAAAGCACTTGGATCGCCAGCTTGCTTTTCTTGAGCTGCTCGACGATCGCCGGCACCTGCGCGAGGTCGGCGGGTAGGTTGCGAGCATCGATACTGACGGCAACTTTCTGGGTTTCTAGTTCGCCCGCAGAGAGGCGCTGCGCAAGCGAAGGTAGGAGGCTCGCGGGTAGATTGTCGATGCAGTAGAAGTCTAGGTCTTCTAGAATATGAAGCGCGGTGCTTTTACCTGAGCCAGAGCGTCCGCTGATAAGGGTAAGCTGCATGGAGCTCTCCTGAATTCCTGGGTGACTTCTTTCTGTGCCGAGCTAGCTGCAGCGCTCGAATGTCTGCTCCTAGGTCATGATCGCTATATTGTAGAGGTCTTCGTCGTCGAAGGTATGACGCAGGGTGAAGCAGAGGTCATCATCCTGGAACAGGCTAGCGATTTCGCTGAGCGCCTGAACATGCGCATCGTCATCGCCCTCTGGCACGATGAGCACAAACAAAAGGTCAACGGGCTGCGAGTCTATCGCATCGAAGTCTACGCCTTGATCCAGTGTGATTAGCGCGCCGAGAACGCGGTCACATTGCGCCAGGCGGCAGTGAGGGATGGCGATCCCGTTACCGAGACCCGTCGTGCCGAGCTGTTCCCGCGCCATGAGTGCAGAAAAGACCTCAGCGCTTTCCAGCTGCGGACATTCAGCAGCGACGATGTCGCTGAGAGTATTCAATACCCGTTTCTTGCTTACTCCCGTAACCTTGGCGCGGCAGCGCTGGGGTGTGAGAAGTTCTTCTAGATTCATTAGTCGCTAACTCTTCGCTGGCAGGTTGGAGTCTTTATGTCCCGTACGCTATTTTGTTAGTGCACAGTATACCGTGTTGATGTGTGGCCTATCGTGTTGTGAGGTGTAGATTGAGTGCAGGCTGTAGGCGTTCGCCGCCTAATTGCTGTCTAATCGCCACCCAAGCGCTTACGCTCGTTGGAAGGGGGAATATGCAGCGACTCGCGGTATTTGGCGATAGTGCGGCGCGCAACATTGATCCCCTGATCCTGCAACAGTATCGCAATTTTACTATCACTCAGAGGCTTTCGTGAATTCTCAGCGGCGATTAATTTGCGAATAATTGCGCGAATAGCTGTGGATGAGCACTCGCCGCCGCCGCTGGTCGAGACATGGCTGGAGAAAAAGTACTTCAGCTCAAAAATGCCTCTTGGCGTGTGCATGAATTTTTGCGTAGTTACGCGGGAGATCGTGGACTCGTGCATTTCGACGAGTTCGGCTATGTCGTGCAGAACCAGCGGTTTCATGGCCTCTTCGCCATGCTCAAGGAAGTCGATTTGATGCTCTACAATGCGTGTGGCGACTTTCATAAGGGTTTCGTTGCGGCTAGCGAGACTTTTTAGGAACCAGCGGGCCTCCTGGAGGTTGTCTTTCAAGTAGGTATTGTCGCTGCTTGAATCCCCTCGCTTGATCAACGCGGCGTAGTCGGCGTTAATGCGCAGCCTTGGTGCGACCTCAGGATTGAGTTCTACGCGCCAAGCGCCACTGCTGTCCTTGCTGACTAGTACGTCAGGTATCACATAGTGCGCGGCGGGCGCGGCGATATCCGCGCCCGGCTGTGGATTAAGTGTTTCGATAAGTTTGATTGCGGCAGCGAGTTCGGGCTCCTTCAGACGAGTCTTGCGTAGCAGTTGGCTGTAATCCCGCACGCCGAGCAGCTCGATAAATTCACCTACTATTCGTTTTGCCGCGGGTAGGGCGGGGTAATCTTCGTCGCGCAGCAGATTGAGTTGAATCAGTAAGCATTCGGCCAAGCTGCGATAACCCACGCCAATGGGGTCGAAATGCTGAATACGATGGAGCACAGCCAAGACTTCATCCGCCTCGACAGAGTCAAGTGAAGAATTGTCGTCAGCAGGATCTAGGGGGACTGTGTTGTCGTCAAAGAAACTTTCGGCGAGTTCTTCTACCGAGGTAGTCAAGCGGCCGCTTGTATCTATTGAGTCGATAATGGCTTCGCCGATACGTCGGTCTCTGTCGGAGAGGTGGCTCAAGTTGAGCTGCCAGCTAAGGTGGTCCTGAAGGGTTTCGGCGGCGGTATTACGCGATTCGAAATCGCTTAATTCGCCGTCGTAGCTGCTTGAATTAGAGGAGCCTTGATAGCTGTCCTCCCATTGTGAGTCTGTGGAAAGCTCAGTAGGAATGTTTTCGCCCCACTCGTTGTCTTGATCCCCTTCCGTGCCGCTAGATGAATCGGCTTGATTTGCGTTTATCTGCTCATCTTCATCGCGATTCTTTTCTGCGTCTTGTGTGGAATTCAGCGTGGCTTCTGTGTCAGCGCCCGACTCGTCAAATTCATCGTGCTCGGCAACTTCGAGCATGGGATTAGACTCGAGAGTTTGGGATATTTCCTGCTGCAGATCTAAAGTGGATAGCTGTAACAGTTTGATCGCCTGCTGTAATTGCGGCGTCATGCTGAGCTGCTGTCCGAGCTTCACCTGTAGCGAAAGTTTCATCGAAGGGCTGTCGTCTTAGCTGAGAAAAGTGTCTGTGGTTTAGGGCTGTCGATTTTCAGTATAGCAAGAAGTGTGCCGTAAAAGCATAGCGCTTTATCAGCGCTTTAGAGGCGTAAAGTAAGGGGTGTAATTTGGCTTTTCTGTTTGTCTTTGCTGCGGCTTATTACCGGCTTTCGCGGCTTAAAGGCGGAAGTTTTCGCCAAGGTAAACTTCGCGCACAGTCCGGTTTTGCAGTATCGAGTCCGCATCGCCGGAGGCGATAAGCCGGCCCTCGCTCACGATATAGGCTTTGGCGCAAATATCGAGCGTCTCGCGCACGTTGTGATCGGTTAGGAGGATGCCGATACCACGATCGCGCAGGTGCTCGATGATTTGTTTAATGTCGTTGACAGAGATCGGGTCGACGCCAGCAAAGGGTTCGTCGAGAAGAATATAGTGAGGGTCGGTTGCAAGAGTGCGCGCGATCTCAGTACGGCGCCGTTCGCCTCCGGAAAGGCTCCTGCCGAGACTTTTACGGATGCCGGTAATCGAGAATTCGGCGAGTAAAGATTCTAACTTTTCTTCCTGCTGCTGCCGCGTCAGATCTTTGCGCGTTTGCAGAATGGCTCGGATGTTGTCCTCGACGCTCAGAGTCTGAAAGATCGAAGAGTCCTGAGGCAAGTAGGCAAGCCCATGCTGTGCGCGGCGGTGAATTGGCAGCGCCGTAACCTCGTGATCATCAATGCTAACGCTGCCGCCGTCAGCAGCCACGAGGCCTACGATCATGTAAAAACAGGTGGTCTTGCCAGCCCCGTTGGGGCCCAGCAAACCAACAATTTCACCGCGCTCGATCGTGAGCGAGACGTCGGTGACGACGGTTCGCTGTTTGTAAGACTTTGCTAGGTGATTTGCTTGAAGCATGCTGGGCTCTGCGATGGTTGCGCGATGATTAGTTATTAGGCGTACTGTCGAGGCTGCCTGAACAGGGGCCGACAGCCTCGCGTATTAGGTCGAGGTCCACCAAATACACAATGGCTGCGCAGTTCATCGCCGAATCGGGTGAAAGCAGCGACGCATTGCCTGTTAGTTCAACAACGCTCTGCTCCGACTCGCTATCGGTGTACATCGTTAGACTGCTGCTTGTCCCGCTGACACCGCTGCCCGCAGTGGAGAGTGCCTGGCTGTAATTTACCGGCGCGCCTTCGACGGTGATGCGCTGGAGCTCGTTATTGCTAACAGAGTATTCAAATACAGCTTTGTCGCCGGTAATTCGCAGGCTGCCCTGTGTGACCACAACACTCTGTTCCATGGTTAGCGTGCGGATGCCGTCGGCTATTGCCATGGTGGAATTTCCGGCAGCCTGCCATTCCACCTTGGCTTCTTTGTCGGTTTCAAGCGCAAAGCAAGCACCCGCAGCCAGCGCCGAGCACAGAGCGAAGCCAATGCTTAAGCCGCGGTTGAACGGTAAGCGCCTTTTGCTGTTGCGAGTTATGTTAATGCGCAGGGGGTTCATAGTTGCCTCTTACCGCCGAGTTAAATTGCATCGTATCAGTTTGT
Organism: Pseudohongiellaceae bacterium; assembly: GCA_965661495.1. GTDB lineage: Bacteria > Pseudomonadota > Gammaproteobacteria > Pseudomonadales > Pseudohongiellaceae > UBA9145. Next base: position 62,278 of record CBFIDY010000007.1, on the reverse strand, counting down.
AGATTGGCTTCGAAGCCTTGCGCAGTTTGTGTCAGTCCAGTATCGATCACTTCAACTCGCTCGCTTGAGCTGACGATTTCCAGCCGCGGATCGACGGCAAGACTCGGCGCGCGTAGGCGCATTCGCGACTCGTTTGCGGCGCTCGGATTAAGCTCAGCGTCTCCGAGCAGCTCGAGCAGGTCACTGGCTCCTTGGGTCGCGGTCGCCGCGCTGTGACGGAGTCGGCCGAGGTTGCTGCTTAGAGTCCACTCCTCGTCGCCTTCGTCATAGAGAGCTATGGTCGGGCGCTCCAAAAACACGAGTGTCTCATCGATTTGCAGCTGCGACTCCGCCTCGAGCGAATTTTGCAGTTTGCCATCGATATTAAAGCGCTGAGTATTCACCTCGCTCGCGTAGGCCTGGATACTGGCTGTCGAGTCGGTGAGCAGGTCAGCGAAAGGCGTGAGCCTTGTTGCCGGCTTGACGTCAGCGCTCTCCGTCGCCTGCTCCATGGGAGTTTTTGCAGGCTGTAAAGTGGTGATCAGAAAATATAGCCCTAGAGCGACAAGCGCAGGGAATCCAAGTGCTGTTGGCGAATTCAGCATGCGCTCGCGCAGGGCTCTGAAAGCGTTGGCTTGTGTGCTTGGCTGCGAAGGGTTTGGCATAGCGTTGCGTCTTGGGATTTTGCTTTCGGTGTTAGTAGGGCAGCTTATCTTGGCACTGCAGTAGGTAGTCAATGACTTCGCGGACCGCGCCGCTGCCACCGGAAGCTGAAGTGACGCTGTGGGCAATGCTGCGCGCGCACAGATGCCCCTCTGGCACGCTGGCAGCCAGGCCGACTCGCTGCATAACCGGCACGTCCGGAAAGTCGTCGCCCATGTAGGCTATGGATTCGAGCTCGCAGTTCAGCTCCTTGCAAAGCGCATCGAGCACGGCGCTTTTGTCTTTCACGCCCTGGTGCAGAATGGTGATATCGAGATCTTGGCAGCGTCTACTAAGAAGCGCAGACTCGCGCCCGGTAATTATTCCAACCTGTATTCCCGCACGCTGAGCATAGCGAATGCCCTGACCATCAAGCGTATGGAAAGTCTTCATCTCCTCGCCGGAGTTGGAAAAATACAGTCGCCCATCGCTTAGCACGCCGTCAACATCAAGCAACAAAACGCGGATAGGCCGCGCACGGTCAGCGAGCGACTCCGCTGACTCAGTGGGGGAACGAAGCGGATTGGGTGCTAAGAAAGGCGGTAGTTTGGCTTGCATGAGTTCTCCGATAAGTCGGCTGAATAGAGGGTCATGCTAAACGACATTGGCGCGCAGCAGGTCGTGCATCTTAACTAAACCTGTGAGCTGCCCCGGCTGGTCAGACACGATAAGCACGTAGACACTCGTCTCCTCCATTTTTAGGGCGGCTTCTGCGGCCAGCGCCGATGATTCGATAAAGCGGTAGTCTGCAGACATGAGCGAATCGATGGCAGTTCCGTGGATGTCGATACCAGCGTCCAGGGCGCGACGCAGATCGCCATCGCTAAACACGCCGACCAATTCACCTTGCGTGTTTACCACAGTGGTCAAGCCAAAACCCTTGCTTGTCATCTCGAGCAGAGCATCGGACAGCGTAGTGCCGAGTGCGACGCGAGGCAGCTCGCTGCCCGCGTGCATAACATCGCTCACTTTGACGAGCAGCTTGCGCCCGAGATTGCCGCCGGGATGAGAGATAGCAAAGTCTTCCCGAGTGAAGCCGCGCGCTTCGAGCAGCGCCATCGCTAGAGCGTCGCCCAAGACGAGGGCCGCCGTCGTGCTCGAGGTGGGGGCTAAGCCCAGCGGGCAGGCTTCTTCATCAACTTGCGCATCGAGGTTGGCGGCAGCTGCCGATGCCAGCTCTGAGTTTGGGTTACCAGTCAGGCTGATAAGCGGAATCGCTTTGCGCTTGAGCACAGAAATAAGCGCGAGGATCTCTTCTGTCGTGCCTGAGTTAGATAGAGCGAGGACGACATCGTCGCTCGCGATCATGCCGATATCGCCGTGGCTGGCCTCGGCGGGGTGCACGAACATTGCGGTGGTGCCCGTGCTGGCGAGCGTGGCTGCAATCTTGCGGCCAATATGCCCTGACTTGCCCATACCTATAACAACGACCTTACCTTGACAGTCGAGTATGAGCTCGCAGGCGTGCGCGAAGGAGTCATCTAACTGTTTGCTAAGCCTGGTAACGGCTCTGAGTTCAATCTCGATGGTGCGGCGAGCCGAGTCGATTAGTTGGCTTTGCGTGCGCGCCGCCATGGTTTCTTGGGGGCTGGAATTTGGGGTAGAGGTCATAAGGGTGAGCCTGCCTGTGTGCAGCAGTGCTGCGAACTAGATTAGTTTACCTCAACCTTGCAGCATCATCACGGTAAACCAGCCGCAATAAAGCGAGAGAAAGAGGGCGCCGCTGAGACGACCGATCTTCTTGCCCCGAGTCACGGCGTAATAGCAAAGTGCCGCAAGCAACAAGGTAAGCAGTGTCACCGCGGCAAAGTCGCGATAGACCAGTGGGCCTTGAATGAGTCCAGGACTTAGAAGGCCGGGGAAGGGCAGAACAGCGAGAAGGTTAAAAATGTTGGAGCCAATGATATTGCCAATGGCGAGGTCGTAATGGCCTTTCAAAACGCAGGTCACCGAGGCCGCGAGTTCCGGCAGGCTAGTTCCAAGAGCAACAATGGTGAGGCCGATTATTGCCTCGGAGACGCCAAGTTTTACCGCAATGGCGCTTGCAGCGGCGACTAAGGCCTCGGCACTCACCACCAGAAGTACGAGGCCCAGGGCAAGGTAAGCCACAGCTTGCCAGGTATTAGCAGCGGGAATGTCTTCGTTTGTGCTATCGCTTGCTGCTTCTGGCAGGGCTTTATTGGCCAGCATTTTGTAGGCTAAGAACGCACTCAGGCCGAGCAAAACTACTGCATCGAAGAGCCCAACAAATAGGTCTAGCAGCAGAGCGCCAGTGACCAGAGTGACAAGTAGTAGCGCTGGGAGTTCTTTAGAAACCAGCGACTTGGGAGGGGTTAGCGGTCGCAGAAGAGAGGCTATTCCGAGCGCCACGCCAATATTAAAGAGATTCGAGCCGAAGGCGTTGCCGATGGCTAGTTCAGGCTTGTTTTCGAGTGCTGAGACAGCGGAGGAGAAAATTTCTGGGGCCGAGGTGCCGAAGGCGACTATGGTGAGTCCAATGAGTAGTGGCGAGACACCCGCGTTGCGCGCTAGGGCAGATGCGCCGAAGACGAATTTATCTGCTCCCCATATCAGGCCGACGAAGCCGAGAGCGATAACGACTGAGTTTAACAGCATAAAAAAGACAATCTTGTGCGAGTGCGTAGCAGGCAATTAGAAGGGGGAACGCGGGCCTTTGCAAGTAGTAATTTATCGCGCCACCCAATTGAGGTAGACTTTCGCATCGAAGTTTTTTGACTTTCATGCCTCGCCCTTGGTAGCGCTGGGCCTTTGGAGATTTGCTATGCAAGCACAGATCAACAGCTCGACAGCAACCGCGGTTAAAGGACAGACTCAAGGCCATTTCTCGCTGCGGGCCGCATACGCCCTGCGTGGAGTTCGCGCCCGCCTCGCCGCGCTGCTACTTATAAGCGGTTCGCTTTTTACGCTCGCCAGCGGTCCATCTGCAGCGCAGCAGCTTTCAGCGGTGGAAACGGCGGAGCTCGCCGTCAACACGCTTCTCGAGACAGCGTTAGAATCGAAAGCGTTGTTCCTCTCGGATAGAGAAGCCTATTTTGCCAACATCGAAGCTGATCTCGAGAGCTTCGTCGACTTCAATGCTGTTGCGCGCGTCGTGATGGCCCGCTATGCCAGCGGCGCATCGCAGGAACAAACCGAGCGCTTCGCCGCTATCCTTAAGTCGACCCTAACCCGCTTCTACGGTGCATCACTCGTTTCTTACAACGGTGAGGAGCTGGTATTTTTGCCTAACCCTAATGCGTCGGACGATCCACGCGCCGACCAGGTCGTGAGCATGGAGCTACGCGGTGACATTAATCTGCAGCTGCGCTACCAGATGTTCATCACCGAGGATGATACATGGAAGCTCAAGAATCTGAGTCTCGCGGGGATCAATCTCGGGCGTCAGTATTATTCGCAGTTCGCTGCGCTGATGACAGAGCACGACAACGATATCGATGCGGTCCTCGATAACTGGAAGTAAGCAGTGAGAGCCGAGAAAACAACCATAACGCAGCTAGCGCTGCGTTGACTGGCGGTAAGCTAGCCGTAAGTGTAGGAGAGTAAAAATTGGACGCTACAACAATCGAAGACCTGCTCAAGGTGGCGCTGCCAGGAACAGAGGTAGCTGTGCAGGGCGAAGGAGGGAAGTATCTCGTTAGCGCGACCGGTACAATTTTCGAAGGCCTCAATGCGGTGAAGCGCCAGCAAACTATTTACAAAATTCTCAACGAGCACATCGCCAGTGGCGCTATTCACGCGGTCACTATGCAGTTGAAAGCCGCTAGCGAAGTCTAGCCCGCGTTCCCTATCCAGACATCCAGTCCCCGCGGTTTGGGGCAAAGCCGAGAAACTCCATGGACAAATTAATCATCGAAGGCGGCGTGCGTCTGGAAGGTGAGATACGCATTGCAGGCGCAAAAAATTCTGCTCTACCCATTCTTGCTGCAACCCTGCTGACCTCAGACAAGGTGGTCGTGAAAAACCTGCCGCATCTTTTTGATATCACTACGATGCTCGAACTGCTCGGCTGCATGGGCGTGCAGCCGGTAATCGATGAAAAACTTAACGTCGAGGTGGATAGCAGCACGATTAAGCAGTTCAATGCTCCCTATGAGCTCGTAAAAACGATGCGCGCTTCGATTCTTGTGCTCGGCCCCCTATTAGCGAAACATAAAAGAGCTGAAGTTGCGCTACCAGGCGGCTGTGCAATCGGTAGCCGTCCGGTTAATTTGCATATCACTGCTCTAGAAGCGATGGGAGCGGATATTGTTGTCGAAGATGGCTACATCAAAGCTTCGGTGGACGGCCGTTTGAAAGGCGCGCACATTTTCATGGACATCGTGACGGTTACCGGCACGGAGAATGTTTTGATGGCGGCCTGCTTGGCCGACGGAACTACGATTATCGAAAACGCGGCGCGCGAGCCCGAGGTCGTCGATCTCGCCGAATGTTTGATTGCAATGGGCGCCGATATCAGCGGTCATGGTACGGATACTATCGTGATAAACGGCGTCGATGAGCTGCACGGCTGCACCTACTCCGTGATGCCTGACCGCATAGAAACTGGCACCTATTTAATCGCGGCCGCAGCGACCCGCGGCAAAATCAAGGTGAAAGATACGCGCCCAGACATCCTTGAAGCGGTGCTATTGAAATTAGAGCAGGCCGGCGCCGACGTCACTGTCGGCGAAGATTGGATTGCGCTGGATATGCATGGTCAACAACCTCGAGCAGTGTCGCTGCGCACGGCGCCGTATCCCGCTTTTCCTACCGATATGCAGGCGCAGTTTACTGCACTTAACTCGGTTGCTAGCGGCTCAGGTTCGATTACCGAGACAGTCTTTGAGAACCGGTTCATGCACGTGCATGAGATGAATCGTATGGGCGCTGCGATCCGTGTCGAGGGTAATACGGTGATCGTTGACGGCGTACAAACCCTTAAAGGTGCACCGGTCATGGCGACGGACCTCAGAGCCTCGGCGAGTTTAATTATCGCGGGGCTGGTTGCTGACAGCGAAACCGTAGTTGATAGGATTTATCATATCGATCGCGGCTACGAGTGCATAGAAGAGAAGCTACAGCTGCTCGGCGCGAAGATTCGCCGGCTACCTTCCTAGTTTTTTATAAATCACGACGGCGCGTCGTGGTGGCGCGAGGCGCCTAAGAGAGCAAATCATGACAATGCCAAAACTGGTCATCGCATTAACTAAAGGGCGTATTCTCGAAGAGGTTCTGCCTTTGCTTGCGCAGGCCAACATTGTGCCGGCGGAAGACATCTCTAAAAGTCGTAAGCTGATATTTGATACCAATCTTCCTCACGTGCAGCTTATGGTGATTCGCGGTTCAGATGTGCCGACCTACGTTGAGTTCGGCAGCGCAGACCTCGGTGTTGTCGGTAAAGATTTGCTGCTGGAATACGGCGGCGAGGCCTTCTATGAGCCGCTTGATCTAGGTATCGCTCGCTGCCGTTTAATGACTGCCGAGCCAATAGACCGGCCTGCGCCCTCAGGACGACTGCGGGTTGCGACTAAGTTCGTTAACATCGCTAAGCGTTACTTCGCCGAGCGAGGCACGCAGATCGAGTTAATTAAGCTAAACGGTGCGCTTGAGTTGGCGCCTTCTATGGGGCTTGCCGATGCCATAGTCGATATCGTCGACACTGGAAAAACGCTCACCGCTAACGGGCTCGAGGCAAAAGAGCTGATCTGTCATGTGAGTTCGCGCATTATCGTCAACAAGGCGTCGATGAAGATCAAGAACGCGGCGATACGCGAGGTGCTGGACAAGCTCACCGCAGCGGTTGCGGCTAACAGCGCCAATAACTAATTCAGGACACTACGATGACTTCATCCACGCTGGCAATTAAGCGCCTCGATGCGACGCAAGCAGATTTCCGGGCGCAGCTCGACGCTAATCTGCAACGCGAGATGATTGTCGCCGATGAAGTGACCGCTACGGTGAGCGGCATTCTTGCTGATGTGCGCAGTCGTGGCGACGAGGCTGTACTGGACTATACGCAGCGCTTCGACGGTTTCGAAGCGACAGAATTAAGACAGCTGAGTGTGAGTCGAGAGCAGATGCTTGAGTCTTTGGAATCGCTTGAACCACAGCAGCGCGAAGCGCTGACCATAGCGGCGGATCGAATCCGCAGCTACCACGAAAAACAGAAACAGGAATCCTGGCAGTACACCGAAGAAGATGGCTCGGTGCTTGGCCAAAAAGTGAGTCCGCTAGAGCGCGTAGGAATCTATGCTCCGGGTGGTAAGGCGAACTATCCTTCGTCGATCTTAATGCTAGCAATCCCTGCTCAGGTTGCAGGTGTAAAAGAAATTATTGCGACAGTCCCTACGCAATACGGCGAGCAGGGCAAGCTGGTATTTGCCGCTGCGGCCCTCGCCGGCGTTACTCAGCTCTATACTATAGGCGGCGCGCAGGCGATCGCGGCGCTGGCCTACGGGACGCAGACTCTGCCAAAGGTCGATAAGATTACTGGCCCGGGCAATATCTACGTCACAGTTGCCAAGCGTCTTGTATTCGGCGAGGTGGGCATAGACATGATTGCAGGCCCATCGGAGCTTACTGTGATCAGTGACGGAGAGACAGACCCTGATTGGGTGGCTATGGATCTCTTCTCCCAAGCCGAGCATGACGAGCAGGCTCAATCTATACTTATCGCAACGAGTGCTGCAGCGCTGGATGCTGTGCACGCGAGTATGGAAAAGCTTCTCCCCACAATGGAGCGTCGGGCGATCATTGAGACGTCGCTTACCGAGCGCGGACTTTTCGTTTTAGCTGAAGACTTAGACTCTGCAGCGCAGGTAAGTAATGCGATTGCTCCCGAGCACTTGGAGCTGTCGGTTGCCGATCCGCAATCGCTTTTAGAAAAAATCGAACATGCAGGGGCTATTTTTATGGGGCGCCACTGCGCCGAGGCTTTAGGCGACTACTGCGCCGGGCCTAGCCATGTATTGCCCACCTCGGGTACAGCAAGATTTTTCTCGGCGCTAGGGGTTTATGATTTCCAAAAGCGCAGTTCGATCATCTTTAGCTCCAAGCAGGGCGCTTCGAAGCTTGCGAAAACGGCAGCAGAGCTTGCCCGCAATGAACATTTGCAGGCCCACGGGCTGTCAGCTAGCTATCGCGAGTAGAGCGGAATTAAATGCCGCCGCGAGACCTAAGGTTCGATAATTATCGCCTGCCCAAAGCCCAGTATCGTAGGTAGACGCAGAGTCTGACCTGCGCGATACACTTCCACTTCTATTGTGTCTCCGGGTTTTTTATTTCGAACTTCGGCAACGATATTGCCTCCGTCCACCACCCGCGTGCCTTGAATGCGCGTTATCACGTCGCCAGGCTCAATGCCTGCGCGCATCGCGGCGCCGCCTTCATCAACGCTCTCTACCAGCATTCCGCGAATCGTCTCGACTCCAAAGAATAGCTCACTAGAGCGGGCGTCCAAGGCTTCACCGGTGATCACGCCGAGGTAACCTGCGTTTGCTTCGATCGCTTGCCCCACCATCTCGTTTAATGCGGAGACGGCGAACTGAGCCGGCGTGGCGAATCCAATGCCTTCGAAAGTGCCGGATTCAGAGAGTATCGACGAGTTCAGGCCTATGAGTTTGCCCTGGCGATTGATAAGTGCGCCGCCAGAGTTACCTGGATTTATTGCCGCATCGGTTTGAATGGTTTTGAGCTCGCCGTCGTCACCACGGCGTAGGCCGCTAACAATACCTTGGGAAACAGACTGACCTACATTGCGCGGGTAGCCGATTGCAAAGACCACGTCGCCTACACGCAGCGTATTTTGAGTCTCGACCTCGATGGGGGTTAGGTCATCCATATTGATGTGCAGAACAGCAAGGTCGCTCGCTTCGTCCCAAGCAATCACTGTCGCTGGCGTTTGCCGTCCGTCGAATAGCGTGACCTGAGCATTGAAGGCGTCAAATAGCGTGTCAACAACGTGAAGGTTAGTGAGTATGTAGCCGTCACTGTTGATGATCACCCCAGAGCCAAGACTTGCGCGCTCTTCTAAATAGAGATTGAGTTTGTCGGGTGACGCGCGCTCTACCGAACCCACGTTGACACGAGTTGCGTTGATGCTCACCACGGACGGCGCGGCGGCGGCGATAACATCGGCGAAACTGGCTTCTGCTGGAGGTTCTGCTGGTGGTACGGCCGTTTGTGCTGGTGGTGCGCCGGTGATAGCGGAATTGAGTTGCGCCAGCTGTTGATACTGCACAAGCGCAAAGGCGAATAGCACGCCGCAGATAACCGGCCAGGCGAGGAATCTCGCGCCCGCGGTGAGTCGAGAAAGCGCTGTGTGCTTTTCGATGTTTTCGCTCAAAGCCGTCGCCTTATCTGAGTGGTGATACAATCGCCCTGCAAGCTGGCGCTGGCCGGTAGTCTAACAGAGGAGGTGGTCATGGCGGTAAGTCTGACCGAGCTACACACAACGATCAACACACTGCTGCGCGTCGAGCAGTTCAAGGACTATGCCCCCAATGGTTTGCAGGTAGAGGGCAAGGCACACGTCAAAAAGATCATTAGCGGTGTCACTGCCTGTCAGCGTCTTATTGACGCTGCCGTCGATCGCGGCGCCGATGCCATTCTTGTTCACCACGGCTATTTTTGGCGCGGTGAAGATGCAGCGATCGTGGGCATCAAGAAGCGCCGAATTGAAAAGCTGCTTGAAAACCAGATCAGTCTGCTTGCCTACCATCTACCACTAGACGCTCACGCGCAGTTTGGCAATAACGTGCAGCTGGGGCTTAAGCTGGGCCTCGAGCAGACCGGTGAGCTAGGCCGGCAAAATAACCATCCAATAGGGCTGGTAGGGCGCTTGCCGCAAGCGCTTAGCAGCGCCGATTTTGGTGAGCACATAGCAAAGGCTCTGCAGCGTCAGCCGCAGATAATACAAGCTGATGCAGGTAAGCTGATAGAGACGGTGGCATGGTGTACCGGCGCGGCGCAGGGTTTTATCGACAAGGCGGTGGCCGCAGGCGTAGACGCCTATTTATCTGGAGAAATTTCGGAGCCCACGGTACATAGTGCGAGGGAATCGAACGTTCACTACATCGCTGCTGGCCACCACGCTACCGAGCGCTACGGTGTCCAGGCGCTAGCAGAGCACTTGCAAACGCTGTTCGACATCGAGCACGAGTTTATCGATATCGACAACCCGGTTTAGCAAGAGTCATTTTGAAGCGTGTGGGCTCGGGTCCTAGGCAGGCGCTAGATTACACGTTGAGTTTCTAGCAGCGTGATAATTTTCTTCACACACTCCGCCGTGTTTAAGGCGGCAGTGTCCAGTTCAAGGTCGGCGTCGTTAGGCGCTTCATAGTCGCTTGTGACACCTGGCACGCTAACGGCTTCGTCGGTCTGAGTGCCAGCTGCATACGCAGCGTACAGGCCACTTGGGTCACGGCTCTCGCAGACACTCAGCGGCGGATTCAGGTAAATAAGTAGGCAGTTCTCTGCGCCGATGATTGCGCGTGCGTTTTCCTGTGCCGCACGGGTCGGTGCGACAAAAGAGGCAAAGCAAAGCAAACCAGATTCATTAGAGAAGCGGGCAATGTGAGCGCTGCGCCTCAGGTTTTCGCTGCGGCCCGCTATGCTGTGGTCGAGGTCGCTGCTAATGCCCAAACGCATCGCTTTGCCGTCTAGTAGCGTTCCCGCGTGACCGCGGTCAAAGAGTTCACGCTCTACAGCAGACGCTAGGGTAGTTTTCCCTGCGCCCGACAGTCCGATAAACAGCAGCGTCATCGGCTTCTGGCGGAAGCGCGTGGCGCGGTCTACTGCGGTAACGTGCGCGGTATGCGTGTCTTGCGCACTCTCAGACCCTAGCGGTTTTGCTGCGCGCAGCATGCCGGCGCCGACGGTGACATTGCTAAGTCTATCGATGAGGATGAAATTGCCTGCGGCGCGATTGCTTTGATAGTCATCGAAGCTGATAGGCGCATCCACTGCGATTTCCACGAAGCCAATTTCATTTAGGCCGAGGCTTGCGGCGGCTCTGCGTTCGAGCGTGTTGATATCAACCTGATCGCGAAGGGCCGTGATCTTGGCGCCAACGGTTTTGCTACCGCTTTTTAGATCATATTCCAAACCGGGACGCAGCTGTGCATCTGCCATCCAGACAAGTTCGGCGCTAAGCGCTGTGGAAGTGGTTGGCAAATTATCGCTATGCGCGAGGGTGTCGCCACGGCTAATGTCAATCTCATCTTCTAAGGTCAGCGTGACTGCCATGGGTGCAGAGGCTAACTCGAGCTCCTCGTCGTAGGTGACGATAGATTTGATCCGTGTCTGCCTACCTGAGGGTAGTGCCGTGATGGCGTCGCCCTTGCGAACCGTGCCCGAGGCGATCGTACCGCAGAAGCCACGAAAATTTAGATTCGGACGATTCACATACTGCACGGGAAAGCGGAAGTCCCTGAGGTTACGACTCGCATGAATGGGAATGCTTTCAAGCAGGCTCATGAGCGGCTTGCCATCGAACCAGTTCATCGCGGCGCTTTGTGTCACGACGTTATCGCCTTCCAATGCCGAAAGTGGAATGAAATGAAACTCAGCCTCGGGCAGACTTGCGCTAAAGTCGAGATAGTCTTGGCGGATCGCTTCGAACCTCTCTTGGCTGTAATCAACGAGGTCCATCTTATTGACCGCGACGATAAGCTGTTTGATGCCTAAGAGTGAGGCTATAAAGCTGTGGCGTCGTGTTTGGGTTTGCAGCCCGTGACGTGCGTCAATCAGAATGATCGCGAGGTCGCAGGTCGAGGCTCCCGTCGCCATATTACGTGTGTATTGTTCATGCCCTGGTGTGTCGGCAATGATAAATTTGCGCTGCGCAGTGGAGAAGTATCGATAGGCAACGTCGATGGTAATGCCCTGTTCGCGCTCGGCCTGGAGTCCGTCTACAAGCAGTGCGAGGTCGACGCGCTCACCCGTTGTGCCGGACTTGACGCTGTCTTTTTCAATCGCCGCGAGCTGGTCTTCATAGATCATCTTGGAGTCATGAAGCAGTCGGCCGATCAGCGTGCTCTTGCCGTCGTCTACGCTGCCGCAGGTCAGCAGGCGCAGCAGTTCCTTGCGTTCGTGCTGCGCAAGATAAGCGTCTATATCGGTGCTAATAAGCTCGGACTGGTGCGACATGTGATGACCTGATAAGCGGTTATTCTAGGGGCGAGTAGGGTGGTTGTTAGAAATAGCCTTTGCGCTTTTTCTCTTCCATGGAGCCCGCTTTATCGCTGTCTATAAGTCGGCCCTGACGCTCCGAGCTTGTCGTTAGCAGCATCTCTTGGATGATTTCCGGAAGGGTGGTGGCCTCCGACTCCACCGCGCCCGTCAGCGGGTAGCAACCCAAGGTCCTAAAGCGCACTTTTTTCATCTCTATTTTTTGGTCTGCGGCAATGGGCATGCGCTCGTCATTCACCATGATGTCAATGCCATCGCAGTTAACCACGGGGCGCTCGGCAGCAAAGTAGAGTGGGACGATGTCTATCTTATTGAGATGGATGTACTGCCAGATGTCGAGCTCGGTCCAATTCGATAACGGGAAAACACGAATGCTTTCTCCCTTATTTATTTTGCTGTTGTAGAGATTCCACAGTTCAGGGCGCTGGTTCTTTGGGTCCCAGCTATGATTCTTATCGCGAAAACTGAACACACGTTCTTTGGCGCGAGATTTTTCTTCATCGCGACGCGCACCGCCAAAGGCCGCGTCGAACTGATACTTATTTAGTGCCTGCTTGAGCGCTTGCGTCTTCATAATGTCGGTGTGTTTTTCACTGCCGTGACTAAAGGGGTTCACGCCTGCAGCAACTCCCTCTGCATTGGTGTGCACGAGCAGCTCAAGCCCGAGATTGCGGACATGACGATCCCGAAATTCGATCATCTCTTTAAATTTCCACGTTGTGTCGACGTGCAATAAGGGGAAAGGGGGTTTGCCAGGGTAAAACGCCTTCAGCGCCAAGTGCAGCATCACCGCGGAGTCTTTCCCGACCGAATAAAGCATCACGGGGTTGTCGAATTCTGCCACGACCTCCCTGATGATATGAATGCTTTCGGCTTCGAGCTGTTTGAGGTGGGTAAGTGCTGGCTGCTGCATTTAATGCTCGCTGCGGGACAGTGGCTTGAATGTCGGGCGAAGTTAGAAGTTAGTAGCTGATGGCTTAAGGCGTTCAGTCTTCTTTAGGAAGCGGCTTTTCGATGCCGAAGTCTTCAGATAAAGCCCCCTTTTGATCGGGGCTGGATTTGGCTGCATAGTCCCTCGGAGGAGCCAGCGCGGCAGCCTCGTCCTGATCGCCGCCTTCCTGCGAGGCTTGTTGAGCGAACTGTGCGTCGCTTTTCGCCGGCAGGAGTTTAGCAGCGATCTCGTCGCTGCAGAGGTCTTGCGCTCCGCTTGCCAGGTGGTCATAGACTTCGCGGTAGCTCTGGGTCATATGATGAACAAGATCTGCGGTAAGGCTGAAATGGTCGCCCACGCTGCTGCGATAGCGGCGCTCTGCCTCGCGAGCTTCGCGTAGCTCAGATTCTAGTTCGCGCAGGCGCGCAGGGTTGGCGCTGAGGCGGCCGCCGATGAGCAAGCCTATTACAACGCCTACTAAGAGGCTGCTAGCGATAATAATCCAAGTCATAGAATTCTCTGTGTTGATCGATGAGAGAGGCGATAGCGCAGGCAGACACGCTGTGCCGTTAAATCTAAGATTAGTATAGCCCAGCCAGCCGGGGTCTTTGAAGTCGTCGATAGCCGGGGCGGGTCCGCTGCCGTACAATCCGCGGCGGTAGATTGCAGGCAGGTAAAGCGAGAGGCAGGGGTGTGCGTAGCCTGCTCGCGTCCGGAGTAGCTTTTAGCATTGATCCGAAAATTATAGGCCTTACGGCTGATTTCATAGCTTCAAAGACAGTCAGTGAGCGCTTGTTGGCAACGCAGGCTTGGCCAAACAGCACGCTTGATCCTGAAGAAGCCACTCTAAGCTAATGCCCAATCGATCTAAGTTTTCGGGCGGGACAAAGTCAAATGAAGAAGAGCAACAAGTGAATCTCGAATCCCCAACTCTGAGCGCCAGCTACCTCGCCGATGTGGCCGCAGGAAAAATCACTCGTGACAACGAGCAGCTTCGAGTGCTCGCGGAGCTTGAGCGTCTTGCTGCCGACCTGTTGCGTCACGCTGCGCCGCTGTCCCCTCTCCAGCGTATTGCAGGCCTGCTGGGTCGCGCCGAATCAGCACCGCTAGGAGTTTATCTGTGGGGCGGGGTGGGGCGCGGCAAAACCTATCTGATGGATCTGTTTTACGATTCTCTGGACACTGTGCCGCGTCGTCGAACTCATTTTCATCGCTTTATGCAGGAAGTGCATCAACGTCTCACTGCGCTGCAGGGAGAGAAGAACCCTTTGCAGATTCTTGCCAAGGAACTGGCGGTTGAGGTGCGGCTCCTTTGCTTCGATGAATTTTTCGTGCAAGACATCGCCGATGCCATGCTGCTAGCTGGGCTTCTAGAGGCGCTTTTTGCGGAGGGCGTAGTTCTCGTCGCAACCTCCAATATCGAGCCGCAAGGGCTTTACCGTAACGGCTTGCAGCGAGAGCGGTTCTTGCCGGCTATTGCCTTACTTGACTCACATACAAAAGTAATCGAGGTGGCCTCGGGCTCGGACTACCGCCTGCGCAGCCTTGAGCAGGCAACGCTGTATCACTGCCCGGATGGGGAGCAGGCGCGCGCTGCTATGCGGGCAAGCATGGAAGAGCTGGTTGCGAATGCTGACCATATAAAAGCCAATCAATCGATCGAAGTGCTTGGCCGTCATCTATGCGCTCAGCTGCTTGGTGATGGGGTGGTGTGGTTCGGGTTTGCCGAGCTTTGTGATGGCCCGCGGAGCGCCTTCGACTATGTTGAGCTCGCGCGACTCTTCGAGGCGGTGCTGATTACCGGGGTGCCTGCCTTCGACGATTCGCGCAATGATCAGGCTCGGCGCTTTATCAATTTAGTTGACGAGCTGTATGATCGCCGCGTTAAGCTGATTATCGCCGCTGATGCCCCTATTGTTGAGCTTTATCAGGGCACTCAACTGAGCTTCGAGTTCGAGCGCACCGCTTCGCGCCTGCTGGAAATGCAGTCCCTTGACTACCTAGGTGCTGCACATAAGGCCTGACGATTGGCCCAGGACGCACGCTGCGCCCCAAATTCTGCCAAATTCACTTGATAGATAGAAATCCCTCCGGTAGTATTCGCCCTCCTTAAAGTAAAGACCGATGACTAATCGATGAAGACTTACAGCGCAAAAACAAACGAAGTAGATCAGGCGTGGCTCCTGGTCGACGCCGAGGGACAAACCCTAGGCCGCATGGCTACAGAGATCGCAGTGCGTCTGCGTGGCAAGCACAAGCCTGAATTCACTTCGCATATCGACACGGGCGACTTTGTGGTCGTCGTGAATGCCGAGAAAGTGCAAGTAACTGGCAATAAGGCTAAGGACAAGATCTACCACGCCCACTCCGGCTATCCGGGCGGCTTGAAGTCGATCTCCTTCGAGAAGCTAATCGACCGCGCTCCTGAGCGCGTGATTCAGAACGCTGTTAAAGGCATGCTTCCGAAGAACGCACTGGGTCGTGCGATGTTCAAGAAACTCAAAGTTTACGCGGGCAGCGAGCATCCACACGGTGCGCAGCAGCCACAAGCCGTCCAATTTTAAGAGGTTAGCTCAGCTCTATGGCAACTACGCAATACTACGGCACGGGCCGACGCAAGACCTCAACAGCAAGGGTCTACCTAAAGAACGGCAGCGGCGCGATCACAGTTAACAAGCGCCCACTCGACGGCTACTTTGGCCGCGAAGTAGCGCGAATGATCGTTCGCCAGCCGCTCGAGCTCGTTGAGCTAATTGAAAAGTTCGATATTAATGTCACCGTGCGCGGCGGCGGCAGCTTCGGCCAAGCCGGTGCGATTCGCCACGGCATCACGCGTGCTCTTATGGAGTACGACGAGGAGCTGAAGCCAACACTGCGTAAGGCAGGTTTTGTGACTCGCGATGCTCGCGAAGTCGAGCGAAAGAAAGTGGGTCTGCGCAAGGCGCGCAAGAAGCCGCAGTTCTCCAAGCGCTAATCACGCGCCTCGAGAGAGGCTCAAAACGCCAAGCTTCATTGGAGCTTGGCGTTTTTTTATGGCTCGAAAAATATTTTTCCCATGCTAAATCAGTCTTTTACGCCTGCTTTTGAGTCGTCTCAACTTGCTAAAGCCCTAGACTTTGACTATGATTGCGGCGGTTTGCTATCCGGCAATGGATGCCATGGCTCACGCGACTGAATACTCGTCGCCGAACGGTCCAGCGGTACAAGAAACGCGTTGTACTCAGGCGAGACCACAGACATGACATAGACCCTTTTTTCTAGCTAGCTCTCGAGGAGATAAACGGTGACTGACAACAGTGCGAATGTTGGCCGTAGGCGGTTCTTGGTAGGTTCGACTTCGGCAGTAGGCGCCGTAGGCGTTGTGGGCGCAGCTGTGCCCTTCGTAGGTTCATGGAACCCCAGCGCGAAAGCACGCGCGGCCGGCGCGCCGGTGCGTATTGATATCAGCCGTTTGAATGATGGCGAGATGCTGGGCCCGATCCCGGCTTGGCGTGGACGTCCAATTTTCGTAGTCAAGCGCAGCGAAGCGCTGCTGACTGCACTCAATGAAGATCCGGATCGCCTGTCTGACCCCGACTCGCAGGAGCCCGAGCAGCCTGCCTATGCGCAGAACGAGTTTCGCGCCCGCCGCCCTGACGTGATGGTGCTCGTGGGTCTCTGCCCACACCTGTTCTGCTCACCTACACCTCATATTGAGCTTAAGCCCCAGCCTTTCGACGAAGAATGGCGTGGCGGCTTCTTCTGTCCATGCCACGGCTCGCGTTTTGATCTAGCCGGCCGCGTGTACAGTGGATCACCCTCATCGCGCAACATGGAAGTGCCGCCGTATTCGTTTGAAGACGATAACGTTCTAGTCATTGGTATCGACGAGGAGACAGCAGCATGAGCGAAACCAACAAGCCAGGTCTCCTAGTCGGAGCACTTATTGGTCTGAGAGATTGGACCGATGCCAGACTGCCTATTATGTCAGCCTGGAAGAAGCACATGAGCGAATACTACGCTCCTTCTAACTTCAACTTCTGGTACTTCTTCGGCGTGTTGTCGATGGTTGTGCTAGTGATTCAGCTGCTATCAGGCATCTGGCTCACAATGAACTACACCGCGAGCGCGGAAGCAGCGTTCGCCTCAGTCGAATACATCATGCGTGATGTCGACTACGGTTGGGTATTGCGCTACATCCACTCAACCGGCGCTTCGGCATTCTTTGCCGTCGTCTACATGCATATGTTCCGTGGCATGATGTACGGCTCATATCAAAAGCCGCGCGAGTTAATCTGGGTATTTGGTATGGCCATCTATCTAGTACTCATGATGGAAGGCTTCCTCGGCTATGTCCTGCCATGGGGTCAGATGTCTTATTGGGGTGCGAACGTGATCGTGTCTCTCGCGGGGGCTATTCCAGTTATCGGTGACGATCTGCTGGTTTGGGTTCGTGGCGACTACTTGATCTCCGGAGCAACGCTGAATCGCTTCTTCGCGCTTCACGTCGTTGCCTTACCCATTGTGCTTATTGCGCTTGTTGTGCTGCACATTCTTGCTCTGCATGAAGTGGGCTCAAACAACCCCGATGGCGTTGAAATCAAGAAAAACAAAGGCCCAGACGGCGTGCCGTTGGACGGCGTGCCGTTCCACCCTTACTACACGATCTATCACGATCTGGGTGGCATCATTCTGTTCCTATTCGTATTCTGTGCAATCCTCTTCTTTGCGCCAGAGATGGGAGGCTACTTCCTCGAGGTGGCTAACTTCCAAGAAGCTGATTCACTGAAGACGCCGGAACACGTGCCGCCAGTGTGGTACTACACGCCATTCTATTCGATGCTACGCGCGGTAACTTACCCGCTGTTTGGAATCGATGCGAAGTTCTGGGGCATGCTCGTCATGTTCGGCGCTATTGCTATCCTGTTCGTACTGCCTTGGCTCGATAAGAGTCCGGTTAAGTCGATTCGCTACAAGGGAACGTTCAGCCGAGTCGCGCTACTGGCCTTTGTCGTCGCCTTCCTGATTCTTGGGGTGCTAGGTACGCAGTCGGTAAGTCCCGCTAAAACGTTGCTAGCGCAGATGATGACTCTGGTCTACTTCGGCTACTTTATCGCTATGCCGTGGTATACCCGCGCTGAAACGACTTCTACTCCGCCTGAGCGCGTAACAGGTCGCTTCATCAGCATCCCTCAGCTTATTGGGTCGCTGCTATTAATTGCTGCGCTCGTAATTATCCCTCTGATGCTGACCAATACGGCTCATGCTTCAGAGGCGAGTAACGTTGCTTTGGACCACGTTGAGACAAGCTTTGAGGACAAAGCTTCTCTGCAGCGAGGTTGGGGCACCTACATGAACTACTGTGCGGGCTGTCATGAATTGGGCTACGCCCGCTACGCGCGCACCGCTGAGGATCTAGAGCTCGACCCTCAGCTGGTCGAAGCAAACATGATTTTCGACGACGCCTCTATCGGCGACCTCATGACGAATGCCATGAGCGACGACGATTCAAAAGTCTGGTTCGGTGCGGCGCCCCCCGACCTCACTCTAATTGGTCGAGTGCGTAAGCCTGATTGGCTCTACACCTACATGCGCTCATTCTACAATGACCCCTCGCGCCCGCTTGGTGCCAACAACACGCTGTTTGCGAACGTAGGTATGCCGAATGTGCTGCACGGTTTGCAGGGCGATGTGATCTGCGACGACCATGGCACAGACGACCCGACTCAGTGTGAGCTCACTCATGTTGAGGGCACTGGATCGCAAACACCGGCAGAGTTCGATCAGACAGTTGCCGACCTGGTGAATTTTTTGTACTACATTGGAGAGCCGGTTCGCGCCAAGCGTCAGTCAATTGGCGTCTGGGTTCTGCTGTTCCTAGGTTTGCTCTATATCCTCGTATTCTTCATGAGCCGCGAGTTTAGTAAGGACTATCATTGATTCAGCGCGCAGTCGCTGATCGATTTTCTAAGGATTGAGAGGAAACACTATGGGTGTGGTTGCTAAGCGATCGTCGATGACGTTTTATTCAGATGGCACAAGCCATTACAGCCACCGCGTGCGCATCGTGCTCGCGGAGAAGGGTGTCACGGTAGAAACCATCGACGTAGATCCGAATAACAAGCCTGAGGATCTCGCTAGCCTCAATCCTTACAACACGCTGCCTACTTTAGTAGACCGTGATCTCGCCCTCTACGAGGCCGATATCATGATGGAATACCTAGACGAGCGTTTTCCTCATCCTCCGCTGTTCCCGGTATATCCGGTAGCTCGGGCGATGAGCCGCCTATGGATCTACCGAATTAAGCAGGACTGGTGTCCGCTGGTCGATAAGATCATGGCTAAAGACGGCACTCCGTCGCAGCTGGAAAAAGCGCGCAAGGAACTCCGTGACAGCTTGGTTTCGATTGCGCCAATCTTTGCTGAGAAGCCTTTCTTCATGAGCGATGAGTTCACTATCGTAGACTGCTGCGTACTGCCTATTCTATGGAGGCTTCCGCAGATGGGTATCGAGTTGCCCAAGACCAAGGCTGTAAAGCCACTGTTAGAGTACAAGGCGCGTCTATTCGAGCGTGAGTCTGTACAGATGAGTCTGTCTGAACAAGAAAAAGAAATGGTCTAGCTCGGGAGCTGCATCTTGTCTAGCCCGATGTCGTCCAGCCGCCCTTACTTAGTAAGGGCTCTTTACGAATGGATTCTGGATAACTCCTGCACCCCTCATATCGTCGTTAACGCCTTGGCCGATGGCGTCGAGGTGCCTCAAGAGCACGTCGACAACGGACGCATAGTCCTCAATATAGCTCCGGCCGCCGTGCAAGACCTGCACATAGATGATCACTTCGTTGGATTTAATGGGCGTTTCGCAGGTGTGCCCCGAAGCGTCGCCGTGCCGATGGGGGCATTGATGGGAATCTATGCCCGAGAAAATGGGCAGGGCATGATGTTCGATGATCAGCCCGAAACGACTCCTGATCCCGAGCCGTCCGCGAAAACCGACAACACTGAAATCAGTTCGGCAGGCAAGGCCGAAGCAGAGCTGAAAAAGCCCGCGCTACGACTCGTCAAATAGCCGCAGCGCGCTTCGCGCTAATTAATGTATTCGAATACTTTTACGACTCGAGTAACACCGGATACATTGCGAGCGAGGTCGGTTGCGAGCTCTCCATCTCCTTGGCTTACTATACCCATCAAGTAAACGACGCCGTTTTCAGTGATGACACGGATCTGACCAGAGGGGACGCTGCTGTTGGCGAGCATGAGCGTACGCACTTTGGTCGCAATCCAGCTGTCATTGCTGCGCGACAGCAGGCTCGTCTTTCCTGCGATTTCCAGCTCATTGTGAATGCGCTTAATCTTGCTGCTCGATTCGCTTGTAATTTGTGTGGCTCGTGCCTTGAGCGGCTCCGAGCCGACCTGGCCGACTAGCAGGACCACGCCGTTGTGACTGATAGCGTCGATATTCGCCTTCTTTAGCTCGGGTTCGAGCTTTTTAAGGTTGACCAAAACCTTGGTTTCTATTGACTGGTCTTCGACTACTGCCCCGGCCGTGCGTTCGCTTGGGTCTTCGACTATGCCCTCGGCACCTGTAGTTTGCACGAGAACGCTGGTGCAGCTGCTCAGAAATAGCGCGAATGCGGAAGCGATTACGATGCGCAGTAGTTGTTTGTTTGTAAGAACCATCATGCTTCGTCTTCTCCAAATAGGTAGGTGTCGATAAGATCGCATAGGCAGTGAATGACAACCAAGTGGACTTCTTGAATTCTGGCGGTGCGATCAGAGGGGACGCGGATCTCCGTATCAGTCTCGCTCATCGCGGCAGCGATCTTGCCGCCGTCTTTTCCTGTCATGGCGACCACTCGCATGCCTCGTTCGTGGGCGGCCTCGATGGCGGCAATGACATTGGCCGAATTGCCGCTCGTTGAGATGGCGAGCAGTACGTCACCATCCGTGCCTAGCGCGCTGACCTGCTTTGAGAATATCTCGTTGTAGTCGTAATCGTTAGCGATAGCTGTCAGCGTCGAGGTGTCAGTGCTAATTGCTATGGCAGGCAGGCCGGGGCGCTCTTTTTCGAAGCGGTTTAGCAGCTCAGCTGAGAAATGCTGGGCGTCACCGGCGGATCCTCCATTGCCACAGCTCAGTATTTTCCCCCCGGCGAGCAAGCTCTGCAGCATGGTTTCGGCTGCGTCGTGAATGGCAGGGGCAATGGCCTCTGCCGAGCGCTGTTTTGCCTCAATGCTTTGGGCGAAATGCTCAGCAACTCTGTGGTGTAAATCCATGCCTAATCTCCTGAATCAATGCCGTAGTTATCGGCCACAGCACGCGTCTTGCTTAGCCTTAATTGAATCTATATTTCTCTGACGCTTGGCATAAAGGCAGCCTACTGATTTAGTAAAAAGCAGACTTTATCCAATTGATGTTGTTCTCTGCTTTGCTGTCAGAAGAGTCGCTGATTGCAATAACGTCGAAGCGGCAACGTCTGCTGTGGAAGCGTGGGTTTGCCGCGAGGTAGGTCTGGGCGGCGCGACGCAGGCGTGTCTGTTTTTTTGCCGATACAGACGCGAGTGCTCCGCCAAAACGCTCGCTAGCTCGGTAACGGACTTCGACAAAGACCAGGTAGCCTTGCGGGTCTTGAGTAATAAGATCAATCTCCCCAAGTCGGCAACGGAAATTTGCTGCCATGAGGCGATGACCGCGCTGGTGTAAATAGTTGCCAGCGAGGCGTTCGTAGAGAGTGCCGATGCTTGTCTTATCAGAGTGGGCGCTCATTCTGTGCCCCTAATTTGGCTTGAGTGCTCAGCTTGTTCGATTGGGGTTATTCTGTGATGAGCGGTGCGCCGTTTACAAATTTAGCAGTTATTAAACGTCGACTTACACGTCCGCTAGGGGTGACGCTGAGCGTGCCGGTAGCCCCTACAAATTCACGTGTCGAATTCTCACGCAACTGTCGCAACTGCATGGCAAGGTAGAAACTGTCGACACCCATGGCCCGGAGTCGTTGACTCGCACCCAGTGCGGGCGCCAGATGCCTGTCAGTTTCCGAGCGCAGTGAGCCGGCGCTTAGCATCCATGGCGCGTCTTTGAATGTCAGACCGTCCAGATCTCTGCTTTCCGCGTCCGGGGCCCCGTCGAAGATTGAGGGCAAGGCTAGGAGTGGCAGATCTTGAGCGTAGTAGAAAGCCAGCGTAGGGACTAGTTGGCGTGCTTGGTTTGGCTGCGAGATGAGAAACGCGAAATCAATGTCGCCGCGACGCTGGGGTATGAACTCTATATTGTTGCGTGGAAGCGTTGCCCTCAATTTACGCGCTCTGTTCTCACTCGCATCAATGGCGAGCAGGCGTTTTGTGACTTCGGTGTAGTCTTCTTCGCGGACCAGTCGCTGCTGAGCTACCACGAGGCCGCCAGCTTCCGTCCACCGTGTTTGAAACTCTTCCTGCAGCCGCGTATAGCTTTCGCCCTCCGGCACTATGACAGCTGCCCTGGTATAGCCGCGCTCCGCAGCTAGCGCGACGAGCTGATCAATCTCGTCTTCGGGGGCTAGTCCGAACTGCGCCAGTTCAGGCGGAAACGCCGTAGCTATATGCCTGTCAGTTTCTGCGTAGTTTAGCGCGAGCGTAGGCAAGGGGAGTGCGGGCCGCTGCGCTAACGCATTAACTAGCTCTTTATCTAGCGGGCCGATCATAAAATCAGCTCCTGAAGCTTGAGCGGCAAAAATCAGTTCGTTGACGTCTTCAGTTCCACTGCTGTCGATAAGTGTAACCTTGGGTACTTCGCGAGAGATGGCGAGCGCCTGATAGTAAGCGGCGGTAAAACCTTCCTGCAAGGCGCGCCCTGCCGCGAGCTGAAGGGGAAGGATTAGTGCGATGTGACGGGGGCGTTCATCCCATGCGCGCGCGAGGCCCACGAGTGCCTGCGGCATCGCAGTATTGGCCGGATGCTGTGCCCAGACGCGTTGCCAGCGAGCTATGGCGTCTAATTGCCCGCGTAAGCTGAAGCCTTCGCGCCGGACTGCGCGATTCAGTTCAATCCATCCGCGCGCATGATAGCTCTCGCTAGCCGCAGCAAGCTCATCTAATTGGACTGTGGTTAGCGCGCTCAAGCTTTGCCATGTAGTCTCACTGAGCCGCTGTAAAGCGGGCTCAGAAATCATGGGAGTGGCGATGTTCGACATCGGTGCTGAGAACAAGGCGGTGACCGCGCCCAAGGCGTTGCCTACCTGCGACCTGCCAGATGCGAGTACGAGAGCCGCGTTAACTCGCTTTTCGATATCCAGCAGGGCAAGTTGATCATTGTTCAGTTCGGACAACAGTGCCTGAGCTCGATCGGTGTCGCCACGAGCGAGAGCTAATTGGGCGCGTGCGAGACTTGCTCGCAGAGCGAGATCTGGTGGAAGCTCCTGCCGCGCCGGCAAGCGCGCAGTCTCGATCTCCGCAGTAGGTAGCGCAGCCAGTTCAATGAGTAATTCGATCGCGCTTAACCGCAGCTCCCACTGTCTGTTTCCGCGAGCGTCTCCAGCTTCGCTAAGCAGGCGCTGCGCGGAAGCGAGTGCGCTGTCTGATTCACGGGCTTCGCCACCGGGATTGGCTGCTTGGCAGCCCGCGAGAAGCACGGCGAGTAAGAGCACGAGGGCGGGCAGAGCGCGTTGTGATCTCAGCATGCGGCGCTTCCTATGAACTCGCTCGCCAATTTATTTGATAAACAGTCAGGCAAACTTGGTCTCCGCGTAAATGAGTGCTCAGGCTGCCGCTGCCGAAATTGCGAGCGATGCTCATAAATGCTCCGGAAGACTGTCGACAACACTGTCGACAGCCTCGCTACTGCTAGCGCTAATGCCTGGGCTCGTGTTGTCGCTGGTATCAGCGCTAAGAAAAAGCGGGCGAATAAGACGCGCATGGTTGATCCTTTGGGGCGCGGTAGCTGAGGAAAAGCACTGACTTTCGCTTATACTGAAGAATAAACCACCAAGCCTTGAGCCGCAATTTCTGCCGCGATAATGCGCAGACAGACGGCAAAGGAAACGTTTCGGATACTTATGCAAGCCAGTGCCACCCTATATATAGTCGCGACGCCTATAGGCAACCTCGAAGACATCACCGCGAGAGCCCTGTCTGTGCTCGCGTCAGTTGACTTAGTTGCTGCCGAGGACACGCGCCATAGCAAACGCCTGCTGGCTCATTTCGGCATTACAACGCCGCTAGTGTCTCATCACGAATTTAGTAGTTCTGCTGAGGTTCAGAGGCTTTTGGACTCCCTAAGAGAAGGTAAGTCTGTCGCGCTGATCAGTGACGCGGGTACGCCTCTCATCTCCGATCCGGGCTACAAACTCGTTGCCGCCGCACGAGAAGAGGGGATTGAAGTGCTTCCTGTACCGGGTGCTAGTGCGCTCACCGCAGCGCTGAGTGTGGCCGGAATCGCCAGCGACAGTTTTCGCTTTGAAGGGTTTCTACCTGCGAAAAGTTCTCAGCGAACTAAGAGGCTCGAATCTTTGCTTGGTGAGACATCGACTTTAATTTTTTATGAGTCGCCACACAGGATCGCTGCAAGTTTGGCTGATCTAGCCCAGGCTGTGCCTCCTGATCAGAGCCGCAAGCTCTTTATCGGCCGAGAACTGACAAAGAAATTCGAGACGCATTTCTGGGGTTCTCCTAGTGAGGCCACTGAGTGGCTCGATGCCGATGCGAATAACCAGCGCGGCGAATTCGTGCTAGTGCTTGAGGGGGCGCAAGCAGGGACCGAAGATGAACAGGCGCAGAAGCTCGGCAAAGCGAAGGATATAGCGCGGCTGCTCTCAACAGAGTTGTCAATGAAGCGCGCAGTTGCTCTCGCGGCAGAGATTGGCGGCGTACGCAAGAATGCGCTGTACTCATTGATGCTCGACGACGATTGAAGTTTCTTGTAGTGGCGGGGCTTCTCGACTAAGCTGCGCGCGAGTCAGCTGGGCAATCGCTGCTTTCATCCCTTCCTTCATCGTCTAGCGTTGATCGAGGGCGAGAGTGGAGGAAAGTCCGGGCTCCACAGAGCAGGGTGCCAGGTAACGCCTGGGAGGCGAAAGCCTACGGCTAGTGCAGCAGAAAACAAACCGCCTGGTCGGCGTGCAGTCCCTTAGGGGTCGTCGATCCGGTAAGGGTGAAAAGGTGCGGTAAGAGCGCACCGCGCGACTGGTAACAGTTCGTGGCAGTGTAAACCCCACTCGGAGCAAGGCCAAATAGGAATCCGTCGATGCTGCTCGCATTGGATTCGGGTAGGCCGCTACAGGTCCGCGGCGACGCGGGCCGCAGATGAATGATTGTCCTCGACAGAACCCGGCTTATAGGCTGGCTCATTTTTTAATATTCTTAACCCTCTCAGCTACGCACTTCTCTTTAGTAGTCACTAGTTATAAAAAAGGTCTATGCCACTGCGGATGCTGCGCTGTGGTATTCCTATGTCAGCACTAAACTGCCAAGGTTTTGGTCTTTGCGATAGTTTTAGTCAGCAAACTGCCCTGTAATTATTCCCACTTCGCTCTCGGTCTCTTTAACCTCTGCCCCTTTATTCGCTGTCTCCCTCGTCTTCTCGTTTGTCTCCTCATTCGTTTCTCCACTGGTCCGCCTCACTAGTTCTTTCCGTCTCCTTCGTGGGCCTGAGGCTGGGGGCTCACCTCCTGCGAAGCTGGTTTTTTGAGGCCCGTTACTGAGTCCTCGGATTCGCGCAATTTCTGCTTGCATGGGGCGAATCCTGTGCTTATAGTGGCAATCTGTGGAAAAAAGTGGGTAATTTTGTATTATTGTGGGCTAGTGTGGGTAGATAGACCCGCGATACTGCCAATAATCAAAGGCTTACGGGAATAGGGGCTCTGCGATGTTTCGCGGGATTAACACGATCAATTTGGACGCTAAAGGGCGAATGGCGATGCCATCGCGCTACCGCGAGCAGCTAATGGCTGCCTGTGCGGGTCGTCTGGTCGTGACAATCGACACAAATCATCGCTGCCTACTCCTGTACCCCCTCGCAGAGTGGGAGCAAATCGAACGCGAGATCGAAAGCCTCTCCAGCTTCGATCCTATGTCGCAGCGGGTAAAGCACCTGCTCATTGGCCACGCCACTGATCTCGAGCTTGACGGCAATGGCCGCATCTTGCTGCCGCAGGAGCTGCGTAGCTATGCGGGTCTTGAAAAGCATCTGTGTCTCGTGGGTCAGGGAAAGAAATTAGAGATTTGGGGTCAAGAGGCCTGGGCGGCGCAGCGCGAGCAGTGGCTGTCGGAATCGGCGAGCTCAGAGGAGCTGCCAGAAAAACTGCGCTCACTAGCGCTCTAGCGAACTTCGCAAGGACACAGGTATGGCTGGCGAGTCGGCACACCTCACAGTGCTCCTGCAGGAAGCGGTCGAGGCGCTAATAAGTAGCGAAGAGGTCGCAGTAAACAGGCCGCAGATTTTTGTCGACGGCACGTTCGGGCGCGGCGGACACAGTCAAGCGCTGCTTGCGGCGCTGCCGGGATCAGCGCGGCTAATTGCCTTCGATAGAGATCCTGAGGCGATTGCGACTGCACGCGCGATGCAGGCTAGCGACTCAAGGCTTGAGCCGCAGCATAGCGCCTTTGGCGAGCTTGAGACGGTTGTCTCAGCTCTTGGGCTTAGCGGGCAAATTGACGGCATATTGTTAGATCTTGGCGTGTCATCGCCGCAGCTCGACGATGCAGAGCGCGGCTTTAGTTTTATGCGCGACGGCCCGTTGGATATGCGCATGGATACGACCAGCGGCATCAGCGCAGCGGAGTGGATTAATACGGCGAGCGAGACCGAGATAGCGGATGTGCTTTACCGCTACGGCGAAGAGAGGCATTCACGGCGCATGGCCCGACGGATTGTCGCAGAGCGTGCGCTAAAACCGATTACGCGGACAGGCGAACTGGCAGAGATGGTAAAGGAGGCCAATCCAGCCTGGGAGCGGGACAAGCACCCGGCGACGAGGGCTTTTCAGGGAATACGCTTATTTATTAATGGCGAGTTGGAACAGCTTGAGAGTGTTTTAGATCAGGCGCTAACCGTGCTTCGACCGGGTGGCCGCTTGGTGGTAATTAGCTTCCATTCATTGGAAGACAGAATTGCTAAGCGCTTTATTGCGAAACACGCCAAAGGTGATGATTTTCCGCGAGGTTTACCCGTTGCGCAGTCACAGTTAAATCCTTTGCTGAATCCGATTGGCAAGGCGCGTAAACCGAGTAAAGAAGAAATAGCGCGCAATGTGCGCGCACGCAGCGCAGTGATGCGGGTGGCGACTAAACGCTGAAAATTAGGTGACAGCGATGGTTCAGGCAAGTCAGAAGAGAGCAAAGAGCGGCGAGATTGCAGCGCCTATGCTGGTCTGGTTAGGGCTCACTGAGCGCGATTCGGGGGTCTTTCTTGCTCTGCTGGCGGCGTTGCTCGTTAGCGGCTTGGCTGTCGTCGCGACCACTCATGAGAGCCGCTATGAGTTCAATCGCCTGCAAGAGCTGCGCAGTGAAGCAAGTGAGCTTAACGTCGAGTGGGGGCAACTGCTTATTGAGCAGAGCACCTTCGGGGTTGAGGGCCGCATAGAACAAAAGGCCGTCGAGCAGCTCAACATGCATGTGCCCGATGTCAGTCGCATCGTCATGATCGCGCAGTAACAGTTAAGTACTAAAACACTTTAAGAATAGCGTCGCTACTCGGCGACCAATGGAGAGCATAAATGACCGCAACGCGCAGTAAGCGAGCTGAACAAGTGAAGGTGAAAGCTCCTTCGCGTTTCGCGCGCGCGGGCAAATTCATTGCCGATACATGGCGTCTTGGGATAATTCTTTTTGGTCTCGTACTCTGTGTCATCGCAGTGGGCTGGAAGGTTGGCATGCTGCATGTTTCTGAGCGCGACTTTCTGCAAAAGCAGGGTGACTCCCGCGCGATTCGTACCTTGCCGATTGCTGCCAATCGTGGGCTAGTGTTCGACCGTAACGGCGAGCCGCTTGCGGTCAGTACGCCGGTCATCTCTGTCAGCGTTGATCCTATGGAAATCGCCGACAACGCCGCAGATATCCGTCGCCTTGCCAATGCTCTGGATATGAACCCCGATGCGCTGAACGCGAATATTCAAAAATCACGGAACAAGCGCTTCCTCTTTATTAAGCGTCGCTTGTCCCCGGCAGAGGCAGCGCCGGCTCAGGCCATGCGTATCCCGCATGTGCGCTTCGAGCAGGAGTATCAGCGCTTTTATCCTCAGGGCGAGGTTGCGGCACATCTTGTTGGCTTCAGCAATATCGATAATGAAGGCCAAGAAGGTATAGAGCTAACCTACGAGAACTACCTGCGAGGCGAGCCGGGCAAACGACAGATTGTCCAAGATAGACGTAAAAACATCATCGAAGAAATTCGCACGATTCAGACAGCCTCCGACGGCAACAATGTTGAACTCAGCATCGACTTCCGCCTGCAGAATCTCGCCTATAAAGAACTGAAGGCCGAATACACCAAGCGCCGCGCCAAGTCAGCGACTCTCGTGATGTTAGATATCGATACTGGTGAAGTGTTGGCGATGGCGAACCAGCCGTCTTATAACCCTAACAATAAGAGCAGCATTAGTGACTTCGGGGCACTTAGAAATCGCGCTGTGACCGATGTGTTTGAGCCAGGCTCCACCGTTAAAGCTTTTACTATTGCAGCGGCTCTCGAAAGCGGTGTTTATGAAGCCGATACCATTATCGAGACTAGCCCAGGTTGGATGATGGTGCGTGGACATACGATTCAAGATATTCACAACTACGGAACATTAACCCTCGGCAAGGTCATTACAAAATCTAGCAACGTCGGGACGAGTAAGGTCGCGTTACAAATAGGCCCCGAGCCCATTCGCGACGTGCTTGAGCGAGTCGGGCTTGGGCGTGATACGGGCACTGGCTTCCCCGGCGAGCGCGGCGGTCTGCTGCCTAGCCCGCGCCGTTGGAGTGATATCGAAACCGCAACGCTGTCCTATGGCTACGGACTCTCGGTCACAGCATTGCAGCTCGCCCAAGCCTATTCGGTGATCGCCGACGGTGGCATACACAAGCCGGTGTCGCTTATTAAGTTGAGTGAGGAAGAAGTCGAAAACCTACCGCGCGAGCAGGTGCTGAGCAGCTCGATTTCCGCACAGATCAAAGACATGTTGGAGACCGTCGTCGATCCGCGTCGCGGAGGCTCTGCACGCGAAGCGAGAGTGCCTTTTTATAAAGTCGCAGGTAAAACCGGCACAGCACACGTTGTCGGAGAGAGCGGCTATGAGGCGAATCTTCATAACTCACTGTTCGCAGGCATGATCCCGGCTAGCGATCCAAAGATCGTGGTGGTGATCGTGATCAATGAGCCGAAGGGTGATGAGCACTACGGCGGGCAGGTCGCGGCCCCAGTCTTTTCCCGTGTCGCCTCGGGGGCAATGCGTTTGCTGAATATCCCGCCTGACGATCTACCTACGGCGCAAACTCTCCTAGCGAGCGGAGGCGACGAATAAGACTAATGACTGAGGCTAGCGACTGGCAGCAAAAAGACCGTGCCCTCGGCGAGCTTGTCGTTGGTCTCGTCACGGATGCGCCTTTAGAGGAGTCGGTCTCTTCGCTTCGAATAAGCGGACTACAATTAGATAGTAGGCTGGTGAAGGAGGGCGATCTTTTTATCGCGCTGTTTGGCCGCAATCAGGACGGTCGTGATTTTATCCCGCAGGCGATTGCCGCCGGCGCCGCCGCTGTGTTTGTTGAGGCTAGCGACAGTTGGTCTGGTACCTCTTTTCAGTCCGAAACTCCTGTTGTGGCGATTGACGATCTTGCGGCAAAAACCAGCGGCATCGCAGCGCGCTTCTTTGCTTATCCTTCGAAGCGCCTGAGCGTTACGGGTATCACAGGCACCAATGGCAAGACTTCCTGCGCGCTGTTCCTCTCCCGCGCTCTTAATGCGCTGGGCAAGCAGTCAGGCTCAATCGGCACTTTGGGCTACGGGCCTATTGATGCGTTGCAGACAACAGAATTAACAACGCCCGATGCTATTTCTGTCCAGCGTATGCTTTTCGAGTTAGCCTCTCAGGGTTTGGATTCCGTTGCCATGGAGGTCTCCTCTATCGGCCTGCATCAGCGGCGGGTGCAGGCTGTAGAGTTTGACACTGCCGTGTTTACCAACCTTACTCGCGATCACCTTGATTACCACGGCACTATGGACGCTTACGGTGCAAGCAAGAAAAAACTTTTTCTTTTTCCCGGCTTGAAAAGGGCGGTCATCAACCTCGACGACCCCTTCGCGCTCTCCCTGATTAATGAATTGGCACCGACGGTGGCGCTGACTACGTTTGGCATTCATTCGCCGAGTGCGTCGATTCAAGCGCGGGATATAACTCTGGGTCCTGAGGGTACTGCCTTCGATTTGATCACGCCAACTGGGAAAGGCAGGGTGCATGTAGGGCTGCTTGGGGAATTTAATATCAGCAATGTACTCGCCGTTGCTGCCACGCTCTATGCGCAGAACACTCTGCTCTCGCTCGAGCAGATTGCCGCGGCACTGTCTGCATTGCAGTCCGTACCCGGGCGGATGCAACGAGTAAGCTCCGAGAAGCAGGCCAGTCTCACTGTGGTGGTGGACTATGCTCACACTCCGGCAGCCCTTGAGAGCGCTTTGACGGGTCTGCGCGGTCATGTCGACGGCAGAATACACTGCCTGTTTGGAGCGGGAGGCAATCGCGATGCGGGAAAGCGACCGCTCATGGCTGAGGTGGCAGAGCGTTGCGCCGACACAGTCTGCTTAACTAATGACAACCCCCGTTTCGAAGACCCCGGGGCCATTCTCGAACAAATCGCTATGGGTTTCGTAGCGCCGGAGCGCGTCAATAAGGTGCCTAACAGGGCTCTCGCCATCACACAGGTCATTGCTCAGGCTGCGCCTGGAGACGCTGTTCTCATTGCTGGCAAAGGCCATGAGGCTTATCAGGAGATCTTAGGAGAGCGGCAATTTTTCGATGACGCTGCCGTAGCTCAAACAGCATTGAACAACCGTGAGAGGGGCGCACAATGATCGGACATTTCACCCTGGCCGAATTGGCGCAGGAACTTGGTATCGAGGCGCCTCAGATTGACGTCGCCTTTAGTCGCGTCTCAACCGATACGCGAACACTGCAAGCGGGTGATCTCTATCTAGCCTTGAAGGGCGAGCGCTTTGACGGCAACGCTTTCCTGGGAGAGGCGTCCAAACGCGGGGCCATTGCTGCGGTTGCGCAAGATCTGCCAACAGGTTTCGATCTTCCTAGTTTGATTGTTGCCGATGCCCAGCAAGCGCTTTTGTGCCTGGCAAGAATGAATCGTCGGCGCAGCAAGGCAACTCTGGTTGCGCTAACAGGGAGTCAAGGCAAAACCTCGGTTAAGGAGATGCTAGGGTCAATTCTCAAGCAGGAAGCCGCGACTCATGTGACATCTGCTAATTTCAACAACACGATTGGTGTTCCGCTCACTCTTCTTGATATTGGGCAGGAGCATAGCTATGCGGTCATCGAGATGGGCGCAAACGGGGCGGGTGAGATAGCACTCAGTGTGGCTGCGGCAGAACCCAATATCGCGCTGATAACTAAAGCCAGCGCGGCGCATATCGAAGGCTTTGGCTCCTTGCAGGGGATTGTTGAAGCCAAAGGTGAAATTATCGACGGTCTCGCCGCAACCGGCACGGCGATCTTCAATGCCAATGACAAAAACTGTGACCAGTGGATTCGACGAGCAGGCTCTCGCAAAGTCTGTCTGTTTAGCTATGCCGACAAAATCCCAGGGGCGGACTATCGCTGTACGCCGGCCTCGCTTGATGCTAACGGCAGGATGACCTTTCGCCTGTTTTCCCCGATCGGTGAAATAAGCCTCGAGCTTGGACTTCTTGGTGCGCACAATGTCGAGAATGCGCTAGCCGCTGCGGCCTGTGCGATTGAGGCCGGAGCGAGCCTCGAGAGTGTTCGTGCCGGCCTAGCCCAAGCGCAGCCTGTACCGGGGCGATTATTCCCCTCAATAGGCAGAGCTGGTTGCCGACTATTAGATGATACTTATAACGCAAGCCCCGATTCCTTCAAAGCGGCGATCGATGTGCTCGCTACAGCAGAAGGAGCACGTGTTCTCGTGGCTGGCGGTATGCGTGAACTCGGTGATCAGTCAGTCAGCGCGCACCGCGAAGTTGGCGAGTACGCAGCCCAGGCGGGCTTGCCTCTGCTGCTCGCGGTGGGTGAAGAGTGCGCAGATATCGTGAATGCCTATCGCAGTGCTGGGGGCGCCAGCGCGGCGCTATTCGACAGTCATGAGGCGCTCGCTCAGGAGTGTCTGCGGCAGGCAAGGAAAGACGCAGTAATTTTAGTAAAAGGTTCGCGTGGCGCGCGTATGGATAAAATTGTCACAGCGCTCAGCTCGGCAACAACTTAAGGATACCTAGCAAATGCTGGTTTGGCTTTCAGACTATCTCATGCAGTACGACAGCGCTTTCTTTGTGCTGCAATACATTACTGTGCGCGGGATATTCTCAGTGCTCACTGCCCTGTGCGTGTCGCTGCTAGTGGGGCCAGTGTTAATCAGGCGTTTGCAGCAGCACCAGATAGGGCAGGTGGTTCGCGACGACGGTCCCGAAAGTCACTTTAGTAAAGCGGGCACGCCGACTATGGGCGGCGTGCTTATACTTGTTGGCATCTCCGCGAGTACGCTGCTCTGGTCAGATCTCAACAACCACTATGTGTGGGTGCTTTTACTCACCACGCTGGCATTTGGTGTCGTGGGTTGGGTAGATGATTATAGGAAGGTGATTCGAAAGAACTCCATAGGTTTGCCTGCGCGGTGGAAATATTTTTGGCAGTCTCTTATCGGCGCCGTTGCGGCAACGGTGCTTTACACAACAGCAGCGGGGCCGGCCGAAACCGCTTACATTCTGCCGTTCTTCAAGTCTGTGGCTTTGGATCTCGGCATCTTGTATATCGTTGTCAGCTATTTTTTCATCGTAGGATTCAGCAATGCAGTCAACCTGACCGATGGGCTCGATGGGTTGGCGATTCTTCCTTCAGTCTTGGTGGGCGCGGCGCTTGGTGCTATCGCCTATCTCGCCGGCCACGTTGAGTTTTCGAGCTACCTGCAAATACCCTATGTTGAGGGCTCAGGTGAGGTGGTTATTTTTGCCGGAGGCCTGCTTGGAGCCGGCCTCGGCTTTCTCTGGTTTAACACCTATCCCGCGCAAATATTTATGGGTGATGTCGGTGCTCTAGCCCTCGGAGCTGCGCTCGGTACGATGGCGATCATCGCGCGTCACGAGCTAGTTTTGGTCATTATGGGCGGGATTTTCGTTATGGAAACGCTGTCGGTAATTCTTCAAGTTGGCTCTTTTAAACTGCGCGGCAAACGCATCTTTAAGATGGCACCTATTCATCATCATTTCGAATTAATGGGCTGGCCAGAGCCTCGCGTCATCGTTCGCTTTTGGATCATCACTGTCATGCTGGTTCTTGTTGGTTTAGCCACCCTCAAACTGCGCTAAGCGCCGCGGAGTTCCTTTGCTTAGTACGCCCAACAGCTCTGCAACGCTTCCCGCCAGTCTCGCTGGGCATAACGTTGTGGTTGGTTTGGGTGCAACTGGCCTCTCCTGTGCGCGTTTTCTGGCGCGTTCGGGTGCGAGTTTTGCAGTGGTCGATAGCCGCGATGCGCCACCGGGGCTCGCCGAGTTCAAAGCACATTTCCCTAGCGTCGAGGTGCATCTCGGCAGTCTTGATAGCAAGGTGATCTCTGCCATCCTGGAGAGCGCCGACCGTTTAATAGTCAGTCCAGGTATTGCCGTGGCGACGCCGGCCATCGCCAGCGCTAGGGCTAAGGGTGTCGACGTTCTCGGTGATATCGCACTATTTGCGAAGTTCGCGCCAGCGCCAATAATTGCTGTTACGGGATCTAACGGAAAGAGCACGGTCGTGGCGCTCATTGCTGCGATGCTGCGTGCGGAAGGCAAAAACTACGGACTCGGTGGCAATCTCGACGGGGCGCAGTTTAAACCCGCGCTGGATCTGCTCGAGGAGCCCGTAAAAGAGGTGTATCTGCTAGAGCTGTCGAGTTTTCAGTTAGAAACAACGCAGGAGCTTAATGCCTTTGCTGTTGCGCTGCTTAACCTAAGCGAAGATCACATGGATCGCTATAGCGACGCTACCGAGTATCTCAGCGCGAAACAAAGAATATTTAGTGGTGCGCAGCACGCGGTGATCAATAGTAATAACGCGCTTACGCTGCCACCCAACGGCGTGCAGAAACAGCTCAGCTATCGCGTTGACGGGGCTGCAACAGAGGGCTTGGGAATTAAAGAGCAGGACGGCGAGCGTTTTATAGCGCTCAATGGCGAGAGCTTTTGTCCCGTGGCGAAGCTGAAGCAGGCAGGCAAACATGACCTTGAAAATGCGCTTGCAGCGAGTGGGCTTGCTCTGCTGGCCGGTGTTTCACGAGCTGCCATAAAGGCTGCGCTGTGCGCTTTTGATGGCTTGCCCCACCGCTGTGAATGGCTAGGGCAGTCTGCTGACATTGCTTTTTATAACGACTCCAAAGGGACGAATGTGGGTGCTGCGATAGCTGCGCTGCAAAGTGTCCATGCCAGTCGTGCCGCCTTCAATCCCGCATCGCGTGTGGTGCTCATTGCCGGTGGCGAGGGTAAGGGAGCTGATTTTTCACCCTTGTCACCTGCGTTGAGAGCCTATGCTCGCGCGCTCATTCTTATTGGCCAAGATGCCGAGCGCATCGCTGACGCGGTGCGAAGCGAGGCTTCTGCTTCAGTTACTGAATCGACCAGAGAGATCGAGGTGCACTTTGCCGAAGACCTTTCCGCAGCGGTGCAACTTGCCGTTCATTCGGCGCACAGGGGGGACGCCGTGCTCCTGTCGCCTGCTTGCGCGAGTTTCGATATGTTCGCAAATTTTCAGGACCGGGGTGAGCAGTTCGCCGCCTGCGTTCAAACCTATATTAATGCTGCGCAGGCGCAGCTAGCAGGGAGTTAGACCGGTGGCAGCAGCAAGTGAGCTACAACGCTATTCGTCAGAGTTAACGTTTGCGGGCGCCCCGCAGCGGGGCTTGAATTCTGTTCTGCTGATTGCGCTATTGCTGCTTAGTACGGGCTTGCTGATGATGACCTCTGCATCGGTAGAGATTGCTAACTCCGCATCCGGTGACCCGCTCTATTACTTTAAGCGCCAGGCTATCTTTGCCTGTATAGGTCTCGCGGCTGGAGTCGTCACCGTGGCCATACCGCTTGCTCTGTGGCGCCGCTTCGCGCTGCTGCTTATGCTCATTTCGTTTGTGCTGCTGATCGCCGTGCTGATTCCTGGTATCGGTCATACAGTGAACGGCAGCTCGCGTTGGATTCCACTGCCTTTTTTCAATCTGCAGCCTTCCGAGCTCGCCAAGCTGTTCATTGTGATGTATCTGGCTGATTACCTGCAGCGCAATCGCGAGGCGGTGAAAACTCAGTGGCGGGAGTTCCTAACACCGCTGGGTATTTCTGGCTGTGCCGCATGGCTTCTTCAGATGGAGCCGGATCACGGTGCGCTGGTTATACTGATGGCAACAACGTTCTGCCTGCTGTTTTTAGCCGATGCGAAACTGCCGCGTTTCGCGTTAATTCTCGCTATTGCAGGCGCTGGCTTTTCAGCAATAGCCTATACCAAGCCCCACGTGATAGCGCGCTTCACTTCCTTTTTGGATCCGTGGTCTAGTGAAAACATCTTTGGCGACGGCTATCAGCTTGCCCAGGCACTTATCGCGTTTGGTCGCGGCGAGTGGTTTGGTACCGGGCTCGGGCACAGTATTCAGAAACTGTACTTTCTACCCGAGGCTCATACTGACTTCGTACTGGCAATCATCGGTGAGGAATTAGGCCTGTTTGGCGTCGCTTTCGTTGTTGCTCTGTTTTGTCTGCTTGTCGCTAAGGCCTTCTCTATCGGTCGACTCGCTCAAACTCATGAGAGTTACTTCGCGGCGTTTTTCGCCTATGGCTTGGGACTGCTGTTCGCGGGTCAGGCGCTCATCAATGTCGGTGTGAATATCGGCCTGCTGCCAACGAAAGGGCTTACCTTGCCTTTTCTAAGCTACGGTGGTGCTAGTCTAATTATCAGCTGTGTTATGGCAGCGATGTTGATTCGAATCCAGTTCGAAACCGAGCGTCTCGCAGCCATGGGGCAACAAGAGCGAAGGTGGGGGCGTTAATGCGCTGTCGACGCGTTCTGATAATGGCGGCGGGAACTGGCGGACATGTGTTCCCTGCGCTCGCGATAGCGCGTCAGCTGCGGGCTCGCGGTGTCGCGGTGGAGTGGTTGGGAACGCATACAGGGTTGGAGAATCGCTTGCTTGCCGAGACCGAATTTCCTCTGCACAGAATTTCTGCGCAGGGTCTAAAGGGTAAGGGTCTCTTACGGCTTGCGAAAGCGCCTTGGATGCTGCTGCACTCGCTCTGGCAAAGCCTCAGTATCATTCGGCGGATAAAACCGGACTGCGTGTTGGGTATGGGGGGATATGTCTCCGGGCCGGGAGGTGTTGCAACAAAGCTGCTTGGCCAGCGTTTAGTGCTGCATGAACAGAACGCGGTGCCAGGTGTAACCAATAAACTGCTCGCGCGCATTGCCAATCAAGTCCTGCAGGCGTTTCCAAATACCTTTGCCGAGTCGAGCAAAGTCATCACGGTAGGCAATCCCGTGCGCGCTGCGATAGAAGCGGTTGGGGAGCTTGCGCCTGCGCTATCTTCGCAAACTGATGCCCTGCGCATCCTTGTCCTGGGCGGAAGCCAGGGAGCGCGTGCGCTGAACGAGATCTTACCGAAGGCCTTAACACTGCTGACTCAAGCTGGAGCTGAAAAGCTCTGTGTTCGTCACCAGACAGGCGCAGGGCAGTTGGACTCTACGGAGGCAGCCTATGCCCAGAGTGGTCTTGCTCAGGGGGATTCATTGCAAGTCTCTGCGTTTATTGACGATATGGCAGAGGCCTATCTCTGGGCAGATCTCGTGATTTGTAGATCTGGCGCGAGCACCGTAAGCGAACTCGCTGTAGCGGGAAAACCTGCGCTGCTTGTCCCTTATCCGTATCACAAAGATCAGCAACAGCTTTATAATGCGCAGTGGCTGAGTGAGGCGGATGCAGCGGTGTTAATCGAACAAAAAAATCTTGATCCTGAAGGCCTCGCTGGTCTTCTCGATCGATTTGCAAAAGACAGAGAAGCGCTTCATTCGATGGCGTTGGCTGCGCATCGACTTGCGCCTCGAGGCGTCGATCAAAAGATTGCGTCACTCATCATGGAGCCACGCAATGCTAAATAAGCAGGCTCAACATAGCGTGCCTGAGATGCGCCGCATTCGAACCCTGCACTTTATTGGCATTGGCGGAGCGGGAATGTGCGGCATCGCTGAGGTGCTTCTCAATCAAGGCTATGCTATTAGCGGATCGGACATCGCCGAGTCTCCCAACACGCGGCGTTTAACCGAGCTCGGTGCGAACGTGTTTATAGGTCATAGGGCACAAAACATCGAAGCGGCGGACGTAGTTGTCTACTCAAGCGCCGTAACCAAAAAAAATCCCGAGATGCTTGCAGCGCTCGAAGCTAAGCTGCCATTGCTCGCGCGCGCCGAGATGCTCGCAGAGCTCATGCGCTACCGACATTCGATCGCCATTGCAGGGACTCATGGCAAGACAACTACCACTAGCCTGCTCGCGTCGGTACTCGCCGCGAGTGGCGCCGATCCAACCTTTATTATTGGCGGTCTCTTAACCAGCGCAGGTACCAATGCGCGACTGGGGGAGAGTCGCTATCTTGTCGCCGAAGCAGACGAGAGCGATGCATCGTTTATGCATCTTCTGCCTATGGTCGCCGTGGTCACGAATATTGAAGCCGATCACATGAGCACCTACGGCGGCGACTTTGATCGGTTGAAGCAAACCTTTATCAATTTTTTGCACAATCTTCCGTTCTACGGCCTAGCAGTGCTGTGTATTGATGACCCGGCGGTGCGCGAGATCATGCCGTTAGTGTCGCGTCCTAAGCTTACCTATGGCTTCTCGGAGGATGCAGATTTCCGCGTGCAAAATTTGCAGCAGTCGGGCGGTCAAACACGGTTCGATGTCTACCAAAAAGAAACCGCTGAAACGCTTTCTTTGACTCTAGCGATGCCCGGGAGGCACAACGCGCTAAATGCGACCGCGGCATTGGCAGTGGCTGTGGATGAAGGGCTGGATTTTGCTGCGATAGCAAAGGGTATCGAGGGTTTCGATGGAGTGGGACGACGCTTTGATGTGCAAGGTGAATTCGGCTTCGGTAGGCGTAGTGATGAGCAGACGGTGCGAGCAACGCTCGTGGACGACTATGGCCACCATCCAACCGAAGTCGCAGCTACCATTCGTGCCCTGCGGGAAGGGTGGCCAGACTGTCGGATCATTATGCTTTTTCAGCCCCATCGATATAGCCGCACCCATGATCTTTACGACGATTTTGTCGATGTACTATGCGAGGTAGACGCTCTTTTGTTGTTGGAGGTTTACGCGGCAGGCGAGAAGAAAATCGCCGGCGCAGACTCTCGCAGTTTGAGCCGCAGTATCCGTCTTCGCGGCAAGGTAGATCCGATTCTAGTGCAGGATGAGAAAATGATTGTTGAGCTTCTCGACGGCATTGTTGAAGACGGCGATATCGTGATTACTCAGGGCGCTGGCAGTGTAGGTGCATTGGCCAAACAGCTCTCTGCAGACCTGATGCAGCGTGAATGTGGGAGTACAGACCAGTGACGACAATAGGCGAGTTCGATAAGGTCCAGCTGCTTTCCCGTCTCGGGCACGTCGCAGTGCTGCTTGGTGGTGCCTCTGCTGAACGCGATGTTTCGCTCAAGAGTGGGCGCGCAGTCTACGACAGCCTAGTGCGTTCGGGCGTTCAAGCTTCAATGCTAGACACACAAGAGGGCGTAGTCGAGAAAATCAGCGCCATGAAGCCAGATTTCGCCTTGAATATGCTGCACGGAGAGGGTGGCGAAGACGGCGTAATTCAGGGCTTTTTAGAGGTGCTTGGTGTGCCTTACAGCGGTTCGGGTGTATTGGCTTCGGCGCTAGCAATGGACAAAATTCGTGCGAAACAAATATGGCTGCAGCAGGGTTTGGCGACGGCAGACTTTGAGCTACTCACCGACGATACGCAGTGGCAAGAGGTCTCAGCAAGGCTCGGGGTTTGCATTGTTAAACCTGTCAGTGGGGGGTCGAGCCTTGGGCTAGCCAAAGCAGCGGATGCACAGGAGCTTGAACAAGCCTATATGAAAGCCCGACAGATAGGCGCTCGAGTGATGGCTGAGGCATGCATCATGGGGCCAGAGTATTCGGTTGGAGTGCTCGACGGCCATGCTTTGCCGAGCATTGAGCTGGCCACGCGCGGCGAGCTGTTCGACTTTAACGCCAAATATATCTCAGAAGAGACGCGCACGCTGTGCCCAGCGAATCTCGATGACGCTGAGGCAAGGGAGCTTAATGAGCTGGTGCTCGCTGCCTATCATGCTTTGGGCTGCAGCGGCACAGCGCGAGTCGATGTGATGCGCCATAGTGATGGCAGGTTTTTTCTGCTGGAAATTAACACGCTGCCGGGTATGACCAATCACAGCTTCGTCCCTCGTGCAGCCGCGGTGCTTGCGATCGACTTCGATGAATTGGTGCTGCGAATTATCGAGCAAGGCCTGAGGGAGAGGGGTTAATGAGAGCGGAGCCAAGACCTCAAAACCGAGCGCGCAAGGGCGCTCACGCGGTGCGGAAAACCGCGGCAAAAGCGCCTGTTACCAAGGAAACCAGTGCTGCTCGTAAAGCGTTGAAAGGTGGATTTCTTGCTGTGCTGATACTTATCGCTTGGGCTGCAGCGGTGGCGCCGCAGCTGCAGGAGCCTCGAGCGCGTGTGAGCGCTTTTATCAGCAAGCCCATTACTAAAGTACAGATTGAGAATCAGTGGCAGCGAGTAAGCGAGGCGGAGGTGACGGAACGGCTCGCTACGCAGGTGGGTGTAGGCTATTTCGAATTTGACATAGAAGCCGTTAGCGCGAGTCTGGAGTCGCTGCCCTGGGTGGCGAGCGCAGAGCTGCGCCGGATCTGGCCCGACACAGTGGCGCTTCATCTCAAGGAGGAGGTGCCGATAGCTCATTGGGGCGAGGGAAAATTGCTCAATCAATATGGCGAACTCTTCGCGCCAGCCGATGCGGCGCAGTTCACTGATCTGCCTAAGCTTGCCGGGCCGGAGCAAAGCCAAGAGCGGGTCATGCAGCAATACAAACAGATGAGCCAGGTTCTATCGCCCGTGGGGCTGCGGCTGAATGGGCTTAGCCTGAGCGAACGGGGCAGCTGGAAGCTCGATGCGAGCGGAATTCGCGTCGAGGCAGGCCGCGGCGACGTACTGGCGAAAACTCAGCGCTTCGCCCGCTTTTATGCCCAGCAAGATCGCGCCGAAACTGCGCGCTTTGAGTCGGTAGATCTGCGCTATGGTAATGGCATCGCCGTGAAGTTAAGCGACAGCGTAGCTCAGCGCTAGTGACACACTTAATCGATTATTTATCTGCGCGTAGCGCAGAGGCTAAGGACGAAAGACTATGAATGCGGCGGCGAGCGAAAACATGATCGTAGGGCTCGATATAGGCACGTCTAAAGTGGTGGCGATCGTTGGTGAGATCGTTGAAGACGGCAGCCTGAATATCGTAGGCATCGGCAGCCATCGCTCACGGGGCCTCAAGAAAGGCACCGTAGTTAATATCGAGTCAACGGTTGACTCTATTCAGCACGCAATAGCCGAAGCTGAGATGATGGCGGGCTGTCAGATTCACTCGGTCTACGCAGGTATTGCAGGAAGCCATATCCGCAGTATGAATTCCCATGGGATAGTCGCCATCAGAGATGGTGAAGTGGAGCGTGCAGATATCGAGCGGGTTATAGAGGCGGCCCAGGCGGTGGCTATCCCTGCAGATCAAAAAGTTCTGCATATTTTGCCGCAGGAATATCTCATCGATGCGCAGGAGGGTGTGAAGGAGCCCCTCGGAATGTCTGGTGTGCGACTTGAGGCGAAGGTCCACCTGGTGACCTGTGCAATCAACGCCGCGCAGAATATCGAAAAGTGTATTCGGCGCTGCAATCTTGAAGTGGATGAAATTATTCTCGAACAGCTGGCCTCTTCTTATTCGGTGCTCACCGAAGATGAAAAAGAGCTGGGTGTGTGTCTTGTCGATATTGGCGGCGGCACGAGTGATATCGCTATTTTCACTGAAGGGGCAATTCGTCACACCGGTGTAATTCCCATTGCCGGTGATCAGGTCACCAACGATATTGCCATGGCGCTCAGAACGCCTACCGACAACGCCGATGAGATCAAGATTAAGTATGCCTGTGCGCTCACGCAGCTCGCCAATGATGCCGATAGTATCAAGGTGCCCAGCGTAGGTGATAGGCCCCCGCGAGAGTTATCAAGGCAGTCGCTTGCCGAGGTGGTCGAACCGCGATACGTCGAGTTATTTACGCTTGTGCAGCAGGAATTGCAGCGCAGTGGATTTGAGCATCTTCTTGCAGCGGGCATTGTGCTCACTGGCGGTACGAGCAAGATGGAGGGAGTCGTAGAACTGGCCGAGGAAATTTTTCATGCACCAGTTCGTATAGGAGCCCCTCATAATGTGGCGGGCCTTGCCGATATAGTTCGAAACCCAGTCTACTCTACGGGAGTTGGCCTTCTTCTTTATGGGCTCAAGCAGTTTCAAGAGCGAGGAGGCGTCGTGGCGAAGGGCGAGCCTCAGGTGAATCTCGTTGGTCGAGTGAAGAGTTGGTTTCAGGGTAATAATTAGCAGCTTAGCGGCGTGCATAAGAGTAGCGCATGAGAATCAGCGCATAAGAAATTAAGTTAGGGGGCATTATGTTCGAACTCGTCGAAAACGTAGCGCAAGCTGCCGAGATAAAAGTCATTGGCGTAGGTGGTGGTGGCGGCAACGCTGTGCGCCATATGATTACCCATGACGTCGAGGGTGTAGAATTTATCTGCGCCAACACAGACTCGCAGGCGCTCAACGACATCGACGCGAAGACAGTGCTGCAAATGGGCGCCGGCCTAACTAAGGGTCTGGGCGCAGGTGCGAATCCCGAGGTAGGAAGGCAAGCAGCGTTAGAAGATCGCGATGAAATCGCAGCAATCCTCGCCGGTTCTGATATGGTCTTCATTACTGCCGGCATGGGCGGGGGCACAGGCACCGGCGCCGCGCCCATTGTGGCGGAAGTGGCCCGAGAGATGGGAATCTTGACGGTTGCAGTGGTTACCCGACCCTTCCCATTCGAGGGCCGAAAGCGCTCGATCATCGCTCAGCAGGGCATCGAAGCGCTCTCCGAGCACGTCGACTCCCTTATCACTATCCCTAATGAAAAGCTCTTAGACGTACTTGGCAAAGACGCGTCGTTGCTCGAAGCTTTCAAGGCGGCGAATGACGTGCTGCTCGGTGCTGTGAAGGGCATCGCTGACCTAATCATGAATCCAGGCATGATTAACGTCGACTTCGCTGATGTGAAGACGGTTATGTCGGAAATGGGTATGGCGATGATGGGCACTGGATTTGCGTCGGGCTCAGAGCGCGCACGTGAAGCCGCTGAGGCCGCTATTCGCAGCCCGCTGCTTGAGGATGTAAACCTCGAAGGGGCCCGCGGAATTCTGGTAAATATCACCGCAGGTGAGAATCTTTCACTCGGTGAGTTCTCGGAAGTTGGCGATACAATCGAAGAGTTTGCCTCTGACGATGCAACGGTTGTCATAGGCACCGTTATCGATCCTTCACTTAAGGATGAGATCCACGTCACCGTAGTGGCCACCGGCCTAGGCGCTGTGCATGCGAAGCCCAAAACCGTTGTCGACAACACGCCAAAGTACACTGCCGTCCGCCGCCCAGCGCCGCGCATGGATCGCGCCGCGGGTAATGCAGCGCCGAACTTTGATCCGAGCTTGGATGCCGACGCTGACCTCGACTATTTGGACGTTCCAGCGTTTCTCCGCCGCCAAGCTGATTAAGAGGCTTCGTGGCGCTGCCCCTTAATTCGACGGGGAATTGCGTGGAAATAGCGAGGAAAAACTAGCGTAGCCGCTTGGTGCTGCGCTAGGGAAACCCCCCTTCATTTGATACACTGCGTCTGATCACAAGCCACGGCTTTCATGAGTCAATTAAACGACCACGATGAGCCTGGGTGATCTTCGCTCCCTCCCTCCAAATCGCTGCAAGGAGGTCGAGAGCGCTAGCGCTATACGAAAAAACAATAATCTACAGCCTCTATTTACGGCAGGGCGCTTCCATGCTTCGTCAACGTACTCTAAAGAACATCATCCGCGCGACAGGCGTGGGTCTCCACACCGGTGAGAAGGTCTATCTCACACTCAGGCCTGCTCCTGTGAACACCGGCATCGTTTTTTGCCGCGTCGACCTAGACCCCGTTGTGCAGATACAGGCCACGGCAACCAACGTGGGCGAGACCACGCTGTCAACGACGCTGGTGCAGGACGGAGTTAAAATATCGACGGTTGAGCACCTGATGTCAGCGCTCTCCGGCCTCGGTATCGACAATGCCTATATCGACGTCAGCGCTCCTGAAGTACCCATTATGGACGGTAGCGCGGGCCCCTTTGTTTTCCTGATTCAATCTGCTGGAATTGAAGAGCAATCCGAAGCCAAGCGATTTATTAGGATTATTAAGCCCTTGAGGGTAGAACAGGGTGATAAGACCGTGAGCCTGGTCCCTTTTGATGGCTTTAAGGTGAGCTACACTCTGCTGTACGATCACCCGGTGTATAAGCAGTATACGAAGCAGGCGACGATCGATTTCAGTAGTACGTCTTTCGTGAAAGAGGTGAGTAGGGCGCGGACCTTCGGCTTCATGCACGAGTTCGAAGAACTGCGAAACCGTAATCTCGCCCTTGGTGCGAGCATGGATAATGCGATCGCGGTCGGAGACTACAAGGTGCTTAACGAGGATGGGCTTCGCTACGAAGATGAGTTTGTGAAGCATAAGATCCTCGACTCCATTGGCGATCTCTATCTCCTGGGTAAAAGTCTCATAGGCGAATTCAAAGGCCATAAATCTGGACACGCTCTCAATAACGCGCTGCTACGCGAGCTTGAAAAGAACGAAGATGCGTGGGAAATCGTCAGTTTTGAAGGCGATTCTCAGGTGCCAATCTCTTATACAAAGCCGGTTCTTGCCGCCTAGGATTAGCGCTCCTAGCTTGCATGGCTAGTGCTCGTAGATTACTCTGGAGAATTGCGAAAGCCATCCAGAGGCCCCGTGCCTAGTAAGCCATGAAATTCATACTCATCGACCAGCGCCTAGGCCAAAGCCGCAGCTTAGAACTTAAAGGCTGGCTGACCGCTTTCCTGTCACTCTGC
Organism: Pseudohongiellaceae bacterium; assembly: GCA_965661495.1. Lineage (GTDB taxonomy): Bacteria > Pseudomonadota > Gammaproteobacteria > Pseudomonadales > Pseudohongiellaceae > UBA9145. Next base: position 18,119 of record CBFIDY010000007.1, on the reverse strand, counting down.
TTGCTCGGCACCCCTGTTGGCCTCGGCTACTTTGGCTATCAGCTTGCTTCTGGTCAAGATCAAGCGCCCAACTCTTTCGCTCAGCACTCTGCTGAAAATTGGCAAAAAGAGTTGGAGCTCCAGGCGTTACAGCTTGAGCAACTTCGGGTTGATTCTGCACAAGAGCTTGATGCGCTGACCCTCAAACTTGCGAAGCTGCAGGCACGCCTTGCGCGCCTTGATGCCCTTGGTGCTCGAGTCGCGTCCCTAGGCGGCTTCGATGACGCAGAGGTCAAGGATAGCCTGGCATTCGCCGCCGGAGGGCCAGTCGCCGCCAATAACGTCGAACAGTCCTCTTACACAAGCCAAGACTTTAGTCAGGCAGTTGTGGCTCTCGAAAAACAGATCGAGGCACGGCAGCAGCAGCTGGGCGCTCTAGAGAATGCGCTGAGCGCCCAGCGCTTCGAGGCTGACGGGCGCATAGCGGGTAGGCCGATAGAGAACGCTTGGATAGCCTCGCCATTTGGCTACCGCCCGGATCCGCTTTCCGGCAAACGCTCCTTCCATGCGGGGTTAGACCTGACCACAGGCAAGGCTGGCGCACAAATCAGCGCCGTCGGTGCGGGCGTCGTAACATGGGCTGGTCCGAAATCAGGCTATGGGCTTCTGGTTGAGTTGAATCATGGCAATGGCTATAAAACTCGCTATGCGCACTCTCAAGAGCTTTTCGTTGAAGTGGGCGATGTTGTCTCCCGCGGAGAAACACTCGCTGCGGTGGGCTCGACAGGACGCTCTACGGGGCCGCACGTTCACTTTGAAGTCTACAAAAACGGACGTGTCGTCGATCCCGCGGCCTACATTCGGCGCACTCTGCGCTAAACCTTACCTCCTCGCCCCCTGCGGCCATCTCCCAAATCAGTCCGGACCTCCTCGAATGCAAGAGAAGGCCAGTAAAGTTCTGCTGTGTCTCTGACGGCCGAACGCAAACGTGAACAAATTAGAAAGCATTAATATGAAATTACTCAGCAAAATTTTTGGTAGCAGCAACTCTCGAAAGCTAAAGAAACTTGGCAAATCTGTTGCACAGATCAATGCCCTTGAAGAGGGAGTCAAAGCGCTTTCAGATGCCGATCTAGCAGCGAAGACGCCGGAGTTTATAAAGCGGTTAGAGGCAGGCGAGAGCTTAGATGCGCTGTTGCCCGAAGCCTTTGCCGTTGCACGCGAGGCGAGTGTTCGGGTACTTGGTATGCGTCACTTTGATGTGCAGTTCATCGGCGGCATGGTGCTTAACGAAGGTAGTATCGCTGAGATGCGCACTGGCGAGGGTAAAACTTTGATGGCGACCCTGCCGGCCTATTTAAATGCGCTGAGCGGCGATGGCGTGCATATTGTGACGGTGAACGAATATCTCGCTGAGCGCGATGCTAATTGGATGCGCCCTCTCTATGAGTTTTTGGGTCTGAGTGTCGGTGTCATTAAGTCAGGCCAACATCCGGCTGAGAAAAAAGCAGCCTACGAGTGCTCGATTACCTACGGTACCAACAACGAATTTGGCTTTGACTATTTGCGTGACAACATGGCCTTCCGCTCCGCAGATAAGATGCAGAGAGCGCTGAATTTTGCAGTGGTCGATGAAGTCGATTCTATCTTAATTGACGAGGCTCGCACCCCGCTAATTATTTCCGGTGCAGCTGAGAACAGCTCTAAGCTCTATCTCGCCATTAATGCTTTGGTGCCGCGTCTTGTCCGCGGTGAAAAGGTCGAGAAGACCAAGATGGAGCAGATGGACAAGAGCTTCGTGGCAGAAGAAGACGGCCACTTCAGCGTCGATGAGAAAAGCCGGCAGGTAGAGCTTACCGAAGCTGGCCACGAATTTATCGAGGGTATGCTCATTGAGCAGAAGCTGCTCGCCGAAGGGGACTCGCTTTACTCGGCGGCCAATCTGTCGTTACTGCACCACGTGCACTCTGCCCTAAAGGCGCACCATCTATTTAATCGTGACGTCGAATACATCGTGCAGGATAAGCGTATCGTGCTAATCGACGAGCACACCGGTCGAACAATGGAAGGCCGTCGTCTCTCAGAGGGTCTGCATCAGGCGTTGGAAGCGAAAGAAGGCGTGGAGATCCAAAGCGAGAGCCAGACACTCGCGTCCACTACCTTCCAAAATTATTTCCGTCTCTACAATAAGCTATCGGGCATGACCGGTACGGCCGATACCGAGGCGTTCGAATTTAGTCAGATTTACGGCCTAGATGTCGTGGTTATCCCAACAAACAATCCGATGGTCAGGGTGGATGCAAACGACCTCATCTTTCTCAGTATGGAGGAGAAACTTGAGGCTATTGTTGCCGATATCACCGAGATAAGTGCTGCGGGAGCGCCGGTGCTCGTGGGCACGGCGTCTATTGAAACCTCGGAAGCTATCTCACAATTTCTGACAAAGAATAAGATCGATCATGAAGTGCTTAACGCAAAATTCCATGAGCGCGAAGCGCAGATCATCGCTCAGGCCGGCAAACCGGGTGCCGTTACTATTGCGACCAATATGGCGGGTCGCGGAACAGACATCGTGCTCGGCGGTAACTGGGAAGTCGAAGTCAGTGAATTAAAAGATCCTTCGCCTGCGAAAATTGAAGAGATCAAGACCGCATGGCAGGCGCGTCACGAACAGGTGCTCGAGGCGGGTGGTCTCCATATCATTGGTACAGAGCGTCACGAATCGCGGCGTATCGATAATCAGCTGCGCGGTCGAGCCGGCCGTCAGGGTGACCCCGGCTACTCACGATTCTATTTGTCGATGGAAGACAATCTCCTGCGTATTTTTGCCAATGAATCGGTGAAAAACTTTATGCAGAAGCTGGGTATGGAACGCGGTGAGGCGATCGAGCACGGGATGGTGACCCGTGCCATCGAGAAAGCGCAGCGCAAGGTCGAAGGTCGTAACTTCGACATACGTAAGCAGCTCCTCGAATACGATAACGTGGCAAACGATCAGAGAACTATTGTTTATCGCCAGCGCAATGAGCTGATGGCGAGCGATGATATCTCTGAACTACTCTCCGATATGCGCAGTGAAGTCGTTGAACAGCTCGTCGATAGCTATGTGCCGCCGCAGAGCGTGCCCGAACAGTGGGATATAGAAGGTCTCGAGCAGGCCTTGAAGACCGAATTCGCGAGTGAGCTACCTGTGCAGGCTTGGTTAGACGCTGACGAGAAGCTCTATGAAGAGGAAATAAAAGCGAAGGTACTTGAAAGCCTTACGCAGGATTATCATGAGAAGAGCGCAAGCGTTGGTGAAAAGATGCGCGCCTTCGAAAAGCAGATCACACTGCAGATTCTCGACGGACTGTGGAAAGAGCATCTCGCTACTATGGACCACCTGCGGCAGGGCATATTCCTGCGTAGCTATGGTGGTAAGAATCCGAAGCAGGAATACAAGCGCGAAGCCTTTGCACTGTTCCAAGATTTGATGACCAACCTGCAGCAGGAGGTTATCAAGGTTCTCAGCCACGTGAAGATTCGGCAGGAAGACGAGGCCGATGAAATCGAGCGGCGCAGAGCCGAGGAACTTGCCGCGCAGAAACTCAATATGCAGCATCAGCAGGCTTCGGCTCTCGCCGAGCAAAAACCACCGTCAACCGAAGCGCAGAGCGCCACAGTCCCTGTGGGCGGACGTCGACAAGAGGCTGCGCCCTTCGTAAGAGAAATGCCTAAGGTTGGGCGTAACGAAGCCTGCCCTTGCGGTTCTGGGAAAAAATATAAAGCTTGTCACGGCAAGATCGCCTAAGGCGGTCTAGCTGAAAAGTAAACAAGGAAAGGACTTAGTCATGCAGGAACTGCCTATTGCAGGTGTCCGCCTTAGCTCAGTGGAGAGCGGGATTCGCTATGCCAATCGTCGGGATTTGGTCCTTGTCGAATTAGCGATAGGAACAAAAACCTCCGCGGTATTTACGCAAAATGCTTTTTGCGCGGCTCCGGTGGTCGTGGCCCGCGAGCATTTAGCGGCCAAGGCTCCGCGATATTTTCTGATTAACACGGGCAATGCCAACGCGGGTACTGGCGCACAGGGTTTGGCAGATGCACGCGCTAGCTGCGCCGGTCTGGGACAGCTAGCTGACGTTGATGCGCAGGAGGTTTTACCGTTTTCAACTGGCGTGATCGGCGAGCCGCTACCAATGGACAAACTGCTCGCCGGATTGCCTGCTGCTTACGAGAGCCTTTCAGCGCAGACTCTTGAGTCTGCCGCGCGTGGCATTATGACAACCGATACGCGGCCGAAGATTGCCGCGCGTCAGGTGGAGATCGCAGGGCAGACAGTGAGCATAGCAGGGATGGCCAAAGGCGCCGGCATGATTAAGCCGAATATGGCTACGATGCTCGCCTATGTTTTCACCGATGCGGCCCTGTCTGACGCCGCGCTCGATGCGCTGCTCGCTGCACAGGTCGATAAGAGTTTTAACCGCATCACAGTCGACGGAGATACTTCCACTAACGACTGCTGTCTGCTGTCCGCCACAGGGCAGTCAACAGCCCCGGTTGAGAAAAGTGAGGGTGTGTGTGATCCGGTTTTCGAGGAAGCGCTAGCCGAGGTATTTCAAGCTCTGGCTATGGACGTGATTCGCGATGCCGAAGGGGCGACCAAATTTGTTACTGTACAGGTATCCGGCGCTGCTAGCACCGAAGAGTGTTTGGCCGTGGGATACGCAGTAGCGGAGTCGCCGCTAGTAAAGACTGCTCTGTTCGCAAGTGATCCCAACTGGGGGCGCATCCTCGCGGCTATTGGTAGAGCAGGCGTTGACGGCCTTGTCATTGAGGACGTTACGATTCGCTTGGGTAACACGCTCATTGTTGAAGGCGGCGCGCGCGCGACCAGCTATACCGAGGAAGCTGGGCAGCGCGAGATGGACAAACAGGACATCCTCATCGCAATCGATCTGCGCCGAGGGGAATATAGCGAGTCTATCTATACTTCCGATCTATCTCACGACTACGTCAGCATCAATGCCGACTATCGAAGCTAAGCCTAGGGCTGCGGGCGATCGCTCTCTGCATGTTGCCGTCGGTGTGGTCGAAGATGGCGAGGGCAGGGTGCTGATCGCAAAACGCAGCCCCGAGAAGCACCAAGGCGGACTTTGGGAGTTTCCTGGCGGCAAGCTAGAGCCGGGCGAGTCGGTGGAGACTGCGCTCGCCAGAGAGCTCGAGGAAGAGTTGGGGATTGTCGTTGAACAGGCGCAGCCCTTCATGCAGCAGCGTCATGCGTACAGCGACATCGAAGTACTGCTGGACGTGTGGCGAGTGACTTCTTTTCGCGGCGAACCCAAAGCCTTAGAAGGACAGCCTCTGCAGTGGGCCGAGTTAGCTGATTTAAACTCTGAAGAATTCCCCGAAGCGAATCAGTCGATACTTTCAGCGTTGCAGGAGCGTTTAAGTTCTGAATAAGCAGAGTTGCCGCTGTTGATTGTCTGCAGCATCGCCTCAGAGTTCTTTCGGACTTAGGGTTCTTTTGCAGCCAATGCGTTCAGCAGGCTTTCGTCGAATTCATCTGAGTAGTCAGGCTCGCCGGCTATAGCATGCCGTTCATTAGCCCAGTCGCCAAAATCAACCAGCCGGCAGCGCTCACTGCAAAACGGGCGAGCCTTGTTTTCCTCACACCACTCTACTTCTTTCTGGCAGTTCGGGCAGTTTACCGATCGCATGCTTCTCTCTCGCTAAGTTTTAGATAAATCGCGTGCTGTTTTTCGACTGCCCGAGCTAAGTCTTCGAGACTGCCTTCATTGCTGATGACATCGTCTGCTCGCGCAAGTCGCGCCTCACGATCGATTTGGCTGTTGATAATTGCTTCTACGGTTGTTTGGCTGCTGCCGTCTCGTCGCAAGGTTCGATCTAGCTGTGTTTGTCTGGCGATGTCGATTACAAGAACTCGATCCACAAGAGAGGCCTGCTGTGTTTCTAGCAGCAGCGGTGAGACTAACAAACAGTAAGGGCCTGTGAAGCTGGCAAGCCTGCTGCGCAGAAGCTCATTGATGAGTGGATGTAAAAGAGCTTCCAGCCACTCTTTTGCCGCCGGCTGCGAAAAAACGATCTTTCTTAGCTGCGCTCTGTCGAGTGTGCCGCCGGGCTGGAGTATGTCTGTGCCAAAGCGCTCGGCAATGGACGCCAGCGCTGGCGTTCCGGGTTCGACCACCTCCCTAGCCAAAATGTCAGTATCAATTAGCTCAATACCTTTTGCAGCAAAGAGGTCGGCTGCGGCACTCTTGCCGCTGCCAATTCCGCCTGTGAGTCCTACAATCACGAATTAGCTTTCCTTAATCATGTCTGTGAATAATGAGTCTCTCACTCGAGCTAAACGCCGAGTAAGTTTGCATACGCCTGAGTCAAACGCGGTCCCCAGACGAGCATGATAAATCCCGCGCCCGCAAGGAAAGGGCCAAAAGGCATGGCGGAAGAGCGCGATCGCCCCTGAGTGACTATCAGCACAATGCCTACGAAAGAGCCGCCAAGCGAGGCGAGTAGCAGAACCGGAAGCAGCGATTGCCAGCCGAGCCATGCGCCAAGTGCGGCAAGCAGTTTAAAGTCTCCATAGCCGAGTCCGTGTTTGCCAGTGAGTAGCAAGAAGGCCCAGTACAGGCTCCAAAGCGATAAATAGCCGATAGCAGCACCTAACACCGAATCGTAAAGGGTAACGCCGGGCACGCCAATATCCACCGCGGTTAAGAGCAAGCCTAGCCATAGAAGCGGGAGACTAATATCGTCGGGGATTAGCTTGTGATCGAAATCGATCAGGCTAGCGCTGAGTAGGGCCCAAGTGAACAAGAGCAGTCCGAGTAGACTTGCAGTAAACCCGAATTCCTCCGCAACTAATACAGCGAGCAGAGCGGAAGTGAGTTCGACGAGTGGGTAGCGAGCCGAAATACGAGTCTGGCACTGCCTGCAGCGGCGCTTGAGCATTAGGTAGCTGAGTATGGGTATGTTCTCCCACGCTGCGAGTTTGTGGTTGCATTGAGGGCAGTGCGAGCCGGGCACGGCGAGATTGAACGCAGCTTCCAGTGTGGGCGCTTTGTCATCGCCCTCTGCTTTTTCCTCCTGAGTGAATCGGTGCCACTCGCGTTCCATCATAATAGGCAGTCTATGGATAACGACGTTTAGGAAGCTACCGACCAGGAGTCCGAGCAGGCCGGTAATAACAGGCAGTAAATTAGGGTAGGTGTCGATTAGAACTGGCACGGCTTGCACGTAGGAGCTCCAAAAGGGGCAGGCGGCGGCAAATCTAAATGATCGAGCCGAGCTGAAAAATTGGGAGATACATCGCGATCACTAAACCACCCACGATAGTACCTATGACCACAATGATGGCAGGTTCTAGCAGGGATGTCAGGCTCTCTACGGCTTCCTCTACTTGGTCTTCGAAGTAGGCCGCGCTGCGCTCAAGCAAAGTGTCGAGGGAGCCGGATTCCTCGCCTATGCTGCTCATTTGCACGAGCATGGTAGGGAAGAGAGCGGCCTCTTTGATAGATTGGTGTAGCGGCTGTCCACCCGATACCGCTACAGCAATGTCGTGAGTTGCTTCCTCGTAGACTCCGTTTCCAGTAGCACCCGCAACAGAGTCTAAGGCTTCGACTAGGGGCACACCAGCGGCATAGGTCGTTGCAAGGGTTCTAGCAAAGCGAGCGTGGCAAGAAGTATGGGCGATTTTGCCGAGGACGGGGAGAGCGAGCAGCGTGCGATCGCGAACTCTGCGCAGCCGTTTCGAGGCGCGCAGTGCGCGCGGAAGCAGCATCGCTAATAGAACGGCACCTGCAAGGCAGATCCACCAGCTCGCTATAACCCAGTCCGACAAAGCGATAACGAGGCGAGTAAAGGCAGGCAGTTCCGCGCCAAAGCCAGTAAATGTCTCGGCAAGAGTGGGGACCATTTTCACGAGCAGGATGCCGGTGACGATGATCGCTACGGCGACAATCGCCATGGGGTAGTACATCGCTTTGCGAACTTTGCTGCGCAAAGCCGCCGATTTTTCCCTGAAGGTCGCTAGCCTATCGAGCATTTCCTCTAGAGCGCCGGAGCTTTCTCCGACCTCCACCAAATTACAGTAAAGGTCATCGAAGGCTTGCGGATACTGTCTCAGACTGTCTGCTAGTTGATTGCCCGCTGCTATATCGTTGCGAATAGCAGAGGTCATCGATTTTAGAGCACGGTGCTCCAAGCCTTGGACCACAATATCTAGAGCCTGCACCAAGGGAATGCCTGCCCGCATCATCGTCGCGAGTTGGCGCGTAAAGAGCGCTATGTAGACTGGTTTAATCTGCTCTCTAAATACCCTGTTGATGCTGCTGGATTGGCGCTTCAACTGAGCTTTGCGCATGCCCATTTTAGCGAGCTTATGCTGTGCAATCTGTTTGGTTTTGGCGTGAATCTCGCCACGGCGGCGATTGCCGAGGGTGTCAGTGCCTTGCCAAGAGTACCGCTGCTGTTCAGTTTGCGGCATTAAGAGCACCTTTGATAATCGAGTTAATTCGTTAGTTGGTCCTGCTGATACCGATCGGGTTTTAATCCGGCGCTGCCTACCTTGCAGCAGCGCCGAACAGTCGAATGCAGCCTTAACACATGTTCAGGGCGACACAGGTTCCGCCCGGAGTCCAGGCAATAGGAGGGACTACCCCGCTAGGCGTTAGCGTGTAAGTGACCCCGTCTAAAGTGGTGCCATCGTCTCGCCATGTCATCGTGATTACGCCATCAACAACCGCTGAACCATGATTGCCCACAACCGCGGGCGTACCGGTAGATGCCGCTGTTCCAGCGGAGGCAGTTATCACAGCAGGAATGCCCACTGCCCCGCTGTCTAGCTCCGTCAGTGCTGTAATCCCTCGTGTTTGCACGGCAATCTCAACACTCTGTCGTATCGGTCCTGCAGCTTGAACCAATTCGGTGAATGTTGCCCGACGAGTAAAATCAAGATACTGCGGCACCGCTATAACCGCCAATATCCCTACGATCGCAATAGCCACCAGCACTTCGATGAGTGTAAAGCCGGCCTCGAGCAGTGTGAGTTCGCGGCAGCCGACAGCTGTCTGTCTTCTAGCCAGGACACGCCGGTGTGCTGCACTCTTCTGCTTCAGTAGGAAAGAGCTTGGTGCAAAAGCTGAGGATTGGCTAGGCGCTCCCTGAGGAGCCAGCAAGATGGTCGAGTTCCCAGAGAACAAGTTGCTAAGGAAATTTGGAAGAAAGGTATTTGGGCGTCTAATTGGCATTGTCTCATCTCCATCGATTAGCTAAGTCTTGATACCTGAGCGCCACATTGGCGCACGGGTAAATAGTGTTTGAATCAGCTCGAGCTGTAATCGCTGCTCCAACACTATAAGAACGGATTCTAAGGGCTTTTATGTCAAACAAATTTGCGTATGTGCTGTTTTTGGTCGGAGCTCTCACAGGCACTGTGCGCTGTTTCTCTTTTTGCGAAATTGACAGCATAGGAGCAAATTCATCTCCTATTCAGCCTAATAAGGTAGCCTGTAAGCAAACAAAAAGCGTTTTAGTGGCATAATTAGGGCGTTGCTACGAAACCCCCTAACTTGATTGCGGGCTTTAGGTAGTTTATGTTTTGCCGCGAGCTTGAGGCGTTGGAGAGAGACGCCTGCCCAGTGCAGTAAAACGTAGGGCGTCGAGGCGCTCTAGCCATTGGGCTGCTAAATATTAGGTAGATAAAGATGAGGAACGTTATGCGAAACGTCACGAGAAGTACGATTACCCAGTCGATCATGACGGCGGCCAAGGCGATGGGATTCGCCACGGTGGTAGCTTTTGCCCCTTCGGTGATGGCAGAGGCAAAGACGATCAAGGATGGCGTTTTTACTCAGGCTCAGGTCGACTCTGGTGAGGCTACCTACAACAGCTCGTGCAAGACCTGTCACGACATGCGCTTCTACCGCAACGCTTTGAAATCGTGGGACGGACAGCCCGTTCTCTGGATGTGGGAATCCATTCTAGGCTCGATGCCTGCCGATAACCCCGGTTCGCTAATGCTCGACGAATACACCGATGTCGTTGCCTATATTCTCTCAGAGAACGGCTTCCCAACAGGTGACGTCGCGCTGGATCCAGACGTTAACATGGCGGATATCTCAGTCGTCGCACCTTAGTCTGAGGAATGTGGCTAGCTAGCCGGTGCTGCTTAACCGGCACTGCTTAGCGACTACTACTTAGCTGCTACTGCTTAGCTGCTACTGCTTAGAAGGCGCTGTTTTGCAGTCACACCGTGTGAGTACATTAAGGCGCTGATTGTTCAGTTCGAGTGCTCCATAGGGATGTCAGATCAAAGGCGGGCTGTCTGAAAGACAACCTGCCTTTTTTATTCCTTTATTTCTTTATTCCGTTATTCCTTAATTTTTTGCTGTTGTTTCAGCGATTGCTTTTCGCTATATACACTCGCCAGCAAGGTTCAAAATGAAAGCGGCGTGTCGCTCTGATCCACGGATGATGGTTCAGCGCTGGATTTCTCGCCGCTTACTGCTCTCTTTCGACGGCTCGATCATCTTCGCAATCGTTTTCAATTCTAGCCAGCGCGTTCGAGTCCCGAGTGTCGAGCTGTAGTTCATATTTCGCGGCGAGTCCGCGCCAGAGTCCGGCGTATTCGCATTGAAAATCCTCTCTGGGCAGATAGCCATCTGGGCCTCGGCTGCGTTTGCGTCGCGCCTCACGGCGATCGACGAGCACGAGATTAAGCGGATCGTTGGCAAACTGCAGCTTTAAGTCGGCAGGCCAGCGATCGCCGCCGTGGGTGTGCGCATAAAGCAGCGGGATCACGTGATCTAGGTCGATCTGAGTGGCCACTTTAAAGACTTTGCCTGTGTACTCGTCAAGCCATTCCCCTAGGCGAACCACGCAGTTGCGCGGATTCGTGAAGCGTGGCGGTATACGGCTTGTGAGGATGAGCATCTCCTGCCGAGTAGACTGACAGTCATTATCGAAATCTTCCTCGAATGACCAGTCATCGGGGTTGAAAAACTTCTCTCGCCCTCGGCGATCCAAGAGCAAGCTGTCGCGCCCGCGGCGCACGAAGGTATCGGGCATTTCACAGCCGTTCATGTGACAGTGATAGGAGTTGCCAAAATAGTGTCCGCCGTTCGGATCTAAACTGCCGGGGTGAGCAGAGCCGAGGCTAGGGACTAATGCGGCGCAGACTAGTGCGGCGAGGAGAGCGAGCCGCTTTTTTCGATTAATTTGGCGCATCATCGTAGTGTCCTCCTGTGGATTTCTTTTAATTCTCTAATGATTTTCTCACTGAAAATTTGCGCTATCGAACGCTCTTGAGGATACAGGCCGCTGGGTCGCCGCTGTCCCGAGTTAGTCGAGAAGCAGGGACAGATCTAGCGCACGGCAGTGCTTGGTTAGAGCGCCTATGGAGATATAGTCTACGCCGGTTTCAGCAATTTTCACGAGACGCTCGTCGTCGATATTGCCCGAGGCTTCGAGTTTGACGCGGCCGGCAGTGTGAGTAACAGCGGCTGCGGTCTGCTCCAAGTCGAAATTGTCGAGCATCACGGTGTCCGCCTTTGCGGCAATGGCCTCGTCTAATTCCTCCAGGGTTTGCACTTCAACTTCTACCGGCAGAGCCGCATCTAATGTTCTTGCGCGCTTCACCGCAGCCTCAATTCCCCCGCAGGCAGCGATGTGATTTTCTTTAATTAAGAAGGCGTCGAAAAGCCCTACGCGATGATTGTGGCACCCACCTACCTTTACCGCATATTTTTGTGCCAAGCGTAGAGCGGGAAGCGTTTTGCGAGTATCGAGCAGTTTTACCTTAGTATGCGCCACAAGCAGCGCATAGCGTCGGCTTACCGTAGCTGTCGCGCTAAGTGTCTGCAGTAAATTAAGTGCGCAGCGCTCTCCTGTTAGGATGCTGCGGGCCGTTCCCTTGAGCTTTGCGATCACTGTGTCGGCGTCTACGCTATCGCCATCTCTCACCTGCCAATCGATCTCGACGTTGCCAGAAACATCTTTTAGTTGAGCGAAGACTTCGTTGGCCCAAGCGCTGCCGCAGATCACGCCGGCTTCGCGACTTATAATGACCGCTGAGGCTGTCCGGCCCGCCGGAATAAGCGCCGCTGTCTTGTCGCCGCTGCCTAAATCTTCGCTCAGGGTCGAGGCAACTAGGCCGTGAATAGCCGCGGAGGCGGGGAGAGTGGCTGTGGCGGGCTGAGTCATTGGTTTTCCTGCTAGAGTATTGGCGTTTTGAAAGCGAGTAATGGGCAAAGTATGGCGTATGGTACGAAGAATGGAAACTGAGAGACTTCACCTTGCCACCCAATGGCAGCGAATTGCTGATCTAGAATTCGCGCAAAGTGCAGTTAACTAGATATGGACTTGTCTATCATCAATGGCTGGCTTGAGCAGGCTGAACATCGCCGCTCGCCTAATTTTAGTGCGCGTCCGTCCGGCTGCGCGGTAGATCTCTTAGTAGTGCATAGCATAAGCCTGCCTCCTGGATGCTATGGAGGCGGCGAGGTTGAGCAGTTTTTCTGCAACGAATTGCTTAGTGATCAGCATCCGTATTTTGCAGAAATCGCCGAGCTTAAAGTGTCGGCTCATCTTTTTATCAGCCGCACTGGGCGTTTGGTGCAATTTGTTGGCTTTGAGGAGCGCGCCTGGCACGCGGGCCGTTCTAGCTTTCACGGGCGAGATGAGTGTAACGACTATTCTATTGGAATAGAGCTCGAGGGCACCGACACCGATGCCTTCGAACCTGTGCAGTATGAAGTGCTCGCCGCAGTCTGCACTGAGCTGATGTGTCACTACCCCGCACTAAGCAGCGAGCGTATCGCAGGGCATAGTGAGATAGCCCCGGGCCGTAAGACCGATCCGGGAACTGGTTTCGAATGGGATAAGTTTAGGCAGCTACTGACAGAAAACCCTACCGACTAACTATGAGCCCCGGCGGCTAGCAGATTGCCTCAGCTACGGGCTTGCACTGGAGAATAAGCATGAGTTTTCTTGTCATTGTTCTGAGTTTGCTAATAACGGCTACTTGGCTGCAGGGCTTCGACCGTTTCGACGACACCTGGTTTAGTCGCTATCAACGCGGATTGCGCAGTGCGGGGCGGCAAGTCCTTGGGGATTCCGAGAACGCTTCAATCGCGGGTCTAGTTGCCGCCTATATTCTCTTGCTGGCCTTTGTGTGGCTCCTACAGGTTCTTGCGGCGGGTCTGCTTTACGGTCTGATTACCATGGCGCTGCACGTGCTCGTCCTCTTATTTGCCATGGATAGAACGCAGCCGAGCACGCTGGCCAAGGATTTCTTCGCGCTCTGGCAGACCGAGGATCTCAGCGCTTGTGAGAGTTATCTGCGCAGGGAATTGAGTCTTGGGGAGGCCACTGCGCTGCGCTCGCCACGGCAAATCGCGCGGCAGTTTAAGCGTTTGCTGATCTACCGCAGTTTCGAGCGCATGTTCATGATGTATACCCTGTATATGTTGCTCGGACCCAGTGGTGTGGTGCTGGGCTATGTTAGCTATCAGCTACGCTTTGATCTGAGGGCGGAAGGCGAAAGCGAGCTGGCAAACCGGGTTGGATTGCTGATTCACTGGCTCGAATGGCTTCCACTGCGGCTGCTGGCTTTGACCTTCGCTTTAGTTGGTGACTTCAATCAGTGCTACGGCGAATTGCGTCGAGGACTGTGGGCGTCGGAAATGGGTCAGGCTAACTCGGAGCGGCTGTTGGCCTGGGCGCAGCATGCAGTGTGCGATCCCTCCCTTGCTGCCGATCAGGTAGAAGAAGAAGGGCAGGCTGAGATGGCGCAGAGGGAGGACGCGTCGCAGCAGGCGTCTGAGCTAGCGGTTCAGGAGGTGCAGGCGTTAAGGGGCTTGCTTGAGCGCAGTCAGCTAGTCTGGCTTGTGGTGTTCGCGCTACTTACTGTTGTGGCCTGATCTGCAGTGGCTTATTAACAAGACGGGCAAAAAATGTAGTTTTGCTACATATAATCCGCTTTATTCTAGCTCGAGTCTTTAAATAGGGTTATTATTTCTGAGTGTTGTAATTGTATTACAGTTATTTAATAAATAAATAACTTTATAAAATAAGCAGGGTAGGATGAAACGCATGAGTGAACATCAAGATATTAATCCCGAAGAAACCAAAGAATGGCTAGACGCGCTGCACTCTGTTATCGATGAAGAGGGCGCCGAGCGAGCGCACTACCTGCTTAACAAACTTTCCGCCCGGACGTCGGTGATTGATCCAAGAGAGGATTCAGCTACCGTCCATACGGCTTATCGCAACACGATTTCACCGACCAGCGAAGAGCGCATGCCGGGTGATATGTTCATGGAACGAGAAATCCGAGGCATTGTGCGCTGGAACGCAATGGCCATGGTGATGCGCGCGAATATGCGCAACTCCAGCATCGGCGGCCATATCTCTACCTTCTCGTCAGCCGCGACGCTATACGATGTAGGCTTTAACTACTTTTTCCGCGGCCCAAACGAGCACGACGAAGGCGACCTTATCTATTTTCAGGGCCATTCCTCTCCGGGTATCTATGCCCGTTCTTATCTAGAGGGGCGCATTAGCGAAGAACAGCTGGACAACTTCAGACAGGAAGTCGATGGCAACGGGCTTTCTTCATACCCGCACCCTTGGTTAATGCCTGACTACTGGCAGTTCCCTACAGTCTCAATGGGGCTTGGGCCCATACAGGCTATCTATCAGGCACACTTGCTGAAATATCAGACTAGCCGCGGCCTGATAGACAACTCTCGACGCAAGATCTGGGCCTTCCTCGGCGACGGCGAAACCGACGAGCCGGAATCACTCGGAGCGATCAGTAAGGCAGGGCGCGAGAAACTCGATAACTTGATCTTCGTGATTAACTGTAACCTGCAGCGCCTTGACGGCCCAGTGCGCGGCAACGGCAAGATTATTCAGGAGCTCGAGGGCGTTTTCCGAGGCGCTGGCTGGAACGTTATCAAGGTTGTTTGGGGTCGCCATTGGGACCCGCTGCTGCAGGCAGATAAAGACGGCATCCTTCAGGCCCGTATGAACGAAGTGGTCGACGGCGAGTACCAAAACTACGTTGCTCGCGGCGGCGCCTACACCCGAGAAAACTTCTTCGGTAAAAGTCCCGAGCTGCTGAAAATGGTCGAGCATCTGTCTGACGACGACATCATGAATCTCAACCGCGGCGGTCATGATCCTTATAAGGTCTATGCAGCCTATGCCGAGGCGGTTAAGGCCAACGGCAAACCGACGGTAATTCTGGCTAAAACGGTGAAAGGCTACGCCTTTGGCGACACCGCCGAAGCGCAAAACAATGCGCACTCGGTGAAAAAGCTCGATGTAGAGGCGCTGAAGAAATTCCGTGATCGCTTCGGTATACCCATCGACGACGACAAACTTGCGGAAGTGCCTTACTACCGCCCTGCGGAGGACAGTCTGGAGCTTAAATACATGCGCAAAGTGCGCGAACCCCTTGGTAAGCCGGTACCGCAGCGACGCAGTGTAACAACGCCGTTAGCCGTTCCTACGCTGAGCAGTTTCGAAGCTCAGCTCAAGAGTAGCGGCGATCGCGAAGTGTCAACCACGATGGCTTTCGTGCGTATGCTGTCGACTCTTTGCAAGGATAAAGAAATTGGCCAGCGAGTCGTTCCCATCGTGCCAGATGAGGCGCGGACCTTTGGTATGGAGGGAATGTTCCGGCAGATGGGTATTTACTCGTCGGTAGGCCAACTTTACGATCCCGCTGATTCTAATCAGGTCATGTTCTATCGCGAAGATAAGCAGGGGCAGATGCTAGAGGAAGGGATCAGCGAATCTGGCGCTTTCTCAGCCTGGCTTGCGGCTGCGACCTCGTACAGCGTGAGTAACTACCCGTTAATTCCATTTTACATTTACTACTCTATGTTCGGCTTCCAGCGTGTCGGAGACCTCTGCTGGGCGGCGGGGGATTCGCAGGCACGGGGCTTTTTGATCGGCGCGACTGCGGGTAGAACCACGCTTAACGGCGAAGGCTTGCAACATCAAGATGGCCACAGTCATATTCTGGCGGGCACTATTCCCAACTGTGTGACCTATGATCCTACCTACGCGTATGAGCTGGCGGTGATTGTTCAAGATGGTCTGCGCAGAATGTACGACGAAATGGAATCTGTGTTCTATTACATTACGACGATGAACGAAAACTATACTCAGCCAGCCATGCCGGAAGGTGCGGAAGAGGGCATCATTCGCGGGATGTATCTGCTCGAAGATAGCTCGACTGAGGACTATCGCACTGCCAAGCCGAAGAAAGAGATGGCCGGCCAGCGCATCCGTCTCCTGGGCAGCGGTACGATCTTGCGTGAAGTGCGTAAGGCAGCACAGACCCTGCGTGACGACTTTGGCTGCCACGTTGATGTGTGGAGTGTAACGAGCTTTAACGAGCTGCGAAGGGACGCGCTCAGCGTCTCTCGAAACAATATGCTCAACCCTACCGCGAAGCCGCAAAAGCCGTTCGTGACCGAACAGCTGGAAGCGCAGAGCGGACCGGTTATCGCGACAACCGATTACATGATGTCCTACGCCGATCAGGTTCGGGAATTCATTCCAGAGACTTACCGCGTGCTGGGTACAGACGGTTTTGGGCGCAGCGATAGCCGCGAAAAGCTGCGGCATTTCTTTGAGGTAGATGAGAAATTCATTGTTCTAGCGGCGCTCACTGAGCTGCGTGCAAGAGATCATATCGACGGCAAGCAAATTGCCGCTTACATGAAAAAACAAGGCATCGATTCGAACAAGCCGAACCCTCTTAAGAGTTAAGAAGAGGGTGTTAAGAGCAAACGAATCGACAAAATCTTGGGAGCGAAAGCGGTGACTATCGAAAATATTTTGGTGCCAGATCTCGGCGATGCGAGTGAAGTAGAGGTAATTGAGCTACTAGTCGCGGTTGGAGATACAGTTGCAGAGGAAGACTCTCTTCTTGTGCTAGAAAGCGACAAGGCTGCAATGGAAATTCCGGCGCCTAAGGCTGGTGTGATTAAGAGCGTAGAGGTCAATTTAGGCGACAAGATTAGTAGCGGCAGCCTTATTGTGACGATGGAAGTCGAAGGCGCTGAAGATTCAGCTACAGCGCCGGCGAGTAACAGTGAATCCAAGACAGCGCAGCCGCTTGAGCAAGAGTCTGCTGCGGAGTCAGAGGAAGCGCCAGCCGCGGCCGAGCCCGAGCCCGCACAAGCAAGATTAGTAGACGTTCTAGTGCCCGATCTTGGCACGGAAGACGAGGTTGAGATCATTGAAATCGCGATCTCGGTCGGCGATTCGCTCGTCATCGACGACACGCTCATGACTCTTGAATCAGATAAAGCAGCAATGGATGTGCCCTGCGACAGAGTTGGCGTTGTTGAAGAGATTTTGGTCGCTGTCGGTGACAAGGTGAAAAATGGTGACGCTATTGTTCGACTTATGGCCGAGGCAGTAGAGCAGGAGTCCGAACCGGCTGAGAAAAAATCCGAGGCTAAAGCGCGGCAGGGCGAGACTAATGCGGCCGCGAGCCCGGCAGAGGTGACAGACAAGTCTGCTGCGGCGACTTCGCCGGTACAGTCAGAGAAGCAGGCTCCTGTTGTTAATCCCATTGCCAATCCTGTGCCAGGCGCTGACTCAGCTAAGGTTTATGCGGGGCCTGCCGTGCGCAAACTTGCGCGCGAGCTCGGTGTCGATCTCACGCAGATAAACGGTACCGGCGCTAAATCGCGTATTACTAAAGACGATGTACACGACTTCGTTAAAGCGCGGCTTAACGCGCCGGCTGCGGCGCAAGGGGGCGCGGCCATAGCCGCGGTGCCTGATATCGATTTCAGTCAGTTTGGTGAGATCGAAGAGATACCTCGCAGCAAGTTGCACAAGCTCACCGCTAGCAATATGCAGCGTAACTGGAATGCAGTCCCCCACGTGGCACAGTTCAACGAGATTGATATCACAGACCTCGAAGAATTCCGCGCAAGCTTGAAAGGTGAAGCGGAACGCAAGGGCGTAAAAATGACGTTCTTGCCGTTCTTGCTAAAAGCTTGCGCAAAAGCGCTTGCCGAATACCCGCAGTTCAACGTGTCACTGCACTCTAGCGGTGAATACCTGATTCAGAAGAAATATATCCACATCGGAGTAGCGGTTGCGACAGA
>CBFIDY010000006.1:0-169992 GCA_965661495.1 Pseudohongiellaceae bacterium | reverse complement strand
AAAGTCAGTCCGTTAGATTTTGATAAGTTAATTCTTAAGGCATTACATGACGACGATTGCGCTTATCGAAGATAATAATGATCTGAGGAACTTTACCGAGATTTATCTCCAACGCCACGGGTTAGAAGTTCATTCCTATGCTGATGCCGAGGAGTTCCTTGCCTCGACCAAAAAAATTGATATCTTCGTCATCGATATTAACCTGCCCGAAATGAGTGGGTTTGAATTGGTAGAGAGGTTAAGGGCAGCAGATCCAGCAGCCTGCCTCGTTATCTTATCCGCTCGAGAGCGGAAGGCTGATATTGTCAAAGGATACAATTTGGGTGCAGATGTCTACCTGACAAAGCCTGTGGCACCGGAAATCCTCATTGCTGCTATCGAGCGATTAGGTGCTAGAGTTATAGCTAGAAAATCTAATGAGGTTTTCGTTGAGGTAGGAGCCAATAGAATAGTTTATGGCGCTAACTCACAGCCACTTTCCTCCAATGAAGCAACTTTATTGCATAGACTCGCGATTGCAAGTGCAAGGGGCCTGGAGCGACACGAAATAGCTGCATGTCTCGGCTTTGATTTGGATACCTACAACACTAAGGCTTTAGAGCTTCGACTATTGCGTCTTCGAAGAAAGATAAAAGCGATCGGTTTAGAGGCGAATCAAATCGAAACCATACGCGGGTTCGGATATAGATTGAGCAGCGATGTGCGGTTTACCTTCGTATAAGCCTCTTTTGTTGAACCCAGGCAATTGTAGTGTTCAGCAGCATTAATTTAATAGCTGAACTCCAAAAGGAGCGTGTCCTGACTTTATAGGAAATCCTTTGAAATATTTTGAGAATACTTTTGAAATTCATGAGTCAGCGAATCTATGCTGCCTCCCGAACCTACATATAAACATAGCCAGTATTGTGCTTCTCCTTGGAACTTTTACAACGCAATCATTCTCTACTCTACATCCTTCTCCAGCCCATAAACGGACTCGGTGAAATTTTCCACGGTTTGATCAAAACCTTTCAGCACATCGGCCAGCGCCTGATTGTAAAAATGAGGACCCATTTGCGCGGCGAAGAAATCGAGTAAAAATTCCGCCTCAAAGCTACCCAGAGTTTTATCTAGCTCTTCTTCCATGTAGCACTGAATTTTTACTATAAGCTCTTCTTTCAGGGTCTTTTCAAGTTCGATCTCGGCCATTTTTTTTCTACCTGCATAATTAACGTCGTTCGAATTCACTGCTGTCACGCAGCGCCTTGAATTCTGATCCCGGCCGCCACTGCGGCCAACGACGACTTGAGCCAAGATCTTTAACAATGGTCTCGAATAGCTCGATGTCTTGTACCGCGCCGGCTAAATCCCAATCCTCACTCCACGCGTCGCAGGTTTGGTGATAGCAGTTGCCGGTGTAGTCGGCTATCCACTGGTCGCCCGCGGCACGTCCACCGGTCACTAGATCAGCGCCACCGGCGATACCCATAATCAGCAGCACTGGTACGCCGCGGCGCGCCATTGAGAAGTGGTCTGCGCGATAAAACAAACCATTCTCGGGAAGATTCTCAGGAGTTAGCGTTCTGTTTTGCAGCGCAGCAGCCGCCCGCAGATCGTCCTCGAGATCGCTCTGCCCTTCGCCCACGAGAATTACATCTCGAGCAAGGCCTGCAGTCTGCAGAATGTCGAGGGTTAAATTCGCGGCGGTCTTCTCTAAAGGGTAAAGAGGATTGTTTGCGTAGTACTCAGAACCTAACAGCCCACTCTCTTCTGCCGTCCATGCGGCGAAGACAATGCTTCGCTCCAGCTGCGGTCCTGCGCTGAGTACTCGCGCCAGCTCAATCACTCCTGCAACGCCGAGCGCGTCATCGTTTGCGCCTGGTCGCACAGTTCTGCCGTCGGCATCCGGCGCCCCCACGCCGTAGGCGTCCCAGTGCGCCGACAGCATGATGGCTTGTTCAGCCTGAGCCGCACCGGGCAATACCGCGAGCACATTGCTGCTGATAATGGTTTCGGACTCGACCTGCGACTGCGCAGTGAAGGATACACCGTCGAGCTCAAAGGCGGTGAAGTCCTCTCTGCGTGCAAGTTCGCTCTGCTGAGCAAGGGACAAGCCTGCATCGTTAAACAGGCGCTCTGCAGCGTCATAGTGTAGCCAGCCCTGCAGAGCGACCGGCGGCAGCGAATCAGCGCCGCGCTCAATGGCATAGTTCTCTCCCGGCGAAGAGGAAGCCACGTTCCAGCCGTAGCCTGCGCCCTCGGTTTCGTGGACAACCAGCGCACCGATGGCGCCGCGGCGCGCCGCCTCTTCAAACTTGTAGGTCCAGCGGCCGTAGTAGGTCATGCGTTTACCGCCGAACACGCCCGCAACGGGCTCTTGGTCCTGTGCCGCGAAGTCGGGGTCATTCACAAGAAAAAGCGCGAGCTTGCCGGTAAGATCTGTATCGCCAAAATCATCCCAGCCGCGTTCAGGCGCGGAAGCACCAAAGCCGACGAAAACAACCCCGACATTATCGATATTCAGAGTGTCACCCGCTCGCGTTGTGCTGAACTCCACGTCGATGCCCTGGCGAAGCGGCTGTGCCGCGCTGCCAAGAGTGAAACTCGCTTGGGCATCGGCGTCGAGCTGTGTGTGCACAAGCGGCACCGCCTGTGTCCAGCCACCGTTCTCTCCTCCAGGCTGCAAGCCAAGGGAGGAAAACTGTTCGATTAAGTAATCCACGGTTTTTGCCTCGCCTTCGCCGCCCGGTGCGCGGCCTTGAAATTCATCCGAAGCGAGAGTTTTAACGATGGCAGAAAGTCGCTCGGCGTCGATGCCCTCGTTTTGCACCACAGTCTGCGACTTGGGCAATTCGCTGCACGCGCCCAGTGCAAATACTGAGAACCAGAGAATAGATCGGGTAAATCGAGACATAGCGAAAACCTTAACTTTAGGAAACCGGGTAGAAGAAAATTGATCTGCGAAGCCTAACATAGGCTTCAGCTATGAGTAGTTAAGATGAGTTGGGATAAAATGAAAAAAAACCAGCGCAGAGGAGTAGGCATAGTTTGAGGCAGCTTGGAGCGTTAGTCTCTTTTAGGAATTGCCTCTTATCTCATCTCGAGTACTATCTAATCAGTCAAAAGTCACTAAGTCACAAGGAACTCCCATGCGGATGACAAAATTACGCAATTATTCCACTCGCCTTACTGCGATTGTCCTGTTGGCACTACCGTTCAGCGCGTTCGGCCAATCGGGACTGGCAAACGTGGAGCTCGAAATCCTTCCAGTGGCAGGCAACGTTTATATGATCCAACGTCCCGGCGGGGGTGGCAACATAGCCGCGCTAGTGGGCGACGACGGTGTGCTGCTTGTCGACTCCCTCTTCGCGCCGATGACCGACGCACTTGTCGCAGCAGTCGCCGAGGTCACCGAGCAGCCGATCAAATTTCTGATTAACACGCATATCCACATCGATCATGTTGGCGGCAACGCCAACCTCGCCGAGCAAGGCGTAATGATTCTCTCGCATGAAAACACGCGTAAGCGCTTCTTCGATGAACGCGGACGCTTCCCCCGCAGTGGCGGCACCTTTGTTCCGCAAGAGCCCGAGTCAGCCCGTCCTGTGGTGACCTTTAAAGAGCAGATGGCGGTGCACGTGAATGGCGAGGATGTGCAGGTGCTTTTCGCCCCGCCGGCGCACACCGACGGCGATGCCTTCGTGTACTTTCCTTCCGCCGATGTACTTCATTTGGGAGACGTTTACCGCACAACCAGCTATCCAATCATCGATCGCTATAACGGCGGCACGCTGCGCGGCACCCTCGCAGCCTTAGACAAAGCCATCGATCTTGCAGGGCCGGCGACCCAAATTATTCCCGGTCACGGCCTGGAGATTATGACGCGAACCGATCTCATCGAGTTTCGGGACATGGTGCTGACAATCGAGGCGAATGTGCTAGCACTGATTCGAGAAGGGAAAAAACTCGCCGAGGTGATGGAGGCGCGGCCAACGGCCGCGTTCGATGCTAAATGGACCAACGATCCGGGCTGGGGAGTCGACGATTTCGTGCCGGTGGTTTACTACGAGCTTGGGGGTTCGGGCAGGCTTCAGGATCGCTAGCCTATTCGAAAAAAAGGGCGGCAATTTGCCGCCCTTTTCTTTAGAGCGCTTACCAGACTACCTAGCCCGCCAAAAGAACACCTTCCACTCGCGCAGAGGCTCGGAGCCTTGGTAAAGCGGCTCGTCAAGGGTGCGCCCCGCCTTTGCTGCCCACAGCTGCATCATGGCGATACGTTCGGGGCCTTCGATTTCTTCTGCTGTCATTTCATAGGTCGCATCGCCGATGCGTAGCCAGCCGTCGCCGTTGCTTTCGCGAACGCGGCGGGCCCAGCGGCCGTTGTCAGGCCGAGTCGCGGTGATCACGCCACCTTCCGCGCCTACCCAAGACAAATAGTTCACGAAGGGAGGGAAGCCTGTTTGTTTCATCATCAGCGGTCCGGGGACGACGCCGTTGAACTGACTAAAATCCGCCGGAGCGGCGGTGGCTGTACCGCCGATGATCAAACCTGGCAGGCGGCCGAGGCCTTCGTTGCTGAGATACGGGGCTGTGGAAATCCAGCCAATGATCGCTACGGCGAGGACAAGACCAATGCCGCTTAGTACGGGACGCTTTTGCATACGTTTTCTCCTTATTATTTTTTGACTAATAAGTTAGCTGTATTCCGCCGGCTTGTCGACTATGAGTCTGACGGTAAAGATCGAAACCGTGGAGCGGTGCGTAATAGCGTTTCAGGTATCCCAAAGGCCCGAAGAATGGACGCAAGCCCCAGCACTCTTACCCTTCCCGACCCCGATGTCAGCCGTATTATTGAGATGGCGTGGGAGGACAGGACCCCTTTCGAGGCCATACAGCGTGCCTATGGGCTTAATGAAGGCCAGGTTATTCGCCTGATGCGCCGTGAGATGAAAGGCTCTTCGTTTCGGATGTGGCGCAAGCGGGTGAGCTCGCGTGCCACTAAGCACGCGAAACTGCGCGGCTACGATGTCGGCCGCTTCCGCTGCGCAACGCAGAAAAACCGCTAGCTTGCAGGCGTCTTAATTGCTTCAAGTATCTGTTTAAGTCTCGGAAAATCCTTCAAATTATCGCTGGATTACTGTAAAGTGCGCGCCTTTTGCGCTAGCGGAAATCCATGACTAATCTGCTCAATCTATTCGAACGCACCCGTCACATTAACTACCTCACTGAAGTGCTGTCCGGTCTCACCGTGGCACTTGCGTTAGTGCCCGAGGCTATCGCCTTTGCGCTTATTGCCGGTCTTTCTCCCCTTACGGGTCTCTACGCCGCCTTCAGCATTGGCTTAATTACTTCGATTTTTGGCGGTCGGCCCGGCATGATCTCCGGGGCGACGGGCGCCGTGGCGGTAGTGATCGTTAGCCTCGCCCAAAGCCACGGGGTTGAATACATCTTTGCTACCGTGGTGCTCGCTGGGCTTATTCAGATGCTAGCGGGAATACTGAAACTCGGAAAATTTATCCGCCTGGTGCCGCATTCGGTGATGTTCGGTTTCGTCAACGGCCTGGCCATCGTCATCTTTATGGCTCAGCTGGCGTCGTTTCAGGTGGCTGGCAGCAACGGCGAACCGAGCTGGATGGTAGGCGAGCAGCTCAATGTCATGCTCGGACTCGTTGGCCTAACCATGCTCATTATCTGGGGCCTGCCGAAGCTGACGCGCGCTGTACCTGCTTCGCTGACAGCGATATTGGTGTGCACAGCGATCGTGCTAGGGCTGGATATCGATACCCGCAGCGTCGGCGACATTAGCTCAATCCAAGGCGGCTTCCCGCCGTTTCACATCCCTGCTGTGCCGTTTACGCTTGAGACGCTGAACATTATTTTCCCGTACGCGTTTATCGTCGCAGGCGTCGGGCTTATCGAAAGCCTGCTCACCCTTAACCTCATTGATGAGATCACCGAAACCCGCGGCAAGAGCAACAAGGAAGCGGTGGCGCAGGGACTTGCCAATGTTGTCACCGGCTTCTTCTCTGGCATGGGCGGATGCGCGATGATCGGTCAGAGCCTAATCAATATTTCCTCTGGCGCACGCGCGCGCCTGTCGGGCATCGTCGCCTCGGTGATGCTGCTCATATTCATCATGTTCGGCGCCGACTACATCGAGAAGATGCCTATCGCCGCCCTCACCGGCCTCATGATCATGGTTGCCATTGGCACCTTCGAATGGGCCAGTATCCGCGCCATTGGCCGCATGCCGACCCGCGACAACCTTATCGGCTTCTTAGTCGCCGGCGTCACTGTGCTGCTGCACAACCTCGCGCTAGCCGTGCTGGTTGGCGTTATCATCTCTGCCTTGGTCTTTGCCTGGGAGAATGCCAAACGCATTCGCGCGCGAAAATACGTCGACGATCAGGGCACCAAACACTATGAGATCTACGGTCCGCTGTTCTTCGGTTCTGTGCAGGCCTTCGCCGAGAAGTTCGATGTCGCGGAAGATCCAGACGTGGTCATCATCGACTTCGCCGAAAGCCGTGTGAACGACATGTCCGGCATTGAGGCGCTGAATAAGATTACCGAGCGCTACCTGCGGGTGGGCAAGGAGCTACACCTCCGGCATTTGAGTCCAGACTGCCTTAGGCTGTTGAAAAACGCCGAGAAGATCATTGACGTGAATATCATCGAAGATCCGACCTACAAGGTCGCTGTGGAAATTTAGGGGATATATTTCACTTTTTTGTCGTTTTAGTGACTTATCTGTCACATTGTCATATGACTGTAATATTTTGGTAATAGAGTGCGCCTACCCAATTAGAAAGATTCTAGGGCACTCGCACCGAAAGCCGCGAAGACTGCTCTACCAAAAGCACAACAGCGGAGACCTCTGGCATGAAAACAATCACAGCAACCCTTCTGACAAGCGCGGCGCTCGCGGCCACGATAAGCGCCACTAGCGCCCACGCAGCCGACAAGGCACTGTTGGACATTCTGCTGGGCAACGGCGCGATCGATCAGGCTCAGTATGATGAGCTTCTTGCCAAAGACACGCTCGTCGCAGAGGACGTAGTCAGCATCGGCTTTGCAGACGGCAGCGGTCTGCAGGTTACCTCAGCAGACGGCGACTTCGAGGTAGAGATTGGTGGACGTCTGCACCTTGACCAGATCGATCATTCTTACGACCCCCGCATCGGTACCGACCCGATCAGCGGCACGCAGGTGCGTCGTGGCCGAATCGAGATCGACGGCGTGTTCGACCGCAACTGGGGCTATGCGGCAGAGTTCGACTACGCGAAGAACAGCGTAGCACTGAAAGACATTAAGCTCGGCTACGAAGCCGACAGCGGCGCTTCTCTCTACGTAGGCCATCAAAAGCAGCCCTACAGCCTCTCGCTCGAGATGAGCTCCAACGACATTCCTTTCGTTGAGCGCAGTGCGGATAACTACCTCGTCGCCACGTTTACCGACCGCGCCATTGGCGCGCGCTACGAGAACAGCGGCGAGAATTGGTTCTTCGCAGGTGGCGTGTTTGGTGACAGCCTTAAAGAAGGCACGGAAACCGGAGACGAGGGCTGGGGCACCTCGGGCCGATTCGTCTATTCACCCGTCATTGAAGAAGAGCAGGTACTGCACTTCGGCGTACGCGGCTCCTATCGCGAACTCGATGTCGCAACGCCTTCATTGAAAATCAAAGACAAGACAACCGATTTCTCCGAGCTGAATATCGTCAATACCGGCACGCTTGCTGATGCCGAAGCAGTCACACTTTTTGGTCCAGAATTTGCCGCAGTGTGGGGATCGCTCTATGTCTTCGCCGAGCATACGACTACGGAGGTGACGCGTACGGCGGCGCCGGACCTTACATTCAGCGGCTGGCATGCGGCGGCAGCATGGAGCCTCACCGGCGAGAGTCGCGCGGGACGTTATAGCATGAGCTCCGGTGAATTTAAGGGGCTTCGACCAAGCAAGCATTTCGACTGGGCGGACGGCGGCATTGGCGCGTGGGAGATCGCGGCCCGCTACGCGACTGTCGACCTCAACGACGCCGACGTCGTG
The DNA here is from genome assembly GCA_965661495.1 of Pseudohongiellaceae bacterium. GTDB lineage: Bacteria > Pseudomonadota > Gammaproteobacteria > Pseudomonadales > Pseudohongiellaceae > UBA9145. The sequence continues at coordinate 161,967 of CBFIDY010000006.1, read as the reverse complement.
GGAGGCGAAGAAGACGCATTGTCCATCGCGCTCAACTGGTACCCCAACCGCAACGTCCGCTTCATGGCCGACTGGTCGCGCATTCTCGATACCGATGGCTCCAACACCGTGCGTCTGTACGCGCCAGACATGGATATTTTCACTCTGCGCACGCAGTGGAATTTCTAGGACGCCCCATGCGCCGCGAGCGAAGAGCTTGAGGAGTGTAGCTGACTCACCGTGTAAGACACGCCATTAGCTACCTCCTGACGCACCCAAGAGAGCAGCGCTTCTAGCTGCTCTGGCGCAACCATCACTTCAAATCTTAAAGCCCTTGCCCGTCCCGTCACGCGCTCGACCGTGCTCGACTCTGCGATCGCGCGGGAGTCTCCACCATGTCGCCGGATTTCGAACGAAGAAAAACTCAACAGAGTTTCGAAACCCAAAAGACAATCGATTAAATCGTCCTCTAGGCTAGGCGCTATGTCAAAATTAACTAAAAGCATCATACTCTGCTCCCTGTCGAACCGGCTATTGGACGGTGCGTCGTTTTTAAATAAACCAGCGGGAATAAATAGAGTGTGAGCAACGTGGAACTGATCAGTCCACCTATAACGACAATAGCTAATGGTTTTTGTATTTCAGATCCCGGCCCCGTTGCTAACAAGAGAGGCACCAGCCCAAAAGCGCATATACTCGCAGTCATCATCACCGGTCTTAGGCGACGCTGCGCCCCTTCACGAACAATATCAATGACATCAAGCCCTTTCGCATACAAATAATTGAAATAAGACATTAGGACCACGCCGTTCAGCACTGCTATTCCTAAAAGAGCAATAAATCCCACCGACGCGGGCACAGAAAGAAACTCGCCCGTGACCCATAGCGCAAGAAGACCCCCGGTCATCGCGAAGGGTATGTTCGAGAGAACAAGCGCTGTCTGCTTTAAAGAACCAAAGGTTAGGAATAGGATGAAGGCGATAAGCACCAGTGAAACAGGCACAACCAAAGCGAGTCGCGCAGCCGCTCGCTGCTGATTTTCGAATTCGCCTCCCCACTCTACTACGCTACCGACCGGCAACTGCCCTTGCTCCATCACTAAGGCTCGCGCCTCGTCGACAAAAGACACAAGATCTCTGCCTTCGACATTCGTTCGAACTACCGCAAAGCGTTGGCCTGATTCACGGGAGATGGCTACAGGTCCTTCGGTTCTCTCGATCGACGCAATTTCACTAAGAGCTATGGACGAGCCGTCTTCGAGCACCACAAACCGATCCATGAGCGCCGCCAAACCATCGCCCTGCAGGGAGTCGTAGCGAATAAGCAGCGGAACTCTTGCGCCTTCCTCTAATACCGCACCCACCACTAGGCCTTCGAGCTCCGCTCGAAGTTGAGCCTGCAGGGTATCCGAGTCTAAGCCAAGACTCCCGCTACGAACCCTATCCACTTTAACCTGTAGATATTGCGCGCCCTCATTCAGGCTTGCAGTGGTGTCTACGGCTCCTTCGACACTCGACACGAGTTCAGCAATGCGTTGAGCACTTGAATTTAGCTCTTCAATGCTGGTCCCGAAGAGCTTTATCGCAACATCTCCACGAGACCCCGTAAGCATTTCTGATACACGCATATCGATAGGCTGTGTGAAGCCAAAGCTCACTCCATTGAATTTTTCTAGCACTACTCGAAGTTGCGCTTCGATTTCTTGCTTGCTTTGAGCCTTCCATTCATTAGTGGGCCTAAGCTGAAGAAACATGTCTACCTCGTTCAGCCCCATGGGATCCATGCCTATCTCATCTGAGCCGATACGCGATACTACCCTCAACACATCGTCTACTTCATTTAACAGCGCTCGTTCAACTGTCTTCACAATCTCAACAGTCTTATCCAAATTAATCGACGGAACTAACTCAAGCTGGACGATGATATCCCCCTCGTCCATCGTCGGCATAAATGTCTTCCCAACACGGGGATAAACGACAGCGGTGACGACTAAAAGAAGCAGAGCAAAGCTCGCGACCGTGCGCTGATGAACCAGTGCCCACTCTAAACTTGGTTTATAGCCCGCCGCCAATGTGCGCGCCAACCAAGGGTCTTTATGGCTGTTAGAATCGACAAGCATCGATGCTAATGCCGGTACTACGGTGAGTGACACCACAAGAGAGCCCAATAGCGCGAAGACGATAGTTAGCGTGACTGGCCCAAAAAGCTTTCCTTCAAGACCTTGCAGAGTGAGGAGAGGAAGAAAGACGATAATGATTATCGAAATTCCGGAAGCGACCGGCAGTGCGACTTCTTTAACCGCACGGTAAATAATATGTAGCACAGGCAATCTGCCCATACCTGAATTTTTAGCAGCCGCATGCGTACTAAGCGAAGCCACAATATTCTCTACAATGACTATAGATGAATCAACAAGCATGCCGATGGCGATAACAAGCCCACCCAGACTCATTAAATTAGCACTCATGGCATTCGCATCCATAAGCACAAAGGTGAACAGCGCGGCCAGCGGCAGCACTACGGCTGCAGTGAGCGCTGCGCGCCAACTACCAAGGAAAAGTCCTAGCAGAATAACAACAAGAGCTACCGCTTCGAGTAACGCCTTAGACACGGTAGCCACCGCACCCTCTATAAGCACACTGCGCTCATGGAACACGCGGGTGTAGGTGCCCTTTGGCAGAGTTGCGTTAATCTCAACGAGCTTAGCGTTGAGATTAGTAATTAACTCACGAGCGTTAACCCCGCGAAGGCCAATCACCAGTCCCTGTACCGCTTCGCTTTCACCATCGGCAGTCACTGCGCCGTAACGAGTTAGCGAACCCATATTCACATCGGCGATTTGATCTAAGCGCACCGAAGAAGAGTGTGAAGAAGGAATCTGCAAAGAGCCGATGTCCTCGACGCTCGTCAACGCGCCTTCCACCCGCACCAGCATCGCTTCTTCACCTTGATCTAGTCGCCCCGCACCATCATTCTTGTTGTTCGCTTCAAGCGCAGAAATCAATGCGTTGCCACTTACGCCTAGCGCGCGCATGGCGCCAAGGTTTGGCTTCACCTCGTAGGTTTTGACGAAGCCGCCAAGGGCATTGACGTCAGCAACGCCTGGCACTGTGCGCAGCGCCGGTCGAATCGTCCAGTCGAGAAGGAAGCGTCTCTGCTCTAAAGTGAGAGTGTCACTCTCGATCGTGAACATGAACATATCGCCCAATGGCGTGCTCATTGGAGCGAGTCCGCCGCTGATGCTCGCAGGCAGGTCGCCCCAAACAGAATTGAGTCTTTCAGCGACCTGCTGCCGAGCCCAATAGATGTCAGTGCCTTCTTCGAAGTCGAGTGTAATCGAACTCAACGCATACTTAGAAAGTGAGCGTAAGACCGTTTTTTGCGGAATACCCAGCATCTCAACTTCCAGGGGCTGAGTGATCAACACCTCAACTTCCGAAGGGGTCATCCCCGGCGCCTTGATGATCACCTTAACCTGCGTCGGCGAGATATCAGGAAAAGCATCGATGGGCAGGCTTAGCACCGCTCTCAGGCCAAAACCAACTAGCAACATGGCCAGCAAGCCAACTAAAAGGCGCTGGCTTAGTGCCATCTGAATCATTCTATTAAGCACTAAGAGCCCCCACCAAGTCCAAGTTGCATACCTTTCAGCAACGCAGTACCGGAAACAGCGATACGCTCACCTCTCATAACGCCAGCAGATGCGGAGTAGTCGCGGCCGATAGGCACCAGCTTAAGCGGGCGCGGTTCAATGCCCGCCTCCTGCTGTATGTAGACTAGGGTCTCACCTTCGCTAAAGACAACCGAAGAACTTGGAATAAGAAGCCCACCGCTTCTTGGCTCTATAACCACATCGACTAGCGCGCCAAGAGACAAATCAACATTGCTACTTTCAAACTCTGCTAACAGCTCCATGGTTTGAGTATTAGCGTCGATCGCGTAGTCACGTTGCTTTAAAGTGAGTGCGTAAGGATAATTTACTAAAGAGAGAGTCGAGCCTGCCACGGCGCCCTGCGCTTGATGCGCGCTAACAGTAAGTGAGAGCCACTTTGCCTTATTAGACTGCAATTCTGCTACCTCGTCTCCTATCGCTAACGCCTCCTCAGCTCGCAGAGCTTGATGAACAAGGCGACCAGCGCGAGGTGCTCGTAGTAAGGCAAGACCTAAATACGTGCCTTCGTCCGCCAAGGAGCGCCTAAGTTCGGAATCAAATCCAATTTGTTCAAGAGCGCTTGCAGTTGAAGTTGCGACGCGCTCAGCTTTGCGTAGAGCAAGCGTGGCTTGTTGCAATCGACGAGCTGCAAGTACCCCGTCATTTACCAGCGTTTCAATTCGCGCACGGTTCTGCTCCGCCTGTTGCAGTTCGACGTCTGCTGCGAGCCAATCACCTTGCAGCCTTGTAGCTTCGGCGCTACGCACCGTGGTTAATACGGTGTCTTTTTCGACTTGCTCACCCAAGGGCACAAGCCATTCGTTAATAAACCCGTCCACGGGGGAATGTAACTGCGAGCCCTCATTGGGGGGTGAAATAACCTGCCCCACTGCGGTCACACCTTGACCCTTGCCTACATCGACAATGGGCTCAAAACGAATACCCAAACTTAGGGCTTCATCTGTGGTTAGTTGAAGTAGCTCTGATTGTTCTTCTTGCGCTGCCGCAACAGATGTCAGTGCAGCTAAAACCAAAATTAAGCGACTCGAACGGCGCAGCCAAACGCGTGCGTTCCAGGCAGTATTCTGCGAGGCTTTCATGGTAAGACTCCTACAACTTGATTGTATTCTGCGATAAGCGCATCTCGTCGCAATAAAAGCATATCGGTATCACGCTCGACCGCGTCGACTTGACGTCGAACACGCAACAGGGACTCTAGGTCTGTTTCCGCTTGCTCGAAGGCTGTAGTCGTCATAGCAAGCCGACGCCGAGCAAGCTGCAAACGATGGCCGCTGATATTTAACGCTTCCTCGTTAACGCTGAGCGCATGTTCAGCTTCGTGTTTCTGCTGTTCTAACTGCCTTTGGGTTTGCAGTAAAACCACTGCTGCTTGCGTAGTTTGCAGATGTGCATCTGCCTCAGCCGCACTGGTAAGACGCCTGCCTCCAAGTGGCAGCGTGATACCAAAACCAAGAGTGTCATTGTTGGGCTGTAAAATCCCACCACGCTCGCGGCGTGCACCAAAGCTTAATGTACTGCGACTTCGCGAATTAAAACCTTGGCGCTTAGCATTAGATTGAGCAATTTCGTGTTCAAGTGCTCGCAAAGAGAGTAGAGGGTGCTGATCAGTGTTCGAAAGCGCCTCTTCAGCACGTTCTACTGTGGCAAGTGTCTCCGTAAGACGCTGCGCGGGTCTTACATTTAATCCAGTTATGACAAAATAATCTCGCTCAGCATCGACGACCGCTGCCTCGGCATCGACTACGGCAAGTGATTGTTCGAGAAGCTCAGCGTCAATACGCAGAGAGTCAAATTCCGCCAGTTCACCTCCACTAACCAGCCTCTCCACAACCCTCGCAATGCTTTTCAAACTGTCGTTTATTGCTAGCTCTCGCTGCAGCGTTGCATCCGCTCTGTGCAGCGCGGCTAGCACGGTTCGCACGCGGCCAGCACTCAGCCACCTTATATACTCTTGTGTTGCGCCAAACTGTTCAGAGAGAGAGGTGGCTAACGAAGCGATACTATCGCGTTCTCCTAGATGCCAAAGACCAAACTGCAGACTAGTTTCAATTTCGCGAACACCCGTCGTCTCGATTAGTCCGTCGTCGAATAATGACGACTGCCAACTGAGAGTCCCGGGAGTGTAGCCGCGGGCTAGTTGCTCGTAAGCGCGCGTCTGCTTCTCGCGTGCCGCGCCAAAAAGTGCCTCTGGAGCGCGCAGCGAGGCTGCACCAACTATTTGCGCCGCTGTTAGCTCCTCACTGCGCTCCAAAGCGCCATGCTCATGGTCAATTTCAGACACCGTGTTGAGAGTGCTGTCCGCCAAGCTCACTTGAGCATAGGACGGACAACTCAGAGAAAGTGCCGCTGCGAGAAAGACTGCGCTTACGCTAATGCGTTTGCGCCTTAATTGATCACTCAATCTTATGAACCCCACTTCAGAAATAGGTTAAAGCTACTACCTGCCCACAGGATAAGGTGGGCAGGCTTAGGGAAACCTTAAGAAACCACACTATTCACTGAAAGGGATTGATGCGAATCAGGTATGGGTAAATTAGAAGAAGAATGGCTAACCTCGAAGCATTCCTGCGAGCCGCTGATCAAGAATGACCTCGGCCTCGCTCATAATGCGATCGATCAGTTCTTGGCAGCTCGGTATGTCGTGAATCAGTCCTGCCACCATGCCACAGGACCAGGCGCCGATATCCATCTCGCCTTCCAGCATGATCTTCGGATAGACACCCGCGACTTCTTCGTGGATGTCGTTGAACGTAATCGCTTCGCCCAACTCTTTCTCTTTCGCTATCAGGCGATCCACCGCCGCGTTCTTCAGCACTCTCTCTGTGTTACGCAGCGGACGCATCACGAGTCGCGTATCCAGCTCACTGGCAGCGACGATGGCCTGCTTGACGTTTTCGTGCACCGGCGCTTCCTTGGTTGCTATAAAGCGCGTGCCCATATTGATGCCTTCAGCGCCCATAGCCAGAGACGCCACCAGTGAGCGTGCGTCGGCTTGGCCGCCGGAAGCAACGAAGGGGATCTCAAGCTCATCCGCCGCGCGGGGTAGCAGAATCATATTGGGGATATCGTCTTCGCCGGGATGACCCCCGCACTCGAAACCGTCAACCGATACCGCATCGCAGCCAATATCTTGAGCTTTGAGTGCATGGCGCACCGAGGTGCACTTGTGAATAACTTTAATGCCTGCCTCTTTAAGTGCCGGCATGACCTGCGCAGGATTACGACCCGCGGTTTCGACTACAGTAATGCCGCCTTCGATGATCGCTTTGACGTAGCCTGGATAGTCCGGCGTATTAACCGACGGCAGGAAAGTCAGATTAACCCCGATCGGTTTGTCGGTAAGCGCCTTAGCCTTAGCTATTTCAGCAGCAAGCAGCTCGGGGGTGCGCTGCGTAAGACCGGTGATAATGCCTAAGCCGCCTGCCTCAGAGACCGCCGCCGCGAGCTCGGCGAAGCCTACATAGTGCATGCCGCCTTGAATGATTGGGTGTTGGATGTTGAGTAACTCGGTGATTCTGGTTTTCAATTTTTGCTCTCCCCTTTTTCTTTTTTCGATCTCGTGCGTTTTTTTTGGCTGTTTCAATGCCATGACCAAGCCTGCCAGTGCGCAACAGAGAATCCCTTTGTCTATCTCACACGCAAAGGCCCCGGCGAATGCTGTACGGCAATCTAACATAAAAACCTGCGCGAGCTAGCAAAGCGGCGAGCGCTACAAGCATTCCGCTGCTTTGCACTAGATAGACTCAGCACGCAGACGCGGCCATAATGCTGCGCCTACCGTTTAGCCTTTAAATAGTAATAAGAAGAAGCCGCAATGCCCGCAGATAAATTTAAATTCACGACCGTGACCGCTGTCGTTGTTGCCAATATGGTTGGCACCGGCGTCTTTACCAGCTTGGGCTTTCAGCTTTTAGACATTCGCTCGGGGTTTGCTTTGCTTGCACTCTGGGCTGTCGGCGGCCTGATCGCCGTATGCGGCGCGGTCACTTACGCCGAGCTTGGCGCTGCGCTGCCGCGTTCAGGCGGCGAATACAATTTTCTCAGCAGGATTTACCATCCGGCCGCCGGCTTCGTTTCTGGCTGGGTTTCATCCACCGTCGGCTTTGCCGGGCCCACCGCCCTCGCAGCAATGACCTTTGCTGCGTATATGCTGTCGATTTTTCCAGGTGTCGCAGGGCCGTGGACCGAGCGCTTTTTAGCCGGCGGACTGGTGGTTGCTCTTACCGTGGTGCATGCCACCAATAGGCGCAACAGCGGCGGCCTGCAGCTCATGTTTACCGTACTCAAAGTCGCGATTATTCTGGCGTTTATTGTCGGAGCTGTCGCTCTCGTGGACACGCCGCAGCCGGTGAACTTCTTTCCTGCACTAGGCGATGCGGCAATTATTGGCAGCGGTGAATTCGCCGTTGCCCTGATCTATGTAAGCTACGCCTACACAGGCTGGAACGCAGCCACTTACCTTAGCAGCGAACTCGACAACCCCCAGCGCAATATCCCGCTTATTCTGATGACTGGCACCTTGGTGGTGACGCTGCTTTACGTGGGTCTGAATTTCGCTTTTCTAGTTGCCGCACCGATGGACAGCATGGTGGGCGAAGTGGAAGTCGGCTACATCGCCGCGGAGGCCGCCTTTGGCGAGGCTGGCGGACGCTTTACCGGCATCGTACTTGCTATGCTACTCATCTCTACTGTGAGCGCCATGGTGATGGCCGGTCCCCGGGTTATTCAGATGATAGGCGAGGATTTCCCTCTGCTCGCAGCACTAGGCAAGACCAATGAGAGTGGGATACCCGCGCGGGCGATCTACACACAGTGCGCCATCACCCTGCTCTTCGTCTTTAGCTCGACCTTCGAATCGGTGCTCGTGTTTTCGGGCTTTACCTTGGCGCTTAACACCCTTGCCACCGTATCAAGCATCTTCGTGCTGCGCTGGCGCGAGCCCGATCTCCCGCGCCCCTACCGCACCTTCCTCTTTCCCCTACCACCGCTGATCTTTCTCGGGCTCACCGGCTGGACACTGTGGTTCGTGATGACGACCCGTCCTGTTGAGGCACTATTCAGCCTGGGTCTTGTCGCCTCTGGACTCTTGGCCTATTGGCTGTTTCTACGCGGCAGTCAGGCTGTGCGCTAGACGGCGCGTCAATCGCATCAGTTGCGGTAATTTATTGCCAGTTTGTAACAGAAGCCACCACAGTCACTCCCAAGTCTGTACAATTTCTCTACCCAAAGGGGCGTAAGCCCTGCGCCAGAGTGCGCGCAGACAAGAAATAAGAAAAAACAATAACTAGAACACCGACTCGATGAGAGACCCCATGCTATCTACCTTACGTACACACGCTCCGCGCTCACTGCGCAGCGGCAAACTAGCGCTTGCTCTAGCTATTGGACTTAGCTGCGCCTCAGCCAATGCGCAGGACGCGGGCGAAGAGGCCTCCACGGTCATTTATGCCGCAGACTATTTCGCCCAGTGGCAACCGATTACAGCGCTCGATATGCTCGACCGCATACCCGGCCAAGGCGCAGCGGGCGGACCCAGCAATGGGCCTTCCAGCGTACCGGGCAACCCTACGTCGGGCGGGCGCGGCCTCGGCAGCGGCGACGGCAATCAAATTCTGATCAATGGCAAGCGCATAGCCGGTAAGAACAACTCCGCTAGCGGTCAGCTCGATCGTATTCCTGCCACGCAGGTAAAGGAGTTTCAGATTATTCGCGGCACTTCCGGCGAGCTCGACGTGCGCGGCAGCGGCCAGATAGTCAACGTGATTCTGTTCGAGCAAATGTCTTCGAACAGCATTTCCTACGAAGCTAGCGTAGAGCGCTATCAGGATCAGAATTTTCGTCCGGGGGGCACGCTGTCGCTGAGCGGTCAGAGCGGCGATCTGGACTATCTTTTCGTCACTCGTAGCCAGCCGCGCTACCGCGTTTCCTTCGGCGATGAATACAGCATGCTCGGCGACTATTCACTCAACGACCTCGTGCTTGAAACCCGCACGGTGGATCAGAGCGTGAACGAGCTCAGCATGAATCTTGGCTACGAGCTTAGTTCGAATAGCAGCCTGCGTATGAATGCCCTCTACGCTACACAGAACGACCCGGTGAAAGTCGAACGCTACACGACCAATCTCAGAGTTACTCCCAACACGCTGCTTAGTGAACGTGAGGCGATACCCAGTGAACGCGACAATTGGGAGATCGGCGGCGACTACGAGCTTAATCTTGGCAACGGTCAGCGTTTTAAGCTATTGGCGATTGCCAACCAGGCTAATCGCGACAGCGCTCGCGAGCGCTTCGAAATGTTCGCCGACAATACCGAGGAAAAGAATTTATTCCTCGGCATTTCCACCGTGACTGAAGAGCAAATCGTGCGAGCCTCCTATACCCTCAACGTGTTCGATGAGCAGAGCCTTGAGTTTGGTCTAGAGCGCGCGCAAACCACTCTCGACTCCTCGCTTGCCTTGGGCGGCATAGTAGAAGGCGGCACGCCGTCTGCTGCGGTAGGCGGCTTAGTTCCGCAGACGGTGAGCAACGCCAACTCTGTCGTTGAAGAAATTCGTTACGAACCTTTTGCGATTCACAACTGGACTCTGAGTCCTACGGTCTCGCTAGAGAGCACGCTGCTGTACGAATCATCCGAGATCACGCAGTCGGGAGACATGAACAATAAGCGCGATTTCAGCTTTGTAAAACCCAAAGTCGATTTGCGCTACAACCCCAGCACCAATCTGCAGCTACGCGGTAGTGTCGAGAAGATTGTTAATCAGCTGAGCTTTGACGACTTTGTTGCGGTTAACGACGAAACTGACAACGACTCCAATACGCTAGAAGGCAATGTCGATCTGCGTCAGCAATGGCAATGGCGCTACACGTTTAACGGCGAGTATCGACTGCCAGACGATCTTGGCGTACTCAACGCCGAACTGTTCTATGCGCAGCATGAAGACGTGATCGACCGTTTAGATTCGAGTCAGTCTGAAGACAATCTGCAGTCGGTTAACGGCAATATCGGCGACGGAATCGAAATGGGTATGAATCTCAGTGCCAGCGTGCGGGCGACGCCCTTAGGCATGCCTAATCTGCTAATCACCACATCGTTAAATCTGCAGGACTCCGAAGTCACCGACCCATTTCTAGGTATCAAGCGCCGCTTCCTTAACTATCAGCGCGGACGCTTCACTCTGTTCTTCCGTCACGACATTCCAAATCTGCGTACCAACTGGGGAATGCAGTATTTCGATAGAGTAGACGGCGGCATGTTCCGCTACGACGTCGACGATATCGAATTCAATGTGGGTGAGCCGCGGGTGAACCTTTTTGCAGAATACCGTGACCGCCAGGGTGTGACCTACCGCTTCGACGCGGGGGCGCTAACCAACGGTTCTCAGTGCCGCCAGCGTCGTCGTTTTGTTGGCCGCACTAGTGCAAATATCTTAGAAGAAACAGAACGCCGCTGCACAACGACCGGCTTGGAGCTTGCGTTCCGGGTAAACGGCACTTTCTAAGACAGTACTGACTTAGCCTACGCAGGCTCACAAAAAAGGCCGGTGCTTTTATGCATCGGCCTTTTTTTGTTCGCTCTTTTTGTGAAGCGTCTTTCTATTCTGACTAATTCATTTGCAAACTCTCAGTGCGAATCAGTGCAGCGTCTATCTGCGAGTCGGTAAACGGCATATCGATCCACTCGCTGTCAGAATAGATCTTCGTTTGATCGGCGTAGTACGGCGAATCCGGCTCCGGAGACTGCGAGTAGGTGAGAATAGCGCGCGCATTGGGCGATCCATCTTCATTCCATGTAACCGACTGGATGTAGCTATTGCCGGCGACGATCGGCGTGTAGCCCCCGCGTTCGGCACTGAAGCCTGCACTGATTACGCTGAATAAGCCGGCGCGGCCATTGCCGCCGGGAATACCGATCTTCTCACCGTTACGCATCTCAAACTGCACATCGCCCCAGCGCGCGTCGAGTTCAATTCCGGCCTGCTCGATACGTGCGACGGCCGCTCTAAGGCCTTCGATGATCGCTGTGCGTGTAGCCGGCTCGGCAGTAGTGAGCCCGCGCGGGGTGTTGACCGGATCATCATTGCTAAACGGCACGGCATAGTGCGCAGAGAGCTGCTTGGTCTCGGCGAAGAACTCGTTGAAAATATGAGCGCCGCGACTGTCCGTGGTGTGCTTTCTATCCCAGTTGGCTAGTACCTCGCAGGCACGCGCTAAGGTCGCTTCGTCTTCGCACACCGCTAGCACTTCATCGAGGAACAATTCGGCGCCGTAGTGACGATGCGTGAACAGCAGATCTTCAACCGCTTGCTGATCGAATTTTTCTCCGGCGTCTAACACCTCGGCAATAAAGACCAAACCGGAGCGCGTGCGCAATGTGCGCTGCGCGTTTTCATTGCCGATGATTGGTGAATAGCCCTCTAGGCGCATGTCAGGATTACTCAGCCAGTAAGAGTCATTGCTGTTGCCTGCGTACGTGGAGGTAATGAGGCTAGGCTGCTGCGACGGAGGCATAAGTCCGGGGGCTGCTGCCTCGGCATCGACCTGCCAGTCACAGCTGGGATCTGAACCGTTAAGCGTTGTGATGCGCGAGCCCTCGGCCACATCGACCGCGCAGCGCTGAATGAGCTCGATAGAGACATTCGGAATCGCTGACATATCGGCGTACAGTGCGCCGCCGTCTTTATCCGCAGCGATTGTGTTTACAAAGGCAGCCGCCTGATAGTCCGCAAGCGCTTGGCGCAGTTCGGTGACATTGTTAGCGCTTTGCATTGCCGCATACTGATCGCCCGTGCGGTAGTTTTCATAGTTTACGTCACGCATCACATAAACATACTGCTCGTTCCAAGGTGTTTGCGGCCCGGCGACTACGGGACCTAAGTGCGTGAGATAAACCGTTCTGTTCACTGCACCTTCGGGGGTATCTACCTGCACCTCAATAGCTTGAATGTCGCGCTGTTCATCACCTAGTTGGTAGGCCATTGGATTGCCTGGCACGAGATCGAGGCGGAAGAATGTAAAGCGTAGCGCCGTAGACACCGTGTGCGACCAGGCGATCTTGTCATTAAAGCCAATCGCCAGCCGCGGCGTTGAGAGCAGCCCAACTCCCATGAAGTCGACTTCACCTGGTAGCGTGAGATGGGCCATGTGAAAGCGTGAAGGGCCCTGCCAAGGGTAGTGCGGATTACCTAACAAAATGCCGCTGCCGTTCTGCGTGAGTTCGCTGCCGAAGGCATAGGCATTGGAGCCGATTTTTTCTACGTCTACGAACAGGTCAAGCGGCTCCAAGCTGGCGACGGACTGATTAGGTTCAGCGGTTGCGATCTGCGTGCTCACCCTACCCAGGCCGTAACGAATACCGACGCCGATGGCGAGTCGGGCAAGATCGCGCTCGTCCATTGGTTTAACCCAATCGGCGCCAAGGCAAGAAGCCGGAAGTTCCGCCGCTTTGGTTTCGATGAAGTGGTTGTAGCCCCGCGTATAGCCGGCGTCCATCGCCGTGCTATTTGCTGAACTCGCTGCAAGATACTCATCGATCTTTGCATCGTTAAGTAGCGCGCGATGGAAAGCGTCGCTGTTGATGTTTGCTTCGTCTGCACCGAAGTAGGAAGACAATTCGCCGTTCACGGTCGCGAGCTCTTTCGCGATCACGCACACTCCGTCGTAGGCAACCGAGTGGGCAAAGCCGAAACCTAGCCCTTCCCAGCTCTGCGCGGTTACATGGGGAATGCCGTGCTCAGTCCAGCGAACTTCGATCGCCTCTCCAGCGGCATCCTCACCTACTGACATAGCTTGATCGTTCGACTCTGGCGCGCAGGCGGCGAGACCGAACGCTGCGCACAGCCCAAAGGTGCTGCGCCACAGTGCGCTCGTCCAACCGCTGGACAGTCGACTGTGAGCCTGGATGGTCGCCGCGCTGTTCCTGAGTATATTGTGCTGCATGTTTGCTCCCTAGCTTATTTAGTTTGCTCTTCGATACGCTGTTTTAACATCGAAACTGTGAGCACCACAAACGCAAAAGGCGCCAAGCCCGAGGTTTAGCTCGGGCTTGGCGCCTTTGATTGACTGCAAGTGATCTTAGTGCGCAGTTAGCCCAGCAAGCGCTCGCGTGCGGCGGCGTATTCGCGTTTGAGCCTAGCTACAAGATCGCCGGCTGATCCAACGGATTTAATCGCGTTAATACCCTGCCCGCAGCCCCATATATCTCGCCACGCTTTCGCTTTGCTACTGCCTCCAGAACCGAAGTTCATCTTGGAGGGATCGCTCTCGGGGAGATTGTCAGGGTCTAGGCCTGCCGCTTCGATGGAGGGCCTTAGGTAGTTGCCGTGTACGCCCGTGAACAAATTCGTGTAGACGATATCTCCCGCAGCATAATCCACCAAAGACTGCTTGTAGGCGGGGTCGGCGTTGGCTTCCTTAGTGGCGATAAAAGCGGAGCCGATGTAGGCCATGTCTGCGCCCATCGCCTGTGCAGCAAGCACGGCATCACCAGTAGCGATAGCGCCAGAGAGTAGGACTGGCCCGTCGAACCATTCCCGCACTTCCTGAATAAACGGCATGGGCGATAAGGTTCCTGCGTGGCCTCCAGCGCCCGCAGCAACACAGATCAGGCCATCGGCGCCTTTCTCGATCGCTTTTTTAGCAAACTTATTATTAATCACGTCGTGCAGGCAGATGCCGCCGTAGGAATGAATCGCCTCGAATACCTCAGGGCGCGCTCCGAGTGATGTAATCACAATCGGCACTTTGTGCTTTACGCACAGTTCGACGTCCTGCATGAGACGGTCGTTGGAGTTATGCACGATCTGGTTGACCGCGAAAGGCGCAGCGGGATTATCAGGGTTCGCAGCGTTATAGGCATCAAGCTCCTCGTTAATCTGCGTAAGCCACTGGTCGAGCACTTCAACCGGACGCGCATTGAGCGAGGGGAAGGAACCCACTACGCCGGCTTTGCACTGGGCAATGACGAGCTCGGGACCCGAGATGATGAAAAGAGGTGAACCGATTACCGGTATAGAAAGTCGGTCTTTGAGAATGTCTGGGACTGCCATGCTGTTTCCTTACTCGCGCGCCATGAACGGCGCTTCTTATTGTTCAGTAGCTTAAATAGGTATCTGCTTCTTTCCGCCGGTGTCGTATCGCGGGTTGCCAAAGAAACCCTTCGTCACGCGTCGTGGGCTGGCTCTGCGGTAACTGGGCTTGATAGACCGTTGGTAGTGGAAAAAGCAGTGTGCCAAAGACTCGCCGGAATGCCTAGTGTACGTCTACTGCATCAATTGGGGTCACAGCGTTCGCGGGATCCACTCCTTACGCTATACTCGAACGCTCCGCTCGCGCTGGGAGCGCGCGCCATTCAGATTCACTTATTGCACAAGCAGGACTTTCTATGAGCACCTCACCAAGCCAAGACCCCATTGTTATCGTCGGCCAAGCTCGCACGCCTATGGGGGGCTTTATGGGCGATCTCGCCGCTGTGAAGGCTACTGATCTCGGTGCAACCGCAATCCGCGCGGCCGTCGAGCGCGCAGGTCTGGCCAACGAAGACATCGACGAGGTCATCATGGGCTGCGTGCTGCCCGCTGGCCTTGGTCAAGCTCCTGCACGGCAGGCTTCGCTGGCTGCTGGCATCCCGAAATCGACCGGCACGACAACGGTGAACAAGGTCTGCGGCTCGGGCATGAAGACCATCATGCTGGCTCACGATCTGCTGCTAGCGGGCAGCGCGACTGTCGCGGTGGCAGGCGGCATGGAAAGCATGAGCAACGCGCCTCACTTGCTGCCCAAGGCGCGCGCCGGCTACCGCTTCGGTCACGGCCAAGTGCTTGACCACATGGCCTTCGACGGCCTTGAGGATGCCTACGAAGGCTCTGCCATGGGGGTGTTCGCCGAGAGCTGCGCCGACAAGTATCAGTTCGACCGCGAGGCCCAAGACGCCTACGCCATCGGCTCATTGAAGAAAGCCCAGGCGGCAATCGAAAGCGGTGCCTTTGGCGCTGAAATTGTCCCGATCGAAGTTCCCGCGCGCGGCGGCGCAGTGACGATCGATACCGACGAGCAGCCCATGAAGGCACGCTTTGACAAGATCCCTCAGCTGCGCCCGGCCTTTCGCAAGGACGGCACGGTGACAGCAGCAAATGCTAGCTCGATCTCAGACGGCGCAGCCGCTGTAGTGCTTATGCGTCAGTCAGAAGCAAGTAAGCGAGGACTCACTCCGATCGCCCGCATCGTCGCTCATGCAGGCCACTCTCAAGAGCCTAGTGAATTTACCATGGCACCGATCGGCGCCATTGGCGCGCTGCTCAGCAAGGCCGGCTGGGATAAAGACTCGGTCGATCTTTTCGAGATTAACGAGGCCTTTGCTGTTGTACCCATGGCGGCGATCGAATCCCTTGAACTGGACGCCGACAAGGTCAATGTAAATGGCGGCGCCTGTGCACTGGGCCACCCTATCGGCTGTTCCGGCACGCGCATCGTCGTTACACTGCTGGCAGCGTTGGCCGCGCGCGGCAAGAAGCGCGGTGTCGCCTCGCTTTGCATTGGCGGCGGCGAAGCAACGGCCCTGGCTGTTGAACTCATCTAAACACCGTGAAATTTCATTTTAGGCAGTAACCATCAAAAAGAGGATTAGCATGATGAACACCTCGGACAATAAGAAATCGTTACCCTTGGCACGCCTGTGTAAACAGCTGCTCGGCTTTAGTGTCGTCGCGCTCTTCACCAGCAGCCTGCATGCGCAGGAATCCTGGCCGGACGTAGCCCCTAGCGAACCGCCCGCCGACTGGGGCGCCGTGTCGGCCAATTTCGAAGAGATCCCCTACCCCTATCCCGTGCAGTTTCTCGAAATAAACCGCTTTCAGCAGGACCTGCGCTATGCCTATATGGACGTGGCGCCTAGTGGTCGCGCAAACGGCCAAAATGTCTTTATTCAGCACGGCATGAATTTTTATTCCGAAGCCTATACCGAGACTATTCGGGCGCTGTCTGCCGCCGGTTTCCGTGTGATTGCGGTTGACCGCATCGGCTACGGCAAGAGCTCTAAACCCATCCTGCCCTACAGCTTCAACATGGTGGCTGCCAACATGAAGGCGCTGCTCGACGAGTTAGGCATTGAGCAGACCGCAATCGTGGGTCACTCAATGGGGGGCATGGCTGTATCGCGCTTCGCGATGATGTATCCCGAGGTCACCACCCATGTGGTGATGGTTAACCAAATAGGTTTAACAGACCAGCGCCAGTCGCGCCCCTGGAGCGACCCCTTTGTCGGCGGCGGGACCACCACTTACCAATCGATTCTGCGCGGCCATCAGCGCTACTTCCCCCTTAAGTGGCCACCTGCTCACCTCGAGTTCGTGCGCCGCCAATACGGTCAAACCCTGGGCGGCGACTGGCCGCGACTCGCACAGATTCGCCGTCTGCAGGGGCAAATGCTCTATGACGACCCCGTGGTTTACGACTGGCAGCACATCGCGACTAAGGCGCTAGTGATTGGCGGCGAGGAAGACGGACTTGTCGATGATTTTCCAGCTTTGGCGCGCAATGTCGCCGATCAACTGCAAAATAGCGCGATAATTCTCTATCCTGACGTAGGACACGCACCCCAGATCGAGATCCCGGAGCTTTTCCACACCGACCTCATCCGCTTCCTGCGCTCGGACGCTGACGAACCGGCCAGCGACTGGCAGTAAGCGGGGCGGATACGAGAGACCAGTCAGTATGCTGTTAAGCCAAGAACAAACGCTTATACGCGACACCGCCCGCAGCTACGCGCGGGAGCAGATCGCGCCCTTTGCGGCGCAGTGGGACCGCGACTGCGAGTTCCCCACCGCCGCGTTAAAGGGGCTGGCAGAGCTTGGCTTTTACGGCATGCTAGTGCCCGAGCGCCATGGCGGCTGCGACATTGGCTACGTGGCCGCCGCGCTGGTTCTGGAGGAGATCGCGGTAGCTGATGCCGCCTGCTCAACGATTATCAGCGTCACCAATTCGGTCGGCTGCATGCCCATTCTGCAATACGGCACCGAGCAGCAGCGGCGCGACTTCCTCAAGCCCCTCGCAAGCGGCGAGCAGCTGGCGGCTTTTTGCCTAACCGAACCGCAGGCCGGCAGCGATGCCTCGGGATTGCAAACTCGCGCACAGCGCCAAGGTGACTACTACGTGCTTAACGGCAGCAAGCAGTTCATCACCTCAGGCAAAAATGCCGACGTGGCGATTGTATTTGCGGTGAGCGACCCCGATGCGGGTAAACGCGGCATCAGCGCTTTCATCGTGCCAACTCAGACGCCGGGTTACCGCGTAGCAAGCGTCGAGGCCAAGATGGGACAGCGCGCGTCTGACACCTGCAATATCGTATTCGAAGACTGCAAGATCCCCGCGGCGAACCTACTGGGCGCAGAAGGCGAAGGCTATAAGATCGCCCTCGGCAACCTCGAAGGCGGACGCATTGGCATAGCTGCCCAGTGCCTGGGCATTGCCCGCGCTGCGCTGGAAGCGGCAAGCGCCTACAGCCGCGAGCGCGAAGCCTTCTCTAAACCCATCGGTCAACATCAGGCCGTGGCGTTTGCGCTCGCCGACATGGCGACACAAATAGAAGCGGCGCGCCAACTCACGCTGCATGCAGCGGCGCTAAAAGACGCGGGCCAACCCTGCTTAAGCGAGGCCTCGATGGCCAAATTATTTGCCTCGGAAATGGCGGAAAAAGTGTGCTCGCAGGCCATTCAAATTCACGGCGGTTACGGCTATTTGCAGGATTTCCCAGTTGAGCGCTACTACCGCGACGTGCGTGCCTGCCAGATTTACGAGGGCACGAGTGAAGTCCAGAAAATGGTAATTAGCCGCGCGCTTTAATCCTGCAGAAAACCCGATTGAAGGCCTAGAACACAACGATATGCGCGCCTGGGTTGTGGGGTTCCGGCTCCAAACTCGCATCGATGTCCGCCAGAGCCTGCTCAAGATAGTTGAGCACCTCGCGGCGAATGCGGCCGGGGCCATTCCAATCCTGCGAGCCCCCTGCGTGCGATCCCCCGGGGCCACCCCTGCCTACTCCGTGAATAACACGCAGGCCGCGATAGCGCTGCCGGCGCGCAAGACTCAGTGCGTCCTCGAGCTTATCTAACGCCTCGGTCCACGTCTCGCGGGAATGGGCCACATCGACCTCCATCAGCGCATCGCGCAGGCCCACTGGTAGAGCCTCCTCACACTTCGGACAGCGAGTCGCGTCGAGTGCTAAAGCGATTGCGCAAAAAGGATTGGGGCACTGCGCGGGGGCTTTAGGAAGGTAGGTACTCATGACTGCTCAATCTCAACGCAATGAATTTAGGAGCTGATTGACCGCGCGAAGTCTGACACAATGACTTAGAAGTGGCGAGCCGGAGCTCGCAGCGGCCCCATCTTTGCAGGAGGCAAAACCGATGTTGAAACAGCTTCTTCGCCACACCGCTCTAGTGAGCACAGGCGCAACTCTCCTTCTTTCGTTAAGCAGCACCCAGCTCGTTAGCGCACAGGAAGAACCGCAGCTGACACAGCTTTATTTCGCACAGGTACTCCGCCAATTCGAGCAGGGCGCAGTTGCCTACGAGAAAGGCGATTACAAAACGGCTTATGGCGACCTTGCGCTCGCCGCGCAGCGCGGTGTTAAAGACGCTCAGTATCTGCTCGGCTTTATGTATCTTCGAGGCGAGTATGCCCCTCAATCCCTGCCAGTAGGCCTTGCCTGGATTGGCACGGCGCTGGAGGTTGAAAACGACGATTGGCTAGAACTTTATACACAAATCTATACGAAGCTAACCCCACAGCAGCAGATTTACATCGACACTCGCGTCGACAAATACATTGAGCTTTATGGTATGGAAACGCAGCGTATGAGCTGCAAGAAAACCGCGCGCACGGGCAGCAGGCGAAAAATTCTTCAGTGCGTAAAGACGGAGGACGTTAACACGCCTCTCTATTCGCTTGAATCAATGCCCGAAGGCTATGAACCAGAATTTTCCTGCGCGGAAGACTGGCCCTGCCTTGCAGGTGAAACCCGAGTTTATTCAGACCACGACGAGCTCGACAGCGACCAGTTCTAGCACCGCCAGCCCCTAAGCTGCGGCATCTTCGGCTGGTTCGAACTGCAGAACCGAATCGTCGAACAGCTTAGGTGTCAGCAACTTACGATCAAGCAGGTAATCTTGGGTATTGCGCCAGGGTTCATGCTCCCCCTGTTTGGGAAATAAATGCAGGCCGCGCTGCATATAGCCCGGATTGAAGCCATCGATAGTCGCCTGCGGCTGCATGTCCTTTTCACTGGCCCGCAGCTTGGGGGTGCAGACCGCGGCGCCGCGTTTGTCGAGCTCTTTGAGAAGATCGCAAACGAAAGCAGAATTAAGATCTGCTCGCAGTGTCCAAGACGCATTGATATAGCCAAACGTCTGAATAAGATTTGGCACCTCTGAAAACATCATGCCTTGGTAATAAAAGCGCTGACTCAGATCTAATGCCACGTCGTCTAGAGTGAACTTTACGCCGCCCATAAACTGCATATTCAGACCTGTCGCGCTAACCACGATATCTGCCTCGACAAGCTTGCCACTGGTCAGCCGCACGCCGCCGGCTTCGAAGCGGCTGATCGTATCGGTTACCATCTCAACCTTCTTTTCTCGCACCGCCGTGAGGAAGTCGTCGTCGGGAATAAGACATAGACGCTCCTCCCAAGGGTTGTAGCGCGGGGTAAAGTGCGTGTCGATATCGTAATCTTCGCCCAAGGACTTGCGCACCGCTTTAAGCAATAGTTTCTTAATTTTTTCCGGCTTCTTGCGCGCAGTCTTATAGGTGAAATTTTGCAGCGTAATGTTTTTCCAACGCGTTAGGGCAAAGGCCCACTTGTCTGGCAGCACGGCATTAAGGAAATTAGCCAAGGCGTCTTTCGCTGGACGCGAAAACAAGTAGGTGGGCGAGCGCTGAATCATGGTAAGCGCAGCTGCGTCCTCCACCATATTCGGCACAATAGTGACCGCAGTCGCGCCGCTACCAATCACCGCCACTTTCTTACCCTTATAGTCGAGATCTTCTGGCCACTGCTGAGGATGAATCAGCTGGCCGGAGAAAGACTCTAGGCCCGGATAGTCCGGCGTATAGCCCTTTGCATAGTCATAGTAACCACTACACATAAACAGCAGTCGCGACTCAATCGTGACCCGCTCACCGTTTGCCTGCACCGCACTCACTACCCAAAGCTTGCGTACGCTATCCCAGTTAGCGGCTTCAACCCTGTGGCCGTAGCGAATCTTGTCGCTAACGCTGAATTCTTTAGCTGTGTCCTCAAGGTACTGTCGAATAGACTCGCCGTCGGAGATTGCCTTGGGATTGGTCCACGGCTTAAAGCCAAAACCGAAAGTATGCATATCGCTGTCAGAGCGAATGCCCGGATAGCGAAACAAATCCCATGTGCCGCCGAGGTTGTCGCGGCCTTCTAAGATCACATAGCTTTTGTCGGGGCAGCGCTGCTCGAGGTGGCAGGCTGCGCTAATGCCGGAAATACCGGCGCCAACGATGAGGACGTCTAACATAGTGTGGTGTTCCCAAAAGAAATCTGAGTTGAAGACTAACTAACATCGGGGGCCATGGCAAAGTGCCAGCCCTTTTTTAGGATCTGAAAATCGTCTACGCAGCGCGCTGGAATCAGACAAGCGTGAGCGCTACCATACCCACTATTCAGTCAATCCTCTTTTTCAGTACAGGAGCCCTGCGTGGCACTCTCACTACAAGATCAGCTCAAAGCCTCGGGGCTTGTCGACGAAAAAAAGGCCAAGCAGCTTGAGCGCGCTAAGCGCAAAGAGACCAAGAAGCCGCAGAAGAAATCCGAGAAGAAAAATGCTCAGCAGGAAGCGGAGCAGGCTAGACGACAGGCACAGAAGGAAAAAGCGGAGCGCGACCGCAAACTCAATGAGGAGCGTAACCGTGACGGCGAATGGCGGGCTAAGATGGCGCAGATCCGTCAGCTGATCGAAAGCCATAGGATCTCAGTCAAAGGCGAGCTGAAATATAATTTCACCCACGGCAGCAAAGTGAAACAGCTATGGGTTGATAGCCGCACTAGAGAACAGCTTAGTGCCGGCACGGTGGCTATTGTCGAATCGAAGGCCGACGACAAATACGTAATAGTCCCGGTAGACGTAGCGCACAAAATTCAAGAGCGCAGTGAAGAGCTTTTTGTTCTTGTAGCTAATCCCAAGAAACTGAGCAAATTAGAGCTTGAAGAGCAGGCCTATGCCGAGTTTGCTATACCCGACGACCTAGACTGGTAACTTCCCACGGCCGCGGAAAACACCCGCAGCAGCATCTATTTCCGCAGGCGTGCGTTTCTTACGCCAGTCTTTCTTCGGCGTTTTTTTGGGTTCAGGCTTCACCTCTTTTTCTGACTCTTTGGCTACGCTTAAAGCACTTTGCTCGGCAGCTGTAGGCGCGCCTTCAGCTAGCGCCAATACGAGCACTTCCTCGCCGAAGCGAATCACGTCACCGGAGATTAGCTTTTTGCGTTTCTGTAGCTCAGGCTTGCCATTGACTTCCACCTGGCCGGCATCGATCGCTGCTTTCGCTTCTCCGCCGCTTGCCAGCAAGCCTTCAAACTTTAGCACCTTGTAAAGCTCGACCGGCTCTCTTAGAAGTTCTACCGTGCGCGGCTCTGCCGATGTGTTATCGCTCATTGTGAGTTCCGAATAGTGACTGGCGCTATGCCAAGAACTCGCAGTATAGCAGGCCTTGGCCACCCAGTTCCGGTCCACTGTGTTAGAGTTGATCAAAACTGAGGAGGCTACAGGGATGATGCTACTTCACACGCTACACGAGCTAGTTACCCGTCTACACATTGTTGTAGGCAGCTGCGGTTTGATTTTATTCTGGATACCCATCTTTTCCCGCAAGGGCAATCTCAATCACAAGCGCTTCGGTCGCTATTTTGCCAACGTCATGTACGCCGTTGGCTGCTCTGGGATTGTGATTACCTCATTAGATTTACTCTATCCTGTAGCGATGCACGCGCCCGGACTGCAGCTAAGTGCTCAGCAGGCTGCTGAGTTGAGCCGCGAGGTACGTGACTTTGGTCTATTCTTGTTTTCACTCTCACTGCTAGTGCTGCTAACGACACGCCAAGGTTGGCTATCTATTAATGGTCGTGGCGATCGCTCGGCGCTGCGCCGGCCCGCCCACCTAGCGCTCTGTGCTGCGATGATTTTTGCAGGCATGGGCTTGGCCGCCAACGGCTTCGCGACCTCTTCGGTCTTGTTTATAGGCTTTGGCGCTTTCCAAGTCTTCACAGCCGTTGGCGCACTGCGCTACGCATTGAAGCCAAACCTGCGCCCTAAAGAATGGTGGACCGAACATCTGGGCGGTCTGATAGGTTCGGGGATTGCGGCTTATACCGCCTTCTTCGTCTTCGGCGGCTTAAATTTTATGAGCTCGGTCTTTGGCGACACGGTGCAGGGCTACAGCATCATCCTTTGGGTAGCTCCAGGGGTATTCGGCGGCATTATGATTGCTCAGCAGACTGTAAAATACCGGCGGCAATTCGAAGCCTCTTAAAGATGAGGAACAGAAGGCGAAAGGCGAATTAATCCTCGAGCTCCCAAGTATAGCCAACAAATTCTTCGACAAGATCCGGGGCTAGAGACTCGTAGAGCTTTTGCGCCGCTAGGTTGGCTTTTTCGGTACCCAGCCACAGCTCTTCGCTGTCGGTTTCCAAGGCCAGTGCCTTGACGGTTTTCATGAGTTCGCTTGCAACACCCAGGCGGCGATAGTTTACCGCGGTGTCCAGCTCATCGACGTACAGCGCATGCTCTTCGCCATAGGGTCGTGGCAGCAGCTGCGCAGAGACCATGCCCGCAAGTTCAGAGCCAATAAAGCAGACAAAGAAGAATTTCGACTCTTGGCTTAGGTACCAGCGCAGCGACTCCGCACTGTACTTGGCCCCATCCATGTCATTACCTTTGTCCCACTGCGCGGATTGAATCTTGCCCGCGAGCTTCTCAAGATTAGCCTTGAGCGTAATTCGCTTGATAAATAATTCCGGTTTCTCTTGTGCGGCATCCTGTCCTGTCTTACTCATGAGCCTCTCCCTGCTGTGCTGTGGTCAATTAGCACTAGAGTAGCAGGTTTAGCGGCGCACGTCGGGAAGAAGGAACTCTCTGAATTCGCCACGCATACAATGGTTAGAAGCCATAGAAGCGGAGTAAGCCCCGGCGTTGATTAACACCAGCGCATCTTGATTCTGCAAATCTGGCAGCCACGCATCGCGATACCACACGTCGAGCGCCTCATTAATATTGCCCACGACCGTGCACTGGCTCAGCGCGCCGTGACAGCTAGGCGCCAACGGTTGAAACGGCAAACCGTAATAAGCCGGCTCGGGAGCAAGATTAAAACCCGCGTCGACGCCGACAAATCGTGTAGTCTGTTTGGTTTCCTCAAACGTTTTACCCAGCAATAAAATCCCGCTGTCTTTAACGAGGTATTCACCGGGTTCGATTTCTACGCGCAGCTGCCTCCCAGAGAAGTGCTTGCGCAATATCGCGCTCCACTGGCTAAGATCCAGTTGGCCGTCGCTTGCGTGATGCGGCACACCCAAGCCGCCGCCAACATTCACCGTCTTAACGTCGGGGCAGCGGGCAACGAAGGCTGTCATACAGCGGGCTATAACGTGATCCCACTGGGCAAGTTCAGCAGTGAGATAGCCACAGCCAGTATGGAAATGGATCTTACTAATGATCAGGCCGTGGCTCTTGGCTAGTAGCAGGGCTTCGTCGAGCTGCTCTTCATAAATGCCGAACTTGCTTGTCACCGCGCCTGCGTATTGTAATTTTTCGTTATCTGCACGGCTCACTCCTAGCGCCGGATTAACGCGAATACCGATCTCACTACCGGGCTTCAGCGAGCCCCAAACATCGATCGCATGAAGGGAGTCGCAGTCAATGAAGAGCCCGTCGTAGCGGGCTAAGGCCTGTACGTCATGCGCTGACAGACTGCCCGCGGTAAATGAAATCTGTTCCGGACGAAAACCACAGCTTATCGCCAACTCGACTTCTCGAGGAGAACAGGCATCGATGCCGCAGAGACCTGTGTGCTGAAGACTCGTAAGAAGCGGTGCAAAGCGATTCGCCTTCATAGCGTAGAGCACGCTATAGCCGCCACCGATCTCGGCGGCCTTAAGAGCGGCATGGAGGCGGTCTAAATTATCGCGAACCCTTGCAAAGGAATAGACGAATGAAGGCGTGCCTAATCGCTGCACAAGGGTAGACACTTGAGTCTCGGCGAAGAAAAGCTCTTCGCCTCGATACTCAAGGTCGCTGCGCTGCCACCAGCGCTGGGACTCCAGTGCATTCATGGAGCGCTAAGCCGCGTCAGTGCCGCGCAGGGCGACATCGTGAACCATGCCAGGATGAATTTCTTGATTGCCTGTAATCCAGCCGCGGCATTGAGCACTGCCACAGGCGCAGGAAAACTGTTTAAACAGAACCTGCTCGGTCTCGGCATAATCCATGTAGAGGTAGCTGTTTGCTGCTATGTCCTCGAGCGCAGTCACCCGCAGGTTTTTCATATCGAGAGAAATATTGGGGGCACACGAGTGCAAGAAGTACCCTGAGAAGTACACGTCGTGTAAATGCGTTTCGTCGTCTATCTGCAAGGTGTGCTGACGTATGTCTTTCACGACTTCGCCTGCCATTGCCGCTACAAGCTCACCGCGCTTGAACGCGCGAAGAGCGATTACGCCAAAGCCGTTAGTGTCGTCTTTACGGATCACGCGAAAATCTGTTTCTTGCGGGTAGAGGGGATTGTCCCCAAAGCTAGCAGGATAAAGCATCGTTAGTTTTCTCCGAACGATGAAAGGCAAAAATCAAAGTCGCCCACAGACACAAATCCGAGGCCTGAAGGTTCAACGCGCGCTTTATACTGCCAAGCTAGAAAGCCGACAAGAAAATTTTTACCCTTGCGTGAAAGAAATTTTTGCGACGCTTAGAAGTCGAAGGGTGAAAGAAATACGATAATTGATGTTTCCCGGGAGTTAGGTAGCAGCCGCTAACCGAAGGTCAAAAAAACTTTAGACATCGAACTAGCCGTTGGCGCTAGAACCCTTCGCTTAGTCGCTTTGTAAGCGACTTAATTCGACGGTGCAGTCGCCCTTTTCAGTCGAAACGAAAAGGCTGCCTTCGCTCACCGTTACGGCAAAGTCCATGGTGCGTTCAACGTAGCTGGCTAGGGTAGAGATACCCTGCCAATCGAGACGGTAGACACTCAACGGCAATTTGGCGATCTCGGCATGGGATAGCTCCCACCACGTGGGCGCTTTTGTGTTGAAGCAGTAAAGACGTACATCAGGTGCAAGGCGCGAGACTTTCTTAAGCCGCTCAATAGTGGGCTCCCCCACGTCAATCCACAGCGACAGCGCACCATCGAGGCCATGGGCCCAGAGGTCGGCCTCCTCGGTATCGCTTAGGCCTTTGCAGAATTCCAAGCCCGGCCGCGTGTTTAGGCAGTAGGCCATCACTCTGACCATCATGCGCTCGTGGGTTTCCGAGGGATGACAAGCAAGGGTTAAGTTAAGGCTGTCATACACCTCTCGGTCTAGGTCGGTGAGCGAGACTTTAAACTTATAGATGGTTGGCTTTAGCGCCATGGAATCTCCAAGGCTCACGCGTTACACGGTGAGGTCTATTTTTTCATTGCGCCTTTGAGCAGGTCGCCTAGAGTCCCTGTTTTCACCGGGGCTGTTTGGCGCGGCTGCGGCTTAGCTCTCGCACCCCCGCGAGGCGAGCCAGTGTGATCTCTCGCGCCCTCCGCCTTGCGCGTTGCGGGGTCGTCATCTAGCCGCATAGACAGACCAATGCGCTGCCGCTTCACATCGACTTCCATCACTTTTACTTTTACCACGTCGCCAGTTTTGACAACCGTATGGGGATCCCTAACGAAGGTATTCGCCAACGCCGAAATATGCACGAGCCCGTCCTGATGCACGCCGACATCAACAAAAGCGCCAAAGTTCGTTACGTTGGTAATGACACCTTCAAGTGTCATCCCCTCAACGAGATCGGCAATTTTTTCAACGCCCTCTTTGAAATCGGCGGTTTTAAATTCCGGCCGCGGGTCGCGGCCTGGCTTATCCAATTCCGCCAGAATATCCGTCACTGTGGGCAGGCCGAAACGGTCATCAACGAAGGCCTTGGCATCGACATTTTTTAAATAGGCAGTGTTGCCTAATAGTTCGCCGAGCTCTTTCTTACCCGCTTCGCTAATGCGCTCAACGACCGAATAGGACTCAGGATGAACTGCCGACGCATCCAGGGGATTGTCTCCGCCCACGATGCGCAGAAAGCCCGCTGCTTGTTCGAAGCTCTTTTCGCCAAAGCGCGGCACTGCCTTTAAGTCAGTACGGGTTTTAAAGGCGCCGTGGCTGTTGCGGTGCATAACGATATTGTTCGCGATAGACGCACTCAATCCGGCCACGCGACGCAGCAGCGGCGCCGACGCCATGTTTACGTCGACTCCTACGGCGTTCACACAGTCCTCAACCACTGCGTCCAGCGAGTGGCCGAGTTTCATTTGGCTCACATCGTGCTGATACTGACCCACGCCTATAGATTTAGGTTCGATCTTTACAAGCTCCGCCAAGGGATCTTGTAAGCGCCGCGCAATGGAAATCGCACCGCGCACGGTGACATCAAGATCCGGAAATTCTTCACGTGCGATGTCCGACGCGGAATACACCGATGCGCCGGCTTCATTAACCATGGCTTTCTGCAATTTTAGCTGTGGGTGCTGCTTAATAAGATCAGCGGCGAGCTTATCAGTCTCTCGTGACGCCGTCCCGTTGCCGATCGCGATCAGCTGCACCGCGTGCTTCTTACAAAGGGCGGCGAGGGTTGCGATCGATTGATCCCACTGATTTTTGGGCGCGTGGGGATAAATAGCTGTGTCTTCGAGGTACTTGCCTGTGGCATCAACTAACGAGACTTTAACGCCAGTGCGCAAGCCGGGGTCCAGCCCCATAGTGACTTTATTGCCCGCGGGCGAAGCTAGAAGAATTGCCTTTATGTTTTCGGCAAAAACCCGAATCGCCTCTTCTTCAGCGCTGTCTCGCAGCTGCCCCATAAGGTCGAGCTCGAGGCGAGTAAGAAGTTTAATTTTCCATGTCCACTTTACAACTTCTGCAAGCCATTTATCCGCTGCACGGCCTTGGTCTTGAATACCAAAGGTCTGAGCGATCATGCGTTCGGCGCGCTCAGGAATAGTTTCTGTGCGAGTTTTATCTGCGTTAGCAACCGCGGCTGGTGTCGCAATTGTGCTGTGTAAAAACGTTTCTTTACGACCGCGGAATATAGCTAGCGCGCGGTGCGAGGGAACTCGCTTGAGAGGCTCATCGTAATCGAAGTAGTCGCGAAACTTTGCCGCTTCGTCTTCTTTGCCTTCTACCACGCGGGATTGCAGAACGCCCTCTTCCCACAAATAGCTGCGCAGCTGACCAGAGAGCTCGGCATTCTCAGCAAAGCGCTCCATCAAAATTTGTTTGGCGCCATCTAGTGCCGCCTTGGCATCGGCGAAGCCTGCCTCGGCATTCACAAAACTCAGGGCGTGAACCTCGGGATCGAGCGTGGGATCGTCGAGCAGCTGGTCTGCCAAGGGTTCGATGCCGGCTTCGATGGCGATCATCGCCTTCGTGCGCCGCTTGGGTTTGAAAGGCAGGTAGAGATCTTCAATCAGCGACTTGGTTTCCGCCGCGTTGATCTTGGCCTCAAGCTGCGGTGTTAGTTTGTCTTGCTCGGCAATGCTGCTGATGATCGCCTGTTTGCGGTCCTGTAGCTCCCGCAGATAACGCAGCCTTAGTTCCAAATCTCGGAGCTGCAGATCATCTAGCCCGCCGGTGACTTCTTTCCGGTAGCGAGAAATAAAGGGTACTGTTGCGCCTTCATCTAATAGCGCTACAGAAGCGCTAACCTGTTGTTCACGTACTCCGAGCTCTTCAGCAATCTTACCGTGAATATTCATTCTCTAGGCCTCGCCGGACTCTTCGATTCCACCGAACGCTGCAAAGAAGTCAGTGAAAAAGCCGCTTAGCTGCAGTGTCATGACCGCAAATTCCTGGTCAAATTTTTCGACCTCCGACTCCGCCTCACCCTGTTCCCGCTCTTCGTTCATACCAACAAATTTGACGCGCTTTACCGCTAGGTCTTCAGAGATCACACAGCTTACTGCACTGTTCCACGTTACCCCGAGGCTTTTAACCTGCTTGCCTGCGCCTAAGTGTGTTTGTATCTCTTCGCTGAAGAGGTCTTGACCCTTGCAGCGCACCACGTTGCTACCGTCGACAGGATTAAACAGCTCACACTCTTCATCGATGACAAAATTGTCGCTGCCGTGCTGTTCGCGCAGCCAGCGCGTCATGACATCTGCAGGCGCGCGTGAGGTCGTTGGAATTTCAACTGGAAGCGATCCTAGCGTGTCGCGCAACAGCGTAAGCAGTTCTTCCGCCTTGGGCGCACTGCCGGAGTTGACGATAAGCAGATTGTCAGCGAGGGAAATGTAAGCAAAGGTTTGCTGATTGCGCGTAAACGCGCGCGGCAGGAGAGTCACGAAAACGTCGTCGCGGATCTGCCGCTTTTCCTTGCGATAGATCTTGCGCCCCTGGCGCTCTTCCAGCTCGGCCACCTTCTCATCGGTAGCCTCGTTGATAACCGCTGCGGGCAATAGGCGCTCCTGTTTTTGGCAGCACAGCATCAAGTAGTTGCCCTGCACATGGCTTAGCATCTCACCTTCGCGGCCCAGAGGGCTGACCCAGCCCAGCCGCGCCTTCTCCATCGAGCCACAGGGTTCGAAGATCTTCTCGGCGAGCGCTGTTTCCACTTCTTCAAATGACTGGGCTAGGGGTTTAGCGAAGGTGTAGACGCGGAGGTTTTTAAACCACATAAAGCAATTCCATTGTTAAATTCTAAGGCGAATCGCTCGCGAAATTGACACGAGACCGATAAGCGGAGGGGTCGAGATTATGCAACAGCCGCTGCCACTTATCCACGATCGCCTGCTGCTAAATAGTTGCGCCGGAGCTATGGCATAGACGAGACAGAAAAAACTGCCTATGCTCTTGTTTTAATGGAATTCAAGCTACGGATTTCACCTGCTAATTTATTGCTAACTCTGCAACGAGAACCCTATGCTGCGTTTAAATCACTCCCCTTCTCCACTACTACTTTCCTCGCTTCTAGCCTTACTTTTTGCAGCCTGCAGCCCGCAAGACTCCGGTGACGCCATCGCCGAGTCACAGATGGCCAGCGATACTTCGGCTCGGCTCAATGCCTGGCTAGACGCAGAGTATGCTGCGGAACTCGATTTCTCTCCGCTCGCCAAGACTCGTCTAGGTGATAAGAGCGCCCATGGCGAACTGGACGACGTGTCCGAGGAGGCTATGCAGGCACGATTGGAGTGGCGACGGGACTCTGTGGCGCGTCTGCAACAGGAATTTGACTACGAGCAGCTCGATGCCGAAGCCCAACGTTCTTACGATCTGTGGATCTATCAGCTGAGTCAGGCCGAAGAGGCCGCACGCTTTAGCCGTCACGGCTTTATCTTCGGACGCAACGGTCCGCAGGCCTCGCTGCCTAACAGCCTCATCAATTATCAAACGGTGGAGAGCGAAGACGATGCACGCGATTATATTTCGCGTCTACAGCAGAGCGGACGCTATCTTCTTCAGTACCTCGAGCGTACCAAGCTCGCGGCAGCAGACGGTATTCGTGCTCCGTTTTTCGACTATCGCCAGGCCCTCAGCGAGATTGAGCGCATTACCACGGGCCTGCCTTTTAATGCCATGGGAGAGTCGGCGCTGTGGCAGGACATCACTCAGAAATTCACTGCCCTCGCCGAGGCCGGTATAGTCAGCGACACCCAGGCTGACGCGCTGTTGGAAGAAGCCAGCGAAGCGATCGTTATCAATATGCTGCCAGCCTACCGCGAAATTAGCGCCTGGCTAGAAGCGGATCTAGCGAATGTCTCAGAAGTCGCCCAAGGAGCGTGGTCTCTACCCGACGGCGAAGCCTACTATCAAGAACGCCTCGAACGCATGACGACTCTGCCGCTGAGCGCTGAGGAAATATTCGACACCGGTGTTGCCGAAGTAGCGCGCATTCAATCTGAAATGGAAGCGATAAAAGCGCAGGTGGGTTTCGAGGGCACACTGCAAGATTTCTTCGGGTTTATCCGCAGCGACGACCGTTTCTATCACCCTAATACCGACGAAGGCCGCGCGGCCTATATAGCCGACGCCGACGCGATACTCGAAGCGACCTACGCCAAACTGCCGGAGTTTTTCGGTATTTTGCCGAAAGCCGGCCTGCAAGTTAAACGTGTTGAGCCCTTCCGCGAGCAGGACGGTGGCGCGGCGCACTATGCCCGTGGCACCAAAGATGGCTCACGCCCTGGTACTTTTTATGCTCACCTATCGGACATGCGTGCGGCATCCAAACACCGCTTGGAAAACTTGGCGTATCACGAAGGCGTACCGGGCCATCACATGCAGATTTCGATACAGCAAGAGCTTGAAGGGCTGCCCGCATTTCGCACCAATAAAGGCTACACCGCGTTCAGCGAAGGCTGGGGACTCTATGCCGAGGGGCTTGGCAAAGAGATGGGCGGGTATGAAGACCCCTACGCAGACTTCGGCCGGCTTTCCGGCGAGATCTGGCGCGCAGTGAGACTGGTAGTCGACACCGGTATCCACGCCAAAGGCTGGACACAGGAAGAAGCTGTGCTGTACGCCTTGGAAAATTCACCGCGCCCCGAGCCTTCGGTACAGTCGGAGATTCGCCGCTACTTTAATAACCCCGGCCAAGCGACAGCCTATAAGATCGGCATGCTGCGCATACAGGCGATTCGCGCGAAAGCCGAGGATGCCCTAGGCGCAGAGTTCGATATTCGCGACTTCCACGATCAGGTCCTCGGCTCCGGTCAGCTGCCTATGGCTATGCTGGAAGCGAAAATCGATGACTGGGTTGCACAGCAGCTTTAAGCGCTCACCTGCAGGCCGCCGTGGCTCAGCGCCTCGGCGGGCTGCACAAAACTTAACTCCTGCGCGACTGCCACAGCCTCCACAGTCAGCACCCCGCGGTAAATATTAAGTCCGTTCATAAGGTGAACGTCACTGGCCATCGCCGCCTCTGCACCCTTGTCGGCTAGCGCCAACACGAAAGGCAAGGTGGCATTGGTTAAGGCCAGCGTGGATGTTCTGGCGACGCCGCCGGGCATATTCGCTACGCAGTAGTGAATGATGCCGTCGACCTCGTACGTAGGCGACTGATGCGTCGTGGCACGACTCGTCTCGAAGCAGCCACCCTGATCGATCGCAACGTCTACCAAGACTGAACCGGGTTTCATCAGGCTGAGCATTTCGCGAGTAACGAGTCGAGGCGCCGAGGCGCCGGGGATAAGCACCGCGCCGATGACCGCGTCGGCCGTGCGCAGCTGAGTCTCGATGGCGTCCTGTGTCGAATACAGCGTCTTGATGCGACCATCAAATAGCTCATCGATCTGCCTCAGCCGCGGCAACGATCGGTCAAGCAGCGTGACATCCGCACCCAGACCCAGCGCCATGCGTGCAGCATTGAGCCCCACGACTCCGCCGCCCAGAATCAAGACTCTGCCCGCTTCCACTCCAGGCACGCCGCCTAGTAGCACTCCGCTGCCGCCCTTAGATTTTTCTAAGCACAGAGCCGCTTCTTGAATCGACATGCGACCCGCTACTTCGCTCATAGGCGCAAGCAGTGGCAGCGAGTTGTTCGCACCGGTGACGGTTTCGTAGGCTATACAGGTAGCGCCGGAGGCGAGCAGCAATTGGGTTTGCTCGGGGTCTGGCGCGAGGTGCAGATAGGTGAACAGCGTTTGTCCCACACGCAGCTGTTTGCATTCTTCAGGCTGAGGCTCCTTAACCTTAACGATGAGGTCGGCACGGGCGAAAACCGCAGCGGCGTCGGCTGCTATCTCGGCGCCGGCGGCAATGTAGTCTGCATCTGCAAAACCAACGCCTGCTCCGCAGTCGCGCTCGACGAGCACGGCGTGGCCCTTTGCATGGAGCTCACGGACACCGGCGGGTGTGAGACCCACTCGGTATTCATGGTTTTTAATTTCCTTAGGTACGCCTATTAACATCGTGTCACTCCTGATAGGTGGAACATGGACTTGATTGAGGCATGAAGCCTATGGGCAGAAGTATAGTCCTGAGAGGCGAAACTCAGATGGTCGAAAGACTTATACAGAAAGAATTTTTCAGCGTATTATCTGTATTGAAATCTAATTTTTAGTGAAATTCACTGGCTAATTACAATGAAGCAGGCTAAAGCCCTATCCAAGATCGACCGCAAGATACTCAGAGAGCTGCAGAATAACGGTCGCTTGAGCTATGCCGAGCTAGCACGGCGAGTAGGTCTAACCACTACCCCCTGCATGGAACGCGTGCGGCGTTTGGAGCGCGACGGAGTCATTCAGGGCTATAGCGCGGTGCTTAATTCCGAACATCTTGAGGCGGGCCTCGTGGTGTTTGTGCAGATTCGCTTGTCGCGCAAATCCCCAGATATCTTTGCCGAATTTACCGAGGCCGCCTTGGGCCTAGATTCGGTTCAGGAATGCCATCTCGTTTCAGGGAATTTTGACTACTTGATAAAAGCGCGCGTCGCTAATATGGGTGCCTATCGCGAACTACTTGGCGACACGCTTCTCAATCTGCCTGGCGTTCAGGAATCTACGAGCTATGTGGTAATGGAGCAGGTCAAAGAGACTCTGAAGATCACGGTGCCGATGAGCTAACTTAACGCGGCGGATCGACGCGCTCACCGCGCGAGGCATTCACTCGGAACCAGCCGGCGATGGCGAAACGATCGCGGGTGGCTGGCAATACTTCGTGGGGGAAGTCTTCACTCAGAAAGATCGCGAGCGTGCCAAGCAGCGGCGTAATCTTCAAGCCGGCTTCGTCAATACCACTCAAATTCTGTGCACTCAGTGCCTCTTCTTCGGGCGCATACAGCACTAGCTCTCCCGCATCCTCTTTTTGCCAGGCCGAATTGAGGTACAGCACCAGCGAGAGCACCCGATTAGCTTCGCCTTTAAACGCATCCTTGTGCCGCTTGTAATAATCGCCCGGACTGTAGTGCGAAAAATGACTCTCGAATGAGAACAGTCCGAGCAGTAGCTGCTTATTTAGGTAGTGCTGCAGGGCTTGTGCCCATCCTAGCCACGCCTCGCCCGCTGCGGAAGATCCATCTATCCAACAGATCTCGTCTGTACGCACGAAAGGACTGTGGGTATGCCTTCGACCGCGACCGATGCCGGCAGCTGTGAACTTCTCCGCCTCCATGCTTTGCACATGCTGCTGCAAAGGTTGCACAAGCTCGAACGGCACAGCGGCAGGGTTTACGCTAAATCCGCGGGTGCGCAGCTGTTCAGCAATTCTAGCGAAGAGCCCTTCGTCATAGCCGCCATCTCTCGGAGCGCGAGGGGTCGCGCCATTGTGACGGTAGGCATTGTCGAGAAGAGAAAGCGCATTCATAACAAAGAGGATCTCACTACGACTCGTGGAAAAACCATAGGGCCATTGGGTCGACCGGATTATCAGGCAGATCAAGCGAGACGCAAACTGTTTTTGTCACCCAAGCTCAAGCTTTTTCACCGAGGATGCTTGCGCCTAAGCAAGTTTACCGCAGGCATAAAAAAACCCGCCTAGCGCGAACGCTGGCGGGTTAAAAAAATACTGAAAACTAGGTTGGTGCGCTCCGAAGTGATGAGAGAGGGAGAGAATCTCCTCACGCATCGGAATGCGGTTTGCAGTATGTGCTCTTAACGATGCAACTGGCGTACCAAGTTCACAATTGAATGAGAAAAACTTGCCGTCTATTTCTAGATTTGATGTTAATCACAGGAAATGGCCTGCAAAAACAGAGCATTGAGACACATCAGAGGCTTTTGCGGAGTTGAGACTTGCTCTTGCTCGGTGCCGCTGCCTACCGTTTATCAAAACCGCTAAGCCGCCTTAGCGCATCGCTGCAGCGCATCCCGCACTATTTCGGGGCATTCGGCGGATATGCTTAGGCGAGGATGCGCTTCAATTCCTCAAAAGCTGCCTGCATACCGCCCTGTATGGCCGGCTCAAATTCATCGGGAGCAATCTCAGTCTGCCAACTAAAGTGGCAGCCCGCAGCGGTCTCGGTGATCTGAATCGTCGCCAAATGGTGCTCGAGGACCGAGCGAGCTTTAATAGCCGAGTACTGTAGCTTTCGTGCCTGGTGGTCTAGCAACACGATGCGCTCTTGAACCTCGCCTATGCCCGCCATCTCAAAGCTACGTACGTCACCGTCTAGCTTAATCTCCTCAACCGCGGGCACCCAGTCACAGCGTGTCACGTCGGCGAAGATGGCCCATACGTCGTCAGCACTTTGCGAAAAATCTTGTTCAATTTTTACCGTTTTCACTTTTGCTACTCTCTCTTTTGTCGTTTTATTTTTAGTGTTTTTATTTTTTATTTTGCAGTTTTCTGTAAAGGGAGCGTTCGCTCAAACCAAGGGCGTTCGCCGCCTTTTTTTTGTCACCATCGAACTTTAAAAGCACCGCAGAAATGTAGTCTTCTTCCTGCTCTTTCAGTGTTTTTAGCGGCGCTTTCTTATCTTCAATTTTCGAATTAAGTTCGGCGTGATGAGCATTTTTTTTCTCGATAACAGTAGGTAAACTATTTTTTCCTATTGGCTCGATTACTTCAATTTCAGTCTCTAAGTCTTCATCTAAACACAGCTGAACGACCCGTTGGTCGATGACATTGGTGTCAGCAAGCACGATTGCACGATAGAGCAGATTACGCAATTCTCGGATGTTGCCACGAAAACGATAAGCACTAAGGGCCCTTATTGCAGAATCTGTCAGATGGTATTTTTCCCCGCCTTTAAAGCGTGTCAATATGGCTTTACTCAGCGCAGGGAGATCCTCCAAGCGGTCCGCTAGAGACGGTATAGAAACAGGGAAAACGTTAATTCGATAAAATAAATCCTTCCTGAAATCACCGTTTCTCACCATAGTGCGCAAATCTTTATGCGTCGCGCACACAAGCCTAAAGTCACTGGTTTTTACCTCGCCGCTACCCACGGAGCGAAAGGTCCCTGTCTCTAAAAGCCGTAGCAGCTTCACCTGCATACCCAGCGGGATATCGCCAAGCTCATCGAGGAAGAGTGTGCCGCCGTTGGCTTCCTCAACCAGGCCCCGCTTGTTGGTATGCGCGCCTGTGAACGCGCCCTTTACATGACCGAACAGTTCACTTTCGAAAAGTGAATCTGAAAGCCCTGCACACTCGAGAGTAACCATTGGCTTGTCACTGCGTGTACTCGCCATATGAATCGCACGCGCCGCGAGTTCCTTGCCTGTACCCGATTCGCCTAGCAGTAGTACTGAGGCATCGGTCGCCCCTACGCGGGCAATTTTTTCTAACATTTTTTCGAACGCCGGGCTCGAACCAACGAGTTCTTGGCTAGAAACATCGCCACTCGCCAGAGGCACCGGACGCAAGAGTTCAACGAAGTAGGCAAGCTCACCAGCAGCATCGTGTATCGGCAGCATTTCAACGTCGACATGCTCGCGTCCGCGCGGCGTTTGGTGAATATGCAGGACCCTCTCTTTGTGGCCAGAGGCCACAGCTGCGCCCAGGGGGCAGTCCTCTCCGGACTGATCACAAGGCTTGGTGTAGCCGTGAGAGACTTCATAGCATCGCGGCAAAGACTCCAGTTCGATCTCGCCGAAAGCCTCGCGGTAATTCTGATTGGTTGCCAAAATCTGGTAGTCCGCCGAGACCAAGATGGCCGGGCACTCATACCCTTCGAGCATCGCTCCAAGATCGCGCGCTTTGTCTGTGGTGATTAGCTGCATGGCTTTTGCTTTCTGGTCGACTATTTGTTCTAACAATACTGTCATTTATAGTCTTTATTGTCATTTCCGGCAAGTATCAATGACATTAATGACAATACCTGTGCGCTTTGTTCGAGCACAAGAAGCTTAAAAAGCACTTAATTTCATAAAATTCAATGAGTTGATGTGGTTTTAGCCGTTCTGGCATGAGTTCTGCAATCACTAAAGCGTAAGTAGAGCGAAGCCCTCCTCTACAGGAATATGAGCACACTCATCGTGCCAACGGAGCTTTCAATGATTCACATTAAAAATATGGTTCTTATGATGTTCGTAGCCCCGACAACCGCTTTGGTTTGCTGGGCGATCTGGACCTACTTCCTTTAAGACTTAGCGCACACAAAACTAAACACGCTCTTTACCGCTTTAAACGCTCGGAGAAACATACAATGGAACTAGACCCCTTCGTACTCTCGCGAATTCAGTTCGCTGCGAATATCAGTTTCCACATTCTTTTTCCTAGCATCTCGATCGGTCTTTGCTGGCTACTCGTTTATTTTCGCCTTCGCTACACCTTCAGCGATCGCGACGACCGCATGGACTGGGAGTATGCCTACTTCTTTTGGGTCAAAGTCTTCGCGCTGACCTTCGCCTTGGGCGTGGTGTCTGGCATCACCATGAGTTTTCAGTTTGGCACTAACTGGCCTGGCTTCATGGAGCGCGCAGGAAATATTGCGGGGCCGCTGCTTGGCTACGAAGTGCTCACGGCGTTTTTCCTCGAGGCCTCTTTTCTAGGCATCATGCTTTATGGCAAGAACCTAGTCTCCAATCGCATGCACCTCATCTCCGCTTTCCTAGTGGCCATTGGCACCACTCTGTCGGCTTTCTGGATTATCAGCCTTAACTCATGGATGCATACCCCCGCCGGCTTCACGATTGAGAACGGCGTGTTCATGGTGGACGACTGGTGGGAAATCGTCTTCAACCCTTCCTTTAAATATCGCTTTATCCATGTGGTGCTCGCTTCACTGCTAACCGCCTCGTTCTTTGTTGCAGGCATTAGCGCGTGGCGCGCCCGTCGCAATGTTGATGGTCCTGCGACGTGGAAAGTGATTCGTACGGGCGTGGTGCTGGCTGCCGTGCTCGCACCAATTCAAATCTTCATTGGCGACATGCACGGCTTAGTTGCTCTTGAGAATCAGCCCGCAAAGATCGCGGCTGTGGAAGGCATTTGGGAAACCGAGAAAGGAGCACCGCTAACACTGTTTGGCTTTCCGGACGAAGAGGCGCGTACAACACACATGGCGCTAAAGATCCCCAAGATGGCAAGCATC
This sequence comes from Pseudohongiellaceae bacterium, assembly GCA_965661495.1. Classification (GTDB taxonomy): domain Bacteria; phylum Pseudomonadota; class Gammaproteobacteria; order Pseudomonadales; family Pseudohongiellaceae; genus UBA9145. The sequence goes on along the minus strand of CBFIDY010000006.1, from coordinate 124,104 downwards.
ATTCTTACGCATCACGTCGATGGTGAGCTGCAGGGTCTTAATGAATTCGAAGACGCACATCCACCGGTAGCCCCCCTATTTTGGAGCTTCCGTATTATGGTCGGAGTTGGCTTCTTGATGCTGGCGGTCGCTTGGTGGGGAAGCTACGCGCTGCTGAAAGATCGCGTCGGGCCCTGGCTGCTGCGCGCGCTGAGTTGGATGACGTTCGCTGGCTGGGTTGCCACACTTGCGGGTTGGTATGTCACAGAAATCGGACGCCAGCCTTGGGTAGTGCAAGGCTATATAAGAGCTAGCGAAGTCGTTGCCGATCATGCGGGCGGCATGGTGCTCAGCACGCTTCTTGGCTATCTCGCTCTCTACGCATTCCTTTTAGTGTTCTATATTTTCGCTCTCATGACTCTGGCTTCTAAGCCCGCACGATCACTGCGTGCGCCCATCGATTTCGGTAACGCAAGCCCAGCAATAGGAGCCGCGTAATGGAATACTGGCTACCACTTATATTTGTCAGCCTAATGGGATTGGCGCTGCTGCTTTATATAATTTTAGACGGCTACGATCTGGGCATCGGAATATTGCTACCGCTGGCGAGCGATGATGAAAAAGACAAAATGATCGAGGCGATTGGTCCCTTTTGGGACGCGAACGAGACCTGGATTGTGCTCGGCATAGGTATTCTTCTCATCGCCTTTCCGTCAGCACACGGTCTCATTCTGACCCACCTCTACATCCCCGTAACTTTAATGCTATTTGGATTAATCTTACGCGGCGTGGCCTTTGACTTCCGAGTGAAGGTTGCCGCTGAGTACAAGAGCCTGTGGAACACGCTGTTCTTTGTTGGCTCGCTTCTGGCTTCTATGGCACAGGGCTGGATGCTTGGCTCTTATGTCATGGGGCTAGAGAGCGGGGCAACCAGCGTCGTATTTTCAATCGCTATTGCACTGTCTTTGCCCGCTTTCTACGTCGTACTAGGCTGCGGCTGGCTGTTCATTAAGTCTGCAGGCGAGCTCTACGACAAAGCAGCACAGTGGGCGCGCGTAGCAATATTGCCCATGGGTGTCGGCTTATTCTTGATCTCTATTGCGACACCCATTGCCAGCAGCGAAATCGCGGGCAAATGGTTCACCCTTCCCGCCGCAATCGGTCTAATGCCCATACCGTTAATGACGGCTGTGGCATTCTTTACCGCGCTCTGGGTTCTTTCTCGGGAACAAATACTCAGAGCAGGCTACGGCTGGATAGTCTTCGTCTGCATGGTAGTGATGTGTCTGATGATGGCCCTTGGATTGGCCTACAGCATTTTCCCCGACATCGTCATCGGCAAAATGAATATCTGGGAGAGCGCCGCCTCGACGGCTTCGCTGAAATTCGCTCTCATCGGCACTGTGCTCGCTGTGCCTATGATCCTCATGTATACGATCTTTATTTACAAAATTTTCTACGGTAAGTCGCAGCCACTCAGCTACGAGTAGGCCACCTACCTAAACCCAGCGACCAAGGAGGTCAGCATGAACGCACTAATCGCCAACGCAGCACCGTCTACCAAGGCCGGCACACCCGTCGTTACGCCTTTCTTCGACGCCGAGAGCAATACGTTCTCTTACATTGTCAAGGATCCAAATTCGAACGCCTGCGCAATCATCGATAGCGTGCTCGATCTTGACTACGCTTCCGGCACGATAAGTCACGAAAGCGCCGATGCTGTCATAAAATTCGTTCGCGATCACAAGCTTGAAGTGGAGTGGATCATCGAAACTCATGCGCACGCAGATCATATCTCAGCAGGTCACTATTTGCGCGACGAGCTCGGTGGTAAGCTTGCGATCGGCGAAGAAATCAAAGTCGTACAAAAAGTTTTTAGCGGCATTTACAACATCGAGCAGAAAGTCGCCGCTGATGGTTCACAGTTCGACCACCTATTTACCGACAATGAAACTTATATGATCGGCACATTAGAGGCGAAGGTTCTTCACACACCGGGCCATACGCCGGCCTGTATGTCGCATCTTATTGGTGACGCCCTGTTTGTTGGTGACACCCTATTTATGCCAGATGCTGGCACTGCACGTGCAGATTTCCCGGGCGGCGACGCAGCTACCCTCTTCCGCTCAATACACCGATTGCTAGAGCTTCCGGGTGATACCCGAGTATTCATGTGCCATGACTATGGCCCTAACGATCGCGAGCTTGAGTATCAAACAACGATCGCAGAAGAACGCGAGAAAAATATTCACGTCAATGATGCAATTAGCGAGCAGGAGTTCGTCAAAATGCGTGAGGACCGCGATGCGACACTGGCTATGCCGCATCTGATCCTACCCTCACTCCAAGTGAATGTCCGTGCCGGGGAAATGCCCGAGGCTGAAGACAATGGCATGGTGTACCTCAAGGTCCCAGTTAACGCATTTAAGTAACCACTTAATAACTAAAATTAGAGGAGCTTTCGTATGCGCATTATGAAACTCGACGACACGCTTACCGCCTCAGCGCAGGTAGAAAGTGAAAATCTAGAAGAGCTTAAAGCCCAGGGTATATCCGTGCTGGTGTGCAATAGACCGGATGGTGAGGCTGAGGAGCAGCCAGCTTTTGACGCTTTAGCAGCGCAAGCAAAGCAACTTGGCATAGAGATGCTAAGCATTGCCTTTCGACCAGGCGAGCAAACTTCAGAACAGGTTGATGAGTTTGCGAAGCTCTTAGCCAAAGCGAAGTTAAACGAGCATAAGGTCCACGCCTTTTGTCGCACTGGCAACCGTTCCACTTGTCTCTGGTCTGCAGTCAAAGTCAGAGAGGGAGTCGATTCCACACAAGTATTAACTATAGCAAAAGAGGCAGGCTTCGATGTAAGTGAAGCTATCAAGCCTTATCAAGGAGAGAAAATGAACACAGCAGCAACAGCTGAAAATCAATCGCAACAAAGCTACGATGTCGTCATTATCGGCGCAGGGTCGGGCGGCATTGCTGCGGCTTCCAGTCTTCTCAAGCGCAAAGGCGATCTGCGTATTGCTCTAGTTGACCCAGCGGAAGAGCATTACTATCAGCCAGGCTGGACTATGGTTGGCGGCGGGGTTTTCTCCAACACACAAACCAAACGCTCGATGAGTGATCTCATTCCCAACAAAGTCTCTTGGATTAAACAGGCCGCGACTGGCTTCAGCCCGGAGCAAAATACTGTTCAACTCGATAATCAGGAATCTCTACACTATTCTCATCTGATCGTTGCGCCTGGGCTCGTACTCAATTGGGATGGCATTAAGGGGCTAAAAGAGAGCCTAGGTAAGAATGGCGTCACCTCCAACTATTCTTACGAGCATTCGGCTTACACTTGGCAGCTCGTTCAGAATCTTAAAAAAGGCCGTGCGATCTTTACTCAGCCACCAATGCCAATTAAGTGCGCAGGTGCACCGCAGAAAGCACTCTACCTCTCTGGTGATCACTGGTTCCGCAGCGGCGTTCTGAAGGATATCAATATCGATTTCTTTAACGCCGGTGGCGTCCTGTTCGGTGTCGCAGCCTACGTGCCCGCCCTGCAAAAATATATCGAAAAATATAAGGCCCAAACCCACTTCAATCACACACTAGTGGAAGTTGACGGTGAGAATAAGCGTGCCTACTTCAAGTCGAGTGAAGCGGGTGCAGAGGAGGAACTGCGCTGTGAAGAGTTCGATATGATTCATGTTTGCCCTCCGCAGAAAGCACCTGACTTTGTTGCGCAGAGCGCTCTTGCTGACGCCGGCGGATGGCTGGATGTCGATCAGTTCAGCCTTCAGCATAAGAAGTTCGCAAATATTTGGGGCCTAGGCGATGTAATGAATACGCCTAATGCCAAAACTATGGCTGCTGTCCGCAAGCAGGTGCCGGTCGTTGCAGCTAACATTGTGGCCTCTATGAAAAGCCAGGAGCTTAGCGCGGGTTATGACGGCTATGGCTCATGTCCTCTTACGGTTCAGCGCGGCAAGATTGTGCTAGCTGAGTTCGGCTACGGCGGCAAACTGCTCCCGTCTTTCCCTAAGTTTCTCCTAAATGGCACCTCTCCTACTTGGGGCGCCTGGATACTCAAGAAAGATATGCTGCCCGCAATTTATTGGCATGCGATGCTTAAGGGCCGCGAATGGCTTGCAGCACCGAAAAAACTCAAGGCGCTGCGCAACGCTTAACCAGCAAGCCAGCTTAGCCCGGATAAAAGTGAAGGAAGAGTATGCCCAGGATTGAGGCGTTAGTGCCGGCGCTGCGGTGGCTGCGCAGTTACGATAGCCAAACATTTAGCAGCGATCTGATTGCGGCGATCATTGTGACCATCATGCTGATCCCGCAGTCACTCGCCTACGCGTTGCTCGCGGGCTTGCCCGCGGAAGTGGGTCTCTACGCCAGCATACTCCCTCTTGCTGTCTATGCGATCTTTGGCAGCAGCAGCACGCTATCGGTTGGTCCAGTAGCGATTGCATCGCTGATGACGGCCGCTGCGGTAGGCGAGGTCGCTGCGGGTGGTCAGTACAGTGTTACTTCAGCTGCCGTTACACTCGCGGCTCTGTCCGGCGGCATGTTGATGGCTTTTGGTTTGCTGAGACTGGGCTTTCTCGCCAACTTCCTTTCTCACACTGTGGTATCGGCATTCATAACTGCCTCGGCGATTATTATCGCGCTTAGCCAGCTGCGGCATCTATTTGGGGTTAACGCGGGCGGTGACACGATCACCGAGCTGTTGCATTCGCTTTACGTCGCAGTGCCCGCGCTTAATCGTCCAACTTTGCTTCTTGGCGGCGGGGTTCTAGCCTTTCTATTTTTTGTCCGCGCTCAGGGTGTGAGGATCCTCAGTGCAGTGGGCCTGAGTCCGTATCAGGCACAGCTCACTGCCAAGATCGCACCCGTTCTCGCTGTCATCGCAACTATCGCCCTTGCCTCGTCCTTGCAGCTCGAGTCACTTGGGGTTGCGGTGGTAGGCGCGATTCCTTCCGGCCTTCCGGCTCTCGCCTTACCCGTGTTATCCCTGGATTTAGTCGAGGCGCTGTGGCTTCCAGCTCTGCTGATTTCGATTATTGGCTATGTTGAGTCGGTTTCTGTCGGCCGCACGCTTGGTGGTAAGCGACAGGAACGCATAGATACTGACCAAGAGCTGATCGGCTTGGGTACGGCTAATGTTGCCTCCGCTCTCTCTGGCGGACTCCCTGTGACCGGGGGCTTCTCGCGCTCCGTGGTAAACTTTGATGCGGGCGCTGTCACCCAGGCGGCAAGCTTGATGACGGCTGTATTTATTGGCCTAGTGTCGCTGTTCTTTACGCCGCTTCTTTACTCTCTGCCTAAGGCGACGCTCGCTGCCACGATCATTGTAGCGGTTGTAGCGCTAGTTGATTTTGATGTAATCAAGCAAACGTGGAAGGTTTCTAAGTCCGATACGGCTGCGGTGCTGGTTACTATGCTATTTACTCTAGGTTTTGGCGTAGAGGCAGGAGTTTCCTGCGGCATTCTTATATCCATCGGCCTGCATCTCTACCGCACCTCAAAGCCTCACATTGCCGAGGTCGGACTGCTTCCCGGTACTCAACATTTCCGAAATGTGCTTCGCCACAGCGTTGAGACGCTGCCGCACGTTCTTAGCCTGCGAGTGGATGAGAGTTTGTTTTTCGCTAATGCCAGCTTTCTTGAAGATTATATTTATAAGGCGGTGCTTTTTGCTGAACCCAAGCAGAGCGCGGAGAACAAGATTTCTCAAGTTATACTCATGTGCACAGCGGTTAATGAAATTGATTTTACTGCGTTAGAAACACTGGAAGCGATCAATCACCGTCTACATCAGCAGGACATCACCCTGCACCTTTCGGAGGTTAAAGGTCCGGTGATGGACATGCTGAAAAGAACGGACTTTCTTAAGAAGCTGAGTGGCGATGTTTTCCTAAGTCAGTTCGAAGCATTTAGCGCGATGAAAAAGCTAGGCTAGGCTAAGGCCTAGCGACAAGCTAATCACTATTGTTTGGCACTCCGCCGGCAGCGTTCGGAACAGTATTTGACCTGATCCCAGTTTTTCTCCCACTTCTTGCGCCATGTGAAGGGCAGCTTACAGACCGGACAGATCTTCTCGGGGAGATTTTGTTTTTTCACTCCTCTCATGGTGACTTAAGGCTCGCCTTAGAAACGCGACGTGTGCTGGCATAAAGATAGGCCGGCAAGGCGCAGGAAAGACCGGTAGAGAGATTTAGAAGAATAAAAAGAAAAGGCATTGGCGCGTCTTGGCTCTTGGCGCGCTGGGCAACCATAAACAGCCAAAAGGCCACAGAACTAATCAAAAGATCTGCGGTAAAGCCTACCACGGCGCCATTAGCAAACAGCGCAGCGATGAAGCTAGGAATATGAATGCCGAACTCAGCGAAAAAATCGATGAAGAAAAGCCAGGGAATTAGCGCTCCTAGTAAGGCTAGTAGAAGATAGCATCGAGCCAACATAAATCTCACCTCGCTTTTCTTTCTATTCCTTCTTTTACCATCTCTTCCCCTTTCCCGTTTCCCCTTCGCTTTCTTAATCACTGCGTTTTCATCGGGACTCCAGACACTGCCGATCGCGCTGTCCACACCGCTGTTTAGAGCACACCCTGTTCGATAAGATCAGCCGCGTAATTCGCTGCACGCGCGCTAAACGCCATATAAGTAAGAGAAGGGTTCTGGCAGCCGGCAGAGGTCATAAAGGAGCCGTCGGTGACAAAGAGATTGGGCACGTCGTGCGCCTGGCACCAGCCGTTGAGCACCGATGTGTCGCGATCATGGCCCATGCGTGCACTTCCCATCTCATGGATGCGGTTGCCCGGCTTAGTCAGATTGACATCGGTCGCTGTGATATTCGTGCAGCCCGCTGCCTCCAACATCGCCACCGCGTCTTTACTCGCCTCTTCGAGCATCTTGTACTCGTTGTCGCCGTAGCGCACATTGAAGACCGCGATCGGGTTACCCCACTTGTCGCGCTTGCTTTCATGCAGCGTGACGCGGTTGTCCGGATTCGACATCTGCTCGCCAAAGGCACCAATGCCAACACGCCAGGCGCCGGGCATACGGTGCGCCTCTTTAAATGCACGACCAATGCCGGGTATCTGCCCACCGGCATTGCCGACGGCGGTTGCCCCACCTTGGAAACCGAAGCCGCGCGAGTAGGGCTTGTCTGAGCCATTAAGATTGGCATAGCGGGGAATATAAATGCCGCCGCTAGGGCGCCGTCCGAACGTTGTTTTATTGTTGAAGCCGCTCAGATACCCGGAAGCGTTTGCTCCACTCACATGATCCATGAGATTGCGACCTACTTGGTCGGAGTGGTTTGCCAAACCGTTCGGAAAAGTTTCGGATTTAGACTGCAGTAGAATCATCGCTGAGGCGATGGTCGAGGCGTTTAGGAAAACCACTTTAGCAGTGTAAGTTCGTTTTTCATTGGTCAGTGCGTCGACAATACGCACGCCACTCACACGGTTGCTCGCAGCATCGTATTCCACCGACTGCACGATGGCGTTGTGCACCATGGTTAAATTACCCGTGCGTTCAGCCGCGGGCAGCGTCGCATTGAGTGACGAAAAGTAGGCCTTGAAACTACAGCCCTGATGACAGTGGTTACGCACCTGACAGTTGCTGCGGCCCAGTTCTTTTTGCTCTTCGGTGGCATCGGTAAGATGCGCGATCCGCGCGGGGATCACGTTACGCTCTGGGAAAGAGGATTCGACACTCGCTTTAAGCGACTTCTCAGCATCGGTCAGCTCGAACGCCGGCTGAAAAACGCTGTCAGGCAGCTGCGGCAGTCCCTCGGCGCTACCGGATATACCGACGAAGGTTTCTACCTTGGTGTACCAGGGTTCAATATCCGCATAGCGTATAGGCCAGTCAATCGCGTGACCTTCGCGCTTGTTGGCGCCAAAGTCGAGATCACTTAGACGGTACGTCTGGCGCGACCACATGATTGAGCGCCCAGCGGTATGATAGCCACGCAGCCAGTCGTAGCTTGTCCCTTCTGCCTCTTCATAGGGGTGCTCAGAATCTTTCACCCAGAAGTGCTTGGTGGATTCTTTTATCGCATAGGCCACGCCGCCGTACTGGCGCGGATAGTGCTCGGCGATTTCATCCTGCGGCACGCTGTCTAAATTAGGTTTTTCCCACGGTGCAAGATTATCTGTGTAATCACGCTCAGGAATAATTTCTGGCCCTCTCTCTAGAACCAGGACTTTAAGACCGCGCTCGGTGAGTTCCTTAGCGGACATGCCGCCGCTCATTCCCGAGCCAACTACTATCGCATCGAAATCTGCCACTGTGTGTTCCTCTCTTCTAATTCTTTTTGCTTATCTTAGGCTGGGGTAATGTCGACGCTGGGATCCCAACGCCCCGGCAGCGCGACCCATTTGAGCTCCTGCACTGCACCCTCTTCCGTTGCAAAGTAGGCCTGAGTTATCCAGCCTTTCATTTGACGATAGCCGGCAAGACTTTGGTCGCTTTCAAATGCGCGAGCATCGAGCTCGCTCAGGGCGCGTTCCGCGTCTTCCTGTGCTGCACGCTCGAACGGCCCGCCTACCGCGGCGTCCAGATCGCTACGAAGACGTGTGAGGGCAGCGCGGTGCTGAGCCTGAGTCGAAGCGCTCGCCCAATCGCTCATCAGTCCGTCTAAGTACCCAGCAACGTTTACCTGCAGTGCTCCAGGCGTTTCGGTCTCGGGAATAATCAAATCGGCTACGCGGTTGAGCAAGCCCATCTCGTCGCCGCTGTAGAAGCGCCCAGAATTATTGGGTGCGGTAGCCATCACCGTAGGGGCTTTGTCGCCACAGGCGCTCAGCGTGGCGGCTCCGCCAACCGCAAGGATCAAGCCCTGAACAAACTCTCTTCTGGTTTTCATCTTGGTGCTCCTACTTATTCTATTTTCTTCTCTGTCGGCTACATAAAACTCGGCGTTTCACACAAAGTTCTCACGCGCGAAAACAAAACTAAAATCTTAAATCACGGACCGTCGCTATACTCGTCGTCACCGAAGAGAAGGCTTCTTCTGGATTGTCGTGTTCGACAAAATAGTGCTTAAAACCGCCCTGCTCGGCATGCGCGAAAATTGCCGAGAAATCGATAGTACCTTCGCCTACCGGCGCCATTTTGCCGTCACTCGTTAGATCTTTAACGTGCAGCATGCTAAATCGACCCGCGTGATTCTTAATGTAAGGCATGGGATCGACGCCGGCATAGGAAATCCAAAACAGGTCAAGCTCCATATCGACAAGCTCAGGATCTGTCTGACTAAGCAGCATGTCATAGGGCACTACGCCATCCACGGTATCGAACTCAAAATTATGATTGTGATAAGCGATCTTGAGCCCAGCATCGCGGCACACTTCCCCCGCCGTGTTTAATGTTTCTACGAGGCGCTTGTAATGATCGAGAGTGCGCTCGCTGTCTTGCAAATAGGGAATCACAATGTAGCGCTGGCCGATGCCTACCGCGCGCTCAATTTCACCTTGCAGGTTATCTCGCACCGCAGCCCATTGGATATGTGCGGCTGGTGAATTAAGACCGTTTACCTCTAGTGCTGCGCGTACCTGCGCAGGGCTGCGATCGTAATAGCCGGCAAATTCCATTTCCTTATAGCCCAGGGCAGCCACACGGGCGAGAGTGCCCTCAAAGTCTGCCGCCATTTCTTTGCGCAGGGTGTAAAGTTGCAGCCCAACGCGTTCAACGCGGCGGCTTTGCGCTAAAGCCGGCAGCGCCGAGGTCGCGCTGAGGCCGGCAAACCCAACTGCTGAGCGGCGTAGAAACTGCCGCCGGCTAATGCCCTTGGACTCTGGCCGCAGAACAGCCTTTCTGCCTATAAATTTTTCGCTGCGCATATGACTTTCCTTTTGTTTATTCTAATGCTCTTGTCGTTCGCAAGGATTAGCCGAGCTTATCTTGAATGCTCTTTTCGAGGACAATGTCTCGACATCGAACTCTGAGCTGTAAGGCCACTGGTTTAAGGCCTAAGACAAAAAGCCTAGAGCGTCACCCAGGTCGAGCCTTGAGCCATCGACTCTACCGCCGCGTCGACAAAACGTACACCCTTAACGCCATCTTCAACAGTGGGCAAGAGCTCACCTGCGCGTCCCTCGATCAAATCCGCGAAGTCACTATAAAGCGTGGCGAAACCTTCAATAAAGCCCTCTGGATGGCCCGGGGGAATGCGTATGACTACGCCCGACTGGGTACCTGCACCACCGCGGCTTAGCGTGCGCATGGGCTCGCCAAGCGGTCTGTGTATAAGCACGTTAGGATTTTCTTGAAACCACTCTAAGCTGCCGAGTTCGCCGTAAACTCGAAGTTTCAAGGCATTCTCCTGCCCCGCGGCAATCTGACTCGCCCAGAGCATTCCCCGTGCGCCGCTCTCGTAACGCAGAAGAATGTGCGCATTGTCATCCAGCTTTCTGCCGGGAACAAAAGAACTTAAGTCGGCTAACAGACTATGGGGCTGCAAGCCGCTGACAAACCCCGCTAGGTGGAAAGCGTGTGTGCCGATATCGCCGATACAACCGCCAGCACCGGCACGTGCCGGATCTGTGCGCCACTCGGCCTGTTTTTGACCTTCGGTTTCTATATCTGTGGCAAGCCAGTCTTGCGGATACTCGACCTGCACCAGTCGTAGATCGCCAAGCATGCCGGCGGCAACCATGGCGCGCGCTTCTCTGACTAGAGGATAGGCTGAATAATTATAAGTCACAGCAAAATGCGCAGCGCTTGCTTTCACCGCTGACGCGAGCGCTTTCGCTTGCGCGTAGTCGCTGCTAAGGGGTTTATCGCAGATCACATGGATACCTGCTTCGAGCATTGCCAAGGCAGGTGCAACATGAAGATGGTTAGGAGTCACGATAGCAACAGCCTGCACGCCATCGGATCGGGCATTTTCACACCGCGCCATGTCGGCAAAATTCTCGTAGCTGCGCTCGGCGGAGATACCCAATTCGAGAGCCGAGGCTAAGGCTCGTTCGGGATCAGAGCTTAAAGCACCCGCACACAGCTCAAAGCGGTCGTCGAGACGCGCGGCAAAGCGATGCACTTCGCCAATAAAAGCGCCCTGGCCACCCCCCACCATGCCTAATCGAATACGCGGTGTCTTCATTTAATCTAAACCTAGAATACGGCGATTCGCATGATCGTCGGTACCAGCATCGGCGAAATCATCGAAGGCCCGGTCGGTGACACGTATAATATGATCTTTAATAAACTGCGCTCCTTCTCGGGCGCCATCTTCTGGATGCTTCAAACAGCACTCCCATTCCAGCACTGCCCAGCCTTCAAAATCGTTAGCCGCGAGTTTAGAAAATAGCGCCCTAAAGTCGACCTGGCCGTCGCCCAGTGAGCGGAAGCGCCCCGCGCGATCGACCCAGGGCTGATAGCCACCATAGACGCCCTGCTTGGCCGTAGGATTAAATTCGGCGTCTTTAATGTGCACGAGTTTAATGCGCTCTTTGTAGGCATCCATAAAACCCAAATAGTCGAGCTGTTGCAGCAGCATATGGCTAGGGTCGAAGAGAATATTCGCGCGCGGGTGATTGTTCACGCGTTCGAGGAACATCTCGAAGGTCACCCCGTCGTGTAGGTCTTCGCCAGGATGAATCTCGAAGCCGATATCAACGCCCGCCTCGTCAAAAGCATTGAGGATCGGTAGCCAGCGTTTGGCGAGCTCATCAAACGCCATTTCCACGAGCCCGGCGGGGCGCTGCGGCCAAGGATAAAAATAGGGCCAAGCCAATGCACCGGGAAAGCTCGCGTGACCACTAAGGCCGAGTCGGCGTGAAGCCTTGGCGGCAAGCATAAGCTGATTAACTGCCCATGCCTGCCTGGCATCGGGTCGCCCTTGTACCTGCGGCGGAGCAAAACCGTCGAACATCTCGTCATAGGCCGGATGCACAGCAACTAGCTGCCCCTGCAGGTGAGTAGAGAGTTCGGTGATATCGATGTCGTAGTTTGCCAGTGTGCCGCGCAGTTCATCGCAGTAATCCTGACTTTCAGCAGCAAGTTCTAAATTGATAAGGCTTGTTTCCCAGCTGGGGATCTGTAGCCCCTTGTAACCAAGATCCGATGCCCAAGCGGCAATGCTGTCCAAAGAATTAAAAGGCGCGCTGTCTCCAACAAACTGCGCCAAAAAAATCGCGGGGCCCTTAATCGTTTTCATAGCTGTCTGTGTTCCTGCTCGAGCGTGAATGCTTTAGGCTATCTGCAATGACTAGAAAGGAGAATCTGGGAAGTAGTAGTCTTCGGCATTGTCCTGAGTGATCAGCGGCGAGCCTAGGATGTATTCGCCTTCGATTGGCGCGCCGGAAATAAACTTGAGCGCGGTCAGCTCCATCGCGGTGGATATCATCGATGGCGGATACAGTACGTCTACCGGCGTCAGTTCATTGCCATCGATAACTCGTTTAACGATATCTTTCATGCCGCCACCGCCGACGATGAACAGTTCGTCCTGTCGTCGCGCCTGTCGCACCGCTTGGATCACTCCGATGGCGATATCATCATCCTGCGCCCAAACGGCATCAATTTCAGAAAACCGAGAGAGGAAGTCCTGCATCACTGTAAAGCCGTCATCACGGTTCCAGTTTGCGTACTGATCATCTAGCACCTCAACGTTGCTGCCTTCGAGGGCAGACATAAAGCCGTCGAAGCGCTGCTCGTCAATCACCGTGGGCATGCCACGCAAAACCACGATTTTGCCGTTTCCGTCTAAGCGCTCGTTAATGTATTCGGCGGACACGCGGCCCATCTCCGCATTGTTTCCCGCCACATAAACGTCCTGTATGCCGGGCTCGCTAAGACCACGATCGACTACCGTTACAAACACGCCACGGCGTTTGGCATTGCGCACAGGGCCGGTAAGAGGCGCCGATTCGAAAGGCAGTATCACCAGCGCGTCCATTCGATGGATAGCAACTAAGTCCTCTAGATCATTCGCCTGCTCAGAAGCGCTACTCGCCGTTAGCAATACGATTTTAAGATCGGGGTACGCCGCTTCGAGTCGCGCCTTGGTTTGTTCAGCGTGAAAATTAAGCCCGCCCGCCCAGCCATGGGTCGCAGCGGGGATAGAGACACCCAGGGTTTGAGCCTGAACACCTAAGGCAGCGGCAAAGCCGGTTATCAATAGCGTGGTAAGCAGTAAACGTTTGGCATTGGCCAGCATAGCGATTCTCTTAAATTGTCTTTTCATAATAATTTCTCGGCCACGAATTTTGGCTTAGCTGCGGCGCCACGCGGCGCGCTGCAGGTACACGGCAATGATTACGATCACGCCCTGTACGGCCCCGTTAAGGTAGTTACTTACTGCATCGGTGAGATTGAGTATGTTGCCTATCAGCGTCAGGATCAACGCGCCAACTACCGTACCCCATACGCGGCCGTAACCTCCTTTGAGCAGAGTGCCACCAATGATAACCGCCGCGATGGCTTCCAGCTCCCAAAGTATCCCAGTCTGTCCCGACGCCGAACCCAGACGCGGTACATAGATGATCGTTGCGATAGAGACACAGAGTCCCTGAAGCACATAGGTCGCCGTTTTTACACGGTCTACGTTGATCGCCGAGTAGTGGGCGACGCTCTCATTAGAGCCAACAGCGAAACAGTGGCGTCCGAACACAGTCATGTTCAGCAGCACATAGCCAATGGTCGCGACAGCGAAGAATACCCAGACTGGATAAGGCAGGCCCAATAGCGTGCCGTAATACACCTCGCTATAAACGTCGCCAATGGTAAAGTTGAGCGATAAGGTGCCGCCGTCCGCCATGTAGGTGACCAAAGAGCGGTATATTCCCATGGTTCCGAGGGTGACAATGAATGCCTCTATCTTCGCCTTGGTGGTCAGCAGCCCATTGACCAGACCTGCTAACGCCCCGATCGCAGCAGACGCTAGGAGTGCGAGAAATATAATAACGATCAATGAATCAATCGTACTCATCAACGCGTTCATCAACAGGATCATGCAGCCGGAAATGAACGCCGCCATGGACCCAACGGAAAGATCGATTCCTCCGGTAGTAATCACGAAGGTCGCGCCCACGGCAACGATGCCAATGAAGGAGCTGCGCGCCAGAATATTGCTGAGATTGCCCGCGCTTAAAAAGGCGTCGTTAACAAAAATACCAATAATAAAAATAGCGACCAGCGCAATAAAAGGCCCCGCCGTCTTAAAATCTATCTTGCTCATGAATTGCTTCCGTTAGCACTAGCCTGCTCTGTTTTTAACCCTGTCGCGTAGCGCATAATTTCGTGTTCATTAATTTCTTTACCGGCGAGCACACCCGCAATACATCCCTGGTGCATCACGGCAACGCGGTGCGCCATGCCAATGACTTCGCTCATGTCGGAGGAGATGAGAATAAGGGCTTTTCCCGCAGCCGCGAGTTCCGCAAGAAAATGATAAATTTGACTCTTGGTGCCGATGTCGATGCCTCGCGTAGGCTCATCGACAATAAGAATATCAGGGGTGCTCGCCAGGGTTTTCGCCAGCAGAAGCTTCTGCTGATTGCCGCCCGAGAGCTTGCCGGCCGTGACCCTGTTGTCACGCATGCGTATATCGAAGTCTGCAACAGCCTCGTTAAATGCGGCCTCTTCTGCTCCAGTATCGATAATGCCGCGCGAGAACTGCTCAAGAGCAAGCAGAGAGAAATTTTCTCGCAGCGATTTATCGAGTAAGAGACCGCTGCCCTTACGATCTTTCGTCAGGTAGGCAATTCCGGCCTGCCTAGCGCTCGCCAGACTGCTAAGCACCACCGCTTCACCCCGAATCTTCACAGTCTCCTGGGGCGACTCCGGACCCGTGCGCAGGCCGACGAGGGTTTCCATCAGCGCTGTGCGGCCTGAACCCACCAGCCCCGCAAAAGCCAATACTTCGCCGGGCTTAACAGAGAAAGTTTCTCCGTTACTGCTGCCAGCTCCCTCGACCCGCAGTCCGCTCACCGCGAGCACAGGGTCTATTTCAGCGCTAGGCTGTGGAATGCTTGGGTACAAGCTGTCGAGTTCGCGGCCAACCATCAACCGCGCCATATCATCCTTGCTTAGCTCCGCGGCAGGATAGCGACCGACAAGTTCGCCATCTCGAATAATCGTGATGCGATCCGCTAAGCGCTCAATCTCTTCCAGCTTATGAGAAATATAAATG
Organism: Pseudohongiellaceae bacterium; assembly: GCA_965661495.1. Lineage (GTDB taxonomy): Bacteria > Pseudomonadota > Gammaproteobacteria > Pseudomonadales > Pseudohongiellaceae > UBA9145. The sequence goes on along the minus strand of CBFIDY010000006.1, from coordinate 108,990 downwards.
ATGCCAACACCACGGGAGCGCAAGGTATCGATTAGCTCGAATAGCGCGGCACTTTCATTCTGCGTAAGCACGGCGGTTGGCTCATCGAGTATGAGCACTCGTACATTCTTAGCGAGGGTCTTAGCGATCTCTACCAACTGCTTGTCGGCAACTGATAAATCTGCAACGCGCCTATCAGGATCGATGTTGCAGCGCAGCTGAGCCAGATAATCCGCCGAGCGCCGACGCATTTCTTTCTTATCTAGGAATAGATTCGTGCGGCTTCGAAGCTCGCTGCCGAGGAAAATATTGTCGGCGACGCTCAGCTGCTCGGCGAGATTAAACTCTTGATGAATGAGCACAACGCCCGTGCGCTCCGCGGCGGCGTGGCTCCAAGCTAATGAGGAATGATCTAGTAGCTCAGGCGAATGTTCCAGCGCAACTTGTAAGGTCCCGTCGCTGCGAGGCTCAAATCCGGCCAAGCACTTTACCAGCGTTGACTTGCCTGCTCCGTTCTCGCCAAGGATTGCATGCACTTCACCCGCCGCGAGTTCGAAATCGATGCCGTGAAGGACTTCAATGTCACCGTAGGACTTACGCAGCCGGGCAACGTTCAGAAGAACAGCGGACTGTGCTGTGGCGACTGCAGACTCCATCAGACTCAGCGATTCCACATCGCTGGTAACACCGTGCTCTGATATTTTTCCTGCCCACGCTGCAGATGCTCACGCAATTCATCCACAATCAGAGGATTCTCGCGAGCAAAGCTATAGGTTTCCGACGGATCTTTTACGACGTCGAATAGTAGGCCAACGGGGCCGTAGTAGGAGTCAGGATTATCGAAGCTGTTGGTTACATTGCGATAGCGCGATTCGAGCACCAGCTTCCAAGGCCCGCTGCGTACACCGGCGATTCGATCGGCATCAAAAAGAAACAATGCCTCGTGCGGCGTCGCAGCGCCTTCGCTCAGCACGGGAAAGATATCGCGCCCGTCGATCTCACGATCGGTGGGCAGTTCGCCTCCGGCCAATGTGAGCAGAGTCGGCAAGATATCGATATTCATCGCCGCCTCGTTAGACACCAAGCCCTCGGGGATTTTCCCTGGCCACTGGGCAATAAAAGGAACGCGCTGCCCGCCTTCCCAAGAACTGCCTTTGCGATCGCGGAAAGGTCCCGGACTGCCCTCCCACCACGGGCCGTTGTCTGAGGTGAAAATGACAAGCGTATTGTCATCCACGCCGAGCTCTTCGAGCTTGGCCAGAATCTGTCCCATGCTCCAGTCGATAGTCTCAACCACATCGCCGTACAACCCTGCGTCAGACTGGCCTTCGAACGGGGCAGCCGTGTGTAAAGGAACGTGGGGAAAACTGTGCGGTAAGTAAACGAAGAACGGCTCGTCATTGGCGACGCTGTCTTCCATAAAACTCATGGCTCGCTCGGTATAGCGCTGCGTCAGCGTTTCCTGCACGACAGGATCCTCGATCATGTCGGCCTGATCGTACAGCTCTAGCGGCAGCATATCGTTGCTGTGCAAAACACCAAAATAGGTATCGAAGCCGCTTTCCAGCGGTGACCATTCCATTCGGCTGCCCAAATGCCACTTGCCGAACAGACCGGTGCGATAGCCAAGGGGTTTGAGCGCCTCTGCGAGTGTGAGCTCTTCCGGCGCAAGATGAACGTCGTTGCTTGGACGTGCAACGTCGTTAACTAGACCCAGACGTATAGGATAGCGCCCTGTTAACAGACCGCCCCTCGCGGCGGTACAAATATTGGCGCTCGAATAGAAACTGTCTAAACGCGCGCCTTCGAGCGCCATACGATCTAGATTGGGTGTGCTTATAAGCGTTGAGCCGTAAATACCTAGGTCGCCGTAGCCCAGATCGTCTGCCATAACGACGACAAAATTAGGTGCCGCGGCGTTAACAATTCCGCACACGCCGAAACCCAACACCGCGGCTGCGATGCCTGCTAACCTTGCTTTCCGGCTTTTTATTCGACTCATAACCCAATCCTTCTTAGACTTTTTATTGGACGAGCGTACCCGGTATCACCTCGAAGCTCTGATCAAATTCCACGAGCACCGAATTCATTTGCATCAACACCGCGGCATTACCCGTGACAGTGCCATTGCCGCTTTGCAGCTGTGAGCCAAGCGTTGCTTGCCCCATAATCACAGTTTCAAGGTCGCTGCGATTCATCGTGATAGTCGCATCGGGATTGGGCGCTAGGTAACCCTCAATATTCGATAGCGTGCCACCGCTCATTTCAACGACAAAGTTCTGACCCGTATCGGGCGTGATGAAATTCAACGTAAAGTTTAGCTCGTCGGCGGCGAGGCTATCGACGCGAGTTGCGACAGCGTCCCACCATTGGCTGGTTGTCATCGCTCTGGCAACTGTTGGACTCGCGCCCCGCGGCATAGCGAAGGGCTGAACATCGTTGCGCAGCTCCTGCGCAGCGGAGAGAAATACATGGCGCATACTCGCGCTCTCATATTGATAGCCGAGCTGCTCGAACACCTCAGCCAACAGGTCCTTCGCTGAGCGATTGTCTGGCTGGGCATAAACGAGCTTGTTCAAAAGCTCCATTGCATGGCGGTATTCGCCGCTATCGCTCAGCTCCTGACTTTTGGTGAGTATAGCCTCGCTACCGCCCATCATCTCAACATAGAGCGGCGCTGAGTCCGCCGGCGACAGTGGCGCAAGTGTTGCAGGATTCCCGTCCCAATAGCCTAGGTAGCGATTGATAACCGCCCGCGCATTGTGAAACTCCGACCCATGATACTGGCGCGCACTCCACTGCTGTTGGAGGCTCGGGGGCACCTGATACTCGTTGTGTATTTCGTTAATCGTTACGCCCTGATTGGCGAGATTTAATACCTGGTTATTTAAATTGGCATAGGCATCACGCTGAGTGCGCATCACCTGTTGAATTCGCTCGTTGCCCCATCGCGGCCAGTTATGAGACGACACCATCACCTCGGCCTCGAGGCCAAATTCATACAGTGCAGTGTTAATTTGCTTCGACCAGGCTAAAGCATCGCGCACTAATGCACCGCGCAGTGTATAGATGTTGTGAATTGTGGCAGTGATATTCTCAGCTGCCCAGAAGACTTTCTGCTCAGGGAACCAAGCATTCATTTCCGCCGGCGCTTCGGTGCCTGGCGTGTTCTGGAACATCACTTCCACTCCGTCTATTGTATGTGTCTCGAAAGAGTCGGTGACAACGACAGTGGGAGGGATGAGCCCGGTGGAACCCGCAGAGAGCCCCTTGCCGATGGCGGAGTCAACCTGTCCAAAAGGGCTCGAGGGAATGACTCGGCCATACTGGAACCCTGCTCTGCGCGACATAGAGTTTCCTGCGTAGACGTTTTCTGAAATCGCCTCCTCCATGAATCCTACTGGCGCATAGATCGCTACGTCGCCACGATTCACTGCGTCGACACTAGTCACGCCAAGCACGCCACCAAAGTGATCGATGTGGGAATGGGAATAAACTACGGCCTTCACCGGCAGCTCACCAAGCTCTTCATTCGCCAGCGCAAGCGCCGCCGCCGCGGTTTCGCTTGAAAGCAGCACGTCGAAAAGAATCCAGCCGCTGTCGCCGCGCACGAGGGTCATATTCGCTAGATCGAAGCCGCGTACCTGATAAATAAAATCTGGCACTACCTCGTACAGTCCAAAGTTCATATTGAGAGTGGCTTGGCGCTGTAGCGAGGGATGCATCGAATCGATGTCTTCGCCTGTAAGCAGGAAGTCGTAGCGCGACATATCCCAGACGATATTTCCCTGCGCACCGAGGATCTGTTTTGAAGCTGGCTCAGCTATAAAGCCGCGGCGAGATTCTTCAAAGTCACGAGTATCTTCAAAAGGCAGCGAATCGCGCAGCGCCTGCTGCAGCTCTGCCGTATGGCTAGAAGCTGGCGCGCCTTTGGCATTAAAGTGCTCCTGCGCGAATAGCACCGGCAGCGCAAGACTCGTTAGCCCTAAAGCCAAAGCGGCCGTATTGATTACGCGTTTCACGGCTATCATGATTGGCGGCAGGCCGAGTGTCTGCGATGCTGAGTGTTCCTTGAGCATGGTCTTCCCCTTTTCTTATTTTTTATTCGAAGCCGACATAGCAACTTCCTTAAACCCTAAACTGCCGAAGCTATGCTGCAATGAAGCGGACTCATTGCGTCGCATGACCGGTAGAGCTTAGTCTGCTAGCGCCCGCACTAGACTCAGCAATTCCCTGGCGCAGTCTCCTTCACTCTTATACGTAAACAGCTCGTCGGCGCGGGTTGCACCGGGATTGATACACGCGAGGGGATAGCCGGCTTGATGAGCATGACGGCAGAATCTGAAGCCCGAATATACCATTAGCGAGCTGCCTATCACCAACAGCGCCCCGGCTTCATCGATGGCGTTAAAAATGTCATTCACTGTGGCGCGTGGCACGGAATCACCGAAGAAAACGACATCTGGCTTTAGCACACCGCCACAGCTTGCGCAGGCTGGCACAACAAAATCGGCAATGATCTCGTCAGGCACGTCAGCGTCGCCATCTGGCGCGAGCTCTCCCGGGCTCGGTAGGGTCGAATTACTTTCAACAAGGCGTTCCTGCATTCGAGATCGCTGGGATTTTTCACCGCACCCCAAGCAAACCACCTGATCAAGCCGCCCGTGAAGATCGATGACACGTTGCGATCCAGCCCGCTGATGCAGGCGGTCGACATTCTGAGTGACTAACAGCGAGCCGTAGCCCGCTTCCTCTAGGCGCGCCAGCGCCCTGTGCGCCGTATTCGGCTGCGCCTTGCCAACCGCCGGCCAACCCGCATAGCTACGCGCCCAGTAACGCTGACGGGAGGCCGGCTTTTCCACAAAGTCGCGGTGTTGAATGGGGTCGTTGCGTTGCCATTTACCACTGCTATCGCGGTAGGTTGGAATACCCGAAGCGAGGCTGATGCCCGCGCCCGTGAGGATAACGGCGCGAGGATTAGCGACAAGAAAATCGCGTAGCGCCGTGGAGGAATTTTGAACCATCGAGGAGTTTCACTATCGAACTCCGTGGCCAGCTGCTCCCTGCCGGCCACGGGGTGTTTACAGGCCTCGAGTTACAGCCGTGCTCGAGTAAGGGTAACGTCTGCATTGCGCCAGAATGAATCGAACTGTCGCTTCACTATTTCAGCTTCCGCACTACGGCCCTGAGCTTCGATAGCCTGATAAAGCCCAAAAGTTGACCAGCCGCTTTGCTGCTTCCACTGCAGATCTTCACGGAAAGTCGCCTCGGCTTCTGCAGCCATGCCCGCGTCTAGCTGTGCTGCGCCGAGATACAACCGCATAGACTGCGACCAGTCTGGCGGCTCGGTGTAGCTGTTGCTGTCTTCTATCTCTACCGCACGGGTATACGCGGCGATTGCACCGGCAAGATCGCCGTGAGCTTCTTTGATCTCGCCTTCCAGAGCGTGACTCGCCAGAGTCAGGATCTGTGAAGCAGACGTTGGACTCACACCGGTCGTATCGACCCGAGGATCCACAGCCATGGCCTGAAGATGCGTCAGTGCTGCCTCGGCCGCTGCAATATCGCCCTTGGCAATGTGCGCGCTGCCGGTGACATAGCTCCACATCCCGTCTAGATACGGCGTGCCTTTGTGGCTCTGCTCGCTGCTAAGAAGCTTGTCCCACTTGCCAAACACCTTGTCGACAATCCACGAATGCGCCACTCGCTTTTCGCCGCGGTTCACGGCTTCGGCGGCAGTGCCAACGCTCGCTGCGCCGCGCTGAGCTGCCTCGGCGGCCTGCGCATAGCTGCCCTGCAGCATGCTGGCGTAGCGCACGAAATCCAACGCGTGAGGGGCGTGCATCTTGTGTGACAGGGGATAGGTTCCGATATTGGGGAAGTTGGTATCGCCCCAAAGCTCGGCAAATTGTAAATCCACGATCTGCGAACGCTCATTAATGTCGATCGCCTTCTCGTATTCACCCACGCGCAGGTAAATGTGCCCCGGCATGTGCACCATGTGGCCAGAAATCGGCACCGTCGACTCTAATTTCTGTGCCGCCGGCATGGCGAGCTCGGGCTGCGACGAAGCCTCCATCAAATGAATGTAAAGGTGGTTAGCACCAGGGTGGTCGTGCTCAGCGCGCATGGCAGCCTCGAAGGCCAGCTGCGCCTCCTCTGTGCCGGGGCGCGGAGTTCCGTCTTTCTCCCAGTAGTCCCAGCGAGTCGTGTTCATGTAACCGGCGCCAAACATCGACGCAATATCGGGGTCTTCGGGATACTTTTTGTGCAGCTGACGCATTGCATCGACAAACGCAAAGTCGCGCTCGCGATTATCAGGAATGGCGTCTTTGTTGTAGAGCACGAACAGCGCGCGAATCATGTCCTGCTCGCGTGGTGTCGCGTTATCGATGCGTCGCAGAGCCTCACGAATAGCGGCTAGCCCCGTGCCTTGGGGATCATCGGGCATACCGGCGTAGCGGCTATTAGGATTTGGGCCAGCGGCATGGGCTAGGCCGAAATACGGCATGGGGCTGTCGGGGTCCAATCGCGAAGCCTCTTGATACGAGGCGATAGACTCAGGGAAATAAAAGCTCCATGCCATACGCAGCCCTTGATCGAAGAACTGCTGAGCAAGATCTGAGCTAGTAGTGATAGGTCGTGAATAAGTGCCGCCGCCAGGCACCAGAATAGCCAGCGACTCGCTCTCTGACTGAGCCGTCGCGATAGCGGGCAATGCTGCCAGCTGCAGGGCCGCTAGGCCCAGTGCTACACCGCCTGCGAGTAGTTTGCGCATAGTTAAGATCTCCGTTTCTTATTGTACGAGGCTGCTCGGCAGCGTTTTTGGGTTCTTCCTTGAGTCTACCCTAAGCGCGGAGTGAGAAAAACGGGCTGTTAGGGCGATCAAGCAAGCGACTCACAAGACACACGCTGACTCTCTCGATAGACTAAGCGCTCATCTCCATAGACTGAGACTCCTATGACAGCAGAAGTTACACTCGAAATATTCACCGACTACGTCTGACCCTGGTGTTACCTCAGTACCGTGAGTATTGAAAAACTCAAAGCCAACTATCCGGTTAAGACCCGTTGGATTCATTTCCCTCTGCATCCCGAGACCCCGACCGAGGGCCGCGCTTTGGCGGAACTCTTTGCCGGCCGCGACATTGAACCTATCCGTCAGCGGCTAAAGGGCTTAATGGCGGAGGCCGGCCTCCCCTACGGGAACCGCACCCATACGTACAATAGCCGTCTGGCCCAGGAGCTTGGCGCCTGGGCCGATGCGCAGTCGGACAACGGCAGATGCGATGGCACGCAGTCTGATGCGATGCATGACGCGCTGTACCGTGCTTATTTTGTCCAAGGAAAGAATATTGGCGATATCGATACACTAGTCGCCATCGCAGGCTCGATCGGTTTCGATAAAGAAGAAGCTCGAGAGGCTTTGGTTAAGCGCAGCTTTAGCGACAAGGTCGACGAAGACTGGGCTCGCTCGCGGGCTAGCGGGATCACTGGCGTACCGACCTTCACAGCACAGGAACTTGCGGTGGTTGGCTGTCAGCCCTACGACACCCTTGAGAAATTTGTGCAGCATCTGCTCGCACAGCAAGAATGAACAATGGATCGCATAGCTAGCCGAGACAGCAATAAATATGAGCATTGAAATTAAACCAGCGCAGTCACCCTCTACCGCTTCTGCGCCGCGACGCGCTCTGGTGACCTGTGTGGATCGGTATATGGGTCGGGCAATCAGCGACCGCTTAGTGCGCAGCGGCATCGAGGTTTTAGAAAGCAAGGCAAAGCTCACGTGCCAAGCCGAGGTCGATGCGCTGATTCAAGAGGCTGGCTCTATCGATATTCTTGTTGCGAATCTAGCCGAGCCGCCGAAAACCGGGCCGGTGCAATCGCTTGCGGACGAGGACTGGCAGCGACTGTTCGCCACTTTGGTTGACCCACTGATGCAGCTGGTCAGGGCTGTCACTCCGCAGATGCTAGAGCGTCGAAGTGGCAAGATTATCGCGGTGACCAGCGCTGCGCCGTTAAGAGGTATTCCAAATAATTCAGCCTACTGTGCCGCGCGCGGGGCGCAGAACGCGTTCATCAAGGCGGTAGGACTTGAACTCGCACGCAGCGGCATACAAGCGAACGCGATTGCCCAGAACTACATTAACAACGAGACCTACTATCCGGACGAGATACTCGAACAGGAAAAATTTCTCGAACATGTGAAACGCAACGTGCCGACCAACAGCGTTGGCCGTCCTGAGGAAACGGCGGAACTTGCCGCCTATCTTGCCAGCGAAGACTGTCGGCATATGGTGGGTCAAATTATTCCATTAGCCGGTGGCTGGACGACTTAGTCGCGTTCAACCAGACCGCTTTAAGCCGATTGCCGCTCTATACGCTGGTTTAAACTAGCTTGCTTTCGCGACCTTCCCAAAACGGCTTGCGCAGCTCGGTCTTCAGAATTTTATTGATAGGCGACAGCGGCATCGGCTCATCTCGGAAGCTGACGCTTACCGGGCACTTATAAGTCGCAATACGTTCGCGGCAGTAGTCGATAAACTCTCGCTCGCTCGGCGTATCGGCAGCAGACTCTAACAGCAGGATCGCATGCACTGCCTCACCCCAGGTCGCATGGGGCACACCAATCACGGCGCACTGATGCACGGCAGGATGGCTAGCCAACACGTTCTCTATTTCTATCGGATAAATATTTTCGCCGCCGCTTACGATCATGTCTTTCACGCGGCCTTCTAAGAATAAAAACCCGTCTTCGTCTATATAGCCGGCATCGCCCGTATGATACCAACCGTCTTTTAGCGCCACGGCGGTTTGCTCTGGCAGTTTCCAGTAGCCGCTCATAATGTTGTCACCCTGAGCCAGCACCTCGCCGGTTTCACCCGTGGGCAGCTCTGCGCCGTCTTCATCAATAATTTTCAGCCGCACGTGGGGTGCAGGCTGCCCAACCGAGCCGAGCTTTTGTGAATATGGGCCTTCTAGTACGTGATACTTGGCATCCAGACTCGTCACGATGGGCGCAGCCTCGGTCATCCCATAGGTCTGATAAAGACTAATGCCGGCAAAGGCCTTGATCACACGATGCTGCAAAGCCATGGGCATCGGCGCCGCGCCCGAGGCCACCATCTCCATCGATGAAAGATCCGCATCTGCAAACTGTGGATGATCGATAAGCATCTGGAACATGGTTGGCACAAGAGTCGCGGAGTTGATCCTATTGCCCTCGATACAGGCGAGCACTTCAGGGACATCAAACTTCGGCAGGATGACAGCGTGGCCGCCAAGCGCTGCACAGCTGAATAGCCGAGCACCGGCAGCGATGTGAAAGAGCGGCCCGACAATTAAAAACCGCCAGCCATCCTGCATCTTGTAGAGGGGAATGGAACCTTGGGTATTACACAGAAAATTCTTATTGCTCAGCATCACGCCTTTAGAGCGACCGGTCGTGCCGCCGGTGTAAAACAGTATCAGTGTTTCCTCTGCAGCGCTGGGGGCCAATGCAACAAGCTGTTTATTTTGTACGCAGGCCGCGATCTCTTTTTCTAAAAATAAGAAGTTAGGCGGCAGGCTAAGTTCGCCCTGCGCTATTTGTAATTCGAGCGTAGTAATTTCTTCCACGGCGCCACTAATCAACACCTGCGCAATACTTGAGCAGCGCTTAGTCAGCTCAAGAGCTTGCTTAAGAAATTTTGGCTCACAGATCAGAACCCGAGGCTCACAGTCATCCAAGCATTCGGCGAGCTCAGCTAGCGCCAAGCGAAAATTTAGCGGCACAAAGATCGCGCCGATCGCGGCGGGGGAAAAATAGCCTTCGAAGCAGACATTGGAATTGAGGCCTAGATAAGCGACTCTGTCGCCGCGCATAACGCCGGCTTCTGCGAACAGCGTCGCCTGCGCGTGACAGCGTCTGGCGGTCTGCGCCCAGGTGTAAGTGACGCCGGCGTAAGTCGATGCTGGTCTATCAGGCCACGTTGTCGCCGCGGATTCGAGCAAGCTATAAATTTGTTCGCTGGCCTGCGCCTCTGCGAGCACTGCTGCGCAATCTGTCATATTTTTATGTGTCTCTGGTAATGATGAATAGCTGAAGCGGCTGCGCTCAAAAAGAAGAACTTCGGAGCTCCTGTATTTGTTTCTTACCGCATGCCTCTTTTTCCTAGTCGCTGCTCGCAACGACACCGCGGTCATGGAGTGAGCCAATCTCGCTGGCGCTGAGCTTAAGGACTTCAGCGAGAATCTCTTCGGTATGCTGCCCCAATTTTGGCGCAGGCGTGGGCGGCTCGGCGGCGACCGCGCCGAAGTTCAGCGGCTGCGAAGGCGTTAAAAGACTGCCGATGCCGGGCTGATCGACCATAGAGAAAAGAGGATTCTCCGTGCTCGCCTCGGGATCATTTTGCACCAGCTGCTGCAGCGTCTGGTAGGGCCCCCAACAAACCCCCGCCTGCGTAAGCTGCTCGTGTGCCTGCTGACTGCTGCGCGCAGAGAACCAAGGCGCAAAAAGCGCGACTAGCGCTTCCCTTGCGGTATAGCGGTCGCCCTCCTGAGAGAAGTCCAAGCCCATGCTAGCGCCGAGTTCCGCGACTCTCTGTTCCGATTCAGTCACGCTGACAATGGCCTCCCACTGCTTGGGACTCACACCGACTACCATGACACGCTCACCATCGCTGCAAAGAAAGTCGTGGCCAAAGGTGCCGAAGATGTGATTGCCAATGCTTGGTCTTGGCTCGGCATTGCACTGCGCCTCGGCAAGATAGCCAAGATGCCCCATAGTCGCGAGCGCCACATCGGCCAGCGCTAATTTAATCAGCTGCCCCTCTCCGGTTCGGCCGCGATGCCGCTCAGCAGCTAAAAGCCCAAGCGCAATCTGCTGTCCTGCAATAATGTCCCAAGCGGGGAGCGCGCTGTTTTGAGGAGAGAGGCCATCGCCGTTCAAATACGGCACACCCACGCGGGCGTTCACCGTATAGTCTAGGGCACTTCCCTCGTGGCGATCGCCGGTCAGATTAAGATAGATCAGGTCGTCGCGGGATTTTTTTAGAGACTCATAATCAAGCCAGCCGCGCGCAGGAAAATTACTTAGGAACAGGCCCGAGTCCGGGCCTTGAGCGCAAATCAAGGACGTGAGTAGCTCTCGGCCCTCGGGTTTGCGAAAGTCGACGGCTATCGAGCGTTTGCCTTTGTTCAAGCTGTGCCAGTACAAACTGTCACCGGTTTCGGTCACTGGCCAACGTCGGTAGTCGATGCCGCCGCCTATCTGATCGAAGCGAATGACGTCCGCACCGAGCTGCGCCAGGGTCATGCCGCCAGAGGGTGCAGCGACGAATGCGCTGCCCTCGACAACTCTCAAGCCGCTAAGCAGATTTTGCATGCTACTGCTCTCCCTTGCGCCCAGCTCGCTCGATCAATGAACGCGCTATAACTTTAAGCGCAAGCACCTCCTCGGCACCCTCGAATATCGACAGAACTCGCGCGTCGGCGAAGTAGCGGCTCACCGCAACCTCTTCAGCGTAGCCCATACCTCCGTGGATTTGCATGGCTTCGCGCGTCAGTTGCTCCGCCGCGCGACAGCTGAACAGTTTGACGAGACTCGCTTCCATCTGGCCTTCGCCTTTATCCATAAGTTCAGCGACCTCATAGGAGAACTGCCGAGACGCAGAGATATCGAGAAACATTTCGGCGAGCTTAATTTGGGTCAGTTGATACTCGGCTAGGGTTTTACCAAAGGTGCTGCGCTGGCCTGCATAGTCCATTGCAGCCTCAAAAGCCGCCTGCATCACACCGGTTGCTCGGGCAGCAGTTTGAATGCGGCCGCCGGCGAATCCAGCCATCGTTGCGTAAAAGCCTTTACCCAGACCCGCTTCACCGCCAACCAGATTGGCGTCGGGCACGAAGAATTCATCGAAGGCCAACTCATAGGAATGCATCCCTCGGTAGCCGAGTGTGGCTATCGCACGACCGCTCAAGCTGCCGCCCTCGTCTTGCTTGATATCAAAGGCGTGGCCCGAACAAACCGGTTTCTCCACAAGGAAAAGACTAAGACCGCGATAGCCAAGCGCTGGATCGGGATCGGTTCGCGCTAACACCACAAGCAGTTGCGAACGTCCTGCAAAAGTACACCAGGTTTTGCCTCCGTTTAGCTGCCAACCTCCCTCACAGCGCGTTGCCCTTAAAGACACCGAAGCAACGTCGGAACCGGTATTGGGCTCAGTTATGGAGATAGCACAGAGGGTCTCCCCCGCGGCAAGACTGGGCAGCCAACGCTGCTGCTGTTCGGCTGTCCCCCCGGCGAGTAGTGCTCGAGCTGCAATTTCGGGACGGGTAATCAGGCTCCCGGCTGCACCCAAAGAGCCGCGCGAAAGCTCTTCAGTCACCACGATCATGCTAAGACTGTCAGGCTTGTCATCAGGCTGCAGCCCACCAAAGCGCTCGGGTATACAGGTGCCGAAGCAGCCAAGCTCTGCTGCCGCCGAAATTATTTCTTCAGGGACATCGAGGTCTTGCCGGTGAATCGCCTCGGCGCGAGGTGACACGACTTCTTGGGTAAAACGTTCGAAGGTGGTACGCATCATGGCCTGCTCTTCGCTGAGGCCAAAGTCCAAGCGGGTGTGTCCACTCGCCAATAGCTCCTGAGCAAACGCCGCAAGCTTTTGTGGGCCTGCGTAGCTTGACTCAAGCTTTACAAATTTTTCACCTTGCCACAGGTCAAAGAGACGCTTGCGAGATAAACCCATGGTCCCAGACTTTGACGATAAAACCCCTAAAACACTGCTAATTGTCCGCACACTGTTAAGCAATGCAGCCAGCGCGAAACGCGCACTGCTGTTGGTTGACTCCTGGCCTGTCTCGTCCGTACTAGCTAAAGTTTTCCCGTCGCTAGTGCGCGCCGCTTTCAGTAAAGAAGAGGCAGCGCTAAGGCGTGCGACGATAAAAGCCAGCTCGTAACTCTGTGACTGCCAGTCGTCCAAGTGCTCATTGTGCAATTTGCCTTGCACAAAGCACTGGCTGTGAATGAATTCGAAGGCCTTATCGGCCTCCTCTCTCACGGAACTAATTAGCTGCTCCGCACACCCGAGATCACTCAAGTAATTCATAATTTTTCACGCTTTGGCCGATTTTTTCCCACTTTACCACAAGTCTAGTAGGCGAAACTTCCCACTTAATAGCATTGTAGGAATTCGCTCTATTGAATCTTGATCCTTAGAGCTCGAAACTATTTCACTCGTGTTCGATCGTCTTGCACCGCGACTAGCCTTTATCTCTCCTTTGATTTTTGAGGTTTATCCCGCTGCAAATCACAACGCCCTGAGGGCTCTGCGCATGTCAGACATCAACGCTTTTACTAGAAACAACATTTTGATGCGCAGCCAGGACGCTAGACCGCTCGGAGGGCACTTATGAGCGACAACCCTCGTCAACGTTTTGGTCGTCGAACGGGCGAATCAGGCCGAACAAGAAAAATAGACGAACGCCTTTTCCAGTCCGCCCATCTACCAGACTTTAATCTTGACGGCAGTCCAAAGAGCATGATTTCTGACAGCGAAGCGGGTTCCCATGCTTTTTTTGTTGCTCGTGTCGACAGCCTGATCGACAGCCTTCCTATCGTACTTCTAGCCGACTTCGTTGCAGGTTTTTTTGTCTTCGCGATCTCGCTTATGCTCAATGTGGGGTCTGTTCAGCCCCTACTTATTTGGCTTGGCTGTGTGGTGTCAGTGACAGTAATTCGACACGTTATTTTGCGACAAATAAATGCCGCCACAGCAGAAAAAAGTCATGAAGCGAACTATCAGTTCCTCGTTATCGGCTGCTTCGCCTCCGGACTCACTTGGGGGCTTGTTCCCCTAGCGCTCGCCGCCGACAGCCCGCTCACATTATCTGCTCTTTCCGGACTCTGGCTTGCGGGAATGTTGAGCGGCGCCGCGGTAACCTTATCTGTAATGCGCCTCGTGTTTTTCGCGTTTGCCGTACCTGCCTCAAGCGCATTCATTGTCTCCTCGCTACTTCACTATCAGAACAATCAGTTCGAGATAGTGGTGAGCTTCAGTGTCTACTTGGTTTTCATAGTTCCTATAGCCCTGCGCATGCGCATGCAAGGGGGCTCCCATGTTGCTGAGGCTCTCCAAAATTCAGAATTAGAAGCCCGGCTCGAAGTAGAAGCAAACAGACTTGCCATAGCCAACGAAGAGCTTATGACGCAGCGCAGGCGCCAGGCTGCTTTGGAAGCGCAAAAAGCCAGCTCTGACACCAAGCTCCTTGCAGCAGCTGAGGAAAGAAATCTTCTACTGAACGCCTTACAAGAAGGTATTTTCGGCATCAATGAACTCGGGGCCATTACTTTTATTAATAAGTCCGCTCTCCGAATGCTGGGGTATGACGAAGACGAGCTCATAGGTATCGCTGTTCCTCAGCTGCTAAACCCAACCGAAGAAGGAGACAGCGCCTCGGCCGAGAAAAATCAAGGCATGGCGCGCACCTACCGAGCAGGCGAGGCCAGTAATCTTATCGACAGTCACTTCCGTACGAAATCAAATAGCCAGCTCCCGGTGCGCTATTCAGCTGAACCGGTTATCAAGAACAACAAAACAATCGGCGCAGTGGTTAGTTTCACGGACCTGTCGAAGCTAAAAGAAATGGAGAATATGCTCGTGCAATCGCAAAAGATGGAAGCGATTGGACGGCTTACGGGCGGGGTAGCACACGATTTCAATAACCTTCTAACTGTAATTCTAGGTAATCTCCAGTTTCTTGAAAGAAACTTACAGGCCTCAAAAAAAGAAACCGATCTAATAAGAAAAATCACCGCTGCGGCACAGAGCGGCGCGGAGCTAAACAACAGGCTGCTAAGTTTTTCGCGAGAGCAGTCGCTTCACACAAGCAATGTCGATATTGCCGCGATGATCATGGAGATGCAGGAGTTCTTTAGCCGTATTCTAGGCGAGGATATCGAACTTGTTTGTCTACCTACTGAAGAGGAATGTGTTGCGGCAACCGACCGCCTACAGTTAGAAAATGCCATTCTCAATCTTTGTATTAATGCCAAAGACGCGATGTCAGCAGGCGGCACTGTCACACTGTCAGCAAAGCCGGTGTCGCAACCGCCATCGATCATAGCCAATAAAGCGACTAAATCATCGGCTAGCCCTCCTTATATTGAACTCAGTGTCGCTGACAACGGGACTGGTATGCCTAGGGAAATTGCGCAGAAAATCTTCGAGCCATTTTTTACAACGAAAAGTAAAGGTCGCGGTACGGGCCTGGGCCTCAGCACAGTCTATGGCTTTCTAAATCAGTCCGGAGGCGATATCACAGTGGAAAGCAAAGTGGGTGTTGGTACCACATTTAAGCTGTATCTTCCCCCTCGCAGAGACGATCTTGTTAGCGTCAAGAGAGATAAGCCAAAGACCATGGGACCCAAGCAGCAGGTGGGAACGCTTCTCGTTGTCGAGGACAATGACAACGTGCGTGATGTGGCCATGCAGGCTCTAAAATCGGCAGGTTATCGAGTTATCGAGGCCAGCGACGGCGCGATGGGACTGTTAAAATTCGAGGCCTACCCTGAACTGGATATGGTGTTTTCGGATATCGTGATGCCCGGCGCTTGGAATGGCCTGGAGATGGCGGAAAAAATCTTAGAGGTTCGGCCAGAGTTACCCATACTATTGGCAACCGGCTTTATTGAGCGCGAACTCCGCGAGCGCGTAGATAATCATCCAAGCATTCGCTGTATCTCAAAACCTTATGACACCAATGAGCTACCTATGCTTGTCGCCTCTATGATAGAACAGGCGCGCGGAACCGCGCCTGTTCAGTTCGATGCCTCAGCGCCTATCAGTGATAGCGGCGTCGACTAAACGGCTGAAATTTTCACGGAAGCCGCCGCCGGAAGACGGCGAGACCTGCCCCATAATTACTAGAACAGTGTTCTGCACAGGGTCAATAAAGAATCGAGTCCCCGCAGAGCCGTCCCACCAAATAGTCCCTTCAGAAACTGGGTAGGCGTAGGTGCTCGAATCGAGAACTACGTTGAAGCCACCTAAGCTCCAACCGGATCCCAGCCAGTAGCGCGAGTCCCCAATAGGCATTGCCGCGTCTGGGACTGCATTGGCATACATTAGCTCTGCGGTATCCTCAGTAAGCAAACGGCGGTCAGTGCCTGGAATCATTCCTCGGTCTAAAACCATTTGCGAGAACTTAATAAAGTCAGGCACTGTCGAGAGCAGGCCTACGCCACCCTCAATAAGCGCGGGGCGCTCAGTCCATGGCACGCTCTCGATGGCGTAAGGTTTAAGCTGACCCTGAGTCGGGCGGTAAAGCTGCGCCAGCCTTGCTGCCGCCTCACCCTCAACCCAAAACACCGTGCTGTCCATTTGCAGCGGATCTAAAACTGCCTCTTGCAGGTAGTCTTCGAACGCCTGGCCCGACCATACTTCAATGAGTTTACCTATGATCGTCGCATGAATACCGTAGCGGAACTGCGTACCAGGGTCTTGAAAAAGAGGAGTCGCAGCGGCTTTGGCAACCATTTCATCGAGCGAAGCATTGCGATTGCGGACATCGTTGTCTCTATAGAGTTTCGAGTTACGACTACCCAGTCCAGAGGTGTGCGTGAGCAAATGAGCGATAGTCATTTCGCCTACGCGTTCGCGCGTTGCACTCGTGTCGTTCGAGTCTGAATCGATTAACACACGCTGCTGAGAAAACTCTGGAAGATATTGACTAACGGGGTCGTCAAATTTAAACGCACCTTTATCGTACAAAGTAAGCGCAGCGACGCTGGTGACTTCCCGCGCCATCGAGTAGATGCGGAATATCGAATCATCAGCCATGGCAATATTTTTCTCGATATCCTGTTTACCGAGAGCCACCTGATAAACTAGCTTGCCGTCTCTTGCTACCGCAGCAACAACGCCCGCGATGTCGCCATCGTCCACGTGCTGCTGTAAACGCGCTGTGGCCTGCTCCAACTTGACAGTAGACAGACCGACGCTTTCCGGTGTTGCTAGCTCCGCAGCGTCGACACTACCAGCAAAAATAAACGGCAGTGCCAACGCGACAGCGCGGCCTAGGTTCACAAGCGAATAAGAACATTTTTTCTTCACTTTTTCGCGCATGATCTCTCCTTTAACTATTCTCGTGTAGATAGAAACGCTGGCCTATTTCCTAGCCTTGGGATTCGCGGATCCAACGATCTACCCGTGCCTCTAGCAGTGGCAGCGGAAGAGCGCCGGCGCCAAGAACGATGTCGTGGAATTCGCGAATATCAAACTCTTCGCCAAGTGCTTCTTCAGCATCGCGCCGCACTTCTTGAATTTTCAACATACCAATCTTGTAAGCAGTCGCCTGTCCGGGTGTAGTGATATAGCGCTGGATTTCTGAACGGACTGCCCCCTCAGGCTGCGGTGAATTGTCGAGGAAATATTGCACTGCGCGGTCTTCGCTCCATTGCTTTGAGTGCAGGCCAGTATCGACAACCAGACGAATAGCACGCCAAATTTCACCGCCTAGACGACCAAAGTCAGAATAGGGGTCTTCAAAGCCGCCCATTTCCTTGGCCAGCCATTCAGAGTACAGGCCCCAGCCTTCTGTGTACGCCGTTGTACGGTACTGGGTACGGAAGCGCGGTACGTCTTCCAGCTCCTGCTGAATAGAGATTTGCATGTGATGGCCAGGGTTACCCTCGTGGTAGGCCACGTCCTCGAGCTGAAAAATAGGCAGTGTCGACATATCGCTCATGTGGGAGTAGAAAACGCCAGGACGTGAACCATCTGGTGTGCCCGCATTGTAGTGCTGTGCGCCACCTGCCTGTTCACGAAACGCCTCTACGCGGCGGACTTCGAGTGCCGCCTTGGGAAGGCGACCGAAGTAGTCGGGCAGTTTCACTGAAATCTCGTCAAGATATTTATTATTCAGATCTAGATAGTCTTGACGGCCTTCATCGGTATTGGGGAAATAGAACTGATCGTCTTCACGCATGAATACGAAAAATTCTTGCAAGCTGCCCTCAAAGCCAACGGTTTCCTTGATCGCCTCCATTTCTGATTGAATGCGCGCCACTTCATCAAGGCCAATCTGGTGTATCTCGTCTGCGGTGAGCTCTAAAGTAGTCATTTGCGCAAGACGGTAGTTATAGAACGCCTCGCCGTCTGGCAACGCCCAAACACCCTGTGATTCTGCAGAGGCAAGCTCACGGTCTTCCCGCAGCCAGTTTGCTACTTCTTCGTAAGCGCCCAATACCTCGCCCGCAAGTAGCAGCTGAACATCTTGAGTCATTGTCTGCGCGTCTTCCGCAGAGAGCAGCCCGTCCTCCACCAGTGCCGCGGTTTTCTCTTGCAGGTCTGTCCACAGTGGCGAGTTGGGCGAGCTGTCGCTGCTGTTGAATGGCGCACCGGCGGTCACGCGTTCGATTTCTGCGAGCGCAAAGTCGTACGCAAAACGCGGCTGACGGATGCCTTCCGCCGAAGCGGCGCGAGCGCGCTCCAGCAGCTGCGCAAACGCACGGTCGATTTGACCTAGACGCGACACATAGGCCTCGAGGTCTTCCACGGTATCGACACGGTGAAAATTAATCATGAAGTTAGGAAGGTAAGCATGGGGGCCGCCGCGACCGAAAATATAGCCGTGCTGACGGAACGGCACGCCGGCCTCGGCGCGCTCGAGAGAAAAGCGCCACATCTCATAAGACAGTTTGCCATCTTCGTTAAGTGCCGCAACATCGAAGCTCGCTTCCATCTCGGCGACGCTAGCGCGCAACCAGTCGAGATCTCGCTGCTCCGCCGCTAGGGAAAAATCATCGAGCTGGTCGTAGTCAGACTTATCTCCCAGACGCGTCTTGGTCATCGGACTTGCCTCAAGCTGTTCTGCGTACTGCTCGTCGAGCCAAGCGTTAAGTCGCTGAGTTTCACTCAGCGGTGTAGCGGTCTCATCGCTTGACGCTGACATAGACTCTGGCGTCGATTCCGAACAGGCTGCTAAAGCGAAGACCGCCGCGCTTAAAGCGAACAGGCGCAGCCACTGAGAGAGAGATTGACCGTACATATGCTTCCCCTTTTCCAAAATTTTCAATGGCGTCGCAACTCCACTGTTTCTGACTGAATACTGTTTCTAACTAAATTCTACAGCTCAAAGCTTCGATGCTATGCACTAGCATCGGCCAGCAAACGCTGCCATCCGAAATCGCGATCGCCCAGAGCAATGAACTCTGGATTCAATAGGCTGGCTTTCTGATTGTACTGCAGCGGTTTAAAGTCGAGGTTTACTATCTCGCCGCCCGCGGCGCTGAGGATCGCATGTGCCGCGGCAGTATCCCATTCGCTTGTTGGCGCAAGCCGCGGATAAAGATCCGCCGCCCCCTCGGCGATGAGACACATCTTGAGCGAGCTGCCGATACTAACAACATCGGCTAGGACGTGCTCCTTGGCAATCTGCCCTAGGAGTGCTTCGAGGCGTTCGCCGCGATGACGTCGGCTGGCGACGATACGTAGCGCCTGATTTCCGGCTGTCGCTGTGCGTAAAGCAAACTCTTTGCCGGCCTGCCATTTGGAGGCGCTGTTGCCGGAAGAGGATAGAAAACCTGTGTAGCTAACTTTGCTCACCGGGACATGCACCACACCGAGAATCGATCGGCCATCTTCGATAAGCGCAATATTCACCGTGAACTCACCGTTACGGCTTATAAATTCCTTGGTGCCATCCAATGGATCGACAAGCCAGTATCGCTGCCAGGCGCTGCGCTGCTCGTAGGGGAGACTGTCTGATTCCTCAGACAAAATAGGAATCGAAGGCGTGAGCTGGGTCAGCGCCTGTTCTATATGCTCGTGAGCGCGACGGTCAGCAAGGGTCAGTGGAGAATCGTCAGACTTCTGCTCAACCAGCAGCTCACCCTCGGCCTCATAGACCTCCATGATGCGTAACCCTGCGTCTTCGGCAATGCGCCTCACCGCACTCGCCCAATCCGCGAGCTGACTTGGCTGCAGTTCTGTCCCGGTTTTACTCACCTTCCACACCCTTTCATTGCCTTTCCTCAAAAAAAAATTAGCGCTAAGCTTGGCGCAGTTTACAGTAACTGCCGAGCCTTTGAATCCGCCGTTTGGAGCCGCAATGCCCCCTTGGAATGACATCGATACCGTCCTTTTTGACATGGACGGCACCCTCTTGGATCTGCATTTCGACAGCCATTTCTGGCTCACTCTGCTGCCGCTGACCTATGCGGAGCAGCGCGGTATCTCGCTTAGGGAGGCTCACGAGGTCTGTGCGGCGACCTCAGCGAAGGTCTTCGGCACGCTCGACTGGTACTGCCTCGATTATTGGCGTGACACGCTTGGCGTCGACATTACCGGCCTTAAACAGACCATTACCCATAAGATACGGGTAAGGCCCAATGTCTACAGCTTGCTCAGCGAGCTGCGGGAGCTGGGCAAACGCGTCGTCTTGGTGACAAACGCTCACCCGCAGAGTCTTGCCTTAAAGATGCAGCATACCGATATCGCCGATTACTTCCATCAGCTAATTAGCTCGCATCAATTGCAGCTGGCTAAAGAGAACGAAGGTTTTTGGGACAAGCTGCAAAGCTTAGAGGCGTTCGATCCCCAGCGTACGCTGCTGCTGGACGATTCGCTGTATGTGCTGCGCCGCGCTCAGAAAGAAGGCATTGCGCACCTGCTGGCCATTCATCAGCCTGACAGCTCTGCGCCGAGTCTTGAACCCGCAGAGTTCACACAGGTGAGCGACTTCAGCGATATACTGCCGTCAGCCGTCGTCTAACTTCAGCACCCTGCCCCGCAAGGAATTTATAGCAGCATGGCAAAACAGCACACCGACAGCACGCTAGACCGCCTGCGACTCGACAAGTGGCTATGGGCTGCGCGCTTCTATAAAACCCGCAGTCTGGCCAAGCAGGCAATAGAAGGTGGCAAGGTGCAGTGCGATGGCAGTCGCGCCAAACCCAGCAAGGAGATTGAGGTCGGCGCCGAGATCCGCCTGCGCCAGGGCTTTGACGAGCGGACTGTGCGCGTATGTGCGCTTTCGGAGCAGCGCCGAGGCGCGCCCGAGGCGCAGCAGCTTTACGCGGAGACCGCAGAGAGCATTAAACAGCGGGAACAGCTCAGCGAGCAGCGCAGGAGCCAGCCGCAGATTATGACTAACAGCAAACCAAATAAGAAAGACCGCAGGCTTATCCATCGATTTAAGCAGATTGAGTAGCGGCACTTGAGTCTCGTGGGCGCTCTGCGCGGTTAGCGCATCGCAGCGTTCTTTGTAATAATGCGCGCTTTCTAGGCGGCTCCCCAGCGAGCGCCCTCGTGAAGCACAGGATGGGTTCACAGTGAGTTCTACCTCCGTCAGTTCCGCCGTGACCGCGTTCGCGATGCCCACACAAGAGCAAGCACTACGCTATTACGCAATCGACCGCTTTGATGCGAGCTGGGGCTCGGTCGTCAGAGGTATCGAGAAAGAGAGCCTCAGAGTCAGTCCAAACGGTGCGCTCTCTCAGCGTAGCCACCCCGAAATCCTCGGCTCTACCCTAACCAATCCCTATATCACCACAGATTTTTCCGAGTCGCTGCTGGAGTTCATCACTCCTGCCTACGAACGCATAGACGACTGCTTGGGCATGCTTGAAGGCATACACCGCTTCAGCTTGAAGAATCTGGATGCTCAGGAAATGCTATGGGTCGCCAGTATGCCCTGCGCGCTGGGGGGCGAGGCAGAGATTCCGGTCGCTCAGTTTGGCACGTCGAACGTGGGGAAACTCAAAACGCTGTACCGCGAGGGGCTGAGCCATCGCTACGGCAAGATCATGCAGACCGTTGCGGGTATTCATTACAACTTTTCGATGCCAGAGAGCTTCTGGCCACAGTATCAGGCGCACTGCCGCGACAGCGGCACGCTGCAGGATTTTAGAACCGACAAATATCTGCACCTGATACGCAATTTTCACCGCTACTCGTGGCTGCTCGTCTATCTGTTTGGTGCGTCGCCGGCGACCTGTAAAAGTTTCGTTCGTGGCCGTGACCATGAGCTACAGGAACTCGATGCCGACTCGCTTTATCTGCCCTACGCCACCTGCCTTCGAATGGGCAAGCTTGGCTACAAAAGCGAGGCACAGAAATCGCTTTTTGTCTGTTACAACGAGTTGACGAGCTACGCCGAATGTCTAGGCACTGCCATGCGCACGCCCTACCCCGAGTATCTTGAGATCGACAAAACGGCGGGGGGTGAACCCAAGCAAATCAACGCTAATTTGCTGCAGTTAGAGAACGAGTTTTATAGCACGATACGGCCCAAGCGCAACGTCCGCAGCGGCCAGCGTCCTCTAGAGGCGTTGATAGAAAGCGGTATTGAGTATGTTGAGATCCGCGCGCTTGACCTTAATCCCTATTTACCTCTGGGTATCGACGCCGAGCAGACTCGCTTCCTCGATATGTTCTTAATTCACTGCCTTTTAGCGCCAAGCCCCGAATGCCATCACGATGAGTTCTTTGAAGTCGCCGACAATCTTATGCGCGTGGTTGAGCAGGGTCGCGATCCTGAACTAGTAATCAAAGAAGAAGGAACGCCGCGTAATATGCGTGAGTGGGCCGGCGAAATTCTTTTAGGTCTCGGCAATGCGGCGACGCTGCTCGACACGCTGCACGGCGGCACTGATTACGCGGAAGCCTTAACCGCGGCGCAGGCGAAACTTGCCGATGCCTCGCTTACACCCTCTGGCCGAATGCTGCAGCAGATGCAAACCGAACAGCTGTCTTTTTCAGCGCTCGCTATTAAGCTGTCACAGCAGCAGCGAGATGCGCTTAAGCCCGACGGACTCTCACCCGAACAAGAAGCCCTTTTTATCGCCACCGCAAAGGAGTCTCTCGCAAAGCAGGCTAGTATAGAAGCCGAGCCGCAGGACCCCTTCGAGGTTTTCTTAGCCAAGTGGAACGAAGCGTCGCTATAATTTGAATATCAGCCTAGCCTCGAGCTAGCTAAAACGTCTTAGGATTTAGGAGCAGCAAGATGAGTCAATTTACTCTGCCGAGCAATCGCGTCATGAACGTCGGCATCTTCCTTGTTACCGTACTGACTATCGCTATTGCGCTGTATATGGAGCACGTCATGCTGCTCTCGCCCTGCGGGCTTTGTATCACCCAACGCGTATTCTTTATTCTGTGCGGTGTCGTTTGCTTAATTGCGGCGCTGGCCAATCCGGCGGCGAGCACGCAAAAATTTATGTCGCTTGTAGCAGCGTCGATGTGTGTCTTTGGTAGCTACTTTTCCATACGCCAAATTTGGCTGCAAAACCTGCCCGAAGACGAAGTCCCTGCCTGCGGCCCGGGACTTACCTACATCATGGACAACTTCCCGTTCATCGACACCTTGAACTTCCTGCTCAAGGGCGATGGCAACTGCGCCGAAGTCGTGTTCCGCTTGTTTGGAATTTTCTCTATTCCGCAGATGGCTTTGATTGCGTTTAGTGGTCTTTTTGCTCTGTGTCTATTTATGGCCTTTCGTAGAAAGGCCTAGCCGCAGCGCTTTATGACCTTGCTCAGAAAGGCCTAGCCGCAGCGCTTTATGGCCTTACGTAGAAAGGCCTAGCCGCAGCGCTTTATGACCTTTCGTAGAAAGGCCTAGCCGCAGCGCTTGTGATTTCCGACCACAACTCTAACCACGACGCCAAGCGAAGAAGCGAGTCAGCCAAGGGAAAAACTGGGTTGGCAGGCGAGCGCTGCGCCACGCGTTCGCGGCGAATTTATTTGCCTCGCCCAAAGTAGGATAGATATGAGTCACGGCTGCGATACTCTTTAGGCCGTGGCCGTGGGTCATCGCGAACACGAACTCTGCAATTTGCTCGCCGGCGTGGTAACCGACAATCGTCACTCCCAGCATTTTATCTTTGCCAGGCACAGTGAGTATTTTCACAAAGCCATGGGCTTCGCCGTCGGCAAGGGAGCGGTCGTGATGATCCATGTCGTAGCGGGTGACTTCGTAGGCAATGCCACGCTGCTTTGCCTCCTCCTCGCTTAGCCCAACTCTGGCCACCTCGGGATCGGTGAACGTCGCCCAAGGCACCACCGCATAGTTGGTCTTCAAGCGCCACAGCCCATTGGCGGCGGCATTCACTGCAGCAAAGAACGCTTGGTAAGCCGCCATGTGGGTGAACTGATAGGGGCCCGCCACATCACCACAGGCGAAAATATTCGGGAAGTTGGTCTGCAGGTAATCGTTAACCTCGATACCCCCCTGAGGCGCAAGGGTGACCCCTAGCTCTTCGAGCCCATAGCCTTCGACATTAGGACGTCGACCGATGGCAAGAAGCACCTTGTCGAAACCAACGCGAATGGTTTCCGTACCGCACTTCGCCTCCATGAAATGCTCACCGTCGACAGTGTCGAAACTCAGCAGTTCATAACCGGTGAGCAGCTCGATACCCTGCTCGGCAAAGCGCGCCGTGACCGCTGCAGACACTTCTGGATCTTCCCGCGGCATGATGCGCGGCGCCTTATCGATCTGGATGACTTTCGCGCCAAGGTGGCTGAATGCCTGCGCAAGCTCGCAGCCAATAGGACCTCCGCCAACAACGAGCAGACGCTTGGGCAGCTCGGTGAGAGACCACACCGTATCGGAGGTAAGGTAGTCGATGGAATCCAAGCCTGGGATCGGCGGCACTACCGGGCGCGCGCCCGCTGCGACTACGATGGACTCGGTAGCGATAAGCTTGCCGTTAACCTCGACCTCATAGGGTGAGACGATGCGCGCGTCGCCGCTGAGGCACTCCACGCCAAGGCCTTCGTAACGCTCAGGTGAATCATGGGGCTCAATCGTTTCGATAACCTGACGCACGCGGCCCATGACTTTCTGGAAATCGACAGTGCCTGTCGCATCGACGATACCGTAGTCGTTAGCGCGGCGAATGTAAGACATGATGCGGCCGCTACGAATAACGGACTTGCTGGGCACGCAGCCTGTGTAAAGGCAGTCGCCACCCATTTTCTCTTTCTCAACCAGCATCACCTTCGCCTTCGCCCCGGCAACAATCAGTGAAGTCACGAGCCCTGCCGAGCCGCCACCGATGACAACGACATTGGCATCAAAACGCTTGGGCTTTTTGAACGCGGCGAGCCGCTTGCGGCGCTGAAGCTGGCTCGTCAGCGCCTTGGCTAGCAAGGGCACGAGGCCCAATGCGGCGAAGGACAGCAGCACCGACGGGGATACTAGTCCCGCCAGCGAGGTAATTTGCGCCAGCTCGGAACCCGCATTCACATAGACCGCTGTCGATAGCAGCATGCCCGTTTGGCTAGTCAGATAGTACGTTGGCACCGAAAGTGAGGTCAGTCCCATCAGCAGATTCACCACGAAGAATGGGACGATCGGCACCATACGCAGGCTGAATAAGTAGAACGCGCCGTCCTTCTCCATGCCGCGATTAATAGGCCCGAGATAAGCCGCGAAGCGGCGCTGAACCCAGTCGCGCAGTAACAGCCGTGAGGCGAGGAAGGCACCGGTTGCGCCAATGCTACTGGCGAAAGACACTAAAAGTAGCCCCCAGCCTAAACCGAAGACCGCGCCGCCCAGCAGTGTAAGCAGGATTGCACCCGGAATGGAGATAGCGGTCGCCACCACGTAAACCACGAAATAAATCGTCGCGGTCAGTGCGAAGTTGGCATCGCGGAAGCTCTGCAGGCTAGCGAGTTGAGACTGAATGAAGCCGAGCGTGAGGTACTGGCCGAGATCGAAAACAACGTAGGCGCCTGCTGCGACGAGGAGGAGAACGACGAGCGCTGCTCTGAGTTTATTCAATTCTAATTTCCTTATTCGGTGCCTCTTCGGAGACACACTGCGCTCATTATTAATATTGCAGACAATGGCTCAAGTGCTAAACAACCAGGGCAAGGCCAGAGCTGTTCTCAATCATGATGGTCTCACTAGTCGGCAGTTGCAGTTCTGTTCGGAGGTTTATTGCGAGATTTCGCCTATCAACATGCCCAAGCATACGCTCAAATGACAGCTGCGGCCTCAGGCCCGATGCGGCCGAAAAATCGCCTGCCGATTTGAATTAATCCGTCCGACTGCTAAGCTTCTGTCGTATAACAGTCCATTCGTCGGTGCTCATGCGATCAGCACGCCAAAAGCACCCTGTTTTTAAGACCCTCAATCAATACCATTAATCGAAACCACTAATCGAGACCACTCACCTTGCCAATCATCGATCCAAACCGCCGTTTTCCTGCCTCACGACCCCGACGCATGCGCCGCGACGAATTTAGCCGCCGGCTAATGCGCGAGACGCGCTTGTCAGCAGATGACCTGATTTATCCGCTTTTTATTGTCGAGGGAAATAATCAGCGCCAAGCGATCGACTCAATGCCAGGGATCGAGCGTCTCAGCGTCGATGAACTGCTCAAGGAAGCGGCCGAACTAGTCGAGCTAGAGATTCCTGCAATCGCCCTATTCCCAGCTCCCCATGCCGAGACCAAGTCGCTCAATGGCGCTGAGTCCTATAACCCCGATGGACTCGTGCAGCGCGCCATACGCCAGCTTAAGGCCAAGTTCCCGCAGCTCGGCGTGATCACCGATGTAGCGCTGGACCCCTATACGACCCACGGCCAAGACGGCATCATCGATGACACTGGCTATGTGCTAAACGACGAGACAGTCGCCGTATTGGCTAAACAGGCGCTGTCTCACGCCGAAGCCGGCGCCGATATCGTCGCACCTTCCGACATGATGGACGGCCGAGTCGCTGCAATACGCGACATACTAGAGAGTAACGGCCATATTCACACTCGCATTCTCGCCTATTCTGCGAAGTATGCCTCGGCTTACTACGGTCCGTTCCGTGACGCCGTTGGCTCTAGCGGTAATCTTGGTGGCGGCAATAAGTACAGCTATCAAATGGACGTCGCCAACAGCGACGAGGCCCTGCAGGAAATCGCCCAGGACCTCGCCGAAGGCGCCGACATGGTCATGGTAAAGCCTGGTATGCCCTATCTCGACATAGTTAGCCGAGTGAAAACCGAATTCAAAGTCCCTACCATGGTCTACCAGGTGAGTGGCGAATACGCCATGCATATGGCGGCAGCTCAAAACGGCTGGTTAGACGAAGACGCGGTCGCTATGGAGTCTCTACTATGCATCAAGCGCGCTGGAGCCGATGGAATTTTGACCTATTTTGCTAAAAAGGCAGCGCGGCTACTCAAGGACTCAGCCTAGTGCACAAGGCAGCAGAAGTTTAACTCACCGCTACCCCTTGAAACCTGCGGTAGCGGCCTTATGATAGGC
Organism: Pseudohongiellaceae bacterium; assembly: GCA_965661495.1. Lineage (GTDB taxonomy): Bacteria > Pseudomonadota > Gammaproteobacteria > Pseudomonadales > Pseudohongiellaceae > UBA9145. The sequence goes on along the minus strand of CBFIDY010000006.1, from coordinate 81,759 downwards.
GCACGTGTTGCTGGTCTTTTTCATGCCGACACACCCCCGCTATCACCCTCACACATTCGATATAAGGATAAACACTATGAGCGAAGCGATCGTTCACATCTCTGACAGCTCCTTCGAGCAAGATGTTCTCCAGGCCGACGGCCCCGTATTGGTAGACTTCTGGGCAGAGTGGTGCGGCCCCTGCAAAATGATTGCTCCGGTTCTGGAAGAAATCAGCAGCGACTACACTGGCAAACTCAAGGTCTGCAAGATGGACGTCGACGCCAACACGGCAACGGCGCCAAAGTATGGCGTGCGCGGCATCCCCTCGCTGCTTATATTCAACGGTGGCGAAGTCGTTGGCACCAAGGTCGGCGCACTGTCAAAGTCTCAGCTAGCCGCGTTTATTGACAGCGTAATCTAAATTACGTTTAATGCGGTTGTTCGAGGCGCTTTCTCACGCTTGAACAGCCGCAGTTCACACCCCCTTGCCCGAATCTATCCACTCTCGTAGCGCTCACGCGCAGAAAAGAAGTACTAAAGATAGATTTTGGCAGACCGATGTAAGCTGTGTGCTCTGGTAGCGAGACCCCTATCGACCTCATACCGGTCATCGCTAGCAGCCAGTTTGTAGAAACCAGCTTTTAGAGAAAAGCCGAAAGCTGCAGAACACAGAGCAGCGATCCATCCGCGACCCCTACCTCAGCTTCGTTAGAGACGAGTTACCTCGCGAAAGGGCGGAGGGGGAATGTAGACCAAACACCTTATTTGGCCGTCTTGGAGAATCGATCGCGCTTTACGGATTGAACAGCCTATAGCTTTCCGCGCACCAGAATCGGTTTCGGCGAGTTAAAAGATAACCGTACCTGCTCAAATAACATCGCCCCAATTTATTTTTAAAGCCTAGTTTAAAACTTATCCATTTTCCCAACGAATCTTCCAACTCATTCCTAACCCAATCTGACTTTTCTCTAAACTCGCTAGCGAGACGCCCAAGGCCCTAGGTCACGGGACTCGAAGCTTGAATCCGAGCAAGGCAGCAACCATCGAGAAGAAGCCTCCACCATGAACTTAACCGAACTCAAGCAACAGCCTGTCGCAGACCTCGTGCAGACCGCCCATGACATGGGCTTAGAAAACGTCTCTCGCACGCGCAAGCAGGACATCATCTTCGCTATCCTTAAACGGCATGCGAAGAACGGAGAAGATATCTCCGGCGACGGCGTGCTCGAAATTCTGCAGGACGGATTCGGCTTTCTACGCTCGGCAGATTCCTCTTACCTAGCAGGCCCCGACGACATCTACGTTTCGCCCAGCCAGATCCGCCGCTTTAACCTGCGCACTGGTGACACCGTGGCCGGCAAGATTCGTCCACCCAAAGACGGCGAGCGCTATTTTGCCCTACTCAAAGTTCACGAGATTAATTTCGCGAGTTCTGAAAATTCGAAGAATAAAATTCTTTTCGAAAACCTCACCCCACTGTTCCCGCAGGAACGACTGACACTACAGGTGGGTAACGGCAGCACCGAGGATCTCAGTGCGCGAGTGATTGATCTTGTAGCACCTATCGGCAAGGGCCAGCGTGGTCTCATTGTCTCGCCTCCGAAGGCAGGTAAGACGCTAATCCTGCAGAATATCGCCCAATCGATTACGCGCAACAATCCTGAGTGTCGACTCATCGTCCTACTCATTGATGAGCGTCCCGAAGAAGTGACAGAGATGCAGCGCTCGGTACGCGGCGAAGTCGTTGCAAGTACCTTCGACGAACCGCCGGCGCGTCACGTGCAAGTAGCAGAAATGGTCATCGAAAAAGCTAAGCGCTTAGTTGAGCATAAAGAAGACGTCGTTATTCTTCTCGATTCGATTACTCGTCTCGCGCGCGCCTACAACACGATCATCCCGAGTTCAGGCAAGGTGCTAACGGGCGGTGTCGATGCCCACGCGCTCGAGCGACCTAAGCGCTTCTTCGGCGCAGCGCGCAACCTCGAAGAAGGTGGCAGCCTGACGATTATCGCTACCGCGCTGATCGAGACCGGCTCAAAAATGGACGAGGTGATCTACGAAGAGTTCAAGGGCACAGGTAATATGGAGCTCCAGCTAGATCGTAAGATTGCCGAGAAGCGCGTCTATCCAGCAATCAATGTGCGCCGATCAGGCACGCGCCGCGAGGAGCTCATTACCACAGATGAAGAGCTGCAGCGCATGTGGATTCTGCGCAAGCTGCTAACCTCTATGGAAGATGTTCAGGCGACTGAATTTATTCTCGACAAGCTGAAGGACACCAAAACAAACGAAGAGTTCTTCAACGCGATGAAGCGTAAGTAGGCGTTATCCGAATCCTATAGGTGAGGGTTAGTTGTACACTTACCTATAGGGTCAGCAAGCGGTGCTACTGCGTTCCTTATTCGCTTAAGGCTCTGCTTTCCCAAATAGTTTTTCCCTAGTTTTATCTCAAGAGTCGTCCGAGTTACGCCTCGCTGCGTAGTGATTGACTCCACAGCAAGCGGTAGTAACCATGGCTTTTAAAGACCTGCGCGACTTCATTAAACTGCTCGAAGCAAAAGGCGAACTTAAGCGCATCAGCGTTGAAGTAGACCCTGTCCTCGAGATCACCGAGATCAGCGACCGCACCCTGCGCGCAGGCGGCCCCGCCCTTCTATTCGAGAATCCCAAGGGCTCGAAGATTCCACTACTCGCCAATCTGTTCGGCAACACTCGTCGCATCGCGCTCGCCATGGGCCAAGAAGATATCTCAGGCCTACGGGACGTCGGTAAGCTACTCGCCTTTCTTAAAGAACCGACACCGCCCACCGGCTGGAAAGATCTATGGCAGAGCCTGCCGAGCTATAAGAGCGTGCTCAATATCCCTGCAAGCGTACTGCGCAAAGCGCCTTGCCAAGAAGTAGTGCTAGAAAACGACGACGTTGATCTCAACATGCTGCCTGTACAGACCTGCTGGCCGGGCGATGCCGCGCCACTGGTGACTTGGCCATTAGTGATCACTCGCGGCCCGGATAAGAGCAGACAGAATCTGGGCATCTACCGCATGCAGCTGATCGGCAAAAACAAGCTGATAATGCGCTGGCTCTCCCATCGCGGCGGCGCACTCGACTTTCGCGAATGGCAGCAGCAACATCCGGGCGAGCGCTTTCCCGTCTCGATTGCCCTGGGCGCGGATCCGGCAACAATTCTCGCTACGGTAACGCCGGTACCAGACACACTGTCGGAGTATGCCTTTGCCGGACTTCTGCGCGGCAGCAAGACTGAAGTCGTCAAATCTAGAACGAACGATTTGCAGGTGCCAGCCAGTGCGGAATTTGTTTTGGAGGGCTACATAGAACCCGGCGAGATGGCTCCAGAAGGTCCCTTCGGCGATCATACCGGCTACTACAACGAGGTCGATGACTTTCCTGTCTTCACCGTGACCTGCATGACGCATCGCAGCGATCCTATCTACCACTCGACCTACACAGGACGGCCGCCCGATGAGCCGGCGATGCTAGGCGTTGCGCTCAACGAAGTGTTTGTTCCGCTGCTGCAAAAACAGTTTCCGGAAATCGTGGATTTCTATCTGCCGCCGGAAGGCTGTTCCTACCGCCTTGCGATTGTCAGCATGAAGAAACAATACCCCGGTCATGCCAAGCGTGTGATGATGGGTGTCTGGTCTTTCCTGCGTCAGTTTATGTATACGAAGTTCGTCATTGTCGTGGACGACGACGTCAATATTCGCGAATGGGACGATGTGATCTGGGCCATCACCACACGTATGGACCCTGCCCGTGACACAGTACTCGTCGAGAACACGCCCATCGATTACCTCGACTTCGCCTCTCCCGTCTCTGGTCTCGGCTCGAAAATGGGCATGGATGCAACGAATAAGATGGAGGGCGAAACACAGCGCGAGTGGGGTTCACCTATTACGATGAGTGACGAAGTTAAGGCTCGCGTTGATTCGCTGTGGGAAGAGCTAGAGATAGATCGCTAAGCCCTGCCTGCGCATAGGCTCGCTCGGTTGCCGCCTGTGCGAGCTTGTCCTCGCCTAAGCCGAGAAGCAGCTTAGAGTATTCGGCGTAAGCGGCTGCATTGGGCGCGAGCAAAAGCGATTGATCGTAATACTCACGCGCCTTTCCCCATAGTTCGCAGCGCAGCGAGAGACGTGCGAGGGTGAGTAGCAGCGCAGCGTCGTCACCGTGCTTCGCTAAGCACTTCTCGGCGAATTGCAGCTGCTTATGCGGCGAATCAAATTCCCATTCTCCGTAGCGCAGAACTAGCTGCTCGTGCCACTGCGAGGCGAGCGCTTTTTCTATAGCTTCGCGCGCTGCCTGAGCGTCTTCGAGCTTCAACAGGCTCCGCACATAAAACAGCAGGGCTTCCGGCGTCTGGCGCAGTGCAGGTAGGGATTTTTTCAACTGCTTCTGCAAGGCAGCGCTAGTCGCTCCCTCAGCATCGGCAGTGCGACGAATTAAACTCCTCAGCAGCAGCGCGTCTAGTTCAACAAGCTGCGCAGTGCTGATCACCTGATTCTTTTGTAGCGCAGCGCGCAGCTGCTCCAAAGTCTCCCAGTCTTCAAGGCGCAAACTCACTTCGTAAGATAGCCTAAGTATCTTTGTATTCGCAGGCAGGCGAGTGCGCAGCGCCTTTAATCCCTGCGCACAGTCCTTTAGCCTTGTAGCCCGCAGTAGTATTTGCGCACGTACGACTTCAATCGCGTCTATCTCATCGGGGAAAGACTCCCCCGCCTGCGTGAGCCAAGCGAGCGCCGCGTCGGTTTTTTCTGCGCTTATGGTTTCACCTGCGGTTTGACCTGCCTCAGTCTGGGCTGCCGCGAGCGCTACATAGTTGAGTACACTCGCATCGCTCTCCTGCAAGCCTTTTTCAATTTGCTTGAGGCCCTGCTGCCCGTCGCCTCGCAGCACGCTCAGAATTCCCTGCACACTCGCACTCTTAGCATTCGCCCGCCTGCGAGCATTTAACTTCTTGCCAGCTCGAACCAGTCGCCAAGGGTTCAGGGTCGAAACCAAAAGCCACAAAAGTCGCACTATCCCGAGGACTATCGAGGCGGCAACGAGCAGCGCGAACAGGCTCGTCTCGAACGTTGTCCGACCGAAGGCGATAAGCAGGTAGCCCGGGTCTTGAGGGAAACCGATAAGTAGGCTCGACACCAGCGCGGCGCAGATTAATGCGAGGCTCCAAGCAAACAGCCGAATCATGGTGCGTCACTCGCATTGAGCTGCTGCACGCCGAGCAGCGCTTCGCCTACGGTGGGCAGTGCAGGCCGCAGGTCGATGTCGCGCAGCATAGACAGTTCGCCGAGGGCTGAAGCGAGCAGGTCAGCATCGATGTCACTCTGCCCAGTAAGCCACGCCTCGGCGGCAGCCACCTGCCGCGTAAACAGCAAAGCGTCTTTGGCCAGCAGCGCTAATTTTGCCTGCTCTAGAATCAGAACGAGTCGTTGCGAACCTTCGCTGGCTCCAGACATAGGCAGCTGGACAGGCTCGCTAGTTTCACGCCAGACAAAAACCGAGCGTAAAAACTCAAGCGTGTCGGCGTACATTGCGCTTACCGACCACTCGCTCTGCGCAAGCGCTTCTGTCTCCGTCGAATCGGCTCTGCGCGTTTCATAATCCAATCGTCGCAGCTGTGCAGGTGCGGCTCCGGGTTCGAGCGACTCAGCCTGAGCGAGCAGAATATCGAGACGGAGAAACATACTATCGAAGTCGGGTAACTCTAGCGCACGCAGACTCGCTAGTTCGCGGGCAAGAGACTGCCGCAGAGGATAGATTTCTGCGCTGTCTGAGTTCACGAGCGCGGAATCTGCGAGTTCGTATAATTCGATCGCAGACACCACATCCTGTTCATAGCGCAGTTTGCGCCCCGCCATCGCCAGCAGATATTCGGCTTCTAACAATCGCCATTCACCGTTCGGGGTCGCTGCATTCGCGCGCACGGTTGCAGCGAGCTGAGCAAACTGCTGCCGCAGCTGCGCAAGCTCGCTATTCACTGCGCCTTGCTGTGCAGCAACACGAGTATCAAGTTGCGACAGGGCGGTGCTTACGGCCTCGGCTGCGCGTTCGGTCAGTCGTCGTTCAAGTGCTGGGTCTACCGACTGATTGCCATCCTGCTCGGCGCGCAGCGCTTGCAGTTGCGCAGCAAAATCCTCTCGGGCTGCATTAATTAACTCACCCACCTGCGCTTGCTGCTGGGAGGACAGGGCTGTGGAAGCTGTAGCGCCGGATCGCTGCTCTACCTGTGCGATACGAGCGGCAAGCTCGGGTAAACCCGCTTGCAGTATCCACTGCTGCCAGGCCAACCATGCGAGCCCGCCGAGCAGGGGCAGAAGGAGAAAAACCACGATTAAGACGCGGCTGCGGGCGCGGCGCTGAGCACGGGTTTGCGCGGCAGGTTTAACCTTCGCGATATCGTCGAGGATCTTCGCTGAATCCGCAGCGGGTTTGTTTTCTACTGACTCGGTCATTGTTACTTTTCTCTAAGCGCAGCCAAAGTGGTTTTTACCTGCACGGCTCTTGGGAAATTCAGTCGCTCAGCCATCAGTCGCCGCTATTGCAAGTGCCTGTATCAATGAATCGATATCGGCGCCTTGGGCAGCAATAGCGTTGACGAAGCCCATCTCGGCAGCGAGGCCCAGCACGCGCTGTGACGGGACAACTACCGGCAGTGTAAGCAGTCTATCGGCCTGTGACTCGCTCAGCTGATCGATTAATCCGCGAAGCACCTGCAGAGTTTCTCCGCTCATCGCTGTAAGCAGGCTAGGCTCCCGCTCTAGCAGCGTCTCGCGCACCTCGGCATCTTCGTAGACGATCTCTACGCGGCGATACACATCAAAGTAGTCGACCTTAGCACCGCGCTTTCGCAGCTGCTGAGCAAGAAAATCACGGCCTCCCTCACCTCGGAAAATGCCAATGCGGCGCTCCTCGATGTGGGTAAAACAGTCGAGCTCGAGCAGGTCCTCGCTGGTCATGCCGCCGGGGGCACAGCGCACGGGCTGGCCGATAAGCTCTTCAGCTAGTGCTGCAGTGCTGGGACCGATTGCGAGAAGATCTAGCCCGACGGGAAACTGCGGCCAGTAGTCTTCGATGGCTTTTACACCCTCACGCACCGCATTGCTGCTGATGAAGACGAGCTGCTCATAGCTGTCTAGCGCAAGGAGCTGGCGTCTGAGCAGGTCGGCTTGCGCTCCGCCTGTCGGCGCGGTGATCGCAAGCAGCGGCAGTGAGATTGGAGTAGCTCCCCAAGCCTGCAAAGAGGCTACTAGCGGGGGCTGCTGATGCTGGGGACGGGTCAGAAGTATGCGCTGGCCTGCCAGCGGTAAAGCCTTAGCCGAGGCCATGGTTTGCGCCTGTTGTTCTTTCTTCTCAGCCATCGGGTGATGCCTCGCAGTAAAAACAGGGTTCTAGCGCTCGTCGAGCTCCGCCAACAGTTCCGCCGCGCCTTGCTTCAGCAGATCCTGGGCTACGGCAATACCGAGCTCTTCGGCGCTAGCAGCGCTGGCCTGCGCCTCGGCGCGCAGCATGCGCTTACCATCGGCGCTGCCAACGAGGCCGCGCAGGCGCAGCTCGCCGCCATTGGCGCCCTCGATATCTAGTTCGGCGAAGCAGGCTATAGGTACTTGGCAGCCGCCATTGAGAGTTGAGTTCATCGCCCTTTCGGCGGTCACACGGGCCGCCGTAGCCTCATGGTGCAGACAGCTCAAGCGCTTTAGGGTGATTTCGTCGTCGCTGCGGCATTCGATACCAACAGCGCCCTGCCCTCCCGCCGGTAGCGAGTCTTCTGGACTCAGACGCTGCGCGATGCGGTCCTCGAGCTCAAGCCGCAGAAGACCTGCGGTGGCTAGTATGATCGCGTCATAGTCGCCGGCATCGAGCTTGCCCAAGCGCGTGCCGACATTGCCACGCAGATCGAGGATAGTAAGATCTGGGCGGCGCTCGCGCAGTTGGCACTGCCGGCGCAGGCTCGAGGTGCCTACCTTAGCGCCCTGAGGCAGCTGCTCCAGACTGGCGTAATTATTCGAGACAAAGGCGTCTGTTGGGTCCTCACGGTCGCAGATGACAGCAAGTCCCAAGCCCTCGGGGAAGGCCATGGGGACATCTTTCATAGAATGCACCGCGATATCCGCGTCGCCCGCCAACAAGGCCCGCTCTAATTCCTTTACGAACAAGCCCTTACCACCGATCTTCGCTAGCGGCGTGTCCAGGATGATATCGCCGCGGGTGCTCATGGGCAGCAGCTCCACCTTAAGATCAGCGTGGGCCGCTTCGAGAGCGTCGCGAACAAAATAAGCCTGCCACAGAGCTAGCGGGCTCTTACGCGTAGCTATCCGCAGCACCTGGGTTCGCTTGGGATCTTTCTGCGCGGCATCTGATATCAATTCTGTAGACAAGTGAGCTCCGTGACTAATGACTTCGTTCTACTATTTTACGGTAATTCTGCGGGCTTGTCTGAGTCGCTAATATCATCAATGAGGCGGCATCCTTGGCAGGAACAGCCTTTTTTCGACCCTCTCCCGATCCTGATATACTGACCCGCTAAGCGCCCTAGCGGGCAGCCTCCCCATAATGAAATGAAACCGGATAAGCACATGAGCGAGAAAGATAGCCCAGCCAACGACAATAAGAATACCGACACTAGCAGTCTCTGGGGTGGACGCTTTAGCGAGGCGACCGACGCTTTCGTGCAGCGCTTTACTGCGTCCGTGCAGTTCGACAATCGACTCTGGCAACACGACATCAACGGTTCGGTCGCCCATGCCATGATGTTGCAGGAGGTTGGCGTGCTAACCGCTGAAGAGAAAGATCAGATTCTCGACGGCCTCGAAGCGATTTTTTACGAGATCGAAAGCGGCAAGTTCGAGTGGTCGGTAGAGCTTGAAGACGTGCACATGAATATTGAGGCTGCTCTAACGAAGCGCATTGGTAACGTCGGTAAGAAGCTGCACACCGGTCGTTCGCGCAACGATCAGGTCGCCACGGATATCCGGTTGTACGTGCGCGAACAAATTGATCTGGTTGCAGAGTTGATCAGCAAGCTGCAGTTAGCGCTGATTGATTTAGCGGAACGCGAGTCGGATACAATCCTACCCGGCTTTACCCATCTGCAGACAGCACAGCCCATCAGTTTCGGCCACCATATGCTCGCGTGGAACGAAATGCTTGAGCGGGATTACAGCCGGCTCATGGACGCGCGCAAGCGTCTCAATGTGTCACCCCTTGGCGCCGCTGCCTTGGCCGGCACGACCTACCCTATCGACCGCGCCTACAGTGCATCACTGCTTGGTTTCGACGGACCAACGCGTAATTCCCTAGACTCGGTGAGCGACCGCGACTTTGCCATTGAAGTGGCCAGCTGCTGTAGCACCTTGATGATGCATCTGTCGCGCTTCTCAGAGGAACTCGTACTTTGGACCTCGGCGCAGTTCGACTTTATCGATCTGCCCGATAGATTCTGTACCGGATCTTCAATTATGCCGCAAAAGAAAAACCCCGACGTACCCGAACTCGTGCGCGGCAAGAGCGGCCGAGTTTTTGGCCATCTTATGTCACTGCTCACGCTGATGAAGTCGCAGCCGCTTGCTTACAACAAAGACAACCAGGAAGACAAAGAGCCTCTTTTCGATCTTCTGGATACCACCAAAGACTGCCTGTTCGCCTACTCAGAGATGATGCCGGCGGTGAGCTGCAAAAAAGACGCGATGCGTGCAGCAGCGCAGCAGGGCTATGCCACCGCAACGGATCTCGCCGACTACCTGGTGAAGCGCGGATTACCGTTTCGCGATGCTCATGAGGTCGTGGGCAAATCGGTCGCTTTCGGCATTGCCGAAGGTCGTGATTTAGCTGAGCTCTCTTTAGACGAATTGCGCGGTTTCTCAGAGCTTATCGAAGCGGACGTGTTTGAGGTGCTCACGCTTGAAGGCTCACTCAACGCCCGCGATCATCTAGGCGGCACCGCGCCACGCCAGGTGCTGATCGCTGCCGGCACGGCGCGAAGCCTGATCGAGGCGCGACCCAAGCGCTAGTTGTTCCGCGGCGCCTGTAGCTCTATTTCGTAGCGCAGGCGCTGCTTATCACGGAGCGTAATAACCTCCACCGTGTCGCCGGGGCGATGCTGCTCCATCACGTCGGCATAGTCGTTCTCATTCATCACCGCCTGCCCGTCGATCTCGACAATCACGTCCCCGAGCTGGATGCGTCCGCGCTGACTGCGCGAGAGCCCGCGCATGCCCTGCCTGTCGGGATCTGTATTGGGCACTGTGCCCATCACGATTACCCCATCGATTCCCCAGAGCCGGCGATAGTAATCGGGCTGCGGGATCGGCGTAATGCCGAGTATGGGTGTTTGTACGCGGCCATAGGCGATTAGCTCGGGCACTACTCTCTTCACGGTGTTTACCGGTATCGCAAAACCAATGCCCGAACTGGCACCACTCGGACTGTAAATCGCCGTATTAACACCCACTAGCTGACCGAGAGAGTTGAGCAGAGGGCCACCGGAATTGCCCGGATTAATCGCAGCATCGGTTTGAATCACATCACGTATCTTGCGCCGCGATACCGAGTCGATCTCGCGGCCAAGAGCACTCACGATGCCCACGGTCATCGTCGTATCGAGACCAAAGGGATTGCCAATGGCGATCACCTTACGCCCGACTTCCAAAAGAGCAGAGTCGCCAAGCTGCACAGGCACGAGCTCCACGTCCTCGGCGTCTATTTTCAGAACAGCGAGGTCCTTATCGGGGTCAAGGCCGACCGCACGCGCATCGTAGGTCGAGCCGTCTTGCAGCGTGACCGTGACACGATTGGCCTGCTGCACCACATGGAAATTGGTCACGATGTAGCCCTCTTCGCTCCACACGAATCCTGTGCCGCTACCCTGAGGCACGCTCTGCGGGTTGAGGGAATAGGGCGAGCGCACGAGGCGCGAATTGGTGATGTTCACCACCGAGGCACTGGTTTGCTTGAAAACATCGATGTTGTTGGTTTCGTCGTCGGTATGGAATTCAGCGTAGCTTGGCGCGGCCGCTTGCGCAGCTGATGGGGCTGCACTGAGTACTGCACCTGCTAGCCCCGCGACAAAGGCAAGGAGCAGAACCGGGATAGCGGACACGAGACGCTGACACGAAGCACCAAAACGCTGAACAAAAACCATGGATTTAACCTCTTGAGCTGTAAGTTTGAAGCCTTTTGCGCATCCAAGCAGATAATAGTTGGGCTGCGGATAGAGAAAAGCTCTCACGGGATGAGCGCCATCGACTGCACCTAGTCTTATTGGACTCTAATGTAGTCCCTGATAAAGACCCTAATATAGACACTAAGATGCGCGCAGAATTCCCAGTTTCAAGGCTCAACGCCCAAACCTTCGACTGCCTACGCAAGGGGCAGTCGCGCGCAGTTCTGCTACAATCGCCCGCTAACTGCGCCAAGCAGCCCGACAGCCCAATCACTACTTTGCTAGCCATGCCATGCTCACAGCCTCGCAACAAAGAACGCCTTTAACGCCGCTGCGCCAGTTTCTGGGGCCGCGCTACTGGCCCACCTGGCTCGGCTTGGGTGTGCTCTGGCTTATTGCGCATCTGCCCTACCGTCTGCAGCTAGGACTCGGAGCCGTCATTGGCGCACTGGCCTATCGCTTCGCCAAACGCCGCCGGGCAATCTGCGAGGAAAACATAGCGCTGTGCTTTCCCGAACTCGATGTCACCGCCCGTCAGCAGCTCATACGCGACACCTTTCGCGCTAACGGCATCGGGGTTATTGAAGCGGCCATTGCCTGGTCCTGCGACCCAGAACGCTTCCGCACTCGCGTCCGGCTTGAGGGCGGAGAGCATCTCCGCGCCGCCATGGCTCAGGGCAAAGGCGTACTGTTAATTGGCGGGCACTATTCGACCTTAGAGCTAGGCGGCACGCTGCTGAGCCTGTTCCATCCGATGAATGTGACCTACCGCGCACACAAGAACCCCTTGGTCGAGGCAGTGATGACTAATTCCCGCGCCAAACACTTCGCCCGCGTGATAGAACGCGAGGACGTCCGGCAGGCCATGCGCAGCCTTAAGGATGGCGATGCCCTGTGGTTCGCACCAGATCAGGATTACGGCGCGCATCATTCCGTCTTCGTGCCCTTCTTCGGCGTAGAGGCTGCAACCATAACGGCGACCAGCCGTTTCGCCCGCATGAACGATTCACCTGTCCTGATGTTTTCGCATACTCGGCTGCCAGATAATTCGGGTTATAAGCTCACCTTAGGGCCGGTGCTAAAGGGCTTTCCGAGCGGCGACGATGAAGCAGATGCCCGCAGGATCAATGACGAGCTAGAAGCCCGCATTCGCGAATACCCAGAGCAGTATCTATGGCTGCATCGGCGCTTTAAAACGCAGCGCGACCAGCCTTCGGCGGCGCTTTACGAAAGCAGCAGTAAAGAAACCTCCTGAGCTCACGCTAGAGCAGCAGCAATCCCCAGATCGCCAAAAAGGTAAGCAGGCTGATCAAGACTGCCGCCGATCCCATATCCTTAGCCTGTTTCGACAGCTCGTGATATTCCGGCCCTATTCGGTCGACAACGCTCTCTACCGCGCTATTGAGCAGCTCCACCAGCAAGACAAGCGCAACCGCTAGCAGCAAGAGAGCTCGCTCAACTGCGCTATCACCGAGCACAAGCGCCGCTGGCACTAAGAAGAGCGCCAAGCAGACCTCAATGCGGAACGCCTCTTCGCTACGGAAGCAGGCGCGGAGTCCGTGCAGGCTGTGCAGCCCCGCTGCCACAATGCGCGCGAGACCTTTCTTTTTCGGCGGCACTGAAACCTCATTCGTGACTGTCAATTTCCTACTTCCTCTTAAGTCGCTTATGCTTAGCGATGGTAGCGCCAGTGGCCAAGCGCAGCAATTGGCAGCGTCTTCCTCTTCAGCTTCGGCCGCAACGAGCAGATAAAGACTGTGCTGCCCCATAACTTCCCGCGCGAGAATTCAGAGAGCACCATGCACGCACAGCCCGTCCTGCTTTTCCCCACACACTATCTGGGCAACTATGTCCTCGGACTGCCCTGGGTTCTGCGCACAGCGGAGGAGTATCCGGATCTCACTTTAGTAATCGACTCACGTTTTCGCGCATTCACCGATTCGGTGATACCGCCGAGCGTAAATATTATCGAATACCCACGCCAAGCGCTCAAAACACCGGGGTCTGCGCTGTCTAAGCTGAAACTCTATCTGAGATTTGTGCGCCAGCTGCGACGCGCAACGCGCGACATTATTGTCGACATGGAAGGCGAACGCTTTACCGGGGTACTGAGCAGACTCAGCGGGGCGAAGCTGCGCTTGGGACCTACGGGCAAAAATGCGCATCTGTTCTACAACAATCCTCGAGACTTAAACTACAGCAATCATCGCTACAATGCTTTTGGGGAAATTCTGGACGCACTCATTCAAAGCGCACTCATTCCGGGCACATCGCCCTCGAACGAGCTGCCGTATCGAATGCCGGCAGAATCTACTGAAGCCGTGGACGCCTTTCTAAATCGCCATAGCATCGACAGCGACTTCCTAGTCATACACCCGGGAGCAAGCGCTGACTACAAGAAGTGGCCGGTCGAACATTTCGCCAGACTCTATGACATGCTCTTGGAGGAAGGTCTGCCGGTGATTTGGATTGGCATAGGCGATGACAAGAAAATGATCGATGCCATCACCGCGCGGCTGCAGCAAGAAAGCCGGAGCAAAAATAACCGAGGGTCAGAGGTAGACAAACTCATTCACTTTGACCTGACCGGCTATTTGGAACTAACCGCGCTGTTCAAACGCGCACGCTTTTATATCGGCGGCGACAGCGGGCCCATGCATCTGGCCGCCTCAACAGGGCTAGACCTTGTCGCCCTGTTTGGCCCAAGTAAGGAAGCGATTTGGGCGCCGCTTGGTGAGCATAGCCGCGTGCTACGCGGCATCAAGTCCTGCGGTAAAGACTGTGACGCATGGCAATGCGACTTCAGCTACCAGTGCCTAAGCTCACTCGCCCCCGAGATCATATTCAATCAAACAGTTGCGACTATGCGCCCTATCGATGGGCTCGAACCCGCGCCCGAAGGATGAACCCAGACGTGAAAATTCCAGCAAGCGTTTACATGATAACGCTGAACGAAGAAAAAAATATTGAGCAGTCTTTGGCGAGCGTGAGCGAATTCGCCGAGGTTATAGTCGTAGATAGCGGCAGTACCGATGCGACCTGTGAGATCGCGGCGCGGTTCGACAACGTGAAAGTCTCCTATAACGAATGGCCCGGATTTAGCGAACAAAAAGCCCACGCGCTAGCGCTGTGCAGCAACGAGTGGGTGTTCAACCTCGACGCCGACGAAATGCCCACGCCGGAGTATATCGCCGAGCTTCGCAAGCTCATCGAAGACAATAGCCACGATGCCTTAGAGTCCAACCGAACGCTCATACGCTGGGGACAACAGCCACGGAATTTTAGCAAGAACGACAGGCTCATACGTTTCTTTCGCAAGCGCTGCGGTCACTACGAAGTACGCCGCGTACACGAAAGCATTTCGATAACCGGGACAGTCAAGAAAACAGACGCGACTATTCTGCATAAAGAGAACCTTTCTCTTTCCCAGCGGTTTACTAAATCGAATCGCTATAGTGAGCTAAAGGCGCAGGACAAATTCGATAAAGGCCAAGACGCCTCTCTCGCAAGCATCGTGCTGATGTTTCCAATTAGCTTTCTACAGGTGTATCTGTTTAAAGGACACTTTTTGGACGGCCTGGAGGGGCTCAACACGAGCATGAACGCCGCGTTCTATACCTATATGAAGTATGCCAAGCTAAGGGAATTGAATCAGCGTAAGCGCGACGGGCTGTAGCCCCAACGCAAGCCGCTAAGAGTCAGCAAATTGGATGCGATGCAGGCTAGCATAGTGTCCGGCTTGGTCGATCAGCTCGCGATGGCTACCAGCCTCGATTACCTTGCCGTCGCGCATCACTAAAATCTTATCCGCGCTTTCTATCGTCGACAAGCGATGGGCTATAACGAAAGTTGTGCGCCCCTGCATTAGCGTGCCGAGCGCCTCTTGAATATGCTGCTCCGATTCCGAATCCAATGCCGACGTCGCCTCGTCTAGCACAAGAATAGGCGCGTCATCATAAAGTGCTCTAGCGATCGCGATGCGCTGGCGCTGTCCACCCGACAGCATACCCGCATCGTCGCTGAGCAGCGTATCGATGCCCTGGGGCAGCTGGTCGATGAATTCTAAGGCATGGGCGTTGCGCGCGGCCTCGATCACCGCTTCTCTATTCACCTCGCCCTCGTGGCCATAGGCGATATTGTCGAGAATCGAGCCGCTAAACAGCACGACTTTTTGACTTACTACCGCGATGCGATGGCGCAAACTCGCAAGAGAGTAGTCCTGCAAGGCGGTATCTGCGATCCGAATCTCTCCGGAGGTGCAATCGTAAAATCGTGGCAGCAGGCTTACCAGTGTGGTCTTGCCGCTACCGGACTTACCAACCAAGGCGACCGTCTGACCGGGCTCAACGGTAAAGCTCACCTCGTCTACTGCATGATCAATTTCGGCGTCTCCGACACCTTCACTCGCGTAGGCGAAACGCACCTTATCGAATTCGATGCGTCCGACCTCACGCGCCAGTGATTTATTTCCCGTATCTTTTTCGGCGGGCTCATCCAATAGCGCAAAAATACTCGACGCCGCGGAGAGGCCGCGCTGAATCACCGCGTTAATCTGCGACAGCTGGCGTATCGGTTTGGCAAGCGTTGCCGCCATGGTTAAGAAGGTGACAAAGTCCCCCGAAGAGCGGTCGCGCATAAATTCTGGCGCCATAAGAAACCAGATCAGCGCAGCAATCGCGGTGCTCACTAGCAGCTGTATGAGCGGCGTACTGATGAGTTCGGCGCCAGCCATTTTCATATTCTGTGAACGATTGCGTTCGCTCGCCAAATCAAACTTTGAATTCACGCTGTCTTTGGCATTAAACGTGCGCACAACGTGATGACCACGAATAGATTCGTTGATGATCTGCGTGACCTCGCCCATGGAGTCCTGCATCTGCGTTGAATAGCGGCGAAAGTAGCGTGAGGCAATCGATACGGTTTTAGCGACAACGGGGGCAATCACAAGAAAAGCCAGGCTCAGCTGCCAGTCTACATAAAACAGCGCTGCCAGCAGTCCGATGACCGTGAGTCCCTCGCGCAGCACAACCGTCACCGCATTGGTCACGGCGCCGGTGATCTGATTCACATCGTAGGTAACCTTAGATATCAATCTTCCCGGCTCGGTGCGGTCGAAGAAACTCACCGGCAAGTCTAGAGTATGCTGCATGATTTGTCGGCGCAGACGATGAATCAAAGAGTTGGCCACATGGGCGATAGAGTAGCCCCCCAAAAATCCGCCGACACCACGAATCAGGGCGATAGCAATACATAAGAGCGGGCTGTAAACGCGCCAGTCAAGATCTTTGCTCTCGATCGCATCGATAGTCCAGCCAAGCCAAGCCGCCGCTAAAGGTGTGGTCGCCGCGAAAATAAGGAATCCGAGCAGACTGGTAAAGACCGCTGGGAGCTGAGGCTTCAGGTAAGCGAGCAGACGCTTATAGAGTGCCCAGCTAGCTGCGAAACCGCTTGGCGTGGCCTGCTCTGATGCTTCACTTTTCGTTTCGATCACTAAACCTGTTCTCTTGGCTGTTGGTCTTGCTGTTTCGTGTTGTTGTCTTTGCTCGCTGTCTTGTCACGCCGTTTCCTATCCAGCTTTGCCTGAGCCTGCGACTGCTTGAGGGCTTTTTCACCTAAAGCCAAGCAACGAGCAGCTAGCGCGTTAAGGCAGGCTGCTAGTTGCCCGCCAAAGGGTCAAAAACATACAGTATAAGCGCCCCTGTCGCTAGGCTTGGCGCTTCAGCCCTCGAGCTGCTCCTGAAGTTCCAGCCAGCTTTCTTCAACACCATCGAGCTGTGTCTTGGTCTCGCCCTGCTCCTTAATCAGAGCCGCAAGTTCTAGCTTATTACTGTCGGCGTACAGCGCTTCATCCGCGAGCCGGTCCTCGATTTGTGCGAGCCGCGACTGCATTTTTTCCATCTGTCCTTCTAGTTTTTTCACTTCTTTACGCAGCGGTGCCTGCTGCTCACGTAGCGCCGCCGCTTGCTGACGCAGTGCCTTCTTATCCACCGCTGCGTCACTGACCTCGATCGTGTTGTTTTTATTACTAGCCTGCGATGACTCGTCTTCGGCATAGCGGCTCAGCCAGCGTTCGTAATCTGCAAGATCGCCATCGAACTCGGCGAAGTGGCCTTTGTGTATAGAAAAGAATTCGTCCACAGTATTAGCAAGCAGGTGACGGTCGTGGGACACAATCACGACCGCGCCCTCGAACTCCTGCAGCGCTACCGTTAGCGCGTGCACCATCTCTAGATCGAGGTGGTTCGTCGGTTCGTCCAGTAGGAGTAGGTTTGGTCTCTCCCATGCCACTTTGGCTAATGCCAACCGCGCTTTCTCGCCGCCGGAAAAATGAGTAATGCGTTCATCCACCCGTGCTCCGCGAAAATCGAAGCCGCCAAGATAATCGCGAATCGCCTGCTCAGATGCCTTCAAGCTCGCATCCAATTTGCCGAGCGCCTGAATAATCTCCACTGGCGTTGCCTGTTGATCTAACTCGTCAACCTGATGTTGGGCGAAATAGCCTATGCGACATTTCTTTGCCGCAACCATCTCTCCAGCCAGCGCCGGGTGTGCAGTCGCCAGCACTTTTAGCAGTGTCGACTTGCCGCTGCCGTTGAAACCAAGCAGGCCAAAGCGAGAATCCC
This sequence comes from Pseudohongiellaceae bacterium, assembly GCA_965661495.1. GTDB lineage: Bacteria > Pseudomonadota > Gammaproteobacteria > Pseudomonadales > Pseudohongiellaceae > UBA9145. The sequence goes on along the minus strand of CBFIDY010000006.1, from coordinate 63,976 downwards.
CGCGCACCGCGAAGGTCATGTTTTCAACCAGCGGCGCGTCGAAACCAATCGCAAGCTTATTTAGTTGCAGCAGATAGCCAGAGTCTGACTCCACGGCGGGGAATGAAAATCGAAAAGGCGAGTCTGCATGCGCTGGCGCAATATCCTGCATGCGATCAAGCTCTTTCAGTCGGCTCTGAGCTTGACGCGCTTTGCTTGCTTTAGCTTTGAAGCGGCGCACGAAATCTTCTATCTCGCCGCGGCGGCGCTGCTGCTTGGCGAACAGTGCCGCCTGTAAAGCCATACGCTCGGCGCGCTGTCGCTCATAGGCACTGTAATTGCCACGATATAAGGCTAAGGTTCCCGATTCCAGACTAATGACGTGATCGATCACCGCATCGAGAAAAGTGCGGTCGTGGGAGATCACAAGGATCGTGCCACGATAGCCGCGCAGCCACTGCTCAAGCCAAACTGTCGCTTCCAAGTCTAGATGGTTAGTTGGCTCGTCGAGCATCAATAAATCAGAGGGGCACATCAGCGCAGCGGCAAGATTAAGCCTTACGCGCCAACCGCCGGAGAATTCAGCGACGGTTTTACTGAACTGCTCTGGCGTGAAGCCTAGTCCAGACAGCAGCTGCTCGGCCTGATTCTTTATGTCGTAGGTGCCAAGATCGGCGATTGCAGCGTGTAGCCTTACCAGTGCAGCGTCGTCTTCGGCAGCCTCTGCTTGACTGATTTGTGTTTCCAGCTCTCGGTAAGCAGTGTGCGCGTCGATAACGAAATCCAAGGCGCAGCGAGCGACAGCCGGTGTTTCCTGTGCCATCGATACACGACGCAAACCGTTGGGCAGTTCTATCTCGCCCTGCTCCAACTGGATTTCACCAGCTAGCGCCTTGAACAGGCTCGTCTTACCCGAGCCGTTACGGCCAATGATACCCGTACGCTGGCCGCTGGCGATAAGCGCACTGGCGTCGCGTATCAGCGTTTGCGTGCCACGCATCAAGGTAATGTTGTTCAGTGAAATCATCGAAAGGAAGACGAGCCGAAGCGAAAAGCGGTCTTCGATGATACTACAGAATTGATTTAGACAGGCCGAATTCGTACACTGTAGCGCCTCCCGCGAAGCCGCTTGAGCCTAGACACAGGGCGTATAGAGTCGCAGAACTCGCTTAATTGGACTAGCAGATGAAACAGATACTAATCATCGACGACGACGACAAGCTCGGTGAGCTGCTGACCCAGTATCTCGCGCGCTACGAGATGCAGGCGCACGTGGCTATGACCCCAAGCAAAGGCTTCGAGATGATCAAGAAGCTCAAGCCGGATCTGCTGATTCTCGATGTCATGCTGCCGGAAAAAGACGGTTTTGAAGTGTGCCGTGAGATTCGTGCCAAATCATCGATCTACGGCCAGCTGCCCATTCTTATGCTCACCGCCCATGCTGAGGTCACAGACCGCATTGTTGGCTTAGAGCTAGGAGCCGACGACTATCTGCCGAAGCCCTTCGAGCCCCGCGAATTAGTCGCTCGCATACAGAATATTCTCAAACGCTCCGGCGATGACGGCTCACTGCGCGAGATTCGACCTATCAACGGCATCGAAGTAGATCCCGCACGTCGCGAGGTTAAGCTGGACGACGCCGTGCTCGATCTGACGACAATGGAGTACGAGCTGCTCATACTCTTTATGCAGTACCCCAACAAGACCTTCACGCGCGATGAGCTTATGAATCGTCTACGCGGAATCGATGCCGAGCTGTTCTCACGCGCGGTTGATACCTTGGTTAGCCGCCTGCGGCATAAACTAGGAGACACCTCTAAGACGCCACGCTTTATTAAAACGGTCTGGGGTCGCGGCTACACCTTTATTGGCGAACAGCGCTAGTCCGCCGTGGCCGGCATCCTCCAAACTATTCGCTACTCACTGTTCCTGCGCCTGCTGGCGATTTTCAGCGTCACCGTACTGATGTTTTTCATCATTATCTCGGTGTCATTGCGCACGGTGACCAGCAATACGCCGGCGATTGAAACGATCCCCGACTTCTTCACCCGCAACGTCGAGTCCATCATTGAAGACATTGGCACTCCGCCAAATCTCAGCAACGCTATGCGTCTCGCTGCGGAGCTGGACTGGAGCATCAACATCCGCAATCCGATCATGCGCTGGAGCTCAGACGGCGATAATCGCTTAGAACTGGATGATTCCACTTTTATCCGCACGCTTAGCGACGACGCAGAAATTCGCTCAAGCGGCAACGAAGACATGATCGTTGTCCGCCGCGATGGCTACGACTTTTATCTTTATCAGCGCTCTACCGAGGGTAACGCCGCTAACTTTGCCGTGCTCTATGTGGGCCTCGCGCTGGCGGGAATCGTTTTGTTTATCAACTATTTTATGGTTAACCGCCTACTCGATCCTGTGCGCATGCTACGCCGGGGTGCGGAGCGGATTCGCAAGGGCGATCTTAGCTATCGCGTACGTAACGAACGCCAGGATGAACTCGGTGCGCTCACCGAAAGCATCAATCATATGGCTGACTCTTTGCAGTCAATGCTTGAAGCTAAACGTCAGCTTCTACTAGCGATTAGCCACGAGTTGCGCACGCCGCTAACGAAGGCAAAACTGCGCCTTGAATTCATGCCCAATAGCCAAGAAAAACAGCAGTTACGGGAAGATATAGACGAAATAGATCAGCTAATTGGCGACCTAATTGAAGCCGAGCGCCTAAACGATGAACACACCGTGCTAGTAGAAGAGCCGGTGATGCTTGCAGAATTTGTCGAGTCAGTGGTTGACCAGTACTTCAGCTACGAGGGCGGCCTTAGCATCGACCTGCCCGCAGCTGATCGTGAATTTGTCTTGGACAAACTCCGTATACGTCTGATGCTAACCAATTTACTCAATAATGCCATTCGCCACGGCGACGATAAGCCGCTAAAAGTGGCCGTTGAATTTAACGACGACGACTCGGCGACACTCACCGTTGAAGACCAAGGCGAAGGCATTGGCAAAGAACATATCGACCAAGTCTGCGAGCCCTTCTACCGCGCTGACAGCTCGCGCCAACGTAACACCGGCGGCTTTGGCTTGGGCTTGTACCTGTGCAGGCTGATTGCACAGGCCCACGGCGGCGAACTCACTATTGAAAGCGAACTAGGTATCGGCACACGCATTCGCGTGCGCCTCCTCGAACAGCCGCCTAAAGCTGCGGCGTCTAACTAAGAGAGCGCAGCGCAGGCTAGCCTCTACCCTACTGTTACTGCCCCGCCACTCGACGACGCTGCGCTCGTAAAAAACTGACGAAAAGCGCCAATAGCGTAAGCAGCAGAGGCACGGCGAACGTGTTCAACCATTTTAAATTCGCACCCAGTGCTTCAATATCTGCCGTAAGCTGAAACTGGACGTCACGTAGGCTGCGACGCGTCTCTAAGAGATCTTCATTGAATCTATCCACCTCGGCTTGCGCCTCGGCAGACAGCTGCAGAAGCGGCTCTCCGTTCTCATCGAGATTAAGCTCGGCTATCTGGGCCTCGGTCGCCTCGAGGCGCTCTAGCAGAGCGGCTTCCTCCGTGCGTAGTCGATCGTCAGCCGCTCGCTGCATTTTGACTACACGGTCGAAGGGTCGAGAATAGCGGCCGCGGCTGCGAATACTAACGAGATCGGCGCCTCCGCTCATATTGTCGAGCGCATTGATAACGAAGTCACCGTTGTTCGCAAATGGCTGCGGGATACGCTGACCAAAAAACTGACTCACCTGCACCCACAGTCTGTCGCTTAGTACATCGGTGTCAGCGAAAACCAAAATATTCGACTCGCCCTCGGTCTGTGCAATATGCCCCTCTAAAGGATCAACAGCGCCTGCGTCTGTTTCATCAGCGCCTGTTTCTTCGGTGGGCTCCGACTCCTCAGATTCGTCTAACTCATTCACCTCAATGGCGATGGGTCTGCCCTCGGGGAAAGCCGTGGCAAAGTTGCCGCTAAGACGCGCGGCAATAGTGTAGCGCTCATTGGCCGAAACGAATTCGTCAAACAAAACGGAGGGGTCGAGCACGTCTTCAAGTAGCGAAGCATCCATTAACATAGCGTCGCTAGATGACTGTATAAGCGGCTCGAATACAATATCGGAGTCATCCCGTGGAAATAGAGCACCGGCGGAGGACAGATTAAGATTCTCCAGCCTGCGAGTAATAATGTCATCACTTGCTAAGGCGGTACGATTTGCACCGATCATGCCAATATGGGCTACAGGACGCGAGCCCTGACCCAGCTGCACGCGCAGCGCCAAGGTATTGTCGGTTAGCACCTTGTCCGCCGCATAGTCGACACCCCATGCCGTCAACAGACCAGGGAGATCCGAGCTCATGCCAGCGGGAATCATAGAGCCCTGCGCCGTACGTGAGACTAATGTATCCGCGGTTGGATCGAGGAACACAAGAGTCTTGCCACCGCGCATTACATGCTGATCGATCGCATACAGCGTCTCATCTGACAACCCTTCGGGGTGCACGAGCATAAGAATATCGATGTCTTCGTCTATCTCTGTCGCTTCGGTTTCTATTCGGCGCAGCTCGTAAAGCTGACGAATAAAGTCGGTAATTGTCCACTGCTGGGTAGGCTGACCGCTCATTGGATCGAAGCCGCCGTCTATGTCTAGCGTAGTTAGCAGACCCACTACTTGCAGCTCGGGCTCGGCTACACGGGTAAGCAGTTTCATAAACTCGTATTCGAGATACTCCTCCTGATCAGGCCTAATCAGCGGCATCGTCTCTGACACGCGCAGCGCTGGATCCTTGTCTGCATCTAACTCTACTGCCACCAAGCCGAAGTAAATCCCAGGGCCGCCCTGGACCACAGGCACTGGCTGCACCCCGTACTGGGTTGCAAGGTCTTCTTCTTCTGAGAAGGGCTCAGGATCTACCACGCTCAATTCGAGCTTGCCGTCGCTCGCTAGCACGATCTCATTCAGCAGTTCCTGAACACGGGTGCCATAGCTTCGAATTTGTGGCTGATCTTCACTGGCTGATTCGCTGTAGAAAAATAGCAGCTCAATCGGCTCTTCAAGATTGCCCACGATATTGCGCGTGCCTTCAGCGAGTGAGTAGAGGGAGTCCTCGGTGAGATCGATGCGCAGACTGGGTAGCGCGCTGATCAAGCCGACCGCTACTAGCAGCGAGACGGCTAAGCTGGCGAGTCCGGCTCCGGAGAACAAAAACTTCAGACTGTTGGTTGATTTGCTCATCTTCGCTCTCCTTTAGTTAGCTTTCTTCATTTCAATGACAACGGCGCTTGCGGTGAGCCATGCGCCAATAAAAGCGACGAAAAACAGAAAGTCTCGTATATCTAGCACACCCTTAGAGATCGAATCGTAGTGCGTAAGGAAGCCCATCGCCGCAAAGGCATCGACCACCGCTTGTGGCACCCATTCAGGAAAGGCGTCCAAGAGGATTGGCGAGCCCATAATCACAAAGATAAAACACAGCGTGACCGTGAGTATGAACGCGATCACCGAATTCTTTGTCGCCGCCGACATACACGAGCCAATCGCGAGAAAGCCACCGGCCATAAACCAGCTGCCAAGATAAGCAGCAAAGATGACGCCGTTGTCAGGCTCACCGAGATAGTTCACTGTAATCCAGATGGGAAAAGTTAGCGCGAGTGCAATGCCCGTAAGCGCCCAGGCAGCGAGGAATTTGCCCAGCACCGCGTCGGCTAGGCGCACAGGCAGCGTAAGCAAGAGTTCGATAGTGCCAGTCTTGCGCTCATCGGCCCACAGCGTCATAGCAATCGCCGGCACCATGAATAAATACAGCCACGGGTGAAAGCTGAAGAATGGCAGCAGATCAGCCTGTCCACGCAGAAAAAATCCGCCTAGTTCGAAGGTGAAAATGCCATTGGTGATGAGGAAGATGACAATAAAAATATAGGCTAGCGGTGTTGCAAAATAGCTCGCTAGTTCACGCTTAAACAGTATGCCTAGATTACCCATGTTGTACTCCTCCTGCGGTGACCTGCTTGAAGAAATCCTCTAACTGACCGCGCGCTACATGCAGCTCTTCGACAGGCCACCCCTTGTCGCTCGCCGTTTGTGACACGTCGGCATAGATGGACTGTCCGCCTAGTGACAGTATTTGTAGGCTTCTGTGATCCTCAGGGTTTACCTCTACACCGGCGACTTTGGTCAGCTGCGCAATATCCGCCGCCACGTCGTAGTCTTTGCTGAGCGTTACGCTCACCGCCTGATGATATTTAGAGCGCGCCTCCAATTCCGCTGGAGTGCCGTCGGCGACTAGACGGCCGTTGGCGATAATTATCGCTCGGGTGCACACCGCGGACACTTCCTCGAGAATATGGGTAGAGACAATGACTATTTTATCGCGCGCAAGATTCTTTATGAGCTCTCGTACGTGCTGCTTCTGATTCGGGTCGAGGCCGTCGGTGGGCTCGTCTAGGATAAGGACTTTGGGGTCATGCATGATGGCCTGGGCGAGACCTACTCGGCGCTTAAAGCCTTTGGATAGTGTCTCGATTTTCTTAAGCGCGACCGATTCTAGTTCCACCTGAGTTAGCACCCGCCCGACACGCTCTACGAGCTCTTCCCCTCTGTAGCCGCGCACCTCGGCGACAAAGCGCAGGAAGTCGAGGGTGGTCATATCGCCATAGGAAGGAGCGCCTTCTGGCAGATAGCCCATAAGCGCCTTGGCCTCCAGCGCCTCGCTGGCCAGGTCGTGGCCATCTACGCTGACCGACCCCGCCGTGGGAGCCAAGAACCCGGTAATGATCTTCATGGTTGTTGATTTGCCGGCACCATTGGGGCCAAGGAAGCCGAGCACCTCGCCCTCGGCGACCTTGAAGCTGAGATCGTCGACGGCAGTAAACTGCTCGAAGCGCTTAGTGAGGTGATTAATTTCAATCATCGCTTAGTTTCCTTTTCTCTGGATCTTATTGGATGAGACGATGCTCGCGGGAGGGACCGAGCCTCGGCACTCTCGGCACTCTCGGCACTGAGGGGGTGCTATGCATCTCAAGGGGTCGCTGCCGCGTCGATGGGTGAATATAGGTGCGGGGCCAGGCTTTTTCAAGGCGCTCTGTAAAGCCCGTATGTCTGGGTTTATAGACCCTCGGCGGTTATACTCCCAAGCTCTTTTTCAGCGTTTAATTTAAGTGAGCAAAGCCGTGACAGCCCCCTCAAAGCCACTAGTCAACCGCATTAGTCTGCTTGGCACCGTCGTCGAGCTTGGGCTGCAATCACTGCGCCCGACTAGCCTTCGCCTAGGGCTGCTGACCTTACTCTTGAGCCTTGTCGGCTGTGGCCAGTCCGGCGAGTTAAGCCGACCTGAGGCTTCCCTCGCTTTCTATCAGTTTCACAATCAGAAAACCTTCAATCAGCAAACCCATAGTCAGCAGATCTCTGAGCAACAAGTCGCCAAGTAGCGCTGGAACCCGTAATGGATCATTTTAACTATCGTGGCGACTCGCTTTACGCCGAAGACCTTCCACTCAGTCAGCTTGCTGAAGAGGTAGGCACGCCCTGCTATGTGTACTCACGCGCCACTCTCGAGCGCCACTATCGCGCCTATGAAACCGCCCTCGCGGAGCAGCCACACCTGATTTGCTTCGCGGTGAAGGCGAACTCAAATCTCGCGGTGCTCGATGTGCTTGCACGTCTTGGGGCAGGTTTCGATATCGTGTCGGGCGGCGAACTTGAGCGAGTGCTGCGCGCAGGCGGCGACCCCGCCAAGACGATCTTCTCGGGACTAGGCAAGACTGCTGAGGAGATTGAGCGAGCACTGGAGCTCGGCATTAAATGCTTTAACGTCGAGTCAGAGGCGGAACTCGAGCGCATCAGCGCGATTGCAAACGCCAAGGGCCTGCGGGCGCCCATCTCTCTGCGCGTCAATCCCGATGTCGACGCTGGCACTCACCCTTACATTTCCACCGGCTTGAAAGAGAATAAATTTGGCATAGCCAGCGATCGCGCGCTAGAAGTTTACCGCCGCGCCGCTCAGCTTCCTGGTCTCGACATTGTGGGTATCGACTGCCATATCGGCTCGCAGCTCACTAGCGTCGCTCCCTTCCTAGACGCGATCGATCGACTCTTAGCGATGGTAGACACCCTAGCAGCCGAGGGTATCGTGCTGAAGCACTTCGACATGGGCGGCGGCTTGGGCGTGCCCTACGACAGCGAGGAGCCGCCGCTTCCAGCCGACCTGATGGAAGCCGTCCGCGGCCGTTTTGCCGCGCGTGAACTAACCCTCATGGTCGAGCCTGGTCGTTCGATCGCCGCGAATGCGGGCGTTTTTCTGACTCGTGTGGAGTATGTAAAGTGTAACGAGCACAAAAACTTCGCCGTCGTCGACGGCGCGATGAACGATCTCTTAAGACCCGCGCTCTACAGCGCTTGGCAAAAAATAGTCCCCGTAGAGATTAGCGACGACGAGTCGCGGCCAGAGCTAAGCTACGACGTTGTTGGGCCGGTATGCGAGTCTGGCGACTTCCTCGGAAAAGACAGGCCGCTAAGGCTGCGTGCAGGCGACCTGCTGGCGGTGCGCTCCGCTGGTGCCTACGGTTTCGTCATGAGCTCAAACTACAACACGCGCAATCGCGCCCCCGAGATCATGGTAGACGGCGCTAAGCATCAGATCGTGCGGCAACGCGAAACGCTCGATGTGCAGCTCGCCCTCGAGTCAACACTCGCAAACGACAGCGAGGCGACCTCCGGTCGATAAACTCTGCATGCGTCTTCCTTTTACCAAAATGCACGGCCTAGGCAACGACTTCGTAGTCATCGATCGCGTATCACAGCCGCAAGCCCAGCAGCCAATACCCAATGCCGAGCAAATAGCTGCGCTTGCAGACCGCCACCTGGGTATCGGCTTTGATCAGCTTCTTCTTATCGAAGCTAGCACTAGCGATCAGGCTGAATTTCGCTATCGCATATTTAATGCCGATGGCAGCGAGGTCGAACACTGCGGCAACGGCGCACGCTGCTTTGCTAAGTATGTGAGAGATAAGGGCCTCACACAGAGCAATCCGGTGCGGGTCGAAACGATCAACCGCGTCCTTAGCCTGCAGCTCACCGAAGACGGCTTAGTCACCGTCGACATGGGCCAGCCAAATTTCGAGCCTGCCAGCCTGCCTCTGCTCAGAGAGGAAAAGGCTGACAATTACATCGCTTCGTTTTCCTTAGATGGCCAGGACGTGTCCGTCAGCTTCGCCGCAGTGTCGATGGGCAATCCGCATGCAATTGTCTTCGTCGAAGATTGCGAAACGGCCGACGTTGCCTCACTGGGCCCGGCTTTAGGCCAGCATCCCGACTTCCCAGAGGGCGTCAACGTCGGCTTCCTACAGATAGTTGCAAGAAACGAAGGTAAACTGCGGGTCTACGAACGCGGCAGCGGCGAAACCCTCGCCTGTGGTACCGGAGCCTGCGCCGCAGTAGCAGCAGCACGCAGCCAGGACTTAGTCGACACGCAGGTAGTAATCAAGCTGCGCGGCGGGGAGCTGAAAATTGACTATGCAGGCGCCGGCAGCAAGCTAACAATGACTGGGCCGGCGGTGACGGTCTATGAGGGTTGGATCGAGCTTTAATAACAACGAATCGATAGTAGCGAACTAACAGACAACTAGCCTTACCAACGCCACAGTAAATCCACGGTAAGCGAAAGAAAAAGGTATTTTAGATGAGCGACAAGACTGCGCAGGCATTGAACTCCGACGACAAGCAATCGAGCGAGGAATTAAGCTCCGAGCAGGTTGTCGCCTACTTGCGAGCCAACCCCGATTTCTTCGCTACGCAGGACGACCTCCTCGCCGAGCTGCGTTTGCCACACGCAAGTGGTAAGGCTATTTCGCTGCTGGAGCGACAGGTTGTTGTATTAAGAGAGCGTGGGCAGGAAGCGCGCAAGAAGCTCGGATCACTGCTAGAGAACGCTCGCGATAATGATCAGCTTTTTGACGTGACACGCAACCTCGTGCTGTCACTGCTACGCGCACGAGACGCTACGGAAGTTGCGGAAATCACACAAGATCAGCTATCTGAACTGGGCAGCGTAGACGCCTGCGAGATTATTCTCGTAGCAAAGCCCGGCCTTCACGTAGCGGACGGCGTGCGCACGGAGAACGGTGAGAAATTGGCCAGTGAATTTGCCGATGTCTTTCGTCTGCGCCGCACCCACTGTGGAGCCATAGGCAAAGACAGCATCGCCAAGCTATTCGGTGCCAATGCAAACAAGGTAGGCTCTACCGCTCTCTGCCCGATTATGCATGATTCGGAGATTATCGCTTTACTGGCACTTGGCAATCAGTCCGAAGACTACTTCAATACAAGCCTCGATACGCTATTCCTCGACTTTGTCGGCCATGTCGTCGGCGCGATACTTGCGAAGTCAGAGTAGGACATCGTGTTAGAAGAGACCCAATCCAAGGCGACGCCGGCAACAGTCTCTGTCGTCGTTCGCACGGTTGGTCGCCCCGAACTTGCAGAGGCGCTGAAGTCAGTCGCCGAACAGAGTTACCCTCAGATAGAAGTCTTAGTCGTTGACGCGGCGGGCGACGGTGTTCCCTCACTCGGTTCTCAATCAAATCTACCGAACTACAGGCTAATCACCGACGGCAAGCAGCATGACCGGGCAAGCGCTGGCAACCTTGGTTTAGAAAGCTGTGCCGGCGATTACATTCTCTTTCTTGACGATGACGATTGGATAGGCAGCAATCACCTGCAAAGTCTCGTCTGTGAAATCCAAGCACGGCCTGAAGCAATAGCGGTCTATAGCTCAACACAAAAGACGCTAAAAGACGGCTCGCTTATTCCTGAATTTTTCGCTGAAGAGTTCTCTTCCGCGGTGCTGCGCCGCGACAACTTTATGCCCATCCATTCGGTGCTGTTTAGCCGAAAAGCTTTAGAGCAGGGTTGTCGGCTAGATCCGGCACTCGAAATCTATGAAGACTGGGACTTTTGGCTGCAACTAAACGAGCTTGGCGAATTCTTTCATATCGATATTGTGTCCGCCTTCTATCGCGGCGGGGGCGATTCTGAGACTCCCGTAGCTGAGATAGCGGAGAAATACTCGCCAGACAGCGCCAATGCTCAGGCGCGCGCAAAAGTCCTCGATAAATGGACACGTCGCTGGTCAGGCGAGCAATTGAATTCAACCCTCGGCAGTCTCGATCGCACGCAGGAAATTATCGATCAGCAACATGCGCTCGAGACCACTCAAAGCAATTTCTCGGCGCAGCTGCAGAAACATCACGAAGAACGCGAGACGCTGGTTAAAGACTATGAGGAGAAAATTGCGACCGAGCTTGCCCGCTTGGAGAGTTTGCTAAATGAAAAAGAAGAGAGAGAACGGCAAATTATCGCACTAGAAGCTGAACACGACTCTCTTAAGAGCCACTTCAAACTAGTTACTCATTCACTGTCATGGCGAATCACAAAACCGCTTCGATTTTCGGGCAGGCTTTTGCGAGCGGCCTTTAGCAGACTGCGCAGCTTCGACTCCACTGCCTCCTCGTTTTTAGAAACCCAAACCCCTTCAGCAATAAAATACAGCCTAGATACGCCTAGCGCTGTTCCAAACTTAATCGACGGCGATCTCACCCTTGAGGGCTGGGCTTTTTCTGCTGCTGGACCTGTAACAATCACGGTGCGAATCAACGAGTTTGCTTACTGCGCAATAAAACCTGGTCTTGCGCGTACGGACGTTGGCGCTGTATTCCCGAACATCGTGTCGGCAGGGACTTCAGGCTTTCGTACTACTCTAATTGGAGATTTCCTGCCCAACGGCAAACTTACTATTACGCTTGAATTAAGCGATGGCGAATCCAGTCAGCTGATTAGGCGCACTGCGGTCAAGCTTGCTCCAGCCCAGCTCTACGAATTGTGGCTCAAGGAGAAAGCGCCTTTCTCACCCGCGCAAAGCTCGACCGCTGGTAACACGACACTGCTATCGCTTAGTCACATCAAACCTCTACAGCTGAACACCGACGAATTAGTAGATAGCTTTCTTGGGGCTTTGCGCGAGGCTGGTCGTACGAGTAAGAATCTCATTCTAATCGCAGACGGAGAGCATCTTCGTACAGATGCCGTAAAGCTTCTTGCTAACGCGGCGACCGACGCGGAACTCGTATACAGCGATCACGATAAATTCGATGCTCAGGGTATGCACTGCCTTCCCGAATTTACTTTCGGCTGGTCACCTGAGCATCTTATGGGCCGTAATTTTGTCGGCGGAGTATTCCTATTTTCCTCTGATCTGTTTGCCCGCTGCGACACTCCCGCGCTACGAGAGTCGCTGCAACGTGTTTTAACAGATCAACCAGACAGCTTCACAGCGGTTCGGTATTATTTGCTGCTTGCTATGGGAGCACAGGCACGATCCGTTGCACGCGTAGCTGAGGTGCTGTGGAGCGAACCGCTGCAACCGGCAGCTTCGTCATACGAGTATGAAAAGCTCTGGCTTGATGAGTTCATCAGACTTGCTGAGCCTCATTCCACAGCGGACGCAGCCGGGAGCGAAGACTTGCCCGTGCGTGCAGTCAATAGAAGACTCACAACTCGTCCTCTGGTCAGCATCATCATACCGACGATGGCCAAGCTTTCTCTGATTAAGCCCTGCTTAGAAACCCTACAAACCCTAACCAGCTACACTCATTTTGAAGTCATTATTCTCGACAATAGCCGCGGTAAGTATCCCGAGGGAATTGAGTATCTCCGTCAACAGCCGGTGCAGCTTGTTGAGTGTGACTTCGATTTTAACTGGCCCCAGCTAAATAATGTCGGCGTCGCTCATTCGAAGGGAGAGTACTTACTTTTTCTCAATGACGATATAGAGATCACCGAGCCCCTTTGGCTCTCTGAACTATTAAAGCAGGCACAGCGCCCTGAAGTGGGCGCGGTGGGACCGATGCTCTACTACCCAGAGAACAAGATCCAACACGCTGGGGTTAGGCTCGTGAATCAGGGCGGCGGTGCCATGCACTTGTTTCATAAACTTGCGCCCAGCAACTCACTTCATGGTCAACTTCATCGCATCGCCCGTGAAGTCACAGCAAATACTGGGGCCTGTTTACTTTTAAGTCGCGAAAAATTTGAAGAGGTCGGTGGCTTTGACGAAACGCTAAGAGTCGTCGGCAACGATATCGACCTCTGCTTAAAACTGCTTTCCTGCGGATATGTAAATATATGGACACCGCGCAGCGCGCTGATTCATCACGAAAGCATTTCGCGTAAGGCGACAGAACATCCCGAAGACGAAGCCACGATGTGGCAGCGCTGGGGCCAGCATTTCATTGCAGGGGACCGCTATTATAATCCCAACCTTGGCATGCTCTCAGCGGACTGCGCGCCAGATCTCGCTCTACGCAAAACCGAGCAGCTAGAAGCTATCCCTTTAGCAAACTTCACTGCGGCAGAATCTTCGAGTGAAGAAGGCGTCAACCTGATTGGCTATATTCGCGCGGAAATGGGCCTCGGTGAAGGCGCGCGCTCAGATGCACGCGCGTTGCAAGCGGCAGAGCTTGATTTCGGCATTATCAACTACGAGCTCGGTAATTCGGCACGCATGGGCGAGCTATCTTGGCAGCATAAAGAGCGCACTGATGCGCCTTTCGATGTAACGCTGTGGCATATCAACGCGGACCATCTTGCCGCCGCTCAACACTCCATACCCGCGTACTTAGTGCAAGAAAGTTACCAGATCGCCTTCTGGGCATGGGAACTCGAAACCATGCCGTCTAACTGGCGACCTTCACTTGCGCTGGTTGATGAGATTTGGGTTCCCTCCGAGTTTGTACGTAAGGCCATCGCGAGTGAAACCGATAAACCCGTTATTAACGTCCCGCACTGCGTTGCACCACAGCCAGATGTAAAACTTGATAGGGATTATTTTGGCCTGCCACAGGAAGGCTTCCTCTTTCTCGCTATGTACGACACAAACAGTGTCGCAGAACGTAAAAATCCTAAGGCGGCTCTTTTAGCCTATCTTGAAGCGTTTCCGACCGCAGAGACGAAAACCTCATTGGTCCTGAAGGTTAATAATTCGACTGCGGATTCACTGTTCGCCTTGAACACCCTTGTCGACGGGCGAGACGACATTATTTTACTCACGGCCAACCGCAACAAACGCGAAATCGATTCACTTATTAACGCCTGTGACTGCTTCGTCTCTTTGCATCGCAGCGAAGGTTTTGGATTAGCCCCCGCAGAAGCGATGGCCCTCGGTAAGGCCGTCATTCTAAGCGACTGGTCAGGATCCCAAGAGTATACCGATGCGAATCACTGCCTGCCGATACGCTGCGAGCTCATCGAGCTCGACCGCGACTATGGGCCCTACGAGCAAGGGCAGCGCTGGGCCGATCCTGATATTTCACGCGCAGCCCACTCGATGCAGCAACTAGTTGCCCAGCCAACACTTGCAACTGAACTAGGCGGACGCGCGAAAGTCTTTATTGATGAAAATTTTTCTCCACAAGCCATTGGTCTGCGAATGAAAAATCGACTCAAAGAGATTCGCGGGACTAAAGACGAGGCGCTCTTAGCTCGCTCTAGCTAATCGGTAGAAGAGACGCTGCGCCCATCCACTTCTCGTTTGCATACGCGAGCAAAAGAACAGTGCTTTACGTTGACTGAACGAGAGCTTGCCGCCGAAGACGCGGCTAAATTCCTTAGCCTGCAGCGCTACCTCAATCAGATGTTCATTACAGGAAAGTGCAAGTAGCCGGGCAATTAGACGTTTGGGCTGCAGCGTAGAGTCTTTCGGCTTAGCGCCCACCGCATTATCTTCATGCTGCCGATAAGCGATAGGGGTCTCATCTAGATATACCAGATCCCCAAACGCGGTGGCTGCCATCGCCAACCACCAGTCGTGCATGATGGCGCGTTTCGGCACCGGCAGCGCGATGTCGAGAAGCGCCCCGTTGAAGCAGGCCGTACAGCCCGTCACGAGGTTGCTTACTGCAAGATGGGCAAATTCACGCCGCTCGATTTCCAAGCCCTGATAGCGAACGAAGGAAGGAGCGATCGGCTTAAGTGAAGCGTCGACCACCCTTAAGTCACTGTGTACTAGAACAGGTTTTGTTTTGTCGCCGGCTTCTGCGGCGAGCAGCGCGGTTACGCTTTTCTCAACCTTATCAGTCGCCCAGACATCGTCTTGATCGCAGAAGCAGGCAACAAGGCTGTTTCTTTTCAATCCTAAAGAGTCACTGCGGTTTAGCACATACTCACAAAGCAGGGAAAAACTACCGCTAGGCTGACGGTTACAGCCGTCGTCCTCAAGCTGATGAAATAAGGCGGGATGAGCGTCTGCATAGCGCTGCAGTATCGCCCGCGTGGAATCGGTAGATCCGTCATCACGCATAACGATAATAATATTTTTATGCGTTTGCGCGAGCAAAGAGTCTAGCTGGGCTTCGAGGAAACGCTCGCCGTTGTAAGTAGACAGCAAAATAGCCACCCGAGTAGCAGCTACTTCTTCAAGGACAGGCTCTTGCGGCTGCCCAACTCCCAACTCGGTCTGAGCATTCGCCGTCAATTGGAGAGCCCTTTTGCATCTTTAATCCCGCGCAGCATATTACTCGCGTAATCGAATCGCTGTGATGAAAATAGGATGAGCCAGAGTGCTTTCAGTGCAAAGCGCGGAAAATCCCGCAGTTTCCAGCCTAGCGGTGCATAGTCCTTACGGTATAAATGCACGCGGTTGCGGCTCGAATAAAAAGTTCGCTCTGGCTTATGCTGCGCCATCATTCCTGAACGCACCCAAGGATGATCGCTGCGCTCACCAATGGCGTGGTACAGAAGAGCAGAATCGGTGCCGATTAAATCGTAGCCGAGGGACTTAGCGCGAAAGCACCACTCAAGATCGATATTGTCGATGAAATAGTCTTCGCGCATCGCGCCGACCTGTTCAATCACTTCCACGGGCAGGAGCGTGCCGGAAGTAATAAGAAAATCAGCTTGATACTCGCTCCGCAGCGCGTGATAGCGGCGGTTAGCGCGTCCAACAAGACGGTTGAAAAGTTTGAAGGGCGTTTGTTTTAGCGTCTGAGGATTTATGATTCGCGGCCCCACGGCGGCAACACGTCGGCCACTGGTTCCCTCCGCTCGCTTAAGCGCAGCGAGCAGGCCTTGAGAAAATTGATCACCAGGACGGCTATCCTGATCGAATAAGAGAACGAAACGGTAGCCTCGCTCACGCACCCATTCGATGCCGCGGTTAAGGCCTAAAGCGAGCCCCTTATTTGCGCCTAGTTTTTCGATCGCACGGCAACCCTTGTAAACAAGGATTGACGGTTCTAATTCGTCAATAGCAGCGCTGCCGTTGTCGACAATTATAAAATCGCCCTCTTTGTCTAGTTGGGCGAGCAGTTTTAACAGCGCGGTGGCATCGGGCTCATAGGTCACCACGACGGCGCAGTGGCCTTGCCGGCTATTTTGCACTGCTGAGGTGTCAGGCATTGCTGACATCGGCGCGAGACGCATCCCCATTCGACGCCTGAGCCGGCACTTCAGGGGAGACGGTAATGAAACTCGGCTCGCGAAGGCTATTGAGTAGGAAATAGAGAATCGACAAGATACCTAGCGACAGACCTGTCACCACTCCGGCGTCGAGAATGCCGCGCCAAGGCTGGGGTAGCTGTTTGGCAACGACTACAAAGCCCATCACGACAAGAGTGAGACTAATTGAGAGAATCTGCCGACGCCGGGTCGCGTAGATATAACCCATGCAGAAAGCCGGTGCGAGCAAGACATGGTGCCAACGCGGATTGGCTCGCAGATAGTTGGCGCGCTGAACAACCCGTGGCGAAAACCCGCGATGAAAGCCTTTGTAGCCTTCAGCGTAGGCCATATACACCACACTAAATAGCAGGGCGGCCCAGTGAAGAGGGCTCAGCGACTCGGCATTAAGCTCCAAGGCAATGGGCGCAAGACGAAAAATAGCGAAGGACAGCATCATCAAGACGCCGACGATACCCCATGTAAAACCCAGTGTTCTCAAAGCAGTGCTCTCATAATCATCGTTCGACCTCTCATGCAGAGGGTATGCCCACTGTTTGCGGTCGATTCCAGTGCCGAAGTATAGCCTCTTTAGCAAGCGCGAGCTAAACCCGCTAGCCGCAACATTTAGTATCGCCAAACGTTCTAGGCTATGATTCTTCTATGAAACCTTCTGAGCGTCTCCTCCTGTCAACGAGGCCGCCTTCGCGTGAGGTTAGACAGAATCGAGCTAGATCCAATCACTGAAGCTAGGAACATTAAAATGACAGTAGTACTCGGCGTGGTCATGGACCCAATTGCCAGCATCACGGTCAAGAAAGATACGACTCTGGCGATGCTCTTAGCCGCGCAAAAGAAAGGCTGGGAACTTCAGTATATGGAACAAGGCGACCTATCTCTCGATCAGGGCAAGGCTCGCGCAGTTTGCAGAACACTGAAAGTGAAAGATGATCCCTCAGACTGGTTTGAGCTTGGCGAGCCGCTAGATCGCTCGATGGCAGAGTTAGACGTTGTGCTGATGCGCAAAGATCCTCCTTTCGACATGGACTTCATCTACTCAACCTATATTCTTGAGGCTGCTCAGCGTGAGGGCACGCTAATCGTTAACGATCCACAGAGCCTGCGTGACTGCAACGAGAAGTTATTCGCGACTCAATTCCCTCAATGCTGCCCTCCTCTCGTGGTCGCGGCTTCGGCGCAAAGGCTTAAAGCCTTTCACGAAGAGCACGGCGATATCATCCTGAAGCCGCTAGACGGTATGGGCGGGGCCTCTATATTCCGAGTTCAAAAAGGTGACCCTAATCTTGGTGTGATCATCGAAACCTTAACAGACCACGGCCGCCAGCAAATTATGGCGCAGAAATTTTTGCCACAGATTGTCGACGGCGATAAACGCATTCTTCTCGTCGATGGCGTGCCAGCGCCCTACGGACTCGCACGCATTCCTATGTCAGGCGAAACCCGCGGCAATCTAGCAGCTGGCGGCAGTGGTGTCGCCAAGCCTTTAAGCGATCGCGAGCGTTGGATCTGTGAGCAAGTTGCTCCTACGTTGCGCGCCAAGGGACTGCTGTTCGTCGGACTCGATGTTATTGGTGACTATCTCACAGAGATCAATGTCACTAGCCCAACCTGCGTTCGTGAACTTGACCGCGCTCACGATCTAGATATCGCCGGCGACCTGATGAACAGCATCGAGAAGAAACTCGCGGCTAGGGGCTAAAACTCATGAGCGGCGTGTCTAGCGGATTTGACTCTGAGCTCGCCGCAGAACAGGGTCAAGAGCGATTTAGTTTTACCGTATTTCTCTCGGCGGCGATCCACGGCATTCTTATTTTCGGCCTAGGATTTGGTGTCGCCCAGACCGCTAACGACACACCCACACTGGAAATCACACTGGCCGCGCATCAGAGCGAGATCGCCCCGAAGCGAGCCGATTTTCGTGCGCAGTTCGATCAGCAGGGCAGCGGTTCTCTACCCGAAGACGCAGCCGCCGTCGCGCCAAGCTCGCCTTTCTTAGCGGACTTGAACGCGCCGACTTCCCAGGCCGCCGCGCCCTTATTGCCTCCTTTAAATGCCCAGTCACGCTCTGCAGAGACCGCCGTTGTGTCGGCGCAGAACGCATCGCGCACGGTTTCTCAGGACAAGCTGACTCTAAGCAGTGACGGCAGCGATGCGCAGTCAACTCCGGAGTCCGAACGACTTGCGATAGCCAGCCTGATGGCGCGATTCGATGCTCAGCAGCAGGAATATGCGAAACGTCCGAGGCGCGTCATCCTTACCGCAGCGTCCACTCAGCGCAGCGAAGACGCGCTCTATCTCGACGGCTGGCGTCGGCGTATCGAGGCGATAGGCAATCTCAACTATCCCGATGCGGCACGGCGCGAGAAACTCTATGGCAGCTTACGTCTACTCGTCACTTTGCTGCCCAACGGCACTGTGCAGCGTACCGAAATTCTTCAGTCCTCCGGCCATAGAGTGCTCGATCAGGCAGCGCTCAACATCGTCCAGCTAGCCTCTCCCTATGAGCCCTTCCCCGACGCTTTGCGTGAAAAGGCCGATGTGGTAGAAATCATACGTACCTGGCGCTTCCACGAGGGAAACTCGCTTAAAAGCTACTAGCTGAATGCTCTTGAGCCGGCGAGCTTACACCTTGCTAAACTCATGCTTGCCAGTTCACTCTCTCAGGCTTTGCGCCCTATCAACTGCCTTGAATGACACAACACAATTTATGACCCCACTTGAGAATTTCCCTCAGCAAAAGAAAACGTTGTCAGCCCTAGCCTTTGACTACGGCACACAGCGTATCGGTGTGGCCTACGGACAAACACTGACCGGCACCGCACAGGCCGTAGCAGTACTGCGCGCGCAGGATGGTATTCCGGACTGGGGGGAAGTGGCGGCACTGATAGAACGCTGGCAGCCGGATGCCTTTGTGATCGGCTTGCCCTTCAATCTAGACGGCAGCGAAAGCCCGCTTCTACTGCGCGCTATGAAATTTGGTCATCGCCTGAATGGTAGATTTCACAAGCCCAGCTACGGCTTCGATGAGAGACTGTCTTCAATCGAGGCGGCGGAACGGGTTTTAGAATCTAGTCAGCAGCAGGACAGCTCGAGGCTTAGCAGCAAACGCAGTCGGCAAAAGGGCGACGGCAAAGAGGCAGCGATTGACGATGTCGCAGCGCAGATAATTTTAGAGAATTGGCTTGGCGAATTGTCGCGCCAAGGCGCCTGATGCAGGACCTAGCGCTGTTAAAAATGCTCCGGCGATTTCGCTTTGGACTTCGCTATTTCTGCACGCACAAGACCCTTGTCGACTAATTCCTTCAAGGCCTGATCAAGCGTATTCATACCAGCAGCAGAACCGGTTTGAATGCTGGAATACATCTGCGCCACCTTGTCCTCTCGAATCAGATTACGTATGGCCGGTGTGCCGCGCATGATTTCAAACGCGGCTATACGACCGCCTCCGACTTTTTTAAGTAGCACCTGAGAAATAACCGCCTGCAGTGATTCCGATAGCATCGAGCGAACCATGCCCTTCTCGCCCGCTGGAAAGACGTCGATGATCCTGTCGATAGTTTTTGCAGCAGAGGTTGTATGGAGCGTAGCAAAAACAAGATGTCCCGTTTCCGCTGCCGTCAGCGCTAGACGAATCGTTTCCAGGTCCCGCAGCTCACCCACCAAAATAATATCTGGATCTTCACGCAGCGCCGAACGCAGGGCATCACTAAAGCCGTGCGTGTCACGATGCACTTCGCGCTGATTAATAAGACAGCGTTTGCTCTTGTGAACAAATTCGATGGGGTCTTCGATCGTGAGAATATGCTGCGCCTTGCTCTCGTTTAAATAATCAATCATGGCAGCAAGCGTGGTGCTTTTACCCGAGCCCGTGGGTCCCGTTACGATGACAAGTCCGCGAGGGGCATCGGCAATAGTTTGAAAGATTGGTCCCAGTCCAAGGCCCTTCATTGTAACCACGTCAGAGGGAATGGTGCGGAACACTGCGCCCGCACCGCGATTCTGATGAAAGGCGTTAACACGGAAACGAGCGACGCCGGGTAGCTCATAGGAAAAATCGGTTTCTAAACGCGTTTCGAATTCACGGCGCTGATCCTCGCGCATCACCTCGTGCAGCAGTTCAAGTACCTGCTGCTCGCCAAGCTCTTCGCCACTCCCAGAAAGGGTCGGCACTGGCTCGTCGAAAAGCGGACCAATATCACCGTCAACGCGTATTAAAGGCGGCAGGCCTGCGGTGAGGTGCATGTCCGACGCGCCGCGCTCCACGCTGAGCGCCAGTAGGTCAGCTAATTTCATAGTCGGTATTACCTGTGCAGTAAGGGCTTAGCTGCATGGTAACCTTGGCGCTGCAATTTCACTAGCGCGACCACTAAGGCATCAGGATCAGCAATGGCAAACCTACAGAACAATCTCACAGGCCTGCTTGCGGCAAGAGACAAAGCTGCCAGCGCACACGGGCGCCGCGCCGATGACATCTTTCTATTAGCAGTCAGCAAAAAGCAGCCAACGGCTGCCATGAGGGAAATTTACACGGCAGGACTTACAGCGTTTGGTGAAAACTATGTACAGGAAGCGCTGGATAAACAGGAAGAGCTAAAAGATCTGGCGATCGACTGGCACTTCATTGGCCCCATTCAATCCAATAAGACTCGCGATATCGCCAATGCCTTCTCCTGGGTGCACAGCGTCGACCGGCCGAAAGTCGCACAGCGCCTCGCTGCTCAGCGCGAGGCGGCACTACCCCCTCTCAACGTCTGTGTGCAGGTAAATCTGTCCGCAGAGGAGAGTAAGTCAGGTGTAACGTTGAATGAGGCCGAGGAACTTTGCCAACTCATCGACACGCTACCTGCTCTGCAGTTGCGCGGGCTGATGGCAATCCCCGAGGCCTTGGACACCTTCGAGCAGCAGCGAGCCTGCTTTGCACCGCTGAATGCGGAATTCAAGCGTCTACAAAGCCGATTTCCGAGCTTGGATACTCTGTCGATAGGGATGAGTGGAGACTTCGAGGCGGCCATCGCCGAAGGCTCTACGCTGGTGCGCATAGGCACGGCCCTTTTCGGTCAGCGGCGTTAGCACTCACCCCTCCAAGTCGGTAAACTCCACAGTCTATTGCGATCTGTGTGCCTACCCTGAGCATGCTGTCGCCAGATTACGAGCGGAGCGAGAACGTGCAGGATACGAAAATTGGCTTTATAGGCGCGGGCAATATGGCCGCCAGTATTATTGGCGGGCTTATCAGCAAAGGCCAGCCGCCGGCAACCGTCTTCGCTTCGGATCTTGATTCTGACAAGCTTGCCTCGTTAGCCGACTCCACCGGCCTGCAGCCTGCTACCAATACAGAGATTGCTCAGCAGGCAGACGTTATCGTTTTAGCCGTCAAGCCACAGGTCATGGCGTCGGTCTGCCAAGAGCTGGCTGCTGCGCTAGGGGAGCGTAGCCCCCTGCTTATCTCTATCGCGGCAGGCATTAATCTCACTGCCCTTGAGGCTTGGTTTGGAGCGAGCGCCTGCCTAGTGCGCTGCATGCCCAATACACCTGCCTTAGTCGGCAGCGGCGCCAGCGGCTTGTTTGCGAATCCCCAGGTGGATAGTCAGCAGCGCGAGATTACTACCGCTCTTTTAAGCGCGGTGGGCCTGGCCGTATGGGTAGAAACCGAAGAGCAGATAGATAGCGTAACGGCACTGTCTGGCAGCGGTCCGGCCTATTTCTTTCTTATGCTCGAGGCCATGCAGGACAGCGCGGTAAAACTAGGGCTTAGCCCAGAAGTCGCTAAGGCTTTGAGCTATCAAACTGCGCTTGGTGCCGCGCAGCTTGCTTTAGCAAGTTCCGAGAGCACTCAGCAGCTCAGACGTAATGTGACCTCGCCCAACGGCACCACTGAGCGGGCTATCAATGCCTTCGAAGACGGTGACCTGCGAGGGCTGGTAGATACTGCACTCAAGGCCGCGCACGCGCGCTCGATAGAATTGGCACAGGAAAACTAAGACCCGTTTGGAGTCGATAGGAGACCAAAATGAATTTTGTAGGAAGCACAGGCATCACCCTAGTCAGCACCTTCGGCGGCATCTACCTGCTCATGATGCTGCTGCGTTTCTTGCTGCAAATCGCCCGTGCGGACTTTTACAATCCTGTGTCACAATCGATCGTCCGCATCACCGATCCGCTTGTTAAGCCATTGCGATTGTTTATTCCCGGCTATCGCGGGATCGACTTCGCAGCGTTAATCGCAGCGCTGTTAGTTCAATGCTTGGCGATTGCTGCACTGAGCTTTCTTTACGCTTCGGCACTGCCACCGCTGAGCAATATCATCGCTTGGGCCGTGATTGGGAATCTTCTATTTATTATTCAGATTTATTATTTTGCGATTATCGGCTCGATCATCATGTCCTTCATTATGATGTTTAGCGGCAATCCGACTCCCCATCCCCTGTTGCAACTAGTGTGGCAACTGACGGAACCGGTTATGGCGCCTGTGCGCTCAATCATTCCCTCCATGGGCGGTCTCGATTTTTCGCCGATCGTGATTTTTCTCGGCATTCAGATGCTGCAGAACTTTATTATTCAAACCTTTGGTGTCACCACAACGATGGCCGCCGTGACGCTGGGTATTTAATAAGCAACTGAGGACTAAGCGTGGCCGGCTCGGTCCTAACGCAAACAAGAAACAAGCATGGTTAAGCAGCAAGCCTCGCAAGAGAACAGCAATGCGCACGCAATCGCGGCCGACTCGGTGGGTATTGTTGCGCCTACGCTTTACCACTTTGACGAACCTTTGCCGCTGCGCAGCGGCAAGACCCTCGCCGCCTACGATCTCATGGTTGAAACCTACGGCGAACTCAACGCGGCGCGCAGCAATGCCATCCTGATTTGTCACGCTCTTAGCGGCGACCATCATGCGGCGGGCTATCACAGTTCCGAAGACAAGAAACCGGGCTGGTGGGATTCTGCTATCGGTCCTGGCAAAGCGATAGATACCAATAAATTTTTTGTCGTAGCACTAAACAATCTGGGCGGCTGCGCAGGCAGCACCGGCCCAACCTCCATAGACCCTGCTACAGGCAAACCCTTCGGCCCAGATTTCCCAGTGGTTACGGTGCGCGACTGGGTCAAGAGCCAGCACAGGCTCATGCAGCGGCTTGGCATAAGTAAGTGGGCAGCGGTAGTGGGCGGCAGTCTCGGCGGCATGCAGGTTCAGCGCTGGGCGATTAGCTATCCCGAATGTGTAGCCAATGCCGTGTGCATTGCTTCCGCTCCTAAGCTATCGGCGCAGAATATTGCCTTCAACGAGGTGGCACGCTACTCAATTACTAGCGATCCCAATTTTCACGCCGGCCGCTATCTTGAACACGAAACCTATCCTAAGCAGGGACTGATGCTCGCGCGTATGGTCGGGCACATAACTTACCTGTCTGACAGCGCAATGCGGGCAAAATTTGGCAGCGCCAGTGCCGAGCTCGAAAGCACCACTCGCGGCAATCTCGGCCGCGACCTGCGTAGCGGCACGCTCAGCTTTGGCCTGAATGTAGACTTCGAAGTCGAGAGCTATTTGCACTACCAGGGCGAACGCTTCAGTGCGAACTTCGACGCGAACTCGTATTTGCTAATGACAAAAGCGCTGGACTATTTTGATCCTTCGGTCGATTTCGATGGCGATCTGGCGAAGGCCTTTGAACACAGCGAGTGCAAGTTCTTCTTGGTTTCTTTCAGCACAGACTGGCGTTTCCCGCCTGAACGCTCACGCGAGCTAGTAGAAACCCTACTGCGAGCTGGGCGTGAAGTCAGCTATTTAGAAGTTGAAGCCGATCAAGGCCATGATGCCTTTCTGATGCCTCTGCCCCGCTACATTAACGCGCTGCGCGGCTACTTAAGCAACGCACTCGAAGAGATCACTAGCGATGCGTCCTGATCAGGAAATTATTCAGCGATGGATTGAAGAAGACAGCCGCGTGCTCGACCTCGGCTGTGGCGACGGCAGCTTGCTCGCGAACATTCGGCAGACTAAGAACGTGCGTGGCATAGGCTTGGAAATCGACGCCGATAAAATTCAGCGGTGCGTAGAACGCGGCATTAATGTCATCGAGCAGGATTTGGATAAGGGACTGAGTAATTTCCAGCCCGACAGCTTTGACACGGTTCTGCTTGCACAAACGCTTCAGGCCCTGAGCCATCCGGACCAGCTCATAGACGAAATGCTGCGCATCGGACGCCGCGGCATCGTCACCTTTCCCAATTTTGGCAACTGGAAAAGCAGGGTTTATCTAGCGACTAAAGGCCGCATGCCTGTCTCCAAGTTTATGCCCCACGCTTGGTATGACACGCCGAATATTCACTTCTGCACCGTGAAAGATTTCGATGCGCTGTGCGCGCAGAAAAATATTCAGGTCCTCGAGCGGCGAGTCGTCGATCTCAAGCACGAGGGCAGTGCCTCTATGCGCTTATTGCCAAATTTACTTGGCGAGATTGCGCTTTACCATATCGCGAGGGGCTAGAAACGTGACGACTGAGTCAGCAAAAAAGATCGTCCTAGCGAGCGGCAATGCGGGCAAACTCAAAGAGCTGCACGCGCTGCTTAGCGATCTCGGCGTCGAACTCATTTCCCAGCGCGAACTAGGGGTAAGCGACGCCGATGAAACTGGCCTTAGTTTTGTCGAGAATGCCATTATCAAGGCGCGTCACGCCTGCGAGGTCACCGGCTTACCCGCCCTAGCTGACGACTCTGGAATCGAAGTCGATGCGCTAAAGGGCGAACCGGGCATCTACTCTGCCCGCTTCGCAGGCGTCAGCGGTGAGACGCGAGAAGTCGCGGATGCGGCTAATAATGCGCTTCTGCTTGAAAGACTAGAGGGCTTAAAAGGCAGTGAACGCAGCGCCCGTTTTCAATGCGTTATCGTCGCGATGCGCCACGCAGCAGACCCAACCCCACTCATTTGTCAGGGAACTTGGGAAGGACAGATACTGGAATCGGCGTCAGGCGTGAACGGCTTTGGCTACGACCCGCTATTTTATGTCCCCACACACGACTGCGCCTCTGCCAATCTTGCACCTGAAATTAAGAACACTCTGAGCCACCGCGGGCAAGCATTGGAGCAGCTGCGTCGATGCTGGCAAGACCCCCGCTAAGCCTTTACGTCCACGTTCCGTGGTGCGTCAAGAAGTGCCCCTACTGCGATTTCAACTCTCATGAATTTGGCTCGCACTCTGCGCTGCCGGAAAAAGAGTACGTGGCGGCGCTGTGTGCAGATTTCGACAAAGATTACGGCCGCGCTTGCCTTGGCAATGACCTACCGCGCCCGATTCATTCGATCTTTATTGGCGGCGGCACGCCGAGCCTTTTCTCTGGCGAGTCTTTCAATACTCTTTTGCAACATATCGCCAGAACACAGGCGCCGGGCTGGCTAGAAAGTGACGGCCTAGAAATTACACTGGAAGCAAATCCTGGCACATTGGAGGCCGGCCGCTTTGCGGACTATCGCGCGGCCGGCATCAATCGGCTGTCTTTAGGAATACAAAGTTTCGACGACGCACAGCTTCTGCGTCTCGGAAGAATTCATGACTCAGCGCAGGCGCACCGTGCTATCGAGTCTGTGCGCACCGCAGGATTTACTAATTTCAATCTTGATCTCATGCACGGCTTGCCGGAGCAGACACTTGACTCGGCGCTTAAGGACATAAACACCGCGATAGCCTTCGAGCCCACCCATCTCTCTTGGTATCAACTCACGATCGAACCGAACACGGTGTTCTTTTCGAGGCCGCCGCCGCTGCCAAGGGAATCCCTGCTGACAAGTGTTCAGGACGCAGGCCACGCGAGGCTGAGCGCGGCGGGTTTCGAACAGTATGAGGTGTCAGCCTATGCGCGCAGCACGGCGACTCAGTCACAGCATAATCTCAACTACTGGCAGTTCGGTGACTACATAGGCATCGGCGCGGGCGCGCACGGCAAGCTTACAGTAAGCGATTCCGCGCTGCCCGTTCGCACACGAAAACAGCGCCAGCCCGATCATTATCTCCGGGGCGCGCTCACCGAACCCCTGTCCTTCGCCGCGCAGGACAATGCGATTGCGGCGGATGAGATTGCGATCGAGTTTTTGCTCAATAGCCTGCGAACCCGCCATGGATTTAGCGTCAGGGATTTTGAAGTACGCACCGGTGCCGGCTTCGAATCGATTCAATCGGTAGTGGAACGGCTTATTGAACGCTCGCTACTCACTCAATATGAAGACCCTGAGAAGCGGATTACCACCACTGAAAAAGGCTTTAGGTACCTGAACAACGTGCTGGAGGAGTTCCTCTAACGGTTGCCCTGCTTGCGTTAAGGGGGCGTTGTCGGGTCTAATTCGGCTCCCAATGCACACTATTTAGTGAATTAAGCCGCAGCATGAGTACCGCACCGCAGAATCAAGACGACTTACAGGTCAGCGCCCAAGACGCGCTGGTCGACTGGTTCCGTGCGTCCACTCAATACATAAACACTCACCGCGGTAAGACCTTCGTAGTGTTAGTGAGCGGCGACGCGCTTGCCAGCGAGTTTGTAAACAACCTCGTCAGCGATCTTAGCCTTCTACATTCGCTAGGGGTCAAACTGGTTCTCGTGCACGGCGCGCGTCCACAGATCGACGCGGCGCTGGATTCAACTCAGCTTGTTTGCGAGCGTGTGAAAGGCTTACGAGTGAGCCCTCCCGAGGCAATTCCCGCAATCTCGGCAGCGGTCGGCGCAGAGTCTATTCGACTCGAAGCTTTGCTCAGCGCCGGTTCTAATGTGGGCACGCGCGCGCCGCTCACCTCCAATCGCGCCGGTGCACTGTCACTCACTCGCGGCAATTTTATTACCGCTATGCCTGTCGGCGTGCGCGACGGTATCGATTTTCAACACACCGGCAGAGTCCGCCGTGTAGATGCAGAGCAAATTCAAAAGCGCCTGGATGACGGCGCGCTGGTACTGCAGTCTACCTTGGGCTACTCACTCACTGGGGAAGTGTTTAATCTCAGCGCAGAAGAAGTAGCCAGCCAGATCGCGATTGCACTGCAAGCAGACAAACTGATCACCCTGATACCGGAAGAAGGCGTGGCAAACGAATCCGGCGCACTCGTCGCTGCACTGAGTCCCAGCGATGCTGCGGTGCTTGCGACACAATTGATTGCTGCGGCAACCGAGGACCAACAGCAGCTAGGCAGTGCCATTGAAGCCTGTGTGACTGCTATTCGAGCCGGCGTAAAGCGAAGTCATCTAATAGGCTATCAAAGCAACGGCGCGCTAATTCGCGAGCTCTTTACTCGCGAAGGTGCGGGCACGCTGATAAGTGATGACAGCCTCGACAGCCTGCGTAGCGCAAGCATCGATGATGTAGCCGCCATCTTAGCGCTCATTCGTCCGTTGGAAGCTGACGGCACATTAGTCGAGCGCTCGCGCGAGCGTTTAGAAACCGAGATCGAGAACTTCAAGGTGATTGAGCTCGAAGGCGCGATCATTGCCTGTGCCGCGCTTTATCGAACCAGTGATGAGCTAGGCGAGATAGCCTGTATCGCTATTCATCCAAGCTACCGCAAGCTTGGACTGGGTGCGCGCTTATTGGCTGCGCTGTCTGGTGAAGCTAAGGCGCTGGGGCTGGCTAAAACCTTCGTGCTAACTACTTCTGCAGCGCACTGGTTTAGCGCCCACGGCTATGCTGAGGGCAAGCTTGAGGATTTACCTGAGCAAAGACAGGCGCTTTATAATCTGCAGCGAAAGTCTAAGATCCTACTGCGCGCTGTTTAACGACGCTCTAGTCGGCAGATACTGTAAGAGTAAGGATTATCATCTTGCGCTTCGAACTCTTCCCGCGCCACTTCGTGCCAATCATTCTCATCGAACTCCGGCAGCAAGGTATCGCCCTCGACCTGAGCATGCACCCGCGTGAGGTGAAAACACTCGGCCTGCGCAAGCGCATCGGCGTAGAGTCTCGCGCCACCAATCACAAAAGCCTCGTCCACACCGAGCTCGGCGCTTAGCTCGACCGCGAGCGCTTTCGCAGCCGGCAGGCTCGTCACTACGTCAGCCCCTTCGGCAATGTAGTCAGGGTTGGAGCTAACAACAATCGAACGGCGATTCGGCAGCGGCCGACCGATGCTTTCCCAGGTGTTGCGACCCATGATGATGCAGTGGCCGGTAGTCGTGCGGCGAAAATATTTTAGATCTTCGGAGAGATGCCAAGGCAGAGAGTTGTCGCGGCCGATGACACGGTTTTCAGCCATGGCAACAATAAGTGAGAGTTTCATAGAACGGCGTCCGATTTAAACCGAGAAGGGATAGGCGATGGCTTCATGATGCTGATAGCCCTCTACCGAAAAATCAGCAAGCGACACCCAAGTCTCTAGGTCGTGCAGGCTCTTAATGTCTGGATTGATATGCAGCTTGGGCGCAGGGAACGGCTCACGCTTTAGCTGTACGTCGCGCATCAACGCGAGCTGATCCTCATAAATATGGGCATTGACGATTTTATGATACGCAGTGCCCGCTTGATGACCTGTAATCTGAGCGATAAGCGCGAGCAGGGTAAACACCTGTATCTGATTGAAGTTAAGCCCTAGCGGCACATCACAGGAGCGCTGGTAGCTCGTAAGGCTCAGCTTACCGCCCAGCAGTGAAAACGTATGCGTATGCATGCAAGGACGCAGGCAGCCGAGTTCGAACTCTCCCGGATTATAGAAGGTAAAAATCTCGCCGCGATCGTCAATGCCTTCGCTCAGGTTATCAACAATTTTCTGCAGCTGGTCCAACGGCTCACCGTTGGGTTTCTTCCAAGCACGCCCCTGCACACCG
This sequence comes from Pseudohongiellaceae bacterium, assembly GCA_965661495.1. Taxonomy (GTDB): domain Bacteria; phylum Pseudomonadota; class Gammaproteobacteria; order Pseudomonadales; family Pseudohongiellaceae; genus UBA9145. The sequence continues at coordinate 34,691 of CBFIDY010000006.1, read as the reverse complement.
TAAACCCTGCCCATGTCGTCATCACCCTTGCGCACGGGGTTGGCGAGCCAAGCGGCATTGTCGTTAGCGTTGGCGTCCCAGCTCTTGGTGCCTAAGGCGCGGAAATCGGCGGCGTTGTCATAGCCACGCAGGTAACCCAGTAGTTCGGCGATCGCCGCCTTCCAGAAGCTCTTGCGGGTGGTAATGATAGGGAATTCATTCGCGGCGACGTCGTACTGCAAATCGGCGTTGATCACCGTAAGGCAGCGCTTGCCTGTGCGCGCGTTCTCTACCCATTCGCCATGGTCGACTATTCTTCGGCATAAATCTAAATACTGCTGCATAGTAAATCCTGTCCTGCTAAGGGCGTACCGGATGCACCCGATAGCCGTAAGTCATCATTGCTGCGCCAATCACTATCATCGGCAGAGACAGCAGCTGCCCCATTGTCAGCCAGCCGAAAGCGATGAAGCCGATGTCCGCATCGGGCTGGCGCGCGAACTCAACTGCGAAGCGAAAAACTCCGTAGCAGATACCAAACAGCCCGGTCACGCTACAGCGCGGACGCGGCTTGGAAGAGAACCACCATAGAATACTCAACATCGCCACGCCTTCGAGCGCAAACTGATAAAGCTGTGACGGGTGTCGCGGCAAAGCATCAACATAGGGGAACACCATACCCCAGGGCAAATCCGTTGGCCTACCCCACAGTTCGCCGCCAATAAAATTACCGAGTCGCCCTGCCCCAAGGCCAAAGGGCACTAAAGGCGCAACGAAATCCATCGTCGCAAAGAACGGACGCTTGAGTTTTCTGGAGTACCAAGCGAACACCGCGAGCACACCCAGTAGTCCGCCGTGGAAGGCCATGCCGCCTTCCCACACTCTAAATAGCCACAGCGGGTCGGCGAGAAAGCGATCGAAGTTGTAGAAAAATACTGAGCCGAGGCGGCCACCAATTACCGCGCCCATCGCGCCGTAAAATACGAGGTCGGAAATCTGCTCATCACTAAACCCGTTTTCGTCACTGCGCGCCCGATACAGCGCCAGCCGCCAGATGCCGGTAAAAGCGACGATATACATGAGCCCGTACCAATGAATAGATAGGGGGCCAAGGGATATCGCGACGGGGTCGAACTGTGGATGAGTGAGCATGGAGCCTCTGGCATCGCCAACTGTGAAACTAGTCTAAATTTTGCGCTGCTAAGCAGCGACAGCGAGTATAGCCTGCCTGTTTGCTCACTGACAGGCTGGCTCTGGCCAGCTTAGCGGTTAGAATACCGCATCTTTCAAAGAGCTCCGTTCATGTGCCTTATCTTTCTTGGCTTTCAGAGTCACTCGCAATTCCCGCTCGTAGTTGCTGCAAACCGCGATGAATTTTTCGCCAGAGACACGCGACAGGCGCACCGCTGGGAAGACGGTACACTAGCCGGCAGAGACGGACGCGCTGGCGGGACTTGGCTTGGCCTACGTCCTAGCGGCAGGGGGTATCGTTTCGCCGCAATCACTAATCGTCGTGCGGCCTCGGCGCCCGCGCAGGCCCGCAGCCGCGGTGAACTTACGACCCAGTTTCTGGCAGGCAGCCAAAGCGCAGAAGCCTATGCCAAAGCGGTTCAGAGCCGCGCCGGCGACTACGCTGGATTCAATTTGTTGCTCTGCGACGGTGACAGACTATTTTATGTGGGCAGCGAATTGTCCAACGCTTTGGAACTTGCCCCCGGTATATACGGCCTGTCGAACGGCTCACTCGATGAACCATGGCCGAAGCTGCGCACCGGCAAGAGTCGCTTCAGCGACCTACTGCAATCGAGCGCGTCTCCAACCACCGATTCACTGATCGCACTCATGGATGAGCGCACACCGGCCGCAGACTCGCAGCTGCCCTCTACCGGCATACCGAAAGACCTAGAGCGGCGTCTATCTTCGGCGTTTATCGTCAATGAGCCCGAGCATGAATTATTAGCCGACTACGGCACGCTATGCTCTACTGCGGTGTTAGTAGACAGCGAGGGCGCTCTGCGTTTCCACGAACGTAATTTCGACCGCCAAGGCCAAGCGAGCCGCTCGCACTATTTCAGCAATACCTCCTACTCTCTGAACACGTCGAGGTCAGCCTGTGTACCGACCAAAACCCTTTGCCGTCGATGACCATGACGAAATCCTTCGCTTTATAGCCGCCAATGCCTTTGGACAGCTGCTGTCCATAGACAGCGATCGCATCGTTAGCAGCTACCTGCCTTGGCACTACGACTCTCAGGCTGGGAAATTATTTGGCCACTTAGCTCATAGCAATCCGCAGCTTGAAACGCTTAACGGCAGCAAGGTGCTAGTGACTCTTGAAGGCCCACACGGCTATATCAGCCCGAGCTGGTACGCCACAGGCGGAGTGCCAACTTGGAACTATCAGGCAGTCCATCTCACTGGTAAGGCATCAACGTTCAATGAGCCTGATCGCCTCGCCGCTCTCGTTGCTACTCTGAGCGCGCACTACGAAGCGAAGTTTCCTGAACCGTGGCAGCCAAGCTATCCAGCCAGCATGCTCAAAGCCATTGTCGGCATAGAGATTGAGGTGACCGATATACAGGGAAAATATAAGCTAAGTCAGAATCGCAGACCCGACGAAGTTGCTTATGTGTGTGAGCAGCTAGAAGCGAAAGGCGAACAGGCTCTCGCCGCTGCGATGCGCAGAGCACTAGAGAAAAGAAAGTAAATAAACTGCCTAGTGAGTGCGCGAGGTGCGCAGCAGGCGATCGACGCCGGCATTGTAGAGCGCCATATCTATCGCGCTGCGAATGGTCTGGGCGTCGTCTAGCTCGCTCACTTGCTCGAGTAGATCTTTCGCTACTTCCATCGACACGCTGCGTACTACCGACTTTACTTTCAGCAGCGTCGACGCGTTCATCGACAGCACGTCAAAACCCATCGCAATCAGCAATAGCGCAGCACCGGGATCGCCCGCCATCTCACCGCAGATGCTGACCGGCTTACCTTCCTGCTTGGCGAGCTTTACCACCTGCTTTAGCGCTGAGATCACAGCGGGGTGAAAAGCGGAATATAGATTCGCTACCCGCGGATTGTTTCTATCAACCGCAAGCAAGTACTGCGTAAGGTCATTACTACCCACCGACACAAAATCAACACGGCGTGCGAGCTCCGCGGTTTGATATACCGCCGCAGGCAGCTCGATCATCACGCCTACCGCGGGATAGATGACTTTTAACCCCTCTTGAAGCAGTTCGCGGTGTGCCTTTTTTATCAGCTCTTGGGCTTTCTCTACTTCGTTCACGTTGCTAATCATCGGCAGCATGATCTGCAGATTGTCCAAGCCTTCGCTCGCCCGCAACATGGCGCGAATTTGCGCCATGAATATTTCCGGATGATCAAGGGTTACGCGAATACCGCGCCAGCCGAGGAAAGGGTTCGCTTCTTCGATAGGAAAGTAAGACAGCGCTTTATCACCACCAACATCCAAAGTACGCATCGTAACCAGTTTCGGCGCAAAGGCTTGCAGCTGCTCACGGTATATCTGGTACTGCTCCTGCTCACTTGGAAAACGCTCGCTCAATAGGAATGGTACTTCCGTACGGAACAGGCCTATGCCCTCGGCGCCGAGGTCAAGCGACTGCATGACATCCGACATCAAGCCTGTATTCACCCACAGTTTCACTCTGTGACCGTCGGTCGTCTCGCAGGGCTCGTCTTTAATCACTTCAAGACCGGCGACTAGTCTGTCCTGCTCTTTCAAAACCTCTTGATAGCGCGCCCGCAGCTCTGCTGAGGGACTAGTGATCACTTCGCCACGATAGCCATCGACGACAAGGCTACGACCTTCGAGCTGAGAATAAGGAAGGTTAACCGCACCCATAACAGTGGGGATGCCCATCGTGCGCGCGAGGATCGCCACGTGGGAGTTACCCGAACCCTTAACCGATATAAGCCCTTTTAGCTTGTCTTTGGGTGCCTCGGCGAGCATCGACGGCGTTAGCTCTTCGCTCACGAGAATCGTATCGTCTTGATACTCAATCTTAACCGGCTCACGCGCCTGCAAATAAAACAGCACTCGACTGCAAAGGTCTTTAATATCGACCGCACGTTCCTGTAAGTAGGCGTCGCTCATTGCCTCGAATGAGCGCACATGCTCATTAGCAACGTACGCCAGCGCACCCTGCGCCCAAATACCTTCACGAATTTTCACTACGACTTCATTACCCAAAGCATTGTCGTCGAGCATTCGCGCATACACATTAAATAGCTGTCTTTCCTCTTCAGGAATTTGTCCATCGAGCTTTTCATAGAGCTCATTAATATCTTTGCGAACAGCCTCTAGGCAGGTGTTGAAAAAGCTGACCTCGTGCTCGATGTCTTTCGCTGGCCGCTGGGGTATCTGATTGAGATCGGCGTGGGGAAACACCACAACGGCCTTGCCCATCGCCACACCTGAAGAGCCAGATACGCCAGGGAAAACCGTGTCCGCCGTTTTTTGCCCCGAAGGACTCAGGCCCTGAATTGCGCCGGTCGCTTCTGCTAGCGCGATAACTGCAGACAGCTGCGCAGACAGTGTGATCAGAAAGGCCTCTTCGCCTTCGTCGAAGCGGCGGCGTTCACGCTGCTGAATGACTAGCACACCCAGAACCGCACGGTGATGAATGATTGGCACGCCGAGAAAAGAGTTAAATTCTTCTTCACCCGTATCCTGTAGATAATAAAAACTCGGGTGCTTAGAGGCGTCACTTAAGTTAATCGGCTCTGCGTGCTTAGCCACTAAGCCAACAAGACCCTCACCGGTCTGCAGGCTCACGCGCCCAACTGATTCTGCCTTCAAACCTTCAGAAGCCATGAGCACATGCGCACCCATGTCCGCGTCATAGAGATACACCGAGCACACCTGAGTGCCGAGCGCTGTCCTGACTCGAGAAACAATGAGATCGAGAGCCGACTGAAGGTCGCGCGCTGAATTAACGGCTTGAACAATACTGCGTAGCTGATCGAGCATGGGCTATCCTGCTCCTGCGATTAACTTCAACGGCGTTGAAGTGAGTGCTAGCGGTTGGCCGCGACGTAATTCTCTAAGGGGCCCTGCAGCTGCTCTAAGGCTGAGCGATAAACGTCGCGCTTAAATTCGATAACCTGCTCGACTGGATACCAGAAATTCACCCAGCGCCAGTCATCGAATTCCGGTGTGCCAGAGCGGTTGAGTTTGATGTCTGCCTCGGCGCCTTCAAGCCCTAGCAAAAACCATTTTTGCTTTTGGCCTATACAAAGCGGTGACTTATGTCGGCGTATGTAATTTTCCGGCAGACGGTAATGCAGCCAATCTTCGGTTTGGTGAAGCAGTCTCACATGCTGCTGGCGCAGGCCTACTTCTTCTTCAAGCTCACGAAAGAGCGCGTCTTCGGCGGACTCGTTCTGTTTGATACCACCCTGCGGAAATTGCCAAGAGCTTTGGCCGATACGTTTCGCCCACAGCAGTTGGCCGGCCGTATTACAGATTACAATGCCAACGTTGAGCCTGAAGCCTTCGGAGTCAATCACGTGCGTGAACCTTGTTTCAATCGATGCAGCATTGTTTCACAAATGCTCTTGCCTGTTCAATCTGCGGGCACCATCTAAGCTAAAATATTTCAATAAATACAGGAGCCTGCATTGATGCGGGTCGAGCAGTACGTATAATGCTTGGACACGCGATCAGTCCTATTTATCCTTCCACTTTTATCCGCTCACAAGCCAAGAGTCCGCCATGACAGCCAACACTGCCAAACTTGCCCTTTTCGACCTCGACAACACCTTGCTCGCCGGCGACAGCGACCATGCTTGGGGCGAATTCTTGATCAGCCGCGGTCTCGTAGAAGAAGCATCACATCGTGCGCAGAACGATGCCTTTTACGCCCAATATCAGCGTGGCGAACTCGATATTCACGGCTATGTTGCCTTTACCTTGGCACCCATCTTGGACCTTGCGCCAGCGCAGATCGAGGAGCTGCGAGCGGACTTCGTAGCCACTGAGGTTGCCAAGATTATGTTGCCCAAGGCGCAGAGCTTAGTTGCGCGGCATCAAGCCGCGGGGGATCTCTGCGTGATTATTACCGCAACCAACGAATTCATCACCGCGCCTATTGCTAAGGCCTTCGGCGTAGACTGGCTTATCGCTACGGGACTTGAGGTAGAGGGTCAGGGCGAAGCGCAGCGCTATACCGGCGCGATAGCTGGCACGCCTTGTTATCAGGAAGGCAAAATCACCAAGCTCAGCCAATGGCTTGATACGCGGGATGTGTCTGGCGCAGAGCCCTTTGCGTCACTAGAGGACAGCGTGCTGTACAGCGATTCAATCAACGACCTGCCGCTGCTGAGCGCCGTGACAACCGCGGTGGCTGTAGACCCCGATGAACGTCTCGCGCAGGAAGCCCGCGCGCGAGGCTGGGAAATCCGCAGCCTAAGAGACTAGTCTAAAAGCTCTAACATGAGGTCGTCGGCGAGCAGCTCCAGACGCGCCCGCAGGTCGCCGCGCTTGACCGAACTTGGCATGCGCATTTCGATGCGCGCGCGGAACAGCTGCCCACTAGACATAGGCGCGGGCTCGCAGAAACTGCTGAAGGATTCCACGTTGATGCTTAACTGTGCGAGCGTGCGGGAAATTTCGCTGACGATACCCGCACGATCATTTGCGACAAGCTCGATTGCTAGCGCTTCGCTTTGATCGGCCGCCGTCTCTTCAGCCACGTCACCTGCATCAATGCGTTCGATCTGCAGCTTTAGCCCGCTCTCTTTAGTAGCGTGCTCAAGCAAGGCCGACTCCAGTTTCTGTACATCGTCTGCTGTAACACTGACACGCACAATGCCTGCAAACTTGCCGGAGAGTCGAGACATATTGCTCTCGAGCCAATTGCCGCCAAAATCATTCACCACAGCAGAAAGTGAATCCACGAGACCCGGCCTGTCGTCGGCGATAACGCTAACTAGCAGCGATATATGCATGATTGAAACCCTTGTTTAATAAATAGGCTTGAGCTTTACATCGTAAACCCGAAACCAAGCGGGAGAAAAGCAGTAAATAATCCTGTCTTAGAATAGACCGAGCTGGCGACCAAAAAGATTCGCCATTGAATCATCTAAAAAGCCGAGTATGGCATCGGCTATGGGTTCGAGCTGCCGCTCAATATAAAACTCATAGTCTGGCGCCAATGCAGTATAGCCTACTGGCTCTGGTCCGCCTGCAGTCATCAAATAGCTAATGCTACCCTGTGCGAGCCATGCGCCCTCTGAACGCTCACGCGCCTTACGCGCGGCCTGTATGTGCGGCGGCACGTTTTTGACATAGTCGTCCAAGCGGCGACGGATGCGCTTTGTAAAAACCAACTGCTTATCAAGCTCACCCGCACGCAGCGCGTCCACCGTGGCAAATATAAGCTCGGCATAGGGCTTGCCGGTGAACACACACTCGTAAAGTGCGCGCTGAAACTCCCGTGCTAGTGGCGACCAGTCCGAGCGCACAGACTCTAAGCCTTTGAAGACTAGCCTATAGCCTTGCTCCAAGCGTGAGTCCTGTACGAGCCCCGCGTAGCGTTTCTTGCTACCGGCATCGGTGCCACGGATCGTCGGCATAAGAAATTTCGTGAAGTGGGTTTCGTATTCCATTTCAAGATAGCTCTCAACGCCGTGTTCCTTACGGATCCTATCGCGCCACCAGCGCGTCATTTCTTCCGCAAGCTGCGCGCTCAGTTCGGCGATTGCCTTTGGTTCATCAGCTTTTTTAATGCCGGGCGGCATTGCCTCTCTAGGTATTAAGACGAAGACGGAATCGGTGTCTCCATAGATAACCGGAAAGCCTTTTTCTTCGAGAAACTGCTGACTCTCTTGAATGATTTGATGGCCGCGTTTTGTAATTGAACTCACTAGGCGCGTGTCGAGGAAACGGCAGCTTGGCGTACCAAGAACGCCATAAAAAGAGTTCATAATGATCTTAATGGCCTGAGACATAATGGCGTTGTTCTCAGCCTTGGCTCGATCTCGCGCCTGCCACAGCGTGGCAATAAGACCCGGCAGAATCGTTTCATCCCGAGCGAACTGGCCGCCATCAAAGCCGTTGATAGGTTTTTCCTCGAGAGTACTTCGGGCCAGCGCTAAGGGATCGATATGAAACGTGCGCATGATGCTCGGATACAGACTCTTGAAGTCCAACACCACCACGTTGTCGAAAATTCCCGGCTGCGAGTCCAAAACGAAACCGCCAGGGCTGACGTTGCGGCTATCTCCGTCGCCCTGAGCTGGGGCCACATAGCCTTTGCGATGTAAACGCGGCAAATAGAGAAAATCGAGGGCGGCAACCGAGCCGGCATAGCGGTCGAGCGGCAGGCCGGTGAGCAGGCTCTTTTCTACCGCGAATTCAAGCAGCTTTTCTGTTTCGAATATTTCCCAAACCAGCACGCAGTCTTCGAGGTTATAGCGCGCTAAAGCCAGTTTATCGTTGGCGAACTGCACGGCGATCTCCTCGCCGCGCTGCTCTACATTCTCTACAAGCTTGCCACGACCGAGCAGTTCCCGTGCTACGTTTTCCAATGAAAAACTTTCAAAGCTGTAAGTAGCTGAGCGCATAAGCTCAATGCCGTCTAAAGCACAGCGCCCGGGTATCGTTGCAAAATAGCGCTTATTACGCGTCGCGCCCTGCTCCCGCGCTTCGCGCCACACGACCGGCGCAGCGGCGCCATTAACCTTACGCCCCAGGGCAAACGGCATTTTGAATCTGTCACAGAGTGTTTGCAAAACCCGTAGATCAAAATTAACCACGTTCCAGCCGATCAGCACGTCGGGGTCGCAGGCTTGCACGAGGTCTAAAAACGCTTTTAATACAGCCCGCTCACTGGGCAGTATTTCCAAGCGCGGTGAATCGGCGGCGCCGGCTTGCGCTTCCGCTTTGTGACGCCACTCGCTGCTGCCCACCATGTAGACCACCGCAGTGGTCGGCGAATAGCACGCAATGGAGAACAGCTGTTCAGCCTGCCAATCGGTTTCGATATCGATAGACAGTGCCGACAGTTTGGGGCGATAGACACCGCTTTTTATTCGCGGCTGATGGAGCGTAGGCGGCGTGTTCTCTGCGCACTGTGTTGGATTCACTTCGAAGTAGAGGGAGCCGCTAATGAAACGCTCCATCAAGTAGCGATCGCTCGCGCGTACATCGGCCTCCGAGATGGCAACGCCCTCGGCAACTAGGCGCCTGCGTAGCTCACCCATTACTCGCGTCGACTTGGCATAGAGAGCCATGACGGGTTCGTGAGAGAAGTTACGTAGGGAGGTCGCAGCGATGCGCCATTTATCGCTTGTTTCACCAAGGCAGGATTCCAGCAGCTGGCGCTGCTCTGCGGGAAAAAAACAGACCGCCTCCTGTGCCTCTATGATCAGCTGCACGGGCCCGGCTTCGGTCGCGAGCCAGTAGCTCAAGTCGATACCGCGCTTGGTCTCAAAGGCTTGGCGGGAGAGAAGGAAGCCAGCCCGGATGTCTTTCGATAACTCGGGCTGGTCAGACTGAGCGGTGGTCACTGGGTAAATTTAGCTCCGCTCTTGGTGCCGCTCAAAAACTTAAAGCGTAATTGTGCGCGGGAACTGAGCGTAGTCTTCCCAGTAGCTAGATGCAGGCTTCTCTGGCATTTCTGCCTCGGTGAGCTGCACATTGCCATTGATGTCAGTAACGCGCGACACGATCGTGTGATCGCCGGGCGTCGCATCGGCCCAGTCATAGCTAAACAGTTTCCACGCGTATTTAGTTGAGCGCGGATTAATCTGTGCACGGCGCCAAGGACCATCGTCCACCTTTACTTCGATGGACTCCAGCGGCGTGCCGTCGTTTAGCGCAAAGCCTTGGATCGTGTAGTTGCCGCCGTTTTCAACAACGCGCACGATGGTCGACTTGAGATTCATTTGCGCTACCGAGTTTTCCACCCAACGCTCGACCCCGCCGACGTTTTCTTTTTTTAGCGTGACGTAGTCACGGCCCATGAAACGACCCATGTAGCGGCGGTCCTGCACATGAATCTGCGTTAGCCATTTGACGTTAGCCACACCGTAGTGACCTGGCACGAGCAAACGCACGGGCTTGCCGTGATAATGAGGCAGGGGTTCACCATTCATCTCGTAGGCAAGCATGTTTTCCGGACGCATCGCGTCTGCAACCGATAGGCTGCGAGCGAAAGCCTTTTCGACTTCAACGCCGCGTGCAGGGACTTCTTGCGTTTGAATATCCGCGCCGAAGAAAACGATTTCCGACGCGCCATCCTGAATGCCCGCCTCTTCAAGTAAACGCTGCAGGGTGACTCCGCGCCAGTAGGCGTTGCCGACGAGGCCGTTGAATAGGCGACGGCTATTGCCGCCACATTCGAAGCCTACCTGCTGCTCAAAGACATCGCGCTGCTGCAGGTCGGCAAGGGATAGCTCTAGCTCCTTGTTGACCATGCCAGTCACCCGCAGACGATAGGAGTCGGCATCGACTTCCGGCTGGCCGTAGTGCTGAACTAAATAGAAGTCATCGTTGTCGGTGAAGTAGCTGGTGATCTCGCGAGTATCGAGCCAATGCGTTGAATTGGGTCGCACTGGGTTGACTTGGAACGTGTCCGGCACGTCGGTAAACGGCACCAGACGCTCACCTTGAGCTAGCGCAGGAAACAGAAAATTAGGAATTGAAGCAACGCCCGCCGCGCCGGCAACGCCTTTTAACAGCGAGCGTCTGCTCGTCGAGTCAGGCTGGTCTGAATTTGTTTTAGTAGTAGATGTCCCGCGCTCGTCGCTGCTCATCGCTGTCTCCGCTAGGTTTGAGTTCTTATTGTAAAAATTCTATTTAACACCAGTTGCTCTGCTCTGCCAATCTGGGCTTAGTGATGGTGGCCGCCCGGGCCGTGCACATGGCGATGGGCGATCTCTTCGGCGCTGGCTTCGCGTACAGAAACCACCTCAACCTCGTAGTAAAGCGTACGCCCAGCCAGCGGGTGGTTGAAATCGACGTCGGCATTGAACTTACCCACCTTGGCAACGATCACGTTGCGCATGCCTTTATCGGTTTTCACGGCAGCTACCGTGCCCGGGACCGGTTTGCTTACCCCCTTGGGAAACTGCAAATGCTTCATTGGCACCCGTTGAGTCGCATTAGGCTGACGCGGACCATAGGCTTCCTCGGGCTTCAGAGTGATTTCAACCTTGTCGCCAACGGTTTTGCCCGCCAGCGCCTTTTCAAGACCTGCGACCACATTGTTGAATCCGTGTAGATAGTACAGCGGCTCACCGCCAAAGGATTCCTCCATCCACTCCCCGCGATCGCCGTCTGGGGCCACCTCTGCCAGGCGGTAGTGAAAACTCACGACCTTATTCTGTGTTATTGCGTCTTGGGTTTTTTCTATGGCGTCGCTCAATGCTGTTCTCCGTAGCCGTTGTTCTGTATCGCAGGAGTATACCGAAAAGCGGCGAGCGGTGAGGGCTCAAGGGAAATCTGGGCAAAACGGTCATGCATTTGCATGTTCTCGGCCTCCCATTTCTGAATTCGTGGCAGTTTCGGCCATCAAAACGACGACCACTCGGATTTAGCGCGTTTCAGTATTGAAACAACCACCTCTAGAGCGCCACTTTTCCCAGCAACTGCTTACTAACTTTTAGAATTCTCCTATTAACTTGGCGGGCTGCGAGCCCGTCAATAAGCTCGGTTAACGATAAATGAGCAGTTTTTTGGCTCTGCGCGGTCCTTTAAAAAGGCGCGATTAATACAGAGGCAGCGGAGCTGGGCTGTATGCAGACGCCATAAAGCCACGGAAGCAAGCTTTTAGAGATGGCCGATAAAACGCAGCGATAGCGACCACGGTCATGATGACAGCTACACCACCACAGGAGATGCGCATTTGCGCTCATTATGAAGCATCCTCAATTCACCAAGTTCTCACCCATCACCGTCTTGGTTAAGCGCGCCATTCGCAAGCTGCGGATTGATGCGGGCCACTCCATGAACGAAGGCGCTCGTTTGCTGGGCGTGTCGCGCAAACAGCTGGAAGACATTGAGACCATCCGCAACTATGGCTGCCATCTCGATCTTGAGATTCTGGCTAAGATCAAGGTGATCTATCGCACGCCATTGGATGAGATCGTCGGCGAGTTGCCCGATGACTATTATTCGGAGTATTTCGAACGCCCTCGCAAACGGACGAGCGCATCGGATTAGGCAACTGCCGGCCCGCTCTTCAAGTCATCGGTCATACGAAGCTAACCCCCGAATTCGCTCTCGAAGCTACGAGCGGCGTCTGATAATCAGCAAGACTAAAGACTGTATTAAAAGGGCGGTAAAAATTATCCACGCGGAGCCGGTCAATCCAGCCGCTACAAAAGCGCCTGCGCAAAGAATGCCGTTGGCAGCAGCGTAGGGAAGCTGAGTCTGGAAGTGCTCGAACACCTCCGCTCCCGCGCCCGCCGAAGACAAGATCGTGGTTTCTGAAATCGGCGAACAGTGATCGCCGAACAGGCCGCCAGAAAGTACCGCGCCAATGCACACTGCCAGCGGCGCATCGACCGCGGCCGCAGCGGGTAGCGCAAGAGGCAGCACAATGGCAAAAGTGCCCCAAGATGAACCGGTTGCAAAAGAAATCCCGCAGGCAACAGCGAAGATGAGCAGAGGCAACGCCCAGGCGGCAATGGTGTCCTGCACCACCGTCGCAACATAGTCATCTGCGCCCAAGGTCACCATCATATCCCCCATGGCCCAAGCCAAAAGCAGCATGATGGCAATCTGCATCATGCGGCTCATGCCGTCCAAATAGACCCCTAGACTCTTCAACGGCGACTGCGCGCGATGGACGGCCATAAGAATGACTAAGGTAAGGGCAGCGAGTAGATAGGCGGTTGCAAGGCCAGCGCGAAAATCCGATCCGCTCACCCGCCCGAAGGGAAAACCGAGTGGCCCAAGGACCCAGAACAGCGTGAAGCCCAGGACTACGAGAGGCAGCCAAACGAAGGAAGGCTTGGCATTGGCGACACTGACTGCCTGCAGCTCCTGCGTATCGTCCCGGACTGCATCTGACTTTTCCTCTGTTCGATTGTCGGGCTTCGCCTGCGCTGCCTGCTGCTCTTCAACGCGGCGCATGGGGCCAAACTCGACCCCAAACAGGGCAAGAAGGGGCACGGCGAAAAGCGCTAGCCAGGCGTAGAACTGAAAAGGCAGCGCGGCAAGGAGCAGTCCGTAGTCGCTGACATTCAGCGCCAGCGAATCGATCTGCTGCTGAAGCAAACCCATAATGTAGACACCCCAGCCAATGAAGGGCACGAGGATGGCCACCGGAGAAGCCGTGGAATCAATAATGTAAGCGAGCTTCGCTCGTGATACGCGCAGACGATCCGCAAGCGGCCGGAAAGTGGGGCCGATGAGCAGCGGTGTACCGAGGTCGGAAAAGAAAATGAGGATGCCGCCAAGCCAAGCCGAAACCTGAAGACGCGCAGGGCTGCTGATCAAACGCTCTACCCTAGCGGCGAACGCCGCGCCGCCGCCGGACTTTTCCATGAGTGCCACAAAGCCGCCAATAAACGCTAGAAGCACTAGGACACCGGCGTTATAGCCATCGGTAACCTGCGGCACGAGATAATCCTTCACCATAACCGTGAGGGCAGCGACCGGATACAGCTGCTCCGCAAGCAAAACCCCGATAAACAGACCGCTGAACAGTCCCAGGATGACATTGCGCGCAGCAATCGAGAGCACCAGTGCCAGAGCAACCGGCAGCAGACTGAGCAAGGTGGGATCATTGGGATCGAGCAGCATAGGCGAGCTAGTCTCTTTTAAGCTGAGTGTATTAGGCTCGACCTTCGCGCCCGAGCTAAGCCCGCACTCTAACATGCCTGCGCTTTCGCAATGCGCCAGTGAGTACTATGCGGGGCTCCGGTTAGCTCGGCTAGCGGGTTTGGTATATACTTAGTGGCCTTCACCCTTGAATTTACACCGCTCGCAGAGACGCAGCCGCGCCCCTGTTGAGCACGCAAGCAATGGAATAAGTATGGCTAATAAATCAAAGAAAGAAGCGGCAACTAGCAGCCGTGAAGACCTCACCTCACACATCGAAGCCTTCCTTAAAGGCGGTGGCAAGGTGCAGCAGATCCCTTCAGGCGTGAGCGGCCAAACCACGACTAGCGGCCCCCGTCAGATCGTCCTAAGCCACAAAACAAGCTAGATCCCCAAGCGCCGACTCTCGTGCCCAAACTGCTGTTTCGTCTTCGCAATGTCCCTGAGGATGAGATCCTTGAGGTGCGCGAGCTTCTCGATGCGAACGACGTCAACTTCTACGAGACTTCCGCCGGCAACTGGGGCATTTCCCTGCCCGGGCTCTGGCTATCAGACGCATCAGATTATCCGCGCGCACGAGAGCTTCTCGACACCTACCAGGCACAGCGCGCTCAGCGTGAACGAGCAAAATATCAGGCGCTTCGCGACAGCGGACAGGCGCCTACTTTTCTGAGTTTGTTGGCAGCAAAACCTCTGGTGATTGTGATTCAGTTGGGCGCCCTCTTCTTGCTTGGCCTCATATCGGTACGGCTGTTCCCCGGGCTGTTTTAGCGCTGGCGCATAGAGCCTTTGTTGGGCTCTTCACTCGAATCATTGCGGGTCTCTTTAACGTTCTCGTTACTGGCCTTTTACGAGTCTCATTGTGGACTCTCTGCTCGGATTTCCTCCTCTGCATTCCCCGCCTCGCCTCGCTGTATGCGCCTTATTTCCCCTGCCTGCTGCGCCCTATTGACGTCACTTTGTCAGTTTCTTGCGGCGATTAACTGAGAGCCAATTTACCCCCTTTACAGCCGGAAAAGCCTACGCTATAAATCGACGCAGGTTCTTAGTTAGTGACTCTTTCGGGGGGAGCTCACTAGCTTTCTCTTCTACCCTGGAATAGAGAAAAGGAGGTGATCCCATCAATAGTCAATCACAGAAGGGAGCCTTTAATCAGGCTAACTAGCTACGCTAGATCGCCACGGGCGTCGGGTAGTTAACTCGGTGTTCGCGGACTTTGGCGTAAGCCAGACAGTCGGTTGAAGAGATTCCTCCCTGAGAAAGAGGGGTCTTTGCTCCCGCCCAAAACGAATCCCGTTACCGCCCTGTGCGGTAACGGGATTTTTTATGGATGGCAAAGCGAACTTAGCGCTGTAGTACCCGCCAGCGCTGCGCCTGTTTATGGCGACGGGACTGGTCTGTAGTTAGCACACCGCATTGCCAGCCTCATTCCGTCTGCTGAGAATGAACACAGCGACACCGCAAAGAGGGCAAGTAAGTCTGAGGGCACCAGCGCTGCGTTGTAGCTCTAACGAGTTCACTATTACTCTTGTTCAAGGAAACCACCATGTCTCATCCTCCTGAGCTGCTTCACGGTCGTGCGCGCGCTGCGCTGCGCAATGCCTTCGTCGCAGACGCGCTCGCCATGCCCGTACACTGGGTTTATAACCCGATGGATATCGAGCGACTGTTTCCCGGCGGAATTCGTGGATTCGAAGCGGCGCCGGAGCATCATCCTTCCTCAATTATGTCGCTGCACTCAACGAGTCAGGGTGGACGCAGCGCGGTGGCCAAGCGCGCTCAGCGCCAGATCGTGGGCGAGGTTATCCTCAAGGGGCGAGCTAAATATTGGGGAAAAGCGAATACTCACTATCACCATGGCATGCAGGCTGGCGAGAATACGCTCAATGCTCACTGCACACGGGCGCTACTTAGAACATTGGCAGCCAAGCAAGGCCGCTACAGCAGCGAGGCGTTTTTGGAGGCCTATATTGCCCTGCTCACCGCAGATCCGGCCCAGCACCCCGATACCTATGCCGAATCCTACCACCGCGGATTTTTCGCCAATCTTGAAGCCGGCCATCCGCCCGAGCGCTGCGCCGCAGTGACCCATGACACGCCTTCCATCGGCGGCCTCGTGTCCATAGCCGCCATCGTTTTATCAGGACGTTTGCGCGGCGTGCCTCTGGCTGAGCTGCAGCAGCAGTGCGTTGAGCACTTAGCCCTAACCCACCCCGACAAGACCCTAGCCGCGGTCTGTGTTCACTATGCCGAGCTTCTGGATCGGCTGCTGCATCGCGACGAAGCGACATCGGTTCGCGAGATTCTCGTAGCCAGCAGCAAAGCGAGCGCAAATTTCCGCGTCGCAGAACTCGCCTCTAAAGCCCGTGACGATCGCGAGGTCATCGGCGGCGTGTTCTCCTCGGCCTGCTACATCGACGGTGCTTGGCCGGGGGTGCTGTATCTCGCCTATAAATATTCCGAAGATCCCCTCGCCGGATTACAGGCCAACGCTAATCTGGGCGGCGACAGCTGTCATCGCGGAGCCGTACTCGGGGCGATACTCGGTGGCGCAACGGCCGTGAGTGTCGATACACTCTATGACGCGCTTCAAGACAGCGAGGCGCTAACTCTGGAGATTGATTCAGCGCTTGGCCTGTAATCAGCGAGCCTCAGGCCGCTATGCCGGAGCAGTCTCAGCACCCTGTCCGCCGACAAAAGGATTTTTAGGCAGTATGAAGATTCCCGCCCGCTTGCTTCCCCTCCTCGAAGAGGGGCTCATCGACGAAGTACTTAGTCGACTGATGAGCGGCAAAGAAGCAGACGTCTTTGTTGTGCGCTGCGCAGGCGAGACCCGCTGTGCCAAGGTCTACAAGGAAGCAGCCAAACGCAGTTTCAAACAGGCTGTACTTTATCAAGAGGGCCGCAAATCCCGCAGCAGCCGCCGCGCCCGCGCAATGGAAAAGGGTTCTAAATTCGGACGCGCTCAGCAGGAAGAGACCTGGCACAACGCCGAGGTCGACGCGCTACGCAAGCTCGCCGCTGCCGGTGTAAGGGTGCCAACGCCCTACGCCTGTGTCGACGGCGTTCTGCTGATGGAACTAGTAACCGACGGCGAAGGCGATGTCGCGCCACGACTCAGCGAAGTGATCCTGACAGAAGAACAGGCCCTCGAAGATCATGCCGCACTGATTGGCTACGTCGTGAAAATGCTGTGTGCTGGCATCGTCCACGGCGATCTATCGGAGTTCAATATTCTGGTTGATGACTACGGACCCGTGATTATTGACCTGCCCCAGGCAGTCGACGCCGCCGCCAATAATAACGCTGAGTCTATGCTAACCCGCGACGTGAATAAGCTGCGGGATTACTACTCGCAGTTTGCCCCGGCACTCGCGGCGACTCACTATGCGAAGGAAATGTGGGCTCTATTTGAAGCCGGCGAGCTCACCCCCACAACGCAGCTAACGGGCTTATTTGAAGACGACGCCGATGATGCCGACGTCGACTCAGTCATGCGAGAAATCGCTGCAGCGATAAAAGAGGAACAAGAGCGCTTAGCGCGTATCGCTGACGCCGAAGCAGAGTAGCCTACTCGCCCTAACGCCAGCACCCTATTAACTAATGCGCTGTAAGCTTAGTCTTACCGCTGCCTAAATAGCTGCGGAGTCGTGGTGGGAACTGTTTTTGCACGAGCGCCTGCTGCAGGGCCCACTGTCTTTCCGCTGGCACTTCCCTTAGGAATTTAACCTCGCCCGCCTCGACTACCGCAATAGGCACACCGTCTTCAAACAGCACTCGGTTATTCAAAAGCTTGGCTAGCTTACGTTTAGGCATGAGCAGGTTCAGCAGATTCAACGGATCGCTGGCAGCTAAACTGTGGTACACAGGCTGAGCCCCGTACATCACGCTTCTTGCCGCGCCTGCTAAGGCTACTCCAACTGCTTCTGCTGTTTCGACTTGTTCGACTTGCTCTCGCAACGAGTTCGTCGCTCGCGCTTTCTCTTCTTTTAACTTTTCTTCCCTTAGCTTTTGCTCTTTGGCTTTTTTCCGGAGACCATCTACTGACTCCTGGAAAGCAAACTGCTCGCCACCAACGCCAGCTACAAACCGTCCACCGCGCACACTCCCGCGTAGCTCCATGCGGCGCAGCACTCGCAAGAGAACGCGCCAAGGCGGCGCCAGCATTTCACGCTCTAGAATTCCGCGGAACAATACTCCCCAGCGATTCAAGTAAATAGCTACCAGCCGTTCGAGCTGTTCGTCGTCGAGCGCGTTCCACCCTGTGCCTGCGCTGAGTTTATGCGCCTCGCTTACTACCCGCTCCTGACTCTGCGCAGCAGCAGCTTGGGACTCGCTATCCACTGCTGCGGTTTGGAAGGTATCGATCAGACTCCAGCGGCCGGCGTCTTCAATGCCGAACATAGGCGAGCGAACGCGCCGACGGCCGCTGCTCTTTTTTGTGGGGGAGAGCAAGGCGCGCAAGCCGGTAAAGCTATCGCTACTTATTCTGCCAGCGCCGACGAGCTCAGCGAGTCCCTCCTCTAGCTGAGCTTTTAGTAATCCCGTGCGGTTTAGTATTTGATCAAAAAAACTTGCGCCATGACTTTCTAAGTCAGTTTCAATACGCAGCGCCAACGCCGAGAAGCGCGGTGCGGCCTCGGATTGCGAGTGTTGCGCTGGCTTCACACGAGCGCTCTGCGTGAGCGGCTCCTGTGCCGCGCCCTGCTTAAAGCGCGAGCGACGGCCCGGTTCTTTGCGCTGCTTAATCTGCTCCCGGGCCAAAGCTTGCCAGAGATCAAGATTGGCGCGGCTCATAATCGCAATAGGTGTGGTTTTTACTGGGCCAGACTTCCCCTTATGCAATGCTCTGTTGGAGGCGCTTGCTTGCACAGTGCGACCCCAGCTCACGCGTCCACTAATGCACAGTACGTCGAGCCAGTTGGGGTCGTAGTCTGCTACTCGGCTAGGGTAGAGATCAGATTCCCAGTTGGCCGCCGGCGCTGACAGTCCGTCAAGCAGAGCCAACGTGTGCTGCAGCTGAGTTTGGCCATCTAAGGCTGGCGCTAGCCTTGGGATAGGCGCTTCTGGGTAGTAGGCCCTTTCGTTATTTCTTTCTACCTTTCTCTCTACCTTTCTCTCTACTTTTCTCTCTATTTTTCGGTGAGGTGCAGAGACAAGGCGCTGCATAGCCATCGCATCGCGCTCGGCAGTCTCTACTAATTCTTCGCGCACTGGGCTAAGCCCATGGTGTTCAAAAAGGTAAAGCGCAAAAGTTTGCAAAGACACCGGTTTAATAGCCTTGCGATGGGAATCAATCGTGTAGCGATGTATTCGCTGGAGAAGACGTCGCTCACACCATTCCTTCTCCGCATTCTGTTGACCGCTGCCAGTGAACTGGCCCTGAAAAACAAAGCCCTCGACTTCCAGCGCGATTAACGCCGCTTCTACTTTGGCACCGCTCAGGTTCAGCTCGTTCGCTAGTCGTGTAGCTGTTACCGGGCCCAAACCTTCCAAGCGGCCGCGTAGCAAATCACGTAGAGCATCCTCCGGTTCACATTCAACTCCCTCTAGGAATTCCGGCAGCGCTAACTCTGCAGATTCATCTGGGAACAGCGATTTAAAGCGCGGTAGATCCTCGCTAGCGAAGAACAAGCCTTGGCGATGGCGAAGCAGCTGCTGCACCCTGCCCTGTTTCTCTAAGCTGTCGAGCCAGCGCCCATAGTCGTGGCTCTGAAACTCCTCTGCGGTGATATAGCCCAGGGTTTGCAGGGCATCGTGCAGTTCCTCGGCATTATGAATAAGCGGCCAAGCTTCCTCGCGCACGCGCGCAATCGCCTCAGCATCGAGCAGGCTATAGTCTTTGGCCTCTGCGGGGTCAGCCCACGAGCGATTGCGAATGGCATTGGTGCGGCGTTCTTCCGCCGGCGCATCATCGAGAAACGCGTAGGGACGCGCGTTGATAATTTCTTGAGCAAAGGGCGATGGCTCGCGCAGGTCCTTGGCAATAAGTGTGAGCTCTTGGCGCTCAACTTTGCCAATAAGTTCGATGAGCGCATCGATATCCATGGCTTCGGTAAGGCAGTCGTGAATCGTCTGGTCGATAAGCGGATGTTCAGGCACGTCGCGCCGCCCAGTTAAATTTTCTGCGCAGGCAATCTGATCCGGAAATACGTGGGCAATGAGGTCTTCAGCATCCATACGCTGGAACTGCGGCGGCACACGCTTTCCGCTGCGGTTACGCTGGATAGCCAGAGAGCGGGTTGCATTCCAACGCCAGCGCACTTCGAACATCGGCGAATCTAACAGCGCCTGGATAAGCACATCGCGCACGGTGGTGGTTTGTAAGTAGCGAAACACGTCGTCGAGCGGAAAGCTGTGTACAGACCCTAGCGAAATAACAATGCTGTCTTCGTTTGCAGCCGCCTGCAGTTCAAAGTTAAACGACTTACAGAAGCGCTTGCGCAGCGCGAGTCCCCAACCGCGATTAATGCGGCTGCCAAACGGCGAATGAATCACCACGTGCATATCGCCAACTTCATCAAAGAAGCGCTCCATGACAATGGTCTCGCGAGTTGGCATCGCACCGAGAGCGTTCATGCCGCCCTGAAGGTAATCGACGATTTGCGTCGCCGCTGAACTCGGCAGCCCAATCGTTTCTCTGCACCAAGTTACCGCTTGCTCGGGTGATTCATCGAGAATTTTTTCTGCGATGGTATGACGGAAGTCGGATACGGCAGTGGAGAGCTCAACCGTGCGCCCCGGACCTTCACCGAACCAGAATGGCACGGTGGGCGACATACCTTGCGCATCGCGCACACGGACTTTGAGGCCGTCTACGCGAATAATCTGCCAAGCGTGCGTGCCTAAGGTGAAGACATCGCCGGGCAATGAGTCAATCGCAAAATCTTCGTTAAGGCTGCCCACCACGGTATCTTCTGGGTCCAGCACGACCTGATAGTCGAACATATCCGGGATCGCGCCGCCGTTGGTCAGCGAGATAAGGTTCGCCCCGCGGCGCGGCCTTAGCCGCCGGTTAATCACGTCGAGATGCAGATGCGCACCACGCTTGCCGCGCCTGCTCGTATAACCGTCAGCCACCATGTGTAGCGTCTGTTCGAACTCTTGCAGTGTGAGATCGCGGAAAGGATAAGCGCGAGTCATTAGCTTAAAAAGCTCATCGATGCACCAGCTGTCTAAGGGTTCGTCTTCGTCAGATGGCGCTTGCTGATTTTTGCTTGCAGACTTCTGTTCTGGGAAAGGTGCAGAGATCTCGAGTGACAGAGCGGTTTGCGTGGCGGAATGTTCTACCGAGGCTCTGTCCCTTTGGGATTCTCGAGCTAGCAGTTCTTTGTGGCGCTTATTCTCTTGCTTGTCTTGGTTCTCTTGGCTCTCTTGTTTTTCTTGTTTTTCTTGGTTGTCTTGGTTGTCTTGTTTTTTTGAACTCTCTAAATGCTCTAAGTTCTCTAGGTTCTCTGAGCTCGCTAAGCTCGCTAGAATTTCTGAGTTTCGCTCAAAGGAATTCCCAGCAAATATCTGTTGGCCATCTTGCATACCAGACGCTGGATGCTCTGCTGAAGTCTCTAAATTGGGATTCGACTGCCCTTGCTTCCCCGCAGCCGGCTCGGCGCTTTCAATTGTCGCGTCTTGCTCTTTTACAGCCGCGCTGCCCTCTGCACCAAGCGCCTTCGCTGTGAGAGTTTCGGCAAGCTGTACTGGGTCTGGCGTAAGCGAAGTCGCTCTATGTTGCGCAAGCAAAGCTGCCGCTTCTTCTGACTCTGCTTGCCCCATCGGCTGTCGACTGCGCCTTGGATATTTTTGCATCTTAGGTTTGGCTTTTACGCCGAGGCTCGCGCGTGCCTGCGCTAGGCTTTCTTTGCGCACTTCGGCGGTTGCCGGCGGCACCGCCAACGCGTCCTTCGGCGTTGATTGCCCATTGCGCAGGCGCATAGCCGCAAGCGCCTGATCTAAGGGCTGGAATACCGACGCGGCATTCTGCTGATCTGACGCATCGCCGGCCTGCCCTGGCGCCACACTCACCGGCGTACTGTCACGCAATTCTTCGGCGACTTCTTGCTCGGCTTTTTCTTCTACTTTTTCTGCGGCTTTTTCTGCTGCCGCGCGTGTTTCAAGCATTGGCGCGACATAGCGAAGCGGTCCATCTGAAACATGAGGCTCTGAGGTAGAAGAATCAGAAGTTTGTGTCTCTGGGTTCTGCGGCTCCGCGCAGACACCTAGCGCCGTATCATTCGCTAAGGCATCACTGTTCAATTCAGGTTCACGGCCAATATCGTGGACCTGCGCAGATACCTCGGCGACGATCTGCTGAGCGAGAATATCGAGCGGCTTTTCTGGCATCACAATGGCATCGAGCTCGCCTTGACGAATACTGCGCAGCATCGCCGCCGCTTCGATGAGGTCGTCGCGAGTCAGGGGAAAAAGAATACCTTTAGGCGTGCCGTGAATAGAGTGGCCGCTGCGGCCCACGCGCTGTAAATAAGTTGCAATACTTTTAGGCGAGGAAAACTGCACAACAAGGTCAACCGAGCCGACATCGATACCTAGCTCCATGGAGGCGGTTGCAACCAACACTTTTAACTTGCCCGCCTTAAGCCTTTGCTCGGCGCTGTGGCGGTGATCTTTGCTCATGCTGCCGTGATGAGAGCAGACGACGTCATCGCCAAGCCGTTCAGCCAGCGCCAAGGCAAGACGCTCAGACAGACGCCGAGTATTCACAAAAACCAGCGTCGTTTCATGACTGTTTATAAGGTCGACTAGCCGGGTATAGAGCTCGTCCCACACCTCGTTGCTCATTAAGGCAGACAGGGGAGAGTTCGGGACCTCTATGCGCAGGTCTAATTCGCGGCGAAATCCGGAGTCGACGATTTCGCAAGCAGACTCGGCGCCTTCTCTATTGCCCACCAAGTAACGCGCCACCAGATCGATAGGCTTCTGCGTGGCCGACAGACCAATTCTCTGTAGCGTTTCTCCGCCGCGACTTTTGACCAGATACTCCAGCCGCTCCATGGACAGCGCCAGGTGGGATCCGCGCTTATCACCTAGCAGCGCATGGATCTCATCCACGATGAGGCTGCGCGCAGAGGCGAGCATCGCCCGCCCGCTGGCACTGGTAAGTAGCAAATACAGAGACTCTGGCGTAGTCACTAAGATATGCGGCGGCTTTTTGGCCATGCGAGCGCGCTCGCTCGGCGGCGTATCGCCACTGCGAACGGCAATACGAATATCCACCGGCGCATGACCTTGCAGATGCAGCTGCTCGGCGATGCCGTCTAATGGCTCCTCGAGGTTTTTCCGTATGTCGTTACTGAGCGCCTTGAGGGGCGAGACATAAATAATCTGTACGCCTTCGCCTAACTGCTGCGCCTGCCCACGCTTAAGCAGAGCATCGATAGCCGCATAAAAAGCCGCGAGCGTCTTACCGCTGCCGGTGGGTGCGGCGATAAGCGTATGCCGACCCGCGCTGATGTGCTGCCAAGCCTCGGCCTGTGCCGGTGTTGGAGTGCCAAACTTACCCTCAAACCACGCACGACTCGCAGGATGAAACTCTGCGATAGCTGGGGCTGAAGAAGTTGGCTGTGCCATGGGCGTTCTCGGGGCTTCGGTTTAATTTAGCTGCAATGGGGGGGCTAAGCAGCGAGTTAACTGGGTTTATATACAGCATACTCAGCAATGTTGCTGCGTCAAATTTTTTACGCTTTTTAGCCAGTTTGCGATGATTATCGTTTTCTTGCGCGTCACCGCGCTGTGCACTACTCTCAGGAGCAAGCAGTCAAAAAACGGATAGCCCTAATGAATGAAAAGCAGCCCAAATCGCCCGACTCAGGGGAGGCGAGTGACACATGTCACGAGACGAATGTGCCCCCAGCTCCTCCGATACCCGTGGGCAAAGACAGCTGGAGCTCACGCATTCACGAAGGCCTTGCCATGGCTTGGCATGAGAATCGGCGCTTCTTTCTTGTGTTGGCCAGCATTCTTTTCTTCAAGAGTGCTGTTGCAGATCTCAGCAGCATCTCCGGCGCCTCGATGCTTCCCACGCTGCTCGATGGCGATAAGGTCTGGGTTAATAAGCTGGCTTACGATGTCAAAGTCCCCTTCACCGAGATTAACCTGGCGGAGGTTGGCGAGCCGGCAAGGGGCGATATCGTCATCATCGATTCCTCCCGCGCGGGTAAGCGACTGATTAAGCGTATCGTCGGCTTGCCGGGGGACACTGTGGTGATGCAGAGCAACGCACTAAGCATCAACGGACAGATTGTGGCTCAAGAGATAGTTGAGCGTGATGAAGACGCTATAATTATTACTGAAGCGCTGCCAGACGCCACACATCTGGCTCAACTTACCGACAGCTATGTAAGCCGAAGTCGGCGTAGCTACGGCCCGGTCGTAGTGCCTGAGGGGCGGTACTTCGTGCTCGGTGACAATCGCGATAACAGTGCCGATAGTCGTGCTTACAGCTTCATTCCACGAGAAGAGATTATTGGTCGTTCGAGTTCAGTGGTTTTTTCGAACGACAGCGAAAAAAGCTATCTGTTTCGCAGCGATCGATTTTTTAGCAGCTTAGAATAATCCTCTCAGACGCGCATAGCCGCAGCTCATAATCAACAAGAGGGCTAGAAGCTATGAACATTTTGCATTTTACGAAACCTGCATTGTACGGATTAGCTCGGCGGCTTTGTGCCCCGCTTCTCACCATTCTAGCACTGGCTCTAGCAAGCGCCGGCAGCCTTGCACAGGACACAACAGACAGCGAACAAGCCTTTGATTGGGCGCCGGCCTTCCCAATTGGCGCGCGCATCCCTGATCTCGCTTCACTGGATCAAAATGCAGAGAAGCAGGACTTTGATAGTCTCAAAGGTGAACGCGGCCTCCTTTTCCTTCTCAGCCGCTCCTTCGACTGGTGACCCTTCTGTAAATCTCAGCTCGTGCAGCTGACCAGTTTTGAGGAAGAGTTCACCGCGCTTGGTTTTGGCGTTGCCACTATTACTTATGATTCAACAGAGCTTCTGAAAGAGGTCGAGCTAGACGAAGGGGTTAATTTTCCCATGCTAAGCGACGACGACTTACGCGTAGTAAACGCCTTTGGCATCCGCAACACTGAATATAAGCCGGGTCATAGAGCGTATGGGATTCCCTACCCCGGTATACTCCTCATCGACGCTGAGGGCATTATTCGCGGCAAATTTGCAGAGCGTGACTATCGAGAGCGCCCCGCCTTCGAGGCGGTTTTAGAGGCTGCAAAAGAGATGCCTTGAATAGGAATTCGGCAGTGCTATTTCAATTACTGGCACAGCCGCTACGATTAGCTATAGCTAGGCAAGGCTCGTAGTCAGCATACTAGGTGCCTGGGAACCAGAGCGATAAAGTCGGACCGCAAAGTTCCAGTCCTCTGAAATACAGTTATCTGAAACACAGTTCTCTGAAATACAGTTATCTGGGGATGCGAAGCCTAACTGCAGTATAATCACCGGAAAGCGCGTAGCATTGCTTCAGCGCCAACCGAATGGAATAATCCAAAGTTTTCCGCCCAAAACGCTAAGCAATACTCTAATCAAACCTATAACTACACGTTAAAGAGCGCGCTAAGACAGACGCAAAGTGCTGAGCTTAAGCTTTCTTTAGGGCTTAAATCTGCTAGGTGATTGACCCTCTGACGCCCATTGCAAACTTGCTGCAGTGTGACTACGAGCACGCTTTCACCCAAACCACCGCTCACGCTTCGAGATTGATTTTGACCACCTCCTACTCTCTATTCCTAGCTTTTATTCGTCTATTGTCTTTGTTCTGCACGCAAGACATCTCGAAGACTTCGCGACGAGGGCGTCGTCTGGCGATGAATTTAGAGAAGCGTAGCGCAAGAACATGGCAAATCAGCCCTCTTATTTTCGATAAAGCTAATCACCTCCTGAAAGCTGCCTGCTTTTTATCCCTTTTTGCCGTGTCGGACGCGTCCGCTGCCGGCTCTTCTTTCGAGCCTTACGAGATTCCGCGCATCGACAACGCGCCGCGCATCGACGGCCAGGTAGCACCTGCGGAATGGGCGGAAGCGAAGCGCGTCACAATTAACATCGAAACCGACCCAGCAGAAAACGTCACCACGGCGGTTAGCGCCGAAGCCCTAATAATGGAAGACGGCGATACACTCTATGTTGCGTTTATTGCGCAGGATCCTGACATTTCGCAGATCCGTGCCTTCTACAGCGATCGCGATTTACTTTGGGACGACGACCACATTGGCATCGTGCTCGATACCTTTAACGACGAACGCCGCGCCTATGAATTTTGGGTTAACCCCCTGGGCGTGCAGGCCGATCGAATTTACGACGACATTAATCGCCGCGGCGACGATTCTTGGAACGCCATCTGGGACAGCGCCGGGCGAATCACGCTCAACGGCTATGAAACAGAGATGGCCATACCGCTAAAACAGCTGCGCTTTTCGCCCAGCGAAGCGGCGCAGATCTGGGGGGTAGATTTTGTTCGTCGCTTCCCCCGCGACCGTGAAAATCGTATCGCTAACAATCCGCTTGATCGCGACGTGTCTTGCTACCTTTGCCAGCTGCGCAAGATGGAAGGTCTGGCAGACTTAGAATCAAGCCGCAATCTGGAGATCATCCCAAGCCTCACCGCTTTAACGGCGCAAACTCGCGGCCGTGACCTTGGCCCTTGGGAGGAGCCCGGCGCTGAGCCAGATGCGGGCGTGAATCTACGCTGGGGCGTCACTCAGGACGTTTATCTAAACGCAACTTTGAACCCCGATTTTTCCCAGGTCGAGGCCGATTCACCGCAGCTGGCGATCAATAATACCTTTAGCCTGTTCTTCCCTGAGCGCCGCACTTTTTTCCTGGACGGCGCAGACTACTTCGATACTTTTCAGAACCTCGTGTACACGCGCAACATCGCCGATCCCGACTACGGTCTAAAGCTTACCGGGAAATCGGGGCGGCATACCTACGGAGTGTTAACTGCCAACGATCAAACCACCGGCTTTATCGTGCCTGGGGCGCTCGGCTCCTCTACCGTGCGTCTCGCTGATCCAAGCTTGATCGACGGCGCCGTAGAGAGCGACATCAATATCGGTCGCTACCGGATGGATCTGTTTGAAAATTCCGCAGTCGGTATCGTGGTCACCGACCGCCGCGCCGATCAGGTCGGCTACAGCAATAGCGTGGCAAGCCTCGATGCTGTGCTAAGGCCAACCGAAGCGGACACGATTAGTGTGCAAGGCGTGTATTCGCGCACTAAGAATCCGCAGCAGCTCCAAGAGCGGTTCGACAGTAATGCGCAGCAGAATGGCGACAGCCTGCGGCTAGAGTATAGGCATGTAGATGCTGAATGGGATTGGCGTTTGTCCTATGATGATATTGGTGAAGACTTCCGCGCCGACCTTGGCTTCGTCAACAGAACAGATTTTAAGAAATTCATAGGCACCCTCGGGCGCACTTGGCGCGCAGACGGAAATAGTCTGCTAAGCCGCTTTCGCATAGCCATAGACTATGACCGTACCGAAGATCAGTCAGGCAAAGAGATTGAAGAAGAGCTCGAGTTTTTCGTCAACATGAACGGGCCTGCGCAGTCCTACCTAAACGCCCTTTTTGGTGGCAGCAAGACGTATTGGAACGGCGCCTATTTCGATGAGCAGTTCAATCAAGTCTCGGCGGGTTTCTCGCCAATCCCCAGCCTAGGACTTGGCGCTACGCTGCGCATTGAAGACATCGTAGACTTTGCCAACACGCGCCTCGGCCAGTCGAATCGTCTCAGTCCTTTTATCAGGCTGCAGATTGGCAGACATCTGCAGTTTAATCTGAGCCACACGCACCAGCAGTTTAACGTCGACGGCGGGCGCTTATTCACTGCAAATCTTAGCGACCTGCGTACGACCTATCAGTTCAATGCTAAGAGTTTTCTGCGCTTTACACTGCAGTATAACGACCGCAAACGCGACCGCTCGCTTTACCTGCGCGACGTGCAGAGCCGAAGCGCCGATCTGACTGCTCAGCTTCTTTATAGCTATCGCTTTACCGCCGCGACGCGCTTTTTCGTCGGCTATTCCGACGCAAGCTTCCAAGACGATCGCTACGACGGCTTAGAGCCGATCGGTCGTAGCCTGTTTGCAAAGTTCACCTACGCTTGGCAGCCTTAACCGGCCGATAAGACCCTGCTACACGCGACAAGCGCGCGCTTAACAGGGATAATCTCGTCTTATTTTCCGTCTAAACCTTTACCCCTGTGAGCGTCACTATGAGCAACCGCACCTCTCTCTTCCAGCAACATATCGACGCCGGCGCCAAGATCGTCGATTTCTCCGGCTGGGAAATGCCGATCAACTACGGCTCGCAGATCGAGGAGCACAATCAGGTGCGCACGGCAGCCGGCGTTTTCGACGTCTCGCATATGACGGTGGTCGATGTGACAGGCAGCGATGCCAAAGCCTACCTGCAAAAACTCTTGGCCAACGATGTGGCGCGCTTAGATGAGATCGGGCGTGCGCTCTACAGCGGTATGCTCAACGAAGACGGTGGCGTCATCGACGATTTAATCGTTTACCGCATGCGGGACGGCTATAGGCTCGTAGTCAACTGCGCCACACGCACTAAAGATCTGCGCTGGATGGCGCTGCAGACCACCGGCTTCTCTGTCGCTGTGCAGGAAAAGCCGCAGCTCGGCATCCTCGCCGTGCACGGGCCAGAATCCATAGAGCGAGTGTGCGCTGTGCTCGCGGACTGCGGCCGCGATGCTGCGGCAGAGACAGCGGCTATTTCTGCACTGGGTAACTTTCGCGGCGTTGAGCTCGGCGACTGGTTCGTCGCGCGCACGGGCTACACCGGTGAAAAGGGGCTTGAGGTTATTCTACCCGCCACCGAAGCCCCACAGCTGTGGGATGCGCTGCTCGCCGGCGGCGTCAAACCTATCGGCCTTGGCGCTCGCGATACGCTGCGGCTCGAAGCCGGCATGAACCTGTACGGGCACGACATGGACGAGACGATTTCGCCGCTGTCGGCCAACATGGGCTTCTCTATTGCTTGGGAGCCAAATGATCGCGACTTCGTGGGACGGGCGGCACTTATCGCCCAGCGCGCCGAGTTAGAAGCCGGGCGTCTACCCATCTTAACCGGCTTAGTGCTGGAACAGCGCGGCGTGCTGCGCGAAGGGCTCGCTGTGGTGTGCAAGGATGCCGAGGGCAAAGAGCTAGCTAACGGCGTCATTACCAGCGGGACCTTCTCTCCCACGCTTAAGCACTCGATCGCTTTGGCCCGTGTACCTGCGACTACCGCAAGCTGCGAGGTTGATCTGCGTGGCACGCTAACGCCCGTAAGGCAGGTAAAACCTAATTTCGTGCGCATGGGTAAGAAGGTGTTCGAATAGAACGCCTACCCCTGCGAGCCCAGTTTGGCCCATTACAGCCTTCCAGCAGAGGAACGTGTTTTTCAGCCTTTTGAGAGGACAGCCTGCCGAGGAGCAGTCTCCCCAAGAAAAGACCGAACGCCGCCTGTGACCTTCGCCAAGACTTTGTCAAAAAACTAAGAACAATGGGTAATTTTTGCGCGACCTGCCCCACTGGTTTCCGGTAAAATGCTGGTCTAAATAATGAGGCGCGTCGATCGCGCATTCTCAAGGAGCGCAAAGTGAGCACTACACCGGATAACTGCAAATTCGCCACGTCACATGAATGGGTGCGCCTCGATGAGGATGGCACTGCCACTGTAGGCATTAGCGACCACGCTCAAGACGCTTTGGGCGACATCGTATTTGTCGACCTGCCAGAAGTTGGCGCGACGGTCCACGCTAAGGACGAGGTTGCAGTGGTCGAATCTGTTAAAGCCGCGTCCGACGTATACAGCCCGGTATCCGGCGAGATCATTGCCATTAACGAAGAACTGCTCGACGCCCCAGAGACCGTAAACTCGGTGCCCTACGATGGCGGCTGGTTCTTCAAAGTCCGCTTAGAGGACACGGCTGAACTCGACGAACTCCTCGATGCAGAGGCTTACACAGAGCACTGCGAAAACGAGTAATAAAGGATGGCAATGCAGACTCCCGCCGCTTCGGCCCCGCACGATCTTCTCACACCGCTAGACACTCTCGAAAACACCGGCGAGTTTATCGATCGCCATATCGGCCCAGATGCTGAGCAGATACAGCAGATGCTCAGCGCCCTCGGCATTGACTCCCTTGAGCGCCTGGTCGACGAGACTGTGCCTGCGGCGATTGCACTGCAAGAGCCTATGGCTCTCGGCACAGCGATGACCGAGCCCCAAGCCCTCGCGGCGCTGCGCAGCCTCGCTGATAAGAACGAGCTCCGTAAATCATTTATTGGTCTGGGTTACTACGATACGCATACCCCGAATGTCATTCTGCGCAATGTATTGGAAAACCCAAACTGGTACACGGCCTACACGCCCTATCAGCCGGAGATCTCTCAGGGCCGGCTAGAAAGTTTGCTCAACTATCAGCAGATGGTGCTCGATCTTACCGGTATGGACCTCGCTAATGCCTCGCTGCTTGACGAAGCAACGGCCGCAGCCGAGGCAATGGCGCTAGCCAAGCGCGTCAGCAAGAATCGCAAGGGCAATGCTTTCTTCGTTGATGCCCAGTGCTTTCCGCAGACCATTGATGTGATTAAAACCCGCGCCGAGTGCTTCGGCTTCGAGCTAATCATTGCTGAGCCCAGCGAGATCGGCGCGAGCATCGATCCTGCCACTTTGTTTGGCGGTCTTTTCCAATATCCGGCCATGAACGGCGAGTTGCGCGACCTCAGTGGCTTTATCGCCGCACTGCACGAGCACAGTGCCATTGCTATCGCAGCAGCAGATATCCTAAGCCTCACTTTGCTGACTCCACCGGGCGAGATGGGCGCCGATGTTGTGGTTGGAACCACGCAGCGCTTTGGCGTGCCCATGGGCTACGGCGGACCACACGCCGCCTACTTCGCCACGAAAGACGATTACAAGCGTGCGGTGCCCGGGCGCATTATCGGCGTGTCGGTAGACGTGCGCGGCAGGCAAGCTTTCCGCATGGCGCTGCAAACTCGCGAGCAGCACATTCGCCGCGAGAAGGCCAACAGCAACATCTGCACAGCGCAGGTACTACTCGCCAATATTTCGGCAATGTACGCCATGTACCACGGCCCCGAGGGGCTGCGTGGAATTGCTCAGCGGGTCAATCGTCTTGCACAGATCTTTGCTCAGGGCTTGAAATCAGAACGTATAGAGGTAGTAAACGCTCACTTCTTCGACACGGTTACCGTGGCCGTAGAGAGTAAACAGGCTAGTAGTATTGTCGCTCGAGCCGACGCCGTGGGTATCAATCTGCGCCTCGATCGGCTCGAAAGCGACAGCGAGATCGGCGTCAGTTTCGACGAATGCACTACGGCGGCGGATGTCGACACGCTGTGGCAGGTCTTTGTGGGCGACATGGCTGGCGAAGAACTGTCAGTGGCGGCCATCGACGCGGCTATTGTGGCGGGCAAGCTCGCGCTGAGCATCCCCGACACGCTGAAGCGTCAAAGCAGCTACCTCACACACCCCAATTTCAATCTTTACCACAGCGAAACCGAGATGATGCGCTACCTCAAGCGCCTCGAAGACAAAGACATCTCGCTCACGCACTCGATGATTCCCCTCGGCTCCTGCACCATGAAGCTCAACGCCGCAGCGGAGATGATGCCGATAAGCTGGCCTGCGTTCGCTAAACCTCATCCGTTCACGCCGGTGACACAGATGAGCGGCTACATCGAAATGATCACGCAGCTGGAAACAATGCTCGAGGCGGTAACGGGCTTCGACGCGGTTAGCATGCAGCCTAACTCTGGTGCCCAGGGCGAATACGCCGGACTGCTGGCTATACGCAAATATCACCTGAGCCGCGGCGACACCGAGCGCACCATCTGCCTTATTCCAACCTCCGCCCACGGCACCAACCCCGCCAGTGCGCAGATGATTGGTATGAAGGTGGTGCTGGTTGGCTGCGACGACGATGGCAATATCGATATCGCCGACCTCCAAGCCAAGGCCGAAGCCCACAGCGACACGCTCGCAGCGCTGATGATTACTTACCCGTCGACCCACGGCGTGTACGAGGAAGGCGTAAAACAGGCCTGTCAAATCGTGCACGACAACGGCGGTCAGGTTTACATGGACGGCGCCAACTTAAACGCTCAGGTTGGCGTGGCCAAGCCCGCAGAGATCGGCGCCGACGTATCGCACATGAACCTGCACAAAACATTCTGTATCCCCCACGGCGGCGGCGGACCCGGCATGGGCCCCATCGGCGTGCGAGCGCATCTTGCACCCCACGTGTCGAATCACTCGCTGATCAAACTCGATGGCCCCGATGCAAACAACGGCGCTGTTTCGGCTGCCCCCTGGGGAAGCTCTAGCATTCTGCCTATTTCGTGGATGTACATCGCTATGATGGGTGCGCAGGGTCTGGTAAAAGCGACTCAGGTTGCCATCCTAGGTGCCAACTACATCGCAAAGCGTCTGGAGGGTCATTACCCCGTGCTCTACACCGGCCGCAACGGCCGTGTTGCCCACGAGTGCATTATTGACCTGCGCCCGCTCAAAGCGGCTTCGGGTATTAGCGAAGAAGACGTCGCCAAGCGCCTCATGGACTTCGGCTTCCATGCGCCCACGATGTCTTTCCCAGTGGCAGGCACACTGATGATCGAGCCAACGGAAAGCGAGTCTAAGCAGGAGCTAGACCGTTTTGTTGACGCGATGATCGAGATACGCCGCGAAATAGCGATGGTTGAATCCGGCGAGCTAGATGCCGAGGACAATCCTCTCAAGCATGCACCACATACACTCGCCGACGTAATGGATGAAAACTGGCAGCGTAGCTACAGCAAGCAGCAGGGTGCGTATCCGGGTGTGAGCGGCGAGCATATGCCGAACAAATATTGGCCGGCGGTTAATCGCATCGACAATGTGTATGGCGACCGTAATTTGTTCTGTTCATGCCCTAGTTTAGAAAACTACGAATAGCTTGGCTGAGCCTTGGCAGGTTCGAATTGTCGGCCTGCCATGCTTAACTTCGCGCGTCCCTCTCATTTGCTTTTTCCCTTTTACGCGTTCTTTCCCTCTACGCTCTTCCTCATACACTCTCCCCTCTATCTCTCCTCTTTAGACTTCCCCCCTGCACTCTCCACCCGCACTGCCATTCAAGTTGTCGTTCTACCTCCTCGCAAACTTCCGACCAAACCTCCGTCAAACATTTTTTACAAGCTTCCGTTTAAATTTCTGCTCGGCCTTTCCCGTCTCTCTAGTTGGGGGAAAAGGGGTCAGACCCCTTTTTTGTGGAACTCGTGTATTTTCGGCTAGCAGAGGAAAAAAAGGGGTCTAACAAAGGGGTCTGACCCCTTTTCCCCTTAAGCCGACAAATCCCCTAGATAAACCGCCGATTCCTCCAGCTGCGTATGCTCGCGTAATCGCGCAGCAAGGGCCTTTTCCGCCACCGGATCCATGGGCTGTGAGAGAAAGTCGCGGTACGCGGCGAGCGGCCTATCAGACGGCAGAAAATCGATAAAGGCGCGATGGCGCTGCAGCCTCTGCACACTTTTTTCTGCGCGCGGCGATGCTCCACACTCGCCCTGCCCAAAGCCGTTGGCGGCATAACTAGACCATGGAAAATCACCTAGCTGACAGCTTTCATGACTCTCCAGTGGGGCTCTTTCGATATAGCGGTAACAGGCGCGAATTAGTCTCTTGCCCCTTAGCTCGCACAGCGCTGAGTGGCTGCGCAGAGTGCGCTGTTGACGATCGAAACGACGATTAAAATAGCTCAAATAGGCTCGCTGAGTTTGCGCCAGGAGCCGCTCTAAGGGCCAACGCGACCTAGCGCTAATAAGCAGTAGCGCCCGTTCGCTCAGCAGAGAATAAGAATGCAGCACAGCGTCATGACGCGCGAGTGCCTCGAACAAGCGAGCGCGAAAATACTCGCGGCAGGGGGCATCGAATAGAGTCAGCTTGCAGCAGGCTGAGTCCATTTCGACAAAAAATGTCGTGGCGGGATTACGTCGAATCAGGCGTTTGATTATGGTTTTTTCTACGCAGGCGTCATCCGTCGCCTGACTGGTCTTTCTATCCTGTTTATCCGGCCCACTCTGCCTACCCTGCTCTCGCTTAGCCCTCATCTCCCTGCCCCTCACCGCATTAAACGAAACCTTCACGATGAGTATAGGAAGAAGCGAGGGGGGCTCGCGAATTTTTGGCTAATGGGGTTGGAAAAGGGGTCAGACCCCTTTTTTGTGGGACTCGTGTAATTTCGGCTAGCAGAGGGCAAAAAGGGGTCTGACCCCTTTTCCAACCCCTTCTCCACTACCCCACTCAGTTACGCAGAGGTAAGCCGTGCACTAAGGTGAGCTGCTTAAGCTCGGTGCCGGCGCGGCGATGTTCAGACAGCGCCTGGTACTCGGGGTCGTCGTACCACGCCTGAGCAACCTCTGCCGAGGGAAACTTAAACAGAATGAGCCGGCCTTCGGGCGGAGTCGTCCCTTCGAGCATCGCAGGCTTGTCGTCGAAGGTGAGAAATTCACCGCCAAAGCGTTTGAGAATGGGGAAGAAGCCTTTCTCATACTTGCGATATTCATCCGCGTCACGAATAACGAGGTTAGCGAGCATATAGGCTGGGGCATCTGTCATGGGTATCTCCAAATCGGAAAAGGGGTCTGACCCCTTTTCCAACCTCTTTCCAAGCTAACCGGCTTCAAGCAGCAGGCAAATCCACATACCGCCAATACACAGCAGCGACGCGGCAAACGCGACGAGGCGGTGCATGACATTGTTGTAGCCTATATGAATAATCGCATGTACGAGTCGCAGCGCAACATAAGCCCACGCAAACTGCACGGTAAGCGCCGTGTTCAGATCAAGCGCGAGGTAAAGAATACCGGCGGCGTAAAATAACATGGGCGTCTCAAACA
>CBFIDY010000005.1:0-183322 GCA_965661495.1 Pseudohongiellaceae bacterium | reverse complement strand
CATGCATGTGAATATCTGAATGGCAGACACCGCAGGCCAGCATTTTTACCAGCACTTCGCTGCCTTTAGGTTCGGGGGTTGCAGACTCCACTGCAGTCAGTGGGCCGCCGGGGGTTGTGGTTTGGTACGAGAGCATAGTGAGATTCCAGTTGGTAGTGTTCGCGAGGAGCTAAAAAAAGAGGAGACAAAAACACGCGGCGCTCGAGAGCGCCGCATGGTTGAACTAGCTATTCCTGTTCGGCGCCCCACTGTGCAAAGGTCTTGCCTTCCTTCGCGAGCTTTTCTAGCAGAGGAGCCGGCTTCCAGTATTGCTCGCCATAGCGGTCACGGAATTCGCAGATCTTGTCGTAAACGTTTTTCAGACCCACGTGGTCGGCGTAGTGCATAGGGCCGCCCTTCGGCGCTGGGAAGGCGTAGCCAAAGACATAAACCACATCGATATCGCTAGGACGCTGCGCGATGCCTTCTTCGAGAATCAGTGCGCCTTCGTTAATCAGTGGATAGAGGCAGCGCTCCAAGATTTCCTGCTCGCTCACCTCACGCTGCTCGACGCCGAGTTTTTCGGCCTCTGATTTGATTAGCGCTTCGATTTCCGGGTCATTCAAACGAGCCCGAGTTTCTGGGTCATACTTATAAAAACCGCCGCCAGTCTTTTGGCCAAACCGATCCATTTCTACGAGTACGGTGCCCATGCGATAGAGCTTAGGATCGTCAGGCAGGTCGGTGCGGCCTTCGCGCGCTTTGTAACCCACGTCGAGACCCGCGAGGTCACCCATCGCAAGAGGTCCCATGGCCATGCCGAAGCCCTCGAGGGCAGAGTCAACCTGGGCCGGGGTACAGCCGTCGAGCAGGAGCATCTGCGACTCACGACCGTAGCCGCCAAGCATGCGGTTACCAATAAAGCCGTAACATACGCGCGAGAGTGCGCAGACCTTGCCGATTTTCTTACCAACAGCCATCGCTGTTGCCAGCGCATCGTCCGCCGTTTTTTCACCGCGCACGACTTCCAACAGCTTCATGACATTGGCCGGGCTGAAGAAGTGCATGCCGAGTACGTCCTGCGGACGCGCGGTAGCCGCAGCAATCGCGTCAATATCTTGGTATGAGGTGTTGCTGGCAAGAATGGCACCGGGCTTACATACCGCGTCGAGCTTGGCGAAAATTTCTTTCTTTAGATCAAGGTTTTCGAATACAGCCTCGATCACTAGGTCGACGTCGGCAAGATCAGCATAGTCGGTCGTCCCGCTGATAGCGCCCATGCACTGCTGCACCTGCGCTTCGGTCAGCTTGCCTTTCTTCATTGTGATGGCGTAGTTCTTTTCAATAATGCCTAGACCGCGTGCAAGCGCCTCGTCATTGATTTCTACCATCACAGTAGAAATACCCACGTTGGCGAAACACATTGCAATGCCGCCACCCATGGTGCCACCGCCAATAACCGCCACCTTTTTAATATCGCGTAGCGGCGTATCTTTAGGCAGGTCCTTGATCTTAGCCGCCTGACGCTCAGCGAAGAAAATGTGGCGCATTGCTGCGGACTCAGGAGAGCTTACTAGCTCCATAAAGAGTTCACGTTCACGCTCTAAGCCTTCGTCCATTGGCTTACCAACGGCGGCTTCGATACAAGACACAATACGGTCTGGCGCAATTTGCCCGCGCGCTCTGGCGGCCAGTTTCTTGCGTGCCGCATCAAAGAAGCCGGCGGGGACACTTGCTGGATCAATCGTGATGTCGCGGATACGCTTGAGCGGTGCCGAGGATTCCACTAGCGACTTGGCGTAGGCAATCGCGCCTGCTTTCACGTCGTCGCCGTCAACCACTTCGTCGATCAGCTTCATACCTTGGGCTTTCGCCGCCTTAATTGGATTGCCCGAGGTGATCATGTCGAGCGCTGCCTCAACGCCTGCGATACGAGGCACCCGCTGTGTGCCGCCAGCACCGGGCAGAAGACCGAGCTTCACTTCCGGCAGGCCGACCTTGGCCGAGGCAATCGCGCAGCGGTAGTGGCAGGCAAGGGCGACTTCGAAGCCGCCACCTAAAGCCGTGCCATGAATGGCCGCAACTACAGGCTTGCTGGAATTTTCGATAGCACCTAGCACTTCAGGAAGGCCCGGTGCTTGAGGCGGCTTACCGAATTCGGTGATATCTGCACCGGCGATAAAGGTACGGCCTTCGCAGCGCAGCACGAGCGCCTGCGTGGCATCGCCTTGGGCAGCAGTGACTGCCTCTAAGATTCCCGCGCGCACGACTTGTGCCAGCGCGTTGACCGGCGGGTTATTGACGCTAATAACACCGATGTTATCGACGATTTCGTAGCTCACTATCTCGGACATTCTTCGTTTCCCCTTTTCAATGTTCTCTAAATTGTTCTGAATTCTTCTCGTATATTTTTCAATTCACCGCAGCTGTTTTCCAGAGCCAGTCTGGCTTGCTTTGGCTTGCTAATCTAAGCGCTCGATGATTGCGGCCACACCCTGACCAATGCCAATGCAAAGGCTTATGGCAGCGTAGCGACCGCCGGTTCGCTCCAGCTGACGCATAGTCGTAAGCGCAATGCGCGCTCCCGATGCGCCCAGCGGATGGCCTACAGCAATCGCCCCGCCGTTTGGATTCACTCTTGGGTCTGCAAAGTCGACCTTGAGCATCTTTAAACAGCCAAGAACCTGAGTCGCGAAGGCTTCGTTAATCTCGATCACATCCATGTCATTAAGCGTGAGATTGGCTCGCGCTAAGGCCTTTTGAATGGCAAAGACAGGCCCTAAACCCATGACCCTAGGCTCTACGCCAGCAACCGCGCCAGCGATGATGCGAACTCGCGGCTTCAGACCGAATTTCTCACCTACCGCTTGATTACCCAGCACCAGCGCAGCAGCACCGTCGTTGATGCCGGAGGCATTGCCCGCTGTCACTACCCCGCCTTCAAAAAGCGAGCGCAGATTACCCAGCGCATCGAGATCGGATGAGGGGCGCGGGTGCTCATCGGCATCAACCGTCAGCGCCGGCTTTTTGCGACCCTGATCCACTTCGATAGGAATGATCTCGTCCTTAAAAAAGCCATCAGCGCGAGCGGCTTCGTATTTGGCCTGCGAGGCCGCAGCGAACACGTCACTGTCTTCACGGGAGATATCCAGATCCGCGGCAATATTGTCCGCAGTCTGCGGCATCGTGTCGTTACCGAATACCTTCGCATATTGCGGGTTGGTGAAGCGCGCGCCCAGCGTGCTGTCGGCGATCTGCTGGCCGCGGTCAAATGCGCTCGTGGCTTTAGACAGCACTAGAGGCGCCCGGCTCATCGATTCAACACCGCCGGCCAGGAATAAATCTCCTTCTCCTGCTTTCACGCCGCGAGCGGCATCGAGCGTGGCTGCCAGTCCTGAGCCACACAGGCGATTAACGGTAATACCCGCAACGGTAGTCGGCATGCCAGCGCGCAGCGAAGCGAAGCGCGCCACATTGCGGCAATCTTCGCCAGCGCCATTAGTATTGCCCATCACCACGTCTTCGAATGTCTCGGGAGTAAAGCCGCTGCTCTCAACCACAGACTTAATGACATGGGCCAAAAGATCGTCGGGCCGGATGGACGACAGTGCGCCACCGTGGCGACCGAAGGCTGAACGCCCGCCTGAGTAGATGTATGCGTCGTTAAGATTTTTCTCTGCCATGGGTCTTGGTTTCTCCAGCTAAAGCTTCTTTTATTTGGGGGCCGGTGGTTTTACAGCTCGGCAGGCGTGGCTAGCGCGGGCCAATGGTTCCTATTTTCGCGCCCTAACGGCTAGTGTCGCGCGCAGACCAGGGAAGTCGATATTCCTTCGATCATAGCATAGGGATTTAAGCCATGGCACGGCTCGAAGGCGCTACTTGAGTGCATAAGGAACGCCTATTGGCGGTCGCGATAATGCCCGCTTTGTGCTAATTTTGAACTACTTTTGGAGTGGTCAGAGTTACGAGTTTCCGCGTAGTGTAGAAACCCTCAGTACCGCACCCCGCTACAGGAAAAAACCATGATCCGCGACCAAGAAACCATCAATCAACTCGTCGACATCATCGAGCGCTTCGTGCGCGAACGTCTTATCCCCGCAGAAGAGCAAATGGCAGAGGAAGGCAAGCTGCCTGACCACCTGCTGCAGGAGATGCGTGAGCTTGGACTCTTCGGCCTCACTATCCCTGAGGAATACGGAGGGCTAGGCCTTACCATGGAGGAGGAGATCCTCGTCTCTATGGCGCTAGGCCATACTTCTCCGGCGTTTCGCTCAATTATGGGCACGAATAACGGTATTGGTTCGGCGGCGATTGTCTTCAACGGGACAGAAGAGCAAAAGCAGAAGTACCTCCCCAAGTACGCTAGCGGCGAGTGGATCAGCTGTTTCTGCCTCACCGAACCCGAGGCTGGCTCCGATGCCGCTTCTTTGCGCACCACAGCACGGCGCGAAGGCGACTACTACATACTCAACGGCACCAAGCGCTACATTACTAACGCACCGGTGGCCCACACCTTTAACGTGATGGCCCGCACCAACCCCGATATCAAGGGCGCACGGGGTATATCTTCCTTCATTGTTGAGCGTGATACCCCTGGAATTACCCTGGGCTCCATCGACAAGAAGATGGGGCAGTCTGGCTCGATGACCTGCGACGTGATTTTCGAAGACGTAAAAGTGCCCGCAGAGAACATCATTGGCGAGGAAGGCGAAGGCTTTATTACGGCAATGAAGGTGCTCGATCGTGGTCGCTTGCACATATCCGGCGTATCGGTCGGCGTAGCTAAGCGACTCATCGCCGATGCGCTGGACTATTCTATGCAGCGCAAGCAGTTTGGACAGCCTTTAGCAGAGCAGCAGCTGATACAAGCCATGCTAGCCGATTCACAAACCGAGACCTTCGCTGCCGAATGCATGACGCTAGAAACTGCGCGTCGCCGTGACCGCGGCGAGAACATCAGCACCGAATCATCGGCCTGTAAGCTGTTCTGTACAGAGATGGTAGGCCGCGTAGCCGACCGCGCCGTACAGATCCACGGCGGTGCCGGCTATATGTCGGAGTATGCAGTTGAGCGCTTCTACCGCGACGTGCGCCTGTTCAGGCTCTACGAAGGTACGAGCCAGATTCAACAAATCATCATTGCCCGCAATATGATCCGCGCTGCGAGCTAATCGCCACGGCGTCCCGAGCTCGCAAATACGGGGCGCAGCGCGAGGTGTTATCAGGGCACTGTGGAAAACTAGACAGCTGCGTCCCGCTCCGTTTAGAAACGGCACGGGCGCGGTTCTTAATTAGTGAATCAGTGAGGCTTGATGAGCGACCGCGAAACGCCGACAGGAACTCCCGGTATGGGCGGCTCTGAAAATGAGAGCGCCACCCCCTCTCAGTCTCCTCTTCAGCGGCTGATCTTCGACATTATCTTCGGCTATGACTCGGCCGCAGGCCGCTGGTTCGACCTTGCCTTAATAGTGCTGATCGTGAGCAGCGTCGCGTCGGTGCTCGCCGACTCAGTGGCTTCTATCCACACGCAATACGGCGCGACTCTCTATCGGTTGGAGTGGGCCTTCACTCTTATCTTTACCTTAGAATACGCGCTAAGAATTTATTCCACACCTCGCAAGCGCACCTATATTTTCAGCTTTTACGGACTCATCGATCTTGTCTCGATACTGCCAACCTATTTGGCTTTTATGTTCCCCGCGGCGGCCTATCTGCTCGTTATTCGCATCATGCGCGTGCTGCGCATCTTTAGGATACTTAAGCTTTTCCGCTACATAGGCGAGGCTAATTTACTGTACGCAGCGCTGCTGCAGGCACGCCGCAAAATATTTGTCTTTCTTTTTTCTGTGGTTGTTCTAATTGTTATCTTCGGCGCTCTGATGTTCATCATTGAAGGTCCAGAGAATGGCTTTAGTAATATTCCGGTCTCTATTTACTGGGCTATCGTTACGATCACCACTGTCGGCTACGGCGATATTGCGCCGCAGACCTCCCTTGGGCAGTTCGTGGCTGCGGTCGCGATGATTTGCGGCTACGCCATTATCGCGGTGCCCACGGGAATTATCGGCGCGGAACTCATGCAGCAGGTACAGCGCAGCAGTCAAAGACAAACTCACCATTCGTCTTATTGTCGCGCCTGCAAGGCCACGGCACATGATCTCGATGCGCGCCACTGTAAATTCTGCGGAGACGAATTAGTTCACAGCTAACTAAGAGGCAAGGAGCTCACGCTATGTCAGAGGAATTCACCGTTCTTACGCTGAATATTCACAAAGGCTTCTCTGCTAGCAATCTGCGCTACACACTGGAAGCCTTGCGTCTGGCCCTGCACAAACATGAATGCAGCATCGCTTTTTTGCAGGAAGTCAGCGGCGAATCAAAACGCGCTGCCAAACGATTGACTGGATGGCCCCACAGCAATCAGCTCGAATACCTCGCTGATCATGTTTGGCCACACTACGCCTACGGCAAGAATGCACTCAGCAGCGATGGGCATCACGGCAACGCGATACTTAGCGAGGTGCCCATGGCCGCTTGGAACACTCTCGACCTCAGCCAATTCCGCCTCTCTCAGCGCGGACTACTCCACGCCACCTTAGCTAATGGCCTAGAGCTTATTTGCACTCACCTAGGCCTATTCGCAGGCGAGCGGCGCGCGCAAGTCGAACTACTTATTCACTATGTCGAACAGAAGATTCCTCAACGGGCCCCGTTAATCTTGGCAGGAGATTTTAATGACTGGACGCTCGCCAGCCATCGCCGTCTGCAGCAGGCCCTGAACCTGAAAGAGGCGGCGCAACACTGCCACGGCAGAGTGGCTCGCACCTTTCCTGCTGCGTGGCCTGTTCTTTCTATGGATAGACTCTACAGCCGCGGTCTTGAAATTAATCGTGCACAGAGACTGAGTGATCCGCTTTGGTCGCGACTCTCAGACCACTGCGCAGTCACTGCCAGCTACCAGCGACTAGCCCATGTTTAGCCTCGCATTGACCGCGCTCGTACTAAGCCTTTCGCTCACAGCGGCGTCCCATGCGCTGTTGAACAAGCGGGACTCCCGCTCGGCATTGGCCTGGGTAAGCCTGTGCTTGGTTATGCCGCTGTTTGGTCCAATCGCCTATCTTCTGTTTGGCATCAACCGGGCTCGCAGCACAGCGACCAAGCTCTACTCCGACAAAGAAGCAACCGCGAGTCAACTCGCCGAAGCGATTGGCCACGGCGATGACCGAACACTGATCGGAGCACGGGCTAGCGGTCGCAAACTGCTGCCCTGCAGCGACATAAAGTTTCTGCGCAACGGCGAAGAGCTATTCCCCGCGATGCTCGCAGAAATCGAGCGGGCTGAGCAAAGCGTGTACCTATGCAGCTACCTTTTTCAAGCCGATGCGGTGGGCAGGCAGTTTGTCACCGCGCTCAGCGCGGCGCAGGCAAGAGGTGTCGAGGTCGCCGTGCTAATCGACGGACTGGGCGAGCTCGCCTACCCTCCCCGCGTAGCCCGACTTCTCCGTAAAACCGCTGTTCCTTTTAAACTGTTCGATCCGATTAGACTGCTACCTCCCTCGCTGCATATCAATCTGCGTAATCACCGTAAGAATCTCATCATAGACGGTCGCATCGCTTTTACCGGCGGCCACAATATTAGCGCTCGCCATCTTGTAGAGGCCCCCTCGAACGCCGCGCCCGCTCGCGACCTCCATACCCGGCTCGAAGGCCCCATAGTCAAAGAGTTTACGCAGGCCTTTCTACACGACTGGGAGCGCAGCGCAGGCGCCGCATTACAGCGAGCGG
Source organism: Pseudohongiellaceae bacterium (assembly GCA_965661495.1). Taxonomy (GTDB): domain Bacteria; phylum Pseudomonadota; class Gammaproteobacteria; order Pseudomonadales; family Pseudohongiellaceae; genus UBA9145. The sequence goes on along the minus strand of CBFIDY010000005.1, from coordinate 175,558 downwards.
CTTCAGATGAACAAACTCAACCGCAAACCACATGCGCGCTGGCACGCTTGATTCTTGATGGACCTAATGAGGAGTTAGATAAACTCAATGATGTGCTGTTAGGGGTTTTTTCTAGCGCCAAAGTCCGGCTTTGGCTCATGACCCCCTACTTTCTTCCCGAGGCTGACCTTATCGGTGCGCTTACCGCTGCGCGCCTCCGCGGCGTCGATGTTAGAGTCATTCTACCGCTTCGCGGCAACGTGCACCTCGCCCACTGGGCCGCACAGCATACCCTGAGAAGGCTGGTACAAAACGGGTTGGCGGTTTATTTGCTCCCGCCACCCTTCGTCCACAGCAAGGCTGTATTAATCGACGATGACTACGCTCTGCTTGGCTCGGCGAATCTCGATCCCCGAAGCCTGCGATTAAACTTCGAACTGGGTCTCGAAATATTTTCCGAAAGCTGCAACCGCTGGCTAAGAGACTACTTCGAGCACATGCTAGACACGGCTGAACCGCTTGATGCAGAAGCGGAAGATCACCGCACTCGTCTGGCACGTTATCGCGATGCTATTGCCTGGCTCTTCTCCCCCTATCTGTAGCTAGGCTCTAGGTTAGCTCGAGTTTAGCTTCAATTGGGCTCTAATCAGCAGTAGATCGACCGCACGTTCTTCACTTAGAAGTCTTTGATGGATTGACCCTAGTCAAGCTCAGAGAAAATAGCACCGAATTGACTTGAAAAGTGTCTTATTAGGGGCGTAACGTAGCAGTCAAGAAAGACATTTCTAACTCGCTTAATCCGCACGCAGGCGCAAGCCTAGGAGCGCACTATGTATCAAAAAATACTCGTTGCAATAGATCTTTCCAAAGACACCGAGAAAGTCATCAAGGCGGCGATGGCTCTCGCCGAAGCCGATGCGACAAAACTGCATTTCGTACACGTTGTCGAACCAATCTCTGCCGCCTATAGCATGGATATCTACGTAGCCAATGTCAGTGAGCTGCAAACCGAGGCGTCCAAATTTGCAAGCGAGCGCTTGCAAGCTTTAGGTGTGGAGTGGCAGCTCCCGGCCGGCGCGACGCATTCGGTGCTAGGTTCGCCCGCAGCTGAAATTCGCGCGCTCGCTGAGGAGCTAAAGGCCGACGCGATTGTCATTGGCAGCCACGGGCATTCGGGCTGGAAGATACTGCTCGGCTCAACTGCCAATAGTGTACTTCACGGCGCCCACTGTGACGTACTGACAGTTTACGTCGGCTAGTCTGGGTTAAGCGCTACCCTTGCGGACCAAGCCACTCTGTTGCGGAGGGTTGCACAGACAAGGGGCGAGAGAGCGCGAGTGACAGAAAATGACTAATTCGCAGCCAGTAGTATTTGGTAGATAGCGCAATTGGTGGCAAACTCTCCTCATATATTGATACATCTCAATGTTTTGATTTGTGTAATCTATGAGGAGACGAAGGAATGTCAGCCGTTGAGTTTTCAAAGTCACCGTTAGCAAATGACAGTTTGAGCGAACACGACAAGCAGCGAGCCAATGCGCCGATCGTCAAACTTTGCCCACATAGTTCAGGGGTTTCCTGCGGAAGCTGCCGTCTCAACGAACTCTGTCTCCCTATAGCCCTCAGCGAAGGCGAAATGGAGCAGCTCGACACTATCGTCGAGCGCAATCGCCCGCTCAAAAAGGGCGACCACCTGTATCGTCAGCACGACAACTTCAAATCGATCTTTGCCGTGCGCTCGGGCAGCTTTAAGTCCTATGTTTTGAGCAGCTCCGGAGAGGGCCGCGTCACGGGCTTCTATCTGCCTGGCGAAATCATCGGTATGGATGGCATCGCTGACCGTTCCCACGCCAATTCAGCGATTGCGCTGGAACACGCTTCGATCTGTGAGATTCCCTTCCATCAGTTGGAGTCTCTGAGTCTGCAGCTGCCCGTGCTACAGCATAATTTCTTCTCAATTATGGGCGCCGAAATCACCAAGGATCAGAAGGTTCATACGCTGCTCAGCAGCTACAGCGCCGAACAGCGCATCGCCTCTTTCCTGCTTGGTCTATCGAGCCGTTTCGCCCGAGTTGGCCTGTCGGCTACCCGCTTCAATCTCCCTATGACTCGCAGTGACATAGGCGAGTATCTGGGCCTTACGGTAGAAACCGTAAGCCGTCTACTCACCGCGCAGCAGAAGAAAAGCATACTAACGGTGGCGAACAGAGAGATTGAGATAAAAGATATCGAGGCGCTGAAGCTGATTGTCGGCGCTGATGCGCTTTAGGCTGTTGCACTTGAGACTGACGCACTGCCGCAGTTGAGAGCGCGCTGTGCGACTTAAACTACCCTGAGTTAATTATCGCGCAGCAAATTAGATGGCGAATACTGATCCGTCAGTACGCGACGGCTTCTGTCCCAATCCACCCGCGTGGAGAGCCTATTAGGATATTCCAGCAGCGGCACGCCAAAGCGCTTTACTCGCGGCGCCAAGTCGCGGGCCGTTTGCATCATCTTTCCCCGTGGCGGCAATAATTCATCACGAGCAATGATGATTCTATTGCCTGAGCTTGGCAGCTTAAAATTGAAAAATTCGCCGAAGGCGCGCTGATACGTTTCCGATTCGTGGTCATAAAAACGGCTGGTGGAGAACGTATTTGCGACCAGCACCCCATCCTCGGTCATAATCGAGCGGACTTCTTCAAGAAACTCGAGGGTCAGCAGATGTTCGGGGATGTAGTCACCGGTAAAAGCATCAAGAATGACGAGGTCGTATTTTTCGCCAAGCAGCGTGGCACGCTTCACATAAACGCGCGCGTCGTTGACGATCACTTTGACTCGATCGGTTTCCTCAAAATCAAAGTACTCTTTGGCCACATTCACGACCGCCTGATCGATTTCGATGACGTCAATCATCGCCTCAGGGAACAGAGTCGTCAGCGCAGAGGGCAAAGAGCCACCGCCCAAACCCGCAATTAATATGCGCCGTGGATTTGGATTCAGAAGAAGGCCCGCAAAACTCATCTTGGCATACTCAAACACCAAACGCTCGGGATCGGCCGTATTCATGCAGGTTTGATTGCGATCGCCGCGATAGACATTAAAGACTAGGCAGCGCCGCTGTCCCTCCTGAGTAACTGTGATATCGCGGTAGAGGGAGCGCTCTTCATGCAGGGTATCGCCAAAGGCAGTCGGCAATATCGAAGCTACAAGAATCATGCTCAGAGAAAGCAGCAGCAGCTTAAGCCGTTTCATGTCCCCTCCTCGTTAGACCCACCAGCAGAAGCGACAGACTAATTAGCAACAGAGCCGCCGAAGTCCCTAGCACGATCTCATTCACTTCGAACCACAGCACCAGGTAAAAAGACGTGCCCAGCGTTCCAGCGGCACTACCAAGGGTAGAAACAAAGAACAGCAGCCCCGCCTTCTGCCCACTGTGGTCGCTGTTTTGTACTAACAGGCGCACAGAATAGGGGGAAATCATGCCGAGTATCGTCGTAGGAATAAAATACAGAAACAGCGACGCCAGCAGCGAGCCGTATCGAGGGTCCTCTATCGCCAAAAATATCGGCCGCATAATGGCGTCAGCGAAAAAAACGATGGGCAAACTGGTAACCGCCGCAGCGAGAAAAAAATAAGAATAGGTGACGAAACTTGGCGCGCGAGCGGAGAGTCGACCGCCTATTAAATAGCCGCAAGCGAGCGCCAGCATGAAGACCGTTAAAATACTGCCCCAAACCGAGAGGCTGCCGCCGAAGTAAGGCGCCATAATGCGAGCACCCAGCATTTCGATCGCCATGATGCAAAAGCCGCTTACGAAGGCTGCGCAAACAACGAACACGCTGAGATTGGTTTGGGGCTGCATAGGGCTCATACTTAGTCCTGCCGAGCACCAATATGCCGACCGCCATCAAGTGCGATCACCTGCCCGGTCATGTATTTCGAAGCGTTCGAGGCAAGATAGACAGCCAGCCCCGCCATGTCCTCCGGCGAGCCAATGCGGCCAAGAGGATTTTCATCCGCGATCTTGTCGCCGAACTTCTCCAGCGTCGCATTCATCATATTGCTTTGGAAAGCGCCAGGCGCAATCGCATTCACAGTGACGCCTTTCGGGCCAAGACGCAGAGCCAAGTTCTTAGTTAGAAAATGCACTGCCGCCTTACTCGCGCCATAGGCGAAATTGTCCATAGTCGACACCCGCAGGCCATCGATGGATCCGATATTGATGACGCGGCTAGGGTTTCCCTGATCGGCACCCTGCGTAAGCAGCGGCATCAAATCCCGTGTTAACGTGAAAATCGCTTTCACGTTGATATCCATGACCTTGTCATAGCCCTCGTCTGGATACTCTTCGAAAGGCGCGCCCCAGGCGGCGCCGGCGTTATTTACCAGAATATCGATCTTGTTCTCGCGAGCTTTGATTTCGGCAACGAAAGCCTCACGGCCCTCTTTGGTCGATAAATCAGCTGGCAATGCGATACATTCACCCATGGCAGACAGTTCCGCTGCCGTCTCTTCACAGGCCTGCGCTTTGCGCGCCGTAATATAGGTTTTCACACCATTGGCGACATAGCCTGCGGCGATCATCTTACCGATACCACGCGAGCCGCCGGTCACGATAGCCACTTTACCTGCAAGGGAGAACAGATCTGCGATTGCTAAATTCATACCTAATCCTTAATCAAACTAAACCGTTTACGAGCTGATTTCGCCACGCATAATCATTTCACTCATGCGCTGCAACACGTCTGTCTTTTTGACCATCATAGCGAACCGCTGATCTTTAGTGTGGCCGTGATAGTAGCGATAATAAATCTGCTGACCGATGACCCCGAGACGGAACAGACCGAAGACAAAATAGAATGCAAAATTGTCTACCGGCAAACCCGTCTTCTCTGAGAAGCGGCTGACAATCTCCGCGCGAGTCGGCGCGCCCGGCACGTCACTGGGCATAGTGCGGTACTGACGGAAAAAATCTGGGTCGTCCATCTGAGTCCAGTAACCTAGCGTGCACCCGAGGTCCATCAGCGGATCCCCTACTGTCGCCATCTCCCAATCTAGTATGCCAATCACCTGCATAGGATTTTCAAGGGAGAAAATGACATTGTCGGTTTTGTAATCGTTATGGATCACACTCGCCTTGCCGCTCTCGGCCGGCATATTGTCCTGCAGCCACTGCATCGTACTATCGCAGTTCACAGTGTCGGGGGTTACTGCATCGACCCAGCGCTTGCACCAGCCGTCTACCTGTCGCTGAACATAGCCCTGCGGGCGACCGAAGGTATCGAGCCCCGCTGCTTTGAGATCGACTGAGTGAAGTTCGGATAGCACGTCGAAAAAACTAAACAGCTGCTCACGAATTTGATCTGGAGAAAAATTCAGCGCTTCGGGATACTCACGCCGAATCACTAGACCCTCGATATAACTCATCAGGTAAAAGTCGCAGCCGAGCACCTCGTGATCTTCACAGAAGTGGATCGGGGTTGGCCCGTAGGAAAACACGCCTTGCAGCGCGGACAGGATTTTAAACTCGCGCGACATATCGTGCGCCGATTTGACCTTGCTTCCGAACGGCGGCCGGCGCAGCACCCAACGCTCGTCACCGCTGCTGAGCAGATAGGTTAGATTAGAGAAACCACCCGGAAACTGCTTCACCTCCAGCTGGGCAGCCTTTGCTCCCAGAATGGGTTCTAAGTAGGCGCGCAGCACATCGAGATTGAGTTCCTCTCCTTCGCGTACGTTACCCGCCTGATCAACTAATTCTTCACTCACACTGCTCAAGTTGTTTCCTCTTCTCTGAGTCACTAGGGCAGCAGCCCACGCTCCGTGCAGGCCTAAAACGCGGCGCCTCGGCGCTAGCGGAAGGTGATGAGCTGCTGCTTTTCTGGCGTTTCTAAATGCGCCAAATTATTGAATTGAGTAAGCGACAGCTTGCCTCTGCCGTATATGATTCGAGTTACCGCGCTGTTGCGTACCATCCAGTTGGTCGCGATTACCTGATCATCGGGGAAATTTAACACTCTCTGCAGTGCCATGGCTATGACGCCGCCGGAGGTGGAGACGACTACGCGGCTGCCGGAACCATGACGAGCCATGACTTCATCGAGTGCTGCGTAAACACGCGCCTTGAAATCACTCCAACGCTCGAAGTCGGCAACGTCGTCCCGTGGATCAAGATCATCTAGGATCCATCGCGCGGTAGCCTGCTCGAAAATTTTCTGAAACAGGCGCGCGTCTTGGATGGGCCACTGTGTCGGCCCGCTCTGGTCACCCGCCTCGCGTAGGTCGCGAAGATGCGTGCGGATAAGAGGGTCACCGTTGTATTCATTGAAGCCGGACAGCTGCACCGACGCACTTGGCTTGCCTTCGATTAGAGGGAGCAGCTCATGCGCGGTTTCACGCTGGCGCAATAGATTACCGCTGTAGATATGATCGAACCGCTCTCCCAGCGCTTGCCAATGCTGAGAGAGTATCTTTACCTGCTCGATCCCTTTGTCGCTGAGCTTGTCGTAAGACTCAGCGCCAAAGGAAGCTTGTCCGTGGCGGACAAGAATGAGTTCACTCATGCCGGCTTAAAGTGATGCAAAGCGTTGCAGATGATATTCCGCGTTGCCAAACATGAGATCTAGCGCTGTTACGCGCTTGAACAGATGACCCACATCCAGCTCGTCTGTCACACCGATGCCGCCGTGAATCTGCACGGCTTCTTGGCCAACTAAACGAATCGACTTGCCGACGCGGGACTTGGCAGAAGACACTGCTCGCGCCTTGGTCGTCGCATCATCGTCGCCGTCGAGAATCATCGCTGCACGAACCACAATAGAGCGCGCAAGCTGACACTGAATGAACATATCTGCCATGCGATGCTGCAGGGCTTGGAAGGTACCAATAGCGGTGCCGAACTGCTTGCGGGTCTTGCTGTACTCGACCGTCTTAGTCAGCAGCGAATCCATTGCGCCAACGGCCTCTGCGGCTGCTGCCAAAGTCGCTCTGTCGATAACTGCCGACAGCGCGGTGCCCGCTGCGCCAGCTGCACCGAGACGAGCCGTAGCAGGAACACGGACATTGTTGAGCGCCACGTCGCCCGACTTGCGGCCGTCGATCGTGGTGTACGCAGTGATATCAACGCCTTCGGCGTCGCTGTCTACCAGGTACAGCGAAATACCTTCAGCATCGGTTGCCGCGCCCGATTCGCGCGCAGACACGATCATAATCTGAGAGTTAGGCGCACCCAACACATTGAGCTTCGCCCCGTTGAGAACAACATCGTCGCCCTCGGCTTTTGCGGTTGTCTTTACGTTGAGAGGGTTAAAACGGCTGCCCTGCTCAGCATAGGCAACGGCAGTGATGAGACCGCCTTCCATAATCTTAGGAATCAACCCTGACTTCTGCTCTTCGTTGCCAAGATCGGCAATCAGAGTGCCTCCCATGACCGCGGCAGACAGGTAAGGCTCTACGAGCATTCCCTTGCCAAACTCTTCCATCATGACCATCAGGTCAACGGCGTTGCCGCCGAAACCGCCGTCTTCTTCACTAAACGGGACCGTCAGCCAGCCCAGCTCGGCAAACAGGTTCCAGTTGTCGGCACTGTAACCGGCGTCGGTTTTAATAATATCGTCGCGTTTATAGAAATCGTACTGCTGCATGACGAATTTCTGTACGCTTTCTTGCAGCATCTGCTGCTCTTCGGAATATGAAAAATCCACGGATAAACCTCTTACAAATTAGTGATGAACAATCGTCAGATTTAACGGGGGACTAGAGTCCCAGCACCGCTTTGCTGATGATGTTTCGCTGAACCTCGTTCGATCCACCAAAGATGGACAGCTTGCGATTGTTGAAATAGGTCAGCGCGGCGGCAGCGGAGCTACCAGGCCCCATTTGCTCACCTTCGAACCCTTCTTCGAACTGCTCAGGTACAAATGGCAGGCAGTTGTAGCCCGCAAGCTCAACTGACATCTCATCCATCTTTTGCGCAAGCTCGGTGCCTACAATCTTAAGGATAGACGACTCAGGTCCAGGCGCCTTGCCCACGCTTAGCGCAGCGAGAGTACGTAGTTCGGCGTACTCGAGTGCCTGCAGCTCAATCTCGATTTCCGCTAGCTGAGCTTTGAAATCTGGGTTCTCAGCCATCGTGCCACCGAAGCCGTCGTCGGTTTCTGCGGCCACACGCTTGAGAGCAGCGAGACGACGCTTGCCACGTGGGACGCCAGCGATGTTTGTACGCTCGTGAGTGAGTAGTACTTTCGCGTAGGTCCAGCCTTTGTTTTCTTCGCCAATCAGGTTTTCAGCTGGGACGCGGACGTCGTCAAAGAAGACCTCGTTGACTTCGGCGTGACCGTCGAGCAGCACGATAGGCTTGAGCGTAATACCAGGGCTCTTCATGTCGATAAGGAGGAAACTAATACCCTCTTGCTTCTTTACACTGTTGTCTGTGCGCACGAGGCAGAAGATCCAGTCAGCGTATTGCCCGTAGGTGTTCCACGTCTTGTTACCATTCACAACGTAGTGGTCGCCGTCGCGAACTGCCGTCGTTTTCAGCGAGGCGAGATCAGAACCGGCATTGGGCTCGGAATAGCCCTGACACCACCAGACGTTGCTTTCAAGGATATCGGGTAGGAAGCGCTGCTTTTGCTCTTCAGTTCCGTAGGCCATGATGACCGGTGCAACCATGGTGACGCCGAATGGCGTGGGTTCAGGCGCGCCAACCAGGCCCATCTCGGTGCTGAAAATATACTTCTGCGTAGGTGTCCAGCCCGTACCACCGTATTCCTTTGGCCAGTTAGGCGCCATCCAGCCTTTCTTATGCAGGATCTTCTGCCAGCTGACGATCTCTTCCTTGCTCAGCCTGATGCGCTTGTCGACCTTGGCCTTCAGCTCGGCGGGGAATTCATTGGCTAGGAACTCGCGTACCTCGTCCTGGAAGGCTAACTCTTCCGCGGTAAAATCTGCGTTCACAGTGGTCTCCTTAAGATAACGTACTAGCTTCGCGTGGGTAGCTTTAGCTAGAAAGGGTCTAAATAATCGTAGAGCCGACTCGCCGCCTGAATCGATAGGCGCGAACTAGCCGGCTTTGTTTACTCGGTGCTCTCTTGAGCGGATACGCTCGCAATCGAGTTTTGTGTCAATCGCAGCGCTGTCAGGCTAATCCTGCCTGATTCATGAGCATGAGATTAGCACTATTGATAAGTCTTGATAAGCAAAAATCGAACGATTGCTCGATATTTTAATCGACCCTTAACACCCCGAATCCCCTGCATTTGACCCCTAAAATATGCAGGCGCGATATAGCATTCGTTGAGGGAATACTATATTCTTTTCGCGTTACAAAATTTGATACAAATAAGTTGGATCAACGCCCACGTCGATAACAAGCAGGAGCTGACATGAAGATCACACAACTGACGAAAATGGCTATTTTGATTCTCTCACTCGCAGGCCTTGCAGCCTGTAGTTCGACCGGTGAAGAGGCTATGGAGCCCGAAGTCGTCGAGACCGAGAGCGGCGTGGACGCAACAACCCGTCGCGCACAGGAGCTCGAGGCCGAAGCTCGCGCCCGCGCAGCGGCTGCCGAAGAGCGCATGATGCGCAATGCGCTAAGCACGACTGTCTTCTACTTCGACTTCGACGTAGCTGAGTTCCGCCAGGCCGACCGCGACGTCCTCACTTACCACGCGAAAGACCTCGCAGCGAACCCTAACAAGCGCATCCGCTTGGAAGGCCATGCAGACGAGCGCGGTACACGTGAATACAACCTCGCACTAGGCGAGCGACGCGCAAACGGCGTATTGAATTTCCTCATCGTCAACGGTGCAGCGCGCAGCCAGATCGAAGTGGTCAGCTACGGCGAGGAGCGCCCTGCTCAGCGTGGCAGCAACGATTCAGCCTACCAGCAAAACCGCCGCGTCGAAGTTGTCGGTATGTAAGAGACGGACTCTTCGTTCGTCCTAGCGGACACAAAAAACCGGCTGGTCAACCCGCCGGTTTTTTTATGCCTTAAATTCAAGCCTTGTGCCGAACAATGCCGAATGTCCTGGAAGAGCACCTTGGGAGAGTATCTCGAAAGGGCATCTTGGAATTAGCCCGCAAAGGCTTTGCGCAGCTCCTGTCCTGACTCGGCTATCGCCTCCTTACCTGCCTCGATTGCACCGGCGAATGAGATGAAGGCGTGAATCGTATCGGTGTAGCACACGTGTCGACAGCTCACACCGGCTTCAACTAGCCTGCGAGCAAAAGCCTCACCCTCGTCGCGCAGCGGATCGAATCCCGCTGTTAGAACGAATGCGGGCGGCAGAGTGCTCAATTCCGCAAGCATCGGAGAGACACGCGGATCAGCACCTCGCTCCGGCGCTTCGAGAAAATGCGAGGCAAACCACTGCATGCTGGCCTTGGTGAGGAAATAGCCGTCTGCAAATTCATCCACCGACGCAAAGCCCATACTGTAGTCGGTCACTGGATACCACAGCAGCTGAAAAATTGGCTTGGGGAAGCCCGACTCTTTACACATAAGACAAACAGCCGTTGCTAGATTGCCTCCGGCGCTGTCGCCCCCCACGGCAAGACGTGACGTGTCTATCCCCCAGGCGGCACCCTCCTTTTTTAGCCAGCAGTAAGCAGTGTAGGCCTCGTCAAATATCTGCTGCGATTTGGCCTCTGGGGCTAGCGTGTAATCGACCGCGACAATTATGCAGTCGGCCGCGTTAGCCAGCTGCTGACAGAGCGTGTCGTACTGCTCTAAATCGCCGAGCACATACCCACCGCCGTGATAATACACGAGCGCCGGCGCTGCTGCGTCAGCGCAGCTTTCAGGCGTATAGCGACGCACCGGTAAAGCAGAGTCGTTAAATGGGATTTCATCTGCAACCACGGCAACCGTTGGGCATGCTGCGGGCGCGAAGGGATTGCCGCGCTCGGCGCGCATAGCACGCGCTTCTTCTGGCGTGCATTCATGAAGCTGCTTGAGGCGCGCTGAGGACTCGGCGACCTTCGCCGAGACTAACTCAAGATCTGCGCTGCGCTGCGCATTAACGGTGCGATTTGTAGTCAACTTTTTCTCCTAGATCAATAAATACTGTCGTTGCGCTGCGCGCTGTCAAATCCGACTAACCAGCCCAGTAGCGTGAAGACAAACAGGCTAGGCACTATGTAGGTTGCTAAGCCGGTGAGATCCTGCGCCGATAGCCCAAGCCACGCCACTGCGCAGTAAATTATCGCTAACAAGAGCTTGATCAGCAGATAGTAAACAACGAACGGCTTACTGTTATGAGACAGCGGCCACGGACTGCTCAGCACTAGCCAACGCAGCGCTACAATGACGACTAGTAGGTCGCTGGGCCAGAACACGAGCAAATTAAGGTTGTGATGAAGATCAAGATGCCCAGACGCAAACCAGCTCAGGAGCATTGCCGTGCCCAACGTGCCACTAAGCAGACTAATCAAAAGCGTCACAAACCCAAGCAGACGCATATGCAGTGCCTCTGCCCGTAAAGTGAGCTGCGCGTGGGTGGTAGAAAACGCGCGACGACGGCGCTTGAGCATCAATAGCAGATAGCCCGCAAGCAGCCAAAGCACGAGACTTAGACTGGGATAAACAGAGTCATAGGCAGCGGGCGCAGGATAGGCAATCAGAGGGTCGCTACGCTCTAGCAGCATGAGAGGCTCGCCGCCACTGCTTACGTCTGACTCTAAAGCCGCAAGGCGGGAGCGCAGATTAATCGGTAGAAATAAGCTTTCCCAGTTCGACATTTCGCGATCGACGTTGCTATTCATCACGACATCCAGCGCGACGCTGATCGGCGGGATCGATTCATAGTGTTGACGTATTTCGTCGCGAAACAGCCTGCCGGATGCGCCTTGGACGTCGGCTTCAATTCGACCGTCGAGCGCCTCGTTTAAATAATCGCGGATTCTCGTCGTGCAGTTATCGAAAAAATAATGGTAATCGTAGTAGCGGTTGTCAGAAACCAGATTCCAACGCAGCCGCACCAAGAGACGCTGTTTTTGTGCCGCCGTAAGATTGAGCTTGTCCTGCCAGACCGTACGCCGCTGTGCGCGGTAGTTGTCCAATTCACGAGGCATGCTCTGAGTCGCGAGGCGGTAGCGCACCTCGTCCAAGAAAAAGTCAGTCGCGAATGCAGCAGGGCCTCCACTGACTTCAAACACGCCCCAGTTGTAGACGACATCTGTTTTGTTCAACTCATCCACAACACGCAGCGCGCTATGGCCGAAGTTATCCCAAACGTTAGCACCTACATCCACCGTGATTAAATAAAAGTGTAGCGCACTTGGATCTCTGTGGGCTGAGCTTTCACTCGACTGCCCCTGAGCCGCACTCACACAGACCAAAATCAGGCCTAGCACAATGGCACAGCGGCTAAGAGTTGAGTTAAGCGCGGCAATCATCCGACGCTTACCTTCAGCGAATTCGCAAATTCTTCACGTCCAAGCTCGCCGTCAAAGAAGGTGTTAAACGACAAACTTACGCGCTGCACGTCCTCGACGAGCTCCCTGACGCCGTGGCTTTGATCAGAGGGGAACAAAACAATGTCGCCCACGCTCACCGGAATAAAGTAGCGATAGGCATTGTGATAAGTGTCCTGCTGCCGCAGAAGCTCATACCAGATGGAATCTTGATTGCGGTAAAAATTAATGCCGTCCTGCTCGCCCACATTAATATACAGCACACCGCTCACTACGCTGTTGGGGTGCACATGAGAGTGATGGGATTCGCCTTTGCGCGTGAGTGTTAGCCACGACTGCGTAACCTTTAATGAAACGCGATTTGACGTGGCGAAAACGGTTTGCAGATAGTGATCGAGACTCTGCTGGATCCGAGCATTAATCGACAGCATCGCGGGGTCTGCGAGCACCTGTTTGTTCTGCGAAGAAAAATTGGCAATCGCTTTCACGGGCTGCTGCAGCTGCTCCTGGAAAAAAGCCATTTCCTCGGCGCTAAACCCGCGCTCCAGTGACGAACGAATCACCGGCGTAGCAAAGAGATTCATTGTCTCGGCTTGCATCGTTTTAGCCTGTCCCTGAGCTGCCTGATTAGCTTTCGACTGCATAGCTCCCTCTTTATTTATCTCTAGCCATCTCTATTCATCACTAGTCATTTCGATGGCTCCTTCTATCGCCGGCAGCGGGTTAAAGTTCTGCCCGCTATCTTATGCCCAGGGCATAAGTTGTTTTGAAGAGTCTCGAAGCGTCCAAGTGTAGCCCGATAGCACAGTGCTTAGAAGTCGCAAGCAATCTATCGCTCGCCACTATCGAAAACCGAGCGAGCTGCTATGATTGGGGATCACCTGTATTAGCCTGCGCAGGCTAACAAAAGACTCAACAAACGACCTCAGTAACGAGAGTAGCGAGAAGATCATGCCGCATTCAACAGACCCGGCGCTGAACGGCGCCACCGCATTAATTGAAACCCTTGCAGAGTGCGGGGTCGAGCTGTGTATTGCCAACCCAGGTACCTCAGAAATGCATCTCGTCCAGGCTCTTGATCGCGTGCCGAAGATGCGCTCAGTACTTGCTCTATTCGAAGGCGTATGCACCGGCGCGGCCGACGGCTATGCGCGCATGACCGGCAAACCAGCTGCAACCCTGCTGCACCTCGGCCCGGGGCTCGCAAACGGTATCGCCAACCTGCACAATGCGCGCCGTGCGAACTCACCTATGATTAATATAGTCGGCAACCATCCCAATTATCACGTCGGCTACGACGCACCGCTTACCTCGAACATCGACACCCTTGCACGCAACTACTCGAGCTGGATCAAATCAGAGAGTACTGCCACAACCTTAGCCCAGGACGGCGCTGATGCCTTTACTGCAACGCTGCGACAGACTCCGGGCTCCGAAGGGCAAATAGCAACGCTTATAATGGGAGCAGACGCCGCCTGGGGCGAGAGCTCAGGGGCGGTTGCACCTAATGCGCTACCTCAACGCAGTCTTGCGCAGAGCAGCACGGTCGAAGACATCGCTGCCAAAATTGAAGCCGGCGGCAAGGTCGCCTTCCTGCTTGAACATCATGGCGTCGATCCTGATGCGCTAGCACTAGCAAGCAAAATATCCGTAAGGACCGGCTGCCGACTTTTCACAGGGACTTTCCCGGCCCGGGTAGACGGCGGCCCCGGCAACCCCGAAGTTGAAAGACTTCCTTACTTCCCCGAGCAGGTCCTGCAAACTCTGCAAGGCTTGGACCACCTTGTTCTCGTAGGTGGTGAAACACCGGCGAGCTTCTTCGCTTACCAGGGCATCCCCGGCCAACTGGTGCCCGAGGGCTGTCAGGTCAGCCGCCTCACGCGGGTAGAAGAGGATGCCATAGACGCGCTGGCTCGCTTAGCGCAGCGACTGGGCGCCGAAAACGAAACGGTGAAAACCTTCGAGCGCCGCGAGACACCAAAACCGACCGGCGAGCTCGAAACGAAAACCATTATTCAAGCTGTCGCGGCAACCATGCCCGAAGGACTTATCGTAGCGACGGACTCAGGAGGTGGTAATGCTGCCCATGGTTTCTGCCAGAATTCTGCCGCCAACAGCTGGCTAGCACTGACCGGCGGCGCCATCGGCCAGGGCGGTCCCGTAGCCACAGGCGCGGCCTTAGCCTGCCCCGACCGACCGGTCCTCGCGATGCTGGGCGACGGCGGCGCAGCTTATACGAACCAGTCTTTCTGGACTCAAGCCCGGGAAAATCTCAACGTTACCACGCTGATTTTTGCTAACCATAGCTACAATATTCTCAACGTCGAATATGCGCGCCTCGGTGTGACGGAGGTTGGGGAAATCGCGGCAAGCCTGTTCGATATTGGCAAGCCTGAGCTCGACTGGGTCGCCATGGCTAAGGGATTCGGTGTACCGGGCGCTCACGCCAAAGATGCTGAAGACCTGTGCCGACTGCTCGAAGAGAGCTACCGCACTCCCGGACCCTTCGTTATTCAGGCTCGCGCCTAGCTAAAGCGCGCAGTCGGCTGTGCAAAGGCTGTTTGATGAAAGAGGCTGCGAGGCAGGGGCTTGGAGACAGTCCCCATGCCCAGCCTTGATACCACTGCTCTAACGCTGCCCCATAGAGCATTCACAGCGCAGTGATATTTCTTCGCTCGACTCCGTCCCCAGGCAGATTTCAGCTTGACGATAGAGGTAGCAGCTTAAGCCCAGTCAAAGTTGCGCTGAATGCGCCCGAGCTTGGCGTAAAACTCGCTTTTGCGTGCTTCGTCTTCATTTTTTTCAGGAAACAGCAGCGTTACCACAGGGATAACGATTAACGGCAGCAGTAGCGTCAGGAAAGACGGATCACGCCACTCACCCAGGGTCTGACAAAGTTCAAACCAGAACTGTGCGAAGCCCCCTACATCGGCATTGTCTGCACCAGCAAAGCTGCGGTTCAAGAACCACATCGTAGCCCCGCCGACGAAGCCGGTGAGTATGCCCCAGAACACTGCGAGCTCAGTGGTGCGTTTCCAATAAAACACATAGCCCACCGCGATAGCTGGCGGCACCACCATGGCAAAACCAAGCAGCAAGAACTGCAGCACAGAGCCGAAATTCAGCGACCACGCTAAGAAAGCGGCCAGCGTGCCGTACAGCGCAGTAGTGAGCTTGTAAGCCTTAAGCTTTTGATCACTGGACCAGGTTTTAGAGCGCGGTATCCAATCGCTTACAAGCATAGTCGCACTCGCTAAAAGAATCGGCGCGCCTGAGGAAATCACCGCTGCAAGCACGGCAGCTAGCGCAATACCGCCAAGGAGAGGTCCGGTGTCTATGGCAAGCTGAGCGATGTTGAGATAACCCGACAGCCCGCTTTCAGCGCCGTACTTCACCATCGTTAAAATACCTATGCCGCCCGCAACGACCGGCATAACGGCGGCTATAACCCCTGCCCAGAAGAAACCTGGAATTAGATACTCCTGTTTTGCCGCAGAGCTCGCATAGTTTGCGTACACCGACGCCGCCGGCGTATGAATCGTGGCGGATATGAACAGCGCAATGATCGTCGCCCAGCCGATGCCGGTAAATGACCACCACGATGGCACATCCTTGCCCGACGCTTCGAGCATCACCTTAGACTCGGCGACCACCGCGCCCCAGCCGCCGAGGTTTTGCATGGCGATCAGACCAACCGCGCCTAAACCGAGGATGATCACGGCACAGTGGACAATATTAGTCACTGCAGTGCCTTTCAGGCCGCCGGTTACGGTGAATAAGACCACCACAACGCCACCGATAATGATTCCGACCCAGAACGGCCAACCAGTAACACCGCTGACAATGGTGGCAATAACATAGGGCTCGATGATGTTAATAACCAGATACTCCGCTTGGACGCAGAGACTGGAAAGTGACTGGCAGCGCTGCGAACCAAACCGGAAATCGAACACTTCACCGACGCTAGCCAAACGCAGCCGACGGTAGGGAATCGCGAAAAACAAACCCACGAGGAAAAGTGCCGCGAAAGAATTCACGCCGTACCAGAGATGACCGATGCCTTCGCTGATCACATCCCCGGCGACACCGTAGGTGCCAGCGCCACCGATGCGAGTGCCGGCTATACCTGCTGCGAGCATGCCCACACCTAAACTGCCACCGCCAATGGCCCAGTCGGACGAACTGCGATTGCTGCGGCTTATGTAGAAGCCGACAATGACAAAAAAAACTAGGTAACACAGTATGACTATGGCTGGCAGGTCCATCTATCTCTCCACTCTCTATGCAGCTTGCCTCGGCGCTTCTTTGGCACCGGGTCGGTGGTCGAGCATACCCTTGCTGGCCACAGCGGCGCAATTGATCATCCAGCGCTGCGCACTCTTTTGGGTGAATACCTCCTTGGGTTGAGCCGGATCAAGTCCTTGCGAGAGCGACGCGCTTAGGCTTTACTCTAAAGTGGAAACCAACAAGGAAATCAGATGAGTACTGCATTCACTCCCGGCGATAAGGCGTGGCTAGACCAAGTCCGAGAAGACATCATCGACCCCGACCGCGAGATCGTTGATCCTCATCACCACCTGTGGCGCAAACGCTTCGATCAGGATTATTTACTCGACGAGCTGTGGGCCGACACCCAGAGCGGGCATCGCATTACCAAGACCGTATTCATGGAATGTCGCGCGTTTTATCGTCGCGAGGGCCCTGCGCATCTTGCCCCCTTGGGTGAGACCGAAGCGGTAATGGCAATGGCCAGACAGTCACAGGAAGCTGACGACGATAAAGCAGTCATTGCAGGGCTCGTTGGGCATGTCGACCTATGCCTCGCAGGTGACAATGAAGCGCTGTTTAACGAAGCTCTAGATGGGCATCTTGCTATTGCAGGTGCAGCGTTCAAAGGCATTCGTCATGCCGGCGCCCGTGACAAAGAACCTGAGGCGCTGGTCATTCCGGGTCAGGCACCTGCCTATCTCTACGGCAAAGAGTCATTTCGCAAGGGCCTGCGCAAACTTGCCGAACGCGGGCTCACCTACGATACCTGGCACTACCATCATCAGAATCTAGACTTCATTGACCTTGCCCAAGCGGTACCGGAATGCACGCTAGTGCTTGATCATTTTGGTACACCCCTAGGCGTGGGCCGCTTTAGAGGAAGCCGCGACGAGATTTTTCGTGAGTGGAAGCAAGAAATGAAAGAACTCGCGAAGTGTTCCAACGTGATAGCTAAGTTAGGCGGTCTCGCCATGCCAGACAACGGCTTCGGTTGGCATCTCGCCGAATGCCCACCGACTTCCGATGAATTTGTCGCCGCGCAGGAGCCTTACTACCGGCACATGATCGACTGCTTTGGCCCGAACCGCTGCATGTTCGAAAGCAACTTCCCGGTCGACCGGCTGAGCATTAGCTACCCTATTTTGTGGAACGGGCTAAAAAAAATCGCCGCACACTATAGCGAAGAGGAGCAGCAGCGCCTATTTTCTGGGACCGCAAGCGAGATCTATCGTCTTAGCTAAGATTAGCAGGGGCAGTGACTCTGTGAACTTGCAGGCTAGTGGCTAGGTACGCTGGAACCGCTTTACCACGCCGCTGCTGTTGAGAATCGCTTTGTCATTCACCGACAAAACACAGCGCACAAAAATCAGCGACCTGCCTTCACGGAGTACTTCGCAGCGTCCCTGTATAAGATCACCCTCGACTGCTGGCGCAAGGAATTCATTATTGCAGCTCACGGTCAGCACATTGACTCCGGTTTCGCCGTGTATTCCCGCCATGCACAAAGAGTAGTCGGCGAAGCTCATTAGAATCCCGCCGTGCACCGTATTGTGGCCATTGCAATGCTGCGCCTGCGCACGAAATGCCGTCTCAAAGCCATGCTCTGTGCTACGACCAAAAAAGGGTCCGATGCGATCCTCGGCGGCGTCTCCTGCATAGTGCGAAAAACCTTCCGGAACCCCATAGTCTTCGGGCTTTAAAGTCATAGCGCTAGTACTCTTTTATTTAGTCGCAAAGAAAACACTTGGGAAGAGGTTATTTGCCGTCTGGCAGCACTGCCCCGAGTGTCGCACCGGCAGCCTTACCCACCGCCTTAACCGGCACTTTCACAACAGCAATACCTACGCCGACGGCGGTACCCGCTGCGGCGCCTACAGCCATACCCAGGCAGCCATTCAGGTTAGCGCAGAGAAAAAGTAGTAGCAGCGCGCGTCTGGCTGCTGAATGCCGTAAGGCTGTGGAAAAATTTATCACGTTGCTGATCTCGCTATAGTGTTTGTGCGGGCTTAGCCTACTGCGAGCTTTGGGCGCTAGGCTTTCCGATGCTTCAAGTATCGGCAAGTATGAAAAATTCTGACTCTAACTAGCGTGACCGCTTAGCAATCGGCAGCACCTGCTCTAGCCCAACTCCGCGCTCAACTAAAGCCGCGAAATCATCCGCCATACGCTCACTTGCGGCCAGTACGAGACGCCAGCAGCGTACTCGCTCCTCACCACTGAGATTTTCAAAGTCGCTGCGATCGGGGATTTTCCCGTGCGGCAGACTCGCTACAAATTCTGGTGACGGAGTGATGAGCACGACTCGGTCGAGATGAGCTTCCTGCGCTCGACGCCAGCTCAAAGCCTTATCGAACCAGCCGGGAATTATTGCCGAGGAAAAGTGCGGGTACAAAACAAGCCCTTCGCCGGCATGGAAGTTCATATCGAGGTGATAGTCGGTAATGCCTCCGTCCCAATAGAGACCGGGCCTCGCGCCAGGAATGTCGCGCACACCGTCTAACACATAGGGAATTGAGCCGGTTGCCATCATGGCAGGCACGACATTGTCAGCGGTCAGTTGAACACTCGCAGTGCGCAGGTCGCTCTCGCCACTCCACGGTGAAGCCGAGCCCATTGTAGAAAAAAGCGTGCGCTCAAAGAACAGAGACAGGGAGCGGCGCGAGACGACATTGGCTAGAGCGGCAGCCCCAAGCGTCGCTGTCTGCAGGCTCTTACGCCGCGACGCGCCGAGACCACGGCTGCGATCGGCGATGATCGTCGTGCGGATGTTTTGGTTTGCGGCAATCTCTGCGGCGCCACTCCGGCCCAAGGTTCCCCTCAGCATCAGCTCGGCTTTCTCGGTGATTTCGCGCGTTGTCGGCGTCGCCGAATACTGCTCCTCACTGTAAAGTTTAGCGAGCCGTTCGATAGCGGCAACCGGATCTGCTGTGGCAAGACAGCACATGCGCCAGGCACCGGCGGAGGAGCCTAAGGTGTATAAAGGGGCGCTGCGCTTGGGAAGAAAATCGCCGAACAGATAGCGATCGAGTCCATACAGCACAAACCACTTCGGGCCGCCTGAGGCGCCCACCATGACCTTAAACTGGTCAGGATGAATGCCCTGGCTTTGGAGCGAGGAGAGCGCGGTTGGACCGGCGTAAATCTGTAAAGAAGACTTCATGGGGTAATGATATAGTTTGACGTAGTCAGCGGCTAGGGCATGAACAGTGTGCAGTCGCCTGTTTGATTACGAAGGGAGCTATCCATGGCGAATACACTCGGCACCGTGCGCGGCGCACTGCTGGCCCGGGATCAGAAGACCTTCCTGTTTCTGATCGCCATCGGCAACACCGTCGCTTTTGCCGTCTGGCAGGTGCTGCTGAACAACTTCGTCGTCGAGGAAGCCGGCTTTACCGGCCGAGAGATTGGCCTACTACAGAGCCTACGTGAAGTCCCAGGCTTTTTAGCCTTCACCGCTATCCTAGTCATGCTGTTCATTCGTCAGCAGACTTTCGCGCTGCTCGCGCTGGCGATGCTTGGCATCGGCACCGCGATAACTGCCTTTTATCCGCAGGTGTTATGGCTTTATTTTGCCACAGTGTTCATGTCTATTGGCTTTCACTATCTGGAGACTCTGCAGAATTCACTCAGCCTGCAGTGGTTGAGTAAGGAAGAGGCGCCTGCTGTCCTCGGCCAGCTATTGAGCACCAAGGCGCTGACTAACTTTGTAATTCTCGGCGCGCTCTATGCCTACCTGTATTTCTTCAGCGCCAACTACCTCGCAATTTACGGTCTCGCCGGTGGCACAGCCGTCGCTATCGCTCTCTACTGTCGTCTACGCCTGCCGCAATTCTCCGACGGTGTTGTGCAGCGTAAATCACTTTTCCTGAGACGCCGCTACTGGCTCTACTATGCGCTTACCTTCTTGGCCGGCGCGCGCCGGCAAATCTTCGTTGTCTTTGCAGGTTTTCTGCTCGTCGAGAAATTCAATTTCCCTATTCACGAAGTCGTTCTACTCACTCTGCTTAACGCTGCGTTAACCTTTTATTTAGCGCCAAAAATAGGACGCTTGATTGCCCGCATCGGCGAACGGCGCGCGCTGAGCTTAGAGTACGCTGGACTGATTGTGGTGTTTGTGAGCTACGCCTTTGTCGACACTCTGGGAGTTGCGGTTGTGCTCTACCTACTCGACCACCTGTTCTTCGCCATGGCCATCGCCATCAAGACCTATTTCCAGAAAATCGCCGACCCGGCGGATATCGCCGCGACCTCAAGCATCAGCTTTACCATTAACCACATTGCCGCAGTCGTGTTACCCGCCCTGCTCGGTCTCGTTTGGATTGCCAGCCCCAGCGCGGTGTTCTTGGTAGGAGCCGGCATTGCAGCGCTTTCGTTCACCCTGTCGCAGCTCATACCAGAAAATCCCTGCCCGCAGGGTGAGACACGACTTACGCCAGCCTTGAATGGCTAGAGACTGCGGCATGAAAACTTGCCATGAGCTCGTAATAGGATTTGGCGGCTCTCGAACGAGCGCCGCCTGAGGTCTATTGCTATAGGTCTATTACTATAGATCTTTTACTGTTTTGCGGAAGTATGCGCTCCCCCGGATCCTTTCTTATATTGAACGGCGCGATCGCCAAACACTACTGACTAAACAGCAGCGAAAAAGATACAGGAACAGAGCGTCCAATACTGGGAAGACCCGCTATCTCACGCAGACTCTCGATACCGTCAACCAGAGCGAACGCGTCGGCCTTGACGATAATTGGCGCTAGAGTATCCACGCGCAAACCTTCCTGAACGTGACTGACTCGCAGCGGAGCGGTCATCGTAAGCACTTCGCCGTGAAGATTAATGGCAAGCGGTACCTCGAGAAGAGCCGATTCGCCAACGCCCATAGACGCTAGCGCAGCAATATCCACCTCGGCGCTCACCTGCGCGCGCGGATACATATCGGTATTGAACAGCATGGACTGCATGCGCTCATTGCGGATGTCGATGCCGGTCTGCACGCTCGTTAGGTCGATACTGACCACCGCCTCGCCACCGCTTTCTATTTCGCCGGACAGCCGAGCAAAGGAGTGGACCTCAGCGATATGCTCAGCCTTCACTGAGATAAACGATAGAGAAGACTCATCGCCAGACAGTGTCCACTGCTGCGCTATCGCCTGCGCGCCAGGTAGCAGAGTGAGGAGCGCGGCGAAGGCGCAGGCAGAGCGTTTGACGTAAGATTTTCGTAGGCTTCGCATGGTATCTCCTTAAAAACAATAATTGTCGCCTGCTCCCTGCAGCGACTAGGGCGCAAACAGCGAATGAAAGGCTTTTATCATCACACAGCCGGCAATGAGTAAACGGGTGAAACAACCATCAAGAGCTGGGCTTAAGTACAGCGAGAAGTTTAGCGTCGAGCTCACCTTGAGGCGAGCCGCTACATTGACCCGATAGTAAGCTAGAATGAGGCCTCTTGGCTATTCACGTCGCCCCGGGGAGCTGTTTTCTGTATGCACAACGCCAGCATTACGCCACAGGCCAAACACCTCGTTTTGCTTGGCGGCGGTCATAGCCATCTCTTTGTCTTAAAGCGCCTAGGAATGGACCCCGTTCCGGGCTTGGTCGTCACACTCATCAGCAGCGATATTGACACACCCTACTCTGGCGCCATGCCCAGCTTTATTAGCGGCTTCTGTAGCAAAGACGCTATGCACATCGACCTGCGTCCGCTTGCACAGTTTGCCGGCGCACGCCTAATCCAAGCGCAGGTCGAACACATAGATCTCGAAGCGAAGACGCTCAGCCTGCCTGGGCGCCCGCCGCTAGCCTTTGATTTACTCTCACTGAATATCGGCTCGGCACCCAGTTCACACACGATGCAGGGCGCGGAACACGCCTGTCCGGTGAAACCCATCGCCTCCTTCTTAAAGCGCTGGGAAGCCGTGCATCAGCAAGCGCTAGCCGCCGTGCGCGCAGAGCAGCCGTACGCAATTAACCTTATTGGCGGCGGCCCTGCCAGCGTGGAGCTAGCCCTGGCCATGCATTACCGCATACAAAACGACTGCGGACTCAAATTAAAAGAGCGCTCCTCTCTTACCGTAAGAATAGTCGGCGCCGCACAGGAGCTTCTGCCACAGCACTCGGCCAAGGTGCGGCAAAATATCACCAGTGTTCTTAATGATCGTCACATTGAGCTGCACAACGGCCAGCGGGTAAAGCGCTTTCTTGCCGACTCGGTGCAGACGACAGACGGCGCTGATTTCAAAAGCGACGCTTCTTTCTATGCCACCGGCGCAGCTCTGGCTGCATGGCCCGAGCGCTGCGGACTCAGCATCGCAGAAGACGGCTTCATCGATGTTCTCCCAACTCTACAAACGGCGAGCCATGACTTCGTGTTTGCGGCGGGTGATGCGGCCACTATTCGTGGAGCTAAGCGCCCCAAATCAGGAGTTTATGCTGTACGCGCAGGCAAAGTGCTTGCAGAGAACCTCATCCGCTATGCGACTCAGCGCAAGCTCAAAGCCTTCAAACCCCAAAGACAGGCCCTCGCGCTTATCTCTTTAGGTGACAAGTCGGCTATCGCCTCGAAGGGCTCCACAAGCGGACAGGGACGCCTGGTCTGGCAGATCAAACAGCGGATCGACAGCGGCTTCGTCAAGCGCTTCTCGCACTTCCCCCCTATGCCCGCCGAGATGGAGCTGGCGAAGGGTCTACTCACTACCGAAGACGAAAACTCACTCCGCAACCATGCCATGCGCTGCGCAGGCTGCGGCGCAAAGGTCGCGAGCGGCGTGCTGGATGAAGTACTGGACGACCTGCATGAAGGCGAGACACCGCGCAGGGTAGAAGACGCCTCTAGCGTGGACTTAGGTGACGGCCGCGTGCTGCTGCAAAGCGTCGATCAGCTCAGCGCGTTTATTAACGACCCGTTTCTGTTTGCCCGCATCGCGAGCAATCATGCGCTCAGCGACATCTATGCGATGGGCGCGCAGCCCCACTCCGCGCTCGCCGTCGTCGGCATGCCGATGGCGAGCAAAACTATGAGCAAGCGGCTGCTAAGCGAGTTGATGCAGGGCTGCAAACTCGCGCTCGCCGACAACGATTGTGAACTGCTAGGCGGACACACCGCCGAAAACCCTCAGCTGCAGCTGGGCCTGGCTGTAAATGCCTTTGCCAAGCCGGATGAATGTCTAAGCAAAGAGGGCGTCGCTGCAACGCAGCTTTTGATTCTTACGCGCCCCATAGGCAGCGGCACACTGTTTGCCGGGGACATGCGCTCGCTTAGCCGCCATCGCTGGATCGAGGCCGCTGTTGAGCAGATGCTGCTATCGAATCGGCGCGCCTCGCAGATATTTCTTAAGCATCAGGCCAGCGCCTGCACAGACATCACCGGCTTCGGTTTGGCTGGGCATCTTGCCGAAATGATCTCGCCCAACGGCGCCGCCGTTGAACTCGCACTCGACCAAATTCCTCTGTTCGACGGCAGCCTCGAGCTTGCGGATCACGGCATACGCAGCTCATTGCACGAGAGCAATAGACGGGTAGCCTCGAGCTTTTTTAATGTCGAAGCCTACGGCAGCAAGGCGCGTTTTGAATTGCTCTTCGATCCGCAGACAGCGGGCGGATTGCTCGCGTCGGTAGCTGAGCATCGCGCAGAAGACTGCGTGGCAGATCTGCGAGAAGCTGGATATGGTGAGGCAGTCATCATAGGTCGAGTGATAAGGACCGGCGATGCCGCAGCCTCGGTGCTTCTTAAATAGAAATAAAAATAGAACTAAAAATAGAACTAAGAAACGGCAAGATCTTAGTTACTGCTCTACAAGCTCTATCTCATAGAGCGTTGCCCAGTATTTCCCGGTAACAAAAAGCCGCTCGCTTTTTTTGTCATAGGCAATACCATTGAGCACCGCTTCCGCGCCATCGCGCGCCGTGCGTGCGGCGAGACCACTAAGATCTATCACACCTGTAACAACGCCGGACTCCGGGCTGATACGCACGATGAAGTCCGTTTGCCACACGTTCGCCCAAATCTCACCGTTGATGAATTCGAGCTCATTTAGATTGCCAACCGGCTGCGAGTTCAGCGTAACCTGAAGCTTGCCTGTAAACGCGAACGTGGTCGGGTCGACCAGATGCAACGCATCGCTGCCGTCGCTTAGGAACAGGGTCTCGTTGCCATAGGCAAGACCCCAGCCCTCGGTAGGGTTGTAATGAGTCGCCGTGCGCTCAAGCGTGTTTTTGTCGTATTCGAATACGGCATTAGACTGCCATGTGAGCTGAAACAGGCGGTCGCCGACCACCTCAATGCCCTCGCCGAAATAGCGCGAATTCAGACTCACTTCTTCAAGCACCTTGCCGGTTTCCAATTCGATGCGTGACAGCTTAGACGCTCCGCGCTTACCGGTGCCGCGGAACAGCACCCCGTCATCAATCAGCAGACCCTGTGTGAAAGCTGCGATATCTGATGGGAAGCTCGCAACGATCTTGTAGCTGTAGCGTTTAGGTAAGACCTCTAACTCCTGGGCCTCGGCGCTCGAAAAAAAAGACCAGCATAGACACAGAAATAAAGACAGCTGTGCCCCATACGCGGCACAGCTGTCCGCTTTAAAAAAGCCGATCCACTTGGCGGTGCGCTGGAGCAAAGTGTGTTGCAAGGAGTCTCTCCAAAACCAGAATTAGTCGCTGGCAATAAAAGCTGAAATAATAGAGCGAAAATAGTAGCAGTGAGAGTTGAGTATGACCACCGATTGCCTGTTCTGCAAAATCGTCGCCGGCGAGATACCGTCTACCGAAGTCTATTCCGACGATCAAGTCTATGCCTTCCGCGACATCAATCCGGCCGCGCCCAGCCACATCCTCGTGATCCCCAAGAAACACCTGCGCGATGCCAAGTCGGCAGCCCCCGAAGACGAGGCGCTCATGGGGAAACTATTGTTGCGCGCGAACGAGATAGCCCAAGCCGAGGGGCTAGCCGATGACGGCTATCGCTACGTGATTAACACGGGAGGCAACGGTGGGCAGACAGTGTTTCATCTACACCTGCACATACTCGGCGGGCGCAGGCTCAGCTGGCCACCAGGCTAGTTCTTGGCGCCGCAGCGCTTAGGCTTGGCGCAGCCGCATTTGCAGCTCGGCTAGCGCCGAAGCCTTGGCCTCTACTACGCCGTGCTCGGTAATTAGACCGCTGATGAGTCGAGCCGGCGTCACATCGAATCCAAAATTACTAACCGCTGTTGCAGCCGGCGTAAGTCGCACTCGGCATACCTCGCCGTCGTCTGCCAAGCCGCTTATGTGGGTGATCTCATCGGCGCTGCGCTCTTCGATGGGAATCTCCCGAAGTCCGTCGGCGAGCTCGAAATCAATGGTCGACACCGGCAGGGCAACGTAGAAAGGAATCTGATTGTCGAAGGCCGCCAGGGCCTTCAAATAGGTGCCGATTTTATTGCAGACATCGCCCTCGCGAGTGGTGCGGTCACTGCCAACGACACAGCAATCTACCAAACCGTGCTGCATCAGATGTCCGCCAGCGTTATCAACGATAAGAGTATGCGGCACACCGCGCTGACCCAGTTCCCAGCAGGTCAATGACGCACCCTGATTGCGCGGCCGGGTCTCGTCCACCCACACGTGCACCGGCACGCCGCGCTCGCAGGCTTTGTACACCACTGCCAAAGCTGTGCCCCAATCCACGGTTGCAAGAGAACCTGCATTGCAGTGAGTGAGCACGTTTAAGTGTGTCGGCGCGCCTTGTCCTTGAGCTCTCGCCGCTGCGCACTTCGACGACCACAGCGCCTCCAGACGCTCCGCTCCGTGCTCCCCCATCGCCGCGCAGGCAGCAATGTCCTCCGCATGCAGTTCAAGCGCTACCGTGAGCGCACGGGCGCAGCGCTGCTCGGCGTCCACTTTTGCCAGACTCGCGCTGACTCGGTCTAGCGCCCAGCGCAGATTCACGGCAGTGGGCCGCGTGTCTGCCAGTCGCTTCACGGCAGCGGCAAGCGCCTGATCTGAAGTCTCGCCTGAGCGAAGACTCAAATACACGCCAAAAGCCGCCGTCACACCGATAAGTGGCGCACCGCGCACCCACATAGCTTCGATAGCTTGGCAGGTCTCGTCCAAGCTCTGAAGCTCGCGCTCGACTAGCGCATGGGGCAGCTGAGTTTGATCGATGATCCAGACGCTATCTTGTTCGGTATCGTAGCGAATTGATTGGAAAGAACTGGGGCGGTTAACGCTCATCGGAGACCTGCATCTGAAAGTTAATCAAAATAGAAAAAATTCAAACTACCCGCTCATTCCCCCCGTCCACCGGCAGCTGCGCTCCCGTAGTTTTGGACAGGCGAGTTCCGGCGAGCAGAAGGATGGCCTCAGCGACATCCTTGGAGCTGACTTCGGTAGCGAGAACATTCTTGGTTTTGTAAGCCTCCACACTTAAGCCGTAGGCAGCGGCGCGCTGAGCGAGCACGTCTTCGCTCCACAGCGCAGTGTCGTAAACGGCGTCGGGATGCACGGTATTCACGCGGACGCCCTTGGCACCGAGTTCCAGCGCGGCAACGCGGCCTAGCTGAGTGAGTCCGGCTTTGGCGGCGGAGTACGCGGCAGCACCCGGGCCAGGCGCAGGCACATTTTTCGACGCCACCAGCACGACCGCCGGGTCACAGCCGTATTCCAAGAGCGGCGCGCAGGCCCGCAGCAGGCGCATAGGCGCTGTGAGATTGAGCGCTAAAGACGCCTCCCATTCGGCATCGTCAAGTTCCGTTACCGTTTGTGATGGAGGGAAGAGACCCGCGTTGCTGATGAGTATGTCGAGCCCACCAAAATGCTGTACGCAGGCATCTAGGGCCGCCTCACACTGAACAGCGTTGGTAATATCGCAGTGCAGTGCGAGCACGCGCGCGTCGCCCGCAAACTGCTCAAGCGCCTTAGCGTTATTATCCAGCGCGACAACAGCAGCGCCCGCGTTAATCAAACTGCGGCAGCTTGCCAGGCCGATACCGGAGCCTGCGCCGGTGACCAAAGCTATCTTGCCTTCAAGCTCGCGCTTTGGATCGCTGCTCGCTGGGGCAGCGTTTAACTTCGCCTGCTCCAGCTCCCAATACTCCACTTCAAACAGCTCTGCTCGCGAAAGGGCGCGCCAGCCACCAAGCTGCTCCCCAATCACCATGGCATCCAGTGTATGACTGACGATGTCGTCGACTACCCCGAGTTTTTTGACACTCGGGGCCAGCGTCACCACGCCGCGTTCGAGCCACACACCAAAGCGTGGCATGCAATCTAAACGGGCATGCTCACTGCGGGCATGGGTAGCAAAATAGTCTTGATAGCTGGCGACAAAATCCTCTAAGCCCTCTGCATTTACGCCGGCGAACACGGCTCCAAAGGGCTTGGTGTGAATAGTGTGGTCGGGCGTTAGAGGTCCGCTAACAATAAGCTGCGCTGCGTCTCGACGCTGGGCAAAGGCTTGCGCACGCTCGTCGCGCCTAAGCCTTAGCAGCGCGGGTGCGCCAAGGGTCTCGCTCGCTTGCTGCCGCAGCCTGGCAATCGCAAGTCGGTCCGGGCGGAGTCCCTCAGCCTTACTGACCTCACTCTCCCAAGTATCCCGGTCATTGCCAGCGGCAAACTGGGCAATAGCCCGTTCTGCTAGAGTCACCAGCTCGATCATTGCTTCGTAGCTGCTACGAGCATCGTCGGCAAAGGTGAAAAGGCCGTGATGCAGCAAGACAATACCTTTGAGCCTGCTCCAGTCTGCCGCCCTGCCCGCCTCAGCCACCTGCTTGGCTAATACAAAGCCCGGCATTACATAGGGCAGAATTAAAACCTCATCACCAAAGAGCTTGGCTAAGCGCTCGGGTCCGCCTTCTGAATTGCTCAGCGTCACCACCGCGTCGGTGTGCGTATGGTCGACAAATCTATAGGGGATGAGTGCGTGAAGTATGGCCTCGACCGAGGGCGTGGGAGCTTTGGGATCGAGTAGCGCCAGGCGCAGCTGACTCATCATCTCGGTGTCGCTGAGACTCTCAAGCTCGGCTAGTTGAAGCATGTGCTGCTGGCGCACCGGCGGAAATCCGGCCGCTTCGATGGTCTTGAGATCCCAACCCGAACCTTTAACGAATAAGGTCTCAACACTGCCCTCTAGCAAGGTGTCGCTGTGTGCTTTGTAAGAAGTATTGCCGCCGCCGTGCAGCACTAGGTCAGGATTGGCACCTAGCAGCTGCGAACTGTAAACGCGCAGACCAAGGTCCCCACTGTGCGCTGCAATCTCAGCGGCACGCTTTTCATCCCACAAGGATTCCATGGTTCGACTCCTGAACTATTCACACAATTATTAAAGCCCTAAACGCAAAACGCACCGCTTAGCGGTGCGTTTGCTGTCGATCTGTTGAGCTGGAAGCTTAGCGCGGCTCGACGATCGAGATATTACCCATACCGGCTTGGCGGGCTGCATCCATCACCATCACGAGGGTCGATACGTCTGAGTCGTTGTCAGGCTGGATAATGACCGAGGCCGCTGGGTTTTCAGCCTTGAGCTGGTCGATGTTGGAACGAATCTGCGTCTGGATAATCGGGCGCGGATTACCGTTAAGAATAATCTCGTTATTCGCACCGATCTCAAACAGGATATTTTTCTTATCGTTGTCTTCCGGTGGCGGCTGATCGTTGTTGTTGTCGCTACTTGCCGCACTAATCGAGGTTTCTGACAGGAAGGTCGCTGTAACCACGAAGAAGATAAGGAGGATGAATACCACGTCTAGCATCGGCGTGAGGTCAATCTTAGTGTCGTCGGATGATCTTTTGCCCGCAATTTTCTTCATTATTATGTCCTGAGTACTGATATTCGCGCGCTGCCGCGCTCCCTAGAGTCATCGAGTATAGCAATCCTTTGCTGAGAAGCAAAAGACGCTTTGATGACCCTGCAGGGGTGCAGTGGACTGCAGATTATTTCTTGAGAGAGGCCACAGTGAAGTCTAGTAAGTCTTTCAATTGACGAGCATTTTTTCCGTCACGCGAATTGACACGGGCACCAAAAAGGGCATTGAGAAGCACGTCTGTTGCGAACTCTGCGCTGTTGCCCTTCTTTATCTTGCCTGCCTTGTGCGCCTGCTTCACCCGCGCAAGCAGAGCCTTGCGGACAACGGCCTGAGCGCCACGCACAACCTTCTTCATTTCTTTGTCGTGGTTGATGCTTTCACAAAGCGAATTAACCAAGAGGCAGCCGAGGCCACGATGCTTGTTACTAACGTTAACCAGAGTGGCATCAAAGTAGGCTGAGATCGCATCCCAGGGCTTGAGAGACTCGTTGCCCAGGGTTTCTTCGATCTGTTTGGCAGTCAGCGCTTCGTAATGGCTCACGCAGGATTTAAAGAACGTTTCCTTGTCACCAAATGAGTTGTAGAGAGTGCCGCGATTAATGCCGGTGCAGTCGAGCAGTTTTTGTACTGAGCTCGCCTCGTAGCCTTCTTTCCAAAACTGTTCCATCGCATTGGTAAGGACTTTCTGTTCATCAAATTCAACTGGGCGGGCCATAGTCTACTTCTCTACTAATGTCTCAATGAATGATAGCGGCGCGCTTCCATTACGCCGTTCTAGCTGATGGCATCAAAAGTGCAGCTCAAAAGCGGAGCGCATTGTAGTACAAGGATTCTGCTATTTACAGAGAACAGGTGCTAGAAATCATTATGACAGGCGATAAAAAGGGCGGAAATTACAATTCGTTGCTGTTTGTGCAGCTTTTATAATCTTCAGCGAGCAGCAGGTTTTGTTTAGAACAGACAGTCTATTACGATGCTGCTGACGACGCGCACGCACTTGGTGCATTATTAGGGTCAGGGAATAATCTGATACGCATTGATACAAAACTAAAGAGCCAGAACACTCACCGCTAAACCAATAGCTCCGCCAAACACCGCGCCCCAAACTACTAGCCAGCCCAGATGTGCTTTGATCATCTTTTGCACGACCTCCTTAACGATCTGTGGAGTCATTTCATTCAAACGCGCATCAATGAGGCTCTCTATACGGTGGCGAATAGAGCTCCCTGCCCCGTCTTCGCTTAACAGTGCTCGTATGCGACGCTCGATATCCTCTGCCGTGAAAGCCGTTGCTAAATACTCGCGCATCTCCTGTGCGAAGGGCTCTCGAAGCGCTGCTAGGGCATCACGACCCCCGAGCATACCCAGCATGCCGCCAAAGGACGAAGCGAGAATGACATCTAGAAGGCGTTCGAAGGCTTGATCGAGATCGACCTCGTCGATGGCTGCCTGCACTTGCGCAGCCACTTTCTTTTCTAACCCAGCTTCGGATTCAGAGGCTGGCGAGCCCAGAACTTGTTCGAGTTCAACACGGTCAAAGAACTGCTCCATGATCAACTCACGGATACCGCTCTTAAACTCTTCGAAACGCAGGGGAATAATTCCGGAGCCATAAAGCCCGGGTACGCGTTCGAACAGCATGTGCACCGCCAACCAATTAGTGACAGCACCGGACAGCGCGAACAAGCCTGTGCTCAGCAGCAGGTCTCCCGCTGTCCCCGGCAGAATAAGTCCCACTGCTGTCACCGCAGCGGCTGCTAAATTACTGAGCAGACTTTTATCGATTGTCATACGGCTTAACCTTTAGATAGAGCGCGTCGCCTCAGAGGCGAGCCAAAAACAAAGTGGAAGAATTTTTACAGGCGGCGGTGTTCGGCAATAGGCATTGCTTGGCGCAACGTTGGGAGCGAAGACAGATCGATATCGGCGATAGCGATGCCCTCACCGGTTTCATGACAGGCCAAGATCTCGCCCCACGGGCTTATGATCATTGAATGCCCCCAGGTCTCGCGAGTTTCGCTATGCCTGCCGCCCTGCCCTGCAGCGATTATGAAACACTGATTCTCAATGGCTCGCGCCCGCAGCAGCGGCTCCCAATGCGCCGCACCAGTCACCGCCGTAAACGCCGCGGGCACCGTAATCAGATCGGCGCCGCGACGACGCAGTTCAGTAAAAAGTTCTGGAAAACGTAAGTCGTAGCAAACACTGAGCCCAAGATTGAGCGCTCCAGCCTGCACACAGCAAAGCGCTTCGCCCGCTTCGTAGCTTTGTGACTCGGAATACTGTGACTGCTCATCGTTCACCTTTACATCAAACAAATGAATCTTGTCATAGCGGGCGAGGCGTTCGCCGTTAGCTCCAAATACTAGACAGCTCGCACGCACGCGGCCATCGGTAATTTGTGAGCCGTCGGGGCGCGAAACGAGAGGAAGTGTGCCGCCGACAATAATAAGCCCGTAGGTTTTGGCGCAGCGACTAAGGAACGTCTGAATAGGCCGCGGCGATTCCGAGGTTAGCGCACAGTCCAGCTCCGCCACTTCGGCTAGAGGACTTAGTCCCTCAAGTGTGGCAAAGACTTCCGGCAGCAGGACGAGCTCTGCGCCCTGCGTTGCCGCTTGAGCAATTAGCTTTTCCGCGGCTGCAAGATTGCTCGCAATAGCAGGAGTGCTGACCATCTGTAGAGCGGCGATACGCATGCTGCCTGCCCCGTTTGTCTAGTTCACTAGATTGCGCACAATAGCACGCAGGTCGAGAACGCCTTGGCGGAATGCAGCCACGGGAATACGTTCATCATTTCCGTGCACACCGGTCGCTTCACCCGCGCGCGTGATAACCGGACTAAAGCCGTAGCTCACAATACCAAGATCACGAGTGAAGTGGCTGTCGGTAAACCCTGTGCTCACTGCCGAAAGAACCTGCGAGCCCGGATACAGCTCTCCGGTGACATTCACGATAGATTCAAACAGCTTTGAATTGGTCGAAGAAATAGCCGGCGTAAAGGCCATGATGGTCTCGACACTCACGCCGGTGCCCTCGAGCAGCGCTTCCACATCCGCGATTAGTTCGCTCGCAGGACGGTCGGGCAGCATACGACAGTCGAGTTCGGCCCAAGCTACCGGGGGAATAGTATTGATTTTGCTCGAGCCGCCCATGCGAGTAATGGAGCAAATATCACGAGTTAGCGCATGGTGCCCTGGACGGAAGGCTTGGAACGCGGGTAGGAATTCAGGATCGGTAATTGCTCGCGCCATGTCCGCATAGGCTGGCGCCCATTCGTCTTCCATATTGACTGCCAAGCCCGAAAAATAGGCATCGACCGCAGGGATAATTCGCGCATCGAAGGGATTCTCTTTGACTCGATTTAGCGCTTCGACGATACGTAGTACTGAGCTTGTCGGTCTGGGAGAAGAGCCATGCCCTGGGGTGTCGATTGCCTCCAGCCTAAGCCATACCGGAACCTTCTGCGTGACTTCGACGCCGAAGACAATATCGTCGCCGCTAATGCTGCCAGAGCCGCCTTCATTAATTAAAAGGCCGATGCCGTCAAAAATTTCCGGACGATTCTCAATTAGCCAGCCGGCGCCGAAGAAGCCCCCGGCCTCCTCATCGGCAGTCGCTAAGAAAACAACGTCACGATTGAGCGGAATGCCTCTGCGGTGCAGATCGAGGAACGCGGCTAGATGTGCAATGCCCGTGCCCTTCATATCCCGCGCGCCGCGTCCGAGAAGATAGTCGTCGCGAATCTCGCCAGACAGCGGATCAGTCGTCCAGAACTCTTCGTCCGCCGGCACCACGTCGGTGTGCTGCAACATCATGAGTCCGGGTTCATCCCCGCCCTCCAATCGCGCCCAAATATTGCCCCGCCCCGGCGCACTTTCGACCCAGTCGTATTCGATGCCTTCGGCATCGAAGATCCTGCGATAAAATTCTACCGCTCGCGTTTCATTGCCCGGCGGGTTTACGGTATCAATCTGAATAAACTCTTGCAGCCATGCGACAGCCTCGTCATCTAGAGACTGAGCCTGTACTGTCATGCCACTCAATAGGCAAAAAACGGCTGCAAGCTGGGGAAGTACTCTTTTCGCTAGCATAAACAAAACGCGTCTCCTTTTTACTTTTACAATGGCCCTCAGAATCAGCTGCCGCGGTTTAGGGATTCGGGTTAAAACGAATAGGCTGCACTGAGCTCGTTTCTAAGGAGCGCAGCCACTGACGAAAAGGCTCGCCGTACTGAGTCCCGGTATCATAGCCTTCGGGGTCACTGAGCGCGAGGCGGTCATAATTATCCCCGCCTGCGTACATAAAGCTGTTGACCAACACTCTATATTTCTCCGTCGGCCGCAGCGGCGCCTCGGTCTTAGTCAGGTGCCAGCTCTCATTCACTCGCCGCAATCCAGCAATGCGCGGCCGTGCCCCCTCTTCGAGCACCGCCGCGATCTGCTCGCCACTCAGCTCCACTGCAACGATCGTGTTGTCGAACGGTAAGATAGCGACTGTATCCCCTAAGGTCACTTCTCCTGCGGGTAGCGCTGCGCGAATACCGCCGGCGTTGGTAATTGCGATGTCAGCCGTGGAATCTGCATGTAGCCACGAGTCAACCACGAGCTGATCGAGGAGCGGACCGCGCGCCACGCCGCCGTCAATATAAGCGAGCACCTCAGAGAGTGCGGCTGAGGACTGATCCCGCCAACGTTCAACTACCTCAAGTGTTTTCGCGTCTGCCCCTGCACCGCGATTTTCTTGAGTCGAGTAGTCCACCTGCCACGAGCCGTCTGCCGCCACGATAAATTTCGCTCGCGCGTAGCTCGTAAAGTGAAACCCGCCGCCTAGCAGCACTGTGTCGCCAATGCGTTTAGCCACAAGCTCATTACAGTGTCCCGCACCAAAAAGATCGATACCCAAATCGGACACCTGTTCTATCAGTGGCTCCAATTCCTCGAGGCAAACATGGGAAATGACGAAGGTGAGGTCCGCTCGCTGACTTGCCACCTCGGGCATTAGTGCCCGCAGCGAAGCCTCGTAGTCACGGAAATCTAGGTCTCCGACTGTCGCTGGATTGGTTGAGGTAGAGGTTTCACGCGTCGTCAGACCAATCACTGCGAGTTTCAACCCAGCGGTGTCAACAATTTCATAGGCAGCAAGGCCAAGGTCCGTAGGTAAACGTCCCGTGTCACGCCATGCGGTGTTGGCGCTGAGATAGGCGTAATTGGCCTCAGCACTGCGCTGACGAATGGCTTCTAGGCCAAAGTCAAATTCATGATTGCCGACCGCCGAAGCTTCGTAGCCCATCGTATTCATGAGCTCTACCATACTCTCGCCTTGATTCCAGGTAGATATCGCCGGTCCAGTCCAATTGTCGCCGCCACTGAGCAGCACGAAGTTTTCGGCATCGGCGCTATAGCCTTCGTTGTCCTGCCAGAGCTGCATAAGATTCGCGGCTCCATTAGCCTCGTCCATGCCCTCCATCCAGCCGTGTTCGTCGTTGGTGTAAAGCACAGTGAGTTCACGTTCAGCTGAGTCAGGTAGAGAGCACGCCGCGAGTGACGCCAGAAGCAATAAAACTGCGATCGGCTTGAGTTTATTCATCGCTAATAACCTCCCAGCAAGGGGTGTAATTGGCATAGTCGATCTTCATGCGTTTTTGCTCCACGAAAGAGGCTAAAAGCGATTCCATATGCCCCATGATTTTAGCGTCGCCGCGTATTTGAAACGGTCCGTGTTCTTTAATCTGCGCAACACCCTGCGCCTTCACATTACCGGCGACGATACCAGAAAAGGCTTTGCATAGAGTCGCTGCCAATTCCTGCGCAGGAACACTGGGGTCTATCTTTAATGCCGCCATTTTTTCATGCGTGGGCTCGAAAGGCGCCTGCAGCTGCGATGGGATATACAGCTCCCAGTTAAATCCATAAGAGGCGCCATTAGCGAGCCGATGGCGGCGCTGTTCGTCAACATGCGCTTTCGCACGCTGAGCAATCGTAACCGCATCGCCAACAATGATCTCGTAATGCGATGCCGCGTCATCACCCAGAGTAGCGCGCACAAACGTATCGATTTCTTCAAAATAGTCAGCGCTCGATTCGGGAGACGCCAGGATTAAGCCATAGGGATGGCCTGCGTTACGTTCGTGCATAAGAATGCTTAGCAGGTAAAGCAACTCTTCCGCTGTGCCGGCGCCGCCAGGGAAAACGATGATGCAGTGGGCAAGGCGCACGAATGCCTCCAATCGCTTCTCGATATCCGGCAGAATAACGAGCTCGTTAACGATGGCATTAGGCGCCTCCGCGGCGATGATACCGGGCTCGGTAATGCCTATATAGCGACGCAGCTCTAGCTGCTGTTTCGCATGACCGATCGCTGCGCCTTTCATCGGCCCCTTCATTGCCCCCGGGCCACAGCCGGTACCGATATTAAGTTTGCGCAGGCCGAGTTGATACCCCACCTCTTTGCTAAAGTCGTACTCATTACGGCCAATTGAGTGCCCGCCCCAACACACGACTAGATCGGGTTTGAGATTGGGTCTAACGATGTGCGCGTTGCGCAGGATATCGAACACCGCTTCGGTAATACCGCGGCGACTCTCAAGGTCATAGCCCACCGAGAGCGCGTGGTTAACATAGACCACGTCGCGCAGCACAGAAAAAAGATGTTCTTGAATACCACGGATCATGTTGCCGTCCACGAAGGCGCTAGTCGGCGCGTTCTTCACATCCATGATCGGTCCGCGTGATTGTGGTTTAACCTCGATCTCAAAATCGGGATAGCTTTGAATGAGGCTCGATACGTCGTCGGCTTCATTGCCGCTATTCAGCACAGCCAATGCACACAGACGAAATAACTCCCGCACTTCAGCATTAGCCGACATGAGACTTTGAATCTCTCTAAACGACAGCAGGTTCAACGAGCGCACTGGGCGTAGATTGGCTCTGCTCGTTGTCTCGGGAAGCGGTGCTTTAGAAGGGTCGACCATTCACTTTACTCTTGCGTTGTATTCAAATAAAAAATTACTGCGGCGCAGACGGCGCGGCGGCATCTCGGGATTCCGGCGAACCAAAGGCCTGCTTAAATTCTGGCTCCAATCCTTCCCATGGGCCGTCAAGCGTATAGACAGCACTGGTGAGGCTGTCGACTTGATCGCCGAAAATCTGATCGAATAAATAGGCGCCAACTGCGATCGGCAGATTCGCCGAAAGCAGGCCGAGCCATGGAATGTTATTGCTCACCGGCAGAGTGACGTACATCTCGCCTAAAATAGTCTCATCAATGAGATTCACGTCACCGGTAATTTGGTAAAGACTAGATGGCCCGCTGATCACCAGCTGATCCTGTATCGCAACCTGACCACTCTCCAACAGCAAATCGCCGGAGATTTGATCGAAGGCTAGGCCGCTGCGTAGCAGGTCGTCGCTGAACCTAAGTCTGCGCATAATGGCATCGAAGTTCAAAATACTAATAAGCTTAAGAGCCCCCGCACCGCCGGCACCCTGTAGGAAACGGCCTTCGTCTATCGTGAACTGCGCCTCTCCACTCAGCGACTCGGCGCTGAAAAAAGCAGGCGTCCCGGGCCACGAAAGCTTTGAATTGAATTCGCCCTGCCTGCTAATCAAACTCGGTGCGTAGCCATTCTCACGCAGCACTTCCCCAAGGTCGCCTACTTCAAGCACACCCTCGAATTCGCTGCGGTGATTGAGTCCGTCATACTCCCAGTAAAAGGTGTGAGGCGAAGCGACTTCAGCTTCGATAGCCGTCTGCTTGTCCTCAGACCAGTCGCCCAGCATCTCGGGAACGAGAAACTGCGGAGCGAGCTTCAAGCCGCGAAAATTGAAAGCGAGATCATCAAATTTTGCGCCGTTCGCGTCGGGCTTCAGATGAAAGCGCCAACTCCCGTAGGGCCTGTCGCCGATCATTAGCGAGCGCGTACTAAAGCGCATTTCAGGAAATGTGCGGGGGTCGATAGTCGCGAGAGAGTCAATCTGCGCAACATCGCCTTCACCCTCAGCAAGCTGCTTTGGCCCCATTAGACTGTCTTCATTTCCTGCCAGGCGTAATTTTTGCAGCGCCACTAGCAGCGCACCGCCGTTAAAGGGGAATTCGACGTGCCCTTCGAGTTCTGGGCCGGCCAAATCGACAAGCCACTGCTCGGCGTCTAGGTCGGCGCGCAGTCGCAGTGACAGATCGGCAAAATTCTGATCGAACAAATTAAGCTCGCCCAGTTCTATATCTACGAAGCCAAGAGTTTCAGCTACGGCTGTCACACCGCCGGTCGACTCGCCAGCGGCGAGCGAGTTCGCGCTCTCGGCGAGCGCCCCGACAAAATCGTTCCACTCTTGAAAATCCAACGCTGCCATGTCGCCCAAAACAACGAGACCTTCGTAAGGAGCCTGGGTCAGTGAGGCGAGTGCCGTTGGAGATTCACCCAGATACACAAGCCCTTGGTCTAGACTGGCTTCGGTGAAATTTAGATCGAATTCTATTCCCGCTCCAAACTGCCCGCGGTAGTTTTGTTGTTCCTGATTGAAACTCAGTAGCAAATCGAGATTGCGGACTTCCTCAGCGGACTTTCCGAAGGGCGACGGCGCTGCAATTGTAAGCCCGCGCAGCTCACTCTCTATCCGCAGCGTGGTAGGGAATACTGCACCGCTGTTTTGCTCCACTTTTAGAGCCGCCTCAAAATCAAATTCACCTTCGCTTTGGGCAAGCATCGAGTCAACAGCAAGTCCCGTTACACTGAGTTCGGCGATGTCTTGTACATTTGCAGAACCTCGGACAGAAGCACTGACCTCAGCAAGACCACCCTCTGGGTTCATCGTGGAATCCAGGGCAAGAACCGCAGGCGATGAAAACAGGGTGCCCCGCAAATCACTGCTGCTAAGGCCGGTACGGGTATCAAAAACCACGCTCCCACCGAGATTAGCGA
Organism: Pseudohongiellaceae bacterium; assembly: GCA_965661495.1. Classification (GTDB taxonomy): domain Bacteria; phylum Pseudomonadota; class Gammaproteobacteria; order Pseudomonadales; family Pseudohongiellaceae; genus UBA9145. Next base: position 137,215 of record CBFIDY010000005.1, on the reverse strand, counting down.
AGGACAAATCATACTCTGTAAAATGCAGACGATTATCCTGCATCGTCATCTTGGTGTTTACATCGACAGACAATCCCTCGCCGAGCATGATATCGACCTCTAAATCGACATCCACATTGCCTTCTGCTTCCCACGATGACAGCGTAGTAGTAAGCCCCTCAGGCAGCGGCGAATCGGCGAGAAAATGCAGAGCATCATCGGTCGCTCCGCTGGCGCTACCTGAAATAAGGAGCTGATTTCTTGTCTCACCGGACGGCAGTACAACGGGGCGAACCGTGCCCGTCGCTTTGCTTAACATAAGACCGTCGCTAACGCCGGCGGAAAGGTCGACATCAATATGCGAGTCGGCTGTTTCAACATAGGCCTGGGCGTCGTCTACCTGCGCCCAGCCGTCGGCGTAAAGCAGCCGACCTTCGTTTAGACGGTAAAAGCTTTGGAAGGTCTTTTCTTCAGGTGGCGAGCCTTGCACCGTCGAGCCGCGAAAAATTGCACCGCTGTTGGTGAAAACACCCTCTCGCACGGCGCCGCCTACCCATGCCATCGTTGCCTTCAGTGAAGGCGTAATCTTGGGTCCGTCGGGAAGGTACAAATACCGATCTTGCGCGTCCATCGAATCGACGCCAATCAACAGCTCGAGGGAAGAATTCGCTTCGCCCCCTACTGGGCGTTCTAGCTGAGAATAAAATTGCACTGTTGCATCGGTATTCTCAGACACAGCAGAGATTGCGTTACTCTTCAGTTTGAGGTTCAGGCCATCTTGCAGGCGTGCGAGGAAATCGATACGACCGTTGACGTAGCTGTAATCCCACTCCCGCGTATACACACTCGGAAGCAACATACGCAGCGCCTGGCTTTCCACCTCGGCAAAGCCGCGAGCGATCGCAGAGGTTCCGCGATACTCAGCCTCAAGATAGCCCGTTACCCCGTCGAGCATGGGAATTCCGCCAAGGGCTTGGATAGATACATCGTCGGTATTCGCGCGCAGGCTCAAACTTTCCAGCGGGGCGTTAAGTGCATCAACGGGACTTTGGAACCCTTCCTTACCCGCAAGCCGCAAACTTAAATTACGCAGCCTACCCCGGGGAGACAATGTGGACAGTGAATCGAGCGCGGCATCGCTCAGCGGCAAATACCCTACTTCCGCCAGCTGTCGCGCGAGACCCAGGACTCGTCCGAGATCTAAAGAGTCTGCGCGCAGCTCAAGCACATCGTTTTGTCTTAGAACAAGACCGGCGCTAAAGGGCTCCCAGCGCTCGCCATCCCAACTGCCTTGAGTGGCCTGCACAACAAATTCAAGCTGTGGGCGGGAGCCGCCTGCCAGAGCATTTGCTGCTGAGCGGCGCAACGTTGCCACGGCGCGAAAGTCATCTAAGCGCGTCGTGCCGCTGCGCTGCGCCCCCGCCTGTCGCAGCTCAAGGGTATCCAGCGCCAAGGTTGCTGTCGCTTCAATGAGCTCACCCTCAGCGAGTTCAAACCACAGCTCACCGCCTGTTCGCAGCGTCACAACTTCTTGAGTGGCCGCCAAAATGTTTGCGGGTAGCAGCGAGCCCATACTGTCTAGGTAGTCGCCCGCTGGAATATTCGCGTAGGCGAAGCCGGCGGCTGTCGCCATGGATTCGCCGGTTCCCTCGTAGGTAAACTGCAGAGGCTGTCGAATATTGGGAAGCTGGGCATCTAGTAGCAGCAAATGCTCTTCGTTACGATTCTGAATGCGGGCATCGCTTATAGCCACAGTGAGCGCATCGCCGATAGCGGGTTCAAACACGATATCGACCTGACTCATCTCAAGATATTCGAGACCGAGGAATGCTGAGTAGAGCGTTTCCAGCTCTATTTGCCTTGGTGCTGCCTCTTCCATGCCTCGCAGTAGCCAGCGACCACTTTCCTGCTGCAGCAAAGCAACGGACAACCCCGTAACTTCGAACTCCTGGAAAACCCAGCGCTGCTGCCAAAGGCTCGCGGGCACATCGAGAGTGATCGTTGCGCCGTCAAACACCAAACTACTTGGATCAGGCTCTATCTCAGCCCCTGAGGGAGTTTCAAGCAAGAGACTCAAGCCGCTTATTTCAAGCGTCGGATTAAAACCCTGAAACGAACCTGTGAGCGAAGCAATGCTCACCTCTATGCCAACCCGCTCGAGCAGCTGCGACTCGAAAAAATCTGTGTAGTCACTCACCGCGGGCATAAATTGACGACCAAGACTGACGTAGCTCGCCAGAATAACAATGCCGACGATCGCTAGTCGGCGCAGAGTCCTGCCAAGGCTGAGTAGCAGACGCAGCATCATGTAGCCGGCTCCGCCGCGCTTATTACACCCGCACCGCCGCAGTGTTCACACTCGGTTTGCAGGAGTCGCTGCAGGCTTTCTCTGGTGCGCTTGCGAGTCATTTCTACAAGGCCGAACTCTGAAAAACTACCCACAGCCGTTCGAGCGCCATCTTTGGCCAGCTCGCTGATAAGCGCCTGTCGTACCTCTTCACGATGGCTCGCCTGCGTCATGTCTATGAAGTCGATCACGATAAGACCGCCCAGGTTTCGGAGCCTGAGCTGCTGCGCCACTGCTATTGCCGCCTCGACATTCGTCGTCAAAATCGTTTCCGCTTGATCCTTCGTCCCCAGGTAAGACCCCGTGTTCACGTCGATTGCCACCATGGATTCGGTTTGTTCAATAACAAGATTGCCACCGCTTGGCAGGCTTACGCTTTTTTCCAGCGCTGCGGTAATTTGCTGATCGATTGAACCCTTTAGACCCGCATGTGCGGAAAACAATCCCTCTTTCCCAGCTTGCAGCTGCATTAAAGCAACCGCGTGAGGTATGGAGTCTTCGAAAAATAGACGCAGCTGATTGAATGCCGCTTCGCTATCCACCCGTATTTTGCTCACACTAGAATTGATCAGGTCTCTTGTCGCACGGACCACGATGGGCTCTTCTGAATAGATGCAGCGGATCGTCGCTGGTCGCTGCAGTCGCTCCTGTAACTTTTCCCATAGTCTAAACAGATGACCGAGATCTTCCTCAAAGTCTCCTAGTTCAGCTCCAGCAGCCGCAGTGCGCACGATGAATCCAGCGTTCACCTCCTGCCAATCACTGCTACGCACAGACTCTTCGAGTAGCTGCTGAAGACGAGCGCGCTCTGCCTCGTCGACAATTTTTTGCGAAACGCCGATGTGCTGACTGCGCGGGAGAAGAACCAGGTGGCGCCCCGGTAGCGTGAGATGATTGCTGAGCCTTGCTCCCTTGCCAGAAATTTCGTCTTTGACTACCTGCACAAGAAGAAACTGGCCCTCGCGCAGCAGATCCGCTATGGGCAAACCTTCGTGCCGCACTTCGAGACCGGCAGAGTCGATCGCGCTGATGTCTGAGGCATGAATAAAACCTGCTCGCTCCAAACCCAGGTCAACGAAAGCTGCGTCCATGCCCGGCATCACGCGCGTGACTTTGCCGAAAAAAATATCGCCCACGCGACTGCGCGTTTGCTCTTGCTCGATAAGCAATTCTTGCAGAATGCCGTCTTCTACGAGAGCGATTCGCGTGAGACCTGACTTTGCACTGACTAAAATTTCAGTCATTGCGCGCGCTCCGGCACGGAAAGCGTATCGATACCCGCGAGGCTTAAAAGCCCAGCGCTTTCAAATAAGGGCAGACCCATCACGCCGCTGTAGCTGCCGTCTATCTGTTCAACAAAGATCGCGCCGAGCCCCTGTATTGCATAACCCCCGGCTTTGCCTTTGGGCTCCCCTGTTAGCCAGTAGCGTCGCGCCATCTCTTCGCTGATACGGCAAAACCGCACTCGCGTGTGAGATTCTTTAAGCCCAATCTCTTCGTAGTCGGCGGATGAAAATTGGCGAAGGAGACAAACAGCGGTACGAACCGAGTGCGTTGTGTTCGACAACTGGGCTAAAGACGCCGCTGCGGAGTCTTTGTTCAACGGCTTGTCAAAGATTTGATCGCCTAGAGCCACCACCGTATCGGCAGCGAGGATGAGTCGTGGCGCAGTAAAGGGCTCTGTGATTGCGGCCTGTGCTTTTTCGCGAGCGAGACGCCGTACATAAACGCTAGGCGTCTCAGCATCTCTACGTGACTCGTCGATATCCTGCGGCCTCACCTCGCAACTCAGCCCAAGCTGCGCCAATAGCTGCTCACGTCGCGGCGAGGCAGAGGCGAGCACTAGCGTCAGTGTGCTCACCCTGCATTCCTCTGCTCAATTGACCGCATCGCTAGTTCCGAAATTTGCATCAAGAATTTATAAAGCCGCGTCGTAAACTGCGCAGCAGAGAAAATAACCCGGGCCAGATTGCCGCGCTGCTCAATGCCGCGAGTAAATAGCCGAAGTCAGTGGCGACGATCTGTCCTGTTATCACTTGCAGCCAGTGAGTTAAGACTAGGGCTAGAAGTGAGACGATGAGCACGACGCCGCTCTGTTGAATGGGCGTATACATGCGCAGGCGCTGGTGCAAACTCAGCGCGATATACGCCACGAGCATGAGGGTTAATGCGTTGCCGCCCAGCACGCCGCCTTGCAGCACATCGAGAAGCAGTCCCGCCAGCCATGCGAAACCCAAACCGATGCGATAAGGCAGTGCCATAGTCCAGTAAAAAACGAACAGTAAAACCCACTGCGGACGCCAATCTAAAGACCATTCAGGAAGCGGAACGATAGCAAACAGATACGCAAAAAAGAGGCTCAGAACAACGACCCAGTAAGTGTAGCCGCTAGATTTCATAGCAGCTCCAGCTCGGTTGCTGACTGCGCACTCTCAGCACTGTTCGCCTCAGTCAGCGGCTCTGGTTGCGTCAGATCCGGGGCAGGATCAGCAGGGCTTATGAGCATAACATTGCGCGTGGAGTTGACGGCTACGCGGAGCCGCGCGCGTACGGTTGCGAAATCTTGACCCGGATCGCGCGCAACCGCGATAACGTCGGCAACAGGATAGTTCTTGGGGAAAATTTGCCCCATACCGGAGCTGATAAGAAGATCGCCTTCTCGCACGTCTTGAGTCTGAGTAAAGAATTCAAGCTCTACCTCATCCTGCGCGCCTCGCACTCCGCGAGCCAAGGCCCGCTCGCCGTTTCGGTTTACCTCAACTGGAGTAACATGTAACGGATCTGACAGAAGCAGCACCCAGCTCGTTGTCGGCATGACCTCGACAACCTGCCCCATCAAGCCTTCGGCTGCGAGCAATGCTTGGCCGACAAAAACACCCTGAGCTGCACCGCGATCAATCAGCACGCGTTTGCTGGCAGAGTTGGGCGACTGGTTAATCACCTCCGCCGCGATAACATCACCGTCGAGGGTTTTGGCTGCCTCATCTAGGGCGAGTAGGCGGCTGTTTTCGCTAGCAAGACTCTCCAATACCTGCAGCTCGCGCTGAGCAAGCAGCAACTCATCGCGCAGCCGAGCGTTTTCTTCCACGAGCTCGGTTTTAGAAATAAGGACGTCATCGACGACGCTGGAAGTTCGAGTTGGCAGATCGGCGACCCAGTAAACCGGGAGCGCGGTATAGGCAAGGGCATAACGCACGGGGCTAAGGTAATCGAAGCGATTGTCGGCGAACATTAAACAGACAGAGAGCAGCCCCAAGGCCAGAGCTTTGTACTCTAGCGCAACACCCTTTGTAAACAAGGCCTTATCGATGACAACCACCCCAGCTAAGAAGCGCCCGAAGGCGCGCGCCTGACCGCCTTCGGAGCGAAGAAACGCCTAGTCAGCGAGACCGCACACTCAGGATGTCAAAGCGCCAGTTAAGAGGCCTTGATGATATAGCAAGAGAGCAATCTTAGGTAGGAATCTCAGCGGCTTGGCCGCAGAGGCTCACTCGGCAGGGGGGCTACTCGAGAGAGCTTACTCTATAGAAAGCAAATCGATATCGTGAGCGTCCATAAGCTCCATCGCCTTACCACCGCCGCGCGCTACACAGGACAGCGGATCTTCGGCAACGATAACCGGCAGGCCGGTCTCGCGGCTCAGCAGCTTATCGAGATCACGTAGCAGTGCTCCGCCACCCGTCAACACCATGCCGCTCTCAGCGATATCAGAGGCTAGTTCTGGTGGCGACTGCTCGAGCGCGCTTTTAACCCCCTGAACGATCGCAGAAAGGGGTTCCTGTAGCGCTTCGAGAATCTCTTCGCTGTTCAGGGTAAAGCTGCGGGGCACGCCCTCGGCGAGATTGCGGCCGCGCACGTCGATCTCTCGCTCCTCGCCGTTCTCGCTAGGATAAGCGCAGCCGATTTCTTTTTTCACGCGCTCCGCCGTAGCGTCGCCGATCAAACTACCGTAATTTCGCCTAACATGCGTGATAATCGCCTCATCGAATCGATCTCCGCCGACACGCACAGACTCGGAATAGACCACGCCATTGAGTGAGATAATGGCGATTTCAGTCGTGCCGCCACCTATATCGACGACCATCGAGCCGCTCGCCTGCTCTACCGGCAGACCAGCACCGATAGCCGCAGCCATAGGCTCCTCGATCAGACGGACATCGCGGGCGCCAGCGCTGGCAACCGATTCGCGGATAGCGCGGCGCTCGACTTGAGTCGATTTACAGGGCACACAGACCAGCACGCGCGGGCTGGGCGGAAAGAAGCTGTTTTCATGCACTTTATTAATGAAATGCTGGAGCATCTTCTCGGTGACCTGAAAATCAGCAATCACGCCGTCTTTTAGCGGACGAATCGCCATAATATTCCCAGGCGTTCTGCCCAGCATGCGTTTGGCGTCGGAGCCAACCGCCGCAACACTCTTCTGGCCATTATGAGTGCGTATAGCGACCACCGAGGGCTCGTTTAGAACGATACCTTGGTCGCGAACGTAAATTAGCGTGTTTGCAGTGCCGAGATCGATAGAAAGGTCGTTGGAGAACAAGCCCCGAATTCTTTTAAACATGCGTGGAGTAAATCCTTGGTGGCGCAACGCTCATTCGTGTTCGAAATCCATTGAAGCCCGCATTGGTCGCGGGTCACACGAGAGACATTTCCTGTAATAAGCAGATGAACTCTTGTACACTTACAGCCTTTGCTTTGCGGGTACTTGAGCAATTTAAACGCACAATAGCAACGGCTTGAGATGAGAGCAAGCGGAATGATCGCAGCACCTGCATCCTCTTAACTTTCACAGAATTTAGCTCGCCTTGCGCCATAATTTAGGCTCAGTCGCGACTTCGTTTGATCGCGTCTTTTCAGACGAACGCAAGCTAGGGCAGACGAACGCAAGCTAGGACAGACGAACGCAAGCTAGGGCAGACGAACGCAGGCCGAGCAAGCTATAGATTATTACCTCGCCCTTACCTTGCTTGCCTATCATGCACGGAAGCAGGCAGCCCAAAGGGCATTTTAGGAGACAAACATGGCCATCACACAATCCGATGTCGAAAAGATCGCCCACTTGGCTCGACTAGAACTCAGCCCGACGGAGTCCGAGGCCGTGGCCTCCAGTGTCAGCGACATTCTGGGTTTAATCGACAAAATGCAGGCTATAGACACCGACGGCGTCGAACCCCTTGCACACCCTTTCGACGCGGTGCAAAAACTGCGCGAGGACGAGGTTAGCGAAAGCAACCGCCGCGATGAACTTCAGTCGCTAGCGCCGAGCAGCCAGGACGGCCTCTACCTCGTACCCAAGGTGATCGAGTAGCCCGCTTAGCTAACACGCCCCACTTTCGAAAAGCGCAGCATCAGGATTGAACAATGATAGAGAAGACAGTCAGCGAATTGCTCTCAGCACTCGCCGCAGGCGAAACCACCAGCGAGCAGCTTACACGCGCCTACCTCGACAGGATTGCCGCGCTCAATGGTGAATTGAACGCCTACATCACCGTGTGCGAAGACAGCGCTATGGCACAGGCTAAAGCGGCCGACGCCGAACGCGCCGCTGGCTCCACCGCGCCACTGCTCGGCATTCCCATCGCGCATAAGGACCTTTTCTGTACCCAAGGCGTATTGACAACTAGCGGTTCAAAAATCCTTCATAATTTTGTCTCCCCCTACGACGCGACCGTGGTCGAACGCCTACAAGAAGCGGGCGCCGTCATGCTCGGCAAGACCAACATGGACGAGTTCGCCATGGGCTCTTCAAATGAGTCGAGTTACTACGGGGCGGCGCGCAACCCCTGGGATTTAGACAAGGTGCCCGGCGGATCCTCCGGAGGCTCGGCAGCGGCAGTTGCTGCAGACCTTTGCGCCATGGCCACAGGCACCGACACCGGCGGTTCGATTCGCCAACCAGCTGCTTTTTGCGGCGTTACAGGCATCAAACCCTCCTACGGGCGCATCTCACGCTGGGGCATGATCGCCTACGCATCTAGCCTAGATCAGGCTGGCCCCATCACTAAGACTGCGGAAGACGCGGCGCTCCTGCTGAATGTCATGGCCGGCGCAGATGACAAAGACTCCACAAGCTTAGAACTACCAACGGAAGACTTCTCCCGCGACCTCAACGCGCCACTAAATGGACTGCGCATTGGTCTACCGACGCAGTATTTTACCGAGCAGTTAAATCCAGCGATCGCCGATGCTATTCGCACTGCGGTGGCGGAACTAGAAAAGCTAGGCGCTAGCGTAAAAGAGATCGACCTGCCTAACAGCGAACTCGCGCTGTCGGCCTACTATGTTATTGCCCCTGCCGAGGCCTCAACTAATCTCTCGCGTTTCGACGGCGTCCGCTACGGCTATCGCTGCGCAGACCCGAAAGATCTCGAAGACCTTTACAAACGCAGCCGCAGCGAAGGCTTTGGTGAGGAAGTAAAACGGCGCATCATGATAGGCACCTACGCGCTCTCGGCAGGCTACTACGATGCCTACTACCGCAAAGCGCAAAAAATTCGCAGGCTAGTAAAACAAGACTTCGCGCAGGCGTTTGAAGAGGTCGATGTCATCATTGGCCCGACAACACCGAGCCCTGCCTTTGGCCTCGATTCAATCAAAGATTCGGTCACGATGTATCTTGAAGATATTTACACGATCGCACTCAACCTTGCCGGCCTGCCGGGGATTTCCGTGCCTGCAGGCTTCGTCGACGGCCTACCTGTCGGCATGCAAATCATCGCCACCGATTTCGCCGAAGCCAAGCTGCTTAATGTCGCACACCAGTACCAGCAGGTGAGCGACTGGCACACCCGCAAACCCACACAGAGCAAGGAGGCCTAGCATGCAATACGAAACCGTAATCGGCCTTGAAGTTCACTGCCAACTCTCTACTCAGTCAAAGCTATTCTCTGGCAGTTCGATTGCCTTTGGCGCTGAAGCAAACACCCAGGCCAACATCTTTGATCTCGCCCTACCCGGCACTCTGCCCGTTCTGAACAAGCAGGCCGTTGCCATGGCGGTAAAATTCGGCCTCGCGATCGGGGCGGAGATAGGCAAGCACTCGGTGTTTGACCGCAAGAATTATTTTTACCCCGACCTGCCCAAGGGTTATCAAGTCAGCCAGCTCGACTACCCCACCGTGGGCAAGGGCAGCCTCAGCATCACCCTAGAAGACGGCAGTGAGAAAGTCATTGGCGTCACCCGCGCGCACATGGAAGAAGACGCCGGCAAATCGCTACACGAAGACTACCAAGGCATGAGCGGCATCGACCTCAACCGCGCCGGCACACCGCTCTTGGAAATCGTTTCCGAGCCCGACCTGCGCAGTGCGAAAGAAGCCGTTGCTTACTTAAAGAAGCTGCACTCGATTGTGCGCACACTGGATATCTCTGACGCCATCATGGCGCAGGGGTCGTTCCGCTGCGATGCCAACGTCTCTATTCGCCCCGTGGGTCAAGAAGAGTTCGGCACACGCACCGAGATTAAGAACATCAATTCATTTAAGTTTGTTGAAAAGGCGATTAACTACGAAGTACGTCGCCAACGCGAACTCATCGAGGACGGTGGCCGCGTAGTGCAAGAGACCCGCCTCTACGACGCCGACAAAGATGAAACTCGCTCTATGCGTAGCAAAGAAGTCGCTAACGACTATCGCTACTTCCCCGAACCCGATTTGCTACCCATCGTGATCGACGACGCATTCATCGAAGCCATTCGCGCGGAGCTACCGGAACTCCCCGATGCACGCGCAGCGCGTTTTTGTGCAGACTTCGGGTTAAGCGAATATGACGCCAACGTCCTAGTCGCAAGCCGCGAGATGGCAGAATACTTCGAGCTCGTTGCTACGCGTAGCGGCGACGCCAAGCTCGCCGCCAACTGGGTAAGCCAAGACCTTCAAGCCCTGCTGAATAAACACGGCTGGGAGCTCAGCGAATCGCCTATTGAGGCCGAGCGTTTGGCTGATCTCATCGCGCGCATTAAAGACAACACGATCTCCGGCAAGATCGCCAAGACCGTGTTCGAAGCGATGACCGAAGACAGTGCGAGCGTCGACGCTATTATCGATGCGAAGGGACTCAAACAGGTAACCGACACCGGCGCTTTAGAGAGTCTGGTTGATCAAGTTATCGCCGAAAACCCTGACCAGGCTCAGCAGTATCGAGATGGCAAAGTTCAAGTGATCGGCTTCCTAGTGGGACAGTGCATGAAGCTGTCGCAAGGCAAAGCCAACCCCGCACAAATTAACGAACTCCTGCGAAGCAAGCTATGAGCAGCGCCGACACCCAAGTCGCAGCTTTAGAAAAGAAACGAGGATCAGAGCGCACCCAGAAAGCGGTGCGCGATGAGGATTGGTCCGACGAGCGCCTGTCAGGCTTCTTAACTATTCTGCCGCCGGACGACATTCCCGCCGACTACAATTGCCTGCTACGCGCTTATCGCGGCATGACCGCTGAGCTGTTTGAGCGCTTTCTGCCTTTGTTTATTGCAGCGGGCCGTAATATCAACACGCCTCTTCCAAACGGCTCCACCTTTCTTGACCATGTGTCTGGCCATCGCCGCTCAGGCGAATACGCTGCGGCGCTGATCGCGAATGGCGCTGTCGCTAAACACTCCTTGGCCAAACCCGCATAGCCATACTTTCGTAAGCTGACTTAGGCCTGACTCTGTCTGAGAGAGTGAGAGAGCAAGAGAGTGAGCAAAAAAAACGCCGGCTAAATGACCGGCGTTTTTTCTCTCTCCCTAGCAGATTAGTCTAACGGCGACTTGGTCCGCCTCTTCCGCCCGCGCTACCGCCTCCTGGGCGACCGCCGCTGCGCGGAGCATCCTTGGACTTAAATTTACTTTCACGCTCAAACTTTGGCGAGCGCTCCAGAAGACGCTCATCGGGATGTGTGCACTCGAGCTTCATACCGAGCTGCTCTTCGATGTCTGGCAGCAGGAAAGAATCTTCTTCACAGGCAAAACTAATCGATGTGCCGACCGCGCCCGCACGCCCCGTGCGACCGATACGGTGTACGTAGTCCTCGGGCTCTTCCGGCAATGTGTAGTTAATGACATGAGTCACATCATCGATATGCAGGCCGCGGCCCGCAACGTCGGTGGCAACCAGCACGCGCAGCTTGCCGTCTTTGAAGTTATCGAGGGTACGAATGCGTTGATTTTGCGCCACCTCACCCGACAGCATACCGACGCTAATGCCATTGCGATGCAGATTGTCCGCAAGCTTGCGCACCTGATCACGGCGGTTACTAAACACCATGATGCGTTCGGCGTTAGGCTCGTTAATTAGATTGTAAAGCAGGTTATATTTGTCGGCCGTGGTCACGAGATAAACGATCTGATCGACCGCATCGGCAGCAACGCGTTCAGGCGCCACTTCTACCATGATGGGGTCCATCGCCCAGCGATCTGACAGCTCGACGATCTCTGGGGTATAGGTCGCGCTGAACAGCAGCGTTTGACGGCAGTCTTTGCGTGGCGTCCGCGCAACGATCTGTCGTACCTGCGGGATAAAGCCCATATCGAGCATACGATCGGCTTCGTCTAGAACCATTAATTCAATCATGCCCAGATGCAGATTACCGTTGCTCACAAAGTCGAGCAGGCGACCCGGCGTCGCCACCACGATATCAACCGGCTTAGCGTCCAGCGCGCGGGTTTGCTTCTGATAGTCTTCACCGCCGACGAGAGTCACGGTGTGCAGCCCGCTGTACTTATTCAGCAGATCCGCATCGCTAGCGATCTGGATGGCGAGCTCTCGGGTTGGCGCTACAACTAGAGCGCGGGGCTCTGCGAGGTAACGCTTTTCCTTAATTGGATTACTTAACAGGTCGTTGATAATAGTGATGAGAAACGCAGCTGTTTTGCCGGTACCGGTTTGCGCCTTACCCGTGACATCGTGACCCTGCAGTGTGTGCACAAGACTTTGCGCTTGAATCGGCGTGCAGTGTTCGAAGCCAAGCTTGTCTATCGCCTTGCGCAGGGGCTTTTGCAGATCAAAGGTGTCGAAGGAGACTTTCGGCGCTGCGGGCATTTCTTCAATCGCGATTTCTTCTTCGCCAGAACTCGCCTCTTCAGATTCAGCTGCAGGCGCTTGTTCAACCGCAGGCGCATGGGCAACTGCCGCATCAACAGCTTCGTCAGGCGCAGGGTCTTGCTGCTCAGAGTCCTGTACGGAAGAATCCGAAGCCTCTGATTCTGACTCGACCGCTAAGTCGCTGTGCTCAGTCGACTCAGCCACCGATGACTTCTCCTCAGTCGAGCCTGCCTTAGATGCTTCCTCTTCCTTAGCCTCGGTCGCTTCAGGCTTATCACCCTCAGGCGCTTCTTGTAGCGCTGCGCTTTCAGCCTTATCTTCGGACGATTCGATAGGCTTTACGACGTCCGCTGTCGCGGCACCCTCAGCAGCGCTGCTTTCGCTTTCGCGCGGCGCCTGAGTGTCGGTTGATTCGTCGTGCGTGTTTTCTTCTTGCATAGTCTTTTGGTATTCCACTTGTAGATTCGGCGTTCTTAAATTCGCCCGAAATGCAGCGCAGGCGAGGGAGAGACGTGTCTGTGAGGCGCAGGCATCATAGCCCTATGCAGTCGGGACTTCAATCGAACCACAGGCTGCACAGCTAGGGTCGCGGGGCAGTTTCATCTCGCGCCACTGGGCGCGGAGTCCGTCGAAGAGAAGCAATCTCCCCGCAAGCGACTCGCCTGCGCCAGCAATAAGTTTTATCGCCTCTAAGGCCTGCATCGATCCAATCACACCCACCACAGGGGCTAAAACCCCGTTACTGGCACAGTTCTGGTCCTCTGCCCCTCCGCGTTTATAGAGACATTCGTAGCAGGGACTCGTCGAATGCCGTGAATCGAACACTGCTACTTGACCCTCGAAGCGGATAGCGGCGCCGGAGACAAGGGGAACGTTAACTTTTAAGCAGGCTTCGTTGATCGCAAAGCGGGTGGCGAAATTATCCGTGGCGTCGATCACCACGTCGGCATCCTTAGCAAGCGCCTCAAGTCGCGCACCGTCTACACGCTCATTAAAGGCTTGCACTTCCACTGCGCTATTCATTGCTTTCGCTGCTGCCGCTGCGGACTCGGCCTTATTCGCGCCCAGATCAGCCTCGCCATGAGCGAGCTGCCGCTGCAGATTACTGAGCTCTACGGCGTCGTCATCGACTAGGGTTAGCTTGCCGACGCCCGCCGCCGCAAGATACAGGGCAACAGGCGATCCGAGCCCCCCTGCGCCAACAACGAGAACATGGGCATTGAGCAGAGACTGCTGACCCGCAACGTCAATTTGCGGCAGCATGATCTGACGGCTATATCTAAGCAGCTGCTCGTCTTGCATCCTCACTCCCGTTTCGATAGCTAAATAAGTAGTTAACACTTCGCATCGCAAGCAGCGAACTGTCGACCTAGCCGCGGCGCCCGCGTGTGACTCTATCCTGCCCGCTCAGGTCTTGCAGGCATTCGATCTCACGATAGCCGGCGGCATCCATCAATTTACCCACGGCTTCGCGTTGGTCGTAGCCATGTTCAAAAACCAGCCAGCCCCCCGGTTTAAGCACGCGGCGACTATCCTCGATGATACTGCGAAACGCGCTAAGACCCTGTTCTTCGCAGCTCAATGCGAGCGCAGGCTCAAATCGCAGATCGCCTTCTTTTAGGTGTGCGTCCTGCGGCGCGATGTAGGGCGGATTCGACGCAATAATATCCACCTCTGCTGGCAACATTTCCCGCACCGATGGCGACAGCCATGAGCCTTGCACAAAGGTAAGGTTCTCGCCCGCTAAGCGCTGAGCATTGCTACGCGCAACAGCCAAGGCGTCTGCACTAAGCTCCACGCCGGTTACTTTGAAGCGCGACTCGCTGCGTGCCAGAGCAATGGCAACTGCGCCACTGCCGGCGCCTAAATCTAGCAGCTTTTGCTGTCCGTGTTGCCCCTGCTGTCCCCCGGGAAATAGCCGTGCGTTCGCAAGGTCTATGCAAACCTCGACAAGCAGCTCTGTCTCGGGGCGGGGAATCAACACGGCAGGGGACACTTCAAGCTCGAAGTCCCAAAAGGCTTTGCGCCCTGTAATGTAGGCGATTGGCTCACCTTGACGGCGACGCGAAAGCAACTCAGCGAACCGCGCCGCGGGCTCGGCGGCTACTTCGCGCTCCGGCCAGGTCATCAGAGTTTCGCGCCGGCAGTCCAGCGCAGCCATTAACAGAAGGTCGGTTTCCAGCGGCCACGCATCACCGAAGCTGTCGGCACGAGCGTCGGCAAGCAGCTGTGCAATAGTCGCCACTGCAGGCTTAATCGTCGCCCGCCAGACCCGCGAGCTGGTCGGCCTGGTATTCGTTAATCAGCGGCTGAATAACCGCGCCAAGATCGCCATTCATTACCTCAGCTAGATTGTACAGCGTGAGTTTAATGCGATGATCAGTCACGCGGCCCTGCGGGTAGTTATAGGTGCGTATTTTTTCAGAACGATCACCACTGCCCACCAAGGCGCGGCGGTTGTCAGATTCTTCCTGCTGCTGAGCAGACGTGGCGGCATCCATTAGCTTGGCCTGTAAGAGCGACATCGCACGCGCGCGATTCTTGTGCTGCGAACGTTCGTCCTGACACTCCACCACCACCCCGCTAGGAATGTGAGTAAGACGAATGGCTGAATCGGTTTTGTTGACGTGCTGCCCACCGGCGCCGCTGGCGCGGAAAGTGTCAACGCGAAGATCCGCCTTATTAATTTCGATTTCTTCGATGCCTTCCATTTCCGGCATGATCGCAACCGTGCACGCAGAGGTATGGATGCGCCCCTGAGTTTCGGTTTCAGGCACGCGTTGCACGCGGTGAGCGCCAGATTCGAATTTAAGCTTTTCGTAAACATTCTTACCTTCGATTCTTACAACAAGCTCTTTATAGCCGCCGTGCTCGCCTTGGCGCTCGGTGATCACCTCCAAACGCCACCCCTGCAGTTCCGCATAGCGCGAATACATACGATAGAGATCGCCTGAAAAAATCGCCGCCTCGTCTCCGCCCGTTCCTGCGCGCACTTCTAGGAACACATTGCAGCTGTCTTTTTCGTCTTTCGGCAACAGCAGTGTTTGTAGCGACAGCTCCAGCTCGGCGATGAGCGCTTCGTTGGCAGCCACTTCTTCAGCAGCCATTTCTTTTATGTCGGGATCGCTGTCTTTCTGCATTTCCCGCGCCTGCTCTAGATCTTCTTCTGCGCCGGTATAGCGATCGAACGCCTGCACGAGCTCTTCCAGCTCGGCATACTCCTTAGACAAATCGCGAAACCGATTCTGATCTGCAATTATTTCGGCATCGCTGAGTAGCGCTTCGAGTTCGGCGAAGCGGTCTTTCAGGTTGTCGAGCTTATGCCGTATGGATTCTTTCATGGGTTTTAGTTTTCCTGCGCAACGTGTGCCGCGCTGTATCGATGACTCGGTAATTATTGCCGGGCCGCTGTGATTACGTAGTGCTTTATTCAGGATTCTGAGTGTCGTCTTCTTCCAATCCGTAAATGGTACGAATTAGGCGTAGCTCCTCTTCGCGCCCTTCGGCGCTGGCTGCTTTCATCTGCACGGTCGGGGCATGTATCAGTTTATTGGTAAGCCCGCGCGCCAGCGCAGTGAGAACCAGCTGCGCTTCGTCGCCCGCCTCAAGCTGCTTGAGCGCACGCGCAAGCTCAGACTCGCGGATCGCCTCGGCGTTAGCTCGAAATGCCTTGAGTGTGGACACCGCATTGAGAGCGCGCTGCTGTTTCAGATGCGCGCGCACGCCATTGTCGATAATTTCCTGCGCCTGCGCAGCAGCTTCCTCGCGAGACTTAACGCCGTCTTCAATGACCTCGGCAATATCATCTATGCTGTACAAATAGGCATCGGCAATCTCGCCTACCTCTTCCTCGATATCTCGCGGCACCGCGAGATCGACCAGCAACATTGGCTTATGCTTGCGCTTCTTCAGCGCGCTCTCAACAGTGCCTTTCCCCAGCAACGGCAGCTGGCTGTTAGTTGAAGACACCACCATGTCAGCCTGAATAAGCTGCTCGGGAATCTCTGAAAGAAGCGTGCCGTGAGCGCCAAATTTACCGGCGATTTCCAGCGCGTTGTCGAGCGTACGATTGGCGACAACGATATTGCGTACGCCGCGCTCGTAAAGGTGTGTTGCGACGAGCTCGATAGTTTTCCCTGCCCCGATAAGCAAAACATGCAGCTTTGCAAGGTCAGAAAAAATGCGCTCCGACAGCGTGACCGCAGCGAACGCGACCGACACGGGGTTCTGACCGATAGCGGTATCGGTGCGCACCTGTTTCGCCACCGTAAAGCCGTCTTGAAAAGTGCGGCTCAGCGCGGGGCCCACGGCTTGGAATTCTTTTGAGACAGCAAAGGCAGATTTTATCTGACCAAGAATCTGCGGCTCGCCCAGTACCATCGAGTCGAGACCGCTGGACACGCGCATAAGATGTCTGACCACTTCTTCATCGCTAAAGTGATAGCTGCTCGCCTGCACCTCGTCGGCGGCCAAGGCGTGAAAGTCTGCCAGCCATGTGAGCACGGCCTGGGCTGAGACATCGGCATCGGGCGCTTCACAATCTAAATACAGCTCGGTGCGATTGCAGGTCGAGACGATTACAGCCTCATTCACCACCGGCAACGCGCGCAGCTGCGCTAACGCCTGCTCGACGCGCTCGGGCGGGAAGGCGACCTTCTCGCGCAGCGCTATCGACGCCGTCGTGTGATTAATACCTAGGAGTAACAGTGCCATCGCTTGCCGTGCGCTTTGTCGCAGTAAACCGACATCTTACTAAAATTGCCTAGGCCTGCCCATTAGAGAAGCTGTTTGCCTTCTGCTGGTCAGTGGTAAGCCCCAAGCGTTATGATGAGCTGAGTTGTAGAGCCACTGGCGAATGACGCTCATCGCTTCGACAAGCAGCGCCGTATTAGCTATAAGCCTGTCATTTTCGCCATTTAGAGAAGGAACTCCTAGTTGCTAGCACTCCTATTTCGAAGCCCCAAGTCGCCCCACTTAGCGTCATTTGCGAGCCTGCTTGCGCGAGCGCTGAGGCCAGCGCTGGCGCGCCTCGCCTCTTTCCTGCTCGCCGGCTCTTTGCTGTCCGCCTGCGCAAACAGCTCGACAGCGCCTTTGGCAGAGCAGGCGCAGGCGAGCCCCGAGAAGGCTACGCCCGCTACACCCCAGGTCGAAGCCGAGGATGGTGATATTGAGTACGGCAATTTCGAGGAAGAAGAGCTCTACCGCGCGATCGTCGGCGAACTTGAAGCCAATAGCGGCGATTTAGAAGCTGCCGGTGATAGCTACCTAGATCTCGCCCTTAGCAGCAAAGATCTCGGCGTAATTCGCCGCGCCGCACGCTTCGCCTCGCTGACGAATGACACCAATGCTCTACTTCAGCTAGGCCTGCTATGGAGCGAGGTGGACCCCGAAGACCCGCAGCCGCAGCTTCTCCTAGCAATCGAGTTCCTCGAATCCGGCGCCTTCGACCGCGCCCTGCCGCGCATGGCGCGAGTGCTTGAACTGGGTGGCAATATCGATTTCTCGGCGCTGTCTTCACGCACAGGTCAGCTCAATCCTCAGTCTCGCGCTCTGCTGGCCGATGCACTGCAGCCGCTGATTGAGCAGTTTCCTGATAACGACAGCCTGCTGCTTGCTCGCGTGCAACTGCTCGCTCAGAACGGCGAGTTCGAGCAGGCACTAGCCGCTTTTAAAGAAATCGAACCCTCCGTCACCCCCACCGCTGGCACCGTGCTTTTAGAGGCACAGATTCTGCAAAATATGGACCGCTTTGACGATGCTGTGCGAGTGATGCGCGCAGGCGTTAAGCGCTTCGAGCAGGACCCCATACTACGATCGACACTCGCTCGCCTGCTTATCTCGCAGGACCGTCTCAGGGAAGCGCTGCGGGAATATAGGACGCTCATCGAGCTGTATCCGCAGAACTGGGAAGCGCGCTACGCCATGGCGATCACCCATTTAGAGCTTGAGCAGCACGACGAAGCCGTCGCCCAGCTGCAGGCGCTAATTAACGCTGATCAACAGGTAGACGAAAGTCGCTACATGATGGCGGTTGCCTTCGAACGCGACGAACAGGTCGAGCGCGCCATCGACAACTACCGCCTGGTCTCTATAGGCACCAGCAACTTCCTCGCGGCGCAGCAGCAGGCGACGCGATTGAGCATCGCTCAAGGAGACTTCACCGGCGCCCACGACTGGCTGCAGCGGGTGTCGCGCGGCCAACCGCGCCTGGAGATTCTGCTTATCACCCTCGAGGCGCAACTGCTGCAACAGGCCAGCGAGGGCGCACGGGCGAAACGCCTGCTCGATACCAGCCTGAACCGCTTTCCCGGCGAGGTCGATCTGCTGTTTTCCCGCGTTCTATACTTCGACTCACAGCAGGACATCGAAGGCTCCGAGCGTGACCTGCGCAGCATAATCGAGATCAAGCCTGACGACGCCCGCGCGCTCAATCACCTCGGCTACATGCTGGCCAACCAAACCACCCGCTATGACGAAGCGCTGCAGCTGTTGGAGCGCGCCATCGCGCTTAATCCCGGCGATCCCGCTACCACCGACAGCCTCGCTTGGGCGCAGTACAAACTCGGCCGCTACGAGGAAGCCCTGGCGAATATTCGCCGCGCCTTCGCCGCTTTCCCCGACCCCGAAGTCGCCTCGCACATGGGAGAAATCCTATGGGCAATGGGCCGTCGCGAGGAAGCGCTGCAAGTCTGGGAGCGCGCTTTGGAAGAGGCACCGAACGATCCCTTGGTGACCGAGGCGATGGAACGCTTACAACAGCAGGCCGCGGCGGAAGAGCAAAACGCGGTATGAAGGGTCAACGAATAGCGGCGCGAGTGAGCCTGGTCGCAGCCGCTGTGCTTGTGTTGCAGTCCTGCGTCAGCGCTCCTCCTGCAGCGAGCAACCCAAACTGGGCAGCTCTGCAAACACAGCTCGAATCTTTACAGAATTGGCAGCTACGCGGCCGCGTCAATGTGCGCTATGAAGGCGAATCTCATACGCCGAGAATCGACTGGCAGCAAAGCCGCGAAGACTACAGCATCCGCCTATGGGGCACGTTCAACGTTGGCAACACGCTTATTCAAGGCAATGAAAACGGCGTGACCCTCGAGAACGACGGCAAGACTAGGCGCGCAGCCACGCCCGAAGGTCTAATTTTACGCGAGCTAGGCTACGAGCTGCCCGTGTCTTCCCTTAACTACTGGATCAAAGGCCTGCCCGCGCCGAGCGCGCGCTATGACCTGAGCTTCGACGAGCTTAACCGGCTAAGCGAGCTCACTCAGGACGGCTGGCTAATTCGCTATCCAGACCCTCGCCAGTACGGCGCGCTATCACTGCCGCGCAAGATCGAAGCGAGCCACAGCGAGCGCGATATTCGCCTAACCTTCGTAGGCTTAAACTGGATCTTAGACTAAATGCCAAGCCCCGCCATCACCCGCTTAGCCCCCGCTAAGCTTAACTTGTTCCTGCATATTACCGGCCAGCGTGCAGACGGCTACCACGAACTGCAAACGCTGTTTCAGCTGCTTGATCACGGTGATGAGCTTAGTTTCGACCGTCTGCCACAGGGCGAGCTACAGCTGCATGCCGAAGGGCCAACCGCCGGCGCCATGCCGTTAGATGGCAACCTGATTCTGCAGGCGGCGGAGCTTTTACGGCAGGAGGCTCGAAACCCCGCACTCGGCGCAGCGATCAGTATCGTAAAACGCTTGCCCGCTGGCGCCGGGCTAGGCGGCGGAAGCTCCGACGCCGCTGCCACCCTGCTCGCGCTCAATGAGCTGTGGGGGCTCAATTTCACCGAAGCTCATCTCTGCGAGCTTGGCGTGACACTTGGCGCGGACGTCCCCGTCTTTCTGCGCGGGCGCAGCGCCTGGGCCGAGGGAGTCGGCGAGATACTGACACCAGTGGAGCTACCTGAGGCGACTTATTTAGTCGTAACGCCCCCCTGCTTCGTGTCCACTAAAGAGGTGTTTTCCCAAGAGAATTTGACACGCAGCAGCCCAACGATCAGAATGCGCGACTTTCTCGAAGGACGCTCGCATAACGACTGCACGCCCGTCACTCGGGCGCTTTATCCGGAAGTCGCCGAGGCGATGGACTGGTTGGCACAGTTCGCCGAAGCCCACATGACGGGAACCGGCGCCAGCGTTTTTGCTCGTTTTGACAGCTTCGAAGAGGCCAAAGCCGTGCACGCTCAGATGCCAGAGCTGCTGACAGGCTTTGTTGCCCGAGGGGTGAACAGACTCCTCTAATTGCAGTGGCAAAAGAGCGGATTGCCAGGCGCTCGCGAAACAGAGAGAAAATCGGCACAATGCCTCTTCTCGGCGTAGCGATAGTGACAAAGACGGTGTAGAATGCGCCGCACGAATTACTTGTAGGACGCACCAAGCGAACTACAGACACAGGTTGTTGGGGTGTCGCCAAGTGGTAAGGCACTAGGTTTTGATCCTAGCATGCGCTGGTTCGAATCCAGCCACCCCAGCCATATTCTAGCCGGCAGCAGATCGGCTCTCGCATCGGCGCTTCCCGAGTGCGGCACTAACACTCCAAGCATGTAAGGACGCTCCCGTGGCTAACAACTTAATGGTCTTTAGCGGCAACGCTAACCCAGCCCTCGCCGACGCAATCGCAAAAAATATCGGCTTACCCCTTGGCTATGCCAGCATTAGCAAATTCTCCGACGGCGAGATTAGCGTCGAACTGAATGAGAACGTGCGCGGTAAAGACGTCTTTGTTATTCAGCCAACCTGCGCGCCGACTAACGACAGCATCATGGAACTGCTGCTGATGGCAGACGCGCTGCACCGCGCATCAGCCAACCGCATCACGG
Organism: Pseudohongiellaceae bacterium; assembly: GCA_965661495.1. Lineage (GTDB taxonomy): Bacteria > Pseudomonadota > Gammaproteobacteria > Pseudomonadales > Pseudohongiellaceae > UBA9145. The sequence goes on along the minus strand of CBFIDY010000005.1, from coordinate 116,065 downwards.
CTGTTATCCCCTATTTCGGCTACGCTCGACAGGATCGCCGCGTACGATCGGCGCGAGTCGCTATCAGCGCTAAAGTAGTCGCCGACATGATTAGCGCCGTAGGCGTCGACCGCGTTCTCACGGTTGATCTGCACGCCGAGCAAATCCAGGGCTTTTTCAGCATCCCAGTAGACAATGTCTACGGCTCGCCCGTACTAACCGACGATATTGAGCGCCAGGAGTATGAAAACCTGACCGTCGTGTCGCCCGACATCGGCGGTGTTGTTCGCGCCCGTGCGGTGGCTAAGAGACTAAACGCAGACCTGGCCATAATCGACAAACGCCGTCCGTCGGCCAACGTCGCCCAGGTAATGCACATCATTGGTGATGTCGCCGATCGCACCTGTCTCATCGTTGACGACATGGTAGATACCGCAGGGACGCTCTGCAAAGCGGCCGACGCACTGAAAGAACAAGGCGCTACCCGCGTCGTGGCCTACAGCACTCACCCCGTGCTATCAGGCCCAGCCATCGAGAACATCATGGGCTCGAACCTCGACTCGCTCGTGGTAACCGACACCATTCCGCTAAGCGAAGAGGCGCAGAAATGCCCGCGCATTCGCCAGCTCTCAATGGCCAAGCTACTCGCGGAATCTATTCGCCGCGTGAGCAACGAAGAATCCATCAGCGCGATGTTCGATAACACCTAGTTATTCGCTCAACGCGTGGATACCTTGGGCTGGGTCGCTGTTGATTCCAGCCTTTTACTAAACGCCTTGGCTAGCCGGTCGCAAGCAAGCTAAGGGATCCCTACGGGGAGCTTTGGAGAACATCATGTCTAAAGATGTATTTGAACTAGATTGCACGGTCCGAACTGACCTAGGGAAAGGTGCGAGCCGCCGCCTACGTCGTTTGGAAGGTAACATTCCAGCCGTTCTATACGGCGGAGACGCGGAGCCTGTGTCACTAACGATTCCTCACAAGGACATCATTAAAGCCACGGATAACGAAGCGTTCTTCTCACACGTGATCACGCTGAACGTGGGCAAAAAGAAAGAGAAAGCGGTTATCAAGGCGCTTCAGCGTCACCCCGCCAAGCCTTTCATTCTGCACGCTGACTTCCTGCGCATTAACGAGAAGGAAGCGCTTGTAGTTAAAGTGCCTCTGCACTTCATTAACGAAGAAAAGTGCGTTGGCGTGAAGATCGGTGGCGGTAGCATCCTCAAGACTCTCAATGAGATCGAAGTGAGCTGTCTGCCTAAGGATCTTCCCGAGTTCATCGAAGTCGATATGCTCGAGGTGGAAGTGGGTACGACTGTACACATCTCCGACATCACTCTGCCCGCGAACGTCACTAGTGTGTCACTCACACACGAAGACGGCGACCTTGCACTAGCCACTGTAAAAGCGGCGAAAGGCGAGAAAGCTGACAAAGGCGACGATGCAGAAGAAGGCGAAGAGGCTGGCGAGGAGTAATCTCCCGCTGTCTCGCCGCTTGTTAGCGGCGCAAGCCGAAAGGCCGAGGCATCGCGTCTCGGCCTTTTTTTTGCCGGCGATTCCTGGCTTCTATTGGCCCATCCATAACGCTAGCAAACACGCAGTAGCAGCACATTCCCTGCTATACTGTGCCACCAAATTGTAAAGACATTCTGACCACGCTATGCAAAACACAGCTATAAAGCTGATAGTTGGTTTGGGCAACCCTGGCCCCAAATACGACTCGACGCGACACAATGCCGGCGTGATTTTTTTGCAGCATTTGGCCAAGGCCTACGGTGGCGAGCTGCGCGGCGAGAGCAAGTTTTTTGGTGAGTTCGGCAGCGTTACCATTGCCGGCCAAGACGTGAAGCTGCTATTTCCAACGACCTTCATGAACGGCAGTGGCAAGTCTGTAGCGGCAGTGTGCAACTTCTTCAAAATCACGCCGCAGCAGATGCTAGTTGCCTACGACGAAATCGATTTTGATGTTGGCGTTACGCGACTAAAATACGAGGGCGGTCACGGCGGCCATAACGGCATGCGCGACATTATCAGCGCCCTGGGTGCTCGCAACTTTTACCGGCTGCGCATCGGCGTTGGCCACCCTGGACATAAGTCGATGGTCGCAAACTACGTGCTTGGCGATCCATCGAAGTCCGAAGCCGAGCTAATTATGCGCGATATCGACGAATCGATTCGCGTTATGCCCAAAGCAGTTAATGGCGAATGGGAAGAAGCCATGCGGCTTTTACATACAGCGGTCTAGTACCAAGCCACACAGCAGAACAATCTAAAGCGAGAGAACACAATGCCAGTACAATGCGGAATCGTCGGTCTACCTAACGTCGGCAAATCGACTCTATTTAATGCGCTTACTAAAGCCGGCATTGCTGCAGAGAATTTCCCCTTTTGCACCATTGAGCCGAACTCTGGCATCGTGTCGATACCCGACGCTCGCCTCGGGCAAATTGCCGACATCATACAGCCACAAAAGGTGATACCGACTACGGTTGAATTCACCGACATCGCCGGCCTCGTGGCCGGCGCATCGAAGGGCGAAGGGCTTGGCAACCAATTCCTTGCAAACATTCGCGAGACCGACGCCATAGCCCACGTTGTGCGCTGCTTCGAAGACAGCAACGTGACCCACGTCGCCGACGCGATCAATCCGGCCGCCGATATCGAGACCATCAACACAGAACTAGCTCTGGCAGACCTCGAATCCGTCGAAAAAGGCATCGATCGCCTTAACCGCCTGTCCAAAAGCGGCGACAAAGAATCCGTAAAGCACATTGCTGTGCTGCAGCGGGTCAAAGCGCACCTAGACGAAGCGCTGCCGGTGCGAAGCCTCGAGCTCAGCGACGACGACCTTGCCGCCATTAAGAGTCTACATTTGCTGACCATTAAGCCGGTTATGTATATCGCCAATGTCGACGAAGAAGGCTTCGAGAACAACCCTCATCTGGATGCAGTACGCGCCATTGCAGAATCTGAAGGCGCACAGGTAGTACCCGTGTGCAACAAGCTTGAGGCAGAGATCGCCGAGCTAGAAGACGACGAGCGCGACGAATTCCTACAGGAAATGGGCATGGAAGAACCCGGCCTAGACCGCGTGATACGCGCAGGCTACGCGCTGCTGGGTCTGCAGACCTATTTCACCGCTGGCCCTAAGGAGGTCCGCGCTTGGACAGTCAAACAGGGCGCGAGCGCACCGCAGGCTGCCGCGGTCATTCATACCGACTTCGAGAAAGGCTTTATTCGCGCCGAGATCGTTGGCTTTGATGACTACATAGACAACAAAGGCGAAAACGGCGCCAAGGACGCCGGCAAGTGGCGTTTAGAAGGTAAGGAATACATCGTGCAGGACGGTGACGTTATCCACTTCCGATTCAACGTCTAATCTTGACAAAAGGCCGCGAAATCGCCAGAATTCGCGTCCTTCGAGCTTTGTAGTGCCCTCTTCCAAGGACATTCAACGCTCGGTGTCGTCAGCAAGCCTCGACTCTTTGACCAGCTTGACCAGCTTGACCAGCTTGACCCGCGCTTACACTAGCGCACTTCGCTAGCAGCGATCTGCCGAGATTCTTAATAGATTCTGGCCAGATTTTAAAAGCTCTAGAGAAGCGTGAAGCAAAAGAGCTCGGGTACGACACATCCCTTTGTGGCTACGTAGCTCAGCTGGTTAGAGCACAGCATTCATAATGCTGGGGTCGGTGGTTCAAGTCCACCCGTAGCTACCATCTCTCGTTTATCGCTCTTGGCTAATTGTTACCTCGGCCAGACTCACTCTCTTTTCTTAATCCGTGCTTTCCTGAGTTAGCCACAAGCAAACTCACGCTTTAGCTATGGAAGGCCGATACCTCGAAATCCACAAACTCAACAGAATGGCGAAAATCTGTAAACCTAAACGGACTATATGCCCCGTTGTTGAGAGCGAGCTGCCATCGCCGAGCTCGAGATCGTACATCCACATGTAAATGTTGGCGGGGTAAACACAAACCAAAAACACGGCGCTTCCGAGGCCTGTTAACTTTCTTAGTCTAGGCAGTAGGAAACCAACGCCAAGCGCTAGCTCCGCTACACCGCTGATGTAAACCCAGAAAATGGCAGAGCCAGGTATTGGCGGAACGATGGGTGCAAACCACTCGGGGTCTTGAAAGTGAAGAGCGCCGGCATAGAGCCAAAACGCGGCGGCAAGCAAACTCACCGTATGCCAAAGCAAAGATTTCATAGGGTTTTGATTCCGTATTTAAAGCTAATTCTTAAAGGCTAACACTATAGCAATAAGGAGCCTGCTAATGGAAAGTGCTTGGGCCGCATCTCTAAACCCTTTATCTACAAAGCGCTTCCTAAAGCCGCTCTGTCGACCTCGCCGCGCAACCTGTGTCAGACTCTGTAAATGACTGACTACACACCCATAGCCTTACCCGATACGGATGCCCTTAGTGACGAAGAGAGCCTAGCCAGGGCTCAGGAGTATCTAAGTTTTATACAGCGCAGACACAGCGTGCGCGACTTCGCCTCGACTGCTGTACCAAAGGAAATCGTAGCCTCAGCGGTTCGCGCGGCAGGTACGGCTCCAAGCGGTGCAAATCATCAACCGTGGCATTTCGTGTGCGTAAGTGACCCTGCCAAAAAGCGTGAGATACGACTGGCTGCGGAAGCGGAGGAGCGTGCGTTTTACGAGGGCAAGGCCGGCGAGCGCTGGCTTAACGACCTTAAGCCATTGGGCACCGACGCAGAGAAACCTTTTCTCGAAACTGCGCCCTGGCTTATAGCAGTGTTTATGGAGCGCCAAGGCAAAGACGATGAGGGCAAGCCGCGCAAAAACTACTACATGCCGGAATCGGTGGGTATCGCCACCGGCTTCCTCCTGAACGCATTGCACGCAGCAGGCTTAGCAACCCTCACTCACACGCCTAGCCCAATGAAATTCCTCAGCGAGATACTTGACCGCCCCTCTACGGAAAGACCGTATCTACTAATAGTTACCGGGCATGCAGCAGACTCGGCGAAGGTGCCGGCGGCAGCTAAGAAGAAAAAGAGCTTAGAGGAAATAGCGAGCTTCATTTGAAGACCGATTCGGCAATAGATTCTGTTTCATAGATAGAGGCCACTTGAAGCCCACGCCTCGTCTGCTATCCTTTCTCTCATTCGCTAGAAAAGTTCCTACAACTCCCGACGAGTATGCTATGAAAATCTTAGTCATGGGCCTACCCGGCGCCGGCAAAACCACCCTCGCAGAACAGCTGCACGGCAGGTTAACTAATTGCACGTGGCTCAATGCAGACGAAGTGCGTAAGCAGGCGGACGACTGGGATTTTTCAGAGGAAGGTAGACTGCGGCAGGCGCGCAGAATGGGCGATTTCGCTGCTGAGCTCGTTGCTCAGGGAAAGATCGCGCTATGTGATTTTGTCGCACCCACTGCCGCAACACGCGCCGAGTTCGACGCCGATTTCACGATTTGGCTAGACACAATAGATGAGAGTCGTTTCGCGGACACTAACGCTCTGTTCGAATGGCCAACCGCGTTCGATCTGCGCCTTGCGGATTGGAACTACGACATTGACAAGGTCGTCAAAGCGCTGAGCGAAAAGAGCTAAACTCTTTCCACTCGCGCTTTCATTCCTGCGCTAATTTTCCTGCTTGATATCGGTGTGTAGCAGGTGCAGATGATTTTCGAACTGAGTGAGTATGTCGCTCATCAGTTCTTCTTTTGAATAGCCCGCCACGTCGTACTGCTGCGCGCCTTCTAGCAAGGTCACCTCTGCTCGCCAGTAATTTAGCTCGGACTTTTTGCTGGGCAACTCAGGGAAGGCAACTGAAGGAAGCGAATACTCACGCAGCTTAATTTCATAAAGAAAGTCGAATTCCTCCCCCTGCCCCGCGGTTAATCGAATTAAATGCTCTTCTTCTTCAATGCCTGCCTGCAGAATATTCTGCGTAGTGAGCTGAGCCAGCACCTCTTCCATTGCGTCGCGAGCCGTAGTGGCTAAATAATCTTGCGCCTCGCCTTCGCGGAAACGCCCCAGCATCGCCTTCAAGCGCGACTGCCAAGCCTTGGAACCCGCAGCCGCGACCGGCACGCTTGAGGTTGCTATGGGCCGCAGACCGCGCACCGAAGGCTCGGCACTGAGCGCCTTCATAAGACCGTAGCAGACCAATATCATCACGATGATAAGAGGTAGCGCGCTGGTTATGGCCGCTGTTTGCAGAGCGGCGAGACCACCGGCTAGCAGTAGAGTAGCCGCCACAGCACCCTCGGAAACTGCCCAAAAAATACGCTGCCAAACCGGCGGATTCTCCGCTCCGCCCGAGCTAATAATGTCGATAACAAGCGAGCCGGAGTCGGAAGAAGTGACGAAGAACGTCACGATAAGCATCGTCGCAAGCGCTGAGGTAATTGGCGTTAACGGCAGCTGCTCCAGCATCACGAAAATCGCCACGGGCATGTTAGCTTCTACCGCAGTCGCAAGGCCTACGCCCATCTCATGCATCTCGAGCCACAGGCCACTGTTGCCGAAGGTGGTAAACCAGAGAAAAGTAAAGCCAGAGGGGACGAGCAGCACTCCGAGAACGAACTCGCGAATAGTTCGACCTCGGGAAATGCGCGCGATAAACATCCCCACGAACGGGGACCAGGAAACCCACCATGCCCAATAAAACAGAGTCCAATTCCCTATCCACTCATTGGGCTCGTAGGCATAGAGCTTAAATGTCATATCGACAAAGCCTGACAAATACATGCCAATGTTTTGCACGAAGCTACTAAGAATATTAACCGTAGGGCCAGCAACGAGTACGAAGATTAGGAGAAGCAGCGCAAGCAGAAGATTGAGCTCGCTGAGGCGACGAATGCCGGCGTCGAGACCAGCGACAACCGAGACGGTGGCGGCGCAGGTAATCGCACCTATGAGACCCACCTGAACCAGAGTAGTCACGGGCAGGCCGAATAAATAGTTCAACCCGGCATTCACCTGCATGACCCCGATACCTAGCGAGGTTGCTACGCCGAACATCGTGCCAAGAATCGCAAAAATGTCGACAGCGTGCCCCCAAGGGCCATAGATCTTATCGCCGATGAGCGGGTAGAGTGCTGAGCGCAGCGTAAGCGGCAGATCGTGGCGGTAGGCAAAATAGGCTAGCGATAAGCCGATGATGATATAAATCGCCCACGCATGCAGTCCCCAATGAAAAAAGGTGATCTGCATTGCGTTGCGCGCGGCTTCTATCGTGCCCCCGTCGCCAACTGGCGGCGCCATGAAGTGTGTCATAGGTTCCGACACACCAAAGAACAGGAGGCCAATACCCATACCGGCACTAAACAACATTGCAAACCAGCTGCCGTAGCCATATTCGGGTTCGGAGTCGTCCGCGCCGAGCTTTAGATGCGCAAATCGGCTGAAGGCGAGGTAGATTACTAGGATAAAAAAGCCCGCTACCGAGCCCATGTAGAGCCAACCCATGTTAGTGAGCAGCCAGGATTGCAGGTTACTGAAGGTGATATTAGCGTGACGGCTAAATAGCGCACCGTAGAAGCAGACAGCGATAATGAGCGCAGCCGAGATGAAAAACACCGGTTTGTTCAGTGTTGATTCTTGGCTCTCGTCTTCCGGCCCATCAGGGCCTGACTGTGTGTAGTTCGTGTTCACCGAATCCAACATAACATGTCTCGTCTTTTATTGTCGCCCTGCGCCAGATGACTCCGCTGCGGGCTTTATTGTTGTAACTCACCCAGCGCTGCGCGCAGTGGGTCAAGGAATTCACTGTAGCTGCGCCACTGATCGACGCCGCTACGACTAATAGGTTTGCGCACCTGCTCTGAGCTCGGGGTTCGGACACTGCGTTTATTCTGATGGTAATCCACGCAGCCCTGTTCAAAAGGCAGACCGCAGAAATCTAGCAGCTTGCGCACTTCGCCTTCGAGGTCATCGATGACGCGCTCGTTCTCAATGCGATGGACGAAGCCTGGCAACACCTCGTCCCAGTGCGCCATCAAATCAATGTAGTCGCGGTAATAGCTGCCTATGTCGCCAAGAGAATAGCTAAACTCCTGACCTTCGGCGAATAACTGTTTGTAGCCGCTGAAACAGCAGGCCATCGGCCCGCGGCGCGCGTCGATAATTTTCGCATTCGGAAGTATTAGCTTAATTAATCCGATATGGCGGAAATTATTAGGCATTTTATCGATGAAAAACGGCGCGCCGGCGCGATGGATTGCCGTCTGCTCAATAAACTCTTCACCGAATTGGGTGAGCTGCTGCTCGGTAAGCTGATGTAAATTTGCCGGATAGTCGTCGTAAGACTGGCTCTCTTGCACAGACTTAATCGCCGCACGGCCCTGACCGAGTCGACGCAAACGCTGCGACAGAGAGAGAATGTTAGGCAGCTCGAGCGTGCCGTCCACCTGCGAATGCGAGGCGAGTATCTGTTCGATGAGCGTAGAGCCCGCTCGCGGTAGACCAAGGATGAAAATGGGGTCCGCACTTTGACATCCTGCCCCTTCGAATTTGGCGAAAAGCTCTGGCGTGCAGGCGTTCTTCTGCGCGGCAAGATCGTCGGTCATAGCCTCGGCGCGATAGCGGCTCTGGGCTTTCTTTAGCGCGTTACCTTTCTCGTAATAAGAGAAGGAATCGGCAAAGCGCTCGCGGTCTTCAAACGCTTTGCCTAGTGCAAAGCTCATGTACACCTTGTCGTTAGGCGGCAAGCGCGAATGCTCAACCGCAGCGATCATTGCCGCAACCTCGCGCTCAGAGAATTCGTAAACCTTAAGATTCGCCAGCGAGTAATACGCTTCACCGTGATTCGGGTTGCTTGCCAATGCACGGTGGTAGGCCTCTACAGCTGCGTCGTAATTGCCTCGCGTTTTCTCGGCGTGACCAACCGAGGTTAAGGTAATAAAGTCTTCCGGCAGCTTCTCTAAGACTTTAGCAAACAGACCCAGGGCTTCGTCGAAATCGCCACTCTGCATGGCTTCGACTGCCGCAAGGGAAATGAACTGGGGATTGTCAGGACTACTGGTCAGCAAGGCCTGCGCCTGACTACGCGCCTCGGCGAAGCGCTGACGTTTACGCAGAGTCTGAATATAATCAATGTGAATTTGTACGTTGCTCGGCTCAAGCTCATGGGCACTAGCAAGCAAGGTGTCGGCATCATCGAGCGCGCCGAGTCGAGTGCCTATATCAGCAAGCAGGCGCATAGCCTCGGGGAGCGCTGGATTCTTTTGCAGAATCTTGCGGCATAGCTCTTCAGCCTTGATGAGTTTGCCTTGAGAGATCAGATCAACCACGGCCACTAACGGCTTCGGCTGCGCGAGCAGATGTTGCAACTGCGCCTCCACCTGCGCGACAGCTTGGGGACGATTCAAGCCTTGCAGAGCAAGCAGCTGCCCGCGAAAGCTGGCCTCTAGCGCGGGGTTGTAGTGGCAGGCCCAAGCGTAGGCGGTTAGTGCCCCCTCCCGATCGCCTAAGGCTCTGAAGTTATGCCCCTCTTCTTGAAAACCGCGCCCATGAGTTGGCGATTGCGCGTGCAGCTGGGCGAGCGTTGCCAACGCTTCCTTATGTTTTTTCTGGTAGCGCTGAGCGACGGCAAGGAGGTAGAGCCCCTCTTCAATGACAGCAGGGCTGAACTGCATGGAGTGAAGGTCATCACTCAGCAGAGCTTCAGCAGCGCTGAATCGCTTGGCAGCAATGGCCTCTTTTGCTTGCACGAGAAGCGCCTCGAGCGGCGCATCGCGGTGCGGCTCAGGAGTGTTTTCTTCTTGGGCAGTGGCTAGCGTCATAACTCTCACAGGCTAGGCGAGGAGACCGATTCTTCGGGAGATTCGGCGCCTTGCGTAGCACGCAGTGACAAAATTTAGCACTAAGCGGGAACGAGAACGCCCCGATGACGGGGCGCTCGCGATCTAGCTTTAATGCGTGCGGTGTTTAGAAGTCGTAAGAGACCCTAACACCCATCGTTCGCGGACGCACATAGTTCACGCGCTGGCGATCGAAGTTAAAGGAGCGAGCGATTTCCGCGCGCTCGTCCGACAGGTTTTCTACGAACATTTCCGCTGACCACTGGTCAGAAGTCACACCCGCTGTAACACCCAGCATCGTCCAACTGTCGAGTTGATCACGGTTGATCGTCACGATGTCGCTGTAAGAATCTGCAGAGTATGAAATCTGCGGCATCACGTGTGCTGTTAAGCCAGAGCCAACGCTCCACTCGTAGCGTGCGCGCAGGTTACCTTGCTGTTCTGGTGCATAGGCAAGGGAATCACCCAAGATCACGTCATTAGTCGGCGTGATTACTCGGGTGATCTCTGTGTCTAGCAAAGAGAATGCACCGGTTACTGTCAGGCCAGAGATACCCGGTGGCGCCCAAATAAAGTCGCCCTCGATACCCTTGATCTCGGCATCCGCTGCGTTATCAGAGAAAAACAGGTTAGTAATCGACGGATCAAATATCGTCGTTTGCAGACGCTCGATCTCGGCGAAGAACACACTGCCGTTTAGACGTAGCGTGTAGTCCAGAAGATCGGTCTTCCAACCGAACTCATAGTTTGTCATGTCGTCCGTATCGATGGCGTAAGGCACGGTAAATGTGCCAGCTGGGTTAGTCGCGCCGCCGGGACGGTTCAACAGACCCGGGCGATAGCCCTCTGAGTAAGTGACGTAGAGCAGCTGATTATCATTTGGCGTGTACGTTAAGCTCGCCTTGGTGATAATGCCGTCGGTAGAAGCGGTATCTGGACGCGGAGCGGCGAATAAAGTATCGAGATTATTACCCGCGTTGTTGTCCTCAGTTGCGCCGAAGTTACCGAATGATCCTGCCGCGCTGCCTACGAGGTCTACTTCCACATCGTACCAGCGTGCGCCCAATGTGAGCGACAGCTTCTCATTGAACTTTACCGTGCCTTCACCGAAGACGCCTGTTTGCTCGTCTGTGCGCAGCACATCGTTGCGGAAGATCACGCCTTCAGGCCACTGCTCGGAGTCGCTTGATGAACCCTGCGCTGAGAAGTTAGGACCAAAGCCAACGTTGCCGTTGAATGCTATCGCTTGACGCGAACCAAGATAAGTAAAGTCGTTTTTCTCACGCAGATCCAGCGAGCTATAGAAACCGCCAAAAGTCGCGCTGAACATTCTGTCAGCATCTGTTGAGAAACGGACCTCGTGGCTGCTCACTTCCGTTTGTGAATTGCTGCCCACAAACATGTTTGGCGCTTGGCAAGTGCCGCTCGGTGCAGCAGAACCGGGATAGGTCACGCTGCCATCGCAAATGTAGTAAGGCAGGTATTGGCCAACGAAGATGTAGTCGGCGTAGTCGATAAACTGGTCCGTTTCACGGTCGGTGAAGGCGCCGGTGTAAATAGCATCGAGCTCACCGATACGGCCTTCGAGGGTCCAGTTCGTGTTGCTGAAGGCGTCTTCCATTGAGTCGTCTTCAAAGCGCTGAATCTCAAGATCGCCCAACGTTGGGTCGGCAAAGAATACGCCGTCTGTTTCTAGCTCTTGCTCGGTGTGAGCAACAGTGAGTGACCAGTCGTCGTTAATGTTCCACAGCGCTGACACACGCACACCTGAATAGGTCGTGTCGTTGAAGTCTTCTTCCACACGCGTCGCGTTGTCGGCGTCGATGAAGTTCACGCCGCTCAGATCAGAGGTCGATTGGAAGCCGGCGCGGGTGTTTGCTACGGGCAGACCGTTGCTACGCATTGTGCCTTCGGGACGGAAGCGCGCGCTTTCTGTAAGGTTACGCGTACCTGCTACGTTGTCGATGAACCCGCCCTGATTGTCGACGTAAACCACACCGCGCACGGTGAGGGATTCTGTGACTGGGACGTTAACCATGGCTTCGACGTTGTTGCTCATCTCGCCGCGGCGAGTGAAGCTAGTGCCGAGATCGATGCTGGCATAGTTGCCGCTAGGATCCGGCTTATTAGTAATCAGACGCACCGTGCCCGCCTGAGAGCTCGCGCCAAATAGCGTGCCCTGCGGACCGGATAGCACTTCGACGCGCGCGAGGTCGGCAGCGTAAACGTCGAGGTTACGACCCGGCTGCGCGAGAGGCTGCTCGTCAAGATAGAGAGCCACGTTAGGTGCGAGACCCGCTACACCAGCAACTGTCAAACCTGGTGTCGTAGAGGCGACGCCGCGAATGTAAATGGTGTTTTGGCCAGGACCAGTGCCGCCCGCTGTGACGTTGGGAAGCTGGAGAAGGTAGTCTTCGAAGTTAGTAATACCGAGCTGATCGAGAGATTCTTCGCCGAGGGCAGAAACCGCAACAGGGATATCCTGCATGCTCTCGGTGCGCTTAGTCGCCGTGACTAAGACTTCTTCGATTTGCGCTTGTGCGCCAACTGCAGTGGTGGCCAGGGCAATCGCGAGGCCGAGCTGCTTTTTGTGAAATTGGCTTTTCTTGCTCTTACTGTGAAACATAGTTCTCCCTTGAACTTTCTCTAACGCGGCGAATTCAGCAATGTGCTAAGGCGTCTTCACCTCTATTTATTAACGTGCTTCGAATCCAGGCGGAACTCGCCAGGCAGCACGGGCAACCTCAAATCAAGGGCCAAGTATATAGACTTGGAAGTAGTTTGACACCCCTGAGAACCGGGGAGAGGGCAGAACATCAGGTAATATCGCCAATTAGTCTCTTTTTACTTGTTATATTTCAATAAATTAGAGCTAGCTCTGCGCTGAAAGGCCCATGAAGCTCAGAGACAGCGATAATTGTAATAATTTGAAATCGAAATATCTCAGCCCCACAATCACGAACACGCATACCCAAGATTCGATTACACTTACGACCTACGACGAACACACTCTACTCACTCGACTCAGCAAGGATCCGCAGACCGAATGAAAGACTACGATGAACTCCTGATCTCCCTGCGCCGCATCACGCGTGCGATAGACCTGTATTCGAAGCGCCTGCAGAAAAACACCAAGCTAACGATCTCTCAGCTCCTGGTGATGGAAGCCATCGTCAAGATAGATAAACCGACTCCGAGCGCTATCGCCAAGTCGATACTGCTGTCTCAGGCAACCGTCACCAATCTCATCGATCGCCTGGAGAAGAATGGACTGGTGCAGCGCAAACGCCTCGGTACCGATAAGCGCACGGTTAATGTTGTGTTAACCGAAGAAGGCGAAGCTAAATTTGAGGAAGCGCCCGAGCTATTACAATCTGGCTTTCTGCGCGAGTACCGCAAACTAGAAGCCTGGGAGCAGGCGATGCTAGTCAGCGCCGTGGGACGTGTGGCGTCGATGATGGACGCCGAAGATATCGATGCCTCGCCGATTCTTGCACTCGGGGACATCAACGCAGGCACAGCTGGCAGCTAGCTCAGCGTTCGCTGCCAGCACCCAACGCAGGAGCGTTTACATGCAGCGTCTCAGTGATCACTACCTGGCGAACTGCCGTGTCGATGGCGGCAAGATCCTACGCGGCGAAAACATGAGCCGCATCGAAACCTTCGTCGATGCCGCCTTTGCTTTTGCCTTTACCATGCTTGTTATTAGCATTGACCAGATCCCTACCAACCCCGAAGAGCTGCTCGAGCTCTCCAAAGATATCCCTGCCTTTTTGCTCAGCGCATTGGTTATCGGCTCGATCTGGGTAGCGCACTCGAATTGGAGTCGAAATTTCGGCCTTCAGGACTCAAGCACGCTCGCGCTCAGCTTGGGTTTGGTTATGCTAGTTTTGGTGTTTGTGTATCCAATCAAACTCATGGCACAGGCCACGGTGCTGTATATGTCGAACGACCGCCTGGGCACAGATATTTTTTCTCTCGGCGGTTGGGACCAGAATCAAGTGGCGATTCTTTTCGTCTATTTCGGCATTGGCCTGATCGCCCTGTCGGCAATACTCATCGCGCTTTATCTCAACGCCCTGCGGTACCAAGATCCCCTGCGACTGAACGAATTTGAAAAAGCACTCTGCAAACGCAACTGTGCTACCTGGGCGACCGTCTCTTTTGTCGCTGCGACATCCTGCGCCATTGCGCTGATCTTTTTCGACGACACTAGCGCCGTCGTGCTTGCAGGCAATGTTTATTTCAGCCTGTTTGTCCTTTTGCCCTTGGTTGATCGCTACCTCACGTCACGATGGCACTCCCAATCAAAGCCCCCCGAATAAGAAACTGCGCCAGCCCACCTCCTCGCCAATGCTTGACTGCGGCCGATAAGAAAGAGATTGCTAGTTAACCATTGATCATACAAAGGCCGACGCCGTGCTAGAAAAAACCGTAAAACGCATCCTCAACGCCGACGTCTACGACGCCGCGGTGGAAACACCCTTAGATCGCGCGTCGCAGCTTAGTGCGCGGCTGGGCAACGAGGTCTTCATTAAGCGCGAGGATCTTCAGCAGGTTTTCTCATTCAAGATTCGCGGCGCCTACAACAAGATGAGCAGCCTCAATGCGAAGCAGCGCAGTGAAGGGGTACTATGCGCGTCCGCTGGCAACCACGCTCAGGGGCTCGCCCAAGCAGCAAAGCTGATGGGCGTGAAGGCGACGATTGTCATGCCCGTAACAACACCTGAAATTAAGATTGCCAGCGTGCGCTCCCGTGGCGCTAAGGTTGTGCTCTTCGGCGACACTTTCAACGACGCGCTAAGCCACGCCCTGCTGCTAGAGAAGCAGCGCAACCTGCATTTTATCCACCCCTTCGACGACCCCGAGATCATTGCCGGCCAGGGCACCGTGGCGATGGAGATCGTGCATCAGCACAGCGCAAAAATTGACGCGGTGTTCGTCCCTGTTGGCGGCGGCGGCTTGATCGCAGGCATTGCGGCCTACATTAAATACGTCAGACCCGACACGCAGGTAATTGGCGTGGAGTACGAAGAGAGTGCGAGCCTCGCGGCGGCCATGGCCGCCGGTCGCCGAGTGCGGCTCAAGCAGGTCGGCATCTTCGCCGACGGCATCGCAGTTGCCCAAGTGGGCGAGCACACATGGCCACTGATGAAAAAATACGTCGACGATGTAATCACTGTCAGCTCGGATGAAATTTGCGCTGCGGTGAAAGACATCTTCGACGACACGCGAGTGATCGCCGAGCCCGCAGGCGCAGTGAGCGTCGCAGGCATGAAAAAATATGTGGAAGCGAAGAAGTGCAGCGGCCAGACACTGGTTACTATCTCAACCGGTGCCAACGCGAACTTCGACAGGCTACGCTATGTGACCGAGCGTGCCGAGGTGGGTGAACAGCGAGAAGCGATTCTTGCCGTAACCATCCCTGAGCGCCAAGGGGCTTTTAAGAAATTTGTCACAGTGCTGGGTAAAAGGCTGATTACGGAATTCAACTACCGCCGTGACGATGCCGACAGCGCGCGTATTTTCCTCGGCATTAAAATTGCGAACCGAGAAGAGAAGGAGCAGATCATCGCTCAGCTCGAAACCGCACACTACGCCGTGCTCGACCTAACCGACAACGAGCTCGCGAAGACCCATATTCGCCACATGGTTGGCGGCAAGGCAAGCGGTGCCCAGAACGAAACCCTCACACGCTTTGAATTTCCGGAGCGCCCCGGCGCACTCGCTGATTTTCTAACGCTTCTAGGAGCACGCTGGAACATTACCCTGTTCCACTACCGCAACCATGGTGCAGCCTATGGTCGAGTGCTCGCGGGTATGCAGGTACCCAAAGGCGAGGCGCGGGCATTTAAAGACTCGCTCGCCCAGCTTAACTATCGTCACTGGGACGAGAGCAGCAACGAAGCCTATTCGCTGTTTCTTTAGTGCGGCAGCTCTAATATCTCTATGCGTCTGAACTCTATGGGCGCTGTTTCAGCCTGAATAGCGATGTGCCCTGCGTCTAGGCGCAAGGGCGCGCCGGCCGCAATAAGCGGCTTGGCTTCCGGCGATTCAGGGTCTAATTGAATACCGCCGTAGACGAAGACCTCTTCGCCGTTAAGGAAGTGGCGCACTTTATCGGCGCCGCGCACTTCGATATCCATTCGCACCCAGTCATCGCCATGAAAGGTTTGGGATTCTGAATTCGTACAGTGACGAGTCACTAATTCGCCGCCTATCTCAATATGTGTACCCGGCGTGCAGACATTGCCGTTAGGCCGTGCGTCCTTGCCGTTGCCGCCTAACATCTGGGCTTCGATGGATGCAGGAAACTCCTGATCTAATTCCATACTCGCAGCCGACTGGCTATGCAGCATCATTCCGTTATTGCGGTACGCCCAAGCGGGACCATTGCGCACCTGCTCTTCAACGAAGCGATACTCGATGCGCAGGCGATAGTGTGAGTAAGACTCTTTGGTGAACAAATGCCCGAACTCGCCGTCGAAATCTGGCCATTCGTCATAGGCTACCTTGAGCACACCGTCTTCTACCCGAAAGGTGTTGCGGTAATTATCACCAAGCTCGAAGCCGGTAAATTTTACCTCCCAGTTTGATAGATCCTCGCCGTTGAACAGCGGCTCCCATTCCTGCGCCGCTAAGCTTGATGCAAACAAAGCTGACAGGGTTGTGAACAACAGTGTTCGTGGAATCGTTGCGCGCATTTTAAAGCTCCCTTACCCAGATATTTCGATAGGACACCACTTGGCCGTGATCCTGCAAAAGCAGAGGCATCGTGCCGGTGCAATCAACTTCACGATCATAGGCATAGGGCGTGCAGCGCGCTGCATAGTCCGGCATCGCCGTGTAGGTTGCCCCATAGATCTGTGTACGCGGATGGATCAGCACGCCGTTGTGGAACACCGTAACGAAGGCGGGAGTGGCAAGCTCACCATCGACGCCGAAGCGCGGCGCTTCGAAGCTGATATCGTAGCTCTGCCATGCGCCCGGCGGCAGTGAGGCATTCACGCTTGGCGGCGTTTGCAAGTAGATTGCACCAGCTTGGCCGTTAACATAGGTTGGGTTCTGCCAGCTGTCTAACACCTGTAGCTCGAACTGCGAGTGCAAAAAAATGCCGCTGTTGCCCCGCGCCTGACCATCGCCGTCGATAACTGGGTTAGTGCTCCACTCGATGTGCAGCTGCATGTCGCCGAAGCGCCGCTTAGTCTCTATCGATGTGCTCGCGCCTCGCGTTCGATCGACGGTCATTGAATCATTTAGCAGAAGCCACGAGGCAGGCGCCCCGCTGTTGACTGTTTGCCACGCGTCTAGATTACCGCCATCAAATAGCACTAGCGCATCACTAGGAGGTGGGGTTAAGACCGCCTGCGCACGAACACGCTCAGGTACCGGTTCAAATAGTTGCTGATTATCGGTCACCTGCCCTAGTGCCGCACCTGCACACAGCGCGCAGGCAGCAATAACTAGACAGGGAAGACCGCGGTGCACGGTGGAAGGATTGAACATGACTGTGCTCTCGGTAAGACGTTGACGAAACTGATTAGGCCAACAAACTTAGCACAGCCTTGAGTGGCGCGGAACGCGCTATTCGTCCTCGGCTTTTTCGCGTCGCAAGTTACAGGCGGTAATCTCGGGCAGTGCCGCCATATATTTCAGCATGAGGCTGCCGCGAATATCGGTCTTTTCCAGCAGCGTGGTTTCTTCGTCCACAAAGAAGACGCGCGAGGTAGTCGCGACGACTTCCTCATCCATTTCTGTGGCACAGGGGTGCATTTCGAGGTCGCGGGGGAAAAGCCTTTCCGCACCGGGCCGGTACATAAAGGCCTGTTCTGATTCTTCGAAGTAAACATAGTCGACCTCGCCGTCCCTATTCATATCTCGCGCGCACATGCCGTAGACCATGAAGTTATCGCAGTACAGCGCGTTGGCAGGCCGCGCGCCATTGGGCAAGGACTGACAGCCCATTACAAGCGCGCTGAGTGCAACGGGAAAGAGGCGGCTAAGCGCTAGCGTTAAAGACTTCATAGTGTAACTGACTCCGGATGACATTCACTCAAAAAACGTTGCTGTAGCGGTCTGTCGGGCGCTACCAAAGAAACGACGTAGCCAAGCAGCAGAGCAAAAAGAAAAGACGGCGGCATCGTTTCCAACGCCTGAAACAGTGGTCCAACACTCGGCAAATCCTGCAGCACAAACTTGCTAAGCATGGTCATGCTAAATCCGCCCAGCATAGAAGCGATCGCTCCACGCTCGGTGAAGCCGCTCCAGAACAAAGCCAATATCACCATCGGGCAGAACGTAGCCGCGATGCCTGACCAGCCGAATATAGCGAACCAAAAAATCGTCCTGTCGGGTGACAGCAGCGCTACCGCAATAGACAGCGCCATCGCCCCACAGGCGATACACAGGGTCGCGTAGCGGCACAGCTGCGCTGCGGCGCGATCGCTTAGCGTACGGGTCGAAAACTGCACGTAAAGATCGTGAGTCACCGCGCTTGCCGCCATTACTAGGAGCGATGATACGGTCGACATAATCGCCGACAGCACGGCAGCAACATACAGTCCAACTATCCACGGTGGAAAGCTCACGTGCACAAGCTGCGACATGACGTTTTGTGCCCCGTTGCCGAGCACGGACTCAGGATCTACACCCTGCGACGTAAAGACATAGCGCCCCAACACACCGACACTGACGGCAGCGGCGTCGACAAGTAGCGTAAAGCCTACCGCGACCCATTTGCCGCGATCGATTTCCGCTTCAGATCTTATTGATAGCAGGCGCGCGAACACCTGTGGCGAACCGAGGAACCCGAGCCCTATGAGCATCATGCCAAGCACAGCCGCGACATTGTAGAGCGTCGCACCGGCGCCTCCCCAAACGCTTACCAAACCCGGATCAATGGCCGCCAAACCGTCAACGATTAGACCTATATCGCCAATGGCGATGAAGGCAACAATCGGCAGCACGACAAGACAGCCGAGCATCACCGCGCCCTGAAACATATCGGTCCACGCCGCCGCCAGAAATCCACCGGCGACACAGTACAGCACCACGATGCCAAAACCGATAAGCGCACCGCGCAAATAAGGCCAGCCGAGGAAAGCCTCAAAGGCGGAACCGGTTGCATCAATTTGCGCAGAAATATAGATGAGGACAAACACGATAAGGGACACGGCAGAGAGCAGGCGCAGCGTGTTGCTTGTGCTCCCAAACCGGCTCACTAGAAAGTCAGTCATGGTGAGCGAGGCATAGCGATCGGTCATGCGCTTGAAGCGCTTACCCATAACAAACCACGCGATAAAGACGCCGAGCACTTCGCCAAATACGATCCAATAGGCGCTGAATCCCACCATCGCCCCCATGCCGGTGACGCCGAGGAGAAGCCAGGCCGACTCACCTGTTGCCTGCGCAGAAAAAGCAGCGACCCAAAAACTCAGCGACTTGTTCCCAGTCACGAAATCTTTCATTCCTCGCACCCGCCGCGCGGCGATAAAGCCGAGCAGACACAGCAGGCCAAAATAGGCGAGGAGAACGGCATATTTCTCGAACATCAAGCAGGATTTCCTTAGCTGGGCATGTCTTATCGAGCGTGGGCGCTGATTCGCGGGTCGCTATCTTACCCGCTTCTGCGAGCTACTTCATCCGAGCGCCCCTAGCGAGGCACTGCGCAACTCTCTATACTGCGCGTTTTTCGCAGATAGCGCGCACAGCTACCATGGAATACGCCTCACTTATCGCGTTCGCGATCTCTAGCTGCATTACGCCCGGACCGAATAACTCGATGCTCATGGCTTCGGGGCTCAACTACGGCACACGCCGCAGCCTACCCCACTACTTCGGCATTATTCTCGGCTTCCCGCTGATGATTCTTGCTGTGGGGCTAGGTATTGCCCAGATCTTCGACGCCTACCCTGCTCTGCACACTGTGCTCAAGATTGTGGGTGCTGCCTATCTCAGTTTTCTGGCTTACAAAATCGCGACAGCGCCGGTGGGAATGGAAGCGGTGAAATCGGGCAAGCCATTCACCTTTCTGCAGGCTGCTGCCTTTCAGTGGGTTAACCCCAAGGCCTGGGTCATGGCGGTTGGCGCCATCGCGACCTACACAGTAATCGGCAGCAACTACTCTGCCCAGGTAGCGCTGATCTCCGCCCTGTTCTTCGCCATCGGCGCACCCTGCATTTGGGCCTGGCTATGGCTAGGGGCCTCACTACAGCGAATCCTTCGCAGTCCGCGTGCGGTGCGGCTATTCAACTGGAGCATGGCTGCGCTTCTACTCGGCTCCTTGGTACCGGTATTCGCTGAGCTTGCGGCGCAGTTCGCTTAAGTTCGCGCAGCAGCACCCCCCCCTCCGCAGTGGCGATATTCGCCAAAAAATAGCCTAGCGCTCTCTGCACCCCCCGCCCAGACTCCACAATCCAATCTAAATCAGATAGTTACCATGCTGGCACAGCGCTTGCTTTGTCTGTCTCGGCAGAGTTGTATCGCCTGAAAACCGATTGCCTGCCTGAGTCGCGCCCTCGCTGAGTAACTTGCTGGCGCTCGCTACGTTAAGCCACTGTCTAATCGCGCAAGGAAAGCAGGGATGCAAAACACCGTTATCGGCCTCTTCGCAAATCATAAGGTTGCCGCCAACCTCATCATGGTCATGATGATTTTGTCTGGACTGTGGGCCGCAGATCGAATCAACACTCAGCTCGACCCAGCAATCAAAGTGCCGATAATTCAAATTCGTGCAAACTGGCCCGGCGCATCTGCAGAAGATATTGAACAGCTGATCGTCGCGCCGATAGAGCAGCAACTCGGCAATATGCCCAACTTGCAGACGCTAGAGTCATCATCCCGGGTAGGTAATGCACGGGTGTGGGCCCACTTTAATTTTGCAGCGGATATTTCCAGAGCACTGGATGACATCGAAAGCCGCCTCGCTCAGATCCGCAATTTTCCTGCCGACATGGAGCCGCTTTCCACTGGGCAGCTCAATGACTGGGAGCCCGTGGCCACCCTCGTTGTCAGCTCAGATGGCAGCCTCGCCGAGCTCGCGCCCTTAGCGCGAGATATGGAGCGCCAACTTTATGAACAAGGTGTTGCCTGGATAGTATTCGATGGCATGCCTGAAGAGGAGATCGCGATTCAGGTGCCCAGCGCGACGCTCATTGCACTCAATTCAGATCTCAGCACTATTGCTGAGGAGGTTCGACAGCGCAGCAGTAATTCTCCGGCAGGCATGGTGGGTCGCAACCAGGCTGAAATGCAGCTACGCAGCCTTGATCAGCGGCGCGCGACAGAGGAATTCGAAAACTTAGATCTGGCGCTGCAGTTAGATGGCGGCCTCACGCGCCTTGGGGAGATCGCGGACGTAGAGCGACGAGCAAAGGTGGGGCAGTCCCGCCTGACCCGCAATGGTAGGGTGGCGGTGGAGCTGGAGCTGCTACGCCCAACTGGCTCCGATGCGCATTCTGCCGCACGCACGGTGGACGAATGGCTAATCGATGTACAGCCCACGCTGCCACAGGGCGTAGAGGTCATTAAGTATCAAGAAGCATGGATACTACTTAAAGAGCAGCTCGAAGTGATCTTTAAGAACGGCTTCTCGGGTCTCATCCTAGTCTTAATTACGCTGTTTTTGTTTCTTAGCGGTCGCGTCGGCTGGTGGGTCATGATTGGGATTCCTGTGAGCTTTCTGTTCGCCACCCTGCTCTTCTATGGCCTGTTTGCCGGCAGCATCAACATACTTTCGCTCATCACCTTCGTCATGGCACTCGGTATCGTAGTGGACGATGCGATAGTGGTAAGCGAAGACGCGACAACACTTTTCGAGCAGGGCTATTCCCCAGCTGACGCTGCGACACTGGGCGCAAGGAGGATGTTTCTACCTGTGCTCACATCTTCACTCACTACTCTCGCCGCGTTCGTCCCGCTCATTCTCGCGGGCGGCGAGATGGGCGCTGTCATCGTTACACTGCCGACGGTCTTGCTTTGTGTCATTATTGCCTCATTGATCGAGTGCTTTCTTGTCCTGCCCGGGCACCTGCGACACAGTTTTTATTCTATGAAGCGCGGTCAAAAATCGGGGTTCAGGTTTCGTTTTGACCGCGGATTCGTTCGACTTCGTGAACGCTTCTACAAGCCAATTCTCACTCGCGCTCTTGCGGCGCCTGGCACGACGCTTTGCGCTGCTCTTGGCTGCGTCGTACTCGCCTTTAGTTTAATTGCCAGCGGTCGTGTAGGCCTCAATATGGTCACAGGCGTCAGCATGGAATCCATTACCGCCAACGTGCAGTTTGCGCCGCAGGCAAGCTCCGAGCAAAGAAAGGAATTCATGGCCGAACTCGAGTCCTCCCTGCAGCGGGTAAACGCGAAAAACGGCGGCAATAACATCAATGGGTATGTAACGAAGTTCGCCAGCGCGTTGATCGATCAAGAACGCAAGACTGGCAATCAGTTCGCTTCAATAAGCGCGGAATACGCATGGGATGATGCGCGCACCGTAGCGCCTCAGGTTTTGGTCGACGCTTGGCGATCGGACATCAGTCGACCACCGTTCATCGAAGAACTACTTCTTGGAGTGCGCGGCGGGGAGAACAATGGCCAGCCCGATCTATCGCTTGTCTTGCGTGGCGACAGTGTGCCGCAGCTCAAGCGCGCGTCCGAGGAACTTCAAGACGCGCTCCTCGCCTATCCTGGGGTATCGAATGTCTTCGACGATTTGCCCTATGGTCGAGACCAAGTTATCTACAGCCTCACACCCGCCGGCAAGGCGCTCGGCCTTTCGAGTGCTGAGCTTGGCCGTCAGCTGCGTGCAGCCTACAACGGTGAGCGCGTGCAGATATTTAATGAGGATAACTCCGAGCTAGAAGTCGTTGTCACGCTACCCGACGCAGAGCGAGACAATCTTTACTCACTTAACCGCCTTCCAGTGCGTACGCCAACTGGCGAGCTCGTAGCAATGGGCCAGCTTGCGCAGCTAAGCAGTCAGAGCGGTATCGATCTTATCAATCACACCGACGGTTATCTCTCGGTAACCGTTAATGCGAGCGTTGATTCAGAGGCCAACAACGCCGAGCAAATACTTAGTCACATTAGCAGTAATGCACTCGCCGAGATTAAACAGCGCTACGACCTCAGTTCTGATTTGGGGGGAGTATCGAGGGAAACTCAGGAGCTGCTTGAAACTATGCGTAATGGCGCTCTGTTAACCGGCATCTTTATTTATCTTATCCTCGCGTGGTCTTTCTCGTCTTATCTTTGGCCACTCGCTGTAATGATTGCAATACCATTAGGATTAACAGGAGCCATCGCTGGACACTGGGCAATGAATGCAGATATCGGCGTAATGTCTCTGCTCGCGTTTTTCTCGCTCACGGGCATCGTTGTAAACGACTCCATTATCCTTGTGAGCTTCTTTCGTCGCTCTCTTGCCGAGGGCAAAACCGTGCGCGAGGCAATACACGAAGCCTCCCTCTCGCGCTTTCGTGCGGTACTACTCACCTCTCTCACCACCATTGCAGGTCTTGGCCCGCTGATGTTCGAGACCTTTAGCCTTGCCGCGTTTATCGTGCCCATTGCCATTACCCTAGTCTGGGGCATGGCCTTTGCAACGCTTCTGGTACTGCTTGTAATCCCAGCGCTCATCATCCTTATGGAAGACCTCAAAGGTTTCTTAAAACGCTTACACTCTCGCGCCCTGCCTAACCCTGCTCAAGGAGACATTTCACGATGAAAACTAGCACAGACAAATCCGCTCCCTTGTTGCGGCTCTTGACTATCAAACGATTGGCACGGCGTTTTACGGGCTTTGCTTTGTTGGCTGCGGCCTTACTCATAGCCCTGCTCATGATGGCGACCGGCCCTCAAGCTGAGCCAAGCGAGCAGGTCGAGAGAGCCTGGCCGATCACGGTAATGCCCGCTGAGCCTACTCGTCTTGCACCGGTCCTTCACAGCTTCGGCCGCGTAGAAGCTCAGCAGACGGCGCGGATTAATTCCACGCTCGCTGCGCGGGTTATTGCTGTCTTTGTGCGTGAGGGCGATACAGTTAGCAAAGGCGACTTACTTATTACCTTGGATGAATCCGAGGTGCGATTCGAGCTAGATGCAGCCAACGCGAGGGTGGCTCGCGCGCGAGCAACGCTTGCCACGCTTGAGGCGGATTTTACAATGACGCAGGCGATCACCGCGGCAAATGAAAATCTAGCCAAGGTTGCCTCTGCAACGCTGCAGCGCGCGAAGGATTTGCATGCGCGCCGCATGATTGCCGATGCCCAGTTCGATGCCGCAGTGCGAGAGGCGAGCCAAGGCCAAATCGCGTTAGCTCAGCACAACGCTACTCTTGCTGCTTTCCCTGCTCGTATAGCTGGTCAGCGAGCAACAGTACAGGAGGCGATTGCGCTAGCCCAAAGAGCAGAATTCGATCTGGCGCAGACACAAATTCGTGCACCCTTTAGCGGCCGCATTCTCGCTAGCCCGCTTTCCGAAGGCGAGCGAGTTACTCCCGGCGCGGCCTTGGTGGCGCTTAGCGATCAGTCCTCGCTAGAAATTCGCGCCACACTGCCCGCAGCGACGGCGAGTAAATTGGAGTACCGTTTACGCAACGGCAAGGCCTTGCGCGCGCACAGTGAAGTCGAGGGAAAGCGTATTGATTTCACCCTTAGTCGAATTGGCGGCGCGGTGCGTAGCGGCCAAGGCGGCCTCGATGCCTTCTTCAGCGTTCCTGCGCGCAGTAACTTGGATATCGGTGAAGTCATCGACCTAAACTTGCAGCTGCCGACAGAAAACAACGTACTCGCCATGCCCATTTATAGTCTTTATGAGAACAACACGGTGTACAGGGTCCGAGAGAGGCGCCTTGAAGCGCTCACCTATGAGCGCGTAGGCGACTATATAAATGACAGCGGGGATTATTTGGCTCTTGTCCGAATTCCCAAGCTTGCTCCTGGAGACAGCCTTTTGGGGTCTCAGCTTTCACGTGCTATAAGCGGCCTGCTTGTCGCCCCCATCACGGCCGACAGCACACAGCAAGAAAGCATTTAACAAAGGCGGGAGAAATTTTATGCAGTACATGATCGTGGCCTATGACGGCACAGATCCAGAGGCATTAGAGCGCAGGCTTGCCGTGCGCGAGGCACATCTAAAGGGCGCTATAGCTTTAAAAGAGTCGGGAAACTTAATTGCCGGCGGGGCGATCCTGAACGATGCGGGGCAAATGATAGGCTCGACGACCTACGTAGAATTCGAGTCGCGCGAGGCGTTAGACGCGTGGCTTGTCCAGGACCCTTACGTCACTGGCGACGTCTGGCGCGATATTACTATCACGCCAATTCGCCTAGCAATTTAGCAGCGCTTACTGCTTAGAGAGCTTCTCTAGCTTCAAACCAACAGCAGAGCCGTCTTCGAATCCAGGCCAATAGCTATGGTCGTCGTTGGCTTTGCCACCGCTCATTGAATACACCGCATCGGCGCCATCAGGCACAACGTCGAGGTATTCGAGCATCGACTCATCGCCCTTCAGCAGGTAGTCGAAATAGGCAGTGGCGAAATGATCCATCACATTATTCATGCGCACGTTGTCCCACACAGGGTCGGTGTAGTGGCTCGCGCCCTCGCCCGTTTCGCTGTCTATGATCTCATGCGGAACGGGATACGGGGCACCGGCGTTATGACCGGCGTTTTTGTAGGTAAGCAGGTAGCGGTCGCTGTTAATCGCCGCCTCGTAGATGGCGCGCACGCCATTCTCGTAGCCCGCTACTGTGTCGTTGTCGCCAGCTAGATAGAAAGTAGGGACCTCGATTCCAGCGAGATCCTGTTCGCGCCAGAAGCCGCGCTCCATACCCCACGGTGCAACCGCGAAGCCGGCTTTGATCCGTGAGTCCAAATTGTTGCGATACTCTGGGTTGCCGCTAGCGTGCCGACTCAAAAGCTCGTTCGGCGGCGCCATGAAAGAGCCTACGATCTCATCGCTGTAGCCGCCGCCGAGATTATTGACCAGACCATAGCCGCCCATCGAGTAGCCGACCACACCGGTGTTGTTAGCATCCAACATACCCGCGAGAAAACTGCTATCGTCCGCCGCCATCTGCGCCATGCTTTCTATGACAAAGCGCTGATCCAGCGGGCGGTTATAGAGTGTGCTCGTAAACGCCTGGGCATCGTCATAGGTGCTGTCGGTGTGATCGATAGATACGGTCACATAGCCCTTACTGGCAAGATTCTCGCCCAGGTGACTCATCAGGTAGCGATTACCGGGATAGCCATGGGAAATAACTATTAGAGGAAAAGCGCCCTCGCTGGCATCGGCTTCGGCGTCGCGCACCGCTTGCCCGTGCAGCGTCGCGGTAATAGCAGGGTTTCGGGTGATCGCCTGATACTGCCCGCCGCGCGCCTGGCCATTCAGCTGCGCCGGATACCACACCTCGACCGTCAGACTGCGATCATAAATAGCGGATTCACCGCCGCGGGGTGTATTAAGGACATCCACACGGCCCTCGTCGACCAGCGTCAACGTGCGCACGCCAATATCGTGGCTGCCGTAGGCAGCAAGGCTCGGCGCGTCGGGGCGAATAACATCGATACGGTTAACCTGTGCAAGACCTGCGACTGTACTCATAGTTAGCACACCTGCAATTGTGACTGTGAGGGCTGACTTGGCGGCAATAAGCGCCTGACGAAAACGGCTCATGGTGTATTCCCATTGAAATAAAAGCGAGGGCGGTGATCACCGCCGATCCAAGGTCAGAGCGTAGACTCTCGGGCACTGCGTGGCAATGCCCGAGGGTGAAGTCGCAGCGTGGGACTAAGCTAGGATTCTGTCACTGCACTCGTGTGCTTGTAGGCCGCAGCGCGCTGCTCGTCTGTGTCTGTGTGCCCAGAGAAATCGTGCAGGATAAGATACAGGCACGGCACGAGAAACAGGGTAATCACCGTAGCGAACAGTACGCCGTAAGCCAGTGAGATCGCCATCGGCACGACGAAGAAGGTCGCCGGATTAGCCGACAGCATGAGCGGCACAAGCCCAATAAAGGTTGTGAGCGAGGTCAGGAAAATCGGTCGGAAGCGCATGGCTCCGGCCTTCGATACCGATTCAACCATGCCCATGCCCTCTTCGCGCAGGCGGTTAATAGACACCACAAGCACAAGACTAGCATTCACGACTACGCCACTCAGGGCGATGATGCCAAGCACCGAGAAGAAAACTAGATCCGCACCCATAATGAAATGCCCGAACACGGCGCCGATCGCGCCGAAGGGAATCACGCTCATGATGATCAGCGGTTGAAAGTAAGACTTCAGCGGAATCGCCAGCAGCGCAAAAATCACCATCATCGCGATGGGGAATGTCGATAGCAGGTCGCCAAAAGACTCGGCCTGACGCTCGCTCTCTCCGCCGACTACCAGCTCCACACCTAACTCGCGCTGCCACTGGGATCTGAATTTACGAATCACGTCGCGGCGAATCTCATCCGGCTTCACGACCGTGCGGTCTACATCGCCTACCACGGTAATGATCCGACGCCCGTCGCGGCGATTGATGCTCGAATAGCTGTTGCCTAGCGAGAAATCCGCAACGCTCAAGAACGGCACTTCGGCGCCGTTAGGCGTACGAATTAATAGGTTCTCTAGGTTAGACAGCGACTGCCGCTCGTCTTCGGGATAGCGCACCATCACACGAATGTCGTCGGAGCCGCGCTGAATGCGCTGCGATTCGGCGCCAAAAAAGGCTTGGCGCACCTGCGTCGCAATATCGTTAAGCGTGAGACCTAGGGTTTTACCGCGCTCAAGAATTTCGATCTGAACTTCCTGCTTGCCCGCCCTGAAAGAATCTGACACGTCAAACACGCCAGGATAGCGATTGAGTTCCGCCCGCAGCTCAGCGGCCGCCAGCTTGAGATTCTCTTCGTTGCGACCCGCGAGTCGGTAGTTGATTGCCTCGCCTGCCGAAAAGGCATCGGAGACAAAGGTCAGCTCGAGTGCATCGGGGATGCTCCCTACTTTATCGCGCCAGCGATCACGCACCTCTGCCGAACTAATTTCGCCGCGGTCGAAGAAAGGTGAGAGATACATCACGACCTCAGCAACCTCGCTGCTGCCCGAGCCTCCTTGCCCGCCACCGCCGGGTCCGCCACGGGGCGCTCGCCCGCCGATAATCGTCAGTACGCTGTCCACGACTTGCGATGTCGACTCTGGCGCGATGCCCTGCGCCTTAAGATCAACGAGCTCCGCCTCAAGCTCTTGAGTTAACTCGATAGCTTTCTCTTCAAGAATTTCGATGGCGTTTTCGGTGATATAGCCGGGCACGCCCACAGGCATTACTACTGTGCCCCACACCGTGTCACCTTCGATAGATGGGAAAAATTGCAGCCCAACACGGCCGCTCAGCATCAGCGACATCGTAATAAGCACGACACCTGTAGCCGTGGCCCAAGCGGCGTAGCGATGCTTGAGCACTTTCTTTAGCGCGCGCTGATAGTGATTCTCGGCGAAATTTTCCATGCCGGCGGCGAGCTTGCCTTGAAACTGCTGCCAACCCTCGACTAATCGCGAGCCCTCACCCAGGTAGCCGCTGGTCTTGCGGTGAGCGATGTGACCGGGAAGGATGAGCTGAGATTCAAGCAGACTGGCGACAAGACAGAACACCACGACACCGCCGATGGTGTTGAAAAAGGCCCCCATCTGCCCGCCTAGAAGCAGAATAGGTAGGAAGGCAGCGATGGTAGTGAGTACGCCAAAGATGACAGGAACAGAAACCTCGATAGTGCCTTCGATAGCTGCCTCTTCCTGAGAATAGCCTTTGACCTCGAAGGCGTGGATGCGCTCACCAACAACAATCGCGTCGTCGACGATGATGCCCAACACAAGGATAAAGCCCATAACGGTGAGTGAGCTGATCGTCAGACCTACTGAAGGGAATAAAGACAGCGCGCCCGCGATGGCTATCGGAATGCCTGCAGCTACCCAAATCGCTAGTTTAAACCGCAGAAACAGCGCGAGAATAAACAGAACAAAAAGCAAGCCGGTATAAGCATTCGATGCTACTGTCGCAATCCTGTCCTGCGTGGAGATCGCAGAGTCAGAAATAATTTTCAGGCTCATACCCTCGGGCAAGTCAAAATCCGTGGACGCCATCCAAGCTTTCACCTGATTCGCAGAACGAACGATATCTTCATCACCGACACGAAGCACGTCGATGATCGCAGCGTTGACTCCGTTTAGGCGCGCATCTAAATAGCCCTCTTCGAAACCATCATTTACGGTAGCAATCTGCCCAAGGCGCAGCTGCGTGCCGTCGGGGTAAGACTGAACGACGATATTCTCGTATTCACGACCGCTGTAAACCTGTCCTTTGGTGCGCAATAGGATCTCACCGGACGCAGTGCGAATAGTGCCACCGGGCAGATCGAGCGAGGCACGACTGATCGCCTCTGAAATCTGACCCAGAGTAAGACCGTACTGACGCAGTGTTGTTTCGGAGACTTCGATGGAAATTTCGAACGGGCGCAGATAGCTAATGTTGACTGTGGAGATACCGTCCAAGTCTAAAATATCATTGCGCAGTTCTTCGGCGATAAGTTTCAAACCGGCATCGTCGGTATCTGACGCGAGCGCTAGGGTCATCACATTACCGCTGGAGCTAAAAGCCCGAACTATGGGCTTTTCTGCTTCAATGGGGAAAGTGCTGACAGCGTCGATCTTGCCTTTCACATCGTTAAGCACGCGATTTAGATCGGCGCCGCTTGCTAGCTCGAGCGTTGCATCGCAGCCGCCTTCACGCGCAGTGCTGGTGAGACGATCTATGTCTTCAGCGCCTTCGAGAGCTTCTTCGATTCGCAAACAAATAGCCGACTCGGCTTCGTCGGGCGTCGCGCCAAGATACGACACGCTCACCTGCACAATACCGAAATCGATATCCGGGAATTCTTCTTGATTAAGATTTAAGTAAGAGACAAAGCCGCCTGCGAGAAAAATCATCATGAATAGATTGGTCGCAACCGGGTTTTTCACAAACCAAGTAATGGGAGTTCGCACTTAATATCTCCGCGCGCCAAGGGCGCAAGTTTTCCGACGAATTACTGCGGTAGCGCATTACGCTCACCGGGTTAAGCTTTAGAAAATTTCAGCTTTAAATCATCTCTACGACGGGCTGCACTGACATGCCGTCAACCACCGCCTGAATTGGCGAGGTGCAGATTCTCTCTCCGGCCAGCAGACCACCGCTTATCAACACGCGGTCCTGTTCCAAGCGAAAAATATCCACGTCGCGGTAGTACATCTTGTTCTCCGCATCGACGACGAGCACCTGTGAGTTGTTGCGTATCACCGAACGCGGCAGAGCCACGACGTTGTCGATGCGACGACCCGCGATTTTTGCTTCGACAAACAGCCCGATGGGCAGAGGAATAAGGTCCGAGTCAGCGCTGGGCTGCTGCACGCGAATAATTGCTTGAACTGTATTGCTGTTCGGATCAATAGCGGCCTCGGTGCGCAACAGCGAACCCTGCCAGGTGTACTCCGTACCGCCGTAGTTGCCTACGAGCTCGACTACTGGCGCGTCTTCTTCTGCGAATTCTCCGCGGAAGCCGGCGGGCACATCGAGATAGCCCAGCTGGCGGATCGCCAAAGGCACGCGCACATCAACCGAGTCGGCGTCAAAAAGCACTGCTACACTCTGAGCGCGACCTACAAACTGTCCAAGCTCTACATCCCGGGTAGACACAACCGCATTGAACGGCGCACGCAGCACCGAGCGCTCTTGATCGAGCTGTGCTTGCTGCAGCATTGCCTCGGCCTCGGCCAGACGCGCCGCTGTAATAGTGGCCTGGCGCTCGGCATTTTGCAGCTCCGCTTCGCTGGCAAGCCGTTTAACAGCTAGCTCACGGATGCGCTCTAAATCGGCAGCTGCGAAAGCGGACTCGGCAGCTGCCTGATCGTAGCCTGCTTGACTGCGAACAACGGCGCGCTCGAAGTCGCTGGCTTCGAGGCGCAGTAGCGGCTCACCCTTTTCTACGTAGGCACCGGCCTCAAGAGATGGCGACACCCAAGCCACGGGACCTTCGACATTCGCCGACACACTCGCCTGCCGCGCTGCCTGCGCTTTACCTTGGGACTCCACGTCCACTCGAATAGTCTGGGTTTGTACCTCGGCGACACGCACGCTAATGGGCACGATCTCCGGCGCGGTCTCTTTGACTCGCGTTGGGTTTCGAATCAGTGTCACCGCAATGGTGATACTCACTACTAATATCCCAATCGGTAGTAATACTCGCTTCATACCAAACTCCTGAACTTCCATTCGTTGAGGTGCCACTGCTACTCGCAGCGCGCTTCCCCTTTAGTGAAATAGCTTAGCTGTACCGGTGCTCTTTGCGCCGGCTCAGCTACTGGTCAATGCCTGCGCGACCATCGTGCGCATAGCGAGAAAATGGGCTTTCAACGCCGCAGTGAGAATTTCGCTGTCACGCTTCTCTATACCCTCGCGCATGCCTGCCACTAAGCCCTTAAGGTGCTCAGCATCAAGACTTGGACGCGGCTGCAGTGCAAGCATGCGCTCCACGAATTGCGCCTGCAGGTCGTTACTAATCAGTTTCACCACGAGGTTGTCAGCAATCCGCCCGAGTTCTACGAACAATTCATGCATGCGCGGCTGCAACTCCTCCACGCTGCCAATGAAGGGTTTCATCTCGTCCAAGCGCTCTACAAGAGCTGCGCGCTGCTCATCGCTCGCCAGTTCGATGGCTCGAGTCGCCGTAAATCGGGTAAGCACCGAAAAGGTGTCGAGGAACTGATCGACGAGTCCGGCATCGGGCGTGTCACCAAGACTCAGCAGCGGCCCCAGCACCGAAATGCTCGCGTCCTTCACGCCTTTGATGCGCGCGCCGCCAGGCTGAATCTCAATAAGTCGCACCTGCTCGATCTGCGACAGGGCTTCGCGCACGGCACCGCGGCTCGCTTCAAAGCGTGCAGCGAGGTCGCGTTCTGAAGGTAGACGTTCGCCGGGGCGAAACTGCCCGCGGAGAATCTCCTCCTGCAGGACTGCGGCAATTTCATGGCTGCGCGTCAAGGTGGCCGGCGCGGGGCTTATCGAGTTCATAGTCGCTCTAACGTTGTTTAGGGATTGCTCAGACCACTTTGGTATAACCAATATGGTCTAACCGGCGATTGTCGTGAAGGCACCTGAGTACCGCTCACTCGCTCTTAGAATGGATAAGCCCAGTCGACGCGCTGAGGCTTAGTTTTTGGTCTAGCCAAATTGGTCTGACCAAATACGGCGCCACTATACCGCAATTTCTGCGAGGCTCAAGGGCTTAAACGCTTGAAACGACCGTTTCCGCAGAACTGTCACAACTAATGACAATTTGGAAACACCAGTTTAGAGATTACTTCATCTAAATCAGTTTCTTAGCCAAACTAGAGCCACAAGACGCAGGCTTGCCGACGCACCTGATTCCACCCCAGAATACCGACAGTAATTGTTTGCTCTTACGAGCTGCGGAAGAAGAGAAAGACCAAGGAGTGAGTCAATGAACACAGTAGCATCCCAGCACCATCAACAGGCAGCGAAGCAGGCAAGAGGCCTGTTACTCGGCATGATGGCGCTACTATTTAGCGTACTCGCGGGCTGCGCCAGCACAGCGGCAGATGTAGTGTGGCTTGATGTCCGCACCGATGCGGAATACGCCGAAGACCATATCAGCGGCTCAGCCCATATCCCTCACGACGAGATTACCGCACGGGTAGCAGAGCTGGGCTTGGATAAAGATAGCGATATCCGAGTGTACTGCCGCAGCGGAGTTCGCGCAGGCAAGGCACTGGCGGCGCTCGAAGAGCTAGGCTATAGCAATGCTAAGAATGTCGGCGGCATAGCCGACGCGCGCAAGCTTCGCGACTGAGCAGCGCAGCATTAAACAGAACTAGGCGCCGAGCTAGAAAAGCAAGCTTGCGCGCCTAGGCGACCAGCGATGCCAGTACGCGTCGCTCGCCACTAAAGGGCCGTCGCCCGTGCATCACCAAATAGTTGTCTACTAGGGCGACGTCCCCTGCCTGCCAGGGCGTATCGAAGCTTAGCTCGTCCGCCAGCTCTATTGCCTCAGCCATATCTGCAGGATCGATAGCCGACCCGTCGCCGAAACGGATCGATTTTTCGGCCTCGTTGCGCACATCTTTCCAGCCGCGAAACGCGGCGATCAGCTGATTAAAGAAGACTTTGCGGCGATCAGCGAGCTCGCGTACCGCCGGCAACGCTGGGGTCGTCACGCGCAAGACCTCTCCAGCCTGCCATTCCCAGCTATAATCAAGAGACGCTAGTTTCGCTTCAGCTTCCTGCGCGGAGTCCACCGATAAGGTGCTGCGCCAGCTGCGCCCTTGCCCAGACGTCGGGTCGTCCACTGCCGGCATAGAGTTCGAATAGCGTACGCCACGCGTCTCACAGGCGGCGACGAAATCAGGACGACGCTGCGCCAGGCGTGACAGAAGAATGTCCGAGCGACACAGCGGCGTCGCGCCTCCTGTCATTTGCGCGTGTTCGCAAAAGAAAAATAACTTCGAAGGAAACACCGGGGTCTGCGCCATTTCGTGGTGCAAATAGATGCTGACTTCCGGCGGCGCCTCGTTCGCCGTAAAGACTCGCTCGGTGCGATTGCGCCTGACCGCATTGGACAGAGATTCCGCGTAAGTAAAATTGGGCAGCTCAAAACTTTGAATCACCCTGTCGAAATCCAGGTCAGTCACTACATTAAAGCCGCGCAGCAGAAGCGCTCCATGCGTCTCAAGTTCGCCCAGCAGTCGAGTGCGATTCGCACCTAGCCAGCTTAGGCTTGCCTCGAGATCCGAGACCTCTTTAGCCGCATAGATCAGCGGGAAGACGCCCTTCGCCTCTGCAAACTCCTGTTGCCCCGTGAGCCCAACGCTTTCGACTTTCATTGCATAGTCCCTCTGACAAGTTTTTTAGACAGCTTTGCGGCTCCCGCGAAACTCGATAACACCTTAGTCGTAAATGGAATGAAAAGTGCCAAAAGCAGCCTCACAGAACACACCGGGATCGTTAAAGCGGCGATTCTGATTGAGCGCGCTAATGGCAGCCATTTCGTCCTCGTTAAGACTAAAACCTTCGAGGGCGAGATTTTCCAGCAGGCGCTCGGGACGGCTAGTTTTTGGAATAACCGCAGTGCCTCGTTGAATGCCCCAGCGCAGAACAACCTGCGCAGGTGTCACGCCAAGCCGGGCCGCTGCAGCCGCAACCGGTTTCGCCATGAGAACGCTTTCTGACTCTGAAGCCATGTCCAAAGACACATAGGACAGCGCGCCTAGCGGCGAGAACGCAGTCACGGCAATGCCGTAGTCAGCCGCGGTGCGCAGCAGCGCCTGTTGCGTGAGATAAGGATGCGACTCGATCTGCAGCATCGCAGGCTTTATCTCTGCGTAGCTCATTAGATCGTGCAGCAGTGCAGTCGAGTAGTTACACACACCAATTTGGCGCACGACATTAGTCCGCACCAGCTCTTCCATTGCCGCCCACGTCGCGCTCAGGGGAACGGGGGCACGCTTCATGCCTGCCTCGGGCTTTGCCGGGTCGAATAACCACTCCGGCGGATAGCGATCATCGAAATCGACATAGGCTAGGGCTATCGGAAAATGGATGAGGTAGAGATCGAAATAGTCGAGCCCAAGATCGTCGAGGGAACGGCGGCAGGCAGCCGCAACATGCTCGGGTGAATGGAAGGTGTTCCAAAGCTTGGACGTTACCCAAAGCTCCTCACGGATACAGAGCCCGTCGGCTATCGCGCGCGCGATACCCTCGCCAACCTCTTTCTCATTGCCGTAGTCCGCGGCGCTGTCTAAGTGTCGATAGCCGGCTTCAATCGCAGCATAAACTGCGTCTGCAGCTTGCTCACGATCGATCTTCCATAACCCCAGCCCAACTCCTGGCATGGACTTACCCGCGACATCGATACTAACTCTGTTTTCCTGTGCACTCATATTGTTCTTCTTTCCTGTTCTTAAGCTGTTCTCTAGCTAGGGTCGAATTCGATTGTAAGGTTTTGCGCTTCAAGAAACTGCTCGATATCAATCGGCTGACCCGTTCGGCTCGACTCCTGCGCCGCGCAGGCCACGATCATCGACCAGAGGCCCTGCTGAGGTGTCGCCGCCTGCACTTCGAGTCCTTCGAGCCGGTCGAGAAGCGCGCAGTGTTCATAGTAGGTTGCTCCATGATGCCCGCTGTTCTCGATCGCCGACGCATAGGCAAGCGTTGTTTCCCGCGAGGCACCGTGTTCACCCAGCTCAATGCGCAGACTCGCGCTAAGCTCTTGCTCATGATGCACGGCAAATCGCTCTTGAGTCACTAGCCTCCCGCGCTCACCGACAATACAAAGCTCTTCGCTGAACTCTGGACAGTTCATATTTAAAGTGAAGCTCGCGCGACAGCCGTTAGCGTAGTCGATGGTGACCAGCGCGCTGTCGTCGATGTCACTTGGCTGCCCCTGTTTAACCACGCCGTCAAAGACACCGCTGCGACCGGCGCTGGCATAAACGCGCTGCGGTTTTGCCGCAGCCAGCAAATTAATTAGATCGAAATAGTGACAACATTTTTCTACCAGCGTGCCGCCGCTTGTGGCATTAAATTTATTCCACTGGCCTACTTTGTCTAGGAACGGCGGGCGATATTCACTCATGCTTATCATAGACAGCGCACCTAGACTTCCGCGCTCGGACACCTCATGCAGGGCCTCGACGTACTGAGCTTTGTAGCGGTACTGTAAACCCAGCTGAATAAAGCTGCGGTACTGCTGAGCCAAGGCATTGATTGCAAAAGCGTCAGCAAGAGTGGTTGCTATTGGCTTTTCAAGGAATATTGCTTTGCCGGAAGCCAAGGCAACTTTTAAGACGTCGAAGTGGGTGTAGTTGGGCGTGCAGATCATCAGCGCATCTATGTCGGGATCGCCACAGATCGCCTCGAGGCTGTCATAGCACTGTGGCGACGCCTGCGGCTCAGCAAATCCAGTGTCGAGCTGCGCGAAGTTGGCCAACGCAACGTCCATGCTCTGCTTCTGCGTGTCGAAAATTCCGTGCACGTGGGCGCGGCCGAGGAGGCGCGCAACGCGCATGTGCTCTTGCCCAATAGTCCCAGTGCCAATAATCCCCAGCCGGTGACGCGGCGCCTGTGCGGCATACAGATATTTATCCTGTTCGGGAATGTGCTTCTGCCCCGGCGCGTTCTCGAAGAAGCGCAGCCGCGGCTTATCTATGTTCGTCATACAACTCCTGATACACCCCCTGAATCACCCCTGCCCCAGTCATTACTGCGCTTGTTTCTTTAAGCGCGAAGCATTGACGCCGCGCCACCAAAGCGCGCAGTTGCAAGCCAGTAGAGCAAGCAGAAGCGGCACGTATAGCGGACTGCCCTCTTCCACAAAGCCGAGGGGAGAAAAACTTAAGTATAAGGCAATCACGCAGGAAAAAAGTGTAACCGCGCAGGGAAAAGCATAGCGCCAGGGCTGCATGTCTACACGCTGGGTTGTGGAATAGGCCCACGGCTCTGCCCTTGGCCGCCAGGCGCCAATAGCCAGCATCATGGCAACCTCCATCACAAACAAAATAGCGTAAAGGTGCAGGAAATGAATAGCGACCTGCTCCTTAAAGACAAACTGCAGGAGGCCGTAGGCAAGCACATGAAAAACGATTACAAGCTTCGGCCCCAGCGCCGGCACATGACGAGTGAAGAGGCCAACTACTACGATCGCAATAACCGGAATATTGTAGAAACCAGTAAAGATACGAATGATCTGCCAAAGCCCCTCGGGGGCGAACTGCAGCAGCGGTGCCACGACAAAAGAAAATAGCGCGATCACCACGCTCGCGCGCTTGGCAACCTTAACCAGCCGCGCATCATCGACAGCAAGCCCTGCGCGCTCGCGCATGGGGGCATAAACATCGAGACAGAACAGCGTTGCCGCGCTGTTGAGCAGCGAGTTAAATGAGCTGAACACGGCGCCCAACAACACTGCGAGAAAAAAGCCGCTCGCATACACCGGCAGCACGTCTCGAATCAGAGTGGGATAGGCAAGATCAATCGAGGCGAGTTCGGGGCCGTAAAGGTGATAGGCGATCACACCCGGCAACATCATTAGAAACGGCACGAGCACCTTAAAAAAACCGGAGAACAGCACGCCCTTTTGGCCTTCCGCGAGGCTTTTCGCCCCTAGTGTGCGCTGAATAACGTATTGATTGGTGCACCAGTAAAACAAGTTGGCAAAGACCATGCCGGTGAACAGCGTAGCAAAGGGAGTCGGATCGCTCGGACCGCCAATCGCGTTAAGCTTCTGGGTATCGGTGGTGAGCACTAGCGCAATTCCATCGCGAATACTGCCCTCGCCGAGGGCAGCAAACCCCAGCAGCGGCACGGCGATGCCGACAAGCAGCAAGCCAACGCCGTTAAGGGTGTCGGAAACGGCAACCGCGCGCAGACCACCGAAAACTGCGTATACCGCACCGATACTGCCAATACCCACAATGGTAAGCGCCAGCGCCTGGGAATAGGCAAGGCCGGTTAACGCAGGAATATCAAAAAGCTGCAGCACAGCGATCGAACCGGAGTACAGCACCGACGGAATGGTCACAAGGCCGTAACCGACCATAAACAGCACAACCGTCGCGCGGCGCACCTCGCCATCAAAACGGTCGTTTAGGAACTCGGGCAAGGTGGAGAATGCGCCTGCGAGGTAGCGCGGCAAAAAGAGAAACGCCATGGCGATCGTCGACACCGCCGCAGTGACTTCCCACCCCATGCTGCTGAGATTAAAACCGTAGGCCGAGCCGTTGAGACCAATCAGCTGCTCCGCCGAGAGATTTGTTAGCAACATCGAACCGGCGATGAAAACGGCACCCAATCCGCGCCCTGCGAGGAAATAGCCGTCCCGCGTTGCAACCTCGCCGCGGGTCTGTCGATACGAAATCCACGCGACCAGGGACATAAAGAAAACGCAGCTGCCTAGCGTGAGGTATAGTTCGTTCTGTGCCATCGGCGCGGGGTTCTCTCGGTTGACTTTGAAATGCGGTCGGTTAGGGTTAACGGTCAATACTATAAGGAAACGCAGCCATGAGCGAACCGCGCATCACTGAGCTTCGACACGCTCAAGTCACACTCTTGCCTCGCTGCTTCACTGCGATGACGGCGCTTGTCACAGTGCTACTATGCGGCCTGTCGGCGAATCTCGCAGCCCAGCAGGAAGACTTAGACGTCGCTGCGCATAGCGCGGGTGCAGCAGACTACTCGCTGCTCTGCGCCGGTTGCCACGACGGCGCAATGCTCGAAGCGCCGCAGCGTAACGCTCTTGCGCTCTATACCCCGCGGCGAATTGTCGAGTCACTCGAGTCAGGAGTGATGGCGGTGCAGGGTATGCCGCTAACGCGTAGGCAGAAACGCGACGTGGCATTTTTCCTAACCGGCAAACGTTTCGATGACCTGCAGACGACGGCG
The DNA here is from genome assembly GCA_965661495.1 of Pseudohongiellaceae bacterium. Lineage (GTDB taxonomy): Bacteria > Pseudomonadota > Gammaproteobacteria > Pseudomonadales > Pseudohongiellaceae > UBA9145. The sequence goes on along the minus strand of CBFIDY010000005.1, from coordinate 77,846 downwards.
ACCACCTTCGCCTGCGAGCCAACCCGCGCGGGTGATGGGCCACTCAATCAAGCTCCGATCTGGAACGGCTGGGGTGCCGGCCTGGACAACGCTCGCTATCAGGCGAACGAGCGAGTTCTGAACCGTGACAACGTGGGCAGCCTGGAATTGAAGTGGGGCTTCGCCTTCCCCGGCGCGACACGCTCGCGCTCGCAGCCGTTAGTGACACCCGAGGCTGTGTTCATCGGCAGCCAAGAGGGCGTTGTCTACGCGCTCGACGCCCAGAACGGCTGCCCGCTTTGGAGCTTCAAGGCGGACGCCGAGGTGCGCGCAGCGCCCATACTCGACCTTGACGAGAACGGCAGGCCCGATTCGCTTCTGTTTGGCGACTTCAGCGCCAATGCCTATGCGATAGATGCGCAAACCGGTGAACTGCGCTGGAAGACACCGGTGCACAAACACCGCCTCGCCACTATCACGGGCTCTACTGCGGTGCACGACGGCATCATGGTCGCACCGGTCTCATCACTCGAGATCATAGCCGCCTCGCGCACGGAATATTCCTGCTGCAGCTTCCGCGGCGCCGTCGTCGGACTCGACGTAGCCACAGGGCAAATTCTTTGGACCCATTTCACCACGCCGCCGCCACGCCCCACGGTAGAGAACACTGCGGGCACGCAGATGCAGGGGCCTTCAGGGGCGCCGGTGTGGTCTGGCATCACTATCGACACCAAGCGCAGCCTCGTCTACGCGACGACAGGAGAAAATTATTCCTCCCCCGCCACGGACACCAGCGACGCCGTTTTCGCGATCGATCTCGTTAGTGGCGTACGTCAGTGGGTCACACAGGTTACGCCGAACGATGCCTGGAACGGTGCCTGTTCGCGCCGCGCTCCGAACTGCCCAGAAGAAAACGGCCCCGACTATGACCTTGGCGCCTCGGCGCTACTTGCCACCACCCGCGAGGGACGCGACCTCGTCATCGCCGGCTCCAAGTCGGGCATGAGCTACGCACTGGACCCTGACAACGGCGGCGCAATAGTGTGGGAAACACGCGTGGGCAGCGGCGGCACCATGGGCGGCATTCACTACGGCATGAGCAGCGACGGCGACGGACTCTTTGTCGGCGTCTCTGACCTGCCCACAAACAACCCCTATAACGTCGGCAAGGGCCACCCCGGCATCCACCGCCTCAATCTCGCAACTGGCGAGATCGACTGGCGCAACGACCTGCCTAATGTGTGTGGCGAGGTGAAATTCCTATGCTTTCAGGGCATCTCCGCTGCCGTGAGCAGCTCGCCAGGCCTCGTCTTTGCCGGCGGCCTCGACGGCATGCTACGCGCCTTCGACGCCAACAGCGGCGAGATACTGTGGGAGGTCAACACGGCGCAGGAATACGGCGACATTAACGGGGTGCACGGCTTCGGCGGCGCCATCGAGGCGGACGGCCCAGTGATTGCGAACGGCTCAGTCTACGTGACCTCGGGCTATGAAAAGTGGGGCGAGCAGCCCGGCAATATGCTTTTGGTCTACGGCCTCGCTGACTGAGACTGTCTCGAGACAGCTTACTCGCTGAGTGAAAAGTCGATTTAGCCTATCGAGTCAAGCGAAGGCAAACTCGACATCGACACTATGAATTATGACTCAATAAAAAATTAGCCGAATAACAAAGGAAGTGTTCATGATGCCCAACAACGATAGTCGCACGGAAACTCGACTCGCTGCCCCACGTCGCACGGCCTTCGCCGCGGCAATTAGTCTTGCGTTTGTCGTAAGCGTGTCTCAAGCCACCGCCTACGAGATTGATGAAGACGCCACGGTTTACGACACTCCAACCACGATACTCGGCATTAATCACATTGGCCTATCGGTGAGTGACCTCGACGCGGCACTCGCCTTTTATCAAGGCGTGACCGGCTACAAGCTTCTGCGCCGCGAGACCGTGTCCAGCGACGCGGCGGCCGCGCTCTATGGCCGCTCGAACATCCGCTACGAGACGGCAATATTAGAGGCCCCGAACATGCTGTTCGAGCTAACCGAGTTCAGCCACAATCAGGGCAAGCCCACGACAAAGATGCCACCGCAGGGCCCCGGCATGACCCATACCTGCTTCCAGTCGCCGTCAGCAGACAGCGCCTTTGATAAGTTTAAAGCAGCGGGAGCAGAGATCCTCTCCCGCGGCGGTGAGCCTGTCGATCTTGGCGGCTACGGTGTCACCTACGCCTACGCCTATGACGCCGACGGCAATATGTTCGAGCTCGAGCAGCTAGACGCCGGGCCCCTCGCGGTTGGCGCCTACAACGACCGCTGGAAGGCGCAGGGCTACAACTCCTGGATGACCCAGGTCGCACTCGTAACTCACGACATCGTCCGCCTCACCGACTTCTACGAGGAGATCCTCGCATTCGCGCCGTACCGCGATGGGGACTATGTCAACAACGAGCGCATGGGGGACATCACCAATGTTGACAATCTTTCGCTGCTCGCCTCGTGGTTTAGAATGAATGAACGATCTAAAACAATTGAACTCTGGCAGTATCGCAATCCCATTACGCAGGAATATATTGGCAAGCGCGGCGTAACGGACTTCGGGTACAGTTTCTCCATAGAAGTCGGCGACATTGAGGCAGAATACGCACGCATGAGCGGACTAGGCGTGGAATTCGTGAGCGCGCCCGTGCAGATGGGAGACTTCTGGCAGGCCTTCGCACACGACGTTGACGGCAACGTATTCTCACTTAGACAGGCCACCGACCCTAATTCACCCTACTCCGTTCCGCAATTAGAGCGCTAATCGCGTCAAGGCCGCTAACCATGAAAACTCTCTACCAAAAAACCGCCCGAAAGAAGCAACGCAGCGCATGGATGACAAGAGTTCTTGCGCTCTTCGCACTGCTCGCGCTCACTAATGCGGCAGCGGCGCAGGACATACGCGACCGCGTTGAACATAAATATGCGGACAACGATGGCGCCAAGATTCACTATGCGAAGCTGGGCTCAGGGCCACTGATCGTGTTCATTCACGGCTTCCCCGATTTTTGGTATTCCTGGCGTCATCAAATGGACGCATTGGCTGCTGATTACACAGTCGCTGCGATGGACACTCGCGGCTACAACCTCAGCGACCAGCCCACGGGCGTTGAGAACTACGACATGCAGATATTGATAGAAGATGTCGCTTCGGTGATTCGCAGCGAGGGCCAAGAGGACGCCGTCATCGTCGGGCACGACTGGGGCGGAGGCATCGCGTGGAGCTTCGCTGGCTGGCGACCCGAGATGACTAATCGGCTTATCATAATGAATCTGCCGCATTTAAAGGGCTTCGTTCGCGAGCTCGCCAAGTTCGAAGACCAGCACCGCAACTCAACCTACGCACGCAACTTCCAGAGCGAAACCAGCCACGAGGCGATATCGGCCGCGGGCCTGGCGTCGTCGCTCTCGCGCGGCGATGAGACACTGCACCCCATATACCTCGAGGCCTTCGAGCGCTCTAGCGCCGATGCGATGATGAACTACTACCGCGCGAACTTCCCGCGCGAGCCTTATACCGAAGGGACCTACATTGATCTACCGCGCATTCAGATGCCGGTACTGCAATTCCATGGCATGAACGATACCGCGCTTCTACCCGATTCTTTGAATGATACTTGGGAAGAGCTAGATCAAGACTGGACGCTGGTCACAGTGCCCGGCGCAGGACATTGGCCACACCATGATAAACCTGACGTGGTGAGTAATATGATGCGGGCATGGCTCAAACTGCACGAGTAGTTGGAGCTCCGTGCTCGCCGCAATGCTTAACCGACTAGTCTAAAACCGGCACGCGAACGGTCATACACTGATCCCTCGTTCGCTGAGTGCGCCCATCAACAACCACAGGCCTGAACCGCAGGTCTGAAAGCGATCGTCGTACCGTCCTGCTCAGCCGCTTATCTTCGAGGCTGGCCTGCACCTGTTCAGCACCGGACGCTCTACCCCGACGCGACACATCAAAGCGCAGTTGAAACTCTGCATAGGGTAAGGCCAGCTTTAGGCTTGGATCGTCAATCTGCGGCTGGGCAACACTGGGCAGGCGCTCACTTAACACGGCGACAGAAAGACACTCCTCGTCCGCTGGCTCAGTGAAGGCCAGTCGCAACTGCCTGTTAGGAATTTGTACGGGGCGCGAAAAATAGCTGTCTATGGCCTTCTGCGTAAACCCTGCCTGCAGCAGGAGGGCCTGCGCTTCTCTGTACTCACGTATGCCCGAGCCACGCTGCTGAATGATCTGAAAATCCCCGCGAGCGATGCGCAGCATGGCAAGCATTTCGAGCGCCGCAGGGCGATTCTCTGAATCGCTGCCCTGCGACTCAAGCCAGCTTTCAAGCTGCGTATCCAAACGCTTGACCGTAAAGTAGCTGTCGCGCAAATACCCAATGCCAATAGGGTCGCCGTTTTCCAGCAGGGGCACGCGATTGAGCGGGCTGGCACCAAAGCGTGCCCCTAAACCTGGCGAGCTCAGTTTCTGCATCGCTGCAAACCCTTCTCGTCGCGTCAGGTAGTCGAGCGCATCATAAGTGAAGCTTCCCCCTGCATTGAGCACTTGCACAAGGCTTGCATCGCTCAGCGCCCGTCTATAGCTAAGCCTAGCCCACTGAGCGAATTCCTCTAAGTCGAACGCCTCGTCCTCTTCCTCTAATTCCTCCAACGCATTGCGGGCAAGATCGTCGATTTTCTCTTCGATTTCACGCGCGTCGAAAAAAGCGTTCACTCCCTCGCGAGTTTGCAGGAAGGCTACCTTCTGCAGCAGCCAGTCTGCTTGCAGACTCAAGGTCTCGGCCGTTCGAAGCGCCTGTTCGCTCACTGCGCTCTGCTCCTGCTGATCGTCCCCAGGCGTTGAAGAAGCCCAACCAATAACTAGCTGCGAGCGCAGGTTCAAGGTATCGCTTACCTCTTGCCATAGGCTTTGGGCAATGGCGACGCGAATCAATGCGTCGTAGATTGGCAGCAGCTGCGGGTCTTCAAAGCCGTAGGCATTGCGAGTTATTTGCAACTGCCTGCGCAAGAAAGCCGCCGAACTCTCGACATCGCCACGTCCCTCCTCGAGTTCCGCAAGCGCCTGCAGCGGCTCAATAAGGCGCCTGTCTAGCGGGCCATATTGATATTCCAATTCCTCTATCTGCTCGATGTAGAGCGCTTTTTGCTCAGAAAATTCTCTATCCTCTGTCTGAGCACTAGCGCTAGGTGAAAGAGTCAGAAAACTGCTGAGAACGACGCAAAGCTCTAAGACGAGTCCCGCATGCGAAATAAAACGGGAATAGCGAAAGGAGCCGAGCGGATAAAAAAGGTGAGAAAAGAAGTTGGCAAAGGCCACACTCTTATCCGACGAGGTGACAGCCGCCCGCTGGCAGCAATCAGACATGAGCATGTGCATCTTCATTCTAACCGCCTCCTCGTATTTTATTTACTTTTACCAGTCGTAGTATGCTCTGAAAGCGCTCTGCGTTCACAGGCTTCTTCAAGCTATCGCAAGCATCTGATTTTTTTTGTACACAAGGTGCTAAGGCGTGGAGACAGCTAAGAAAAGTCCACACGAGCCGGGCGCAAACTCTTTGTTACTAGGACGCAATCTCTGGAAACCCTATGCTTACAGCCGCCTTTATCAATCTCGCGCTAGTCGCTGCTACCGTCGTTATTCACTATGAGATGCTGCGGCTGCTGTCGGTTGTCATTCCCCGGCTGAGAATAAAACATCGCCTGCGGGTCCTCATTGGCGTGTTCGGCACTATTTGCGCTCACATTGTCGAGGTCTGTTTGTTCGGCCTGGCATTCTACTGGATGACTAAGTCAGGCGGATTCGGAGAGCTTAGCGGCAACTTTAATGGCAGCCTGGTCGACAGCATCTACTTCTCCTTTACCAACTACACCACGGTGGGCTATGGCGATATAGAACCTCAGGGGTCGCTGCGCTTTTTGGCCGGTATCGAAGCGCTAACCGGCCTCTCCCTGATTACCTGGTCTGCGTCATTTATGTTCATGGAGATGACGCAATTTTGGAACGAAAACTAGGGCGCCTGCTTGGCATCGAAGTCTGCGCGACGCGCACCGCCTAAGATACCCGGCAGCCCGTAGTTACCCTCGTGACAGGCATATTCGTAAAGCCTCTCCTGCGAGGCATTGAGACTCATTTCACCGCGCCAAGACTCGGTGTAATACTCAGGATCGCTGACCTCGAATGTGTAAAGTATTTGTTCATCTGAATAGCGGCTAAAACGCTCGACAATTTTGCCTTTGGCAGACAGCGGCGCAGCATTTCGGAACGCCTGTTGCGGATGCAGGTTTACCGTCTCTACCACCAGGGTATCACCGTCCCAATAGCCGGTAGAGTCTCCCAACCAACGCTGATGCTCCTTTGGCCTGCGATTATCAGTGAGCGGAATAATCCGCACGTCGTTGACCATCTCAACGAGGATCATCACATAGCCGGGTGTTTGCACTATCTGGTACATATTGTTGTAGAGCACGTTATTCATGGGCGGCCCTCCGGTGCTGCCAAAGCCTATAAGACACCGTTCACCAAGCGCGCGACCTTCGGGGCCGTCGTTACCTGAAAACTGCGCATAGCCTTCGCTTCGGCGCTGCCTGCCCGCTTCGGAGAAGGGAATGCGACCATCATTAGGGGAGACGATCCAAGAGGTGCGAGCCTCACCCTTGACCACACCAAAGCGGGTGCCGGGATCGACCCAAAAGGCATTGTAGCCACGTCCCTTGCCAAGGTCGGAGCCGTCCAAGAGCTCGCCCTGCACGAGCCCGTCGTCGGTGGCCTGTCGCACATTTTGGTGATGATTACGTGTGAAGTCTTCGATTTGACTGGGGGGAATTACAAGCTCGCTATAGCGCTCGCTGCGCTGCAAAGTAGTTAGCGAAGCGTTGGTCCAATAGCCCTGCAAGTCTGGTTGATCAAATTCTGTGCGTGGTGGCTGGTAGTCCTCGGCGGTCGGAGCCTGTGCAACAGCCACATTGAAGACAGCAAAGAATGACGACAGAGTAGCGAGTCTAATGACGCGGGCCAGGCCTTTTTGTGAACAGCGAATGAGCCTAAATGAGATCACCATGGTTACGCCCCTTTTAAATTTTCTTCTGATGTGCGGTTTGCTTTGAGTCGCCGTTAAAGCAGTTCGAAGCGTTTCATTAAGAGCCTCGAAATACATGTCATTCGAAACTAGCCCACCTCGTGCAGAGAGGCAAGTCCGTGCCGCAGCGCGGGCGAAACACGGCAGCGCCCTGTTCCAGATCAAGACTCACCTGGCACAAGGGTTCATGCTACATTCAAGCCCTATACCTATGATGCTTGTTTGAATAAGGAGAGCAGCGATGAGCGAGTACAGCGCCACCGAGCACAAATTGAATAAGCAGCTCCATGAGCGAGCACCAGAGCTTGCGGAGCAACTGCGAACCCTCGAGCAGGGCGCCGGGCTATTCACCCTTTTAGCCAGCAGTTTCCGTGGCAAGCAGGCCTGGGTAATAGCCTCGCTCTATGCGTTTGGCTTTGCCGCTTTTTTCGGACTCTTGTATTGCCTGAATGCCTACAGTGATGCGAGCGGCTTAGAGGCGCGTTTAGACTGGGCGCTAGGAATTATCGCCTGCTTGTTTCTGTTTTTCCTGGTGAAAAACATCGGCTTTGCACTGCTGGCCAAAATCGAAGTGCTGCGCGAACTCAGGCGCGTTGAGCTGCGCCTACTCCTGCTGGAAGCCGAGCTGCGCCAGAAGCTGTAGCGACGCTACCACAGCAAAAGAAAGTCACCGCTGGGCAGGACACCGGCCGCAGGAAAAGAAAAGCGAGGAATTTCCTGTTCCTCTGCCAGCGTCCAGCTCAAGGGCTTGCCGTCGGCGTCGCTTAGCTGTGCACGCAGAGTGCCTCCTTTGCTGTGGCTAATCGCCTCTCCCCAGCCAGTGAGCACCTGACCCTCGGCGTTGACGGCGATCGCCGGATTCTTCTGCCGAGTAGGCTTGGCAGGTTCGCCCACCGCGCTAGGCTTTGATGATACTGCTAGACGAACAACCCGCGCTGCAGTTTCAAACACCAGCCAGGGCGCAGACAGGGAGTCGAGCGCAAAGTCGTTGGTGCTTAGAGGACAGGCACTCAGTTCCCACTCTTGCAGCGGTGAGAGTGGCGCGTAATCGCCGCGCAGTTCGGTGCCCGCCTCAGCCAAGCTTGGGGCTGAAGAGTGCAGAGATAAAAGCTGCATATGTCTACCAACGCTGTTTAAAGCCGAGCGGTAGCCTATGACAAGTTTATCCTGAGCGTCGAATTCCGCTGCCAAAGAGCAACAGGCGCAGGCACCGAGATCAGGATTTCCCACGCGTAATTCGTTGCTAAAACTCGCGCCACCGTCAGCGGAGAAGCGCGCGTAAACCGTACGTGATTGCTCGGCGCTCAGTGCGCCGGCGGCCCAAACGATAGCAACCTGCTCGTTCTTAGCGGCAATGTCGCCGGCAGCATCTAAGCCCTCGGCGTATTCCTGCACAATCGACTGCTGAGTCTCGAAAGCCGTGCGCTGCACATTGGAGCGCGTATAGAAATAGCTGTTCTGTCGGGGCTGGTACCACATTACATGGGCGCGCCCCGCCCCATCGATTGCCATTGATGCGCGGGCTATAGCGAAGGTTTGCAGATCGAAAGCGCTGCTGGACACTTGCACGGCGGCAGAGAAACGCTGCTTTTCTGGGTCAAAATAGCGATAGTAAAGCCGCCCCTCACGCGCGCTCGGTGCCCTGAGCCGCTTTTTGAAATACAGCAAATGCAGACCGCCCTCGGCATCGTTCACTAACCGGGGCTGCAAGCCTGAATCGGGCACACGCTGCACCAGCACCTCGGCCGAGGCATTGGCTGCGGTAAGCAGGCTAAAGAGCAAAATGAGACGTACAAGCATGCGCAATTCCTGAAGAATAAAAAGCGGCTCGCGAGCGAAAACGAGAGAGCCAAACACTGCCGCGCCTAGCGCCTCAGGCCGATTTAAGGCAGACTTCACACTCTGGCCAGGACGGCGTAAACGTTACTCAGACTAGCAGGAACGACCTATGAATTCATTGCGATTATTCTCAGCCCTAGCCTCGCCGCTGACAGCAGTGTGCACACTCGCGCTCGGGCTTACCGCCTGCGCGCCTACCGAGGAAGCGCCAAGCACAGACCTGAGCGCAGCGATCTACAATACAACACTCACCACTCAAGAAGTGATGGCCTTAGTTCTCGAACCGGCATCCGACATCCTTTGGGATTCTGGGGGCTGGGTACTCGACTCCTCCGGCTATGAAGAGCTTTACCCAACAACCGACGAAGGCTGGGCCTATGTGCGGGCTCAGGCCGCTATCGTAGCGGAAACAGGCAACCTCCTAGCCCTGCCAGGGCGCGCCGAAGACAACGATGCCTGGATGGTCTACTCCCAGGGCCTCACTGACGCGGGCCTGCGAGCGATGCGCGCCGCCGAAGAACAGAACGAAGAAGAGTTTTTCCAAGCGGGTGCGCAAATCTACAGCGTTTGCTCTGCCTGTCATCAAGGCTACAACCCAGACATAGTGAATCGCTTCGCTGCCAATGATTAGACATCTGCTCAAGTACAGCCTCGCCCTCGCGGCTTGGCTGTTTGCCAGCACCGCCTTTGGCCACTCGATAGAGGGTGGCGATGCCAGTTTTGTCGCATCTATAGAGGGGCCCGCAGTTGGTCCGTTTATTTACCTTGGCGCCAAACACATGGTCACAGGCTACGACCACCTCCTGTTTTTGGTCGGAGTAATCTTCTTCCTTTTCAAACCTACAGACGTCATCAAATACGTAACGCTGTTCGCCGTCGGCCACAGCATCACGCTTGTCTTCGGAGTGCTGAGCGGCCTTCAGGTCAATGCTTACGCCATCGACGCCATCATCGGCTTATCCATCGTCTACAAGGCCTTCGACAATCTGCATGGCTTCCACAACCTATTCGGTTTTAGCCCCAACGCCAAGGTGGCAGTATTTGTCTTCGGCTTGTTCCACGGCTTAGGCTTGGCCACGAAGCTGCAGGAATTTGATATGTCGTCCAACGGCTTGGTCGCCAATCTGCTGAGCTTCAATCTTGGCGTGGAGATAGGGCAGATACTGGCGCTGTCGGCGATTTTCATCGGCCTGACGCTCTGGCGCACGCAGTCCAGCTATCTGCGCCACGCCTTCGCAACTAACACTGCATTAATGACCGGCGGCTTCCTGCTTATGGGCTTACAGCTCGGCGGGCTATTTCTAGCCGCCTAGCCTCTACTCACCTCTCTTTCGGAGCACCTCACTGGAGCACCTATGACTGGAACACCGATGAACGACAACGAGCACAAGAGCGCGGCGCAGACTCAAACCACTGTGAACTATTCACCCCGCAGTCTAATTCTGGCCACAGTAGGCGCAGCGGCTGTTGCAGCAGCGGTATTACTAACTACCATACTGCCCGCAGAATACGGCAGCGACCCGCTGGGCACTGGCGCAGCGCTGGGCCTCACGGCTCTTGCCAATGGCGAAAACCCTCTGGAAGAACAGCTCGAGGGCTACAGAAGCGACTCCGTTGAATTCATCCTCGAACCGTTCCAATCGGTTGAATACAAATATCATTTGGACTTTGACGCGCCGCTAGTCTTTAACTGGACCGCCGACGGCAGCGTCTACTACGACATGCACGCCGAGCCAGCGGGCATTGGAGAGGAAGGCGTGCAGAGTTTCAAACAGGCTAACGGCGAAGGGCAAACAGGTTCTTTTCACGCGCCTTTCACCGGCATCCACGGCTGGTTTTGGGAAAATCGTGGCAGCCGCACAGTGACTGTAAAGCTTAATGCCGCAGGTTATTTCTACGCCTCGACCGTGTTCAGAGACGGTGGCGACTATGAGCGCATGATCGACCCGCTATAGATTACAAAGAACCCCATCAAGCCGCAGAAAGCACTTTTGATAAAGAATATGCGCTGAGCTCCCTACAGATTAATCCCTACAAACTAACTCCCGCAGACCAAAGGGGAAAAAGAATAAGAAATAAAAAAGCCGCGTGACGGAAACGTCAACGCGGCTTTTTTGTCTCCGCAGGAGCTGACTGCTCAGGGAGTAGGACTAAGCGAGTAGTTAACTCTCGCTTAGTCTTAGAGTTTTATTGCTCTGTAGCGTCAGACCCGTCGCGTGGCGCGCCCGTACCTGAAGACCCCATAAACAGTTTGCGACCGTCTGGGAATGTAATGTCACGACCGTTAGCGCGGCAAGTAGGCTCGCAGAGTCGATCTTTAGACTGGTATCCAGTCACAACGATGTCTGTGCCCAGGACCAGCGAGTTGCGGTTGATACCACGACGCAGAAGCGTATTTGGCGTACCGCCCTCTACCATCCAGGCACCTGGATCGCGAGTAGACTCAGGGTCGTTGTTATCGAGGTGAATCCACGTGTGGGGGTTGATCCATTCAACGCGAGTAATTGGACCACCGAGGCGCACGGGGAGATTGGCATCGAATTCCGCCGAAAACGCGTGGTGCGCAACTGCGGGTGTCTTAATCGCGGCAACGCCGACGGCGGTTACAGCGGCGAGAGCCAGAAGTTTAAATTTCATATGCATTACCTTTGTGAGATGTCCTGTTTGGCGTGAACGCTCCGAAGAGAATTCAAAACCTGGCTCGGAAAAATGCCCGAGCTCACGGTGATTACTTACCCTATTCTACCTGTTAGGCCCGACTTAGCAAGGCTCTGAGGCAGATACTCAAAAGTTGTCATCGACCCCGAGCACCCGCCCTTCCCCGCCCTTCAAAGAAGCAGCTAAGCGCTAGAACCCTAGCTCAGATTCACGCCCTTTGCGGTATTTCCCGTACATCATTTCTTCAACAAACTCGACGCACTTGAACTGAGGCAGTTCGTAGCCTTGTTCCAGACGGCGATAAATAGGCATCTTGATCGTCCAAGGGCGCTCGAAAACCTGCGGGTCTTCCATCGTAGCCTCGTACTCGATCACATTCTCGCTGACGAGCGTGTAGCGCTCGGTCACTTTGAGCTCGTAGCTGTGATAGTTACCGGCCCTATCGAACCAAGTCCGGTCATCAAGGCCTGTTACCTCAACCACCCAGGTGTCGCCGTCCCAGTAGCCGTAGGACTGGCCCATCCAAGAGTCGAGCGGAGCGGGGCCCGGGTCTTCCAAGAAAACATTACGCACTGCGCCAGCGAAGCTATAGGCGATGAAAAACGCGCTCTCACTCTGGAATATCTGGAAAGGGTGCGGCATGTAAGTAGCGCGAGGAACGCCAGGCATATAGCACTTCAATTCAGGGTCGTTACCCAGCCAGTTAGCTGCGTTCTCATCGCGACGCGCAAGGGCTTCGGGCTTATAGGGAATCTGCCCCCCTTCGACGACCCCGTAGCTTGCGGGCACCGCACCTACCGCCCCCATCGCCACTACTTCCGGTGCGGGTACCGGCACAAAATCACCGGGGACGAGCTGATAGGCAGCCTTTGGCGCAGCGGGCTCGAGATTGTCGTTGGCATTCATCAATACCTGCCAAATACCGTTAAAGTCGGGCTTGCCAGCTGGCGTGCGCGGGATAGAGTCGCCCGCAGCGGTGGCCATAGCCTCGCCGCCGGCGGCAGAGGATTGAGCAGTGTCATTCGGAGAGCAGCCTAGAGCAAGCGCGGCGACGGCCGGTAGAAGCCATTGAATCTTCATAATTCGATCCTTGTTGTTGTCGTTAAGTCTCCGGCTTAGCAAGCCAGCCTAGAGTGGATTTTGATATAAACATCGCGCCCCAAAGCTGTCAAGCGTGCCCATATAAAGGGTCTAAGACACTTTCCCCAATGTCGTTAATTCGAAACGACGCACCAGTGGGACGAACAGCAATAGTGCCAATACTGTGAGGAAAGCTGCTGCTAGGAAAGGGGCGCCGGGAAGATAGACCGCCGCCTCAGCTCCGGTAAAGCGCGCAAACAGCTGAGTCATTATGAGTGGGCCCAGTATTGAAGTGACGCTATTCATACTGCTAAGCGCACCCTGCAGCTCTCCTTGCGAGTCTGCCGGCACTTGGCTAGTCATGATCGATTGGAAGGCAGGGGAAACGAAACCTGATAGCGCAGCGACCGCCAGCCAAAAATACAGCTGACTTCCGCTTGTCGCCAGGCCATAACCGCAAAAGCCAAGTGTCATCGCTAGCAAACCTAGCAGCCCTGCCCTGTAGGCACCAAAGCGCGGGATTGCCCAGCGAATTAGGAATGCCTGAACTAAAATCATAAACACGCCCGCGTAGCCAAGCGACAAGCCTACCTGCGCCTCCGACCAGTCAAACTTCTCCATCGTGTAGTAGGTCCATGTGGCGGGAAGAGACAGATGACCAAGCATGTAGAGAAAGTAAGCCAAAGCGAGACCTGAAACAGCGGGATACTTAACCAGCGCCAGAAGCGCGCCCAGCGGATTCGCACGCCGCAGCTCGAAAGGTCGGCGCTTGGCCTGCGCCAGAGACTCGCCCAGCATGAAATAGCCATACACCACATTGAGCGCGGCCAGCACCGCGGCGACAATAAAAGGAATACGCGCGCCGAACTCGCCCAGCAGACCGCCAATAACAGGACCCAAGATAAAGCCGCCGCCGAAGGCGGCGCCGACCATACCAAAGCGCTGAGCTCGCTTGTCTTCTGGCGTGATGTCGGTGATATAGGCGTAGGCCAGAGCAAAGGTAGAACTTGCCGCGCCAGCAATCAGCCGCGCTGCGAAAAGCCATGCCAGCGACGGTGCGGCAGCCATCATGACGTAACCTGATGCCAATACCGCCAAGGAATACAGGATGATTGGGCGGCGCCCAAAGCGGTCGCCCAGATTACCCAGCACTGGCGCTGCAAAAAACTGCATCAGCGCGTAAGCAAACATCAGATAGCCGCCTATAGCCGAGGCGTTAGAGAGATCTACACCCGCCAGATCGATTATGAGCTTCGGCGTCACCGGCAAAATAATGCCAAAGCCAATCGCGTCCAGTAGCACCATGAAAACGATAAACGCGAGCGCGTGTTTGTGTGTAGCAGGGTCGATCTGCGTAGTCTTAGACATTGAGCTTAATCTCGAATCAGGGCTTGGGGCCATGCAAGCTAAGCACAAAGCGTTACCCAAGCCTAGGCCGTTATCTAAAGCTCTAGCAGAGAGCACATTTTGGCGAGTTCATAGCGAATCGGAAAAATCTAGAACACGGCGACGGGTTTTTAATTGACCGGCGTAGGAGTTAATGAAGGTGCCTGAAACTACACTTCGATTCGCAAGCGATCTGGCAATAAGCCTCATCGACCAGGAGAGCAATATGACACACTTACCGAAACACAGCTCAAGCAAACTCGTCTTGGGCGCAGCGTTAGCGATAGCCCTTGGCGCCTTCTCAGCGGCGCAAGCTCAAGAACGGCCACAGCATCGTGAAGTGGCATTCTCAGCAGCCGACGCCAACGACGACGGCATGATCACCTTTGATGAATTTTCGAACGCTCAGAGTGGGAGGATAGAGAAATTAGATAGCGACGCTAACGGTGTTCTCACTCTTGACGAATTCCTCAACGCGGCCCCGGCCCGAGGCCGTAGACCCGAAGACAGATCGCCGGAAAATTTAAGCGAGGAGCAACAACGGTGGGAAGCTATGAGAGCCGAGCGGCGTGCTACACTCGCGATGAAAGTGGAAGAACGCTTCGCCGAGATGGATAGCAATGACGATGAGGCGGTAAGCGCAGCGGAATTTCTTGAAGCCGGCTTCCTACGTCTTGATACCGACAACAACGGCGCGCTGACAGCTGCAGAACTGGAAGCCGGCGGACGCAAACAGCGCGGCTCACGTGGCGGGCAGAGAGAAGGACAGAGAGAAGGACGCGAGCGCGGTAGACAGTAGAGCCAGTGCGGCCTAAAGACTGCGACAAAGATCGAGGCACTGTCCAGCCGCACGCAGGACAGTGCCTCAAATTGGTTTTACGCAGCGGTAAACGAGCGAACTGATGGGCGACGAAGAGCTAATGGCTGCTGTGATTTCAGGTGATAGGAGTGCCTATCAGGCGCTCGTCCGCAGGCATCTGAAGCCGATCAGCCACTATGCGCTGAGACTGCTCGGCGACCGCGGCGAATCCGAGGACATCGCACAGGAAACCTTCCTACGGCTCTGGACCAACGCGGCTAAATGGGATCCGGCTAAAGCGAAACTCACCACTTGGCTGCATCGCATTACCCATAATCTCTGCATCGATTTTTTACGCAAGCAAAAGCGGGTCAGTCTCGAAGCCAGTTTCGACAGCGAAACGAACAGTACAGAAAGTAGAAGCAATGAATTCACCGACGCTATCCAAGATTGTGCAGAGACAGCGAAGAACAGCGCCGATGAGGTAGCTCAAGAAGCCGAGATACGCGCTTTGAGTCGAGCATTGGGGACACTGCCCGAAGCCCAACGCAGTGCTCTCCTGCTATGCTATTTCCAAGGCTTTTCAAACAAAGAGGCCGCGGACATTCTGTCCTGCACTGTGCAAGCCCTGGAATCATTAATCGCAAGAGCAAAACGCGGACTGCGCGCTCAACTAGGAGATCACCGCAATGACTAAGCAAAGAGCTGATGCGGCCCACGACGCCGATCTCGACATCCTGCTCACACGCGCTGCAGCAGTGGCAACAAAGGACTTAGGAGATTCAGCGCAGTACCTAGCGCTCGAGTCGCGCGTGCTCGGGCAAGCCCTGCCACCACAGCCGCTTTCACCTATCGACACGCTTATTCAGTGGCTAACACCCCAGAATCGTTTTAGCTGGCAAGCCCCCTGTGCAGCGAGCTTCGCTCTGCTGCTTGGCATTGCGGTCGCCAATGTTTACGACTTTGGCCTGGGCTCGGAGCACGCCTTCGAGTCGGAGCTCATTTCGTGGGAGGATGAGCTAAGCCTCTTGTCTTTTACCGAGCTTAGCCCTGGCGTCACGCCGGCAGACGACGCTAATGGAGATCAGACCAATGACTAGCCGCACCGCACAGCGCCGAATTATGGCGGCGCTACTGCTCTCCCTTGGACTCAATTTGTTTTTTGTTGGCGGCATCGCTGCGCGCTTCACGCTCGGCTTGGGGGCACCTGATGCGAGCAATCGACCGCTACCGCCTACACTAAGCTGGATTACCAATGATCTCGAACCGGAGAGGCGCCGCGAGCTGCGCGATTCGCTACGCCAACGCACTAGAGAGGCACGCGACGCCCGCGCAAACCTTGCACAGCGCCAGCGCGAGACGACTCGCCTCATGCTTGCCGAGCCCTTCGATCAGGCGGCTCTCGCCGCGGCTTTTGCTGAGCTACGCGACGCTTCCGATGCCTATCAAACCATCGCGCACAGACAAACAGCTGCGGTGCTCGGCGAACTCAGCAGCGAAGAAAGGCAGCGCGCCGTGCAGTTTCTTGCCCGCCGTGGACCTAGAGAAGAGAATGGCGGAAGACCTCCCGGCCGACCCCGCTCTCTTCCCACACGCCCGCAAGACTGAGCCTTTCGCAGCTTAAGACCCTAGGAAAACTGATGAGTACTATTGACACCAATGATCGCAAAGATCCAGAAATTCCCGAGTTTACTCGCGGGCTCTACCGTCACTACAAAGGTAATGACTATGAGCTAATCGACGTGGTGCATCACAGCGAGACGCAGGAGCCATTGGTGCTTTATCGAGCGCTGTACGGTGCACGGGGACTCTGGGTTCGCCCCTTTGGCATGTTTTTCGAAGAGGTCACAATCGACGGGAAGGTGCAGCCTCGCTTCGCGCTTGTAGAAGCGAAGGACTAAGGCTCATTCACTAAAGCAGCGGCTGGAGATTTTCCAGTTGCCGTTTCTCATGCTCAATAAACAGCTTCGCCGCCGCGAGCGCCTCACTGTCGACAGTTAAACTCAAAGTAGTCAGTGTCTGCGAGAGCGCAGCAAGCTGTCGTTCGATCCTTTGAGCAGGACTCGCGAGACCCAAAGCGTGAGGGCTGTCGAGTTCATAGCTGCTAGCAAACTGAGCCTCAACGATCGCGTCTCGCAGCGCTGCGTCGAATGTTTCTCTAAATGCCTCTCCATGGGATTCGGTATGCTCTCCTCTATAGGATTCTGCGAAAGAGTCGAGACGAGCGCGATAGCTCGACTTGAAGCGTTCCCACGCGAATTGTCTTTGTACGGCCTGCAGCTTATTTGCCTGGTCCGGCGTGAGGATCTCTTTAAGACTGTGCAAGACATAATTATTGGCCGGAGCGTAAGCAAGCTGCCTGTCACCCAGCACATTCATACTCTGTGCCAGACGGTAGTCTGTTAGCTCCCGCTGCGCCTGCATTAGCCTTTCCGAGATGTGCTTTCTGGCTTGCGGGCTCACGTCTAGATCACCCAAGAACTGCTCATATTCGGCAGCCACGCCATTCAGCAGACGAGCTTCGGCAATGGCTGACTGTTGAGCATCAAGGTTGGCATAGAGAAATTGCTTTTCTAGCTGCTCAGGATTGAGCGAAACCACTTCGCCCTCTGGGAAAAAGCCTGAAATAGGCAAGAGTGCCGAGCCAGATTTTGGCATCGGCAGCAGCACGACAAGCACGGCCACGATGGCAAAGCCGAGACCCGCACTCAGAAGGAGTTTTAATAGCAACCGCATAGCGCAAAGCCTAGTTCGGGGTAAGACACGCTAGGCATTACGACCCAATCTCCCTAGCTGATCAGTGTGACCGCAGTTACACTGGCAGGCTGATGACAGCGACACGCAGCCTGTGTTCGTTGTTAAATAGTAAGCGCCACAAATGTTCATAATCCAGTACCAAGTTAGTAAGGATTTTTCTATGCTCTTCAACCTTTTCAACTCGGCTGAGTCTTGCCTCTCAGCTAATCGCCGCGCGCTCCTATTTGCCGGTTTGGCCAGTGCTTTTGTCAGCACCGGTGCCAGCGCAGATACGTTTGTCAGGATCGACACCGACGCCGGTAGTTTTGCCATCGAGTTATTTGAAGACGACGCACCCATCACCGTGGAAAACTTCCTCGGCTATGTCGACTCGGGCGCCTATGACGGCTCGCTCTTTCATCGCTCTGTAAGCAATTTTATCGTTCAAGGCGGCGGCTTTGCCTATGTGCCAGATCAGCAAACGTTCGCCCCCATACCTGCTGGCCCAACGATAAGCAATGAATTCGGCCGCTCGAATGTGCGCGGGACAATCGCCATGGCGAAGGTGGGCGGCGACCCCAACAGCGCGACAAACCAGTGGTTCGTCAATGTGGCTGACAACTCCGCTAACCTCGATAATCAAAACGGCGGCTTCACGGTTTTTGGCAGAGTGCTCGGCGGCGGCATGAGCGTCGTAGACGCCATTAACCGTTTGCAAAATGTGAATATCACCAATTTCTCCGCCCTCTCGGAAGTCCCGGTGCTTAGCGTTAATGGCGATACTGTCGCTGATGTAAACTGGGTAGATCTGAGCATGCGATCGATCAGCGACTCAGGTGAATTCAAAAACGGTGTGATAGCAATGGCGTTAGACGCAGGCGAGCTGGGGCGCGCGCTTGTGGATTTCCGTATCACCGCAAACTCACCGGCAACCGTCATCACTTTGGACCCGCAAAGCGTCCTATTTATTGGCGCGAGCATGGACGAGATGGCTACGTTCAACTCAATTAGCGGCGAATTAAGCCTTCCAACGCTCACAGTGCCCGAAGGCAGAGCCTACAAAAACCTGCGTTTTGTTCTCACCGACGCTGCCAGCTACTCGTTTACACTGCAAAGCTTCGAAAGGCCGTAACCGCTCACTAAAATGCGAGCACAATAATTCTGAAATATAAACGCACACGAAAAAAGGGGGCTGTGGAATATCACAGCCCCCTTTTTTACGGCTTCCTGCTCTTAGGGAATTAAGCGCGGGATAAACTTAGTCATACCTTGAATAGGGCCAACCTCACCGGCGTAAACAACACCGTTGCTGTCGACGGTGACGCCTTCACCCATGGAACCGGTGCCGCCCATACCTGAGGCGCGCTCGGACACGTGCTCGGGGATAAAGTACATGACCTCACCCGTACGCGCGCTGCCAACGCGCAAGCCTTTGCGCCAGCCCCCTGGGTTGTAGTTGGGATCAGACTCGGAATCAATTGCGTAGAGCATGTCAGTCGACTTATCGATGAACAGTCCGCTGATACGGCTAAACTGATACCAAGTATCCTGATGATTGCCTTCCTGATCGAAAATCTGAATGCGGTTGTTGCCGCGGTCGGCTACAAACAGGCGGCCTTGGGAATCCATCGCGAGTGAATGCGGAGAGCGGAACTGACCGTCTTCGAATCCCCATTCGCCGAAAGACTTAATGAAGCTGCCATCGGGGGCAAAGATAGAAATGCGACTCTTTGAGTTGGGTCCCGCTTCATCTTGAAACTGCGCACCGTGGGTGTCGGCGACGAAAATATTGCCGTTAGGCGCAATCAGCACGTCGTTGGGTGCATCGAAATGCGTCGGCGGATCGCCTGCTTCACCGCCCGTGCCCAGTGTCATGAGTAGCTCGCCGGTGGGGCTGAACTTCAGCACGGTGTGGCCTTTGCCTGCAGCGGCAGGATTTTCTTCGAGTTCGCGCGCGTTCGCTGCGCGGGCATCAACCACCC
This sequence comes from Pseudohongiellaceae bacterium, assembly GCA_965661495.1. GTDB lineage: Bacteria > Pseudomonadota > Gammaproteobacteria > Pseudomonadales > Pseudohongiellaceae > UBA9145. The sequence continues at coordinate 58,275 of CBFIDY010000005.1, read as the reverse complement.
AGACATTGCCGTCGGGATCGACATCCATTCCGTGTGGCCAAATGATCTGATCGGCGCCGAAGCTCTGCACCACATTGCCTTGCGGATCTAGCTTTACAATCGGATCGACATGGGAGGTTGCACAGGAGTTTGATCCGCAGCGATCCCCCGCCCATACGTGGATGCCGTCGATGTCGATATTCACAGCGCTCACCGAGCCCCAATTGCGGCCATCTGGTAGCACACCGAAGTCGCGCTGGGTTTCGTAAGGATTCGGAAGGTGGTTAACCGGCTCCTGATTCGCATGCTCCGGCGGCTGGACGGCACCGCGCTGAGCCATTGTCGCGCCTGACACTAAACAAAGCGCCATCGCGGCTAAGCCGGCTTTGCGTGCGTAAGCTAAGCTCGCGCTCGACTGGCTTTTCGCTAATTCTGTGTTCTTCATTTCTCACCTCATAGGTTCTAATTATCCTACTCGCAGCGCTTTGAAGAATGGGCCGGAGTAAGTTACGCGTCGATCGAATAACGGTCTGAAAATGACCTAGGACCGGCGGCTTGTCAAGACAGCAGGACTGCAGCCTAGGCTAGACTCACTGCTCTGCGGCTTATATGCTCTTGCGTCATTTCCCACACGGAGCGCAGCATGGGTCGCCCTCTTATTTATGTCATCTTCGCTCTCTGTACCGCAATGACTCTTCTTCTGGGACTCATCTTGCTGGCCGATCCGGTTGCCGGCGCCGGCGGCATTCCCCATCCCGTATTCGAAGGCATGCGCCGCGGCGGCGACGGCGCCGCGCGGCTAGAGCACATCGGCTCCTACGCCTACGCTTTTCAGGCGCTGCTGCTCGCGCTAATCGTTGCCCTCTCCACGCTGGGCATTAGCGAGCGCCACCGCAGCGCGCGACTGCGCGCCTACATGACAAGCACGTTCCTATTCAGCGCTTTTATTCTTTGGCGTTTGGTCGCTAGCCATCAGCATTTCCTCGCCACCGGCGAGACTAGCTACTTCATGGGCTTTCCCGCGGCGACCGCGTGGGCGATTTACGGCGTGTGGGCCGGCGCCGTACCGCTCATGATTCTCTATGTGGCAGGATTTCGGAAGTATATCTACACCGAAGAAGATGAAGCCGAATTCAATGCTCTGCTCGAGGAATCTCGCGCGCACAATCATCATAAAGGGGCGCGCTAGTGGAAGCTTATCGTCAGGAAATCATCCTTGCCGCGGTTGCGCTGTATATGGTCTTTTGTGTTGTGACCGGCCTGTGGGCAATGCGCCGCACCACAAACTCGAGTGACTTCTTCGTTGCCGGACGCGGTCTGGGTCCCATCGTGGTCTCCCTCGCGCTTTTTTCCTCTACCCTGAGTGGTTTCGGCTTCGTTGGTGGGCCCGGGCTCGTCTATTCGATTGGCGTGAGCTCGTTTTGGATGATCACCATTTCGACTGCGGGCTATGCGCTCGGTTTCTTCATGGTGTCGAAACGCATTCGCATGATAGCCGACCTGCGCAACTGTATTTCATTGCCCGATGTCCTTGCCGCACGCTATGGCAGCGAACTGGTTCGCATGCTGGTGGCGATAACGATAGTGCTTGGTGTGATGGGCTATCTCGCCACACAAATTCTCGCGATGGCCGTTGTGATGCAGGCGATACTTTCAGGCACAGCGATGTTCGCTGACATTGGCTTGGTTGCCTGCGTTGCTATCTCTTCTGCCGTTCTCATTTTTTACTGCGTGACCGGCGGGATCATCGCCTCGGTCTACACCGACGTTGTACAGGGCGGCATCATGATGGTGGCGGGCATTCTTATTCTGCTCACGGCGATGTCGGTCTTCGACGGCGGCATGACCGAAGCCACTTCGGTGATTCTTGCGGATGATTCCGAGTCGATTATGCCCTGGGGCTCAGCGGGCATTATGGCTGCCCTCGGCTGGTTTTTCGTTTTCGGCCTGGGTTTGGCTGGACAGCCGCATCTGGTCACTAAGATGATGATGAACCGGAACATTTCCGACAACCGCCATATTTTCCCCCTGTCAGTGCTCGGCTATGTGCTCGCGGCCCTACTGTGGGTGTCGATTGGCATCATCATTCGCGCGACGGTAATCGACGGCGTCATTCCGCCACTCGATGCGCCCGACGACGCCGCATCGGTATTCCTGACCCTATTCACGAGCCCTCTGCTAGCCGGCGTGGTTTTTGCGGGCCTGTTCGCCGCGATCATGTCGACCTCCGATGCCTTCCTTAATATCGGTACCGCGGCCATCATCCACGATATTCCTAAAGCGCTGAAAGGCCGCGCAATCAAAAATGAGCTGTTGTGGGCACGAATAGTCACGGTCCTGTTGGCCATAGTCGCTGCGCTGTTCGCGCTCTACTCTTACTATGCCGACGCGACACTCGTCGCACTGCTGGGCGCTTTCGGCTGGGCTACCTTTGCAGCCTCACTGTTCCCAGTGGTTGCCTTGGGTCTAAATTGGAAAGGCGCTACCGTGCCTGGCGCCGTTGCCGCTATTGTTTCGGCGCTGCTTATCAATTTTGGCGTGCAACTCACTGGCATCGCCCTACCCTATGGCGTCAGCGGCGGGCTGCTCTCCTTCGTTGTCTCACTGTTCCTGTTCCTGGCCGTCTCTTTAGTGACTAAAGCGCCACAGCTAGACAGTGATATTGATCGCGTTATGGACATCTAAACAGACACCAAGGCGTCAAAAACAAAGTAAATACAATCAAAGGCATACAAAGCGACTCAATTCGCGTAGACTCCGCTCTCCATTTTTTGGCCACGTCCCGTGGCAGCAAAGGATCCCCATGTCGGAGTCAGAACAGCTTAGTTTTCAGCAACTCGCCCTTTCAGCGCCCATTCTCAAGGCGCTGACCGACGTCGGCTACGAGACCCCCTCCCCTATTCAGGCGGAAACCATTCCTCTGCTGTTAGACGGCCGCGATGTGCTCGGACAGGCTCAAACGGGCACCGGCAAGACCGCAGCCTTCGCGCTGCCGGCACTGTCGAATATCGATATCAAGCAGCAGGATCCGCAGATTCTGGTGCTGGCGCCCACCCGAGAGCTAGCCATTCAAGTCGCCGAAGCGTTTCATAAGTATGCGAAACACATTAAGGGCTTCAATGTATTGCCTATTTACGGCGGCCAAGAATATGGCGGCCAGATTCGCTCGCTCAAACGCGGCGTCCATGCCGTAGTAGGCACACCCGGTCGCGTTATGGACCACATTCGCAAGGGCACTCTCAAGCTTGATGGACTGAAAACCCTGGTCCTCGATGAAGCCGACGAAATGCTCCGCATGGGTTTCATCGACGATGTTGAATGGATTCTCGAGCAGACTCCAAAGACGCGCCAAATCGCGCTGTTCTCAGCGACGATGCCGACGCAGGTTCGCCGCATAGCGACGGCTCACCTCACCGACCCTGCGCAGGTCACGATCAAAATGAAGACCGCGACGGCGGAAAAAATTCGTCAGCGATTCTGGCCGGTGAGCGGCATGCATAAGCTCGACGCGCTCACCCGCATACTCGAAGCCGAGACCTTCGATGGGATGATCATTTTCGTGCGCACGCGCATCGTGACCATCGAACTGGCGGAGAAACTTTCCGCACGCGGTTTCGCGGCTACCGCCTTGAATGGCGACATTCCCCAAGCTCAGCGCGAGCGCACCGTCGAGCAGCTCAAACGCGGCAAGCTCGACATTCTTGTAGCGACCGACGTCGCCGCCCGCGGTCTCGATGTCGAACGTATCAGTCACGTCGTTAACTACGATATCCCCCACGACACCGAGGCCTATATCCATCGTATAGGACGCACGGGTCGTGCCGGACGCGAAGGCGATGCGATTCTTTTCGTTGCTCCACGCGAGCGCCGCATGCTCAACGCTATCGAGCGCGCCACAAACAAGAAAATCGAGCTCATGGAGCTGCCTTCAACCGAGCTCATCAACGACAAGCGCATCGCACAGTTTAAACAGGCTATTAGCGACACTCTTGCGACCGAAGACCTAGGCCTGTTCAGACACCTCGTAGAACAGTTCCAGAGCGAACACAATGTCCCTGCTATCGAGATCGCCTCGGCACTCGCGAAGCTGGTGCAAGGCGACTCGCCTCTGCTGCTGCAACACAAACCCGTGCCACGTTCGGACAAAGCCTGGGAATCCCGCGGCAACGACAAACCACGTCGCGAACGCAACACAGAACGCCCGCCGCGCCAGCGTAAGGATGCGCCACCGGAAAAGGGCTTGCAGCGCTTCCGCGTCGAGGTAGGCCACATACACAAGGTCATGCCTGGCAATCTCGTCGGCGCTATCGCTAACGAAGCCGGTATCGACTCGCAGAATATTGGCCGCATCAATATCTTCGACGATCACAGCACAATCGATCTGCCTGCGGATATGCCCGATGACATCTATGCCTCGCTCAAGAAGGTTTGGGTGGCGGGTCAAACGCTGAATATTAGCCGCGAAGGCGAAGCCCCCAAAGCGCCGTCGAAGCGCTCATCGGCGCGTCGCAAAGACGATGAGCGCGGCAAGGTATTCGATGAAGACAAACCAAAGAGAGCCTTCAAAGGCACGCGCGATGCTGGCGATAAGCCGGTTAAAAAATCAAAGCCTGGCGTAAAAGCGCGCGAGCGTGAGCGCGAAAAGGCCGCGGCCAAGGCCAAAGCGAAAACAGCTAAAACGAAGGCCAAAAAAGCGAAGGTTGCCGGTAAAACTAAGAAGAAAGCCAACGGCAAACCTTCTTTGTAGACGCAGCGAAGCTAGCTGACCAGCATCAGCTAGCTTCATTTCTTTGACACGCCGAGCTTTACCCATTGAACGCAAAGCCTCTGAAGCAAGCGACTCCCTCAAGTTCGGCACTCACTACCCCCTCTCGCTGTACCAGACCCTCTGATCTCTTTTTACCGGCCGCCCCCTTCCCCGGCAAAAATCCTAGCACTGACCTCCCGAGTCGCATTTTGCTATGATGCGCCTGTCGAGCCTGTGGCTACGACTAAATAAGTATGTTTGCGCTGGAATTACGCTCCAGAGTGCAAAAAGGACAATCTATGAGTACTTCTAACCCAAGCGGCGATTCTGCCGGCTTTGTTGTTGCTGCCCTTTACCGGTTTGCAGCCTTCCCCGACTTCGAACAGTTCCGCGAGCCGCTGCGCGCCTGCATGGTAGCGCACGAAGTGCGCGGCACCCTTCTGCTTGCTGCCGAAGGTATCAACGGCACCATCGCCGGCACGCGTGCGGGAGTAGATGCCGTGCTCGCCCTTATCGAGCAGGATCCACGTTTCGCCAATCTTGCGCCTAAAGAGTCTTTCGCAGCAGAAAACCCTTTCTACCGCACTAAGGTCAAACTCAAACGTGAAATCGTCACCATGGGTGTCGAGTCCATCGACCCCAACAAGATCGTCGGTACTTACGTTGAGCCCAAACAGTGGAATGAACTCATTGCCGACCCCGAAGTACTGCTGCTCGACACGCGCAATAAGTACGAGGTTGAAATTGGCACCTTCGAATCGGCGGTGAATCCCGAGACTGATTCATTCCGCGAATTCCCTAACTACGTCAAACACAATCTGGATCCTAAGAAACACAAGAAAGTTGCGATGTTCTGTACCGGCGGCATCCGCTGCGAGAAATCCACCGCGTATCTTCGCGAACAGGGTTTCGATGAGGTTTATCACCTCAAAGGCGGCATCCTGAAATACCTAGAGGAAGTCCCTGAAGAAGAAACAAAATGGCAGGGCGAGTGCTTCGTGTTCGACAATCGCGTCACAGTCAATCACCGCTTAGAACAGGGCGAATACGATCAGTGCCACGCCTGCCGTATGCCGATTAGCGAGGTCGACAAACAGCGTGATGAATATATTAAAGGCGTGAGCTGCCACTACTGCGCGTCGAGCAAGAGCCGCGATAAAGTAAAAGGCCTTGCAGAGCGCGAACGGCAGATGCAGTTGGCGAAGAAGCGTGGCGAGTCTCATATAGGTCACCCGATGGAGCAAACCATCGAAGAGCGCAAAGCCGAAAAACTGCGCTTCAAAGAATCCCAGCGCGAGTACGAGCGCAGCAAACAGAGCGAAGCTAAAACCTAATCGCCGCAGTGAGAATTGTATGTCCGCAGACCTTGAGCCAAAGAAATTAGTCATGAGCCCCTACGGGACTTTCATGGGCATCGCCTTAGACAGTTTCGGTGAGGGCGAGGCGGTGTGCAGTATTGCACTGCAAGACCAGCACTATAACGCCGGCGGGAGGGTTCACGGCGGCGTGCTCATGTCGCTTGCCGACACCGTTGCTGGGGTGGCAGTACGCTCCTTACGCCCCGAGGGCGCAGCTTCGGCAACCACAGACCTGAATATTTCCTTCATCCGCCCACCGATGGGGGATCGTCTAGAGGCAAAAGCCGCGGTGCTGCACCAAGGCAAACGCCTCTATCGTGTCGAGATCAGCGTCTTCTGCAGCGACACGGAGATCAGCGCCGAGACCCAGCTGGTAGCTCGCTGCAACGCCACTTTCATGATTGTGTTTCCGGAATCAGTCCCGCAGTAGCGCTGCCAAGCGGACAAATGAATGCGCTGATTCAACTAATCCGCTGCAGCTCCCCTGTGTTTCGAATCCTTTGTGCGACAACTGCGGTGTTTATTTCTGCGCAGCGGCGCTAGCGACATGGGCAAAGACCGACGAGCTGCCATCTTTATTCATTAGCACGATGTCGTAGGGCGTGAAGCGCCCGCCCATTTCCATTCCTGGGCTGCCTAGAGGCATGCCAGGCACGGCGAGACCCAGCGCGCCTGTTGGTGGGTTGGCAAGAAACTGCTCAATATACTTCGCAGGAATATGCCCTTCGAAGACATAGCCTTCCTTTGTTACTGCCGTGTGGCAGGACTGCCACTTGGGCAGAACACCCAGGTCTTCTTTGACACCGTTCAGGTCGCGAGGATGGTTAATCTTCGAGGCAAAACCCGCGTCCTGCATATGGTCGATCCAGCCTACACAGCAGCCGCAGTTCTCGTCTTTGAACACATTCAGCGTCGCATCAGCCAGCGATTGGCTCAGCGCAGAGCTGGCGGTGAAAAGCAGCAAGAAACCAACGGTTACGCGACTAGCGAGCAAGCGTCCAAAGAGAAAGCGGATAGAGAGAAAGCGGTTCGCGAGAAAGCGGCTAATGAGCAAGCGCAAACGAGTAAATGGGATCATGGGAATTCTCCTTAGTAGTCCTGACAGCGAGTTTACTGCTGCTCGGAGTCGAATTGAAGCGCATAGAAGCCCGCGCGCGAGACTCTCCGCGTGAGCGGGCTCACTCGCGCGCGCAATGAGTTTGTTTCAAGCCAAGGCGTGGCGTAAACTCCCGCCTCGTTCAGCCGCCGCAAGACTCATAAGGTAGCTGTCATATTTAAACAAGCTGCTGCCTTACCATGAAGCCCTTACTGAGCTACTACAATCGCGAGACTTTCGCTGAGCTGTTCAAGATAGCTGCCCCTATGATGGTGTCGCAGGGCACTTTTGCGGTGATGATATTCACTGACCGGCTATTCATGGCTCAGATAGATCCGACCCATATGGCTGCCGCACTTGGCGGTGGTGTAGCTCTTTTCTTTTCTATCTGCTTTTTTTCAGGTCTCTTCGGCTATGCCAATGCGCTAGCGGCACAATACCTCGGCGCTCGCGAGCTGCACAAATGCGCCAAGGTTGTTACCCAAGGTCTACTGATGGTGCTGTGCTGCATTCCTTTGCTGGCAGTGGTGGCCTATTTTGTCGGCGATATCTTTGAGCGCATGGGGCACGAGGCAGAATTTGCTGCGCTCGAGCGGAGCTATTATCTGTGGCTCATGTGGGGCGCGCCTATCACGCTGGCGAAGATAGTCTTTTCATCTTATTTTGCCGGCATTGGTCGAACGCGTTTAGTTATGGTGTGTGATGTCTGCGGCCTCCTGCTCAATGTGCCGCTCTGCTATGCCATGGTGTTTGGCCATCTGGGGCTGCCAGCGCTCGGCATTGTCGGCGCGGCGCTCTCAACAACTATTGCCACGCTGTTCGCACTGCTGCTGTTTATTGCCTGCTACCTCGCCAAGGAGCACCGTCAAACCTTCAGCGTGACTGAGTCTTTTGTGCTGCACACAGGCATCTTCAAACGCTATGTTCGACTCGGCCTGCCCGCCGGTACCGAGCTGCTTCTCAATGTTGCTGCGTTTAATTTATTCCTGCTCATGTTTCAGGGCTACGGCATCACCGAAGCCGCCTCGGCCTCTATCGTCTTTAACTGGGACATTCTCTGCTTTGTCCCCATGGTGGGCTTGAATATCGGCGTTGTCAGTCTAATAGGACGCTTCGTCGGCGCACGGGATATGCAGCGCACGAGTGAAGTCATCTTTGCAGCCTTCATCATGGCTTTTGCCTACTCGGGCAGCATTGCCATAATCTACAGCCTGTTCCGGTTTGAGCTGGTCGGCGTTTTCGCACCCCCGGAGGGGGATTTTAGTCAGATTCTGGCACTCGCGAGCTTTATGATGATCGGCCTCTCGAGCTATGTGATGGCCGACGCCACTATTCAAGTTGCAGGCGGTGTGTTGCGCGGCGCGGGTGATACCCAGTGGCTAATGTATGCGTCGACCTCGACTCACTGGGTCGCGTTAATCGCTCAGTACTATCTAATCCGTATAGCCGAATGGGGCCCCCGTGCTTCCTGGATAGCCTTCGTTGCCATGCTGTTTTCTATCGCGATACTGTTCGCCTGGCGACTTTGGGATGGTCGCTGGAAAGAGGAAGACAGGCTCATTGCAGTCATGGCGGAATAGGTTTCCCCGCATCGTCGCGCCCTGCGCAAGAAAGTCATAAGCGAGATCGAGACACTACTATGCTTACGCCCAACAGCCCTGCTCAGCGCAGCCTGCGCTCAACACTACTCTTCTGTATGGCTGTGCTCACCGCCTGCGCCTCCAACGGACCGATCGACTGGCCCGAAGAACTGCCTGAGCGCCAATTTTTCGAAACCGCCTATCAGGCCGATCTTGCCAATCAGCCTCTACAGAGTCGCCGCGAATACCTTGGGTGGATTAAGAGTTTCTATACCGGCACCGTGATTTACCCAACCGGCTGGTTCGACGTTCAAGAGCGCGTACTCACCACAGCAGCACCAGAAAATGTGCAAAACCTAGAACCAAGAATCAAAGAGCTTGGAAAACTCATCGCCGCAGAATGGGCAAAGGAGAACAGCGGCAGAGCCATAGACAACCGGCTGCTCGCGCTTTGGGGTTCGACACTGCAGGCGGCAACGCCAGGCGAGCAGCGACTCGAAGTCTTTGAACTTGTGTTTAGCGACGTGCGCCGCCTCCTGGCAAGGGAGCTAGACAAAAATGCGATCGCCGACTCCCGCTACGACGCGATACTTGGCCTCGACTCTTTTGGCGATTTTTAAACGGTGAGCACTGCGGCAGAAACGGCAGTCGAAGCCTGGATCACCGACTTTGTCGTCGCGCACAACCTGTGTCCTTTCGCTGCAAAAGAGCTTCGCGCCGGTCGCGTCCGTATAGTTGAAACCGACGCGAGCGATGAAGAAGCGCTGCTGCTCGCGCTGCACAATGAACTCGACCTGCTGTTCGTCGACGCCGATCTCGAAACCAGTCTGCTCGTGCATCCGTATGTGCTCGGGGACTTTAGCGCCTACAACGACTTCCTCGATCTCGCCGAGGAGCTGATATTTAGCTTAGGCTTGGAAGGCACTATTCAGATTGCGAGCTTTCATCCCGACTACTGCTTTGCAGAGACCGATGCAGACGCACCAGAGAATAGGACCAACCGCTCGCCCTACCCGCTGCTGCACCTGCTACGGGAAGATTCTGTCGCGAAAGCCGCCGCTTCTCACCCCAACATCGAATCGATTCCTGAGCGCAATATCGCGCTGCTGCGATCGTTGTTCTCCTAAGCCTCAAGACGCCTTTGTCGGCGTCAGCTACACGCATCAAAGCATCCGACACAGCGCGTAGACAGAGAGAGGGGGGGGCTAGAAAATAGAACGAACCTTAACGATCTGGCTTAGGCGTTGTTCGGGTCGACAACCGGCAGCGACGCGTCGGCGCCCCAGTCGGCCCATGAGCCGTCATAGACCGAGAGCTTGCGGTAGCCCGCTACGTAGGCGGCGAGGGTTAAGACACAGGCCGTTAGACCAGAGCCGCAGCTTGTGACCAGTCGTTCCTCCTTAGCCGCCAGCTCCGCAAAAAGCAGTCTCAGCTCTGCCTCAGGCTTAAGCTCGGCGCCATTCAGCACCGAAGGGAATGGCAGATTGAACGAACCTGGCATATGTCCGCCCCTGACTCCGGGACGAGGCTCTGGCGCCTGCGCCATGAAACGCGCGACTGAGCGCGCGTCGATGATCTTTGACTGACCATCGTCAAGCGCTGCAAGCACCTCAGTACTGTTAATGAAGGCATTCGGCTGTGGTTTAGCGATAAAGTTGCCTTGCGCATAAGGCTCGCCGCTAGGCTGTTTGCCTGCGCGCCACGTCGCACCCGCAGCCTCTGTACTGTGGCCTTCGCTTAGCCATGCGCGCAAGCCGCCGCTTAGTACCGCAACCTGCTCGTGTCCCATCGCTTTGAGCATCCACCATGCGCGAGGACTCGCGTAGAGACCTGCGTCATCATAGACGACGATCAAAGAGTCCTCGCCGAGGCCGAGGGCGCGGGCTTCGCGTTCGAAGCGTCCGGCACTTGGCATCATATGGGGCAGTGTCGCCTCGGGGTCACAGAAAACCTTATCGTAATCGAAGCGTCTCGCGCCTGGAATTATCTGCCACTCAGCCGAAGCGGAATGATCGTTCAGCGATTCGTACCCAGGCACCACCGGTATTACCGAGGCATCCAAAAGAACTAGCCGGTCGCCTGCGCTTTCGCCCAGAGCGAGCAATTGCGGCACCGAGAGCACGGGGGAAGGAAATGAGAGAGGTGAATCGTGTGTATTGGGCACTGAGACTGTCCTGTGGCGTGTTGCCAACGCCGCTTATAGCGCCTGCTTAAATTCGCGCAGCTTGGCTTTAAGATTAGCGCTGTTACTTGGACCAATGCGAATCAGCTGCTTATTTATATCTGCGAGCTCTTCGAGCCTTGAGTCAGCGTACAAATACATCACCGAAGGTTTCACAAGTTGAAAAGGCCCCTCAATTTCTGGCGCCATCAGCACGGCATCGATCGCTTTAACCAGCGCCTGCTCAAACTCCGCGTCACGGAAGCCGATCTCGGCGTAAGCCTGTTGCAGCAGCGGGGCTAGCAGGCGATAAAGAGCAACGGCCTGCTCGGTATCTAAGGCGACAAAGGCGGCGACAGCAGCATCAAAGCGCGCATAGGAGGCTGCGTCTAAGGTGAACAGCCTGCCGTCGGTCGTCGTAACCTGCATCTCTTCATTTACCGCTTTGTACGGCAGCGCCGTTTGCGGATACTGTCCGCGCGACACGTTCTCGACGAGTACAACGACCTTGCGCACGAGCTGTTCGTCTACCAAGAATTCCAAGAGGCGTGTGCCGCTTGCGAGCGCGGCGATCTTTTCAAGCACAAAGCCGTCGCTATCGTTCAGGCGCGGCAAGTCAATTTCTGGAGTCTCTGGCTCGGGAGCAATCACCTCAACGGCTATCACAGCTTCTGGCTCGTCTTCAGTAGAGGCGAGCGCAGAGGACGCTGGCGCAGAGGGCGTGATGCGGGTTGGCACGGGTCGCGGCGCCGGCTCTGCGGTTTCAGCAGCAGGCGTTGGGAGAATGACAGTGGTGGTGCCCGACGGCGCTTCGAAGGCCACGGCAAGATAGACGAGATAGATAAAGGTCAGCACGGCGATGCCCGCGACAGACCAAATTCCGAACTTCGACATATTTATGCTCCGGCGAACCAATTAATGGAAGTATTGTTGCATACCTAGACCTGCCAACAAATAAGTATCATTCAGTTCGCGGCGCGCTGATGCGTATTGCAATAAAAAAGGCAGATTCGGGTAAGAATCTGCCTTTTAGTTTGCGTTGCTTGGCGAGCTATCGCTTCGGGAAGCCCAGCTCCTCCATGGTCCTTGTCAGATCCTTGCCCGCGGTAGCCGGCTTGGTCTGCTTGTCGATCTTGAGCACCTTGCCATCGCTGCCTATGTAATAGGTCCAACGATTGGCAAAGCCCACGCCCATAAGCGCACCGTAGGCATCGACCATAGATTTCTCCGGATCGGCTAGAATCGGGAAACCCGCTTCATGCTCGGCCGCGAAGGCGGTGTTGTCTTCCAGCGTGTCTACACTGGCCATGAAGTATGCAACGTCGAAACTCTGAATTTCTCTAGCACTGTCACGCAGCGCTTTACATTGCATCGTTCAGCCGCCAGTAAAGGCTTTGGGGAAGAACGCGATAACTACAGGTCGCACACCGACAAATTCGGATAGCGTGTAGGTCTTTCCATCTGACGCTTGCAGAGAGAAGTCGGGAGCCATATCGCCCACCTCCAACGCCGCTGCTAACTGACTACCCAATGCAGTCACGGCCACGAAGGCTGTGAGCGCGAGTTGGGTGAGCCTTTTTGCAAAAAGTGACATAAGTCCTCCTAAGGCATTGCCCGTAGCACGATGAGTGCTACCAAGCCATTGAACCCCGAAGCGCGGCAGATTACCAGAGCCTAAACCGATGCTCACAGGGTAATAAGTGCAACGTTCCGCTCCAGCAGGAAGATCACTTCCTCAGGCTCACTACCGAGGAAAATCAACGCGATAGAGAACGCTCTAAAAGAGTCGGCGCGACCGCGCTCTGCGAGTAAGCTGCATGATGTCGACCTCTAACTCCGCCGTCTTGGACTCAATGCGCGACCGCTGCGCCGCAGTCAACTCCGGCGAGTCTTCGCTTAGCTGCATTAGCCGCTCTATCGCCTTGGTGAGACCACGTACCTGTCTGCTAACCAGCGACTGCTTGGCATCACGCTGAGACTGCGCGTAGCGCGGATTTTCAGACTGCACATTGGTGCAGCGCTGTTGCACGTTGCCCCTGCTGTCGCGCACATTACGACAGCGGGTTCGAGTCACAACGGGGCTTACCGTTCCAGGAAAGTCGGTATAGGGCGTCGTCGCCGTAGCGCGAACTAAGGCGAGGTCGACTTCGCTCTTGCTGAAAAGTAGATCAACCAGATCTGCGTCGGCTATAGCGTTCGCAGCTTCCATAGTCTCTATCGTTCTGCCGTAGAAGCGTGAGAGTTCTTCCGCGCTGAGCATAAGGCCGCGCTGATTAAAGTCTAAAAGATTCTCCTTGAGCGCACGAAGTCGCCAAGCACCAGACTGTTGAACAGCCATGAGATAGGCAGTGTCGGCCGGTTCAAAAACCCGTTGGCTGATATGCCAATGCAGTGTTTGCAGGTCGTCGGCAGCCTCCCAGTCCTTGAGCTCAGCGTCGGCTTGAGCCGCGGCGCGGATCAGCGGCAACTGCTCGACACTGTAGAGACCCGTGTTGATACGGGCGATCTGCAACGCCTCGATGTAGGTTTCCCGCGCCCGCTCAAAGTCACCCACTTCCATGAAATAAGCACCGAGATCGGCGAAAGCTTCCTGAAGCTCAGGTGCGTAGATGCCCTGGCCGTAGCGCAGCTGCTCGAGCTGCGCCTCGCGTCGCGCCACCTCTTGAGCGATCTCGCGCAGCCGCGCCTGCTCGTCTGCCTCACGCAGCACCGCCTCTTGGCTTTCAGCAGCTGACAGCTCTTCCGCCTCGGACCCACGTTCCGCAGTCATCGAAGCCTCTAACTCGATACTGGCTTGCTGCGCTTCGGCGAGGGGGCTCTGAGTAATGAGAGTGGGCAAGACACACAGGCAAACCACGATAGACCAAACTAGGCGAAGGCCTACGTTAGGGGTGCGGCGGGGCGCTAGGGTAATAATCATCGCGTGGTCCATAAGCCAATACTATCGCAGCTTATACGTAATGACGCATTAACGGCCGCTGAAGCGAGCCTCTAGGCAATCGGCAGCTTGGGAAAGGCAACAAGGTGCTCGACATCGAGACGGATACCCATAGGCTCTCCAATCTCATGGTCGTGATGGCTGGGCGCAAGGGATAGCACGCGCGTGCCGCTGGCGAGCTCGAGGGTATACAGGAAAACCGCGCCTCGAAATGCCTTTTCGACGATGCGCGCTTTGATCGGACTGTCGTCGTCGTGAAACACATCGTCGGGGCGCAGCAGCAAAGAAATATCTTCGCAATCCGGCAGATTAAAATCTTGAATCTGCCGCGTATCGATCAAACCAAGCTCGGTCTCTACAGCATGCTCGTCGACTTTGTGGCCGGCTATTAAGACACCCTCGCCAACGAAATCGGCAACAGCGAGCGACGCAGGGGTGTGATACAGATTGAAGGCGTTGTCCCACTGCAATAGTCGCCCAGCTTTCACCACGCCAATTTCATCCGCCATGGCGAAGGCTTCAAACTGATTGTGGCTAACAAGAATCGCAGTAATGCCTTCCGCCTTTAGCACCAGACGAATCTCACGAGCTAGGGTCTCTCGCAGCTCAACGTCTAGGCTCGAGAACGGCTCGTCGAGCAGCAGCACTTCAGGACGCGGCGCCATAGCCCGAGCTATGGCAACCCGCTGCTGCTGCCCTCCAGACAGGCGATGGGGGTAGGCCTCGAGCAGCGGCTCGATTTCTAATAACCGAGCTAACTCCGTGACTCGCGCGTCGCATTCGCGGCGGCCAAGGCTTTGTAAGCCGAAACCAATATTGTCTCGCACGCTCAAATGAGGGAACAGCGAATGGTCTTGAAACACCATACCGACTCGGCGCTGTTCGATCGCCAGGGAGCGGCCCTGCGCACTGACTTCATGGCCGTCCAGCAGCACGCGACCACCGCTCAGAGGCTCGAAGCCCGCTATCGCCCGCAGCAGCGTCGTCTTGCCGCAGCCGCTAGCGCCCAGCAGGCAGCCAATGCCACCGGCGGGCACGGTAAACGAGACGCCATCGACGATCAGCTGACCGCCAAGGTGAACGCTCACGTTATCTAACTGCAGTGCGGGAGAGGTCAAGACTCTATGCCTTCTGTGCCAGTGGTGTGTGTCAACTTCGTGCCGTCGCCCGTTGCGCCTGATGGTCGCAGCGAGCGGCTGAGAAGGATAACAGGTATCAGACTCGCCAACACGATAGCCAGCGCTGGCCCTGCCGCATCAGCTAACCGCTCTTCATTGGCGAGTTCGTAAGTGCGAATGGCCAGCGTATTAAAGTTGAACGGCCGGAGCAGCAATGTCGCCGGCAGCTCCTTCAAGACATCGACAAAAACCAGCAGCAGCGCGGTCACCAAAGACCCGCGCATCATCGGCATGTGAATACGCCGGAGGATAATCGCAGGTCCTAGGCCCATGCTGCGCCCCGCCTCGTCCATCGACGGCTTTATTTTTCCCAGGCCCGCCTCGACAGTATTCATCGCGATCGGCAAAAAGCGCACGAGATAGGCGAAGACGAGGATGAATGCTGTGCCGCTTAGCAGCAGCCCTGGATTCGTGTCGAAGCGTGCGAGCAAAAAAGCGCTTATGCGGTTGTCGAGCCACGCGAAGGGCAGCAAGACACCGATAGCGACGACGGTGCCCGGCAAAGCATAGCCAAGACCGAGCACCCTGCTAGCTGCAGCAGATAGCCGCGAAGGAAACAGCCGTTTGCCATAGGCAATAAAAAGCGCGAATGCCAAGGCGACAAGCGCGGTAATAGCGGCAAGCGTCACGCTGTTGAACAAATAGCCAAAGAAATCCCAGGTTAAAATCGCGTCGGCGGTCAGCCCTGCCCATATCGCGAGCTGGGTAAAAGGTACGAGAAAGCCGAACAGCACTGGCAAGCCGCAAACCGCATAAGCTCCCAACAGCGCGCCACCGCGCAGCTGCACCCGCGCGCCCGGCCTCATTCGGCTACCGGTATTGAAGAATTGCGACTGACGCCGTGACGCGGACTCGAGTGAAACCAAAACAAACACGAAACACATCAGGAGCGCCGCGAGTTGCGCTGCGCCAACGCTGCTGCCCAAACCGTTCCAGGTGCGATAAATACCGGTAGTGAACGTAGACAGTCCGAAATACTGCACCGTGCCGTAATCCGCCAAGGTTTCCATGAGCGCAATGCTAAGCCCGACAACGATCGCCGGTCGCGCTAACGGCATGGCGACGCGCAGGAAGGCGCTGCGCGGGCTGCAGCCCAAACTGCGTGCCGCTTCCATAACGCTGCCCGACTGTTCAGCGAACGCAGCGCGGCACAGCAGATAGACATAGGGATAGAAAACGAGGGAAAGCATAGCAATGGCGCCACCGAGGGAGCGGATCTCGGGAAACCAGTAGTCGCCATAGCGCCAGCCGAAAGTCTCCCTCAGAGTGCTCTGCAGCGGTCCGGCCACATCGAGCATCCCCGTGTAGGTGTAGGCAATGATATAGGCCGGAATAGCGAGTGGCAGAAGCAGCGCCCATTCAAATACACTGCGTCCGGGAAACCGATAGGCACTCACAAGCCATGCGGGCAGAATACCCAGAGCCAATACGCCAATGCTCACGCCAATCATCAATGCGCCGGAGGTCTTTACATAGCGCAACAAAACGGTATCGAGCAGATGCTCCCAGATATCCCCGGCAGGGAAAAAGATCGAAGACGCAACGACTAAAATCGGCGTCGCGAGTAAAACTGAAAGTAGCAACAACGACAAAGGCCAAGCTTCTATTTTAGCGAAGCTTGGCCTTGCTTTGAGCGCGGCAGGCAGCGTGTGAGATCTCATACGCGGTGCCCGTTAATCGACAACAAACGATTAATCAATAGAGCAATTCCCTACTGCCAGCCGGCACGATCGGCGAGACGAACTGCCGCCGCGTTGTTGCGGCCCAGCACTTCTAGGTTTAGGGAATCGGCTTTGAATTCGCCGAATCGCTGCAGAATGGCGCTGGTCGCAATATCGTCGCGAACCGAATACTCATTGTTTACCTCGGCATACCACTGCTGGGCGTAATCGTCGCTGAGGAACTCGATCAGCTGCAGCGCCTGTTCAGGATTTTTTGCCGTTTTAATGACGCCGGCACCGCTCACATTCATATGCGCGCCGCGATCATTTTGATTCGGCCAAAGCACGCCGATCTGCTCGGCCACTTCAACGTCGGCGGCAACGCTAGAATTCAGCATGCCCGCTAGGTAGTAGGTGTTCGCAACGGCGAGTTTGCACTGTCCAGCAACAACCGCACGAATTTGATCGCGGTCTCCGCCCTGCGGACGGCGCGCCATGTTTGCGACCAAGCCTTCGGCCCACTCTTGTGTGGCCTCCTCGCCTAAGTGCTCGATGAGTGATGCGAGTAGCGACTGGTTGTAAATATTGCCCGACGAGCGAATGCAGATCTGCCCCTGCCATTTCGGATCGGCGAGATCTTCATAGCTTGCGATCTCAGTCGCATCGACGCGCGACTTATCAAACATGATGACCCGCGAACGCAGCGACAGGCCGAACCATTCGCCTTCGGGGTCACGGTAGGCGCTGGGGATTCTTTGCTCTAGGAGTTCAGAATTAACCGGCGCGAGAATTCCTGCCTCCTTCGCACGAAACAGACGCCCCGCGTCCACGGTTAAAAGCACATCCGCCGGCGAGTTCATGCCCTCCAACTCGATGCGCCGAATGAGCGCATCGGCGCTTTCAGTGATGAGATTAACTTCGATGCCGGTCTCTTCGCTGAAACGATCGAGCGCCGGCTTGATCAGTTCTTCTGAACGCGCGGAGTACACGTTAACTTCCGCAGCTGAGACAAAAGCCGAAGCGAGCGCGCCGAAGGCGAGACCCATGAGCTGTTTAGTATTCATTTTCGTTCCTCTCGTTTGTCAGTCAGATCGCGATCAGCTTTGGTCATGCAGGACCGATAGCTGCTTACTAAAAATCGTAGCGCAGCCCTGCAGACAGGGTGCGTTCTTTGTTGGGGCGCGCGCCATAGGGCTGGCGTCCCATAATATCGTGTGTGTCAGTCAAATTCTCTGCGCGGGCGAACACATTGAGCGCCGCACTCAGCTGATAGCTAGCGCTGATGTCTACTGTAAGACTCTCGTCCGTGCGCTCGAACTGTTCGCAGGAGGCTCTTACGCAGACGTCGTCAACGTAGTTTGCACTGAAGTAGGTCGCCCAGCGCCCCGCTTCGACTCCGAGTGCTACCCGCAGCTGATTTTCAGGCAGGTAGGGCAAGGGGTCTCCGGCTTCGACCGTGCCAAAAAAATCGGTGTCGGCGATACTCGTATCGAATTCTCCATCGATGCGCGTGTAGCTTACAGTCAGAGGTAGTCGGTACGCCGAGGTCGACGACAGATCTGCCGTCAGCAAGGCTTCTAATCCTGCCACCGTTGCTGCATCGCCGTTGAAGGCATCGCCGATGACGCAGTCGCTACCGGAGGACGCCGTACACTGGCCGAGCAGGTTGTCATAGTCGCTCAGAAAGCCAATGACTTCTGCCGACACATTGCCGTTTTGAAAACGCGCGCCCAACTCGTAGTTAATCGCCACTTCCTCGTCGACACCGGGAGAATTAGTCGGTGCGGTAAAGCCTTTATGAGCGCCACCAATTACGCTCCAGCTATCCGTAAGCTGGTAGCTTACCCCTAAGCCCGGCAGCCATACCTGCGTGCTATTTGCGCGCGCATCGCGGAAATCGCGCGCCGCGCCGCCGGTATAGCGCACTCGATCTTGATCGATATCTTCGTAGCGCAGCCCAGGAGACAGCGTCCAGTTGCCGACGCTGATTTCATCGTGCACGAAGATAGCCAAGGCCTGCGCCGATTGCACACGGTTGCCAGCGCCGCCTGCACTACCTAAATAGTCCAGTGCAATCTTGCCGTTGGTTTGCGAGTAGGCGTCGTTGCGCTGAAAGCGATCTTCTTCGTCTTCATGCAGACGCAAGCCCATTTGCAGCGAGTGCGCTACACCGCCGAAGTCGCCGTCCCAGCTCGCACCAAACTGTAGGCCACGGGAGAAATACTCGCGGTTATTCGAGCGCAGCTGCAAACTGCCTGCCGCTGTGTCGACGCTACCGTCCAGAATGCCCTGCAGCTGCTCGGCTGATACGCCGTCGATTGCTGAACCCGCATTGACAGCATTAATGACATTAGCCCAGCTCGTGCGGGAATAGTCGGCTTCGCTTGCGCTGCCCTGCAGGTCGATGCCCTCTGTTTTGAACCAGTTGCGATAGTGCGTGTTGTTATAGGCGGTTGCCGACAGGCTAAGATTCGCATTCACGTCGTAGCTATAGCGCAGGATGAGCTGCTCGTGTTCGGTCTCGATATTGTCGAGCTCTGACAGGCCGTAGCGGCGCATCGCATCGCCGGCGAAATCGGCATCGGTGAGGCCGAGATAGCTCTGATTGGAATCCTGATTGGCCAGCTGCAGTTTCAGCTCCACTGCGTGGGGCGAATCTTTGGGGGCGTAGCTCAGCTTAGCCGTGAAGTCGGTGACATCGAGGCCGGTGTTATTGCTGCTGCGGTCAATAGTCTGAAAGCCGTCGGACTGCCACTGGTGCGCTTCCACCAAAAGCCCAAAGCCACTGTCACTGCGTCCCCCGTATTTCGCGTGCACACGGTAGGTTGCATCTTCACCCACCTCGGTGAGCAAATTGCCTTGAGTTTCAAGCGGGATAGGCGTGGAGACCATGTTGAGCGCGCCACCAATGGTGTACGGGCCCTGCGTGATCGCCGCAGGCCCCTTCACCACTTCGACCGCGGCCATACGGCCCATCGTGGGAAAGTAGTAGGCACTCGGAGCTGAGTACGGCGCGGGGGCGATTAGAACATTGTCTTCTAAAAGCGTGATGCGGCCGCTGCGCTCGGTTGCTACACCGCGAATGCCAATATTTGGACGCAGGCCGTAGCCATCTTCGATCTGCAAACTGACACCGGGCACTTCGCGCACAATACGCTGCACATCCGAATAGGCAAACTGGCGCAGCTGCTCCTCACCGATAAAATGCGCGGATCCTGGGATTTTTCTCGCCGCCTCTTGGCTACCGAGGATCGTGACTTCCTCGACCTCTAAGCCCTGCGCCAGGATACTGGTTGAGACTAGTGTCAGCGGCATAGCCAAAGAGAAGGTGCGGGCGATTGCGCGCGCGAGCATGGTACGCGTTATGGCATTGTGCATGTAAAAACCTGTGGTCCTAGTTTACTGGCCAAATGTGCTGGGTCGGAATAACCAAACAAGAGAGGGTATGTTAATCTATATGAGAATCATTATCAATTAGATTTATAGAAATTTTACAACCGTCCGAATCCCGGCTCGTCAGTGCTATCCTTTAGCCTTACTTTATTCCTAGCCGCCGACCTTGTCTGCAACGGAGAACAATCAATGCCACAGCGCCTGAGTAGCCAACTCAACAAAGAACACGCAGCGAACGCTCACACCACACTAATGCTCTGCGGTGCGCTAGCCTGCGCCGCTTTTGCGAGCCTCTCTACTACGTCTTTCGCCGCCGAAACAGACCTTCACGACATCGCGATAGCGCCCTCAGCGGCGCGTATTCAGGCAGACATCGAGAAACTCGTTAGCTTTGGCACGCGCCACACGCTGTCAGAGACCCAGTCCGACACTCGCGGCATTGGCGCAGCGCGGCGCTGGATAGAAGACGAATTCAATCGGATTTCCGCCGACTGCGGCGGCTGCCTAGAAGTTTTTACCGTCAGCGACGTAGTGTCAGGCAATCGTATTGCCGAGCCG
This sequence comes from Pseudohongiellaceae bacterium, assembly GCA_965661495.1. Taxonomy (GTDB): domain Bacteria; phylum Pseudomonadota; class Gammaproteobacteria; order Pseudomonadales; family Pseudohongiellaceae; genus UBA9145. Next base: position 37,626 of record CBFIDY010000005.1, on the reverse strand, counting down.
ACCGAAGTCCTTAACGTCGTCGCGGTGCTGCGCGGCAACGTCGAGCCTAACCGCTTTGCCATGATGAGCGGCGACATCGACTCGCGGGTAAGCGATGTATTGGATGCGACCTCAGATTCTCCGGGCGCTAATGACAACGCCTCTGGGATGGCCGGCGTCTTAGAAGCCGCGCGCGTACTCAGCCAGTATCAGTTTGCCGGATCCATAGCCTTTGTTGGACTCTCGGGTGAAGAGCAGGGCCTTTACGGCGGCGCGATACTCGCCGAACACGCACTTGCCGAAGGCTGGCAGATCGAAGCGGTAATCAACAACGACATGATCGGCAACATCACCGGGGTCAACGGTGTGAGCAATAATGCCACTGCGCGAGTGTTCTCCGAAGGCACGCGCTATGTAGAAACACCAGAAGAGGCCCGACTACGACGCTTCCAGGGCGGCGAGGTCGATTCGGCGTCGCGTAATATCGCGCGCTACGTGCATCGCAGCGGTGAACGCTATATCCCGAACCTTGATGTGATGATGATCTACCGTCTCGACCGCTTCGGCCGCGGCGGCCATCACCGTCCCTTCAACGAAGCCGGCTTCCCCGCAGTGCGCATCATGGAAACCAATGAAAATTACACCCAGCAGCATCAAGACCTGCGCATTGAAAACGGCATCGAGTACGGCGACACCATTGAGCATGTTAACTTCGACTACGCCGCTAAACTCACCGCCCTAAACGCCGTAACGCTAGCCTCTATGGCTTGGGCACCAGCGCCACCGGCGCAGGTCAGCATCGCCGGCCAAGTAAGCCCTGACACAACACTGAGCTGGCAGAAAGTTCCGGGGGCCGCTCACTACCGCTTGCATTGGCGCCTCACAACGTCGCCTACTTGGGACTACTCCCGCGACGTCGGCGACGTAGAGAGCTTTACTCTAAAAAATATTGTTATCGACAATTATTTTTTTGGGGTCTCAAGCATCGCTGCCGATGGCACTCAGAGCCCCGTAGTCTTCCCCGGACCCGCTGGCGCGTTCTAATAATGAACTCTGTCGCGGACTCGAAAGCCTAGTGGTAGAGTGGCCATGAACAACATCTCGCAGCAATCTTACAGGGAGAAACAAATGAAAATAAAAGCATTAACAAAAAGAAAAGCACTCTTCGCAGCGACGGCACTCACCCTAATCGCTACAAGCGCAAACACACTCAATGCGCAGGACAGCGACGACACGGCAATGAGCTTCTTTATTACCAGCGTCGGCAGTGGTGACGGGGCCAATCTTGGCGGACTCGCAGGGGCAGACGCACACTGCGCTACTCTGGCCTCTGCCGCTGGCTCCCGCGGCAAAACTTGGCGCGCCTATTTAAGCGCGCATGCGACCGAAGAAATGGCGGCAATCGATGCCCGCGATAGAATTGGCTTCGGGCCCTGGTATAACGCTAAAGGCGTCGAAGTCGCTTCAAGTCTTAATGCGCTACACAGCGACTTTATGAACCTTGGCAAGCAAAACTCGCTGGACGAAAACGGCAACGTAGTGAACGGTCGCGGCGACACCCCTAACGAGCACGACATCCTCACGGGTTCGAGCCTTGCGGGCAACGCTATCGACGACGGCGCCGACCACACCTGCAATAACTGGACGAGCAATGCCGAAGGCTCCGCTCAGGTCGGTCACTTCGATCGCACCGGCGGTGGCGCTAACCCCACCTCGTGGAACAGTGCACACGGCTCACGCGGCTGCAGTCAGGCCAATCTTGTAGCCACCGGTGGCGCCGGCTATTTCTATTGTTTCGCAATTGACTAATTTCGCCTCGCTTACACACACTCACTAATCAAAAAGACGTCGGCGCCTGCTTCGGCGCCGTCTCTTTTTTTCCCGGCTCATGCTTAGACTTCTTCCCTGTTCCCCCGCACTAGCCTTCCTGCTCTTTTGCAGCGGCATCGCCAGTGCTCAGCCCTTTCTTACGGCAGATCAGCTTGCGTTTTATAAAGAGCGCAGCTTTTCCGCGCGCGGCGCTGAAACCCGACTACCAATCAATCATCTCGGCATAGAGGGCGAATGGGCAGCTGAGGGTGGCTACCGGATAACTGCAGCGCTGGAGTCCTACCCTGCCCACGCTGCCGGTCTTCAGCGCGGCGATGTAATAGACACTTTTGACGGCGATACGTTTCACCCTGTGTTTAGTTTAAATCCTGAACTAGCCTCGGGCGCAGACAGGGAAACGAGCGCATGGCAGGGCTCGGTCAACCTGATCTACCGACGCGGCGCGCAGCGCCGAGAGGTCAGCGTCACGCCGGTCTTCGAAACGCTGTTCGATAGCTATCGAACCGCCACTGCTAACAGCGTGCTGCGCTTTGCCGCTGGCAATAAAATTATTGGCTACATACGCCTTTGGGCACTCAGTCGCAGCACCGATGACCTTACAAGTCTTAGCCGACTCGTTGCCGGCCTCGCTGACACCGACGGCATCGTTCTCGATCTGCGCAACAGCACCGGCTATTTACACTCGCGGCATATTGATTTGTTTCGCGCGAGCCGCAGCGACTATCTACAGCTCGAAACGTCCAACGAAGGTCGTGAGGGAATGGAAAGGCATCTGCTGCTCACCCTACCCCGCGACAGCGAGCTTGCCGCCTATCGCCGGCCTATGGCCATTCTGATCGATAGCTCAACCAGCGGCAGCGCCGCGCTGCTTGCGCATCAGCTAGGCAAACTGGCTCGCATCACCACCGTTGGTTCAAAAACGTCTACGCAGTTTGGACGTTATGAACTCGCCTCCAGTTCTACTGCGGACAGTGCTGATAACGGGCCAAATAGTAAGCAAGACGAAGCGGACGTAAGAGGCGGCGCGTATAGCTACAGACCGGCAGACGAGCTGTCAGTCGACGGTAAACTCCTCGAAGGCACGGGTGTCGAGCCAGAACGCTTAAGCGCTTACCCCTTCACTCAAACCTCAAGGGCGGACCCGCAATTTCAACTCGCCGTTGATATTCTTATGGGCGTAATTTAAAAGCCTGCCGGCGGCTCATCCACGTTGCCCCAGCGCAGCGTCCGGTAATCGAAGCCCTGCTCCAGGGTGGGTTTTACAATTCTGAAATAGGGCGACAGATCGAAATCCCTCGGCGTGTAGTGAGTGAAATGGCGGCGATAGAGCAGCGGCACCTCGCCGCGACAACCCACTTCTTGATCGCTGAGCTCTACCGGCTCAGCTTCATTCTCCCTGAGCATGGGCAGAATCGGATAGTTAATCGACTGAAAGGTTTCAGCGATCAAAGTCGAGCAGATCGCCTTGGTCGGCTCACCGCTGCCCAAACCGATCATAGAGCGGCGGAGCCGGTTCGGCACTACGGGTTTCTGCACAAGATAACGCATGAGATCGAACACGTTCTTCTTGTCATACTGATTGCCTAGTTTTGATTTGGCGAAATCAATCAGCGCCTCGCGGTCGTCGTCGTTAAGCCCTACAGGTCTACAGATGCGCAAATTAAAGCCGGAATAAAAATTTGGCGCGACTAGGCGAACCCCGTCCTCAAGATCGGCTTCAAGAAGCGTTAAGGCGCTGCTCGATTCGCCCCCGCGACCAACAAACAGGCACGCGTGAGACCATGAAGACTGCGTGAGGTATTTTATCGCCGTGCTGATGCGGGAATTGCCGTCAACGAGAAGAATATCGCCCGCCCTCAGCACCGAGGCGGTGTGATCGATGGAATTGACTTCGATTCGGGTATAGCCAGGCAGCGATTTACTTAAAAATCGTGCCAGACCTCGCCCCATGGCACGGCTAGCAGCGTTGATCACAGAGCCCTCCCTCCTGTGGTAAAAAATTCGTTAAATTTCGATCTATGTCTTGTACACTCAAGGTTCAAGGGGCGCCGAGTATCCACGCGATAACCTCTACACAGCGACTTAAACAGACCCCAGGCAGGTCTGGCCAAACACTAAGCGAAACTAGGAGCGACCACATGACCACAGCTTATACCAAATTTTACATTAACGGCGCCTGGGTTGAGCCCAAGGGCGATGCCACTCTCGAGGTCATCAACCCCGCGACGGAGGAGCCCTGTGCCGTTATCAGCATGGGCAATGCGGAAGACGTTGATGCCGCTGCGCAGGCGGCGCGCGCGGCCTTCCCCTCTTGGTCAGCCTCAAGCGTTGAAGAGCGTATCGCTGTAATTCAAAAAATCATGGCAGGCATGAAAGCCAGAGCCGGTGATTTAGCCAGCGCTATTTCAGCCGAGATGGGCGCGCCCATGAGCCTCGCCACTGCGGCTCAGGTTCCCAGCGGCATGGGTCACTTTGCGGCAGTGCTGCCGGTGCTCGAAAACTTCGAGTGGCAAGAGACTCGCGGCAGTACAGTGATTGTTAAAGAAGCCGCTGGTGTTTGCGGATTCATTACGCCGTGGAACTGGCCGCTAAACCAAATCGCTTGCAAGGTTGCTCCGGCTCTCGCGGCGGGATGCACTATCGTACTTAAGCCTAGCGAAGTCGCGCCCATCAACGCGTATATCCTCGCCGAGATCATTCACGAAGCTGGCGTGCCAGCTGGCGTATTCAATCTCGTTAATGGCGACGGCCCTAGCGTCGGCGCCGCGATATCCGCTCACCCTGAGATCGACGTCGTTTCCTTCACCGGTTCGACACGCGCTGGTCGAGAGGTCGCCAAAGCGGCAGCCGACGGCATCAAACGTGTCACGCAAGAGCTCGGCGGCAAGTCTGCAAATATCATCCTCGACGATGCGCCAGACTTCGCCAAAGCGGTCGCCGGCGGCGTGATGAACTGCTTCGGGAACAGCGGTCAGTCCTGTAATGCCCCTACGCGCATGCTAGTACCCGCGGCGCGTATGGCCGAAGCTATCGAAGTCGCTAAAGCGGCGGCGGCCAAGGCCACTGTTGGCGACCCCAACGCAGAGACAACCCGCCTGGGTCCTGTTGTGAGCGAACTACAATTCAATAAGATCAACGCGCTAATCGAAACGGGAATTAAAGAAGGTGCCGAGCTCATCGCCGGCGGCCCAGGTAGACCCGAGGGTTTAGACAAAGGCTATTACATCAAGCCAACAGTCTTTGCCAACGTCACTAACGACATGACTATCGCGCGGGAAGAAGTGTTTGGCCCTGTGCTCACTATCCTCGGCTACGCTGACGAGGAGGAAGCAGTCGCTATTGCAAATGACACCGAATACGGCCTATCAGGCTACGTCACTGGCGAACCTGCTCACGCTCAGCAGATCGCACGCCAAATCCGCACGGGCATGGTTCACATCAACGGCGCACCGTTAGATATCGCAGCGCCGTTTGGCGGCTATAAGAAGTCTGGCAATGGCCGCGAATGGGGTCTTGAAGGCTTTGAAGAATATCTAGAAACTAAGGCGATTATGGGCGCTGCCTAGCGTTTCTTTTAAAGCCTTGAAAATGGCCGCCTAGCGGCCATTTTTTTTCACACCGATAAATAGGACGAACGCGATCAAACAGGCAAACGCGTTCAACAATTGCAACGAGGAGCAACAGCATGAGCATAGACATTAAAAAGGCATCCATCGACCTAGGTATCGTCTGCGACGACATCGACGCGATGCTGACCTTTTACGGCGAGACACTGGGCTTACCGCTGGAAGGCACTATCCCTATGCCGGGCGGCGGTCAGATGAATCGTTTCAAAGTCGGCGACAGCGTCATTAAAATTATCGAGCTAGACCCCAAACCTGAAGGTCAGGCGGCGCCGGGCGGCATTCGCGGCGCGACCGGCTATCGGTATTGGACGATTACCTGCAGCAATCTAGCCGCCTGCGTAGAGCGCGCTGAGGCAGCCGGCGCTAAGATCGTAGTCGCAGCCAAGGAAGTGCGCCCCGGTATTACGATAGCCATCATTGCTGACCCCGATGGCAACTGGGTAGAACTACTGCAGGAAGACGCTTAATCAATTATCACCAGTTCTACGCTCGATAGACTGCGATTAATGGCGGTATCTATTCCCTAGCATACCGTCTACACTGCACTCTCTTGAGCGTTGTCCCCTCTGGCATCCCCGTCTTCTCGCATTGGCCTCCTCTGGCAGTCTGGCAAGATCGAAGTTACAGCCCACTGGCTGATTCCTCTCTTGAATGTTTGGTCAGCGATTCATTTCGCGCGCAAGCATAGGACTACCCGTACGACCGGCGCAGCTACACGCTGCGCAAAGTGAACGTCAATTATTTTTAAGAAGGAAGACAGGCATGAGCAAAGGTACAGTGAAGTGGTTTAACGCAGACAAAGGCTTCGGCTTTATCACTCCCGAAGACGGTGGCAAAGATTTGTTTGTTCACCATTCTGAAATCAAGAACGGTGGCGGCTACGCGACGCTAGACGACGGCCAAGCCGTTGAGTTCGAAGTAGGCCAAGGCCAAAAAGGCCCCTGCGCGAACAATGTCGTGGCTGTGTAATAAGCTTCTACGCCCGGCAGGACCAGGCTAAGCAAAGCGCTTGGCTAAGGCCCCGCTACCAAAAGGCCCCGAAACGACAACTCGTTTCGGGGCCTTTTTTGTTTCACTCACTTCTCATACGCACGAACTTATTCGAGGCTTGAGATTGCAATATCCCTAGCGGCTGCCAATAATAATCTACTCACGATACGCCCGCTTATTCACCGAAGGCGTCACTCGCGCAGGAATCTACCAATGCCAACACTTATTCATGAGCGCGTCCGCGCTTGCCAGCAGGGCAGCTACCCAAAACTCATCGCTAAGGTGAGCACCGGCTGGGTAGTGATGGGCGACGTCCAGTTTTTGCCAGGCTACTGCCTCCTGCTGCCCGACCCCGTTGTTCCCGACCTTAACGCAATGTCGATCGAGACCCGCCAAGCCTTTCTATTGGAAATGAGCCAGGTCGGCGATGCGGTTCTGGCTGCAACAGGCGCAGTTCGGATTAACTATGAAATGCTCGGCAATGTTGAGCCCGCCCTGCATGCTCATATTTTCCCCCGACGTGAAGATGAACCTGAAACGCTGCGACTTAAACCCGTTTGGTTCTATGACTGGGAGGCTGCTCGTGCATTCGACCCGGAGCAGGATTCGGCGATGATGCAGCGCATCAAAGCGGAACTCGAAAAACTAGGGCTCGTTAGCAACTAGTCGCAGGCCTATAAAAAACCCCGCCTGCATTGCCGGAGGCGGGGTTTTGAATAACAGCTGAAGGCGGGGTTTTGAAAACAAGCGCTGCGACAGCTTACTTCCAGATGCTGCGCGCTTTTAGCGGAATGTCGAACTTGGGACCTGCGGCCTGCTCGACATGAATAATAAACGTACCATCGCTTGGATTGCTGTAACCCAGAGTCTTCATGCCACCCTCGCTGACGGCTTCAAACTTAACGCTGTTGTCGCTGATCTCCATGAGGCGCATTTTTTGTGCACCTTCGGTGCGCGGCGCCATACCTGGATCCCATTGCTGAATATTCAGCTCGAGCGTACCGTCGACCTCTTCGATCGTAATCATCTCGAACATGCTCGTCGCGTCGCCACCGGTCATACGCACCATGGCGGCAAGTGAACTGCCTTCCGCAGCGATCCAGTTTTCCTCGAGCTGACCTCCTCCGAGATCTCCGGCCCAGTTGCCCGTCATCCACGACAGCTGTTCGATAGTCGCGTCGGGGGCTGCAAACACGCTGGTCGAGGCTATGAATGCCGCTGCCGCCGAGAGCCTGCCAAGTAGTTTAGATAAAGTCATTGTCTTCTCCGATTAGGTTTTATTGTGATTTTTCGCGTTTGTTGTAAGCGTCTTCAAACTGGTCATTCAAGCGGCGCATGCCGCCAAGCCAGCGATCGTAGTCATCGGTCTTGCGGCGCATGTAGTTCAGCACCTCAGGATGCGGCAGGACGAGGAAGGTTTCTTTGGCTAGCGTTTCGATGACCGTGTCAGCGAGCTGCTCGGGCTCGAGCATGCCGTCTAATCCGGCAACACCGCCGTCGCCCGCGCCTACCGCCGTCATCGCCGTGCGAACCGCCTGCGGACAGAGCGCCGACACCTTAATGCCGCGTTTGCCGTAGGTGATTGAGAGCCATTCGGCGAAACCGATAGCTGCGTGTTTTGTCACTGAATAAGGCGCCGAGCCGACTTGGCTCAGTAGACCAGCGGCCGAGGAGGTGTTTAGCAAATAGCCTTCACCGCGCTCGAGCATCGAAGGCAGCACGGCGCGCGCGGCGAACACATGAGACATCACATTGATGTCCCAAATCGACTGCCAGGCTTCAGTGCTCACGTTTTCGCCGCCGGCAGTAAAGATTCCGGCGTTAGAGCAAAACAGGTCAATATGGCCGAACTCGGCGAGGGTCGTCTCCACGAGTGCAGCGATATCTTCCTCTTTTCCCACGTTAGCCACGTTGGCGCGCGCCTGGGTCAGAGCAGCAATGTCTTTAACCGTCGCGTCGACTCCGTCTTGATTGATATCGGACACAACGACCGCATGAGCGCCCTCTTTCGCGAAGCGCTCGCATAGGCTTTTACCAATGCCGCTGGCTCCGCCTGTGACTACCACTACTTTGCCTTTAATCTGCATGTTCTTACTCTTTCCCCTTGGCGTTCGGGCCTGCGCGCACTTTTGCGCGAAAGGCTTTGATAAGTGCCTGAGTTTACGTGCTAAGCAGAATTGGTGCAAAACACTAAAGTAGGTGTCTTTATGTAACTCAGTGCGCGGCTCACTCGACTCACGAAAGCCGGTCTGTGCTATATTAATCGGCTATTCCAAGGCTTTCGTAGAAGAGCTAAGACTCGCCATGTTGGCGGATATCTTCGACGGCCAGAACGCTGTCCTAATAACGACGCATCAACTTTGCGCAAACTCGATCCACAGCCTCGATAGACAGCCCTAATTAAGCTGGTCATCGAGTAACAACCTATGCAGGAGAGACACATGCTACGCACACTACTCTACACAGGCATCGCTACAGGCCTGAGCCTCATCGCCACATCCGCCTCGGCTCAGCTAGGCGCAGACAGCATCGAAGAAATCACCGTGACTTCCAATAGCCGAAAGTCCGAAGGACTGGGCGACGTTAATGCCGCCGTGTCGGTGATTGGCGAAGACGAGCTGCGCAGCATCGGTCACACCCACCTGCAGGAAACGCTAAACCGCCTGCCAGGCGTCAGCATTCACCGTAACAATGGCCAAGAAAGCCTGACTGCCATCCGCTCTCCTGTGCTTACCGGCGCCGGTGCCTGTGGCGCCTTTTTGATTGCAGAGAACAGCATCCCAGTGAGATCAGCCGGTTTTTGTAACGTGAACGAGATGTTCGATCTGCACGCGGAAAACGCAGCGAGCGTTGAGGTCGTGCGCGGCCCGGGCAGTGCGTTCTGGGGCTCGAATGCGGTGCACGGACTCGTCAACGTCGTTCTGCCGAAAGCGGGCGATGCACGCCAGGTGACTCTGGAGCAGGGTCCCCGCGGCTCGCAGCGCATCAAGGCGCAGCTGGGACAGGACAAAGGCAACTTCAAGCAGCTGTTGCTCGTAAACGGGACCAGCGAAGAAGGCTATCGAGACAATAGCGGCTTCGACCAGCAGAAGCTGACTTATCTCTACAACTATACGACGAGCAACGGCTGGGAACTCGACGGCGGCATTACCCATATCAATCTCAACCAAGAGACTGCGGGTTTTGTGACCGGCTTCGAAAACTATAAGGGCGCAGCGCGCACCGGCAATCCCAATCCCGAAGCCTACCGTGACAGCAAGAATACGCGCCTATGGACCACCGCATCGGCAACACTGGGCGATTGGGACGTAGTGATTACGCCCTACTACCGCGACCTAGACATGACCTTCATGCAGCACTTCCTGCCGGGTCAACCGATCGAAGACACGCAGCAGCAGAGCCTGGGCCTGCAGTCGGCCGCCTTCACCGAACTCAGCAACGGCGCCGAGATTGCAGTGGGTTTTGATGCCGAACGCACCGACGGCGCTCTGGCGCAAACGCAGCCCAATCCAACGACAGGGTCTTTCTTTCTGAGGAATTCGATTCCACAGGGTAAGCACTACGACTACCAGGTGGACGCACAGCAGCTAGCGGCCTTCGTGAACTACGAGCAAAGCTTTACGTCGGGCTGGGACCTATCCCTTGGCCTGCGCGTCGAGAACATGGACTACGACTACGACAACCGCATGATCGACGGCCGCACAGATGAGAACGGTGTCGCCTGCCGCTTTGGCTGCCGCTACAACCGTCCCGCCGACCGCAGCGACAGCTTTAGCAACGTGTCACCCAAGCTGGGCTTGAGCTATGCACTAAACGACAATCACAGCCTGCAGCTACGCGCACAGCGCGGCTTCCGCGCCCCACAGGCGAGTGAGATGTATCGCTTGCAGAATAACCAAAACATCGCTGATCTCGACTCTGTGGAACTAGACAGCTACGAAATAGAGTTCAAAGGCGCCGGCGAAGGCTGGGCATACTCGGCAAGTTATTACTTCATGGACAAGGAAAACGAGATCGTCACCAACAGTGATCGCGTTAACCTGAATAACAGCCACACACAGCACGCAGGACTGGAATTCACCTTGGGTTATGACCTGACTGAAACGCTTGCTTTGGCTGCGGTGTACAACTTCGCTGATCACACCTACGAGAATAGTCAGATCTCCGGCGGCATCGATATCGAAGGCAATACGGTTGACACAGCGCCGCGCCGCTTCGGTAATCTTCGCCTGCGTTGGACGCCAAGCGAAAAGCTATCGAGCGAACTCGAGCTTGTGAGCATGGGCGAGTATTTTACCAACCCCGAAAATACTGCCAGCTACAGCGGCCACAATCTGCTCAACCTGCGCACACAGTATGCGGTTAACGACTCGGTTCTCGTATACGCCAACATCCTCAACCTCGGCGACCGAGAGTACGCAGAGCGAGCGGATTGGACCACGTTCACCGATGATCGCTACTTCCCAGGTGAACCGCGTCGTGCCTTTATCGGCATTACGATTGACTACTAATTTCGCCCATACGATAAGAAACACTCGGTCATGACAGTGAAGCCAACGCTCAAGCCTGACGCCTCTAAAGAGGCCGGGCTTGCTGCGTTGCCCCCTCACTACGACGCCCTCCTTCGCTACTGCGCGCAGAACCAACAACTCGCCGCAGCCGCCCATGCCGACTCTCGCCTTTCTCAAGATATCGATTCACTAGGCTCGCTACGTCCCGCAGCTGTGCTCATAGCCGTCTCTCGGCCGCAGCCAACACAGCCGAGCCGCGTGGTGCTCACGCTCCGCTCTGAGACGCTGAGCTCCCACGCCGGCCAAGTCAGCCTACCCGGCGGCAGCTGCGATCCCGAGGACGCCTCACACAGGGACACAGCCCTGCGCGAGGCGGAGGAAGAAATTGGACTGCCGCGGGACGCAGTTGAAGTGATAGGAGAGATGGGCGCAATAGCCCTGCCCTCGGGGTTTGAGATCACGCCGATAATCGGCCTCATCGACGAGGGGCTGCCGCTCACGCCCTGCCCCAGGGAAGTCGCTGCTATTTTTCATCCACCACTCGACCTACTCATGACGCCGCACGCCTACTCGCGCTCTAGCGCACACTACCGCGGCGCTGAGAGAACCATCCTCGAGCTGCCCTTCGAAGGCTTTAGAATTTGGGGCGCGACGGCCGCCATACTCTATTCACTTGCAAAACAGGTAACAGCGGAACTTCCCCGCGGCGTAAATTCATCGCAATAAGCGAGCGCCTTGCAAGCTCAACGTGCTGAATAAATCTTCGTTCAAAAGAGAGGGGGCTAAAGGGAACAAGAACTCTGGAGCTCTAGAATCCCAGAACCCTCGAACCTGAGCACCCGAGAAAAACGCGCGTTAAATCTAGCCGGCGGCTCTTACCAAGCCTTGTCGGCGTAGAGCGCTTTGTCTGCCGTTGCAATCAGCTGGACGGCTGTCCGCTCGACATCCATTGAGATGTTTGTAGCGTCGTCATTTCGTCTTCGCGCTCGCTCTGCCTCGCCTTCCAAATCAGCTATTTCCCCGCCGCTCAGTGCGACAGCGACACCGATCCTTGCGTTAACGTAAAAATCGTCAGGCTGATCGTTGGTGCTAGTTTCTAGTAGGCCACGAAAACGCTGTGCGACACGCTCCCCGCCTTCAAGGTCCGTTGAGCAAAGAACCACGGCGAACTCATCGCCGCCTATTCTATGCACCGAATCAACACGTCGAGTTGATGCCACGAGGCAGGCTGCTATCCGCTTCAGCGCCATATCTCCCGCATGATGACCTAGGGAGTCGTTGATCATTTTTAATTGAATGAGATCAACCAGCAGCAGGCAGGTAGGCGCCGAAGTGCGTTTCGTTCTCTCTAGTTCGACTCGCAGCGAACTATCGAATGCGCGGCGATTGCCTACCTCCGTTAGGGAGTCTACGTAGACTAAGGATTCCAATTCGCGGATGCGTTCGTGCAGCTCTTCGTTACGCGAACGCAGGTCGCGCAGGGCACTAAATATCTCGTTCTCAGTCATTGCAGAGCCTCACTCATGAGCTGAAAAGCACTCGTATGAATCGATCCTTTGTGCCGCCGATACGGCCCTCGCTGCCTTGTTGCGCACCGAGCCAACAGTTTAGGCTTTAACTAGGGTGAGGCCCATGCAGGAAACGCACCCAGTACATCGTAGGCCACATGGCCCAAGGTATAAACGAACCCGGTCACGATAAAGACCGAGAGTATGTCGAGCCAGATACCTGCCATCACCATCTTGCCAATGGGCACGCGCCCTGAGGCAAAAATGATGGCATTGGGCGGCGTCGACACCGGCAGCATGAACGCGCAGGACGCAGCCAGAGTTGTTGGAATGATAAGCAGCAAGGGCTGCACCTCTATCGCCTGAGCAAGAGACGCCATAATCGGCAGCGCCAGCGAGATCGTTGCGACATTAGACGACACCTCGGTAAGCAAGGTGATAAAGCCAACCGTGCTTACCACGATCGCCAGCGGACTCGCATCGCCCAGCACTAGCTGCAGCTGGCCAGCCATATAGGTGCCAAGCCCTGACGTAGAAAAGCCTTTAGCAATTGCCAAGCCTCCACCGAAAAGCAGCAGTATGCCCCACGGCAGCTTCTTCGTGTCTTCCCAGTCCATTAGTCTGCCGCCAATCTGCTTACTTGCAGGAATCACGAATAGAGTGAGCGCCATAGCAATAGACACAGTGCCATCGTCGATTAGCGAACTAATTGGATTCGCACCAAACTGCACTAGCAATTTATCAAGGTAGTAGCTCCAGCCGAAAATATCGACTTCGGCGCCAAATAATCTTTCCTTGCGTGTCATCCACAGCACCGCAACAGTAATAAAAACACCGCGCACGCGGCGTTCCTCAACTGTCATTGGGCCCAGCTTCTCGATCTCCTGTGCGATGAACGCTTTGCCGCTGAAGGGGGTGGAAGCGGGCAGAGGGAACACCACGCGCGTCAGCAGCAGCCAGCTCGCGAGCAGAAAGACGACACTCATCGGCAGGGCGAAAGACATCCACGTCATAAACGCGAACTCTGGCGCAGAGGGAAATAGCTGGCTCATCTGCGTGACAAGCACCCCGTTGGGGGGCGTACCGATTAGCGTTGCTACGCCGCCTATAGAAGCCGAGTAGGCAATACCCAGAAGAAGCGTCAGCGCAAAGTTGGGCGCACGCTGATCAACGCTGCCGCCCGCCGCCACCGTTTCCGCATTCAGCTCCTCATATAGAAGCACTAGAGACATGCCCATCGGCATCATCATCATGGCGGTCGCCGTGTTCGACAACCACATCGATAGAAAAGCCGTTGCCACCATAAAGCCCAAGACGAGCCTATGGGGCTGGCCGCCGATAAGGCGCAGAATACTGAGCGCTATGCGTTTGTGTAGATTCCATTTCTCCACCGCCGTGGCAATGATGAAACCGCCGAGGTAGAGCAGGATAATCCAGTCCATGTACTGACCGGCGACATTGGGATAAACAATATCGAGATCGCTGAGACTGACGCCGCCGGGCAGGCCGGCTCCCTGTTCATCGATAAGGCCAGCGGCCGACTGTGCGCGCCCGCGCATGATACCCAGCAGAGGAAAAAGAACGATAGGCAGCAGCGCTGTCGCGGCGAGGGGAATGGCCTCGGTGATCCACCAAATGGCCATCCACGCGATGACAGCAGCCATTCGCGTTACCATGGGATTGCTTGGGTCTAGGTCAACAAACAGGAGGACACCTAGAAAGACTGCGGGGCCAAGCACCAGACCGATGCGCGAATGCAGCGCGATACCGTTGACCTCAGCGGTTTGAGGTGCGCCCGGTGCCGCCTGCCCTTCTTGTTCGCCAGCCATAACTTTATCTCTATTCTTATTCTTCAAGGTTTACCAACGCGGCGAATCAGAGCCACCGCGTTTAGAAATAACACCTTAGCTCTGGCTAGAGCTGCTCGAGAATTGCCTCGGCAGAGCTGACCTTAATTTCACCAGGCGCTTCCACGCCCAAATAGGTGACCGTGCCGTCTTCAACGATCATGCCGAATCTTTGCGCGCGCTGCCCCATACCAAAGCCGCTAGCATCCAAGCCCAGCCCTACTGCTTGAGTGAATTCGGCGTTGCCATCGGCGAGCATCAGAATCTCCTCGGCATTTTGCGCTTGGCCCCAGGCGCCCATAACAAAGGCGTCGTTCACCGACATACAGGCAATGGTGTCCACGCCTTTGGCCTTGATGGCGTCGGCATTCACTACGAAACCGGGTAAGTGAGTCATTGAACAGCCGGGAGTAAAGGCGCCGGGCACGGCAAAAAACGCCACCTTTTTACCTGCAAAGAGCTCCTCTGAAGAAAGCGGCTTGGGGCCTTCTTTTGTCATCACCGAGAATCCAATGGCAGGAACTTTGTCGCCAACTTTAATCGTCATAGTGCGCTCCGCGGCATAAAGGCCGAAAATAAAGGAAAGGAAAACGGGGGGATACTATCAAAAAAGCCGTCTAACTTACGAGAGCTAAACGGCTGCGCGCGCCAGCGCCTCTGCTATTTGCCAGCAGACACGCAGCTCCTAAAGAGCTAGTTGCCGAGACTGCGGAGACGGTTACCCAGATCCTCTACCGAGGTTCCTAGCGCCTCTTCAACGCGATTAGTGACTTCATCTTCTAGGCGCTCGACTTCGTCCCGTGCGCGCTGTTCAACGCCCTCGCGAAGCTGGTTCAAGCTAGGAAGCTGCGCTGCACCGATGGACGCCAAGAGTTCCCGCAGCACCGTATCAGCTACCTCGGCAACGGACTCACCGCCGCCTGGGCCGCCCAGGTCTGTAAGGATAATATCTGGAAGGGTAACGGGAGCAGAGCCAAGCGCCGTGACAAGCCTTAGCTGTGCACCCAAGATCTCTAGCCGCTTAACTACCACCTGCTTGCCTGGGCCCGCTGAGGCGGCTGTTGGCGTGGTATCCGAACCCGAGCTGGGCAGATTCGCGAGCAGAGTGCGAAGATTATCGCGGCTGAGGGTGGTCTCGTAGGTGATTTCGGGCTGCGCGATGCGCACGAGGTCTATCTGAATGAGGTCTTCAAATACCGAAGGTACACTCAACTGCACATCCACCGAGCCTAAAGAAAAAGCGTTGGCATCGCTAAAGCCCTCTGGATTGGCGACAGACAGTCCGCTTATGTTGCCATGACCGTTGAGCGGCGAGAGCGTCACCGAATCCACCCGTACGTCGGTCTTGAGGGCAAATTTACCCGCGGACTCGATACCGGCCTTGGCGGCAGAGCCGAGATAGACATAACCCAAGATGAGGGTAATACCAAAGACGAGAACGAGCCCTATGAGCAGTCGCTTGATCATGATTTCTAGCCTCCTTTGCTGAGCGTAGACTAAGCAGACCGGATTCGAGGCAAATTATGCTCGCTCGATTACGACTACTCCGCCGCCGCAGCGCGGGGCGCTACCCCTCTTTCAGCACTTCGCTGACCCATTCTATGTGACGCAAGACATCCTCATACACCGCCACCGCGCCGTAGCGGCCTTGAGTTTCCTCGGAAAAATCAGCGCCCATAATCTCGCCTACGGTAATGCCGGCAACGCGCAGCTGTCCGTCTTGAAGAACAAGCGCGGGCCCACCGCTATCACCTAGACTGGGCATGCCTTCTAAGTCTTCGGCTCCGCTGTCAGTGCTGCGCGGATCGTCGAAGGTAATCTGCAGGCGCGCACCCACCGCGCTGAGCCGATTATTGGCGCTACGCAAACGACCGTCGTCGCGGTCGCGTCCAGACAGTCCTTGGCCTGTATAGCCCCACCCTACGAGCTGCACTTGCTGCCCGACAGCCGCTGGCAAATTGCTGAGCGCCAGAGGCCGCGGATTGGCCAGCGGTTTTGTGAAATGCAGCAGGGCGAGATCAACATCCTGCGCGGAGCGCTGGTCGTACAGTGGATGCACACTGGCACGATCAATCTCCCTTGTTTCTCCGGCAACTTCCACTGCGAAGAGGCTCTCATTGGAGAGAGTTTGCGCCAAGGAAGTTTGCTCAAGACAGTGGGCCGCCGTCAGCGCCCACTGCGGATCGATAAGCGTTGCCACACAAACTTTACGCCGACCCTGCAGCTCCAAATAGAACACTGCCGGCATATCGACAGCGCGAATCTCATACACAGCCGGAGGCAGATCGTGACGAACAATGATTGCCTTTGCGCTGCCAAGCGATAGCATAGCGACCGCGCCCACACCCATGCCGAGCTGAACAAAGGGTTTCGCACGATTTTTTTTCGCGCGCGAGGAGGTCTTTCTCAGCGGCCTCAAATTGGGTGCCGCGCGCTTGCGGCGGGAAAGAAAAAACAAGGTGAACAGACGCCGAATAATGACCGCAATAGTGACACCGATGAATGCGAAAATGACCGCTGCCAGCCATTCCTGCGACCCCCACTGCGACGTGTCAATAAACTGTCCAAGCATAGAGCCCCTCCTAGGAATCCTCTCCCGACAGCTCCCGCAGCAACTCGGCCAAGCGATCGGCCCGAGCGCCTGCGTCATCGAGCTCGAGAAGCGCTTGTTTTTCAGCGCCGCTAAGAGGCATCAATTCACCTAAGTGCCAGCCAAGGTGCCAAAGATTGTCGTAGTCGATGCTGAGATTCTTCTCAGCCACAAGCGGATGCGCTTCAAGCCCTTTGAGCACCTCGACTAGGGCTTCGTAGCCTTCCTCATAAGGGACGGGTTCAGCCTCGAGCCGGTCTTCGGCGCTAAGAGTGACCTCGGCCATCAACAGGTCGTTGTCCGCCTGCCAGCAGTTGTCTACGCGGAACTTACTCGTGCCCTCTATCGTGATGCCTAGCAGACCATTATCTAGGGAGTTCCAATCAATGATGCGAGCAAGCGTGCCAATTCTGCTTACGGATTGCCGTGTACCTGCCTCTCGCGTTTCGAGGCCAGCTTGTAGTGAGCAGATACCGAAGGGCGTAGAGTTTTTCAGGCTTGCCGTCACCATATCTATGTAGCGCTGCTCGAATATCTGCAGGTCATGCCTGCCGCCCGGAAACAAAATAATGCCCAGCGGAAAGAGTGGAATCGTGAGAGCTTCTTGAGACTGCGCGAAGGACATAGGGCCTTGCCTCCTAGTGTGATAGCAGCGTGACTTTTGCAATAGGCGCGCTAGCGTAGCGCGCGCAGAAGTTTATCGTGAATGCCACCAAAGCCACCGTTACTCATAATGACAATGTGATCGCCGGAGCGCGCATGCTGTGCAAGGTAGTCAACAATCTCGTCGACGCCATCGAAGCTGCTGCTAGGCACCGGGTTATTCGCCTCGAGTGCGGCAAAATCCAAACCGGAATCCGCCGGCCGACGCCACACAACCTCATCAGCTGGGTGACAAGCCGCAACCAGCGTATCCTGATGGAAACCGGCACGCATTGTATTCGATGCCGGCTCGATAACGGCGATCAAGCGCTGCTCTGCGCCGCTGCGGTCGGCTTCGATCTTTGCCGCCATCCCGTCGAGGGTCGTTTCTATTGCTGTTGGGTGATGCGCGAAGTCGTCGTAGACGCGAATGCCGCGCCGCTCGCCGCGCAGCTCCATGCGTCGCTTTACACCGCGGAATTCACTCAGCGCCTCGGCCGCCGTCGTTACCTCCACGCCGGCATGATGCGCAGCGGCAATGGCAGCGACCGCATTGTTCACATTATGACGGCCCGTCATCTGCCACTCGATTTGCACCTGCGCCAAGGGCTCGCCGCCGACTCCCATTTTCGCCAATGCGAATTTACTGCCGTCATCACGTATCAGCTCGGCATCCCAGTACACGCCACCGTTTTCCAGCAGCGCAAGAGAATCCACGGCTACAGAGTCCACACCAAAAGTTTGTCGCGGCGTCCAACAGCCACGGGCAAGCACGTCTTCTAAAGCTTCTTCACCGTCTCCGGACAGAATCAGACCATTGCCCGGCAGCGTGCGCACAAGATGGTGAAATTGACGCTTGATCGCCTCGAGGTCGTCAAAAATGTCGGCGTGATCGAACTCAAGATTATTCAAAATTGTTGTGCGCGGCGCATAGTGAATAAATTTCGAACGCTTATCGAAAAAGGCGCTGTCATATTCATCCGCCTCGACAACGAAAAAAATTGAATCGCCCAAGCTCGCTGAGGCGGGCAAATTGTTTGTCACACCGCCAATGAGATAGCCCGGCTTCATGCCAGCGTATTCTAGAATCCATGCGAGCATGGCGCTGGTGGTCGTTTTACCATGGGTGCCAGCAACGCCAAGTACCCAGCGACCGTGCAGCACATTCTGCGCGAGCCATTCAGGACCTGAGGTATAGCGAATACCGCGATCGAGCACATACTCAACACTAGGATTGCCCCGTGACATGGCGTTACCAATGATGACCATGTCAGGTGCAGGACGGAGGTGCTTGGGATCAAAGCCTTCGCACAGTCTTATCCCCTGTTCTTCGAGCTGCGTACTCATGGGGGGATAGACGTTGGCATCGCTGCCGCTGACCTCGAATCCAAGCTGTTTAGCGAGAATCGCAAGGCTGCCCATAAAGGTGCCGCAAATGCCGAGAATGTGAATATGCATAGGTGTGTAGCTCGTCGGTCGATGCCGTCCAACTCGTGGATGAGCCGTGTTTATATCACGATTCTCGGGTAGCATTGCAGCCCCTAAACCGTAAAGCGTGAACGGAGATAGACACTGTGAAGCTGTGGGATTTTTCCCTTTCCCTCTACCCCAAACCGGGGGTCGCCGAAGCTTGCTTGGCGCTACAAAACCAGCATGGTTTCGACGTTAATGTGTTTCTGTGCTGCCTGTGGCTCGCACAGCAGCGCAGGTCTCTTGCCGCGCAGTCAACGCGTGAACTAGTCGCTCAGTCGGATGCTTGGCGCGGCGAACTCATCGCTCCGCTACGGCAACTGCGTACAAAGATGAAGCACTGGCCAGACTCCGACGTGCTTCCAAGCTTCACCGGTCAAGCCGGCTTTACAACGCTACGAGACGAGATCAAAGCGGCCGAGCTACATGGCGAAAAGCTTCAGCAGCTGGGGCTTGAAGAGCTAGTTTCATCTGCAGAGCTAGCGGAGGACGAGCAGCTGCGGGGTTTTGTCGAGAGCTGGCGGTTTCTGACTTCGCACTACGCAAGCACTCATGCCTCTCGCATCAGCACTGATCTTAGCCCGGGGACTGGCACCTCAACGGAGCTAGCTAGTCCGGTGCAGCTCTTGCTCACCGTAGCTAAGCACGTTGATGATGGGTTCCACGCCGACCTTGCGGACGCTCTGAAACTCGCCGCTTTGTTGAAAGAAACAGACCTGCCTACATAAACCAGTTAGCAGAATCGCCGTTGCTAGGGGTTGGCCTTGCCAGCTAAAACAATACTCTAGAGTCGCGAGGCACTCTGAAATAAATCTGTCATGGCGCGATAGATAGATGGCGCGAAATAAAGCCGATACTACCTACGCTGGCGAAAGCCTCTCGAAAGAAGACGCGGAAGCCAACTACTGAGCAGAACCATCATTGTCCTGCGAAGCTGAAGTTTTTGTTCGCGGCAGGTATATCCCGGTAGCGAAAAAAACCAGCGCGCCAACAATCCAAAGTACGCCCGTAACCACCTCGCTCGAGCGTTCGGAGGTGACGAGAAAAACGCCTAATACCAGCCATATAGCTGCGAGTAACCAGCAAAAGGTCCGTGAGTAGCGCGCAAACCGTGTATCTCTGGACAGCATGTTCATTCTCCGGATCAGCAAGACCGCAAAACACTGCGGGCTACCTATACCGACCGGATAAACCGCGCTAAGCTTTCCTTTTTTCAAAAAAACTTACCGCGATCTCTCTAATGCACTTAGCGGCTGGGACGCGCCTTAGAACGCAGTGCCTGCCACATCTGGCTTTTGTTTTCCGTACGCGTGGTATTACCACTGCGCTGACCACCCGAGCGCGCAGCTCCGGAACGAGGCTTTGCCGCTCCGTTTCCGCGGCCTTGCGGCCTTTGGCCAGCCCTTGTCGGTGGGTTACCGCTTGGGTAGGTGGTGGTGTTGCGGTAGCTGTTGTCATAGTCCATGCGATTACCATTAGGATCGCCGTTCTCGTCCCTCGCCACACTGGAGCGAGCACTGCTCTGCGTTTGTCCTGCGCCCGCTGGCTTCTGCGCTCTTTGACCCCCGCCCTGTGACCCCTGACCGCGACCCTGTCCCTGCGCTCGACCGCGACCTCTACCGGCCTCAGCTCTGTCCTTCGCAGCGCCTTCTTGCTTGGCGTTACGTCCTTGCCCGTTTCCACGCCTAGCTTCGCCGTTTGCAGTCGTAGCTGCTCGCTGACCCTGCGCCGCTGAGCCGCCCTGCCCCGAGCGTCGACGTCGACCCTGACCTGCCTCGCCGCGTGCGCCCTGGGCACTGCGTCCGCCACGGGGTTGACGCGGGGGTCGTGTTTCTTCTTGATACTCTTCGCCGCCCTCGACGGGAGTGAGGTCGAACTCGCTCATGTCGGCGCGCGGTATTGTCTGCTTAATAAGCCTTTCGATATCCCGCAGCTGTTTACGCTCGTCGCTGCTTACCAGCGAGATAGCAAGGCCCGTCGCTCCAGCGCGCCCTGTGCGGCCGATGCGATGAACATAGTCCTCGGGCACGTGGGGAAGATCAAAATTGATTACCGACTCGAGCTGATTAATATCGATTCCCCGTGCGGCAATATCGGTGGCGACGAGCACTTGAATGAGGTCCTGCTTAAAAGAGTCTAGCGCTTTTGTGCGCTGCGCCTGCGACTTGTTGCCATGAATGGCTGCCGCGGTGATGCCGTCTTTCGAGAGTTTCTTCACCAAATTATTAGCGCCATGCTTCGTGCGACTAAATACGAGAGTTTGACTCGTATTCGACCTGAGAATGGCGCTGAGGAGCTGCGCCTTCTGCTGCTTTTCAACCTGATATAAGCGCTGCGTAATGATTTCGACGGTAGAGTTTCTTGGCGCCACATCGATCTCGGCGGGTTTGTGGCAAATAGTTTTTGCCAGCGCACGAATCTCATCGGAGAAGGTCGCCGAGAACATTAGGTTCTGACGCTTTTTAGGCAGTAGAGCAAGCACTTTGCGGATGTCGCGGATAAACCCCATATCCAGCATGCGATCCGCTTCGTCGAGAATCAGCACATCAACCTTATCGAAATGCACAGACTTTTGCTGATGCAAGTCCAGTAAACGGCCAGGAGTCGCAACGAGGATATCCAGACCTTTGCGCAGCATATTTTTCTGCGGATTAATATTCACACCGCCAAACACGACGCCTGAGCGAAGGTTTTCATGAGTGCCGTAAGTTTCAATGCTATCTTGAATCTGTGCCGCCAATTCGCGGGTTGGCGTAAGCACTAGGGCGCGCATCGTATCGGGCTTTTTATTGCTCTCGCCGCTCAAAAGCTGCAGCAGAGGCAGGGTAAAACCAGCGGTCTTCCCGGTACCAGTTTGCGCCGCCGCCATCACGTCGCCGCCTTCCAGAATGACTGGAATCGCTTTTTCCTGAATAGGAGTGGGTTTGGTGTAGCCGGTCTTTTCAACGGCCTTAAGTAAAGAATCGGATAAACCGAGGTCTGCAAATATCATAAATTTCTCATTAGTCCTGCTGCGCTCTGGTCTTTTCTATTTAGAGCAAACACAGCAAAGTGGAGCGGACAAACGCAGCGGAGCTGACCTTGTACGCAGTAACGATTACAAGTGTGTGAATCGGTCAGTCGCTGCGGCGTCGATTAATACCAAGCGCCGCTCTGAGCCAAAAGGGCACAGCACTGCGTTTAGAAAATTAAAAGACCGCTACACGAATGAAAGTGCACGGGTGTGCGTTCGAAAGGTTGGGGCGGGCTCAGGAGGTGCGAGCGCGGGCGCCAAATCAGTAGAAGCACAGCTGGAGGCGAATCGAGGGCCCTATCCAACTTGCGCGCAAGGTACAGCATTTGCGGCGCTGAGTCAGCCTTTTATTTTCTACTCATATTCCAGCCACTAGCGCATGCAGGCTCCACCGCCGGAGCCTGTGCAGCAGAAAAGCGCCTTTAGAAGAGCGCCAATTAAGTGCTAACTAATGAAGAAACCGCCGTCGATAAGCAGGCTGTCGCCAGTGTGGTAGCTACTCGCATCGCTCATTAGATAAACAGCAATGGCTTCGAAATCCGCCCGATCGCCCCAGCGTCTGACCGGTATACGCGGTAGAACGGCGTTAGCAAACTTCTCATTAGCGTAATTGTCCGCCGTCATAGCGGTCGCGATGTGCCCCGGCAGAACGGAATTAGCGGTAACGCCATAGCGTGCGTATTCGACCGATAGCGCCTGCATAAAAGAAATTACGGCGCCCTTGCTTGCTCCGTAGGCCTCGACTCGTGCCATCCCCATTAGCGCGCCCAAAGACGCCGTGCCAATAAGCCTGCCGCCGGCGTCACCGGCTTCTGCACGCTGACGCATATGCTTAGCGGCAGCGCGCAGGGTAAAAAACAGGCCATCGAGATTCACATCCAGTACCGCGCGCCAATCCTCTGTGCTGAATTCATCGAAGCGCCCAGAGCGCGCTACGCCAGCATTGCCGAAACAGGCGTCGACACGGCCAAACTCTGCGAGGGTTTGGGCAAAGCTTGCCTCAACTGCGTCCTCGTCTGCGACGTTGCAGACAATGGAATGGATCTTCTGCTCGGCGCCTGCGTTCTGCTGTGCCAGCGCTGTTAGCGCTGCTGCGGCGTCTGCGTTCTTTTGAGCGTTAGTTCCCCACAGACAAACGCTCGCCCCGTGTTTCACCACACCTTCGGCGAAACCAAGACCGATCCCGCTGTTGCCTCCGGTAATCAGCGCGACCTTGCCACTCAGGTCGAATAAATTTGCTGCCATGTCTGTCTCTCCTAGGTTCTTATTTTTTTCTCTAGCTCTTTGTGGCCTGCTGCACTCCCTGCCAGCGCTGCACAAGCCCGGGATCGATATCGAACTGATCGAGCACGCGGCCCACGTGATGGTTGACCAGATCGTCTATGGTTTTTGGCTTGATATAGTGCGCCGGCATAGGCGGCGAAATCATCGCACCAAGCTGACAGGCTTTTAGTAGCAGCTCACAATGGCCAGCATGCAGTGGCGTCTCCCGCGGAACGAGAACCAGCCGGCGACGCTCCTTGAGAATGACGTCCGCTGCGCGCACGATAAGCGAGTCGGCGTAGGAATTAGCAATAGCCGAGAGGGTTTTTATTGCGCAGGGAGCGACAACCATACCGTCGGTGCGAAACGATCCGCTTGCGATACTCGCGCCGATGTCCTTGTTCGAATACACCTGGTCGGCGAGCGCTTCGACCTGCTTAGCGCTATAGTCGGTCTCGACTGCTATGTTCAATTTTGCAGAATCAGACATCACGAGATGAGTCTCGACATCGGCTACGTCCTGCAGCACCTCCAGCAATCGAATTCCATAGATCGCTCCGCTTGCCCCTGACATACCTACGATTAACTTCACACTCAATCTCCGCGCTACTGTTTTATTAAGGCCTGCGATGGTGCAACAAAGCCTCTCGCGAGGCAATGTTTAGCTGAGTTCTTGGGTCGCACATTGATAGCGCCAGGGCGAATACGACTACGAAAGCGCTTAAATTGCGACACTGCGCGGCACAGCGTAAACTGCGCAGCTCTTATACATCAGATTCGAGCGCCTACTTATGAGCAAAGCGAACCTCTTCTACGCCCAGTCGGGCGGCGTGACAGCAGTAATTAACGCGAGCGCCTGTGGCGTTATCGAAACGGCGCGCAAGCACAAAGACAAGATTGGCAAAGTTTACGCAGGCCTCAATGGCATCGTGGGCGCACTGCATGAAGAGCTTATCGATACCAACAAAGAGTCAGCGAAAACTATCGCCGCGCTACGCTCGACTCCTGCCGGCGCCTTCGGCTCTTGCCGCTACAAGCTCAAGTCTTATGCCGAGAACAAGCGCGAATACGAGCGCCTCATTGAAGTCTTCAAGGCGCATAATATTCGCTACTTCCTTTATAACGGCGGCGGCGATTCGCAGGATACCGCCAATAAGTTTGCCCAGCTAAGCGTTGAGAAGGGCTACCCCATTAACTGCATTGGCGTGCCTAAGACTGTCGATAACGATTTGCCAATCACCGACAACTGCCCGGGTTTCGGCTCGGTAGCAAAATACGTCGCTGTGTCCATTCGGGAAGCCGGTCTTGATGTCGCTTCCATGTGCGCAAGCTCTACTAAAGTGTTTGTCATGGAAGTCATGGGACGGCACGCGGGATGGATTGCAGGCGCTGCAGGCCTAGCAGCCGAACAGGAAGGCGATGCGCCACATATTATTTTGTTTCCCGAGATCGCCTTTAACCGAGAAAAGTTTCTTAAGAAAGTGAAAAGCTGCGTAAAGAAACACGGCTACTGCGCCATTGTAGTTTCTGAGGGCGTGCAAAACGCTGATGGCAGCTTCCTCGCCGAAGCGGGCGGCAAAGACGCTTTCGGGCATGCACAGCTTGGCGGCGTTGCGCCGTTTATCGCCGAAATGGTGAAAGCGGAGCTAGGCTACAAATACCACTGGGCCGTGGCTGACTATTTACAGCGCGCCGCACGCCACATCGCTTCGAAGACCGATGTCGAACAGGCCTACGCCGTTGGCGCTGCAGCGGTGGAATTCGCACTCGCTGGCAAGACTGCGGTAATGCCGGCGATCATTCGCGGCAAAGGCAAGAAATACAGCTGGAAAATCGGCGAGGCCAAACTGGCCGATGTCGCCAACGTCGAAAAGATGCTGCCGCGCAGCTACATCAGCCGCGACGGATTTGGCATCACCGACGAGGCGCGAGAGTATTTCGCACCGCTAGTGCAGGGAGAGGACTACCCAGAGTACAAGAACGGGCTGCCTCACTATGCGCGCCTGAAGAAAATATTAGAAAAGAAAAAGCTCAAAGCTTGGCGCGGCTGAAAAAATCAGCGAGCCTGGCGGTTTAGGGCGCAAGGCGCTCCAGCTTCCAGCTCGCTTCCGCACCGCCCCCTGTTTGAGAGACTTGCGAATAGCGGAAACGGTTGTGCAACCTATTCGCACCGCCCTGCCAAAACTCCATCTGCGACGCCTTTACTCGGTAGCCGCCCCAGTCCTCTGGGAATGGCACTTCGCCCCCTGCAGTTTGCTGCTCCAGTTTTTCAAACTCGCTTTCCAAATAGTCTCGCGACTCAACAACTGCGCTTTGCGGCGAGACCGCCGCGGCAAGCTGACTGCCGCGCGGGCGACTGTGGAAATAGCGTTGCGATTCTTCTGCACTTAGCTTTTCAGCCTTGCCAACGATGCGTATCTGACGCTCCACAGCATGCCAAGGAAAGTGCAGGCTGATATTGGGATTGCTCTCTAGATCACGCCCCTTGTGACTGCCGTAGCTGGTGTAGAAAATATAGCCGGTAGAATCGAAATGCTTAAGCAGCACAATACGCTGACTCGGCACACCGTGAGCATCCACAGTGGCGATGACCATCGCCGGGGGATCAACGACTTCCATATCGAAAGCCTGCTGCATCCACAGAGCGAATTGCTCGTGGGGGTCGGCGCTAAGATCTGAACGGCGCAGCTCGCCCATCAGATACTCGCGTCGCATATCGTGTAAATCCATAGTACTGCCTTTCCTTTTAGCGTGTAGCGCTTTCTGCTTATAGCCCTTTCTCGGTATAGAATATTTATGTTCGGCGTGACTATTAACAGCTAAGGAACCGAGCTCGCATTTTTCGTGAGCCCAAATACTCTCTGTAAGCTACATAATAAAGTCGCCGTATTCCCACACCTGATTACGCCGCGTTCCGGTCGAATAAAAGAATGTGCCGGGGCCGTGCTTCTGACTGGCGAAAAAACCGCCTTCGTATTTCTGCCCGTTAGGCCAACGATAGGTGCCCTGCCCCTGATAGTGATCGTTGACGAAGTTACCGGTGTAGTTCTCGGTATTTTCGCTTAGCCAGTATTCAGTGTGTTTGTTCTCTTCCCAGCGCGGCAGACCGAAGAAGTAAGAGCCGTGACCGTTACGCTTATCGTCTCGCCACTGACCGATGTACAGCTTGCCATCGCCGTTCCAATAGGTGCCGCGTCCGCTACGAATACCCTTTTCCCATTCGCCGTCGTAAATCGATTTTTCAAGAAACGATACGGGGATCTCTAAGCGTCCTTTGCCGTGAAACTCACCGTTAAGGAAATCGCCGCGGTACATCCCTTTGCCAAATTCTGTGCGCAGCTCAAGTGTGCCACGCCCGTTCTCACAGTCGCCGCGCACGCACTCCTGCGCTGTTACGGAGTCTAAAGGCAGCGCCTGGGCAAGCGTGCTCAACGCAAGCAAAGCCGCAGCGCTAAAAAATTGACGACGTTTCATTCCGACCTCTTGCTCTTTCACATAATTCTCGGGGTTGACTAAGTTTAAACTAGTCGCCGCAGCACATTAAGCGGGCTGATGCTCACCACACCGCGGGTCGAGTTAACCCCTAGACCGGCGATAATCAGCATCCCTGCAAGCGGGCCGGCAATCCACACCCAGTAGTGAAGGGCGAACTCCTGCTCGAACACTTCGGTCTGCAGATAATACAGGCTAGCTTCTGCGCCCAGCGTTGCGACCAAGCCCGCCATCAAACCAATGCTAGCAAATTCGATCAGCAGACTCGTCATTATCAGCTTCTTACCGGCGCCCAGTGTGCGCAAAATCGCATTCTCATGGAAACGCTCGTCCAATGTGGCATTCACACAGGCCAGCAGAACGAGCGCGCCGCACACCAGCACCAGCACCGAGATCAGTTCTATGGCGGAGCTGACCTGCGCGATGATGGTTTGTATTTGCTCGATCAGCGCGTCGATTTCGATTACCACGATGGTAGGAAAACGCTGAACGAGTTCATTGAGCAGAATCTTTTGCTCCTGCTCCATTAGCGCGGTGGATAAAAAGGTTGCGCCTAGATGGTCGATAGTGCCCGGCGAAAAAATGATGAAGAAATTGGGCTGCATATTATCCCAGCGCACCGATCGGAAACTGCTGACTTCAGCGCTGAGTGTTTGTGCGTTTATCTCGAACTCGATCACGTCCCCTAGCTCAATATCTAACCACTGAGCATAGTCCTGCTCGATGGACACATAGCCGGGTGCAGCCTCTTCGCCCCACCACTCACCCCCGGTGACGACATTATCCACAGGCAGCTCTTGCGCCCAGCTTACCTGCCGACGACTCAAACGTCCGCGGACCTCGCCTTCCTCTTCTTCATTGGTTTCAGCGGCTTCCGCGGCGCTAGTCTCTGCGTTGTCCTCGCCCTGGCCGTAGCCTACTCCTAACCCCATGCGCGCCGCGCCCTTAGCCTGAGCCTCATCGTCGTCCTCCGCTCCACCGGCTAGCGTGCCGCGTTCGCGGTCCGATTCCATAGCCTCTTCTGGCTCGGGTTCTGCGCCGTTAATCTTAGTCACCCGCGCGCTAATCAAAGGATAGAAAGCGTTGCCCTGCACGCCGTTGCTTTCGAAAAATTCCTCGATGCCGGCTATTTGCGGCTGCGAGATATTCATCATGAAATGATTGGGCGTGTCTTCTGGCAGCTGAGCCTGCCAGTCGGAAATCAGATCTGTACGCAGCAGCCCCAATATAAGCAGCGACATAATAGTGACCGAAAACACCATGACCTGAAGGACGTTTTGCTTACGCCGTCTTCGCGCCGCGCTCATCGCTAATTTCCACGCGCTGCCCGCGCGCATGCCCACTGCGCTGCTTGAACTTAATAAGGCGTAAGACAGAATGGAAAGCAGAAGCGCAATACTGGCCACCGCAACCACAAGTGCAGAAGTTAGAATGGCGTCTTGGCTGTACCAGTAGACGAGCGCGATGGTGCCACCTATGCCAAAAGCATAGGGCACATTGTCGCCTATGGTCTGCTGGCTTATGTCTTTGCGCAGCACACGCAGCGGCGGCGTTTCCCGCAGCGCAAGCAGCGGCGGCAGTGCGAAAGACAGCAGGCAGATGACCGCAGTCATTGCGCCCACGACAAAAGGCTCATAGCCCGCCGCCGGCAGGTCCACCGTGATGACCGACTGCAGCGCACGGAGGATCACATGGTGCACACCCCAACCCAGCAGACTGCCGATGATGACGGCAGCGACCGCTAGCAGCGCTTGAATCCACAAATAAATAAAACCGATTTGGCTTGAGGTGCACCCGAAGGTTTTGAGAATGGCCACGTAGTCGTAATGGCGCTCGGAATAGCGCTTCGCGGTTAACGCGATAGCGACGCCAGCAAGCAGAACGGCGAACAGCGAACCCAGCATCAGAAACGATTCGGCGCGGTTAAGCGCCTCGCTGACCTCTTCGCTTTCATCGCGCACGTCTCGCAGCCGATACTCGCCGTCATAGCTCTCGCCAAGCCACGCCTCGTACTCGTCCAAGATCAGCGGCTGCTCACTGGCAAAAAGGAATCTGTAGCTCACCCGACTGCCCAGCTGCACGACGTTCGTGCGCGGCACGTCGTCCATATGCAGCATCAGCCTTGGCCCGGCATTGTCTATCATGCCGCCGCCAGAACGATCCGGCTCGGCAATGATAATCTTGCCGACGGTAAGCTCGGCTTCGCCCACATACACCGAATCACCCACGTCGATGCCGAGCGCGGGCAGCGCGCGGGACTCCAGCCAAACCTGCCCAGGCTGCGGCCCAGACTGCACAGGCACGCCGCGAACGAAGGGCTCATCTGCAATAATCAGATCGCCCCGCAGCGGATAGCTGTCGCTAACGGCCTTGGCACTGACGAGCATATTGCCGCTGTCGGAGAACGCCATCGACGTGAATGACAACGTGCGCGCCGTTTGAAGGCCGCGCTGGTTGGCCTCGACGAGTAACTCCTGCGGCAGTTCCTTGCCGCTGCCAAGCACCCGGTCTGCGGCGAGCATGTTTGCCGATTCCATCAGTAGCGCTTTTTCGAGTCGATCGGTGAACAGCGCTATACCGCTTACCGAGGCCACTGCCATGATTAACGCGAGAAACAACAGCCGCAATTCGCCACTGCGCCAGTCGCGCCAAAGCAGGCGGGAGGCTAAACCCATTAGCGTGCCGACGCTCTTGCTGCCATCTCCTAACGGCAGAGCCCTTGTCTTGTTGTTATTAGACACTCGCGGTCGCCTCGCTTGCTTTTGAATGCTCGGCTGCTTCACCCGCGGCGCTGTCGCTAGCGATCTCGCCTGCGACTAAGCGAACGCTGCGACCACAGCGCTGGGCCAAACCCTCGTCATGAGTCACTAGCACCAGCGTGGTCGCGAACTCTTTGTTGAGGTCGAAGATAAGCTCGACGATTTTGGCCCCTGTGGCCGCATCAAGATTGCCCGTAGGCTCGTCGGCAAACAGAATTTTCGCTTCGGTCGCAAAGGCGCGAGCAATCGCTACGCGCTGCTGTTCACCACCAGACAGCTGATTGGGGTAGTGGGTCACGCGTTCGGTGAGGCCGACGCGCTCCAACAGAGCAAGCGCCTTCGCCCGCGCCTTTTCATCACCCTTGAGTTCGATTGGCAGCATGACATTTTCCAGCGCGGTTAAGCTGGGGAGGAGCTGAAACGACTGAAAGACAAAGCCGACGATTTGTCCTCGCAGCACCGCGCGCTGCTCTTCGTCCATCGCCGCGAGGCTGTGCCCGCCCAGCAACACATCACCGCTGGTCGCCGCATCCAGACCGGCCATGAGTCCGAGCAGCGTCGATTTACCCGACCCGGACGCGCCGACAATAGCAACGGTCTCCGCCTCGGCAATCGAAAGATCGACGTCTTTCAAAATGGTGAGCATACCTTCGCTCGTTGGCACGCTTTTGGTGAGGCTGCGAATCTCGATCATCTATTGTGTCTTCCCTGTTTATAAGCTTGTCGCCTACCGTCTTTATATGGCTCGCTCCTAAGACTCGTCGGCAGCGAATGATTGCGGAATCCAGGAGGTCTGGTACAAAGCGCAGTTGCGCGGAGCTTTGATAACTAACCGCCAATCAGTGACTGCAGTGTAACGGCGCACCCGAGATAAAACGAGCGGCGCTGAATCTGCGACGCGAGGCGCCGGCGGCGTTTGTTTTGTACGTGGTATGTATACAACGCTGCGGACCACTCGGCGGTTTGCCTGCTTTGCGACTGGCTTAACCCCAGCGATCCCCTGCGGTATGCTGAGCGTATCGAATCCAGTCACCAGCCAATTTCTGCAGAGGCCCCATGAACACCCTTGCCCGCGTGCGCCCCGCCCTTCTTGTCCGCCTGACTACGGCACTCACCCTAGGTGTCCTCGCGCTTCTGACGGCGGGGTCTGCCGGCGCTCAGGAACAGCGCCTTTTGGTGTTCGGCGACAGCCTTAGCGCTGCCTACGGCATTGCCGAAGAACAGGGCTGGGTGCGCCTTCTCGAGCAGCGCCTAGCTGAAAGCGACCTGCCCGTCGAGGTCATTAACGCGAGTGTAAGCGGTGAAACTACCACCGGAGGACGTTCGAGACTGCCTAGCCTGCTCAAAAATTACGAGCCTACTCATGTGATGATAGAGCTTGGCGGCAACGACGGGCTGCGTGGGCTTCCGCTAAATCTGATGCGGGAGAACCTCATAGCCATGATCACCATGGCGCTGGATGCAGGCGCCGAGGTCATCCTCGCGGGCATGCAGATTCCACCCAATTATGGCCCGCGCTACACCCTGCCCTTTTTCGAGCAATATGGCGAACTGGCGCAGGAATACGACCTCGCGCTCGTGCCCTTCCTCATTGATGGAGTCCCGCAGCAACCCGAACTCATGCAGGCGGACGGCGTTCACCCCAAAGCAGAGGGGCAGCCTCTAATCCTCGACAACGTCTGGCCGGTGCTGCTTGAGTCGCTGCGCTAGCGCGGCAGCCTGTCTTTTATCCGATAGAGCATGACGGCGGAGCCAAGGTTGCACAGTGCAATCGCGACCAACGCCAAATCGTAGTTGCCTACTGTGTCGTAGTAGGCTGCAACGAGGACCGGCCCTAAAGCGGCCATGCCGAGCACGAACGGCAGCGCCGTCGAGCGCACCGAACCGAGGTAGCGCCGCCCAAAGGTCGTCGCCCAAATCACCTCCTGCAGCGGCAGTAGCCCACCCCAGCCAAAGCCCATCATAATGAATCCCGTATAAACCAGCGCGTCTGTTTGCTGAGAGACCGCGAAGACGATAACTAGCACCGCGCTTCCGGTGAGCGCCGCTCCAATTGCAGCGAGCTTTTTCGGGCTAAATCGATCAATCAAAAGCCCCCAAACTGGCTTGCTCAAGAAAGACGGCACCGATGCGAGGGAGATCATGCTAGACGCGACAAATCGCGAGTAGCCCGCATCTGTCATCAGCGGAATGGTTTGTAGCAGCATGACGGTGATGGAAATTTGAAACAGCCCGAAGGCGAGCACCAGGGTATAAAACGTCGAGGTGCGCATTGCCTGTGCGCGCGTCATCGAATTCGCGAAATCGGCGCTCGCCGCGGCGCCCTGACCCTCGGAAAGCTGCGAGGGCGAGAGACCATCGGGATACAAACCGAAGTCTTCCGGCGCCCGACGCACGACAAAGGCCATGGGGATCGTGAGTAGCGCCGCGCCGAGGCCTAGCAACTGCCATGACTGTCGCCAGCCAAGCAGGTCCACCGAATAGGTCGCTAACACCGGCAAGCAAATCCCCGACAGGGAAATACCCATGCCCGCCAACGCTACCGCGCGGCCGCGGTGTTCGACGAACCATTTACCCAAAGTGACGTTCACCACCAAGTTGCCGATTAACGCTGCGCCCGCAGTCAGCGCCAAACCATTTAGGACTAGCCAGTGAGTCAGCGTTTGCACTTGGCTTAGACCGAAAAGCGATGCACTTAGCAGACAGCCGCCAATGAGAATAAAGCGGCGCCCGCCGTGCTTGTCTATTTGCGCGCCAATAAAGAAACCGGTGAATGCCATGACCATCTGGCCGATCGAGCGCGAGGCAGAGAACTCTGCTCGTGTCCAACCGAACTCCTCGGTCATGGGAATCATGAAGGCGCCAACCACATAGTTAGCCATGCCAACTGAGATAAACTGTGTAACGAAGCCGGCTAAAATAATCGCGTAGCCGTAGTAGATTCTAGGCAAGGGAACCGGCCTGCTGGCAGATAGCAAGATAGCGTTTGACGACATCATCGACGCCTGCATACAACGACTCTACAACCAGCGCGTGCCCAATGGAGACTTCCATAATATTTGGCACGGTCAAAAATTCGCCGAGGTTGTTAAGGTCAAGATCATGCCCTGCGTTAACCCCGATCCCTAGCTTCTCTGCGCGCGCTGCAGCGGCGCGGTATTTTTCGAGCACGCTATCCTGATTGCCACCGCCGAAAGCCTGCGCATAGTCTTCGGTATAAAGTTCAATGCGATCGGCGCCTACAGTTGGCACTAAGTCTACCGCCTGAGCGTCGGGGTCAAGGAAAATGCTGGAGCGAATCTCGTTCTCACGCAGCCGAGCGAGCACGTTTTGCAACAGTGCTTCATTTGCCAAAATATCCCAACCGTGGTCGGAGGTAAGCTGATCGGGCGCGTCCGGCACTAAGGTGCACTGGTGAGGCTGCGCATTGATAACCAAATCGAGAAACTCCTCGCTTGGATACCCCTCAATATTAAATTCGACCTGCGGATAGTCCGCGAGAAAAGACGTAAGCTCGCGGATGTCGCGGCGCGTCACGTGGCGCTCGTCAGGGCGCGGGTGCACGGTGATTCCGGCCACCCCCAAATCGATTACGCGTTTGGCGAAGTCGAGGACACTGGGGAAATCTCGCCCGCGGGAGTTGCGAAGCAGTGCGATTTTATTCACGTTGACACTTAAAACGGTCATGTTGCTCTCGAGCAGCGGTGCTGCGGCTTGTTACTCATTCTTTTTAAGGGCAGGTAGCGCCATGTAGACTAGCGGTCTCTGCCAAGCTTATCGATGATCTGCTTAAAAATAGACTTTAAGGTTCTAGCCCTCTAAAAAATCCAACACGATTTTCTGAAACGCCTGCGGCTTATCTGCGTGCACCCAGTGCCCAGCCTCCATGACGATTTTCACCGTCGCCTGAGGGAACAGCTCAAGTATTTCTGCTTCGTGTTCGGCGCCGATGTAGCCAGACTCACTGCCTTTTATGAACAGAACCGGTTTCTCGAACGGCGTGTCGCCTACGGGTTTCTCCCGCAGCCTGTCGTACTGATCATCGATCGCGGCAACGTTTAGCTTCCAACGCAGACCGCCAGAAGGCGCGCGACCAAGGTTGGTCATTATAAATTTGAGCGTGGCTTCGTCTTCTATGTGCTGCGCCAAGTGTGCCTGCGCGGCAGCGCGCGTGTTGCACTGCGCTACGTCTAGCGACTGCATGCCTTTGATTATGCGCTGATGACCCGGCCCCATATTGCTGTAAAGCACAGGAGCGATATCGACAATGATCAGCTGAGAAACCAGCTCGGGGTAGCTAAGCGCCAGCTGCATCGCAACCTTGCCCCCCATCGAGTGACCGAGCACGGTACAGGGGCCGAGATTCTGGCTTTCGATTAGCAGGCGAACGTCCTCTGCCATTGACTGATAGTCCAGCTCTGGAGCATGGGGAGAATCGCCGTGGTTGCGCAGATCCACGCCGATGACATGAAAGGTTTCAGCCAACACTTTGCTGTGCAGCCCCCAATTGCTGTAGCTGCCAAATAAGCCGTGCAACACGAGCAGCGGCTGCTGTGTTGCAGCGGCTGATGGATCGGAATAGTCGCGAGTGTTGAGGTTAAGCGCGCTGGCCATTAGTCGTTTAGCTCCGCGAGCGCGGCCAGCACGTCTTCGTGATGGGTCTTGGTTTTAAACTTGTCCAACACCTTCACTAGCTTGCCCTGTTTATCAACAATGAATGTCGTGCGGATCAAGCCCATGAACTCTTTGCCCATGAATTTTTTCAGGCCCCACACGCCGTATTTGTCAGCCACGCTGTGATCTTCGTCGGCAAGCAGCGTGAAATTGAGGTCGTGCTTTTCTTCGAACTTCGCCAGCCGCGCGAACGGGTCTGGGCTCACACCAATCGCCACGGCGTCGTGCTTCGCAAGTTCGGCTTTGTGATCTCTGAGCGCACAGGCCTGCACCGTGCAGCCCGGAGTCATCGCCTTCGGATAAAAGTACAGCACAACGTGCGACTCGCCTTTGAAATCCTTAAGACTCACCTTATTGCCCTGCTGGTCTTGCAGCGTGAATGCCGGCGCTAGATTGCCTAATTTTGGATGGCTTGGCTTGGCGGGGCTGGGCATGGCGTTCTCCTGTCACGATGAAAAATCAAAAGCGTGCGGTAGCGCGCAATAGTCAACGCGCAGCGCATCTAGCCGATGGATTATACTCAGACAACGCGCTTTAACTAGTCACGGACTCAGCGGAAGAGGTAAACAGTATGCCCACGCCAAGCGACCTCAGACGAGCACGCCCCCAGCCGCGATCTATAGTCGTGCTTACGGGCGCGGGAATCTCAGCTGAGTCGGGCATTC
This sequence comes from Pseudohongiellaceae bacterium, assembly GCA_965661495.1. Classification (GTDB taxonomy): domain Bacteria; phylum Pseudomonadota; class Gammaproteobacteria; order Pseudomonadales; family Pseudohongiellaceae; genus UBA9145. The sequence goes on along the minus strand of CBFIDY010000005.1, from coordinate 2,767 downwards.
GTACCTTCCGCGCGAGCGACGGGCTCTGGGAGAATCACAGAATCGAGGATGTCGCCTCACCCGAGGGCTTCGCGCGCAATCCCCAGCTGGTTTACGACTTTTACAATGAGCGCCGGCAGCAGCTGCTCTCTAAAGCTGTGAGGCCCAACCCTGCACACAGCGCCCTCGCTCGCTTTGAACACGAATTCACACAAAAAGGCGGCAAATTCCTTTTAGTGACGCAAAATGTTGATAATTTACACGAACGCGCAGGCTCTGAATCTGTAATTCACATGCATGGTGAACTGCTCAAAAGTCGCTGCGTTCACAGCGACTTAGTTTTCGAGCAGAGAGCAAGCTTCGATCAACACACTCCCTGCCGCTGCTGCGCAGTGACCGGCGCCCTGCGCCCTCATATTGTGTGGTTTGGCGAGGTACCGCTAGCCATGAGCCAGATCGAAGACGCGCTCAGTGACTGCGACATGTTTTTGTCCGTCGGCACATCCGGCAATGTCTACCCCGCTGCCGGCTTTGGGCAGCTCGCCTCACAGGCTGGAGCACGCACCGTAGAACTTAACCTAGAGCAGACCGGCTCCAGTTTTGACGAGCATCACTATGGCCGAGCTTCCGCGCTCGTTCCGGAATTTCTGGCCGCTTTAGCACCCTATTAATCCCACTTATTCCCTCAGCGAAATCACCTTGATTTCCAGGCCAAATTCTTTACTCCTGACTACACTTAGAAGACAATGGCGGGATAATTTAAATTTCGGAATTTCATCATGTTACGCAAAATCGCACTGGGTTTGAGCGCCCTCGCCGTACTCATCATCGCAGGCTTTACCGCCGCCTATGTGATCACAGCTCCCCAAGCCCCAGCGGCGGATTCGGCCTCGGCTCAGTGGCTCGAACCGGGACCCTACAAGACCGCGAGCATCGACACGCTTTTCGTAGATTCCAGCAGACCCACCGCAGCCAACCGTGACTACCCCGGCGCGAGCGATCGCAGCCTCGCCACCACACTCTGGTATCCGCAGAACAGCGACGACGCACACCCCTTAGTTATACACAGCCACGGCTTCACTTCGACACGCACAGACATGAGCTACGTTGCAGAGCTGCTAGCCAGTCACGGCTACGTTGTTGCAGCGGCAGACTACCCCCTCACTCACGGCGGCGCGCCCGGCAAGCCCAATGCCGTTGACGTGCTAAACCAACCCGCCGACGTTAGCTTCTTAATTGATTCGATCATCGCGCTAAGCGGCAGTGATAAGCCCTTCGCTGGCGCCATAGACACCACGCGCATTGGCCTGATGGGCTATTCGCTTGGCGGCCTAACTACCGAGCTTGCGAGCTATCACGCAACGCTGCGCGATCCACGCATCGCCGCTGCGGTCTCTGTTGCGGGCCCTACAACCGGCTTCACTGCGGACTTTTTTGCCACCACCGACATCCCGTTTTTGATGATCGCCGGCACACTGGACTACCTAATTAATTTCGACGCGAATGCCGCGACTATCCCAGCGCTTATTCCTAACGGCACGCTAGTCGGCATCGAAGGCGGCACACACCTTGGCTTCGGCGCTATCGCCGATCCTGCTTTCCGCTTTATGCGCCATCCCGATAGCCTCGGCTGCGCCGCGGTGCTCGCCAACCTCGACACAGACCCCAATGACTCTCTCACACAGCTTGGCGGTCCTGACATTGGCATCGTGGTAGACCCAGACGCGCCAGCGGTCTGCGAGATCACGCCCGACGAGAAAGCCCTGCATCCTGGAGAGCAGCACATGATCACCAGCGTTGCTGCGGTGGCGTTCTTTGAATCGGTTTTTGCCGACGACCAAGCACAGCGTGATAGCGCAGCTGCGACACTTGGCCAGGCTTTGCCTCGCGACTTTGACGCCGTCAAAATCTGAACCTCGAGATTACGGCACCGATGACCAAAGCGAAAACAATCCCCTGGCGCAGAAAGGAAAGCCTCCTAGCACCTATGGTGGTTGCCGCAAGCCTGATGCTGAGCAATCACTCGCTTGGAGCCACGGCTGTGGAACAGTGCGACGGTGTGGCGAGCGGCGGAACGCTTACCACCTACACGGATTCTGGCTCGCTTTATTGCGTACGAACTTTCACTTCGGACAGCACTTTTCAATGGCTTGATAGTGACTCAAGCACCGCAGATTACCTGATTGTCGGCGGTGGCGGTGGCGGTGGTTCTGGTGGCGGCGGGGGCGGCGGCGTGGTTTCTGGCCGCGTCACCACGCTAAGCGCCGGCACCAGCTACAGCATCTCTGTAGGAACTGGCGGAGCGGGAGCGGATGCCGATGCCACTGTCGGCCGCGCGAGCTTAGGCGGCGATAGCACAGCGTTCTCCATTACTGCCTATGGTGGAGGCGGAGGGGCAACGGGACGGTATAACGTCTGCGCGGGTAGTGGCGCGTCTGGCGGCGGCGCCGCTTTTGATGCAAACCCTGACGGACGAAGCTATGAAGGGAGTGTAATTTCATACGGCTCGAGAAGCGGGTGCAGTGGCGGCGATGGCGCCGCAGGTTACTCTGGCTCACAGGGTAACGATGGCGGAATAGGCGCCGGACCGACACTCTATGGTGGCGGCAGCGGCGGCGGCGGCGCAGGCGGAAGTGGCAGCGGCTCACCGCTGGGCAACCTAGATTCTCCCAACAATTACGGCAATGGCGGAGACGGCGGCATTGGACTTGCTAACGCGATAACCGGCAGCTCTCTTTTCTACGGCGGGGGCGGGGCGGTGGTGCCAACACTAACAGCTTAAATCGAA